>NZ_JAACFT010000036.1 GCF_029051685.1 Bradyrhizobium sp. CSA207 | reverse complement strand
TTCCTACGAAGGTGCTCAAGGCACAGGTGGGCAAGGCTGCTCCCGGCAGATCGGCCCGCACGGCCAGTCTACACCGAACGGCCGCCACGAACGCCAGAAGGGTACAGGGTGGGTTAGCGAAGCGTAATCCACCATTTCGGCCGCGACGCGAGAAGCGGCGGGTTACGCTTCGCTAACGCGCCCTACGCACCGCTTTCCGCGTTGACGTCCTCCCGCTCCCGCGCCAATCTTGCCGAAAACAAATCGGGGAGGGTCCGCCATGCTCCGCGCCGAGGACAACAAGTTCCTGACAGAGTCCGGCCCGGGAACTGGCATGGGCGAGTTGTTGCGTCGCTTCTGGATTCCCGTTCTGCTGTCCGAAGAACTGCCCGAGCCCGACGGCGAACCGAAGAAGATCGTCGTGCTCGGCGAGGAACTGCTCGCCTTCCGCGACTCGCGCGGCGTCGTCGGAATCATCGACCAGTATTGCCCGCATCGCGGCGCCAATCTCTGGCTCGGGCGCAACGAGGAATGCGGCATCCGCTGCGTCTATCACGGCTGGAAGTTCGATACCGACGGCAAATGCGTCGACATGCCGACCTCCTATCCCGATCTCCATGCCAAGGATCTCATCCGCATCAAGTCCTATCCGGTGCGCGAATGGGGCGAGATGATATGGGCCTATATGGGCCCGGCCGATGTTATGCCCGAGTTGCCCGATCTTGAAATGGCGCTGCTGCCGGCCTCGCATCGCTACGTCAGCAAGAAATGGCAGGATTGCAACTGGGTGCAGGCGCTGGAAGGCTCGATCGACACCGCGCATTTCACCTTCGCGCATCTCTCCTTCGACAAGGAGGAGAACGAGATTTTGGACATCAAGAAGCATTTTGTGAACCCGATCGCGCGGATGTCGAGCGACCACATGCGTTGGATCGCCGAGGACCCGCGCCCGGTGATCAAGATCGCTCCGCACGACGCCGGCCTTACCATCGCCGGCGGCCGGCTTACCGGCGGCGACAACATCTATTGGCGCATCGCGCAGTTCCTGATGCCGTTCCACGCCTATGCGCCGAGCGCGATGCCCGGCGAGAATATTTTTGGCCAGAGTTTCGTGCCGGTCACCGACACCAATTGCTGGATCTACACCTACGTGTGGAATCCAGAGCGGCCGCTGACTCAAGCCGAGCGTGAGGCCTACGACCGCGGCAACGGCGTGATCGCGGAGGTCGATGACAATTACGTGCCGCTGCGCCACAAGGGCAACGACTATCTGATTGATCGCAAGCTGCAGAAGACCAGGAGCTACACCGGCATCAAGGGCGTTTCCGAGGAGGATGCCGCCGTGCAGGACAGCCAGGGCCCGATCGCCGACCGCACCCGCGAGCATCTCGGTCCGACCGATCTTGGCATCATGCACTTCCGCAAGACCGTGATGGACCTCGCCCGCGCGCTCCAGCAGGGCGAGGCCCCGCCGCAGGCCGCGCATCAGAATCGCTATGCGGTGCGCTCCGGGGCCTGCGTCACCAGCAAGGCTAAGGATCTGCCCGCGGTGATGCTGGAGCGTTTCGGCGACATTGCGGGCTTTGTCGGGCGTCCCCGGATTGCAGCGGCGGAGTAGAGCTTGTCGTCAGCGCGGGGCATCATAGCAGCAATCGTCGCCTCGCTCGTCACGCTTGCGCTGTCGCCGATCGATCAAGGCCATGCTGTTCCTGCACGGAAAGTGACAAAGGCCAGAGCAAGGCCGACGGCGCCGGAAAAATGCGAGCCGCGAAAATTCCGGATCGTCGTCGATGTGGGGCACACCTCCGAGTCGCAGGGCGCGACCAGCGCGCGCAATGACCCGGAGTTCGGCTTCAATCTTCATCTGGCAAAGCTCATCGGCGAGCGATTGAAGTCGGGAGGCTTTGCCGCGACCCGTGTGCTCGTCACGGAAGGCAAGGCGAGGGCGAGCCTGCTCAAGCGCGTCGGTGCCGCCAATGATGCGCATGCAGACTTCTTCCTGTCGGTCCACCACGACTCGGTGCCGGACAAGATGATCGAGGAATGGGAGTTCGACGGCGCCAAGAGCTTCTTCAGCGATCGCTTCGGCGGCCATTCGCTGTTCGTGTCCGAGCGCAATCCGCGGTTTGGCGCAAGCCTCGCCTTCGCCCGGCTGCTGGGCAGGGAGCTGAAGGAGCATGGCCTGCACTATGCCAGCCAGTACACCCTGCCGGTGATGGGCCGTTACCGCCGCCAGCTGCTCGACAAGGATGTCGGCGTCTACCGCTATGACGGACTCGTCGTGCTCTCGCGGACCCGAAGCGCCGCAGTGCTGCTCGAGGCCGGCTCCATCATCAACCGCGACGAGGAAATGGCGATGAACTCGCCGGAGCGGCAGGAGCTGATTGCGGCAGCCGTCGCGGCGGCGATGCGGGAGTTTTGCGAGAGGCGGTAGTGTGCTCCGCCGTTTCCACAATCGTCATTGCGAGCGCAGCGAAGCAATCCAGAGTCTCTCCGCGGGGGCAGTCTGGATTGCTTCGCTGCGCTCGCCATGACGAGGCGGCCTTCGCCGGGACGACAGCGCGCCTACAACGGCGCCCCCCGATACTCCCTGTTCGCCAAACTTGCTTCCTCCAGATCCAGATCGCGCTCGATCCGGCGCCTGGTCTCGTCGGTGATCTGGCCGTCGCGCAGGAGCTCGTGGATGAACTTGCGCTCGGCGGCGATCAGCTCGCGGGTCAGCGCGGTGCCGGCGGCGGAGACGTCGTGGTGGGCGGGATCGAGCGAGTCCGGAAGCTGGTTGGCGCGGATCTCGTGACGCGCGCGGAGCAGCCGCATCACTTCCTCCGAGACCGCTTTCTCTCCCGTCAGCGCGTCGAGCGATTTCAGTGCGGCGTCGAGCGCCTGACGCCGCGCGGCAATTTCCGCCTCGTGCTCGAGTGCATGCTCGTGATGACCGGCATCCGCAATGCCAAGCCAACGGACCACCGGCGGCAGGGTAAGACCGACGCCGATCAGGGTGATGAAGATGACGCCGAAGGCGACGAACAGGATCAGGTCGCGGTACGGAAAGGCCTCGCCGTCCGGCAGCGTGAACGGCAGCGCCAGCGCCGCTGCGAGCGATACTGCGCCGCGCACACCCGTAAAGGCGAGCGTGAAGGCCCATTGCCAGGGCGGCGACGGATCGCGTTCGCGCAGGCTTTTGCTCAAGACCCGCGGCAGGTAGGTGGCCGGAAACAGCCAGGCAAAGCGCGCGATGACGATGATCACCACGACCACTGCAGTCGCGATCATGATGTCGTCGAGCGGGAACGCCTTCGATTTCTCGTACAGCGCGCGCATCTGGAAGCCGGTGAGCAGGAACAGCAGGCCCTCGATCAAATAGATCACGAGGTCCCAGAAGAAGATGCCTTGCAGGCGCGTCGCCGAGGAGATCAGCAGCGGGCCGTTCCAGCTCACATAGAGGCCGCATGCGACCGTGGCGATCACGCCGGAGCCGCCGACATGTTCGGGCAGCCAGTAGGAGACGTAAGGGGTGATCAGCGACAGCGTCAGCTCGACCTGCGGATCCCCGGACCATTTGCGGGCGCGCAGCGAGAGCCAGCCGACGCCGATGCCGTAGGCGATTTCGCCGGCGACGATCAGGGAGAACTCGCCGACCGCGACCGGCAGCGAGAAATGGCCGACCATGATCGCAGCGAGCGCAAATCGATAGAGGATCAGCGCGGTGGCGTCATTTGCGAGCCCTTCGCCCTCCAGCACGACCAATATCCGGCGCGGCATGTTCAGCCGTCGCGCGATTGCCAGCGGTGCCACCACGTCGGGCGGCGCGACGATGGCCCCGAGCAGGAAGCCGATGGTCCAGGGCAGGCCGATCAAATAGTGTGTGGCGGTCGCCACCATCGCCGCAGTGAACATCACCGCCCCCACCGCAAGCAGCACGATGGGGCGCAGATTCTTGCGGAACTCGCGCCAGCTCATGGCGACGCTGGCCGAGTAGATCAATGGCGGCAGCACCATCAACAGCACCAGCTGCGGCGGCAGCTCGACCGGCGGCATGCCCGGCACGAAGGCGAGGCCGACGCCGGCCAGCATCAGGAGAATGGCGGGCGCCACGTTGAAGCGGCGTGCGGCCAGCGCCACACATGCCAGCACGGCTAGCAGGATGAGAAAGATCTGAAACGTCGCTTCCATGATCGCCTGTCATCACCCGGAAGCGACTGTAAGGTCAATGCGTGCGGTCAGGCCAGCCGCTCGGCCACCATGTGCCCGATGCGCGCGAACACCGCCTCGATCTGCGCCGCGCTCGGCGAGCCGCCCTGGACATAGGCCGCGATCAGAATCGGCGCGCCGGGCCTGGGCCAGACCACCGCGATATCGCCAGATGCGTCCTTGCCGTTGTTGCCGGTCTTGTCGCCGATCTTCCAGCTCGCGGGCAGGCCGCCGCGCAGTCGGTTGGCGCCGGTCTTGCAGCCCACCATCCAGTCGGTGAGCTGGGCGCGCGATGAAAGCGACAGTGCCTCGCGCGTCACCAGCCGCCGCAGATTGCCCGCCATCGCGGCCGGCGTGGTGGTGTCGTGGGGATCGCCGGGTGGCGAACGGTTCAGCGCGGGCTCGTTATGGTCGAGCCGCGAGGTGGTGTCTCCGAGCGATCGCCAGAACGCAGTGAGTGCGGCGGGCCCGCCGATCCGTGCCAGCAGCAAATTGGCGCAGGTGTTGTCGCTGAGCTCGACGATCGCCTTGCACATCTCAGTGACTGACATCGCGCCGGCCGCGAGGTTCTGCTTTGCGACCGGTGCGTATTCCAGCAGGTCGGCCTGGCCGTAGGGGATCACGGCCGCAAGCTGCTCCTCGCCGCGATCGACCCGGGCCAGCACGCAGGCTGCAAGCGAGGCCTTGAACGTCGAGCACATCACGAACCGCTCGTCGGCGCGCCAGGCGAGCTTTGCGCCGGTGGCGAGATTTTCCGCGTAGACCCCGACGCGCGCGCCGCTCTCGCGCTCGTAGGATTCGAGTTCAGGCGGCGCGTCTGAGGCAAACACGGGAGAGGCGGCCATCCAGCACAGTGAAGCGAGCAGGGATCGACGATCGAGGAGCATGGGGGACCTTCAGGCGAGACGGAGGGAAAACGTAGCGCACACGCTATCCACGTCGTCATTGCGAGCGTAGCGAAGCAATCCAGGCTGTCTCCGCGGAAAGATTCTGGATTGCTTCGCTGCGCTCGCAATGACGGAGGATGTGGACAGGGCGTTCTGAACAGTGAGACGCGGCGAGCGGCGGAAGCCCTCCTCACTCTTTCAGATCATACCGGTACGACTTCGACACGATCTGCCAGCCGTCGCCGAGCTTCATCGCGACCAAATAGTCGGTGAAATAGCGCGGCGGCAGTTGGCACTTGACCTTGATGAAGGCGGTCTTGTCATCCGAACGGTCGATGGTGACGATGAAATCCTCGCGCGGCTTGCCTTCGGCCTTGGCGGAAGCGCGCTTGCGCACGCGCTCGAGCCAGTCGGGCACGGTCAGCACCTGCAATTCGCCCTTCTCGACCCAGCGCAAATCAGCCGAGGGGTGAAAGATGGCGCCGAGTTTTTCCGCGTCGCCCTCGTACAATCCGTCAAAATAGCTTTGCACGACGGCTTCGACGCTCGAACGATTCTGGCTCATGGGTCATTCCTTTGAATGATGGCTCGAGGGGAAACTTAGTCTTACACACCAAATTGCGCTATGGGTGTCTCCCGCCATTCGCGCGAGGGCATCAGTGATGACCGGATCAGAAAATTCTAACGCTCGCATCCTTGCCGGCGAATGCTGCTGCCGCGCCGTGCGCTTTGAGGTGGCGGACGAATTCGCCTACGCGATGAACTGCCACTGCTCGAACTGCCGCCGCACCACAGGCTCCGCCTTCAAACCGTTCGCCGGGATCGAGCAGAGCAAGCTCCGCGTCGTCCATGGCGAGGACCAGCGCACCCTTTTCGGGGACGACGTCACCCATGACGCGCACTGCGCGCGCTGCGGCTCGCTGCTCTATTCCCGGGTGCGGGAAGGAAAATGGGTCCATGTCGCCATGGGAACTCTGATCGACGCCCCCTCGATTCGGCCAAGTGCCCATATTTTCGTGGGCTCCAAGGCGCCGTGGTACGAAATTACGGACAATCTGCCGCAATATCGCGGGCACATCGGGGATGGCTAGGGGGAACCCGCCCGTGCGCAATTGCGCACTAGGCCGGGACGACAGCTATGTCGCAATCGCACTCGCGGCGATGTTCACCGTCAGCGCCAGCAATGCGGTGTTGTAGATGAAAGACACGATCCCGTGCGCGGTGGCGGTGCGGCGGATGGTCTTGTCGGTGATGCCGACGTCGGAGACCTGCGCAGTCATGCCGATCACGAACGAGAAATACACGAAGTCCCAATAATCGGCGTGGTCTTCTTTGTCGCCGCTCGGGAACTGCAACCCGCCGGGCTCGGCGTGACGGTAATAGTCATGCGCGTAGTGCAGCGCGAATGTCGTGTGAACTGCGGCCCAGGACAGTGCGATGGTGGTGATCGCGATGGTCAGCTCCGCCGCGCCGCGATGCGTGCCGAGCTCGGCGACGATCGCCGCGATGCTGGCGAACGCGCCCACGGCCGTCACCAGCAGAATGACGAAACGGCCGTCGTCCTGCATCGCGGCAGCGCGGCGGATGTGCTGATGATCGTTGCACAGCATCATTGCGTAGACCAGCATCAGATAGACCGCGATCAGCGCGTTCCAGCCGAGCACGAGCCGCGTCGTCAGTCGGAGTGAGCCCGGCAAAAGCAGGCAGACGAGGATGCCGACAGCGAGTGAGATGAATGTTCGCGGCCGCGCGTAGAGTACGCGCATCGGCCGCGACATGCGTCGGAAGCGAGCGAGGGCGGGATCTTCCTTGTCGGTGGCCATGACGGCTACGGCCTCTCGCTAAATTCTCGTTGCCGCCGCAGCGGCGGTCCGCTCCCTCGCCCCGCTTGCGGGGAGAGGGTTGGGGTGACGGGGAGTCTCCGCGAGGACGGTGAGAGTTGAGCTCGAGGAGAATCCCCCTCACCCGACATTCAAGCTCCGCTTGAATGTCGACCTCTCCCCGCAAGCGGGGCAAGGTGAAAATTCTATCCTTGCCTCAGTTCTTCCGCTCGGCGACGAAGCGCGCGGCGGCTTGCAGCACGGCGGCGCGATCGCCGAAGATCGAGACCGCGCTGTCGGCCCGCGCCAGCAGGTCGCGCACGCGCTGCTTGGCGCCTTCGATGCCGAGCTGGGTCACGAAGGTGGTCTTGCCCATCGCCGCGTCCTGCCCCGAGGGCTTGCCGAGCGCTGCCGCGTCGCCCTCGACGTCGAGCAGATCGTCGGCGATCTGGAAGGCTTCGCCGAGCGCGCGGCCGTAATCGTCGAGCGCCTGATATTCCGCAGGCGTCGCCTGTCCGAGGATTGCGCCGGCAATACAGCCATAGCGCAGCAGCGCGCCGGTCTTCATCTGCTGGAGGCGCGCGACATCGACCGGCTCGCGGTCGCCGAACCGACCTTCGCCGGCGAGATCGAGCATTTGGCCGCCGACCATGCCGCCGATGCCGGCGCAGCGCGCCAGCGCGCGTGTCAGCAGCAGCCGCACGTTGGCGTCGCCGTGGATCTCGTCGCGGGTAATGATGTCGAAGGCGAGCGTCAACAGGCCGTCGCCGGCGAGGATCGCGGTCGCATCGTCGGTCTTCTTGTGCAGGGTGGGACGGCCGCGGCGCAGGTCCGAATTGTCCATCGCCGGCAGGTCGTCGTGGATCAGCGAATAGCAGTGGATGCATTCGAGCGCGGCACCGGCCAGCAGCGCGGCCTCGCGGGGAACGCCGAACACGGCCGCGCTCTCGACCACCAGGAAGGGCCGCAGGCGCTTGCCGCCGTTGAGGCTCGAATAGCGCATTGCGTCCATCAGTCGCTTGGGCCGCGCGATCTCATCGGGCAGGATGTCGTCCGCCAGCAAACGCCCGAGCAGGGCTTCGGTATCATCAGCGGTCTTGTCCAGACGTTTGGCGAAATCTGACGGGGACGTGCCGGTCATCAAGAAGGGCTCCAGAACTAAAATTCGGCGGGACAATCCTTTATGAGCCCGCCTCAGTCAATCGTTTGGAAGGCCTAAAAAGTGCTGGAAAAGGCCCGAATTATCACAGACTTAATGGCCCAGCCCACAGCCGCGTTTCATTTTGCGCCGGAAAGGTCGATTTGCGCATCGTCAAAATCCTGCTGGTGATGCTCGCGGTCGCAGCTCTCGCGCCCTATGTGATCGCGCCGTTCTACCGCACCGGCCACCCCGTTTCGACGCTGATGGCCTGGCGCTCGCTCCGGGGCGCGCCGATGCAACGGGAATGGATCGATCTGGCGGCGATGTCGCCCTATTTGCCGCGCGCGGTGGTGGCGGCCGAGGATGCCCATTTCTGCAAGCATCACGGCATCGACTGGGGCGCGCTGCGCGAGGCCATCGACGATGCCCAGGAGGACGGCACGCCGTTCCGGGGCGCCTCCACCATCACCCAGCAGGTGGCCAAGAACCTGTTCCTCTGGCAGGGGCGGGACTTCGTCCGCAAGGCGCTGGAATTCCCGCTGGCGCTGTGGATTGACCTCGTCCTGCCCAAGCCGCGGATTCTGGAGATTTACCTCAACATCGCCGAGCTCGGCCCTCAGGGCCAGTTTGGGGTGGAGGCGGGCAGCGCCTATGCCTTCGGCAAATCGGCCGCCAGCCTGTCCCCCCGGGAAGCGGCGCTGCTGGTCTCGACCCTGCCCAATCCGGTCAAACGCAGTGCCAGAACCCCCGGCCCGGGCGTCCGGCGGTTGGCCGGGACCTATGTGGCGCGGGCGCAGGCCAGCTCGCTGTCGACCTGCTGGCGGGAAAGTCGCTGATTTTGGGTCGTTTTCGGGCGCATTTTCCGGTCCAAAAGCCTAGCTTTGCGGCCAGCCTTCCTCTATAAGCCCGGCCTTGATCGGCATTCAGCTCGCCTCCTATTGCGGGTGCTGAGCCGTCCCTCGCGGACGATGCCCGGACAACACCAATTCCTAGAGGGTAATGAAATGGCCGTTCCGAGAAGAAAAACCTCGCCGTCGCGCCGCGGCATGCGCCGCTCGGCTGACGCGATCAAGAAGCCGACCTATGTCGAGGACAAGGATTCCGGCGAGCTCCGTCGTCCGCACCATCTCGACCTCAAGACCGGCATGTACAAGGGCCGGCAGGTCCTGAAAAAGAAAGAGTCCTGAAGGCAGGATTCTTTCTCAGGCAGGATGATTGAGCCTGCCTGATTTCGGCCAACCCATGAGATATGACGGTGACGGCGGCGGAGCAAACGCTTCGCCGCCGCATTGTCCTGCCTGGACATCTTGATCGAGAAGGCATTTTGCCGATGGTCGGTTTCCCGCTGCTTCTGATCCCGCTCGCGGTCTACAACATCATCGCCTTCCTGATGCCCACCGTGTCCTTCACGGATGTGCTGTTCAATGTGCCGATGATGTCAGGCGAGACCTGGCCGGTCACGCTCGCCGATGTGATGCTGGCGCTCGGCGTCGTGCTGCTGCTGCTTGAAGTGGTCAAAGGCGCGCGACCAGGCTCGAAATTCCTGATGGATCATTTGCTGTCGCTGATCGTGTTCGGCGCGGCAGCAGCCGAATTCGTGATGTGGCCCAAATTCGGCAACTCCACTTATTTCCTCCTGGTGCTGCTCGCGATGGCCGATTTCCTCGGCGGCATCGCCCAGCGCACGCGTCGCCGCGCGACCTATGTTGCCGAGGCGGCGCCGCGCAAGGCCAAGCGTCAGGTCGAGGTGCCGGCCGATGAAGCAACCTTCGAGCCCAAGTTCGAGCCGGTCGCTGTGCCGCAGTCACCGGCGGCGCCACCCGCGCCCTCGGCGCAATCGGTCGCCGAATCCGTGCTGATGGATCATCCCGCGCCGAAGCCTGTGCAGAGCATCCCGCCGTCGCCGGAAATCCCCTCGCCGCATTTGCAGCCGGGCAACGGTACGCCCTCGTCTCCCGACGCGCCGCGCTGATCAACCTCAAGCCACCTGCCGCGTGCGGGCGCTGACGGTTTGCAGCGGGCGCCTGCTGCCATAGGCTACCTGCACATCCTCGGAAGAAGCGCGGCGGAGCTGGCTGGCCTGGGGCAGGTGCTCGGCGTTGGCGATGAGCTGGGTGACGAAGCTCGAATCCGGACGGGGCAGTGGCGCCTTGTGGGCCCACGCAAGTGTCGGCATCAGCGGCACCAGGGCCGTGCCCGCGCCGCTTTCCATCCCGTCCGATCGATCAGTACTCAACATCGCAATCACCGTTGATCCGGCAGAACCTGTCGCGTTTCGGGACGCTGGCGCCGGTGCGTGTCATGTACTCGCAAAGCCTATGCCGGCCGGGCCGGTTTGGTTCCGGGAGCCTGCAAAATGTGGTTTCCAAATTGTTTATCAACTTTGCCTAGGGTCGGGGGCGAATCTGGCTCTATCCTGTGCCGGCTCAGGACCTCCTGATGTCCCGAATCGAGGCGATTTTGACCCCCGCACTGCCGCAGGCCTCCGAAATTCTGGCCGCCCTTGGCCAAGCCGTGTTCGCCTGGGATCTCACCAGCGACGCCATAGTTTGGGGCGAGCAGGTCGGCGCCGTCTTCCCCGGCATCCCCGCCGAGCGGCTTGCCACCGGTGCCGAGTTCGCCAAGCTGATCGAGCCCGCGCAATCGCTGCGGACCGCCGCGTTGGCGCAGAGCTCCGCCGTGCACGGCGCTGACGGCACGCCCTATCGGGTCGAATACGGCGTGCGCATGAGCGCGTCAGATCCCGTGGTCTGGATCGAGGAGACCGGCCGCTGGTTCGCCGGTCCCGATGGCCGCCCGGTGCGCGCGATCGGCTCCGTCCGCATCAACAACGAGCGCCACGCCCGCGAGGAGGAGCTGACAAGGCTCGCCCGGCTCGATCCCCTGACCGGCGAACTCAACCGTTCCCATCTGATCGCGGCGCTGGCCGAGGCGATCGAGGAGACGACGCGCTTCCGCTCGACCGCAGCCTTCATGCTGGTCGGCATCGACCATCTCGCGCGTGTCAACGACGCCTTCGGCTTCGATGTTGCGGATGCCGTGATCCTCGACGTGGCAAAGCGTATCCGCACGCGGCTGCGCGGCGGCGATGTGCTCGGGCGCTTCTCCGGCAACAAGTTCGGCCTGATCCTGAAGAACTGCACCGTCGACGACATGAACGTCGCGGCCGAGCGCTTTCTCGCCGGCATTCGCGACGAGGTGGTGCCGACCAAGTCCGGCCCGGTGTCGGTCACCGCCTCAATCGGCGCGGTCAGCCTGCCGCGTTATGCCCGCAGCACCGATGAGGCGGTCAATCGCGCCCATGAGACGCTCGACGCCGCCAAGCGTCGCCGCTCCGGCTCGTTCGCCGCGTGGCGGCCGAATGCCGAGCGCGACGCGCAACGCCGCGTCAACATCCGCG
Organism: Bradyrhizobium sp. CSA207; assembly: GCF_029051685.1. Classification (GTDB taxonomy): domain Bacteria; phylum Pseudomonadota; class Alphaproteobacteria; order Rhizobiales; family Xanthobacteraceae; genus Bradyrhizobium. The sequence continues at coordinate 81,208 of NZ_JAACFT010000036.1, read as the reverse complement.
TCACCGACGAGATTGTCACCGCGCTGAACGAACGCCGCATCAGGCTCGCCTATGAGCCGGTGGTGTCGGCCGCCTCGCGCGAGGGCGCGTTCCACGAATGTCTGGTGCGGATGGATCAGGGCGACGGCCAGGTGCTGCTCGCGCCCGACATCGTGCCGGTGGCCGAGCGGCTCGGCCTCATCCGCCTGGTCGATCACCGTGTGCTCGAGCTCGTCGTCGCCGAGCTCGCCGCCGCGCCTGACATTCGGCTCAGCCTCAACATCTCGCCGGATACGACCATGGATCCGGACTGGTGGGCGGGAATTGAGTCGCTCATGCGCGCCCATCCCGGCGTCGCCGAGCGGCTCATCGTCGAGATCACCGAGACGGTTGCGATCCAGGACATCGACGACGTCCGCGGTTTCGTCACGCGGCTGAAGAATTTCGGCAGCCGCATCGCGATCGACGATTTCGGCGCCGGTTACACCTCGTTCCGGAATTTGCGCAAGCTGGGCGTGGACATTGTCAAGATCGACGGCGCGTTCGTGCAGAATATCACCCGCTCCCCCGACGACCGTGCTTTCGTGCAGACCCTGATCGATCTCGCCCGCCGCCTCGACATCAAGACGGTTGCCGAATGGGTGCAGGACGAGGAAGCCGCCAACATGCTGCGCGACTGGGGTTGCGACTACATTCAGGGACGCCTGATCGGGCTCGCCTCGGCCGAGCGCCCCTGGGGCGCTCCGCCGGACAGCGCGTTGCCGGCGGCGGGGTAACCGCCTTGGGATCTGCAGCTACGCTACGCAGATGCCGGGCACCGCGACCTTCTGAAACAGATGCGGGCTCGCGACGGCGGATGCGGGATAGACTGCAATCTTGGCCCGGAATTCCGGGTGAGCGAAGGCCGCGCGGAAATGCGCGTTGGATTCCCACACTGCGTAATTGAGATAGGTCGGGTTGTCGCCGACGGCGCGGTGAAGCTGAGTTGATATGAAACCCGGTTGCCGCTTCATGAAGGCGGCATCATCCTGCCAGCTCTTCAGGAAGCCCTGTTCGTCGGCCGCATCGAGCGTGAACAGATTCACCAGCACCACGGGGCCGGCATCGAGCGCGATCTGACGGTCAATCGGAAAGGCCGGATCGAGGGGGCGCATCTGGGGCATGGCATCGCTCCGTTCGATTTGGTATCATCATGTTAATTTGACAATCCAGGACATAGACTATTGACATCATCATGTCAATAGAGAATGATCGTGACAAATGAGCAAGAGCAAGCGCACCCCGGCGGGCGAGGCGCTGACAAGCCTGATCCTCGACCTGTTCCGGGCTAACGGCCTTCTCCTGACCGCTGGCGATCGGCTGGTGGCGTCGCTCGGTCTCACCAGTGCGCGCTGGCAGATCCTTGGGGCGATCATCGATGCTGACCGCCCGGAGCCGGTCGCCTGGTTGGCGCGCAATCTGGGCGCCAATCGCCAGAACGTGCAACGTATCGTCAACGACCTTGAGCGCGATGGTCTCGTCGTGTTCGAGGCCAACCCGCATCATCGCCGGGCGCAGCTTGTGGTGCTCACCGACAGGGGCAGGCAGATCTACGATGCCGCGGGCCGGTTGCAGGTCCCATGGGTCAATGGCCTGTCGCACGGCTTCTCGGTCAATGAGATCGAAATCGCGCACCGTGTGCTTAACGCTCTGCGCGATCGGCTCGAAGGAACCGGCGAGGATTGATCACGCTCTGCGCTCACGCCGCGCGGCCGACTGTGCCCAGCCGCTGGATGACCGGGCAATCCGCGTCGCCGAGCCACGGCTTGCCCTCCGCTGAAGAAGTGGGTGCACACGGCGTCAATACGCCTTTGACCGCCTCACCAGCTCGCGCTTTTTGCGGAGCGCCGGCAACAGCGGCGTTGTAGGGCAGCTTCAATATCTGCACTCACATGGCGGAATCTGGCGCGGAGCGCAGCGCGCAGGGGCGGGTAAAGTTCTTACGCAACGCGCCGGACCGCGTTGAGCCGCTCGATCGTGTGGACGACCTCGGCCGCCGGGCACGGCCTGCCGAAATAATATCCCTGCACTGCGGTGCAGCCGCATTCACGCACGAAGTCGAGCTGCTCGATCGTCTCGACGCCCTCCGCCGTGGTCTCGACGCCGAGCACCGAGCCGAGGCTCGCGATGGTGCGGACAATGGCGATGCTTTCCGGGCTTTCGCCGAGCGTGCCGACGAAGGAACGGTCTATCTTGATGCGGTCGAATGGAAATTTGCGCAAATAGCTGAGCGAGGAATAGCCGACGCCGAAATCGTCGAGGCTGACGCGCACTCCGAGCGAACGGAGCTGGTGCAGAATCGCGATCGTCGCCTCGCTGTCGTCGAGCAGCGCGGTCTCGGTAACCTCGAGCTCGAGCCGCTGCGGCGGCAGGCCGGCCTCGGCGAGCGCGCTCGTGACCATCGCCACCAGCCCGCGCGAGCGAAACTGCACCGGGGACAGGTTGACCGCGATGGTGACGTCGGGCCAGGACGCCGCGGTCGCGCAGGCGGTGCGCAGTACCCATTCGCCGATCGGAACGATCAGGCCGGTCTCCTCGGCGATCGGAATGAACTCGGCCGGCGAGACCAGGCCGCGCGAGGGATGTTTCCAGCGCAGCAGCGCCTCGAACCCGGTGAGCTCGGACGTGTCGAGCAGCACCTGCGGCTGGAACACCAGATGAAATTCGCTGGCCTCCAGCGCGCCGCGCAGATCATGTTCCAGCGCGTGCCGGCTGCGCGCCTCTTCCTCCATTTCGGGCTCGAACAGCTGATAGGCGCCGCGGCCCTTGGCCTTGGCCTGGTACAGCGCGAGGTCGGCGCATTTCATCAGCTCGTCGGCGTCGAGACCGTGGTCGGGCGCGATCGCGATGCCGACGGAGACGCCGATATGGATCGACTGGCTCTCCAGCGGCGGCGGACGGCCGATGATCTCGACCAGTCGGCGCGCGAGCCGCTCGGCCGATTGTGGCTGCGGACCGCGCTGGAGAACGGCAAACTCGTCGCCGCCGAGGCGCGCGACCGTGTCGTGCTCGCCGACATTCTCCCTCAGCCGCGCCGCGACCCAGCGCAGCAACCGGTCGCCGGCGGCGTGTCCGAGGCGGTCGTTGACGGTCTTGAAATTGTCGAGGTCGAAGCACAGCACGGCCATGGCGCCGCCGGCGATCGCGATCTGGTTCAGTCCCTCGCCCATTTTCTCGCGGAACAGCGTCCGATTGGGCAGGTCGGTGAGCGAATCGTGCTGCGCCATGTGCGCGACGCGGGCCTGGGCCTTGTGGCGCTCGGTGACGTCCTCATAGGTGACGACCCAGCCGCCATGCTCCATCCGCTTGTGATTGAGCTTGATGATGCGGCCGTCGCTCAAATGGCGGTGCAGCGTGTGCTCGCCCTCGCGCAGCCGCTCGACATAGTCGGCATAGAGCCTGGCACCCGTCATGTCCGGATGGATGCCAATCTCGCAGCTATGTTCCATGATCTCCCGCATCGAGACGCCGGGCTTCACGATGTCGGGCGAGAGACCATACATCTCGATGTAACGGCGGTTGCAGACGATCACGTGCAGGCTCGAATCAAGCATGCACAGGCCCTGGCTCATATTGTTCAGCGCCGCGTCGAAGCGGCGATATTGCTCGCTCAACTCTTCGATTGCGCGCTCGCGCTCGGTGATATCCTCGTAGGTGGCGACGAAGCCGCCATCGGGCAGCGCACAGTAGCGCACCGAAATCACGGTATCGTTCGACATGCTCCGCCGCATCGGCGACGAATCCCGGTTCGCAATTCGTGCACTGGCCATTTCCAGGAGTTGTTGCGGACTGTATTCCGAAGAGAACGCGCCGTTCGCCATCGACCGCTCGATCAGCTCGGCGAGATGCGTGCCGGCCCTGGTCTCCTCCGGCGACAGCCGATAGATCTTGCGATAAGTGGCGTTGCACACGCGAAGGCGCATGTCGCTGTCGAAAAATGCGAGCCCGTGCGCCATGTTCTCCAGCGCTGCATCGAGGATGAAGTTCTGCTGCCGCAGGGTCTCTTCGTATTGCAGCCGCTCGGTGACGTCCTCGTGCACCGTCACCCAGCCGCCGTCGGGCAGGAAGCGGGACACCGCCTGCACCATCCGCCCGTCGTAACGCATCACCAGCAGGGTTTTCGCCTTCCTGGCGCGCACGTCCTCGAGCCTCGTCTCGTGGAATTCGTCGGCCGACATGCCCGGCATGTTGCCGCGCGAGAGCCAGTGGTCGATGGCGGCGCTGTGCGCGACGCCGGGCTTCACGATGTCGGCGTCGAGGTTGTAGAGATTCACGAAGCGTTCGTTGCAGACGACGACGCGGCTGTCCGCATCGTACATGATGAGACCGTGCGACATGTTGGCGAGCGCATGCTGACTGCGCTCGGTCTGCACGCGCAATTCCGCCTCGAGCCGGGCCAGGCGGCTGACGTCGTCGCAGATCGTCATCCAGCCGCCGCCGGGGAGCGGCTTGAGCTCGAGCGCCATGACGAGGCCGCTTGCAAGTTGCTGTTCGGCACGGAACGGCTCGCCGGCCGCGATCTGCTTCAAGCGTCTGGTGTAGAGCGCCTCGATCTCATCCACCGGGAAATTGCCGAGCGACGCGCTGTGGGTGAGCACGTCGCGATAGCTCGTGCCGATCCGCACGATCTCGGCCGACATGTTGAACAGGCTCAAATAGCGCTGGTTCACCAGCACGATCCGGTTGTCGGCGTCGTAGACGCAGACGCCCTGCTCCATTTGGTCGAGCGCAAGCTGGCTCAGCGAGACCAGGGCCTCCGGGCCCTGCTCGCAGTGTGCACCAAGCTCGTTGTCGTGGGTCGACGTCATGGGATCGGCGGGTCTCGGCGGGCGATAGACTTAACGCAACGTCATTCAGACGCCGAGGGTAGCGAAGAGGCGGGAAAAGTCCCTTAAGCGCAGTAGTTTACGGAGGGTGACCGGCGATGCGGAGAAGCGTGCATGTTGCGCTTGGTTGAGAGCATGCAACAATCTCGGCGTCGTCCCGGTCTTCGGGACGAGGGCGAGTGTGCGGGCGCGCGCCTCGGGCTACGGCCCGTACAGCACCAGCTCGGTATCGGTCAGATCGGCCAGCCGCGGGGGGTGCGGGCCCTTGAAATATTTGCGGCCGCGCCGCTCGGTGTAGAGGCCGGCGACGCCGGGGATCGGACCGTTGCCAGCAACGACCACGGCGACCTTGCCAAGCCGGAGCAGCAGGCGGCCGATGCGGCCGGCGCAGGTGGCATATTCGGCGGCGCTGCGGCAATAGATCAGCTGCATCGCCGGCGGGGCAATGATGCCGCGGCGGATGCGCACCGATTGCAGGATGAAGGGGAAGGTGCCCTGCTGCGTGCGGCAGACCAGAGTGAGGCAATTGTAGCGCGCATGCCGCGTCAGCAGTTCCGTCTCGGCCTCGGAGAGGCCGTCGACCTGCTTGGCGTGCTGCGAGATCACCTCAATCTTGCTCCAGCGCGGCGCGCGCGACAGCGCCGGCACCGAGAAGAACATGCCGCGGCTATAGGCGCGAAAACCCTGCGTTTCGATGATCGGCCAAGTCCACGGTGCCGGACTGATGTTGAGATAGGTCACTTCCTTGTGCCGCTGCGCGATCTTGGTCAGCAGCGGCGCGTAGTTGCGGTAGGCCGGCTCGACATACCAGCTCGACAGATTGCACTGGATGGTGGTGTCCTCGCCCTCCATCCGCGTCGTGTAGATCAGCAGCAGGACACCGACCGGAGTGCCGTCATTGTCGAGCATGTAGCCGAAGCGCGGATAGCCCTCCGGCACGAGCCGGAAGGCCTGCCGGCGTAGACCCTGGATCCAGTAGTTGCGCGAGCGGCCGACGAAGCCGCGCGTCAGCAGATCCGCGATGGCTTCGACATCGGACTCGGTAATCTCGCGGCATCGGACCTTGGTGTGGATCACGCTCGTCTTGCCCGTGGTAAGAGAGGCCTCGTTCCCGTTAGCGCCAGCCTTCGCCGTGGGCGTCGGCGGCGACCTGCGGCTGCATGCCCAGGATGTCCCGCACCTTGGCAGGCCACGCGGAGAGATCGGTGCCGTGGGTGTGGAACATGGCGACCGCGAGTCGGTCCATGCCGAAGGCGACGCAGCCGGTGTGCGCCGGTTCGCCATCGGCGTCCTGGATGCCCCAGGTCGTGCCGAAATGCTCGCGGTGATAGTTGAAGCTCATGCAGGCGGTCGGCTGCTCTTCCGAGCGCAGCGGAATCAGGAGCTCGAACTTGAGCTGCTGCTGCTTCTGGCTCACCGCCTTCATCTGGCCGACGCGGCCGAAGAAGGGATCGCTGGCATAGTCGACGCGGAAGGTCAGACCGAGATCTGTCGCGAGCGCCTGCGCGCGCACCATCCAGCGCTCGCGGAAATCGGCGACGTCGTCGGGGCTGCCGATGCAGACATATTCGCGCATCCGGAACGATTGCAGCCGGTCGAGATGCTTTGACGGCTCGCGGCGGAAGCAATCGGCGGCGACGTCGAAGCGCAGGCCGCCCTTGGGCAGCTGGCCACGGCTCGCCGCGATCGGATAGACTGGATAGCAGGCGGCGGGCGACAGCACGAGATCGGCCGGCGAAAGCGATGTGGTCCAGTCGCCGCCAGCATCGAAGCGGCTCACCGCGGCATTGATCTCACGCTCGGTGCCGTGCAGGCCGCAGACGCAGCCGAGCAGGTTCGGAAAGCTCTTCAGGTAGCCGGACTTTTCAAGCTGGGCACGGCTCATCACCGGCGGGAAGCGCATCACCTCGGTGCCCGCCTCGCGATGCCTGGTGATCAGTGCGGCCAGCCGCTCGACGATTCCTTCATAGAGCGCGGTACGGGCATAGACGCCATCCGAGCCCATGGGATGAAACAGCGTGTCGGCGAGATGGTCGAGCGGATCGACGGCCTGCGGCGCGGTGTCGGGCGAATTGGGGAGAACAGCAATGTTCATGTTCGACGTCCTGCTATCTGAAATTATTCTTGTTGGTCTCTAAGGCTGATCAATCTCGAAGGTTTGCTAGTCATGAAGACTTGCTGGCACGCCGCTCATCAGCGTCGATGTCGCGGCATTGGCCAGAATGCGGTCGTTGTTGATCATGATCGGTGACGACAGCACGTCGCGCAGGTGGCGGCCCATGGTGAACTCGCCGTCATTGCGATAGCCGGACAGGCCGGCCGTGCGCATCGCATGCATCACGGTCTCGACCGCGAGCTCGGAGGCCTGGACCTTCAGAAGCGTGATCGAAGACTGGAAGTCGAGCGAACTCAGCGCACGTTCGTCATGCTCGTTGCTGGCGAAGGCGTCGAGATTGGCAGCGATCAAGGCACGGAGTTTTGCCAGCGACATCTTCGCTGCGGTGAAATGCGCGGCTGCCGGTGGCATCTGTCCGCCGGAGCTGCGAGCTGCCTTGCGGACGAAGGCTTGCGCGCGGGTCACGGCCGCAGCCGCGATACCGGCCCAGGCCGACGACCAGCACAGATGCGCAAACGGCGTCATGGTCTGGGCGTGGATCTTGTCGTAGGATTCCGGGAAGACCCGGTCGGAGGGGCAGTCCACCTTCAGCTCGAAACCGGTCGAGCAGGTTCCGCGCATGCCAAGCGTTTCCCAGCCCAGCGTGCGCTTCAGTGAATAATCGTCCTTGGCGAGCGCCAGCAGCACCTGGTCGGACGCGGAGGCGTCCGTGGCGCGGCGCGCGATGGTGACGAGGCCGTCAGCCTCGGCGCCGTAGGAGATCACGGTTGCGTCACGCACCAGCGAAACGGTGTCTCCGGCGTGGTCGACCGCGGCCGCGCTGGCGCGGATGTTGCCGCCGTTCTGGCCTTCGGTGGTGGAAGAGGCGAGCAGCCACTGGTCGCGGGCGACCCGGCGCATCATGGTTTCCATCCACGGGATGCCATGGCCGTGCCTGACGACGCAGGCGACCTTGGTCTGGTGCATCGCGTAGATCATCGCGGTGGAGGCGCAGGCGCGTCCGAGCGTGTAGCAGATGTCGGCGACGTCGTGGATCGAAGCGCCGAAGCCGCCGTACTCCACCGGGATCATGACGCCGAGCAGCTTCTGCTCACGCGCGGCTTCGAATGCCTTGTGGGGAAAGCGGGCGTCGCGATCGACGCCGTCGGCGTCGGCAGCCGCCACGGTAGCGGTGCGCGCCGCACGTTCCACCAGGGACGGCCCCTGCTCGAGAAAGCTCGTCGGCGCGTCATCGACAGTAAGGACCGCTTCACGCACGTTCATGCTCGTCCGCCTCCGGTTTGCCGTTCGATATCGCCAGCATCATTCGCGATGCCGTCCGGCGATCCTCCGACCATCTTTGCTTGTGAGGTGAGGCTAGGGATTTAATTCAAATTCGTCGATGAAATAGAGGGTAAACAAACCGAAATTCCGAACGAACAGTTAAGGCCCGGTTGTCGGCATCGCCGAAACCTCCGGCATCGCGTTAGCGATTTGGTAGAGGCATGAATTTCGGACAATCTGAGTCATCGTTTACTAAGAAACGCGAAGTAATGCTTGCGCCCATTGCGGGATCGGGCGGCCGTGCCCATCGTAGCGGGCAATCCGGTCCGACCTTGATAGACAGATGGGAATTTGCCGATGCAGGCCTTCGACACCGACGTGCGCAATCGCATCATCAAGCTGGTGAAGGGCATCCTCGAACAGAATTCGCTCTCCGCTGACGTCACGCCGGCGGCCAAGCTCGTCGACGTCGGCCTGACCTCGATGGACATGGTCAATTTGATGCTCGGCGTCGAAGCCGAGTTCGACTTCACCATTCCCCAGTCCGAGATCACGCCGGAGAACTTCCAGTCCGTCGAGACACTGGAACGGATGGTGACGGCCCAGCTGCAGCCGGCCACGGCGGCTTAGTTAGACGCACTCGTCCCGGCCTTCGCCGGGATGACGCTGAGTGTGCGGCGCATACGCCCCTCACGACCCCGCCATCCAGCCACCCACCCCGTTCCAAAACCGCCGCAAAACTGGCATAGCTGGTCCACGGGATCGCGCGGCGCGAACGGGTGGAGCAGGCATGACGCAGGCGGTATTGGGCATCATCGGCGGCTCCGGCATCTACGACCTGCCGGGCCTTGAGGGTGCGCACGAAGAGGTGATCGAGAGCCCTTGGGGCGAGCCGTCGGCGCCGCTGCGACGCGGTGCCATCGCGGGGTTACCGGTCGTGTTCCTGCCGCGGCATGACAAGGGACACCGGCTGTCGCCCTCGGACATCAACTACCGCGCCAATATTGATGTGCTGAAGCGCGCCGGCGTCACCGACCTGATTTCGCTCTCGGCCTGCGGTTCCTTCAAGGAGGAGATGCCGCCCGGCACGTTCGTCCTGGTCGACCAGTTCGTCGACCGTACCCACAAGCGCGAGAGCTCGTTCTTCGGCAGGGGCTGCGTCGCCCATGTCTCGATGGCCCACCCGGTGTCGCCGCGGCTGCGCATCCATCTCGCCGCCGCTGCGGAAGCGGAAGGGATCGCGATCGTGCGCAGCGGTACCTATGTCTGCATGGAGGGGCCGCAATTCTCGACCTATGCGGAAAGCATGACCTACAAGACTCTTGGCTATTCCGTGATCGGCATGACCAACATGCCCGAGGCCAAGCTCGCCCGCGAGGCGGAGATCTGCTACGCCACCGTTGCGATGGTGACGGATTTCGACTGCTGGCATCCCGACCATGATGCCGTGACCGTCCAGGACATCATCCGCGTGCTGACCACGAATGCCGACAAGGCCAAGGCGCTGGTGGCGCGGCTGGCGAAGGATTTCCCGCGCGAGCATGAGCCGTGTCCGATCGGCTCGGACCGCGCACTCGACACCGCGCTGATCACCGCGCCCGAGGCGCGCGATCCGGAATTGCTAGCGAAGCTCGGTGCGGTGGCGGGCCGCGTGCTGCGCGGCTGAGACGAAAGGCAGAACGCCATGAAAGTCGACGGCAAGCATTTTCGCAGCATCTGGCGCGAGCGCGACGGCTGGTCGGTCGGCGCGATCGACCAGCGCAGGCTACCGCATGAGTTCGTCGTCGCCCGACTGACCTCGTGCGAAGACGCGGCCATCGCCATCCACGATATGCTGGTGCGCGGCGCGCCGCTGATCGGCGCGACAGCGGCCTATGGCATGGCGCTCGCCATGCGCGAGGACGCTTCCGATGCCGGCCTGAAGCGCGCCTACGAAACCCTGATCGTGGCGCGGCCGACCGCGATCAATCTGAAATGGGCGCTGGACGAGATGCGCGCGGCGCTCGCGCCGGTCAAGCCGCCGGAACGGGCGGAAGCCGCCTACGCGCGCGCCGACGAGATCGCCGAGCAGGATGTCGAGATCAACCGCGGCATCGCCCACAACGGCCTGGCGCTGATCGAGGCGATTGCGGCGAACAAGCCCGGCGAAGTGGTCAACGTGCTCACCCATTGCAACGCCGGTTGGCTCGCCACCGTCGACTGGGGCACGGCGACGGCGCCGATCTATCTGGCGCATGAGCGCGGCATCAAGATCCACGTCTGGGTCGACGAGACCCGCCCGCGCAACCAGGGCGCTTCGCTCACGGCGTGGGAGCTCGGTCATCACGGCGTGCCGCACACGGTGATTGCCGACAACACGGGCGGGCATCTGATGCAGCACGGCATGGTCGATCTCGCCATCGTCGGCACCGACCGGGTTGCCGCCAATGGCGACGTCTGCAACAAGATCGGCACGTACCTGAAGGCACTCGCCGCGCACGACAATAACGTGCCGTTCTATGTCGCGCTGCCGTCGCCGACGGTCGATTTCGCCGTCAGTGACGGCATCCGCGATATTCCGATCGAGCAACGCAGCGGCACGGAAGTCACCGACATGACCGGGCGCACCGCCGATGGCCGGCTGGAGACCGTGCGCATCGTGCCGGAGGGCTCGCCGGTCGCAAACTACGCCTTCGACGTCACGCCGGCGCGACTCGTCACCGGTCTCATCACCGAGCGCGGCGTGCTGAAACCCGATCGCGCCTCGCTCGCCGCCGCCTTCCCCGAGCGGATCGCCGCTGCGGCGGAGTAGGGTGTTTGACGAAGGACGTCGCCCCGATCTCGTCGTTGCGAGCGCAGCGAAGCAATCCAGAGTCTTTTCACGGCGGGATTCTGGATTGCTTCGCTGCGCTCGCAATGACGAGTTCGTTGAGGCGGCACGCGCCCTCTCTATCCCTCACCCTGAGGAGCCGCGCTTGCGCGGCGTCTCGAAGGGCGAGGGGCACGAGCGGGGCCTTCATCCTTCGAGGCGCGCGCAAAGACGCGCTCCTCAGGATGAGGGACTGACAGTGCAGCTAGCCCAGCTTCAATCCCGTCGCCGCCTCGAGCTCGGCAATCGCCTGGACTCCGCTGGCCACCTTGATCGTGATCATGCCCATCTCGCGTGCGGGCTTCAGATTGACGCCGAGGTCGTCGAGATAGATGCAATTCTTCGGATCGACCTTCAGCGTCTCGACCATCATCCGGTAGATGCGCGGATCGGGCTTGCGCAGACCGATCTTGGCGGATTCGATGACGTGGTCGAACAGCGCCATCACCTCGGCGACATAGAGCGTGCGCCCGGTCATGCTGCCGATCGCATTGGCCGGCAAATTGTTGGTGATGCAGCCGGTTTTGAACTGTGCCTTGATGCGCTTCAATGCCTCCACCATCTCGGGACGCAGATCGCCCTGCAGCAGCGGCAGCACGTCACGGCCGCGCACTTCCGCGCCGAGCGCAAGCGATTCGGCGGCGAACAACTGGTCGAACGCGTCGATGTCGACCTCGGCGCGCTCGAACTTCGCCCAGGCGTTTTCAAGGTGGTTGGCAGCGTTCGTGCGCCGGATGATGTCGATCGGCAGGCCGCGCTCGGCCTCGAATCGCGCGAACGCCTCGAACGGTGAGCTGGTCAACACGCCGCCAAAATCAAAGATCACTGCCTCGATTGCCAATGTCCTGCCCTCGCGAATTCTCTGCCAAAACGGCTAGCATGCGGTATGGACAAGGACCAGTCCGAGCGCAGGCCCTCATTGTTTTGAGACATGTTCCCATGAAGAAGCTCGCAACGCTCATGGCAGCCGCGCTGCTGCTCGCCACACCTGCGCACGCCATCGTCGGCGGGGGCACGCCGCAGGCCGATGGTGTCGCGCGCGCCGTTGTCACCATCGTCGGCTCACGCGGCAATTTTTGCACCGGCAGCCTGATCGCGCCGAAACTTGCGCTCACCGTCGCCCACTGCGTACAGCCCGGCGCCGACTACAAAATTGTCGACTATGGTGCCGACGGAAAGCCGCAACTCCAGAACGTACGGACCGTCGCGATCCATCCGAACTTCAACATGCAGGCGATGCAGTCGCATCGCGCCACCGCCGACGTAGCTCTGCTGCAACTCGAAATTCCACTCAAAGGAAAATCGACGGTGCCGGTCGGCGCGCCGAATGTTCCGATCCAGGTCGGCGGCCGCTTCACCATCGCCGGTATCGGCGTGACCGTGCGCGGCGAGGGAAAAAGCGGCGGCGCGACGCGCGTTGCGGCGCTCGTTGCTACGGGCCAGCCGGGCACGCTCCAGATCCGGCTGGTCGATCCCGTAACCAACGGTGTTCGCGACGGAATTGGCGCCTGCACCGGTGATTCCGGCGGCCCGGTGTTCGAGGACAGGCCGAACGGTCCCGTGCTCGTCGGCGTCATCAGCTGGTCGACGGGGCCGAACGGCGCCGCCGGCTGCGGCGGGCTGACCGGGGTCACGCCGCTCACGCTCTATCGCGATTGGATACTGCAGACCGCACGGAGCTGGGGTGCGGCGCTGTGATTTGACCGCGGCTCGATCTATGCCATCTTGAAGTGGAAGCGCGATGGGCGACCATGCCCGTCGCGGAGGAAACGCGCCGTCCAGTCAAGGACGGCCATAAAAACAAGCAAGGCATAGAAGCAACAATGAATGTCGCTGTTCGCAGTCACGCCACGACCAAACAGGCCTCGGAGCATTTCGACGTGCTGATCGTCGGTGCCGGCATTTCCGGCATCGGCAGCGCCTATCACCTGACAAAGCAGCTTCCCGGCACGAGCTTCGTCATCCTGGAGACGCAGGCGACGTTCGGCGGCACCTGGACCACGCATCGCTATCCCGGCATCCGGTCGGACAGCGACCTCCATACCTTCGGCTACAGCTTCAAGCCCTGGGTCGGTCCGCCGATCGCGACGGCCGAGGAGATCCTCGCCTACATGAACGAGGCGATCTCCGAAAACGATCTCGACAGACACATCCGCTACAAGCACCAAATCAATTCCGCGAGCTGGTCGAGCGAGCAAAATCTCTGGACCATCGAGGCGGTCACGACCGATAGCGGTGAAGCGAAGACATTCACCGCCAACTTCCTCTGGATGTGCCAGGGCTACTATCGCCATTCGGAAGGTTACACGCCGGAATGGAAGGGCACGGACCGCTTCAAGGGCCGCATCGTCCACCCGCAGACGTGGCCGGACGACATCGATCTCGCGGGCAAGAAAGTCGTCGTGATCGGCTCGGGTGCGACGGCGGCGACCCTGGTGCCGAACATCGCGGACCAATGTGCGCATGTCACCATGCTCCAGCGTTCGCCGACCTATTTCCGGCTCGGTCGCAACGCCATCGAAATCGCCGAGGAGCTGCGCAGGCTTCAGGTTGACGAGGCGTGGATTCACGAGATCGTCCGCCGCAAGATCCTGTTCGAGCAGGATGCCTTCACGAAGCTCTGCGTGAGCAAGCCCGAGCAAGTGAAGAAGGAATTGATCGGGCAGATCAGTGCGGTCCTCGGGCCGGACTACGACGTCGAGACGCACTTCACGCCAAGCTACCGGCCGTGGCGGCAGCGCATTGCCTTCGTACCGGATGCCGATCTGTTCAAGGGTATTGCGAGCGGCAAGGCCTCCGTCGTCACCGACGAGATCGAATGCTTCGTCGAGAACGGCATTCAGCTCAAGTCCGGCAAGCTGCTCGAAGCCGAAATCATCGTCACGGCGACTGGCTTCAATCTCGCCGCGCTCGGCGACATCGCCTTCGAGATCGACGGCAAGCCGCTCGCGTTCGGCGACACCGTCACCTATCGCGGCATGATGTTCACGGGCGTGCCGAACATGGTCTGGGTGTTCGGCTATTTCCGCGCCAGCTGGACGCTGCGCGTCGACCTCGTCGCCGATTTCGTCTGCCGGCTGCTCGGCCATATGAAAAACAAAGGCGCCAAGAAGGTCGAGGTCAGCTTGCGTCCCGAGGATCACAACATGCCGATCCTGCCGTGGATCGATCCGGAAAACTTCAACCCCGGCTACATGATGCGCAACATGAACCTGTTGCCCAAGCGCGGCGACAAGCCGGAATGGCAGCACAGCCAGGATTACTGGACCGAAAAGGACGAGATCCCGAAGACGGATCTGGACGATAGGGCGTTTGTTTACGGGTAGGGGCGAGCGCCGGCCATACGCTGCGATGTCGTCCCGGCGAAGGCCGGGACCCATACCGCGGAATCTATCGATTGCAGACAGTGATTGTCTCACGGCAGCGAGTCTTCGCCAAACTGCTCCCTGCGGCTATGGGTCCCGGCCTTCGCCGGGACGACACCCCTTGTTGGGCGAGCAGCGTCTCAACTCATTCGGGCCGCTACGAATTCCTCCGCGTCGCATTGGTCGCGATCGCCGCAGCGGCCGTCCTGTTCTCCACTCCTAACTTGGCGTAGATCTGCTCGAGATGCTTGTCGACCGTGCGCGGGCTCAATCCCAAAATCTGGGCGATGTCGCGATTGGTCTTTCCCTTGCTGAGCCATGCCAGCACCTCGCCTTCGCGGGTGGTCAGCCCGAGCTCGCTGGTGAATTCCGGCGGCAGCGTGGTGCCGGATTCCTTGGATAGCCGCAGCAGGAACTCGTTCGCCCCGAGCTGGCCCATGAAGTAGAGCCGGAGCTGCGGATTGTCGGGCAGCGAAGCGGCCTGCGATTTCGAGTTGCCTCGCGCCTGCTCCAGCCATTGCAGCAGCGACGGCGGCAGTCTGAAGTCGTCGCCCGCATGGGTGCCCGGGTGGTCGGATAGCAGCTTCTGCGCCTGCGGCGTCGCCCAGAGAATGCCGCCCTGGCGGTTGACCGCGAATAGGAACCGGCCGGAGACGTCGAGGGCCGCACGCGCGCTCTGGGTCAGCCGCGCATTGCCGAGATGGACGCGGATGCGCGCCAGCATCTCCTCGATCGCGATCGGCTTGGTCACATAGTCGACGCCGCCGGCTTCAAGCCCGCGCACGATATGCTCGGTCTCCGCAAGGCCCGTCATGAAGATCACGGGAACGTTGGCAAGCCCCGCATCGCGCTTCAGGCGCCGGCAGGTTTCGAACCCGTCGATGCCTGGCATCACGGCGTCGAGCAGCACGATGTCGGGCGTGATCTGGTCGACGATGCGCATTGCTGCGGCGCCGTCGAGCGCCACCATCACCGTCATCCCCGCGCCGTCAAGCGCGTCGGTGAGCAGCCGCAGCGTCTCAGGGGAGTCGTCGACGACCAGCGCAACGTCGCGCTTTTTCGGCTCAGTGCTCATACGCATGCAATGTCTTCAATGTGGCCATGTACTGGTCGAGGTCGAAGCGGTCGACCAGCGATCGCATCTGCGCGACGAAATCGGCGTGCTCCGGATGCTCGCTGCCGATCTCGTCGAGCTTCAATTGAATGCCCTTGACGTAGCCGATCTGACCGAGCCCGATCAGCGCCACGATGTGCCGCACCGGCGGCCGCGAACCGCTTTCCGGTCGCCACAGCGGTACCGCGATCTCGTGCGAGCCGTACTGCCATTCGATCTTGAGCAGCTGACGGATGGTTTCGAGCAGCCGCGGAATGTCGATCGGCTTCATCAGATAGCCGTCGTGGAAGGGCTGCGCCAGCGGCGTGCCATGGGCCTCCAGCGCGCTCGCCGACACCATCAGGATGCGGGCCTGGTGATGGCCGCTCGCGCGCAGTGACTCCGCCACGGTCCAGCCGTCCATGCCCGGCATCGAGATGTCGAGCAGAAACAGATCGGGCCGGCAATGCTGCGCCAGCGCGAGGCAGCCGGGCCCGTCGGCGGCGCTGAGCAGGATAAAGCCGAGCGGCGTCAGCACCTCGCGCAAGAGATCGCGATGCACCGGGTCGTCGTCGGTAATGAGGATGGTCTTGCGCGCGCCCTGATAGCCGGAGACCGGCGCCTCCACCGGTGCCGTGCGCCTGGGATTGGTAACCTCGGACAGCAGCATCTTCACCTTGAACGTGCTGCCGCGGCCAACCGTGCTGGTGACCTTGATGTCGCCGCCCATCACGCCGGCGAGCAGCCGGCTGATCGTGAGACCCAGTCCCGTGCCGCTCTGCGGCTGCGAGACCCCGAGCGCGCCGCGCTCGAACGGCGCGAAAATGCGTTCGAGATCGTCGCCCTGGATACCGGGGCCGGTGTCGATCACTTCGAACTCGGCGACCGGGCTGCGGTAATGCACCACGAACTGGACGCTGCCGCTTTGGGTGAACTTGATGGCGTTGGAGAGCAGATTGATCAGCACCTGACGCAGCCGTTTCTCGTCGGCATAGACCACGGTCGGTAACGTCGCCGGCCGCCTGAACACGAAGTCGATGCCCTTCGCCGCGGCCTGAAGGCGAAACATGCCGACGAGCTGGTCGAGGAATTCGCTCAAGCGCACCTCGTCGCGCGACAGATAGAGCCGTCCCGCCTCGATCTTGGAAATGTCGAGAATGCCGTCGATCAGACCGGAGAGATGGTCGGCGCTGCGGCGGACGACGCGGACCTGATCGCGAGGCTTGGTGGGCAGCGTCGTGTCCTGCTCGAGCAGCTGGGCATAGCCGCTGATTGCGTTCAGCGGCGAGCGCAGCTCGTGGCTCAGGCCCACCACATAGCGGCTCTTGGCGAGGTTGGCGGATTCGGCGACCTCCTTGGCGCGCTGGAGCTCGGCGTCTGTTCGCTTGTGCGCGTCGATCTCCTGGATCAGCAGCGTGGTCTGCCGCAGCGTCTCGGCCTCGGCGGCGCGGCGGCTCTGCTGCGCCAGCACGAACAGCCAGGCCACCACGCCGATGATGATGCTGAGCGAAAAGAACACCTTCCAGAGCACGTTGGAGACCAGCACGTTCTCGCCATGCACGCTCGCCGAGGTCTGGAGATAGATCAGCCCGAGCACGAGCGCGACGAGGCCGGCAGAGATCACGAACACGCCGACGTAATGGCCGAGCTGCGAATTGATCCGCTGATAGATCGGTTGCGGCAAAATCCTGCCGAGCGCCTCGGAGAACTGCACCTGCGCGCGCGCATGCGGCTTGCAGAGGTCATGACAGCGCGCATCGAGCGAGCAGCACAGCGAGCAGATCGGGCCGGCATAGGCGGGGCAGGACGTCATGTCCTCGGGTTCGAACGCATGCTCGCAGATGCAGCACTGAATCGCCTCGATATTAGCCCAGCTCCGCTTCGGTTTGCGCGCGATGTAGTACTTGCCGTCGGTAAGCCAGGCGATGACCGGCGCGGTGACGAAGGCGACAGCGAGCGCGACGAAGGCGGCAAGCGCCTTCATGGTCGGTCCGAACAGGCCGTAGAAGGCGGCGATGGAGACGATGGTCGCGATCGTCATGGCACCGACGCCGACCGGATTGATGTCGTAGAGATGCGCCCGCTTGAATTCCATCTGTGGCGGGCGCAGGCCGAGCGGCTTGTTGACCACGAGATCGGAGACCAGCGCGCCGACCCAGGCGATCGCGACATTGGAATAGAGCGCGAGAGTCTGCTCCAGCGCCTTGTAGACGCCGATCTCCATCAGCAGCAGCGCCACCATCACGTTGAAGACCAGCCAGACGACGCGGCCGGGATGGTTGTGGGTCAAACGCGAGAAGAAGTTCGACCAGGCGATCGAACCGGCATAGGCGTTGGTGACGTTGATCTTGAGCTGCGACAGGATCACGAAGGTGCCGGTCAGGGCGAGCGCGAGATCCGGCTGCGACAGCACATAGCGGAACGCCTCGAGATACATATGCGCGGGCTCGGCGGCTTCTTCGGACGGCACGCCGTGGCTGAGAGCGAAGTAGGCGAGGAACGAACCGGCCAGCATTTTCGGTGCGCCGAGCACGATCCAGCCTGGCCCCGCGCTCATCAGCGCGATCCACCACGACGCCTTGGAGGCGCGGCGGTCACGCGGCAGGAAGCGCAGGAAGTCGACCTGTTCGCCGATCTGCGCCACCAGCGAGAACACCACGGAGGACGCCACACCGAACAGCAACAGATCGAAATTGCCGTTCATGTCGCCGTGCTCGCCCGAGAATTTGTGCCACTCCGCGAAGGAGTGCGGGTTGGCCCAGGCGATGGCGACAAAGGGCAGGATGTGCAGGATGATCCAGAGCGGCTGCGTCCAGAGCTGGAAGCGGCTGATCAGCGTGATGCCGTAGGTCACCAGCGGGATGATCGCGACCGCGCTGACGAGGTAGCCGATCGGGCGCGGAATGCCGAAGCACATCTCCAGCGCAGTCGCCAGGATCACCGCTTCGATCGCGAAGAAGATGAAGGTGAAGGAGGCGTAGATCAGCGAGGTGACGGTCGAGCCGATATAGCCGAAGCCGGCGCCGCGAGTGAGCAGGTCGATGTCGATGCCGCACTTGGCGGCATAATAGGCAATCGGGACGCCGCAGCAGAAGATGATGGCGGAGACGACGAGGATCGCGGCAGTGGCGTTGGTGACGCCGTAGTTGAGGGTGATGGTGCCGCCGATAGCTTCCAGGGCCAGGAACGAAATCGCGCCGATGGCGGTGTTGGCGACCCGGGCGGCGGACCACCGGCGAGCGCTCTTGGCGGTGAAGCGCAGCGCGTAGTCTTCCAGCGTCTGGTTGGCGACCCATTGGTTGTACTGGCGCCTGACGCGGTCTATTCGCTGCCGCCCTGCCACTTAATCCCACTCCCGAACTCGCCGATCCCTCGCAAAACCCGTACCAAAAGCCTACGTCGTCATTTTGCGGTGCAGTATACGCGATCTTGCGTATGCTTGCGGTGCACAAATTCGAGCCATCCTCACGGCACCAATCGCGTGTCCTCGAACAAAAAGTGGGGTGCTCATGTCAGACGAAACAAACAAGGGCCTATTGTCGCCGCTACGGCGCAAACTGCTGATGGGAATGGCGGCCGTGCCGGCCATCACGATGCTGCCGCGGGCGTCGTTTGCGCAGACACCTGCGACCTCAGCCGTCAACACCACGGGCCTCGCGGTCACCGATACAGAGGTGACGGTCGGCATCCTGCATTCGGCGACCGGCACCATGGCGATCTCCGAAACCGGCTCGATCGAAGCCGAAAAGCTCGCCATCGAGCAGATCAATGCCATGGGCGGCGTACTTGGGCGCAAGATCAAGTTCATCCAGGAAGACGGCGCCAGCGATTGGCCGACCTTCGCGGAAAAGGCCAAGAAGCTGCTGGTCAACGACAAGGTCGCGGCCATCATGGGCTGCTGGACCTCGGCCTCGCGCAAGGCGGTGCTGCCGGTCATGGAGCAGTACAACGGCATGCTCTATTACCCGACCTTCTACGAAGGCCTCGAGCAGTCCAAGAACGTGATCTACACCGGCCAGGAGGCGACCCAGCAGATTCTCGCCGGCCTGAACTGGATCGCCAAGGAAAAGGGCGCCAAGTCGTTCTTCTTCATCGGCTCGGACTACATCTGGCCGCGCACCTCGAACAAGATCGCGCGCAAGCACGTCGAAAACGTGCTGAAGGGCAAGGTCGTCGGCGAGGAATATTATCCGCTCGGCAACACCCAGTTCAATTCGGTCATCAACAAGATCAAGCTGACCAAGCCCGACGTGATCTTCACCGACGTCGTCGGCGGCTCGAACGTCGCATTCTACAAGCAGCTCAAGGCCGCCGGCATCGACCTCTCCAAGCAGGCGCTGCTGACGATCTCGGTGACCGAAGACGAAATCGACGGCATCGGCGGCGAGAACATCGCGGGCGCCTATGCCTGCATGAAGTACTTCCAGTCGCTCGATAATCCGAACAACAAGACCTTCGTGCCGGCGTTCAAGAAGCTGTGGGGCGAGAAGACCGTGATCGGAGACGTCACCCAGGCTGCCTATCTCGGCCCGTGGCTGTGGAAGTTGACGGTGGAGAAGGCCGGCTCCTTCGACGTCGACAAGATCGCGGCGGCTTCACCGGGCGTCGAGTTCAAGGGTGCGCCGGAAGGCTATGTGCGCATCCACGAAAATCATCACCTCTGGTCCAAGACCCGGGTTGGCCGCGCCAAGCTCGATGGTCAGTTCGAACTGATCTACGAGACCGCCGATCTGGTCGAGCCGGATCCGTTCCCCAAAGGCTACCAGTAAGAAGCGCGCGGCGGCTGCCGCGGCTTCCTCGAGATCAAGCCGCTCCCTGGCGTGGATTGCAAGTCCACGCCCAAGACCCCCGCGTCGCGAACCTGCTCGCGACGCGGGGACCCTATTCCCCGACGGAGGACATCGATGTTCGGCGACTACTCGCTTGGTGACCTTGGCTCCATCTTCGTCATGCAGGGTTTTGCAGGACTGATCCTGTTCTCGGTCTACGTCCTGATGGCGCTCGGGCTTGCGATCATCTTCGGCCAGATGGGCGTCATCAACATGGCCCATGGCGAGTTCATGATCCTAGGGGCCTACGTCACCTGGATGACCTCGAATTTATTCCAGACCTATTTGCCCAACCTGTTCAGCGGCTACTTCTTCCTCGCGATGATCCTGGCCTTCGTCGCATCCGGTGCGTTGGGAATGCTGGTGGAGTGGGTGCTGATACGGCATCTCTACAAGCGCCCGCTCGACACGCTGCTTGCCACCTGGGGCCTCAGCCTGATGCTGCAGCAGGCCTATCGCTCCGTGTTCGGCGCGCGCGAGGTCGGCGTCGAGTTGCCGCAGTGGATGCTCGGTTCGCTGCATGTGACCGACAGCATCGAAGTGCCGATCAACGGCGTCTTCGTGATGTGTCTCACCGTCCTGATCACCGTCTGCGTCGCCTATGTGATGTACAAGTCGCGCTGGGGCCGCCAGGTGCGCGCGGTGGTGCAGAACCGCATCATGGCCGGCGCCGTCGGCATCAACACCGAGAAGGTCGATCGCTACACCTTCGGGCTCGGCTGCGGCATCGCCGGCGTCGCTGGCAGCGCCTTCACCATGATCGGCTCGACCGGGCCGACGTCGGGCCAGCTCTACATTGTCGACACCTTTCTCGTCGTCGTGTTCGGCGGCGCCGCAAGCCTGCTCGGCACCATCGCCTCCGCATTCTCGATCTCGCAGACGCAATCGACGCTCGAATTCTTCCTGTCGGGTTCGATGGCCAAGGTGCTGACGCTGCTCGCCGTGGTCGGCATTCTGATGCTGCGGCCGCAGGGTCTGTTCGCCCTCAAAGTCCGCAAATAACAAGAAGCAGGCAAATGATGGTCGTCAACTCACGCTTCTTCAATCGGTCCGAACTTATCGGTTTCATTGTGCTAGCCGCGGTGCTGTTCGTGATCCTGCCGCTGTCGCTGGATGTGTTCCGCCTCAATCTGGTCGCGAAATACCTGACCTATGCCTTTGTCGCGATCGGGCTCGTGCTGTGCTGGGGCTATGGCGGCATTCTGAGCCTGGGGCAGGGCGTGTTCTTCGGCCTTGGCGGCTACTGCATGGCAATGTTCCTCAAGCTGGAAGCCTCCAGCGTCGAGAACACAAAGATCCAGTCGACGCCCGGCATTCCGGATTTCATGGACTGGAATCAGATCACGTCGCTGCCGCTGTTCTGGCAACCGTTTCACAGCCTCAGCTTTACCATCCTTGCCATCATCCTGGTCCCCGGTCTGTTCGCCCTGATCATCGGCACCGCGATGTTCAAGCGTCGCGTCGGCGGCACCTATTTCGCGATCATTACCCAGGCCGTCGCCGCAATCCTCACCATTCTGATCGTCGGACAGCAGGGCTACACCGGCGGCATCAACGGCATGACCGACCTTCGCACCCTCAAGGGTTGGGACATCCGGCCCGACCACGCCAAGGTCATCCTGTACTTCGTAGAGGTGGTGCTGCTGTTCGCCTGCATCGGCATCGCGCAGTTCATTCGCCTGACCAAGCTCGGCCGCATCCTGGTGGCGATGCGCGAACAGGAGGACCGCGTCCGTTTCTCCGGCTACAGCGTCGCCAACTTCAAGATCTTCGCATTCTGCATGGCCGCGATCTTCGCCGCGATCGGCGGCGCGATGTTCGCGCTCAATGTCGGGTTCATGTCGCCGTCCTTTGTCGGCATCGTGCCGTCGATCGAGATGGTGATCTACACAGCGGTCGGCGGCCGGATGTCGATCTTCGGCGCGGTGTGGGGGTCCATTCTGGTGAATTTCGCCAAGACCAGCCTGTCGGAATCTTTCCCGCAACTCTGGCTGTTCGGCCTCGGCGCACTGTTCATCGCCGTCGTGCTCGCCTTCCCGAATGGACTGTCCGGCATCTGGGCCGACTATGTCCAGCCCCGCATCGACCGTCTGTTCGCCTCGCGCAAACCGAAGTCGGCCGCATGGACCGACGATTCAGTCGCCGACGGCGCGCCGGCCGAGTGAGGAGATCATCATGCTTGTCGGTCATCAGCCCAAGGACTTTTTGCTCGCCGTGTCCGGCCTCACGGTTTCGTTCGACGGCTTCAAGGCCGTGAACGATCTCTCCTTCTATGTCGAGGAGAACGAGATCCGCGTCATCATCGGCCCCAACGGGGCCGGCAAGACCACGGTGCTCGACCTGATCTGCGGCAAGACCAAGGCGACCGCGGGCTCGATCCAGTTTCGTGGCAAGGAGCTCACGAAAATGAAAGAGAACGAGATCGTGCAGACGGGGGTCGGACGCAAGTTCCAGACGCCGTCGGTGTTCGAGGATCTCACAGTGTTCGAGAACCTCGAAATTTCCTTTCCGCGCGGCCGTACCGTGTTCGGCTCGCTGACCTTCCAGCGCGACCAGCCGGTGAAGCAGCGCGTCGAGGAGGTCGCTGAGATGATCTTTCTCAAGGACAAGCTCAATACCTACGCCTCCGAGCTCAGCCACGGCCAGAAACAGTGGCTCGAGATCGGCATGCTGCTGATCCAGGACCCGGACCTGTTGATGCTGGATGAGCCCGTCGCCGGCATGAGCTTGTCCGAGCGTGCCAAGACCGCCGAGCTACTCAACCGCATCATCAAGAACCGGTCGGTGCTGGTGATCGAGCACGACATGAAGTTCGTCGAGGACATCGCGCACAAGGTCACCGTGCTGCACCAGGGCCAGATCCTCTCCGAAGGGACCATGGAGAAGGTGAAGAACGATCCCAAGGTCATCGAAGTCTATCTGGGGCACTGACAGATGACGAAGTTGGGTGAGTCCGCTGCGGCATTGACGGTGCACCTCTCCCCTTGTGGGAGAGGTCGGATCGCATCGTCAGATGCGATCCGGGTGAGGGGTATCTCTCCGCGCGTCAAACGGCCTTTCGCATTCGTAGATGCAGACCCCTCATCCGGCACGGCCTTCGTCCGTGCCACCTTCTCCCACAAGGGGAGAAGGAAGGCGTTCACGGCAAAACGGCCACACCAGAACTCACACTGACCCGGGAAGCGATCATGCTGGCAATCTCCGATCTTCATGTCGCCTACGGCCAGAGCGAGGTGCTGCACGGGCTCAACGTCAAGGTCGCGCCCAACGAGATCGTTGCGATCATGGGCCGCAACGGCATGGGCAAGACCACGCTGATGAAATCGCTGATGGGCATCCTGCCGGCCAAGAGCGGCTCGGTGACCATGGACGGTGCCGAGCTCGGCAGCCTGCCCAGCTATGAGCGAGTGGCCAAGGGCCTCGCCTATGTGCCGCAGGGCCGCATGATCTTCTCGACCATGACGGTGAAGGAGAACATCGAGACCGGCCTCGTCGTCTCCGGCGGGACCGAGGTGCCCGGCGACATCTATGAGTTGTTTCCGGTGCTGCTGGAGATGAAGGGGCGCCGCGGCGGCAACCTCTCCGGCGGCCAGCAGCAGCAGCTCGCAATCGCCCGCGCGCTCGCGACCAAGCCGAAGGTGCTGCTGCTGGACGAGCCGACGGAGGGCATCCAGCCCTCGATCATCAAGGACATGGCGCGCACCTTGAAGCGCATCCGCGACGAACGTGGCCTGTCGATCGTCGTGTCCGAGCAGGTTCTGAGCTTCGCGCTCGAGATCGCCGACCGCGTGCTGGTGATCGAGAACGGCGAGATCGTGCGCGACGATCCGCGCGACAGCGTCGATGCCGCGCAAGTGTCGAAATATCTGTCCGTCTAACCAACCGTGTAAAAGGGGAGCATCTCGATGCCAGAGACACTGATCAAGGTCGATCTCACCAAGTCGGCTTACGATAATGACATGGTGCACAACCGCTGGCACCCGGACATCCCGATCGTGGCCTGGGTCAATCCCGGCGACGACTTCATCATCGAGACCTATGACTGGACCGGCGGCTTCATCAAGAACAACGATTCCGCCGATGACGTCCGCGATATCGATCTGTCGATCGTGCACTTCCTCTCGGGCCCGATCGGCGTCAAGGGTGCCGAGCCGGGCGACCTGCTGGTGGTCGACCTGCTCGACGTCGGCCCGCTGAAGGAGAGCCTGTGGGGCTTCAACGGCTTCTTCTCCAAGCAGAACGGCGGCGGCTTCCTCACCGACCATTTCCCGCTGGCGCAAAAGTCGATCTGGGACATCAAGGGCCTCTACACCTCGTCGCGCCACATCCCGGGCGTCAACTTCGCCGGCCTGATCCATCCCGGCCTGATAGGCTGTCTGCCCGATCCGAAGATGCTGGACATGTGGAACAAGCGTGAGGCCGAGCTGATCTCGACCAACCCGACCCGCGTGCCCGGCCTTGCCAATCCGCCGTTCGCGCCGACCGCCCATGGCGGTCGCGCCAAAGGCGACGTTAAAGCCAAGATCGGAGCCGAAGGCGCACGCACCGTGCCGCCGCGCGAGCATGGGGGCAATTGCGACATCAAGGATCTGTCGCGCGGCTCGAAGATCTACTTCCCGGTCTATGTGCCCGGCGCGGGTCTGTCGATGGGCGATCTGCACTTCAGCCAGGGCGACGGCGAGATCACCTTCTGCGGCGCGATCGAAATGGCCGGCTGGTTGCACCTGAAGGTCGAGGTGATCAAGGACGGCATGGCGAAATACGGCATCAAGAATCCGATCTTCAAGCCGTCGCCGATCACGCCGAACTACAAGGACTATTTGATCTTCGAGGGCATCTCGGTCGATGAGGCCGGCAAGCAGCATTATCTCGACGTCCACATCGCCTATCGCCAGGCCTGCCTCAACGCGATCGAGTATCTGAAGAAGTTCGGCTACTCCGGTGCCCAGGCCTATTCGATCCTCGGCACCGCGCCGTGCCAGGGCCACATCTCGGGCGTGGTCGACGTGCCCAATGCCTGCGCCACGTTGTGGCTGCCGACGGAGATCTTCGACTTCGACGTGATGCCGTCGTCGGCGGGACCGATCAAGCACATCACGGGCGATATCCAGATGCCGATCTCGCCGGACAAATGACGCTGCGCTCCCTCTCCCCGTTCTTGCGGGGACGCGACGAGCTTCGCTCGCGCTGAGAGGGTTGGGGTGAGGGGCTGTCTCGGCACAAGCGGTGGCAGTGAGGTTGCGGAGACTCCCCATCACTCGGAACGCATCTTGCGATGCGTCCCGACCTCCCCCCGCAAGCGAGGCGAGATGAAGCGGACGCTCTGTCATCACCGAACGAAGGGATACAAGATGCCGGTCTATGAATATCTCTGTGACGACTGCGGTCCCTTCAAGGACCTGCGTCCGATGGCGGAATGCGACGATCCGCAGGCCTGCCCGCACTGCGAGACAATGGCGCCGCGCGTCATCCTGACCGCGCCGAACTTCTTCTGCATGCCGTCCGAGACGCGCAAGGCGCACGCCGTCAACGAGCGCAGCTCGCATGCGCCGCAGACGCTCGCGCAGTACAAGGCTTCGCATGGACCCGGCTGCGGCTGCTGCTCACCGGGCAAGAGTTCGTCCAAGGGCGCGTCGGACAAGAAAAAGCCCGCGCGGCTGATGACCAAGACCAAGAGTGGGGCCAAGGGCTTTCCCACCGCGCGGCCCTGGATGATCAGTCATTGACGCATGCGGCCGGCTGCCCGCCGGCAACCTCAAACGAATAAAAGCACAGGAGCGGTCACAATGCTTCACGGCGACATTTCCAGCAGCAACGACACCGTCGGCGTCGCAGTGGTGAATTACAAGATGCCCCGCCTGCACACCAAGGCCGAGGTGCTCGATAACGCCCGCAAGATTGCCGACATGATCGTCGGTATGAAGCTCGGGTTGCCCGGCATGGACCTCGTGATCTTCCCGGAATACTCCACCCAGGGCATCATGTATGACTCCAAGGAGATGTACGAGACGGCCTCGGCGGTACCCGGCGAAGAGACCGCGATTTTTGCCGAGGCCTGCCGTAAGGCGAAAGTGTGGGGTGTGTTCTCGCTGACCGGCGAGCGCCACGAGGAGCATCCTCACAAGGCGCCTTACAACACCCTGATCCTGATGAACGACAAGGGCGAGATCGTCCAGAAATACCGCAAGATCATGCCGTGGGTGCCGATCGAGGGCTGGTATCCCGGCAATTGCACCTATGTCTCCGACGGCCCGAAGGGGATGAAGGTCAGCCTGATCATCTGCGACGACGGCAATTTTCCGGAGATCTGGCGCGACTGCGCCATGAAGGGCGCCGAGCTGATCGTGCGTTGCCAGGGCTACATGTATCCGGCCAAGGAGCAGCAGATCCTGATTTCCAAGGCCATGGCGTGGGCCAACAACGTCTATGTCGCCGTCGCCAATGCCGCCGGCTTCGATGGCGTCTATTCCTACTTCGGTCACTCCGCGATCATCGGCTTCGACGGCCGCACCCTCGGCGAAACCGGCGAGGAGGAGTACGGCATCCAGTATGCCCAGCTGTCGAAAAATCTGATCCGCGACGCGCGCCGCAACGGCCAGTCGCAGAACCATCTCTACAAGCTGGTTCACCGCGGCTACACCGGCATGATCAATTCCGGCGAAAGTCCGCGCGGCGTTGCAGCCTGCCCGTATGATTTCTACAAGAACTGGATCGCCGATCCCGAGGGCACGCGTGATATGGTCGAGGCGATGACCCGCTCGACCCCGGGCACCGATGAGTGCCCGATCGACGGCATCCCGAATGAGGCGGCGCCGAGCAACTACTAAGTCAATGCCCAAACCAGAATGCGAAGGCGTGCCGCTCGCTCCCAGTGGGGGGCGGCGCGGTCCTGGATGATCAGTCATTGATGTGAACGACGGTCAATACTGCGACCGAGCCGCACACGTCATACATCGTGGATTGATCGGTCTGCACCGCAAATGCGTGGCTCGGTTGCAACATGACCAGCTGAATCAGCCCAGTTTTGCTGCCGCCCAGCGATTCCGCCGATTCCGTAGTTCCACGTAGGGACCCGGTCGCCTAATTTGCCGGCAGCGCCGCTGGGAGCGCTGGACTGAGGGCATTGGGGTGGAATTTCGGTTGCCGTCGACCGGACGGATTGGACTGCGCCTTGGCGCGGTCGCGTCGTCTGTCGTGGCAGTCGTTCTCAGCCTCGACCTGTCGGCGACATCGGCGCAGGCGGACTGCGCGCCCGATCCGGCGGCAAGCGGGCAAACCGTCACCTGTAGCGGGGCCGATGCCGACGGCTTTGCGGCCGGCGGCGGCATCACCAATCTGACCGTAAATGTGCTGACCGGCGCGACCGTCAACGACAACGGCACGGCGTCGATCAACGTCAACGACACCAACATCATCACCAACAACGGCACGGTGTCGGCGGGCTCGGGCCTCACCGGCATCAATGGCGGCAATTTCAACACCGTGACCAACAATCGCGCCGTCACGGTGCTCGACAACGGTCTCGGCATCTCGGTGCTGGACAACAACGCCATCGCCAACAACGGGACGATCACTACGGGCAACGGTGGCTCCGCGATCTCGGTCCACGACAACAACGTCATCAGCAACACCGGCGCGCTGTCGGTCGGAGCGAGCGGGTCTGGAATTTTCGCTGGCCTGAACAACACGATCACGAATTCTGCCAGCGGCACGATCACCGGTCTCGACGGCACGATCGGCATTTACGTTTTCGGCAACACCACTGTCACCAATGCCGGTGCGATCACGGTCGGCGCCTCGAGCGGGTCTTCCGGCGGCATTTTTGCGATCGGTGATCACAACACGGTCACGAACACGGCGACTGGCAGTATTTCCGTCGGCCAGAGCGCCACGGGCATCCTCGCGAATGGCAATAGCGAGACCGTCAGCAACGCCGGCAGAATCACCGTCGCGCAGTTTGGCATAGGCATCGCCTTGATCGGCAGCGCCGCCAGGGTGACCAACACCGGGACGATCACGGGCGTCGACTCCACGGCCGGCATGCAGGTGAACGGCAACAATGCCGTCATCACCCAGAATGGAACGGTCAACGTTGGTGCGGTAGGTCTGGGCGTCGGTCTCACCGGCTTGTCCGGTTCGGTCACGAATAACGGCAGCATTACCGGGGGAGATGGCGCATACGGCATCGCGATCATCGGAAACGACAACGTCGCGACCAACCGTGGCACAATCACCGTCGGGGACGCGGGCTACGGCATCTATGTGTCGACGACGTCGACAAGCAACCAGGTCGTCAACACCGGTACTATCAATGTCGGCGTTGGAAGCATCGGCATCAATCTGAACCAGGGCGGTACCGTCTTCAATTCCGGCACGATCAATGCTGCGACCGGTTTTGCGGCGATCGATCTTTGCGGCTGTAGCAACAACACACTCACGCTGGGTCCCGGCAGCGTCATCAACGGCCAGGTGTTCGCCTCCGGCACCGACACGTTCCAGCTTGGCGGCACCGGCAAGGATACGTTCAACCTCAGCCTGCTCGGTGTCGGTCTTCAGTATGACGGCTTCTCGACCTTCAACAAGGTCGACAATTCGACCTGGACCGTGACCGGCACCGGCAATCAGGACTGGAACGTGCTGGGTGGCACGCTCACGCTGGCCGGCACCATCAACGGCAATGTGAGCGTCGCGACCGGCGGCACATTCGGCGGCGTCGGCAACGTCAACACGATCAACCTCAATGGCGGCACGCTGGCGCCGGGCAACCCGACCGGAACGCTCAATGTGAACGGCGATCTCACCTTCACGACGGCGTCGACGTACATGGTGCAGGTCTCGGGCGCGAGCAACGGCATCACGGTCGTCACCGGGACTTCTACGCTCAATGGTGCCACGGTCACAGTCGTCCCGACCGGTTCGATCGCGAAGCACTACACGATCCTGAATGCGACGACGCTTCCCGACACGTTCAATCCGGCCGTCGCGGGTCTGTCGTCGAACCTGAAGGCCAGCCTGAGCTACGATCCCAACAACGTCTTTCTGGATCTCTCGCTGAGCTACGGTACAGGTCTCAGCGTCAATCAGCAGAATGTTGCCAACGCCCTGACGGGCGTCTTCAACCGGACCGGCAGCCTTCCCGTGGCCCTGGCCAATCTCTCGCCGACGGGCCTGACGCAAGCTTCCGGCGAGCCGGGGACAGGATCGCAGCAGACGACCTTCGATGCGATGAATCTGTTCCTCGGCTTGTTGACCGATGTCTTCGGTACTGGGCGCAGCGGCGTGCCCGGCGCGACGCCTTATGCGGTCGAGACGAATGCAAGTGCCTATGCCGCAACCGGCAAGCGCCCCAGCGATGCCTTTGCCTCGATCTACCGCAAGGCGCCGCCGACAAGTTTCGAGCAGCGCTGGAACGTCTGGGCGGCTGGCTATGGCGGCTCGCAGACGACCGACGGCAATGCCGCGCTCGGTTCGAACAACGCCACCAGCAGCGTCTACGGCACAGCGGTCGGTCTCGACTATCGCTTCTCGCCATCGACGATCGCGGGCTTTGCGCTGGCCGGCGGCGGCACCGGCTTCAGCGTCAACGGGCTCGGCTGGGGCCGCTCGGACCTGTTCCAGGCGGGCGCCTTCGTGCGCCACGCCGCGGGACCTGCCTATGTCACGGCGGCGCTGGCCTATGGCTGGCAGGACGTCACCACCAACCGCGTCGTCACGGCCGCCGGCGTCGACCAGCTGCGCGCGCAGTTCAATGCGAACGCGCTCTCAGGCCGAATCGAGGGCGGCTACCGCCACGCGACGCAGTGGATCGGCCTCACGCCTTATGCCGCGCTCCAGGCCACCATGTTCAGCCTTCCGGGCTATTCAGAGTTCGCGGTCGTCGGCAGCAACGTCTTCGCGCTGAATTATGCCGCGAAGAGCGTGACCAACACCCGCACCGAGCTCGGCCTGCGCGCCGACAAATCGTTTGCGGCCGCCGGTGGTGTGGTCACGCTGCGCGGTCGCGCCGCCTGGGCGCATGATTTCAACCCGGACCGCAGCGTCAATGCGGTGTTCCAGACGCTGCCGGGATCGGCCTTCGTCGTGAACGGCGCCGCGCAGGCGCGCGATTCCGCGCTGACCACTGCATCGGTGCAGATGAACTGGATGAACGGCTGGTCCGCGGCATTGACCTTCGAGGGCGAGCTCTCAGAGGTCACTCGCTCCTACGCAGGCAAGGGCCTCGTGCGCTACACGTGGTAGGCCCTATTGTTTCGTCTGCGGCGGCTTGCGCGGCGGGCGTGGAGCTACGGGCGTTCCGCTCATCTTGTTGGCGGCTTCGCTGACGTCGAGCAGGGTCTTGCGGCCGTCCTCGAGGAAATTCGCCGATTTCTTCTTCATGGAATCGGCGAGCTCGTGCATTTCCCTTATTTTTTCGAACAGCTCGTCGGCCTTGCCGTCAATGAAGCCGGGCACCACGCTTTCGATCTTTGTGACCGCCTTGTCGAAGCCCGCGAAGGCGCTATCGACCTTGGCCATGACGGAGTCGATCTCGGCGCCCTTGCTCCTCAGATCGGCGGTGTAGCCCTCGAACGTATGCAGGCCGTCCTTGATCGCGGGCGCGTTGCTGACGATCGTGCGATCGACACTATGCAGGGTATCGACGATGGATTCGGCATCGCTGAGATCGGCGGTCAGCACGGGGATGCCGTCGGCGTCCAGCGGCACTGGCGGCGCGGAGGGCGCGCCGCCGATCAGCGAGATCGCCGCGACGCCGGTGAGGCCCTGGAACTCGATACCGGCGACGGTGTCCTTGCGGATTGGCGCTGTGTTGTCGAGCATCACCAGCGCCACGACCTTGCGCGGATTGTCCAGCTTGATCGACAGGATCTGGCCGGCGGGCACGCCATCGAAATTGACCGGCCCGCCGCGGCGCAGGCCGCTGGCGGAGCCGCCTTCGAACACCACGCGCAACTGGCTCCGGCTCTGGATGCTGCGCCATTTCTGCACGCCGAGCACGCCACCGAACGCCACGGCGATCGCCGCCAGCGTCGCCATACCGATCACCAGATTGCTTGCGCGTGCCATGCAGGTGCGATTCTACGGCCAAAGCGGGGAAGTTGGAAGGTGCCCGGATGGCACTTCGGTCGCAATGGTAAGTAGGGCGGGTTAGCGAAGCGTAACCCGCCACTGCCTGGCGCGTGCATGGGGACAAGTTGGCGGATTACGCTACGCTAATCCGCCCTACGGTGCCTCAGTGCCCGGCAGCGCGTTTTGCTGCAGCGTTATTCAGCACGATGAGGGCATCGACGGCGACGCCGGTCCTGGCGTTGATCAGGAACGGATTGACGTCGATCGAGGCGATCCGGTCGCCGGCATCCGCGATCAGGTTGGAAAGGCCGACCAGTGCCTTCACGGCGGAAGCCTCGTGCAACGCCGGCTTGCCGCGATAGCCGCGCATCTTGACGCCGGCCTTGGTCCGGCCGATCAAAAGCCGCGCCTCGGCCTCGTCCAGCGGCGCGCCGGCGAGCGCCACGTCCTTCATCAGCTCGATGTCGATGCCGCCGGTGCCAAACAACACGACAGGCCCCATCTCGGCATCGAGGGACGCGCCGACCACGAGCTCGAGATCGGCCTTGACCTGCTGCGCGATCAGGATCCCGTCGAGATTCGGCTTGCCTTCGAGTTTCTTCACCCGCGCGGTGATGTCGGCAAACGCCTTCTTCACCTCCGCCGCGCTGCTCAGATTCAACACCACGCCGCCGATATCGGATTTGTGCAGGATCTCGGCGCTGACGACTTTTGCCACGACCGGAAAGCCGATTTGCCTGGCGATCTTCGCGGCGTCCGCCGACGTCTGCACGATTGCCTCCTTCGAGACCGGGATGCCATAGGCCTTCAGGAGCTTCTTCGAGGCGACCTCGTCGAGTGCGGCGCCGGTAGCCGATTTCAGCGTCTTCTCCAGCACGGCGCGCGCGGCAGGCCTCGAGCTTGAGACGATGTCGGGCACCTCCTTGCGCAGCTTGGCATAGTCGAGCAGCGATTTGATCGCGGTGACCGCGCGGTCCATGCCCTGCATCACCGCCAAATGCGGCAGCGATTTGCGCAAGCTCTTGGTGAATTCGCTGAAGCCGATCGACATCGCGCTGAGATAGATCACCGGTTTCGAGGCCCGGCTCGCTATCTCATTGACGATGCGCAAATTACGCTCGCGCAGCTCGTGCGGCGCCTTTGGCAGCTCGGAATCGACGATGACGATGTCGATGTCGGGATCCTCAATCATCAGTTCGATCGATTTCATGTAGACGGAGGGGTCGACCACCGCGGCAAAGCCGGCATCGAGCGGGTTGCCGACGATCGAGCCTGGCCCGAGCATTTTTGCCAGTTCGCCGCTGACATGCGGGCTCAGCGGCGCGAAGTTCAGGCCGGCTGCGTAGAAGGCGTCAATGAGCATGCCGCGCTTGCCGCCGGACAGCGTGACGGCGGCGAGCCGATCGCCCTTGGGTACCGCCGCATGCACGAAACATTCGGTGGTCTCGATCAGCTCGTCGAGCCCACGTACGCGGATCACGCCCTCGCGGGTTGCGATGGCGTCGAACGTCTCGATCGAGCCCGCGAGCGCACCGGTGTGCGCCATCGCCGCCGCGCGGCCGCCCTCGGACGACCCGAGCTTGAGCGCGATCACCGGCTTGCTGGCCGCGCGCGCAGCCTTGCAGGCGTCGCGGAACGCCTTGGTGTTGCGCACGCCTTCGAGATAGACCACGATCACCTTGATGCTCGGATCCTCGGCGAAATAGCGCATCAGGTCCGGCGTCTCGAGTCCGGCTTCGTTGCCGGTCGTCACCATGTAGCCGACACCGACGCCGCGGTCCTCGAGCGCCTGGCGGATTGCCATGACGATAGCGCCGGACTGCCCGGCGATCGCCACAGCGCCCTGTTCCATAGTGACGATTCGGTCGTCGATATTGGTGAAGAGCTTTTCGCCGGCGCTCAGATTGCCGAGGCAGTTTGGGCCGGTGACAGCAAGGCCCGTCTCGCGCACCGCCTGTTGCAGTTCGGCGGCGAGCTTCTTGCTCCCTTCATCCTGCAGCTCGCTGAAGCCGGAGGTCACGATGGTGGCCGAGCGCGCGCCGGCCGCGGCGGCGTCGCGGATCACTTGCACGGCAAAGCGTGCGGGCACCAGCACCAGCACGTGATCGGGCTTTTCGGGCAGGCTGGCAAAATCCTTGTGGCAGGGGACGCCCCAGATGGCTTCGCGTTTGGCATTGACCGGATAGAGCCCGCCCTCGAAGCCGTATTTGACCAGATTATTCCAGATGCGCTCGGCATAGTTGCCGGGCTTGTCGGTCGCGCCCACCAGCACGATATTGTGCGGGTGCAGCATGGCGTGGATGCCCTTGACGATGTCGCTGGCGTCGCGCGGCGGAGACCATGGGTGCGAAGAACCGGACGCAGCAGATACGCGAGCTTCCATGGCATGACCTCACCTGTTGTTCTTGTTGGTGCGCGTCATTCTGTTCTAGGGCGAGTTCTTCGGAGTGGCAACGGGTGGGTATGCCGTGCGATGGAATGAACACGCATCAAGCACGGGTGATCGACGCGCTCGGATCACCGCTCGCGTTGTCGGCGACGAGAGGCCGGTCGCACTGCTATCGGTCGCTCCCGATCAAGGTGGCATGCAGGACATAGCGCTCGGGGCCGGACGTCACGGCGTCGAACGGCCAGCAAGTGGCGAGCACAAGTTCGACATCCTTCGTCGCCGGGTCGATGCCCGATGCATCGAAACGAACCACGGCCGAGGCATCCGCCCGATAGCGGAAGCGCTTCCCATCGCGGCGAGTGATCTCGATCACGTCACCGATGGCAACCTTCCGCAAGAACCGGAAATGCGTGTCGCGATGTGCGGCATATACGGCCATGCCGCGCTCGCCGGCATCAACGGTTTGGTCGATGTGGCCGGGCCCGAAGGCAAGCGCTTGGCCGCTTGTGCCCGCAAGCACGATGGCGCTGGCGCCGATCCGCTTCACCTCGATCCGCGCAACCGGCCAGGTGTCGGCCCAGGACCATGGCTTGACCGGTTGGCCCGTCGCAACGCTCCTGTCGAATGCGCGCTCCAGCAGCACCTGCGCGAACCAGGCCTTGGCGTGGATGTAGGCGCCGTCGCCGAACAGGATGCCGCCGACCAGCACGAGGACGAGGGGTGAGATGATGCGGCGCATTTGTCTCCACACTCGTCATTGCGAGCGAAGCGAAGCAATCCAGGATCTTTCCGCGGAGGCAGCCTGGATTGCTTCGCTGCGCTCGCAATGACAACAGAAAAGGCGCGCGCGGCCATTTGGGTGGGACGGGCAGCCGCGCGCGCAGAAGGAGGAGTTCGGGGGCTCCTCCCTCAAGCGGCGTCAGTGAGCAAGGGGTGACGCCGGTTGAACACGAACAGGATCAGGGCGAACACGATCAGGGTCAGGCCCGCGATCATCTTCAGCTCGGCCGAGGTTGCGGTCTTGGGCAAACGGATCGCATCGGGCGCGGCGGGCATCGGCCGCCTGGTCGCGGGCTGGCTGCCCGCATCGGCGCGGCGCTCGCGCAGTTGCATCGGTGACTGTTGCGGCCGTTCGCCGAACACCTTCTCGAAATCCCAACCGGCCGGCAGGTTGATCGGCAGTTCACTGAGCTTGAGCGGCTCGCCTTCGGGACGGCTCGGCGTCTCGTCGACCGCGACGAGGCTGGTCAGTCGTGTGACGATCTGATGGTCGAGCGCCAGCGCCAGGATCGTCTTGTCGGTCTCTTCCGGTGTCGCCTCGCGCATGGTGCGCGCCACTTCCGCGTCAGCGATCTTGCGCTTCGCCCAGAGCTTTGACAGGCCCTTGCCCTCGGCGGCATTTTGCAGCGGCAGCGTCACCGACCACGGGCGGTCGCCGACGCGTCCCTTGATCTCGAGCGAGCCCGCGAGCTTGTCGAGCTTTGCCGCCAGCACCAGCGGCTCGTCGCGATAGACGTCGGGAATGATCACCGGGGTGACGTCGGCCTTGGCCTCGGAGAATTTTGCGGTGAGGCCGGTCACGGCCGGGTTCTCCAGCTTGGCGAACAGGCCGCGCATGCGCTCCTCGACCTGTTCGACCGAGCCGATATGGGTGAAGGCGCCGCGGCCGAGTTCGGCCGCGCGCGTCATCAGATAGGTGTTGGGCGCAGATCCGATGCCGATCATGAACACGCGCGAGCGGCCGCGCATCGCGGTGATCGCTTCGAACAATTGCTGCTCGTTGCCGATTGCGCCGTCGGTCAGGAACACGACCTGGCGAACCATACTGGTCTCGCCAAGCTTGTCGGTCAGCGCCGCGCGCATCGCCGGCACCATCTCGGTGCCGCCGCGCGCCTGCAAGGCGCTTACGAAAGAGGTTGCCTCGCCGATATGCTCCGCGTCCGCAGGCGCGGACGCGGGGAACAGCACGTCCATGGTGTCATCGAAACGGATGACGTTGAAGCGGTCGGACGGCTGGAGACGAGAGAGTGCGTAAAGCAGGCTCGCCTTGGCCTGAACGATCGACGTGCCGCCCATCGAGCCGGAATTGTCGATCACGAACACCACCTCGCGGGGCAGCGGCTTCTGCGTCGTCTGCTCGGCGGGCGGTGTGATGAAGGCGAGCAGGTAATCGGCGTCGCCGACATGCTCGCGGAACAGTCCGACCGACGGCGCCTTCTCTGCCGCCGGCTTCCAGGTCAACTCGAAATCGCGGTCGGCGGCGACGGTGCCACCGGCGAGCGTGACGACGCGCGTCGCGCTGTCCGGGCTCTCGATCTTGACGTTATGGTGATGGCTCTTCACTTCGCCGAGGGCAAAGCCGGCCTTCAGGCGCACAGTGATGCTGGTTGGATTGACAGGCGGATCTTTGCCGGGATCGAGCACGAGCGGCGAGATACGTTCGCGGTCCGGCACCGGGTCGGTCGTGGTCGTGCCCCAGCCGGAGCCGTCGGCCCGGAGGTCGACGCTCTGTGCGATCGGGGCGGGATTATAGCGCGGTCCGACCACCAGCGGCAGCCGCAGTGAATATTCGCTGCCGGATTGATGCACCGGCTCCTGATATTCGATCTGCACCAGCACCGTCTCGCCAGGGCCGATATTGGCGACCGAGTTGGTGAAGATGTTGGGCCGTTCCTGCTCGGTGAGCGCGGCCTTCTGGCCGGTGCGGCGCGCCTGCTCGTAAATGACGCGCGCCTGCTGGCGCTCCTTGATGTCGCCGACGATGACGCGGTCGCCGACAACCATCTTCAGCGCATCGACGGCGCCGTCGGTCGCCAGCGGATAGACATAGGTCGCCTCGACCCAGTCCTTGCTGGGATTGCGGAAGACCTGGGTGATGCGGGCGCGCAGTGTCGGGCCAGACACCGTGACGTCGACATCGATGCCGAGCCGGATGGCTTCGGTATAGACGCCGTCCTCCTTCAGGAGGAGGGTGCCGGACCGGGCATCGCCGGGCTGCAGCAGGCTCGCCTGCTCCGTCGTCGCCGACCAGCCCGGCTCGAAGCTCACGAGCAGGGCCACGAAGGCAACCAACATCACGGCAATGCCCTGCACGAGAAGGAACAGTCCGAGCTTGATCAGCCGGCCCAGCATAGGGTGTTCATCGTTGTCGACCGCGTCGTAGGTGTCCATTTGACCTGCTCCCGAAGGATGTTTGCTGGCTATCAGCATTCGCCGGAGGAGCAGATTTCGCGAGCAGAATGATCGGCAATGTTCCGCCGCCCCTGGCCCGGGCAGGCGGTCGCCAAGGCGGCGATGTGCGGTTTTGTGCTGACTTGTCCGTCCTGCTAGAGTAATCGCCCTGGAGCAGGGTAACGATGCAGACGCAGGATAAACTCTCCGACAAGCAGCTTTCGGACGAGCAAAGCCGCGAGGTCGCGGGCGCGATCCGCGAGGAGCTCGCCAAACGCCGCATCTCGCGGCAGGCTCTGGCCGAACAGGCCAAGCTCAGCCTGTCGACGCTGGAGAAGGTGCTCGGCGGACGCCGGCCGTTCACGCTGGCAACCACGGTCCGGCTCGAACAGGCGCTGGGCGTGTCGCTGCGCAGGAGCCCCGTCGTGGTGACGCCTCCGGCCGCAAACGATGTCGCGCCAGACAGTCTCGGATCCTATTCGCACCGCGCGGTGACCTGGCTCGAGGATCTCTACATCACGCTGCGACCGTCCTTCGGCGACAAGGACGCGATCTTTGCCTATCGCACCGAAATCGCCTGGGAGCCAAAGGTCCCTTCGCTTGTCTTCCGCGAGGGCGAGCGGACCGATGCCGCCTATGAGCACAGCGGCGAAGTCGCCGTGCCTCACCAGTCCGGCTTCATCTATCTCGTCATCATCAAGCACGGCCAGCATCGCGTGATCACGGTGTCGCGGCCGACGGTCGCCGGCGAGATGTACGGAATCATCTCGACGCTCCGCGCCGGCCCAGGCTCGCAACTGACGCCCATTGCGGCGCCGATCGCCTACGTGCCCGCACGAAATATTATCGATCCGGCCGTGGGCCGGATCGCATCCGACCACGCAAACTACAAGCTGTACCGGGATCACCTGCGGCGTACGGTCGACGAATCTTTTGCGTTGTTTCTGCCGGCCTAGATATTGCGCCTCAGTCGGCGATCCGCGCGATCAGGTTGAGCAGTAAGATCCGGCATGAGCCCCCACCGACCGATGTTCTCCGTCATCATTTCTTCTGCGCGGAAGCGGCCTGGGCCGAGAGCAATGTCAGAGCCGTTGCCGCGGCAAGCAGCGAGAGCTTCTTGCTCTTCATGAAAATTCCTTGGACTGTTTGTGGGTTGGAGCAGGCACTTCAAGATAAAGAAGCGCCCGCGTGGGGCGCTTTGGTCAGGCGTTGGCGACTTTGGCCTCGTCGACTTCGGAGGCCACCGAAAATTCCTTGCGTAAGGTTGGCTTGTGGATCTTGCCGGTGGCGTTGCGCGGCAGCGCGGTGACGAAGCGAACCTGGCGCGGACATTTGAAGCGCGCCAGATTGGCCGCGCAATGCGCGAAGACGTCTGTCTCGGTGAGCCTTTCGTCCGGCTTGACTGCGACGATGGCGAGGCCCACCTCGCCCCATTGCGGATCGGGAATGCCGATCACGGCGGCTTCGGCGATTCCCGTGAGCTGGTGCAGGACGTTCTCGACCTCGGCCGGATAGACGTTCTCGCCGCCGGAGATGTACATGTCCTTCCAGCGGTCGACGATGTAGTAGAAACCTTCCTCGTCGACGCGCGTCGCATCGCCCGTGTGCAGCCAGCCGTCGGTGAAGGAGGATTTGTTCGCCTCCGGCCTATTCCAGTAGCCCGGCGTGATATTCGGCCCCTTGACCCAGAGCTCGCCGAGCTCGCCGATATCGGCGTCGCTGCCGTCGGGGCGCACGATGCGAACTTCCGTGTGCAGCACCGGCTTGCCGGCCGAGCCGGCCTTGCGCGCCGCATCCTCGCGGTCGAGCACCAGCACGGCCGGCGACGTCTCGGTCATGCCGTAGCCCTGCTGGAGCGCGACGCCGCGGGCTTCCCAGACCTTCAGCAGCGGCACCGGCATCGGTGCGCCGCCGACACCGCCGACGATCAGCCGGCTGAGATCGGTTGTCGCGAACGCGGGATGTTGCGCCATGAATTGGTAGATCGCGGGCACGCCGAAGAACACGTTGATGCCCTGTGCGGGATCGTTGATCAGGCCGAGCGCTGTGCCGGGATCGAAGGCGCGCATGATCATCACGGTGCCGCCGGCATGCAGCACCGGATTAGTGTAGCAATTCAGCCCGCCGGTATGGAACAGCGGCAGCACGGTGAGCAGCACCGAAGACGGCCCGATGCAGGCGGGGCCGCCGAGATTGACGCAATTCCAGAAGGTCATGCCGTGGGTGATGGTCGCGCCCTTCGGATGGCCGGTGGTGCCCGAGGTGTACATGATGGTCGAGACGTCATCGAGCGTGACCTCCTCGATTGCCTCGAGCGGCTTTGCGGCAGTGATGCCGGCCTCGTAGGAGCCGCTGAGGCCGAGCAGCAGGCTGGTGGCAACGCCGCAGAGCTTCGCCACGCTCAGCGCGGTCTCGGCGAGGTCGGCGTCATGGATCATCACCTTTGGCGCGCAATCGGCGGTGATGAACTGGAGCTCGGGAATGGTCAGGCGGGTGTTGAGCGGCACGAACACGGCGCCGAGCCGTCCGCAGGCGAACTGCACCTCCAGCGTCTCGGTGGTGTTCAGCGCCAGCACCGCGATGCGGTCGCCGCGCGAGACTTTTAGCGTGTCGCGCAGGAATGAGGCGAGACGCGAGACGCGCGCGTCGAATTGCGAATAGGTGATGCGGCGCTCGCTGGCGAGGTCGATGGCCGCGACCTTGCCCGGCGTGCGGCGGGCATGATGGGCGATCCAGTCGTAGTAACGAACGGCCACTAGTCCCTCCCTCGACGGTCTTCTGCCGCCGGCATCTTCATTGCCGTACAACATGGCCGGCATGGCCTTGGGAGGCCAGCCGGAGTTTTATGCACGACGCCTTTTTTGACTCGGAGTTGGCCTGCGACGGATGAAAATCGTCTTGCGTTGAGTTGCTAGGTCGCGTTCTGATCGGCGCGGTTCGCTCGAGCCAGCCACTCCGCGCAAGTGAGGCGCCGATGTTCCGGCCATGGTGGATGAGAAGAATCGCCATCAGCGAGGCGAAATCGCAATGACAAGCCCGTTCTATACCGCCGAGCATGATGCGTTCCGCGACGTGATGCGCCGCTTCGTCGAAAAGGAGATCGAGCCGTTCGCCCACGAATGGGACGAGGCCGGCGAATTCCCGCGCGCGCTCTATCGCAAGGCCGCCGGGATCGGGCTGTTGGGGCTCGGATTTCCCGAGGAATATGGCGGTGTCGCCGCCGACCAGTTCATGAAGATCGTGGCGAGCCAGGAGCTGGCGCGTGCCGGCGCCGGCGGTGTCAGCGCCAGCCTGATGAGCCACACCATCGGTTCGCCGCCGATCGCGCGCGCAGCGCGTCCCGAGGTTAGGGCACGCGTGCTGCCACAGGTCCTCGCCGGCGAGAAGATCTCCGCGCTCGCGATCACCGAGCCGGGCGGCGGCTCCGACGTCGCTAATCTGCGCACCAAGGCCCGACGTGACGACGATCACTACGTCGTGAGCGGCGAGAAAACCTTCATCACCTCAGGCATGCGCGCCGACTATCTGACCGTTGCGGTGCGCACCGGCGGCGAGGGCGCCGGCGGTGTCAGCCTGCTCCTGATCGAGGGCGATACGCCCGGGCTGTCGCGCACCAAGCTCAAGAAGATGGGCTGGTGGGCCTCCGACACCGCGACGCTGCATTTCGACGAATGCCGCGTGCCGGTCGAAAATCTGATCGGTGAAGAGGGGCAGGGCTTCAAGATCATCATGCAGAACTTCAACAGCGAGCGCATGGGCATGGCGGCGGGCTGCACCGCCTTCGCGCGGGTCTGCCTCGATGAAGCGATCGCCTATGCCAAGGAGCGCAAGACCTTCGGCAAGCCGCTGGCGCAGCACCAGGTGATCCGTCACAAGATCGTCGACATGGCGCAGAAGGTCGCGGCCAGCCAGGCGATGCTGGAGCTGCTGGCGTGGCACCTTGAGCAGGGCGAGAGCCCGGTCGCGGAAATCTGCATGATGAAGAACCAGGCGACGCAGACCATGGCGTTCTGTGCCTCCGAGGCCGTGCAGATTTTCGGCGGCGCCGGCTTCATGCGCGGCATCAAGGCCGAGCGCATCTACCGCGAGGTCAAGGTCAACGCCATCGGCGGCGGCACCGAGGAGATCATGAAGGACCTGGCGAGCAGGCAGATGGGATTGTGATTGCCTTCTCCGTCATGCCCGGGCTTGTCCCGGGCATCCACGTTCTTTGCAGCCGTCGCGATAGAAAGACGTGGATGGCCGGGACAAGCCCGGCCATGACGACTGAAATAAAAGCACTTGTCGGAGAATCTGAAGGTAAAAATGCTATTCACCGCCGACCATGACGACATCCGCCGCAGCTTGCAAAAGTTCATCGCCAACGAAATCAACCCTCATGTCGATGAATGGGAGAGGGCCGACATCTTTCCGGCGCATGAGCTGTTCAAGAAGATGGGCAGTCTCGGTTTCCTCGGGCTGAACAAGCCGGTGGAGTTCGGCGGCTCGGGCCTCGATTATTCCTATGCGCTGATGATGGCGGAGGAGCTGGGGGCTATCACCTGCGGCGGCGTGCCGATGGCGATCGGGGTGCAGACCGACATGGCGACGCCGGCGCTGGCGCGGTTCGGTTCCGACGAGGTGCGGCGGGAGTTTCTCAGTCCCTCGATCGCGGGCGATTTCGTTGCCTGCATCGGCGTCTCCGAGCCCGGCGCAGGCTCCGACGTCGCCTCGATCAAGACCGTTGCGCGCTCGGATGGCGACGATTACGTCATCGATGGTGGCAAGATGTGGATCACCAACGGCACCCAGGCCGACTGGATCTGCCTGCTCGCCAACACCGGCGACGGGCCGGTTCACCGCAACAAGTCGCTGATCTGCGTGCCCATGAAGGCCAAGGGCGTGAACGTTGCGCGAAAGCTCGATAAGCTGGGCATGCGCTCCTCCGACACCGCGCAGATCTTCTTCGACAATGTCCGCGTGCCCAAGCGCAACCGGATCGGGGAGGAGGGCAAGGGCTTTACCTACCAGATGATCCAATTCCAGGAGGAGCGTCTGTGGGGCGCGGCCGCCTGCCTCAAGGCACATGAGCACATCATCAGCGAGACCATCGAATACACCCGCAACCGCAAGGTCTTCGGGAAGTCGATCCTCGACAATCAGGTCGTGCACTTCAAGCTCGCGGAGATGCAGACCGAAGTCGAGCTGTTGCGCGCGCTGATCTATCGCGCCGGCGAGGCATTGGTGGCCGGCGAGGATGTCACCAAGCTTGCGACCATGGCCAAGCTGAAGGCCGGCCGGCTCGGCCGCGAACTCACCGACGCCTGCTTGCAATATTGGGGCGGAATGGGCTTTACCAACGAGACGCCGGTCAGCCGCGCCTATCGCGACAGCCGCCTGACCTCGATCGGCGGCGGCGCCGACGAGGTCATGCTGATGGTCCTGTGCAAGATGATGGGCACGCTGCCCGGCAGCAAAGGAAGTTCTTGATGATCACGCTCTATCACTGCGATGCCGCGCGCTCGTTTCGCCCGCTCTGGATGCTGGAGGAGATGCGGCTGCCATACGAATTGAAAATGCTGCCGTTCCCGCCGCGGGTGTTCGCCAAGGATTATCTTGCGCTCAATCCGCTCGGAACCATTCCGTTCATGATCGACGGCGAGGCGCGGATGACCGAATCCTCCGGCATCTGCCACTATCTCGGCATCAAGCACGGGCCGACGCCGCTGATGGTGGACCCCGGCGATCCCGCCTACGGCGCGTTCCTGAACTGGATGTATTTCAGCGATGCCACGTTGACCTTCCCGCAGACGCTGGTGCTCCGCTACAGCCAGCTCGAGCCGGAAGAGCGGCGCAATCCGCAGGTTGCCGGCGACTATGCAAAATGGTTTCTGGGCCGGCTGCGCGCCGTCGAGGCCGCGACCGCGAATACCGAGACCTTGTGCGCCGGCCGCTTTACCGCCGCCGACATCGTGATCGGCTATGCGCTCCGCCTGGCCGACAATATCGGGCTCGCCAAGGATTTTGGGCCAAATGTCGCAGCCTATTGGGCGCGCCTGCAGCAACGCGACGGCTTCAAGCGCGCGGTCGCCGCGGAGCAGAAGGCCGGCATCGAGCAGAACGTGGCGCCAAGGGTAAGGGCTTAAGCCTTGTCGTCCCGGCGAAGGCTGGGACCCATACCCCCAGGGAGGTATTTTGCGAAGATTGATTGTTCGGGATCAGCACCACCCGAATAGATAGACCTCGCGGTATGGTTCCCGGCCTTCGCCGGGACGACAGGCTTGACCCGTCCCGGCACCGCCAACCCTTTGCGCCCCATGACAGCGCTATCGCGCCGTGACAGCGCCCAAATTTCCGCTAAGGTGACCTCCGTCCGCAGCGGCCAGAGAGCCGCGCGAGGAGGACCCCCAATGGAAGATCCCGGCCGCGAATCCGACCATTTGATGCTGATTACGCCGGAGCGGGTGTTTTATGCCGGCCTGCTCGGCCGCCCGCGCAAGCGGACACCCGGCTGCTGCCATGTCTATGTGGCGGTCAAGGGCAACCTGCATCTCTCGATCGACGACGTCAACACGTCAGGCGAATTGATCGTGACCCTGCCGAACCAGCGGCACTCCATCGCCAGCGACTACCGCACTGCGATCAGTGTGACGCTCGAACCGGAAAGCATGTCGGACGGAGCGTCGGAAGCATTGGTTGCGCGGCTCACCGGGCCGGACAAGGCCGTCTATGCCCGCAAGATCCTGGCCGCCTATGCGCTGCTGCGGCAGCGCCGCTATGGCGACATCACCACCGCCGAATTCGACGAGATGTGTTTTGGCGAGGCGCTGCCGCGCCGCGTGCTCGACCCCCGTGTGATGCGCGCAGTCGCGCGCCTCGGTCGCTTCACGGGAGAACCTGTGACGGCGGATACATGTGCGGCGGATGCCGGACTTTCCGCCTCGCGCTTCCTGCATCTGTTCAAGGAAGAGACCGGCATCTCGTTCCGCTCCTTCCGCGCCTGGAAACGCGCGCGGCACCTGCTGCACTTCGCCAACCAGGACCTCAACCTCGCCCATCTCGCGCAGGACATCGGCTATCCCGACAGCACCCATTTCAGCCATTCGATCCGCCGCTTCTACGGATTGAAGCCGCGCGCAATCTTCGTCGGCTCGCGCGACCTTGCGATCTATCGCAGCAGCGAGACGGTGAGGCTCGCGGAGGCATCGTAGGGTGGGTTAGCCCCACGGCTGCGCGAAGCGCAGTCCGCTGGGCGTAACCCGCCACTTTTGCTTCCGCGGTTGAGAGACCTTGGTGGGTTACGCTTCGCTAACCCACCCTACGCAGCATCGCCGAATCTCTAGCTTCTCCGCGCAAGAAGCCGCATGCCGCGCGTCACATGATCGCAAGCGTTGAATTGTCAACGTGCGAGACATCCAGATCATGGGCGAAGAGGCATGAGCGACAAGGTCGTTATCACTTGCGCGCTGAACGGCGTGCTTACCGACCCGAAGCAGCACAACGTGCCGGTCACGCCGGAGCAGATGGCGCGCGAGGCCAAGGCTGCGTTCGATGCCGGCGCCAGCATCATGCACATCCATCTGCGCCAGCAGGCGCCGGACAAGGGGCACCTGCCGTCCTGGGAGGTGAGCGTCAGCAAGGAAATCCAGCAGGCGATACGCGAGGCCTGTCCCGGCGTGATCATCAACCACACCTCCGGCATCTCCGGGCCGAACTACAGCGGCGCGCTCGATTGCATCCGCGAAACCAGGCCGGAGATCGCCGCCTGCAACGCCGGCTCGCTGAATTACCTGAAGGTGAAGGCCGACAACACATGGGCATGGCCGCCGATGATGTTCGATAATTCGGTCGAGAAGGTGAAGGACTATCTCGACGTCATGAACGCGGTCGGCACCATCCCGGAG
Source organism: Bradyrhizobium sp. CSA207 (assembly GCF_029051685.1). Classification (GTDB taxonomy): domain Bacteria; phylum Pseudomonadota; class Alphaproteobacteria; order Rhizobiales; family Xanthobacteraceae; genus Bradyrhizobium. Next base: position 36,340 of record NZ_JAACFT010000036.1, on the reverse strand, counting down.
TTCGAATGTTTTGACGTCGGCATCGTCCGCTGCGTCGGCATGTACAACCAGGTCGGCATGTACAACGGCCCGCTCGAATATAACTTCGTGATGGGCGTGGCGTCCGGCATGCCGTCGGATCCCGATCTGCTGCCGATCCTGCTCAAGCTGAAGCGCCCCGAGGCGCATTGGCAGGTCACGGCGATCGGACGCGAGGAGATCTGGCCGCTGCACCAGCGCTGTGCCGAGCTCGGCGGTCATCTGCGCACCGGTCTGGAGGACACCTTCTATCTCGCCGACGGCAAGAAAGTGACCTCGAACGGCCAGCTGATCGAGGCCGTTGCCGCCTGCGCGCGCCGCGCGGGCCGCGCCATCGCAAGCCCGGCCGAGGCGCGGAAGATCTTTGGGACGAATCGGTAGCTATCGCCTCAACCGTCATTGCGAGCGAAGCGAAGCAATCCAGAATCTTTCCGCGATGACAGTCTGGATTGCTTCGCTTCGCTCGCAATGACGAGCAGGAAACTGTTATGTCCATTCTCGAAAACACCATCTCCCCCGGGAGCGCGGCCTACCACGCCAATCGCGACGGCATGCTCGCCTTGATCGACCGCATGCGCGCGCTGGAGGAACGCACGCGCGCGGCGTCCGCCGCAGCCAAGGATCGCTTCCACAAGCGCGGCCAGCTGCTGCCGCGCGAGCGCGTCGCGCTGGTGCTCGACCCCGGCGCGCCCTTCATCGAGCTGTCGACGCTCGCCGGCTACATGTTCGACGTGCCCGATGCCAACAAGAGCGTGCCCGGGGGCGGCGTCATCGCCGGCATCGGCTTCGTCTCTGGCATCCGCTGCATGGTCAGCGCCAACGATGCCGGCATCGATGCCGGTGCGCTTCAGCCCTACGGCCTCGACAAGACGCTCCGCGTGCAGGAGCTCGCGCTGGAGAACAAGCTGCCTTACGTCCAGCTGGTCGAAAGCGCCGGCGCCAATCTGTTGCGCTACCGCGTCGAGGATTTTGTGCGCGGCGGTAATATCTTTCGCAATCTTGCGCGGCTTTCGGCGGCAGGCCTGCCGGTCGTCACCGTGACGCATGGATCTTCCACCGCGGGCGGTGCCTACCAAACCGGCCTGTCCGACTACATCGTCATGGTGCGCGGCCGCACTCGCGCGTTTCTCGCCGGGCCGCCGCTGCTGAAGGCCGCAACCGGCGAGGTCGCCACCGAAGAAGAGCTCGGCGGCGCCGAGATGCACACGCAGATCTCCGGCCTCGGCGACTACCTCGCCGAAGATGACCGCGACGCGCTGCGCATCGCGCGCGAGATCATGGCGGCGCTGGAATGGCAGCGGCCGGGCAGGGCGGCTGCGCAATACAAGCCGCCGCGCTACGATCCGGACGATCTGCTCGGCATCATGCCGATGGACCACAAGCGCTCCGTCGACATGAAGCAGGTGATCGCGCGTATCGTCGATGATTCCGACTTCACCGAGATGGCGCCGAACTACGGCCCCGCCACGGTCTGTGGCCATGCCCGCATCGAGGGGCAGGCGATCGGCATCATCACCAACAACGGTCCGCTCGATCCGGCCGGCGCCAACAAGGCGACGCATTTCATCCAGGCCTGCTGCCAGACCCGCACGCCGCTGCTGTATCTGAACAACACCACCGGCTACATGGTGGGCAAATCTTACGAAGAAGCCGGCATGATCAAGCACGGCTCGAAGATGATCCAGGCGGTCACGTCGGCGACCGTGCCGCAGATCACCATCTATTGCGGCGCCTCCTTCGGCGCGGGCAATTACGGTATGTGCGGGCGCGGCTTCCATCCGCGCTTCTGCTTCTCCTGGCCCAACGCCAGAACCGCTGTGATGGGCGGCGAGCAGGCTGCCGAGACCATGGCGATTGTGACTGAAGCAGCCGCAGCACGGCGCGGCAAGCCGATCGAGAAGGACAGGCTCGAGGCCATGAAGGCGCAGATCGTCGGCGTGTTCGACGGTCAGATGGACGTGTTCTCGACCAGCGCCCGCGTGCTCGACGATGGCGTGATCGATCCGCGCGACACCCGCGCGGTGCTGTCCGAAGTGCTCGCGATCTGCCGCGAGGGCGATGCGCGGACTCCCCAGCGCATGCAATTTTCGGTGGCCCGCCCATGAGGAACGGATCAGTGCAGCACCGGCCGTTCTTCAAGGTCCTGATCGCCAATCGCGGCGAGATCGCGCTACGTGTGATGCACAGCGCGCGGCGGCTCGGACTTGGTGTCGTCGCGGTTTACTCGGATGCCGATCACGATGCCCTTCATGTGCGGCAGGCCGACCAGGCGGTGCGCATCGGCGGAGCGCTGCCGGCGCAGTCTTATCTCAACATTGCCGCCATCATCGCGGCGGCGAAAGCCGGTGGCGCGGATGCCGTGCATCCCGGCTATGGCTTCCTCGCCGAGAACGAGGCGTTCGCGCAAGCCTGCAAGGATGCGGGCCTCGTCTTCATCGGCCCGTCGCCGCAGGCGATCGAGGCGATGGGCAACAAGGCGGGCGCCAAGGAGATCATGAAGAAGGCCGGTGTGCCCTGCGTGCCCGGTTACCAGGGCGCCGATCAGGCCGACGAGGTCATGCTCGCCGAGGCCAGAAAGATCGGCTTCCCCGTGATGATCAAGGCGGTCGCCGGCGGCGGCGGCCGTGGCATGCGGCTCGTGGTCGACGCGGGGTCGTTGCCCGACGCTCTGCGTAGCGCACGGTCGGAAGCGAAGGCAGCGTTCGGCGATCCAACGGTGATCCTCGAACGCGCCATCCAGAATCCTCGCCACATCGAGATCCAGGTGTTCGGCGACAGCCATGGCAACGCGATCCATCTTGGCGAGCGCGACTGCTCGGTGCAGCGACGGCATCAGAAGCTGATCGAGGAGGCGCCGTCGCCGGCGGTGACGCCAGCGCTGCGTGCGAAAATGGGCGAGGTCGCGGTCGCCGCGGTGAAGGCGCTGCGCTACGAGGGCGCCGGCACGCTGGAATTCCTGCTCGACGAGAGCGGCGAATTCTATTTCATGGAGATGAACACGCGCCTCCAGGTCGAGCATCCCGTGACGGAAGCGATCACCGGGCTCGATCTGGTCGAGCTGCAGTTGCGCGTGGCGCGCGGCGAGCCATTGCCGGTAAAGCAGCAGGACATCAGGTTCTCCGGCCACGCCATCGAGGTCCGGCTATGTTCGGAAGATGCCGCAAATGATTTCATGCCGCAGTCGGGCCGCATGGCGCGCTGGCAGATGCCGGAAGGATTGCGCGTCGAGCACGCGTTGCAATCAGGCTCGGAGATCCCGCCGTTCTACGATTCCATGATCGCCAAGGTGATCAGCAGCGGCACGACGCGGGAGGAGGCGAGGGGGCGGCTGATCGTCGGCCTGGAGCAGCTCACCGCCTTCGGCGTGACCACCAACCAGGCCTTCCTGATGTCGTGCCTGCGCCATCCCGGCTTTGCCAGCGGCGAGGCGACCACGGCGTTTATCGGCGCGCATCGCGATGAGCTGCTGGCGCCACGGCAGGATAGCGCGTTCGAGACCGCCCTGGCGGGTCTCCTGCTTTACGTCACCAGCCCCCTCGCGCCGTCATGGCGCGGCGGACGGAGTCTGGCGGCAACCTTTCCACTGCCCGCGAAGATCGAGATCGCCGGCCACACGCATGAGGTCGAGGTCACCGGCGAACGCGATGGCGGCTTCACGGTTGCGGTCGGCGGTCGCCAGGACAGGTTCGAGATCGATCAGCTCGATGCCGACGCTGTTCGTTTCCGCCATGATGGCGTGATGGACAGCGCAAAATTGTTGCGCGACGGCGACCGGCTCTACGTTCAGCACCGCGGCCTCCCGCTAGCGGTCACCGATCTCACCCTCGCCGCGCCAAAATCCGCCGCAACCAACGGCGGCGACGGCAAGGTCCGCGCCGCGATGAACGGCCGCGTCGTCGCCGTCCTGGTCAAGCCGGGCGAGCGCGTTGCCGCCGGCCAGCCGGTGCTGACGCTGGAAGCGATGAAGATGGAGCACGTCCACAAGGCCGGCATCGACGGCGTGATCGCGGCGATCGACGTTGCCGAAGGCGAGCAGGTGACGACAGGCAGGATCGTGGCGAAGATCGGGGCGGGGTAGCGCGGCAAGGGGCGCGACCGTAGGGTGGGTTAGCCTTGCGACTGCGCGGAGCGCAGTTCGCTGGGCGTAACCCACCACTTTTTCGCTTTCGCGGAGCCAGACAGTGGTGGGTTACGCCTTCGGTAACCCACCCTACGGGACCACGTTGGCTCGTCCCGTCCCCTCATTGAGCAGACACGCCACCTGGTGCCCGTCGCCCGCTTCCATCAGCGCCGGCCGCTCGATCTTGCACCGCTCCATCGCAAACCGGCACCGGGTGTGAAACGCGCAGCCCGAGGGTGGATTGACCGGGCTCGGCACGTCGCCGTCGACCAGCGGTGCGAGCTTCTTGGCAAGCGGGTTGGCGATCGGCACCGAGGCGAGCAGGGCTTGCGTATAGGGATGGCGCGGATTGCGAAATAGCTCGTCCTTGTCGGCGATCTCGACGATGCGGCCGAGATACATCACGGCGACGCGGTGGCTGATATGGGCGACCACGGCGAGGTCATGCGCGATGAAGAGATAAGAGAAGCCGTGCTGCCGTTGCAAGTCGATCAGCAGGTTGATCACCTGCGCCTGGATCGAGACGTCGAGCGCCGAGACCGGCTCGTCGCACACGATCAGGCGTGGCCCGAGCGCCAGCGCGCGGGCAATGCAGATGCGCTGGCGCTGACCGCCGGAGAACTGATGCGGGAAGCTGCGCATCTGGTCGGGCCTTAATCCCACCTGCTCGAATAGCTTTGCGGTACGTGCCTCCAGTGCTTTGCCACTGGCGAGACCATGGACGGCCAGTGGCTCGCCGACGATGTCACCCGCGGTCATGCGCGGATTGAGCGAGGCGAACGGGTCCTGGAACACGATCTGCATCGAACGGCGATGCGGCCGAAGCGCAGACTTCGAAAGGTGGGTGATGTCCTCGCCACCGAGGCGGATCTGCCCCGATGTCGGCTCGACCAGCCGCAGCACGCTGCGCGCCACCGTCGATTTGCCGCAGCCGGATTCGCCGACGAGACCCAGCGTCTCGCCGACGCCAACCGAGAACGAGACGCCGTCGACTGCGTGCACGGTGCCGACCTGCCGGCGCAGCACGCCGGCGCGCACCGGATAGTGCTTTGTCAGGTCGGTGACTTCCAGCAGCGCCTCACTCATGCCACCTCCGCGACTTCGGCCGCGCGCCAGCAGGCGGCGAGATGGCCGCCGCCCCAATCGACAAGCGGAGGATATTCGGCCTCGCAATGCTTGATCGCGAGCTTGCAGCGCGGCGCAAAGGGGCAGCCGGGCGGTAGCCGGACCAGTGACGGCACGGTGCCGGGGATTTCGTTCAGTCGCGCCTGCGCGGCGAGACCGGACGCCGGCACCGCCGGGATCGAGGCCATCAGCCCGCGCGTATAGGGATGCTTTGGCGCGGCAAACAGCGCCTCGACGCTGGCTTCCTCGACCTTCTTCCCCGCATACATCACGATGACGCGCTGCGCCGTCTGCGCGACGACACCGAGATCGTGCGTGATCAGCACGAGGCCGGTGCCGAGCTCTCTCTGAAGGTCGAGGATCAGTGCCAGAATCTGTGCCTGGATGGTGACGTCAAGCGCGGTGGTCGGCTCGTCCGCGATCAGCAGCGCCGGCCGGCAAGCCAATGCCATCGCGATCATCGCGCGCTGGCGCATGCCGCCGGAGAGCTGGTGCGGATATTCCCTTGCGCGCCGCGCCGGCTCGGGAATGCGCACCAGCCGCAGCATCTCGACTGCGATGTCCTGAGCCTCCCGGTTCGGCATAGCCCGGTGCAGCCGCACGGCCTCGGCGATCTGGTCGCCGATCCGCATCACAGGATTGAGCGAGGTCATCGGCTCCTGGAAGATCATGGAGATGCGATTGCCGCGGATCGCGCGCATCCTGGTCTCGTCGAGCGCCAACAGATCGGTGCCTTCGAGGGTGACGGAGCCGCCGACGATGCGCCCGGGCGGATCGGGGACGAGCCGCATCAGCGACAGCGCAGTCACGCTCTTGCCGCAGCCGGATTCGCCGACGATCGCCAGCGTTTCGCCGCGCCGCACGGTGAACGAAACGTTGTCGACCGCCTTGAACAGACCGGAGTTCGTGAAGAACACCGTCTTCAGGTTCTTCACCTCCAGCACGAGATCGGTTGCCTCTTTCATCAGCCGCGCTGCCTCGGGTCGAGAATGTCGCGCAAGGCGTCACCGAACAGATTGGCGCCGAACACCGCGAGGCTGATCGCAATGCCCGGGAAGATCACCAGCCACGGCGCGGTGCGGACATATTCGGCCGCGGATTCCGACAGCATCCGGCCCCAGGACGGATACGGCTCGGGAATGCCGAGGCCGAGGAAGGAGAGCGAGGCCTCAGTGAGGATGGTTGAGCCGAGCTGGGCGGTCGCGAGCACGATCAGCGGCGCCAGCGTGTTCGGCAGCACGTGGCGCAGCGCGATCCGCACCTCGCTCATGCCGATCGACTTGGCGGCTTCGATGAAGGGCAATTCGCGCAGTGCCAGCGTGTTGGCGCGGATCACGCGCGCAACCGTCGGGATCAAGGGAATGGCGATCGCGATGATCACGTTCGGCAGCGACGGGCCGAGTGCTGCCGTCATCACCAGCGCCAGCACAAGCAGCGGCAGTGCCTGGAGGACGTCGGAGACGCGCTGGAACACCAGATCGACCCAGCCCGAGAGATAGCCTGAGGTCAGCCCCACGATCACGCCGATCGAGCCGCCGAGCGCGGTCGAGCCGAGACCGACGGCGAGCGAGATCCGCGCGCCGTGGATGATGCGGCTGAACACGTCGCGGCCGAAGGAATCCGTGCCCATCCAGTGCGCCAGGCTGGGGCGCGCCAGCGCGCGGGCGGAATCGACGGTGAGGGGATCGTAGCGTGCGATGAAGTCGGCGAAGATCGCCGTGAACACGAACAGGGTCATAATGACGAGTCCTGCCGCACCCAGCACATGGCGCTGCGCCAGGAACAGCACGCGCCGCCAACCGCCAGTCGCGTATGCACCGGCCCGCCTGAGTTCGAGATCATAGTCGATAGAGACCAAGCAGAGCTCCTAATCCGTGTACCTGATCCGCGGGTCGAACACCGCGTACAGCATGTCGACGATGAAATTCGCGCTCACCACTACGACCGCGATCAGCATCACGAGGTTCTGCACGATCGGATAGTCGCGCCAGCGGATCGCCTCGACCAGGAAGCGTGCGACGCCGGGGATGTTGAATACGGTCTCGGTGACGATCAGGCCGCCGATCAGGAACGCAGCCTCGATCCCGATCACGGTGATCACGGGCAAAATCGCGTTCTTCAGCGCGTGCTGATAGTTCACGGCAGCGTCGGACGCGCCCTTGGCGCGGGCCGTGCGGATGTAGTCCTGGCGCAGCACCTCCAGCATCGAGGAGCGGGTGATGCGCATGGTCAGAGCGGCGCTGCGGAAGCCGACGGCGGCTGCGGGCACGGCATAGGTGGCGAAGGCTTCGAGATATGTCTGCGGATTGGGATTGAAGATCGGCATCTGGCCGAACATCGCCACCGACGCGGTGAGGATCAAAAGGCCAAGCCAGAACGAGGGCAGCGACAGGCCACTGAGGCTAACCACCCGCAAGGCATAGTCGAGCCGTGTTCCCTGCTTCACCGCGCTGATGACGCCGAGCGGAATGCCGATCGAGGCGGAAAACAGCAGCGCAAGCCCGGCCAGCCGCGCCGTGATCGGGATACGAGGCAGGATTTCCTGCAGCGCCTGCTTCTCCGAGACGTAGGAGTAGCCGAAATCGCCGCGCAAAAATCCGCCGATCCAGTGCAGATATTGCACCACCAACGGCTGGTCGAGGCCGAGTTCCTTTTCGAGGTTGGCCTTGTCGGCCGGATCGACATACCCGGCCGCGGCAAACAGGATGTCGACGATATTGCCGGGCACGATGCGCAGCAGGCAGAAGATGACGATCGAGATCCCGAACAGGGTCACGAGCATCAGGAACAGGCGCCGTACCAGATAGGCAAACATGTCTCGCCTCCCGAGCCCGTCAGCCGCCTGCGCTACTTGTCCATCCAGACGTCCTCATAGCGGTAGCCGTTGTAGGAGCTGTTCGACATCACCGTCACACCCTTGACATAAGGGTGCCAGCAAGTGCCGGCGCGTGCATGGAAGATGATCGGGCGGGCGACGTCCTCCTGCAACTTCTTGTCGATATCCCACACCAGCTTCTTGCGCTTGTTGAGGTCGGTCTCCTGCGACTGCGCGTCGAACAGCTTTTCGATCTCCTTGTTGCAGTAATTGGTGTAGTTGCGCTCCGAACCGCAGGAATAGTTCTCGTAGAACGACTGGTCGGGATCGTCGACGGCGCTGCCGGTCAAATTGAGGCCAAGCATGTAGTCCTTGCGCGCGATCTTCGGGAACCAGTTCGCGGTCTCGACGACGTCGAGCTCGCCGTCGATATAGATGCTCTTGAGCTGATCGATCAGGATCACCGCGGGATCGCGATATTCCGCGAGGTTGCGGGTGGAGACCTTGACCGCAAGGTGCTTGTCCGGGCCGTAGCCCGCCTTCTGCATCAGTTTGCGCGCCTCCTCGCGGTTGGCGTTCACATCCGGTCCATAGCCGGGAATGCTCTGCAGCATGTCCTTTGGCATGCCCCACAGACCCTGCGGCGGCGGCAGCATCGTGCCGCCGATATCTGCTTGCCCTTCGAACAAGATGGAAACGAAGGCCTTGCGGTCGAGCGTCATCGCCATGGCGCGGCGGATGTCGATGTTATCAAACGGTGGCGCGGACGAATTGACGATGATGTTGGTCGAGACGTTGGTGGGCTCGACCGTACAGACTGCATTCGGTGACTGGGATTTCGCGTCCTTCAGCAGCGGGATCGTGATATGCGTCGGGAATGTCATGTCGAACTTGCCGGCGACGAAGGCGAGAATGGCGGTCGACCGGTTCGGGATGATGGTGAACTCGATGCCGTCGAGATAGGGCCGGCCCTTGTGCCAGTAGTCGGGATTGCGGACGAGCTTGATCGATTCATTGGCCTTGAACTCGACGAACCTGAACGGGCCGGTGCCGATTGGATGGGTGCGCATGTCGCCGGGCGAGACGTGGCAGGGATAGACCGGCGTGTAGCCCGAGGCGAGCAGCGCCAGCAGCGAAGGCTGCGGCCGCTTCAAATTGAAGGAGACCTCGAAATCGCCGTTGGTGGTGAGGTCGCTCACCTGCTCGTACCAGGTCTTGCGCGGGTTCTGCCGGAACTTCTGCTGCGACTTGCCCATCAGCATGTCGAAGGTGCATTTGACGTCCGCCGCGGTGAACGGCTTGCCGTCATGCCATTTGACGCCCTGGCGCAGCTTGAAGGTTAGCGTCTTGTTGTCGTTGACCCAGGCCCAGCTCTCGGCGAGTTCCGGGACGATGGTGTCCATGCTGTTCTGCGCCACGTCCTGCTTGTAGATGACGAGGTTGTTGAACACCGGCATGAAGGGAACATTGATCGAGTAGGTCGCGCCTTCATGGATCGAGGCGTTGCCGGGGCTGTCGCGGTGGTACATCCGCAAAATCCCGCCCTGCTTGGGCTCGCCGGCCAACGTGATGGTCGAAAACGCCAGCAAAGATAGCACCACCGCCGTCGCGGCGAGCGCCCAAACGCTCCGCATCCTCGTCCTCCCTGGACTTCCGTCTTTTGGGCCTTTTGCGGCCTGTTTGGGCGAACGATAGCGACGCAGGCGCAGCGAGGCAACCGGCAAGGCCGGCTGCCTCCTCGACAATTCGGATGACGGAAGGACGAAGGCTGCGCTCTCATCATGTCAGAGTGCAGATGCGAAGGGCTTGCGGAATTACACCAACCGCAACACCACCGCTCCCAGGGCGCCCGCCCACAGCACGATGCTGGCGATGCCCTGGATCGCAAAGCCCGGGCCGCGCTTCGCGGCAGCTTTCGAATAGCCGATGAAGTAGACGATGCGGCCGATGATCCAGACCGCGCCGATTCCGGCTGCGGCCGCATCGCTGATGTAGATCGCAAACAGCCAGAGCGACGGCAGGAAGATCGGCATCCATTCCAGCGTGTTCATCTGGATGCGGAAGGCCCGCTCGAAATCCGGGTGTCCCGACATCGCCGGGACCTTGACGCCGGTTTTGGTGCGCGAGCGCGACACGTTGATGCAGACGAAGAAATAAAACAGGATCGCCAGCAGCGTGACGAGGGCGGTAAGGTGATACATCACTAGTCCCTTGAAGGAGGTGGCGGTTCAATACCCGGTCAGCTCGAGATAGCCAACGCCATCATGCGTGCCGGCAAAGCTGATCGGTCCTTCCCAGTAGGAGAAGCCGGTCCCCATCCATGCCTTTGCATTGAGAGGTTTGCAGACAACCGAGAACGATCGCGACGGGATCGCGATCTGCCATTCCACCGGCAGCTTGCGTCCTGCGACCTCTGCCGTCGCCTTCGGGGTCATCTGGATATCGTTTCCCGCGATCATTTGCGTGCGGCCGTCTGCGCTGATCCAGTTGCCGAATGGATAGTCTTTGCCGTCCTTCTGCCGCAGCCGATACAGCATCAGCTTGTCGCCGGACGAAAGATGCAGCGACAGCCAGTCCCAGCCGGTTTGGTCGGCGTCGAGCGGCTGGCTGCTCCATTCGCGGTCCATCCAGGCCTGGCCCGAGACGTCGACCGGCTTGTCGTCGATGATGAGGCTGCCGCGCGCGCGAAAGAACGGCTGGCTGCAATAGTAGGAGGCTTGCCCGCGCTCGGATTTGCGGCTGAAGCCGCCATCGCCCTGCAACACTACCGGCCGGTCGGCCTCCAGCGTGAGCGCGTAACTGAAATCGGCGCCCGACGCTTTCAGCGTCAGCGGCGCCAGGGTGCGATCATCGGTCTGCTCGGATCCCTTGATCTCCCAATCGTCAATCCACGCCGCGAACGGCTTTGCCGTGACCCCAGCCTGTCCGACGCCGCCGCGCGAAAACAGCTCGTTGAAACGATGGGTGTCGGCGCGCGTCACGGCGGCATGCCCCATCCAGAGCTGCTGATTGGCCCAGCCCTCGCCTTGCGGCCCCGGCTGCGTCGCCTGTCGGAACAGCGTCCATTGCAGGCCGCAAGCCGCGCCGCTGCTATCGACGAGGTTCGCCGTCAGATACCACCATTCGATGCGAAACTCCGGATGCGGCCCGTGATCGGCCGGAAAGGTAAACAGCTTTCCCGGCGCGACCTGCGCAAAGCCGTCGGCTTTCTCGCCGAGCCCGGCATAGCCCTGCGCGCCGGCACGGCGTGCGAGGGTGAGGGCGACGATGCCGCCGGCAAAGGCGCGCCGCGAAATCCTGTCAGCGCTCATTGGCAAACACCTTGACGAGGTTCGCCGGCTGCATCCGCGCCAACCGCAAGACCGGCAGTGCAGCGGCGAGCAGCGAGGCCAACAGCGCGACCGCAATCAGCTCGACCAGTTGCAGCGGAAACACATGGAATGGCAGCCGCCAGCCGAACGCCTTCACGTTGACGATCGCAATCAGGCACCACGCCACCAACAGCCCGAGCGGTACCGCGAGCAGCGCGGTGAACAGCGCGACCGACAGCGTCTTGGTCAGTTCGATCGCGGCAAGGCGTGGCCGCGTGATGCCGATCGCCCACAGCGGCGCGAGCTGCGGCAGGCGGGAATTTGCCAGCGTCAGCAGGCTGGTCAGGAGCGCAATGCCGGCCACGCCGAGCGTGAAGGCGTTCAACGCCGACGTCACGGCAAAGGTGCGATTGAAGATGCGGATCGATTCGGCCTTCACCGTCGCCTGGTCGGCGACGCTGCGCTCGTCGAGCGCAAACTGCTTCTGTAATGCGACGATCAATCCGGCAATCTTGTCCCGCGCGACGATGAGGCCGATCCGCGTCTGCGGCGTCTGCGGAAACTGCCGGATCAGCGCCGCGACATTGACAGCCAATTGCCCCTTGGGATTGCCGTAATCGGCGTAGATGCCGACGATGTCGAGCTCCCAGGTCCCGCCCGGTGCTGGCACCTCGACGACATCGCCGACACGGACGTTGATGCGGCGGCTCAGTTGCTCACTGATGAAGGCGGCATTGCCCGGTATGAGCCGGGTCCAGGCGCGCGGCGCGGCCTCCAGCAGCGGCCAGCGCTCGCGATAGAGCGCATGATCGGGAAGGCCGAGCAATTCCACCGGCTGGCCCTGAACCTGCGTCTCGGCGCGCCCGCCTGACAGGATCGCCTGGGCCTCGCTGCGGTCCTTCAGCCAGTTTCGGATCGCAACGCCTTGCGCATTGTCGGATGCGCTGATGTAGACATCGGCCGCGAGCCGGCCGCTGAGCCAGCCGACAAAAGTGCGGCTGAAGGTTTCGACCATGGTGGAGACGCCGACATTGACGGCAAGCGCAAGCAGCAGCGCCATCAGCGCCAGCGACAATCCGGAGAGCTGTTGCCGGCTGTCCGCCCAGAACCACCGCGCCAGCGGCCCCCGCGCGGTGCGCTGGCCCACAAGCAGGATGATTTCCAGGGAAGCCGGCAAGATTAGTGCCGCGCCAAACATCAGGGCCGCCAGCACGCCGAAACCAGAAATCAGCGAATCGCCATAGCGAAGCAGGAGCAGTGCGACCGCGAATACGGCGCAGGCCGCCGCGCTTTGCAGGATCAGCCAGCGGCGCTGCCTCTGCTGCCAGGCGTAGGGCTGCGCCGTCACCAGCACCGGCATGCGGAACGCCTTGATCAGGCTGGTCGCGGCCGCCACCATCGCGCCGGCGATGCTGATGCCGATGCCGGCGAGCCACCATTCGGGCCGCAGCGTGAGCTGCCCCGGGATCTGCGCACCATAGAGCCCACGTAGCGACGCGACGACATCGGGCAACAGCGCAGCCGCGATGAAATAGCCGCAGGCGAGCCCGATCAGGCCGGCGACCAGCGCCAGCACCACCAGCTCGACCACCATGACCGTGTTGACCAGCCGCGCCGACGCGCCGCAGGCCCGCAAGGTGCGCAGCATCGGCAGCCGTTGCTCGAAGGCAAGGCCCACGGCCGAGTTGACGATGAAGAGACCGACGAAGAACGACAACAGGCCGAACGCCGTGAGGTTGAGATGAAAGCTGTCGGTGAGGCGCTCCAGCTCCGTCTCTGCGTTCGGCTCTATCCGCTGCAACTGGTCGCCAACGATGCTTGCGAGCGGCGCGGGCTTGCCCTTCGGCGTGCCGATCAGGAGGCGAGACACCTGGTCCGGCTTGTTCAGCAGACGTTGCGCCACACCGATGTCGACCACCAGAACCTCGGGGACGAGCTGCGGCAGCACGCGCAGCGGCGGCAGCTTTGCGCCACTGCTGATCGAGGGTGCCGCGCCCTCTTGCTCCTGCAGGTCCGTCAGCGTCTCCCGCGCCACCAATGTCTGGCCGGGCGGTGCAACAAAACTGCTCAAATCCGAAGCACCAAGGCGCGGCGCGTTGCCGACATCAGCCGGCAGCGTCACCGGCTCGATGCCGAGCAGCCGTATCGAACGCCCGTTGACCTGGACGCGGCCTTCCAGCACCGGCGAGACCGGCCAGCCCGCGCGGCGGAGCTTGACGAACAGGTCCTGCGAGAAGGTTGCCGCATTCGGTGCAACCAGCATCGCCGTGCGAACGCCGCCGAAGGTCGCTGCGGCGCGGTCATAGGCGTTGCGGGCCTGCTGGTTGATCGCCTGCACGCCGCTCCACAGTGCGGTCGCTGCAACCAGTCCGATCACGAGCGTCGCGAACTGCATCTTGTGCCGCCGCCAATGGCTGAGCAGCACCGCGAGAACCCACAGCGCCCGTCTCATGCGATCCGCCCCGCATGCAGGATGACGTGGCGGTCGAGCGTGCCGGCCAGGTGCAGGCTGTGCGTCACCATCAGGAAGCCGCAGCCGGTGCGCGCGACGAGGTCGCGCGCCAGCGCCAGCACGTCGTCGGCAGTCTCTTCGTCAAGATTGCCGGTCGGCTCGTCCGCGAGCAGCAGCGAGGGCTTTGTCGCCAAGGCACGGCCGATCGCGACCCGCTGCTGCTGGCCACCGGACAATTGCTCGGGATAGCGCTTGAGCAGGCCGGCGAGCCCGAGCCGTTCGACCAGTTCCTTGGTCCAGGCCGCATCGTGCCGGCCGGCGATTCGCGCCTGGAAGGCGAGATTGTCCTCGACCGACAGGCTCGGGATCAGATTGTACTGCTGAAAAACCAGTCCGATCCGGTCGCGCCGCACCGCCGCGCGGCCCGCGTCCGACAGGTTGGTGACCTCGGCGTCCTCCAGCCGGATCGTGCCGCCATCGGCAGCATCCAGCCCGGCGATCAGGTGCAACAGCGTGCTCTTGCCGCTGCCGGATTCGCCGGTCAGCGCGACGCGCTCGCCGGCCCTGAGCTCGAGGTCGACACCGCGCAGCACATGAACGGGCTCGCCGGCCGAGGAGAAGGTCTTGGAGAGATTCTTGATGCTCAGCACGATCAATGGCGCCGGACGGAATTAACGGGAATGCTGCGTAGCACACTTGACGTGGAAATGCCGGGTTGCGTTGGCATCGAAGCCGTTGTTAGCTCCAGGAAAGCCAAATCATAAAACTGCCAAATGAGGCAGACGGGGAGAAGCATGAGCGCTCAGGGAACGCCCAAAGCGGCGGACAAGACGACGGGGATGTCCAAGCCAACACCGAAGGGCGCCTGGACCGTTACCTTTCTCCTGTTTCTGTTCATGCTGGTGAACTTCGCCGACAAGATCGTCGTCGGTCTCGCCGGCGTACCGATCATGACCGAGCTGAAACTCGAGCCGGAGCAGTTCGGCCTGCTGGGCTCGTCGTTCTTCTTCCTGTTCTCGATCTCGGCCATCGTGGTCGGCTTCATCGTCAACAAGGTGCCGACGCGCTGGGTGCTGCTGACGTTGGCCGTGATCTGGGCGCTCACTCAGTTCCCGATGGTTGGCACCGTCAGCTTCACCACACTCGTGATCTGCCGCATCGCGCTCGGCGCCGGCGAAGGTCCGGCGGCTTCGGTCGCTATGCACGCGATCTACAAATGGTTCCCCGACGAGAAGCGCACGCTGCCGACCGCAATCCTGTCGCAGGGCTCGGCCTTCGGCGTCATCCTCGCCGTGCCGGCGCTGAACTGGATCATCGTCAACCATTCCTGGCACTATGCCTTCGGCGCGCTCGGAATCGTCGGCCTGATCTGGGTCGCGGCCTGGCTCGCGCTCGGCAAGGAAGGCCCGCTGGAGGACACCCAGTTTCTCGCGGCGAACGAGCCGAGGATCCCCTATCTTCAGCTCCTCACCTCACGCACCTTCATCGGCTGCGTGGCGGCGACCTTCGGCGCCTATTGGGCGCTGTCGCTCGGTCTCACCTGGTTCACGCCCTTCATCGTCAAGGGGCTCGGCTTTTCGCAGAGCCAGGCCGGCTTCATCTCGATCCTGCCCTGGGTGTTCGGCGCCACGATCGTGATCCTCACCGGCTGGATCTCGCAGGTGATGATGGCGCGCGGCTCGACCACTCGCATCGCGCGTGGCGTACTCGGCTCCGTGCCACTGGTGATCGGTGGCCTGATCCTGGCCACGATGCCGCATGTCCAGGGCGCGGGTTTCCAGATCGCCCTGCTCGTGGTCGGCACCGGCCTGTGCGGTGCCATCTATGTGGTTTGCCCGCCCATGCTCGGCGAATTCACTCCGGCCTCGCAGCGCGGCGCGGTTCTCGCGATTTACGGTGCGCTCTACACGCTCGCGGGCATTGTCGCGCCCGCCGTCATGGGCACCGTGATCCAGCGCGCCGGAAACATGGTCGACGGCTATATGACCGGCTTCACCATCAACGCCGTGATCATGGTCGGCTCAGGCCTGCTCGGCCTGTTGCTGCTGTGGCCGAACACCGAGCGCGCCAGGCTGACCGGCAACGCTGCCCCGCAGGCTGCCGCGCTGAAGGGCGCAGTGTCGCCGACGTAAGGGGCGGCGCTCTTACCCTCCCCTGGAGGGGGAGGGTCGATCACGCGAAGCGCGAGCGGGGTGGGGTGATCCGTCCACTCGGGCACCGTTTCTTTGGAGAGACCACCCCACCCCGTCTCACATTTTCGCTGCGCTCCATGTGAGCCGACCCACGAGCGAGCTTCGCTCGTCTCGGACCCCTCCAGGGGAGGGTAAGGGGACGACAGTTGAATACGTGGAGATACCGCCAATCAGTTCGCAGTGGCTTGCGCCCGCCGCTCCGTCAACGGCGACAGCAGCACCGTTGCCAGCATGAACATCACGGAGGCGCCGAACACCCAGTGCGGGGCGCTCTGGTCCATGATCCAGCCGAACAGCAGCGGGCTGACGATGCCGCCGAGATTGAAACCGGTGGAGACGATGCCGAAGGCGCGCCCCGCGGCGCCGGGAGGCGCCGCATTGCGCACCAGCATGTCGCGCGAGGGCGCGATCACGCCGGAGAGGAATCCCGCGGCCGTCATCGCCGCTGTCAAAGCCCAACCCGGCAGCGTGACCAAAGCGATCAGCAGCACGATCGCCGCGTTCACGGCAAAGCAGGCCGCAGCGACGTAGCCGTGGCGCTCGGTGTGGTCGGCGAGGAAGCCACCCGCCAGCACCCCGGCGGCGCTGGCGGCGAGGAACGCCGTCAGTGCGACATTGGCGGCGGAGTAGGAGACGCCGTAGCCGCTCATCAGGGCGACCACGCCGAAATTACTGATGCCGGCAACGGACAGGCTGAGCAGCATGAACAGCATGGTCAGTGTGATCAGGGCAGGTGTGATGACGGCATGCTTCGGCTCGGCCGCGTTGCCCGGCCTGTTCTTGTTGGCGCCGGCATCTGGAATGTTCATCAAGAGCAGCAGCAGCGCCACCAGCACGCCGATCGCGCCCGATACGATCAGCGCGCCGACGCCGCCGGATACAATGACCAGCGCTGCGACGATCGCCGGCGCCACCGCGCCACCGAAATAGCCGGCAAAGGTGTGAACCGAGAAGGCGCGGCCCATCCGCGCCTCGTCCATGTGCTCGGCCAGGATGGCGTAGTCGGCGGGGTGATAGACGCTGTTGGCGAGCCCGAGCAACACGGCGGCCGCGATCAGCGAGGTGTAGCTCAGGTGCAGGCCGAGGATGATCAGCGCAAGCCCACCGAGTGTCAGCCCGCCCAGCAGGATCCTTCGCGCGCCAAAATGGTCGACGAGATAGCCAGTCGGCGCCTGCGTCAGTCCCGAGACGACGGCAAGGACGGTCAGCGCGAAACCGAGCTCGACATAGCCGACGCCCAGCTGGCTCTTCAGGAACGGAAACAGCATCGGCAGGACCAGCAGATGAAAATGGCTGACCCAATGCGCGATCGAGATTCCGGTCAGCGTGCGCAGCGCGCTGTCCGCCTTGCCTTGTTGCGGTGCGGCGAGAACGTCGACCATTGCTACCGTTTCAGGTCCGTCAGGGAGCGCAAACTATCGGGGACTGCAGCTATTTGTCCATGAACGCAGGCGCATGGCAGCTAGTGCGGGTGGCAAAGCGAGGGGAATCCAGACGTCTCCACGTGGTCGTCCCGGCGAAGGCCGGGACCCATAACCTCAAGGAGCAGTGTGACGACGAATCGTCGTTCGGTACTACGACCATCCGCATAGATGGATCACGCGGTATGGGTCCCGGCCTTCGCCGGGACGACATTGAAGGGTGATGCGCGATCGCCAGTCAAGACGCAGCACTCACCGCGCTCACAACGGCTCGTCATCCGGGCCGTAACGATCGCGTTTCGGGGTGGCGATGTCGCCATCCTCGTAATCATCGCCGGTATCGTCGCGCGGGGGCGATGGCTGCTTCGTCTTGTCGCCCACCTTTTTGGGCGGCTCGCTTGGTTTGGCGGTCTTGGCCATGGCTGTTCCCGGATGGTGATGCGTCATCCGCTTCTAGCCTGAAAATATGTGCGGTCCCTGACTTATCTCAAGGGGCGAAACGATGACGTCAGCCCCGCATGACCGGCCCACCGGCCTTCTTCCAGGCGTCGATGCCACCGGCGATGTGAGCGGTGTTGGAAAGCCCGGCATCCTTGGCGGCGGCCACCGCCATCGCAGAGCGCTCGCCGAAGGCGCAGAAGAACACCACGCGGCGGCCGGTCGCCGCCGCGACCTCACGCAGCATGCCGCCGGGCTTCAGGCTCTCCTCGACGGACGGATAGGGCGTGTGCAGCGCGCCTTCGAGCGTGCCGTGCTTCATCCGCTCATTGGTCTCGCGCAGATCGACCAGCAGGATGTCGGGACGGCCGAGCGAGCGGATCGCCTCGGCCGCGCTGAGCGCGCGGCCCTCCTTCTCCAGCTCCTCCTGATGCAAGCCGACATGCATGTTGGCGGGCACCGCGACGTCCATCATCTTCGGATTGGGCAGCTTCAGATTGGCCATCAGCTCGATATATTCGTCGACCGAGCGCACCTGGAGCCGCGGATTGTAGCGCTTCTCCTCGCCGATGGTGGAGACGGTGTCGCCCTTGTAGTCATGCGCCGGAAACACCATCGTCTCGTCCGGCAATTTGAGCAGGCGGTTGAAAATCGAGTCGTACTGCGCGCGCGATGAGCCGTTCTGGAAATCGGTGCGGCCGGTGCCGCGGATCAGCAGCGTATCGCCGGTGAAGACGCGGTCGCCCATCAGATAGGAATAGGAATCGTCGGTGTGGCCGGGCGTGTACATTACGTCGAGCGACAGTCCCTCGATCGTCACCTTGTCGCCGTCGGCAACCCGCATCGCCACAACGTCGGCCTTGGTCTGGTCGCCCATGACGGTCATGCAATGGGTGCGGTCGCGCAATTCGCCGAGACCGGTGACGTGGTCGGCATGCAGATGAGTGTCGACCGCCTTGACCAGCTTGAGGTCGAGCTCGCGCAGCAGCTGGCAGTAGCGGTCGACCTTTTCCAGCACGGGATCGAGGATCAGCGCCTCGCCGCCCGGTCGGCTCGCCAGGACGTAGCTGTAGGTGCCTGAAACGCTGTCGAAGAGCTGGCGGAAGATCATGGCAACACCCGGCGCGAACTGATTCAGGTTTCTACTACGCCACGGGTTAAAAAGAGAAGCAAGTCACTGTGTGGAGAGGAAAATAGGGAATATTATTTTACGTAAGTGTCGATCCCGGCGGCCGTGGGAGGCCGCGCCTTTGTGGCCCATCCTTCGAGACGCCCGATGTTGGCGGGCTCCTCAGGATGAGGTCTTGTTCGCGGGAAATCCTAGACCCTCATGGTGAGGAGCGCCGCCCTTACGGCGCGTCTCGAACCATGAAGGCCGGCGGCGCTCGGCAAAGCATCCCACACGACAGCCTTCATGACTGGCGGAGAGATTACGGCCGCACCACCGTATAGCCATTCTCCGCCAAAGACAGGATCTGCCCCACGCCGACCTGCACCGGCGTGGCCGCAGGAATGAACTCCGGCCGCTTTCCCGTTTCCCGCTCGATGGTGTCGACGGTGTTGAGGCAGATGTCGAAGCGCACGCCCTGTGCGATCAGGCTTTCGACCTGCTTGCGGCGGTCGTTGCCGGCAAGCAAGAGATCGATGCCGGGGCCGAAGGCCACGACCTCGATCGCGACCTTGTCGGGATCGTAAGCCTTCAACAGGTTGTTGGCGACGCTGAGCACCAGCGCCTGCTTCTTCGCATCGCCGTCGGAGAGCTGGAGCACGACCTTGTGCTCGGCGAACGGCTTGTCCTGGAGCGGCACCTGCTGGGCCGAAGCCGGTGCGATCACCGTCCAGGCCAACAGCGTCAGCATCATCGCGCCAAATTTTTGCGAACGCGTCATCCCTGTCCTGCAATGCCCGGGTTGTCTTCGACACCCCTGAGCGTGACGCCGGAGCCGAGCCGCTCCGGCGGCATCAACCGGCCCGAGCGGAGATATTTGCCGACGACATCCCACACCGGCGCGCCCTGCTGGCCGTTGACCGACGCCCAGCCGGCGACCTTGTAGCGATGGTTTGCGTCGAGCGACTTTCCGTTGCCGAGCTTCAGCTCGGAGATGCGGCTGCCGATCGCGGCCGTCGGCGTGCAGGTATAGGCAAGGCCGCCGGCGCGAACCATGTCGCCACCCTGCTGATAATAGGGATCGGCGTTGAAGAGGTTGTCGCAGACGTCTTCCAGCACGTCCTTGATCTGGCCGCCCGTCATCTCCTGCACGTACGTCTCGGGATAGCTGATCGCTGTTTGCGCGAGCACGTCCTCCATGGTCAACCCCTGGCCGGACAGCAAGGTGACACCCCAGCGGAAGCCCGGCGACAGCGCAATCTCGGCATCGAGTTCGCTGCGCAAAGCGGTGCAGATCAGCTCGTCGACGGGCCCGGAAAAATTTCCGCGCCGATAGAGCAGGCGGTCCGGCGTGGCGATCTTCTCCAACCAGTCCGCCGCGTACGGCGCGCGCAGCCGGCCGATCAGCTCGGCCATCCCAGGATCGGGCTTGAGCAGTTCGGAATAGATGGGCAGCAGATGATACCTGACGTCGCTGACCTTGCCCTTGTCGAGCGCGAGATCGAGCACGCCTAGGAATTTCCCGTTGGATCCGGCATTGGTCACGAGCGTGGTGCCGCCCGCATTCTTCACCGCGACCGGCTGCGGGATCGCGTCGTGGGTGTGGCCGCCGAGAATGACGTCGATGCCGGTGACGCGGCTTGCGAGCTTGAGGTCGACATCCATGCCGTTATGCGACAGCAGGACGACGGCATCGACCTTGTCGTGTCCGCGCAACACGTCGACATGCTTCTGCAATTCCTCCTCGCGGATGCCGAAAGTCCAGTCCGGCGTGAACCGCTTTGGATGCGCGATCGGCACGTAAGGAAAGGCCTGGCCGATGATCGCGACGCGATGGCCGCCGAGCTCCTTGATGATCGACGGCTTGAACACGCGGCCCGTCGCCTTGTCGAAGGCTTGAGCGTCGTTGAAGGCGGCTTCCTCGGTCAGGAAGACGTTTTGCGCCAGAAACTCGCCCTTGAAGCGCTCGAGATTGTCCCGCAGCACCTGCTCGCCAAAGGTGAATTCCCAATGCCCGGTCATCGCCTCGATGCCGAGCAGGTTGGCGACCTCGACCATGTCGCGGCCCTGCATGGTATTGGCAAGGCCAGTGCCTTGCCAGAGATCGCCGCCATCCACGAGCAGGGTGTGCTTCTCGCCGGCGTCGCTGCGCAGGCGGTCGACCAGCGTCTTCAGATGGGCAAAGCCGCCGAGCTTGCCGAAGCGGGCGGCGAACTTCTCGAACTCGAAGCAGGTGAAGGCATAGGCATCGGCGCTGTCGGGCCGGATTCCGAACCGGTCGAGGAAGGCGCGGCCGACCAGGTGCGGCGGCTGTCCCATCATCTGGCCGATGCCGATATTGACGCTTGGCTCGCGAAAATAGACCGGGTTGAGCTGCGCATGCGTATCGGTGATGTGCAGGATCCGCGCGTTGCCGGAGCGCTCGATGTCGTAGATGCTCGCAGCGTCAGCGCCGCGGGCAAGCCGCGGCAGCCCGGCCGAGACGGCGGCAATGCCTACACTCTTCAGGAAATCGCGGCGGCGGATGGCCATCTCGAACTCGACGCGCCCTCAATGATCGCAAAGACAGTTCCACTGAGGAACAGTCTAGCGGATTTCCATCGTTTTCCAGGCCTCTTTTTCAGACGTGGCCTGGAAGATCGATGCCTTCGCCAGCGCCTCGGCCTCTTTCGCCGCGGCAAATGCACGATCGAAATCGCCGCCGTCGGCGGCTTTCCTGGCCGTGGCCAGCGTCGAGACGGTCGTGGTCCACTGGTGGCGCAAGGCGGCCGCCTCCTTCGATGCGGCTTCTGCGGCGACATAGGCCGCCTTGTAGTCCGCCTCGGTTGCCGCGCGCGCGGGTGGCGCGAAGCTCAGCGCGAGCAGCATGGCGATGGGAAGTGACCGCTTCATGGCCGCGCTCCCGGTCCGGAAATCGGCAGGCCGTTGGCGACGTAGGAGAGGAAATACTCGACGTCGCGATATTCATCCGCCTGCGGTTCCAGCGGAACCGCGCGGGTCTGGCTGTTGCAGGTGATGAAGCGGCGGCTGGTCGTGCCCATGCCGCTCCATTCGGAGCGGTAGATCGGCATCGCGTTCAGGATGCCGAGTGCCGGCGCCAGGATCTCGGCGCGGATGCGCTCGCCCGGGCTCTGCACGTGGCAACTGGCACAGGAGAAGTTCATCTGACCGCGCCGGGTGTAGAAATAGCGCTTGCCGTTCTCGAACGCCGCCAGTGCACGCGGATCGTCCGGGATCTTGATGTCCATCGGCTTGCCGCGCGAGGTGAAGGCCATGTAGGCGGTCAGCGAGGCCATCTCGTCCTTGACGTAGGAATAGGGCGCTTCGCCATTGGCCTCGCGGCAGCGGTTGAGCGCGAGCTCCAGCGTGACGACCTTGCCTTCCTTCTCGTCAAAGTAAGGATAGTTCTGGCGGATGCCGATGCCGCCGTTCGGGAAGCAATCGGCATAGGTCTTGCCGTTCTTGAACGGCGTCGCGAACATCTCCTTGCCGGCATCGAGCGCGAACTCGTAGGGCGGGAATTCCTCCTTCTCCCGCCATTGCCGCTTCATGTCCTCGTTCATGGAATAAGGACCGTTGACGAAATCCTCGTGCCTCACGTTCGGAAACTTCTGGAAGAAGAAGTTCTGGAACGCTTTTGCGTCGGCGACAGGGTCGACCTTGTCTGCTGCGACCACGCGCGGGGACGCAAACGCAAGCGCCGCGAGCGCGACGAAGGCTGAACCGAGAAGGATCGCAGCGCGCCGTGTCATCACGAAATCTTCGCGGTGGTCGTATCCGACACACCCTTGTTGTCGGTCCAGGAAACCTTGAGGTCGTCGCCCTTCTTGGCCCCCTTGAAGCTGAACTTGACGTAGGGGTCTTTGGAAACCGCGGTGCCCCATTCGGCGACGAAGACGTCCTTGCCGTTACATTCGAACTTCAGCTCCTGGATGAAATGCGCCGGGATCAGTTCGCCCTTGGAGTCCTTGACGAAGCCGGTATCCATCGGGTGCTGGATCAGCGCCTGCACCTCGGTGATGTCGCCGTTGGCGGTGGCGCGGACGCGAATGCTGGATGCCATCTCGAACTTCCTCCCTTAACCGCCGCAGCCGCCGACGGTGACTTTCACTTCCTTGGTCGCGCTGTAGAGCTTGCCGTCGGCTTCCACGATCGCGGTCACGTTGGTGGTCTTGGCCATCTTCAGGCGGTTGGCGACACTCGCCATCGTGCCGTCAGGAATCCTGTAGGAAGCTGCGAGCGCATTCGGATTCTCCGCCACGAAGAACGAGATCGAGGTCACCTTGTCGAGCGTCGTCGTCACCGAGATCGGCACCACGCCGCCGTTCTCGGCGATCTCGGGCGCATCTAACTTGACCTTGTCGGAGGGTTCGGCGTTCCTGCCATAGAGCGCCTTGATCGCGTCCGCCTCGCCCTTCTGCTTGAACGCCTCTTCCGGATATTTGTCATTGGCCGCGGCGCGCGCGGGGGCTGCGAACGGCAGATTGCCGAGGCCGAGCAGCGCGACCGAGGCTGCGCCCTGAAGGATCAGGCGCCGCGTCGCGAGAGGGGGTTTGTGCATCTCAAATCTCTCCTGGTCGGTCCCTTGGCCGGCCGTCACAGGGTTTGCAGGAAATCGACGATCGCGCTGATCTCCTGTTCGGTCAAAATCCGGTTCCGGCCGAACGGTGGCATCATCGACTGCGGGTTGCGCTTGGTCTCGTCGAACAGGATCGCGACCAGGTCGTTGCGGTCGGGGTATTTCGCCTTGATGTCCTTCAGCTCCGGCCCGATCGTTCCCGGCAGGTCGCCGCCCTTGATGACATGGCAGGTCAGGCAATTGCCCTTGCCGCGGTCGAAGGCGAGTTTTTGGCCGTCGGTCACAGTGGATTGCGCCAGCGCCGGGCTCGCGGCGAGGCCGGCGACGATGGCCAGCATGAACAGCAGGGGCTTCCAGGACAGGGCGGTCAAGGCGTCATTCCAAGGCGTCGTTCCAAGACGTTATGTCGATGATCTCGTTGGCGGAAACAGGAGCGTTCCAAAGCACAAAGGGCATCGCCTGACAATCAAGACTATGCGCGCGCCAAAATGGAGTTAATATCTTCCGCATTACAACTAAAGAGATTATTTGTTCGGGGATTCGGTCCTTGAGCGCAGGCCGGTGATTTTGGAGCGTTCGGGCGCTCATCGAGTTTTCATCTTCGTTCTCCAGTTTTCAGGGGACCTCAAATTGGCTGACTATGTCGTTGAATTTGGCAGGGACGGCGGCCGGGTCGAGCCGGACGGGCGGCTTGATGCGCCGGCATTTCATCGCAATCACGAGCCGATCTGGGCGGCCCTGGAAAAGCACCTCGCCGGGACCTCGGGCAACGTGGTCGAGGTCGGCAGCGGAACTGGCCAGCACGTGGTCCATTTCGCCCGCCATACGCCCGGCCTGATCTGGTGGCCGAGTGACCTCAACCAGCGGCACCTCAAGAGCATCGAGGCCTGGCGCGTGCATTCCGGCCTGCCGAACGTCCGCTCGCCGCTGCGGATCGATCTGTCCGATCCGCACTGGTGTCCGGAGATCGAGAGCGGGCAGGGGCCGACAAGTCTCGCGGCCGTGTTCTGCGCCAACGTGATCCACATCGCGCCATGGGATGTGGCCAAGGGCCTGTTCGCCGGCGCCGGCCGCTATTTGCGCGCCGACGGCAAGCTGTTCCTCTACGGCCCGTTCAAGCGCGACGGCAAGCACACCGCGCTCAGCAATGCCGTGTTCGACACCTCGCTGCGCGAAGGCAATCCCGACTGGGGCGTGCGCGACATCGGCGATGTCGAGGAACTGGCGCGAGGCGCGGGGCTCACATTGATTGACACGCTCGAGATGCCCGCGAACAATCTCGTGCTGGTGTTTGAGCGGGGTTAGGCGGCGGCGTTGCTGCGAACCTGCTCGGCCTCGTGGTTCGAGACGCGCCGTGAGGCGGCGCTCCTCGCCATGAGGGTCTAAAATCTCGCCGCGAAACGAGACCTCATCCTGAGGAGCCGCGCAGTGGCGTCTCGAAGGATGGCCGCGAAGCTCCTGTACCTCAGGACGGGAGGCCCCAGGCCTCGCCGTCCCGCCAGCCGATCTTGTCCGTCAAGAACTGATAACCCAGCACCTCGAAGCCGGCGCGCTCCTTGTTGTCCTTGCCGTAGCCGTGGCCGCCCGCCGCCGGCTCGTAGAACCAGGCCTCGTAGCCCATTGCCTGGAGCTTTGCGGCCATCTTGCGCGCGTGACCGGGATGGACACGGTCGTCGCGCCGCGTGGTGGCGATCAGGATCGGCGGATAGGACTGGCCGGGTTTTGCGTTGTGATAGGCGGAGTAGGTCTTCAGCCACTCCCATTCCCCGGCCTTGTCGGGATCGCCATATTCGGCGATCCAGCTCGCGCCCGCGAGCAGCTTGGTGTAGCGGCGCATGTCGATCAGCGGGATGGTGCAGAACAGCGCGCCGAAACGCTCTGGATAGCGCACCAGCATGTTGGTGATCAGGATGCCGCCGTTCGATCCGCCCTGTGCGGCGATCCACTTCGCTTTCGTGACGCCGCGGCGGACGAGATCGGCGGCCACGGCCGCAAAATCGTCATGCGACAGCTTCTTGCCGGCGAGCCGGCCGGCATCATGCCAGCGCGTGCCGAACTCGCCGCCGCCGCGCAAATTCGCCTGCACGACGGTGCCGCCGCGCTCCAGCCACAGCTTGCCGAGCGAGGCGTTGTAGTACGGCTTCACCGCGAGCCCGAAGCCGCCATAGGCGGTCATATAGACCGGCGCATCGCCGGTCTCGCCGGCAGGGCCGGTCTGAACATAAGGTATGCGCTCGCCGTCGATCGAGATCGCCTCGTGCTGCGTCACCACGAGACCGTCGGCGGTGAACGTCCTCGGCGCCTGCTTCAGCACGGTGGGGCTTGTCACGCCGCGCTCGATCAACAGCAGCGACGGCGGCGTGAGCGGGTCCTGCACATTGGCGAGCAAATCGCCATTGCTCTCGGATGCATGACGATCGAGCGGCCAGACATCGACAACGCCGATGCCGGGAAGGCCGCCGAGTGTCTGGCGGCTCCAGCCCCTGGTCGACGGCGTGCAGATCTCGAAGCGCGGTCTGAGCTCGTCGAGGATCGAGAGCACCAGCTTGCCCGCGGTCCAGAAGAAGCCTTGTAGCGCGCGTCGCGGTCCGGGCTCGAACAGCAGCGTGAAGTCGCGGCTGCCGGCCATGAACGCCGGGAGCGAAATGCCGAGCACGGCGTCAGCGGCATAGGTTCGCCCTTCGCTCGACCAGGCCTCGCGCAGCTTGATCGCGAACCAGTCGCCATGCGCTTGCAGCCAGATGCCCGTCGGCAGGTCCAGCTTTTTCGTGGCGCCGGCTTCGTCGCGCAGCCAGATGGCGTAGTTGAAGAAATCGATCTGGTCGGTGATCCAGGTGCGCGGCTTTGCTCCGGTGTCGTCGGCACTGCCATAGACCATCATATGATCGGCCGTGGTCTCGAAGATCATTTGCGCCTGATCCACAGGCTGGCCGCGCCGCCACAGCCGAACGGTCCTTGAATATCCAGAGCTCGTTGTCATGCCCTCGCCATGAGCACTGGACAGCAGCAGCGTGTCCGGATTGAGCCAGTCGACGCCGCCCTTGGCTTCCGGCAGCGCAAAGCCATCAGCGACGAAGCTCTTCGTGTCGACGTCGAATTCCCGCAAGGTGACGGCGTCGCTGCCGCCTCGCGACAGGCTCAAGATGACTTGCGACTGTCCCGGCTGCGAGCTGATCGAGCTCAGCAGCCAGTCTTCGCCTTCGCGCGCCGCGAGCTGGTCGATATCCAGCATGATCTCCCACGCCGGGCTGGCTTTGCGAAACTCCGCCAGAGTGGTCCGCCGCCACAGGCCGCGCGGGTTGGCAGCGTCCTTCCAGAGATTATGAAGATGCGTGCCGCGGCGGCTGACATAGGGAATGTTGTCGGGCCGGTCGTAGATCGCGGCGAGCGTGTCACGGTCGCGTTCGAACGCAGGGCCGCCGAATTTGTCGAGCGTCACCCTGTTCTGCCGTTCGACGAAATCGAGCGCGCGCGGGCCTTCGATCTCCTCCAGCCAGAGCCAGGGATCGTCATCGGGCATGCCAAGCGTGGGCCTGTCGTCGATGGACATGATGCAAACTCCGCAAACATCGCGCGGCGGGATAGGATTTGATCGAGCGCAAGCCGTCAAGAGCGTGGCCCGGTATCATCGGTCCGATTGCGTCAGAGGCATGGCCTGCGCCCGTTTGCGCCGGTTGCTCCCCCTCCCGCGCCCCTCCATAGTGCCGGGAATCAACTAGGCCCTTGTGAGCTCCTTTGGGGCGGAAATGCCGATGCTTGACGTGACTTCTACCGACGAAATCGCTGCCGGCGCCGGCGCCCGCGTGCGTACCAATGTGGTGCGCCTTGCGGCGGCGCAGGCGCTGACCGGCGCCAATTCGGCGGTGATCTTCGCCACCGGCGCGATCGTCGGCGCCACGCTTGCGCCCGACATGTCGTTCGCGACCGTGCCGATATCGATGTATGTGGTGGGGCTTGCCGCCGGCACGCTGCCGACCGGCGCGATCTCGCGCCGCTTCGGCCGCCGCGCCGCCTTCGTCATCGGCACCGGTTGCGGCACGCTCACCGGCCTGCTCGGCTCGTTCGCGATCCTGCACGCTTCGTTCACGCTGTTCTGTGTCGCGACCTTCCTCGGCGGCCTCTATGGCGCGGTGGCGCAATCCTATCGCTTCGCCGCCGCCGACGGTGCCAGCGCGGCGTACCGGCCCAAGGCGGTGTCCTGGGTGATGGCCGGCGGCGTGTTCGCCGGCGTGCTCGGTCCGCAGCTCGTGCAATGGACCATGGACGTCTGGTCGCCTTATCTGTTCGCCTTCAGCTTCCTGGTGCAGGCTGCGGTCGCGCTGGTCGCGATGGGCATCGTCGCCGGCGTCGACATGCCGAGGCCGGCGCCGGCGGATCTCCATGGCGGGCGGCCACTGCTCACAATCGTGACCCAGCCGCGCTTCATCGCGGCGGCGTTGTGCGGCGTCATCGCCTATCCCATGATGAACCTGGTGATGACCTCGGCGCCGCTCGCCATGAAGCTGTGCGGCCTTAGCCTCAGCGATTCCAATTTCGGCATTCAATGGCACATCGTCGCCATGTACGGACCGAGCTTCTTCACCGGCGCGCTGATCGCCCGTTTCGGTGCGCCCAGAATCGTCGCCGCCGGCCTGCTGCTGGAAGCAGGTGCCGCCACGATCGGTCTCTCCGGCATCACCGCGATGCACTTCTGGGCCACGCTGATCGTGCTGGGTGTGGGGTGGAATTTCTCCTTCATCGGCGCCTCCGCGCTGGTGCTGGAGACGCACCGCCCGCAGGAACGCAACAAGGTGCAGGCCTTCAACGATTTCCTGGTGTTCGGCATGATGGCGATCGGCTCGTTCTCGTCGGGCCAGCTGCTCGCCAATTTCGGCTGGTCCGCGGTGAACATGGTGGTATTCCCGCCGGCGCTGCTCGGCCTCGTCGTGCTCTCGCTCGTCTCCTGGGCCCGCCGCCGCAGGGCACGGCTGGAAGCAGCGATGGGCGAGTTCCCGGACGCGATCTGACTGGCAGGAGGCTGGCAGCAGCGTTGATACTTCGATCGCTGTCGAAGTGATTTTCTGAGAGAGAGTTAATAGATGTCGTCATGGCCGGGCTTGTCCCGGCCATCCACGTCTTTGCTGCGCGAAAAAAAGAACGTGGATGCCCGGGCATAGGCGAGCGGAAGCGACGCCGTCCTTCAGACGGCTATGCCCGGGCATGACGGAGCAAAACAAGCGGTAAGCAAAAATGCTCGACAATCCTCAACATCCCGCGATCGACGAATCCTCCCTCCGCTACGAAGGCTGGCGCATCGTTGCGGTCTGTTTCCTGCTTGCGACATTCGGCTGGGGGCTCGGCTTCTACGGCCAGAGCGTCTATGTCGCCGAGCTCCAGCGTGCGCACGGCTGGTCGGCCTCGCTGATCTCCTCGTGCACCACGTTCTTCTACCTGTTCGGCGCGCTGCTCGTGGTCTTCGTGGGCGAAGCCGTCAACAAATATGGCCCGCGGCTCGGCCTGATCGCGGGCACGCTGGCGATGTCGGCCGCCGCGGTTGCGATCGGCGCGGTGCGCGAGCCCTGGCAGCTTTATCTGGCGAATGCCGTGCTCGCCTTCGGCTGGGCCGGCACCAGCCTTGCCATGATCACCAACACGATCAGCCTGTGGTTCGACCAGAAGCGCGGCATGGCGATCAGCCTGGCGCTCAATGGCGCCAGTTTCGGCGGCATCGTCGGCGTGCCGCTGCTGGTGACCTTGATCGGCCAGATCGGCTTCGCCAGCGCGATGTTTACCGTCGCCGGCGCCATGCTGGTGCTGCTCGTGCCGGTGATCCTGATCGTCGTCGGCCGTCCGCCCGATCTCCACGGCTGGCGTGGGGCCGAGAAAGCGAAGCCGCAATCGTCGGCGCAGATCCGCACGCACGCCATGCGCGACGTCGGTTTCCTGACCGTGACGATCGCGTTCGCGCTGGTGCTGTTCGCGCAGGTCGGCTTCATCGTACACCTGATCTCGTTCCTCGATCCCGTGATCGGGCGCGAGCGCGCGGCGGTCGCGGTGGCGGTGCTGACCGCGATGGCGGTGGTCGGCCGCGTGCTGTTCTCGATGGTGATCGACCGCCTCAACCAGCGCCTTGCCTCGGCGCTGTCGTTCCTGAGCCAGGCCGCGGCGCTCCTCGTCGTCATCAATTTGCACAATGACTACGTGCTGATCGCAGCTTGCGCGGTGTTCGGTTTCTCGGTCGGCAACCTCATCACGCTGCCGTCGCTGATCGTGCAGCGAGAGTTCGATTCGGCCTCGTTCGGCGTGTTGATCAGCCTCAACACCGCGATCAACCAGGTGACCTATGCGTTCGGCCCCGGCGTGGTCGGCTTTCTGCGCGATCTCTCCGGCGGCTATTCGCTGCCGTTCTACCTCTGCATCGCGCTGGAGGTCGTGGCGGCCGCGATGATCATGGTGCGGGGGGTGCCTCACATGAAGACTTCGTAGGGTGGGTTAGCGAAGCGTAACCCACCAACTTAGTCCGGCATTTTGCCGAAGCGTGGTGGGTTACGCTTCGCTAACCCACCCTACGGGCTGCGCTCGCAATGACGAGGTGAGAGCGAAGTTCACCCCTCCCGCTGCCGTAACAATTCCTCGACATCCAGTCGTTTCGTGATCATCGCAAGCTTCCCATCCGCCGCGAACGGCCATCGCTCCCTAGGCCGGTCCCAATACAGCTCGACGCCGTTCTCGTCCGGATCGCGCAGGTAAAGCGCCTCGCTGACGCCATGGTCGCTGGCGCCGTCGAGCGCAATGCCGGCGGTGAGCACGCGGTGCAACGCATCCGCAAGCGCCGGCCGCGTCGGATAAAGGATCGCCGTGTGATAGAGTCCGGTCGTGCCCGGCGGCGGCGGCGAGCCGCCCTTGCTCTCCCAAGTGTTGAGCCCGATGTGATGGTGATAGCCGCCGGCCGAGATGAAGGCCGCACCGGAGCCCATGCGCTGCATCAGCTCGAAACCGAGCACGCCGCAATAGAAGCCGAGCGCGCGATCGAGATCGGCGACCTTGAGATGGACGTGGCCGATCCTGGTGCCGGCATTGATGGCTGGGTTCTGCGGCATGTGGCTGCTCCGTTGACCAGCTCCACTTAAGTCGGGCCCCGGGACAGTGCTACTGGCCTATCCCGAAACCCAGCGTTTCCCGATGCGAAACTGTGCACCGGAGCGGCAATCAGGCGAGCTCCGACACTTCGTCCTCGGGCAGTCCGAACTCGAAGGCGTTCAACGTCATCGACACCAGCGTGTAATAGCCGCACAGGCCGATCACCTCGACCACGCCGCGCTCGCCGAGCAGTTTCACCGCGTCGTCATAGAGGCCCTTCTCGACGCCATGGCCCTCATGCAGCGACTTCGCCAGATCGTAGATCATCTTAGCCTTGGGATCGTCGAACTCCGGTGTGCGGCGGTCGCGGATCGCGTCGATGATTTCAGGATCCATGCCGCCCGCCAGCGCGAGGCGCTTGTGGGCGTACCATTCGTAATGGGCCGTCCAGTGCCGCGCCGTCACCAGGATCGCGATCTCCGAGAGCTTTGCCGGAAAGATCGTATCGAAGCGCAGGACCTCGCCGAGCCGCGTGGCGTGACGGGCCATCTCCGGGCTGCTCAGCCAGGCCATCATCGGCGCCGGCGGCTTGCCGCGTTTGCCGGCGATCGACTCGTCATAGGTCTGCCGCTGGGCCTCGCTCATTTCGCCAGGCGAAAGTAGTTTCAGCCGCATCGTTGTTTCCTCTTCATTTTTAGGCATCGCCATGCCGGCCACTATAGCCCGATGCGGCGTGGCATGCGCGGCGGCGCGTCGTGGAAATGGTTGAATTCCACGGAGCGATGGCTCAGAGTCGCCTGCAACAAGCCGATTTCGAATGATGGAAACGATCCATGACAGACACCGTAGCGGGCGACTCCGAGGCCGCCGATCTCGAAACCTTCCGCGTTGAGACCCGCGCCTGGCTGGAGGCCAACTGCCCGCCGGAAATGCGCAAGCCCGCGACCTCGGATGCCGACGTGTTCTGGGGCGGACGCAACGCAAAATTCTCCTCCGAGCCGCAGCGCGTCTGGTTCGAGCGCATGCGCGACAAGGGCTGGACCGTGCCGGACTGGCCGAAGGAATATGGCGGCGGCGGCTTGAGCGCTGTCGAGCACAAGGTGCTGCGCGCGGAAATGGGAAGAATCGGCGCACGGCCGCCGTTGTCGAGCTTCGGCATCTGGATGCTCGGGCCGGCGCTGCTCAAATACGGCAACGAGGCGCAGAAGAAGGAGCATCTGCCGAAGATCGCGGCGGGCCTGATCCGCTGGTGCCAGGGCTATTCCGAGCCGAACGCCGGCTCCGATCTCGCCTCGCTCCAGACCCGCGCCGAGAGCGACGGCGACGACTTCGTCATCACCGGACAGAAGATCTGGACCAGCTACGCCAACTACGCCGACTGGATCTTCTGCCTGGTGCGCACCGATCCAACCGCGAAGAAGCATGACGGCATCAGCTTCATCCTGTTCGACATGGCCTCGAAGGGCGTCACGACCAAGCCGATACTCTTGATCTCCGGCTATTCGCCGTTCTGCGAGACCTTCTTCGACAATGTCCGCGTGCCGAAATCGCAGGTCGTCGGCACAGTCAACCGCGGCTGGGATGTCGCGAAATACTTGCTGCAGCACGAGCGCGCGATGATCTCGGGCATGGGCGAGCGCGGTGTCGGCCGTCCGCTCGGCCAGATCGCGGCCGACTCGGTCGGCACCGACGCAGCTGGCCGCCTGGACGATGCGATGCTGCGCGGCCGGATCGCCAGCTTCGATGTCGACGAGGCCGCGCTCGCCGCCTGTGCCGAGCGTGCCGTCGATCTTGCCAAGGCCGGGCAGGCGCATCCGGCGTTCTCCTCGGCGATGAAATATTACGGCACCGAGCTCAACAAGCGCCGCTACGAGATCCTGATGTCGGCCGGTGGCGTCGACGCGCTGGAGTGGGAGAGCGAACGCTCCAGGCAAGGCGCCCGCCCGCGCGCCTGGCTGCGCACCAAGGCCAACTCGATCGAGGGCGGCACGTCCGAGGTGATGCTCGGCATCGTCGCCAAGCGCATCCTCGATTTGCCCGGAGCCTAGCAAAAGTCCTCATCCTGAGGAGCGGCCGTCAGGCCGCGTCTCGAAGGATGGCCTCGTGGTTCGAGACGGCGCTACGCGCCTCCTCACCATGAGGGTGACCACCGAATCCAGTCGAACCGCATTTGTTGGAGCCCACCATGGCCCTCGTCCTCACCGAAGAACAATCGATGCTCCGCGATTCCGCACGCGGGCTGATCAGTGACAAGGCGCCGGTGTCGCATCTGCGGCACTTGCGCGACAGCAAGGACCCAACCGGCTTCTCCAAGGAGTTTTGGCATTCCTTCGCGGAGATGGGCTTTGCCGGCCTGCTCGTGCCGGAGGAGTTCGGCGGCAGCGGTCTCGGCTTCGTCGAGGCCGGCGTGATTATGGAGGAGATCGGCCGCACCCTGATGCCGTCCCCGTTCCTCGCCACCAGCGTGGTCGCGGCCTCGGCGCTGAATCGCGGGGGCAATGCCGCGCAGAAGGCGGAATTCTTGCCGAAGATTTCCAGCGGCTCGCTGCTTG
Source organism: Bradyrhizobium sp. CSA207 (assembly GCF_029051685.1). Lineage (GTDB taxonomy): Bacteria > Pseudomonadota > Alphaproteobacteria > Rhizobiales > Xanthobacteraceae > Bradyrhizobium. The sequence continues at coordinate 3,150 of NZ_JAACFT010000036.1, read as the reverse complement.
CGACGCTTGCGATCGACGAGGGCGCCAAGCATCGTCCGCTCCAGACTAATCTTCAGGCCGTGCGCGCCGGCAATGGTTTCAAGCTGAGCGGTGCCAAGGCGCTGGTTGTCGACGGCCATGTCGCCGATCTCCTGATCGTCGCGGCGCGCACCGTGGGCTCTCCCGGTGAGCGCGAGGGCCTGACGCTGTTCCTGGTCAACCCTGCGGCCAAGGGCGTCGCGGTCGAGCGCACCATCATGGTCGACGCGCACAACGCCGCGCGGATCGAGTTCGCGAACGTCGAGGTCGACGCGGACAGCGTGCTCGGCGAGGTCGATCAGGGCGCCGGCCTGCTCGACGGCGTGCTCGACATCGGCCGCGGCGCGGTGGCCTCCGAAATGGTGGGCTTGAGCGAAGAGGTGTTTGGCCGCACCGTCGAGTACCTGAAGAGCCGCAAGCAGTTCGGCAAGCTGATCGGCGAATTCCAGGCGCTCCAGCACCGCGCCGCGGAGCTCTATGTCGACATCGAGATCACCCGCGCCGCCGTGATGAAAGCGCTGCAGGCGCTGGACGCCGATATTGCCAAAGCAGCGTCAGCCGTCGCGGTGGCAAAAGCCCGCGCCGGCACCACCGCCACGCGCGCGGTGCAGGAAGGCGTGCAGATGCACGGCGGCATGGGCATGACCGACCAGTTCGACATCGGCTTCTTCATGAAGCGCGCGCGGGTGTGCGAGGAGTTGTTCGGCGATGCGAATTACCACACCGAGCAGCTGGCAAGGGCGCGGGGGTATTGAGCTCGGTAGCCTGGGCAGCGAAATCCGGGTTCGAGGCTATTGCGTGAGGCGCGGCAGGGCCGCCTTACACTCGGTGTCGTCGCCCGGCTCGACCGGGTGATCCAGTACGCCGCGGCTTCTCCGTATACGATTGGCGTCTCGGAGTACTGGATCGCCCGCCTTCGCGGGCGATGACAGCGGAGAAGAGGGACAGCGCCTGCCCCAAGCTCGTCATTGCGAGCGCAGCGAAGCAATCCAGAATCTTTCCGCGGAGGCAGTCTGGATTGCTTCGTCGCGTCCGCCATCGCTCTTCGAGCGACGGCGTCCGCTTCTCGCAATGACGGCCGCCTACCGCACCGGCGGCGCGTATTGCACGCCGCCCGCGTTCCAGAGCTGGTTCATGCCGCGCGGGATCTTCAGCTTGGACTTCTCGCCGATATTGCGCTCGTACATCTCGCTGTAATTGCCGACGTGGCGGATGATGCGGACAACCCAGTCCTTGGTGAGGCCGAGCTGCTCGCCGTAATTGCCTTCAGTGCCGACCAGCCGCATCACTTCGGGCTTCTTCGACTTCAGGGCCTCGTCGATGTTCTCCGAGCTGACGCCGAGCTCTTCGGCGTTGATCATCGCGTAGAGCGTCCACTTCACGATCATCATCCAGTCGTCGTCGCGCTGGCGCACGACGGGCGCCAGCGGCTCCTTGGAGATCATGTCCGGCAGGATCATGTGGTCGCCGGGTTTGGACAGGTTCAGCCTTAGCGCGTAGAGCTGGGAGACGTCGGCGGTCAGCGTGTCGCACTTGCCGGTATCATAGGCCTTGACGACGTCGTCGAGCTTGTCGAACTTCACCTCTTCGTACTTCATGTTGTTGGCACGGAAGTAGTCGGCGACGTTGAGCGCCGTGGTGGTTCCGGACTGCACGCAGACCTTGCTGCCGGTCAGGTCCAACGCGGTCTCCTTGTTGCGCGCGCGCGGCAGCATGAAGCCTGCGCCATCGTAATAGGCAACCGCTGGGAAATAGAGGTCGTAGTCGAGCTCGCGCGCCATGCTCCAGGTCGAGTTGCGCGAGAGGATGTCCACCTTGCGGCTCTGCAATTCCTTGAAGCGCTCGCTGGCATCGAGCGGAACGAATTTGGCCTTGGCCGGATCGTTGAAGATCGCCGCGGCCACCGCGCGGCAGAAATCGACGTCGAAGCCGGTCCAGTTGCCCTTGTCGTCCGGGATCGAGAAGCCCGGCAGGCCCTTGTTGACGCCGCACAACACCTCGCCGCGGCGAACGGTGCGCTTCAAGGTGCGGGTATCGTAGAACTCATAGATCACCGCCAGGGCGCCAACCAGCACGGCAACCGCGAGCCCGATCAGCAGGCCGCCTCGAAATGTGCGCATCATGTCTCTCTCTCGAAAATATCGGGAAAAGGAATTTGGACGAAGGCGGGAAGCATGATCCGGAAAAGTGCGAAGCGCTTTTCCGAGAAGATCATGCTCAAACCATAACCCTCAGAGTTCGGGCTTCTGCCGCACCACCACCTTGGTGCCGACCGGGACGCGATCGTAGAGGTCGGCCACGTCGTGGTTGACCAGCCGGAAGCAGCCCGAGGAGACCTTGGTGCCGATGGTGTCGGGACGGTTGGTGCCGTGGATGCGATAGACGGTGGTGCCGAGATACATGGCGCGGGCGCCGAGCGGATTGCCGGGGCCGCCGGCCATGAAGCGCGGCAGATAGGGCTGGCGCTGGATCATCTCCGGCGGCGGCGTCCAGTCCGGCCATTCCTTCTTGTTGGCGATGTTCAGCAGCCCCTGCCACTGAAAGCCGTCGCGGCCGACACCGATGCCGTAGCGGATCGCACGCCCGCCCGGCTGCACCAGATAGAGGTGGCGCTCGGAGGTTGAGATGATGATGGTGCCCGGCGCCTCGGTGGTGCGGAAGTAGACGACCTGCTTCTGCCATTCCGGATCGAGTTCGTAGGCGTCGTCGGCGACCAGGCCCGGCTCGTCGCCGCGGTCGGGCTGCTGGGCGACGGCCTGGGGCGGAGAAAGGATCAGGCCGATCGCGGCCACAAACATCCCCGTCAGGCGACGAAAATCCGTCATTTCAAGCTCTCCCCGCTGCCACAGCGCAAATCATTCAGAACCATCTGAACTCAGGGGCACCTTCGTGGCAAGTTGATGGCGCGCCCAGCTGGTATGTCACGAGAATGCTTTGGTTTTTTGACGAGCCCCGCGCAATGCCACAAACAGGGGATGGCGCGAAAAGCAGTGCTCCCGACATCGCCCAGCGGTTGAGGCATTCCTAGAGCGTGATGAATTGAAGTCGAATCGAGTCGGGCCAACACCGCGCACTCTCCGTTCCCTCCCCCCTTGTGGGGGAGGGGCAGGGAGGGGGGTGCCACACGGGGAC
>NZ_JAACFT010000035.1 GCF_029051685.1 Bradyrhizobium sp. CSA207 | reverse complement strand
TAATCGTCCACACGTGGCGGAAGGAAGCTTGGCTGATCCCGGCTGATGCCGGTCTTGAAAGTGCGATTCGCCATGCCGAATCGTACCCTCGTTTGCTCAAATGAAGATGAAATTCTTGCCCAGTCTCTTCGCTCCATCCAGGCTACGAACCATCACTCCCCTTCCTTCAGACGCCGGTACAGCGCGCCGAGAATGTTGGAATAGTCGTCGGTCCAGACCCGCACCCTGTCGTCGGCTTCGGTCTCCTCCCATTGCTTGGAGGACGCGAGCTTGCCGACATCGGCCCCTTCGCGTGCAGAGATGACGACGTCGGTGGAGAAGATGTAATCGGCGTCGCGCCCGGAGTCCTCGTTGTAGACCCAGCTCTTGAGATCGTTGGCATCGGCGATGCCGACCACGACGGGCTCGAGATCGAGATGCCGGTTGGAGACGTGCATCACCACGGCGCCGTGCGGGGCGAGCTTGTCCTTGTAGATATTCATCGCCTCTTCGGTGGCCAAGTGAATTGGAATCGCATCCGACGAATAGGCGTCAACGATGATGAGATCGTAGGCGCCGTCCGGCTCCTTCGCGAAGGTGAGGCGCGCATCGCCGATCACCGGCTTCAGGTCCGGTGCGCAACTCGAGATGTAACGGAAATTCTTCGGGTCCCGCGCGGCATCGACCATGGACTGATCGATCTCGAAGAATTTCCAGCTCTCCCCGGGCTCGGCGGCGCAGGCGAGCGTGCCCGATCCAACGCCGATCGCAGCGACTTTCAGCGGCGCGCCCTTACGTTCACGGATCGCGGTGACGGCCTGACCGATGCCGCCGTCCTTATGATAGTAGGTGATCGGCTCGGGCCGGCCGGTGACCGCCGTGCCGTCATTGTTGCGGAAGCGCTCGGCGCCATGAATGGTGGTGCCGTGCATCAGCACATGAAAATATCCGCCGGGCGTCACCACGATCTTGTGCACGCCGAAGAAGCTGCGCACGGTCATGACGCGGCCCTCGTCCGCCGGATAGATCCGGATCAGCGCCAGCGCGAGCGCGACGGTGGCAAAGATCTTCCAGCGGCCGGCATTGAGCGCGAACGCCAGAAGCGCGGCAAGCACGCCGACGGCGCCGGCAACCCAGACGCGATGGTCCTCGAACCAGGTCGAGAGACTGCCCGTGGCGTATGACGGCACAACCAGGGCCAGTGCGAGCGCGGCGAGCACCAGCCAGTACCATCTGACGAGACCAGCAAAACGCTCGTTCGCCGAGGGCCGGCACAGCGCGGCAAGCGCGACCAGGATCGGATATTCGGCGATCCAGGAGAAGGTAAAGGGCGCGAGAAGTCCGGCGAACAGGCCGCCGACCATGCCGCCGAATGACAGCGCGACATAGAATCCGGTGAGATATTTGGCGGCCGGCCGCGTCCGCGCCAATTCGCCATGGCAGGCCATGGCGATGACGAAGAAGCACAGTTGGTGGCCGCCGAGCGTGAGCAGCAGGTTCTGCTCGCCGCCGAACGCAAGCAGGACGATGACGCCCGCGATCGCGACCGGCTGGAGCATCAACATCCATTTGTGCGGCAACAGCGGCCGCGACTGGAACACCACCACCCAGGTGAGCAGATACAGCGACAGCGGCAGCACCCACAAAAGCGGCGCCGCCGCGACATCGGTCGAGATGTGCGCGGTCACGGCGATGAGCAGGCCCGAGGGCACCGCGGCGAGAAAGATCCAGCGCAGCCGCGTCACGAGACCCGGCGCCGGCGCATTCGCATCCCCGGTTCGCGCCTCGGTCACAGCGAGCTTCGGCGAGCGCAACAGCACCACGCCGCAGGCGGCGATCAGGAGAATCAAGAGACCGTAGCCGGCCGTCCAGAACCGGTTCTGCGTGTGCAGCGTGAACATCGGCTCCAGCAGGAAGGGATAGGACAGCAGCGCGAGGAAGCTGCCGATGTTGGAGGAGGCATAGAGGAAATAGGGATCGTGTCCGGCGGGATGGCCGGTGCGGACGAACCAGGCCTGCAGCAGCGGATTGTTGGCCGCGAGCGCGAAGAACGGCAGGCCGATCGACACCACGAACAGACCGAGCAGCCAGAACGCATAGCCCGAACCCGGCGGCTCGCCATAGGCGCCGGCGACGCCGAGCGGCAGCGTGGCGAAAGCCAATATCAGCAGCAGCAGATGTACCACGACGGGAACAACGCGGTTTTTGACCTGCATCAGCAGATGCGCATAGGCATAGCCCGCGAGCAGCAGCGACTGGAAGAACACCATCGCCACCGACCACACTGCGGGCGAGCCACCGAGCCGCGGCAGCACCATTTTCGTGAACAACGGCTGCACCGAGAACAGCAGCAGCGCGCTGACGAAGATCGCGGCCGTATAGACCGTCAGCAGCAGCCGGTTGCGGGACGAGGACGGCTGCTCCGCGGCGGCGGGTTGCACGATCGAATCCATGGAAGCTCCAGCAAAAGCGTTTTCCAGCGAAGTGGGCACCGGTTCGCGCGAGAAAACGCGTCGTATAACTCCCCCGGCGGGCGCCGGACGCGCGCAATGGAGCACAGGGCGCCTGAACGGGCAATAAATGGTGTCGTGATGTTGCAGCGGGGAATGCCTGATATAGAGGTGTCATTCCGGGGCGATGCGACGGGACCGCGAAGCGCGGCCCCGAGCATCGAACCCGGAACCTCGAGATTCCGGGTTCGCGCTGAAGCGCGCCCCGGAATGACGCCAGGAAAATCATGACCGAAACCGACGTCGTCATCATCGGCGCTGGCCATAACGGCCTCACCTGCGCGGCCTATCTCGCGATGGCAGGCCTGCGCGTGCGCGTGGTCGAGCGCCGCAAGGTGGTCGGCGGGGCCGCGGTCACGGAAGAATTTCATCCGGGTTTCCGCAACTCGGTCGCGGCCTACACCGTGAGCCTGCTCAATCCGCAGGTGATCGGCGACCTCAAGCTCGCCGAGCAGGGCCTGCGGATCGTCGAGCGGCGCGCGCAGAATTTCCTCCCCGCGCCCGACGGCAGCTATCTCCTCACCGGCGAGGGACGAACGAAAGAATCAGTCGCGCGGCTCAGCACGCATGACGCAGCCGCGATCGACGGCTTTTCGCGCGAGCTGGAAGACATCGCGGACGTGCTGCGGCAGTTCGTGCTGCGCGCGCCGCCGAACCTGCTCGCCAGCTTCGGCACGGCTGCGATCCGCGAGGGCATCAACGCGTTGAAGACGGCCAACATCCTGCGCGGATTGACGCTGGAGCAAAGCCGCAGCCTGCTCGATCTCTTCACCCGCTCGGCCGGCGAGATTTTGGACGAGCGGTTCGAGCACGATCTGGTCAAAGCGCTGTTCGGCTTCGACGCCATCGTCGGCAATTATGCCAGCCCCTACGCGGCGGGCTCGGCCTATGTGATGCTGCACCACGCCTTCGGCGAGGTGAACGGCAAGAAGGGCGTCTGGGGCCATGCCATCGGCGGCATGGGCGCGATCACGCAGGCGATGGCGCGCACCGCGCGCGACCGGGGCGTGATGATCGACACGGATGCGGGCGTGCGCGAGGTGATCGTCGAGAGCGAGCGCGCCGTCGGCGTGGTGCTGGACAACGGCACGGCCATCCGCGCGAAATATGTCGCGGCCAACGTCAATCCAAAGCTGCTCTATACGCGGCTGGTCGCAGCGGACGCCCTGCCCGCGGACTTCCTTGCCCGTATCCGCCACTGGAAGAACGGCTCCGGCACGTTCCGCATGAACGTGGCGCTGGACCGCCTGCCCTCCTTCACGGCGCTGCCGGGCGACGGCGATCATCTGACCTCCGGCATCATCCTGGCGCCGAGCCTCGGCTACATGGACCGCGCTTATCTCGATGCGCGCGCGCAGGGCTGGAGCCGCGCGCCTGTTGTCGAGATGCTGATCCCCTCGACGCTCGACGACACGCTCGCGCCGGCGGGAAAACATGTCGCGAGCCTGTTCTGCCAGCACGTCGCGCCCGAGCTGCCCGACGGCAGATCCTGGGATAACCATCGCGAAGAGGTCGCCGATCTCATGATCGCGACGGTGGACAGTTACGCGCCGGGCTTTGCGACGAGCGTGCTCGGCCGCCAGATCCTCTCCCCGCTCGACCTCGAACGGCAGTTCGGCCTTTTGGGCGGCGACATTTTTCATGGCGCGCTGACGCTGAACCAGCTGTTCTCGGCGCGGCCGATGCTGGGCCATGCCGATTACCGCGGGCCCGTGAGAGGCCTCTACCACTGTGGCTCCGGCGCCCACCCCGGCGGCGGCGTCACCGGCGCCCCCGGCCACAACGCCGCGCAGGCGATCTTGAGGGATCACCGCGCGCTGTTCGGTAGCCGTGGATAGGGCTGTGGATGAACTGTGGACAGGCGGTCGAAAGGTCTGTGTCCAGCCGGTGGACATTTGCACAACGCCGACCGGGACCAGCAGGGGAAATCCAGTCGGAAACCGCGGGATAAAGCCGTGGACAACATAGCGGCGGCCGGTGGATAGCTTGTGGACGCCTCGTGCACCCAAAACGACCTCGCCCGCCGGGAGACAATTTCCCAGCGAGCGTTGGTCAGGATCAGTCCATGAAGAAATTAGCCGCGCTGGGAAAAAGGAGGCGGAAATTACTTCAAGGAGGTGCTAATCGAACCGAACTTTTCGTTCATGGTGGTGCCGAGGCTGTTCACCACGGTGATGATCGCCAGCGCGATACCCGCTGCGATCAGGCCGTATTCGATCGCGGTCGCACCGGACTCATCGGACCAGAACTTCAAAACCATGCGTTTCAAGACTCGCCTCCGTTTCCATTTCAAGCTGCGTCGGTGGGTTCCAACACCCGTGAATTTACTTGATACAACCTGCAGGCGGGTTAATCCGTAAGTTGCAAGTTATGCGAAAATTGGGAACGAAAGTTCCAAAAATTGAACTCAGCGGAACCCTAGAATGCAGTCCTCGCCCACCCATCGCGCCAGCTTTTCGATCGGCAACGAGGCCGCGGCCAGGCGCGTTGTCGACTTGCTCACTGAGGTGTTTTTCGAGGGCGATGCGGCAGTCGCGGCGTTCGAGCGGCCGGACGGACAATGGGATGTCACGCTGCATTTCGCTGATGCGCCGGACCAGGCATTGCTGAGTGAACTCGTTGCAAATTCAGCCGGAAACGAGATCGCCGCAGCCCTCGTCTTCGATACGGTCGAAGCCAAGGACTGGGTCAAGGCCAGCCTGGAAGATCTGGTTCCGGTGCCGGCCGGGCGCTTCGTCGTGCACGGCAGCCACGACCGCGACCGCGTGGCGCCGAACAAGCTCGCAATCGAGATCGAAGCCGCGCTCGCCTTCGGCACCGGCCACCACGGCACCACCCGCGGCTGTTTACTGCTGCTTGACCATGTCCTGAAGAGTTCCAAGCCAAGGAAACTGCTCGATCTGGGCACCGGCACCGGCGTGCTGGGGATCGCGGCGGCCAAGGCGCTGCATCGCGCGGTGCTGGCCTCCGACATTGACTCGCCCTCGGTGCGGGTGGCCGCGGAGAACGCCACACTGAATGAAGTTGGTAACCATGTCCGGGTGATCCGCGCCACCGGCTTCGCCGCGCCGGATTTCGGTAGATGCGGCCCGTTCGACCTGGTGCTGGCCAACATCCTTGCCAATCCGTTACGGCAATTGGCGGGCCCGATGACGCGGCACCTAGCGCCTAGCGGGCGCGTCATCCTCTCCGGCCTGTTGACGCATCAGGCGCCCGCCGTGATCGCCGCCTACCGCGCGCGCGGCCTGGTGCCGCTGCGGCATCTGCGGATCGAGGGGTGGAGCAGCCTGTTGCTGAGGAAGGTCGGATAAGCCGCCGTATGGTGGGTTAGCTTAGCGAAGCGTAACCCACCATCTTGCGCGGCTACGAAATTGGTGGGTTACGCCTTCGGCTAAACCACCCTACGACATCGACGACGAGGTGCTACTCCGCCGGCTTCTCGTCCTGGCGCACCGCGCGTTCACCCTGCAGCGCGCGCCTGGCGCGGCGTTCGGCGAAACGATCAATCATCTGGCTGATGAGGCCGCGCGGCTTCTTCGGTGTGGCTGCGGCCGGGGTACGACGAGCCGGCGGCGAAATCTTCTCAAACGTGAACGCAGGCATCGTGTATCCCCTCGCCGTTGAGTAGAAACACTTGCTCGAATTTCCCTGTCGTCCGGACGAAGCTCAGAGGCTGCATCCGTCTACTCCACTCGACTCAAGCGGAACTTTTTCAAGCACAGTCCATGCCAGATGCGATGCAAATGCGTCCAGATTGCGGACTCATCCCCATGATCCTAAAGTGACCCACCATGTTCGAAGCACACTTCCAGACATTCGAGGAGCCGGAGGCCGGCGTCGCATTGACGGCGCGGCTTGCGGCACTCCGCGAAGAGCTCGCCCGCCGCAAGCTGACCGGCTTCGTGATCCCACGCGCCGATCAGCAGCAGAATGAATATGTGCCGCCGTCGGAGGAGCGGCTGGCCTGGCTAACCGGTTTTACCGGCTCGGCAGGACTGGCCGTCGTTCTGGCCCAGGAGGCCGCGGTTTTTGTCGACGGCCGCTACACGCTCCAGGCCGCCAAGCAGGTCGACGCGAAGGCTTGGGCAGTGGAGTCGCTGATCGATCCACCCCCGGAGAGCTGGTTGTCCGCGCATCTGAAGTCCGGCGACCGCCTGGGATTTGATCCGTGGCTGCACACTTCTGCGGCAGCCGAGCGCTTGGCCAGCTCCTGCGCCAAGGCCGGCGCGGAGCTGGTCGCCGTCGACAGCAATCCGGTCGATGCGATCTGGCAGGATCGGCCGCAGCCGCCGCTCGCCCCGGTCGCCGTGCACGGAATGCAGCATGCCGGCGTCGGCGAGGCCGAGAAGCTGAAGCAGATCCAGTCCGAAATCGTCAGGCTCGGCGCCGACGCGCTGGTGCTCTCCGACAGCCATGCCGTGGCCTGGACCTTCAACATCCGCGGTGCCGATGTCGCACACACGCCGCTGCCCCTATCCTACGCGCTGGTGCCTAAGGACGGCCGGCCGACGGTGTTCATCGACCACCGCAAGCTCTCCAACCTGACGCGCGACCATCTCGAGCAATCGGCCGACGTGCGCGAGCCGGACGCGATGGCGCCGACGCTGATGGCGCTCGCCAAAAGCGGCGCCGCGATTGCGCTCGACAATGCCACCGCGGCCGACGCGCTCAGCAGATTGATCGCGGGCGGCGGCGGCAAGCCGGTGCGCGGCAGCGATCCGATTGCGCTACTCAAGGCGGTCAAGAACGCGACCGAGATCGCGGGCACGAAGACGGCGCACCGGCGCGACGCCGTGGCACTGGCGCGCTTCCTCGCCTTCATCGATCGCGAGGCGCCAAGCGGCAAGCTCACCGAGATCGACGCCGTCGAGGCGCTGGAGACGTTCCGCCGCGACACCGGCGCGCTGAAGGACGTGTCGTTCCCCACCATCTCCGGCACCGGCCCGAACGGCGCCATCGTGCACTACCGCGTCACCCGCAAGAGCAACCGGCGGATCGCACCCGGCGACCTCTTGCTGATCGACTCCGGCGCGCAATATGAAGACGGCACCACTGACGTCACCCGCACGATTGCCGTCGGCGAGCCTACGGACGAGATGCGCGACCGCTTTACCCGCGTCTTGCGCGGCCATATCGCGATCGCGCGCGCGGTGTTTCCCGACGGCGCCACTGGCGCGCAGCTCGACACGCTGGCGCGGCAATATCTCTGGACTGCCGGCCTCGATTTCGAGCACGGCACCGGCCACGGCGTCGGCAGCTATCTCAGCGTCCACGAAGGACCGGCGCGGATTTCAAAAATCGGCACCACGCCGCTGAAGCGCGGCATGATCCTGTCCAACGAGCCCGGCTACTACAAGACCGACGGCTTCGGCATTCGCATCGAGAACCTCGAGCTGGTGATCGAAGCCGACATCAAGGGCGCCGAGAAACCGATGAACGCATTCGAGACGCTGACCCTGGCGCCGATCGACCGCCGGCTGATCGACGTGGCGATGCTGAGCCGGGACGAGCTCGACTGGCTCAATGCCTATCACGCCCGCGTGCACGCCGACGTACGGCCGGCGCTGGATGAAGCGACAAAGGCCTGGCTCGACCAGGCGACGGCGGAGCTGACGGCTTAAGCTCGCCGTTCCGGAGCACGACGCATAGCACTACGCGATTTGAGCAATGCTGCTTCCCCTAGCCCAGCTGTCATGCCCCGCCTTGTGCGCACTTGCGCACTGGGGCGGGGCATCCAGTATTCCAGAGACAGTGATCGTATGCGGAAAGGTCGCGGCGTACTGGATTCCCCGCCTCGCGGGTAGTGACACCGATGATGTGGCATGAGCGCACCACACGCCCCGCAAATTCCGTCCTTTCACACACGATCATCATAACCGTCCCGGAATCCGTATAGCCGCATTCCGAAACGCCGATATCCGTCTTGCGCGAGCACGCTACAGTCCGATTCGAATTTCTACGAGACGGACACGCATGCACGGCATGATCAGCAAGCCGCCGGAAACGGCAGCGAACAGGAACCTCGCGACCTCGCGCGTGGTGCTGCTGTTGCTGGTCATGATGACCGGGATCGCGCCGATCTCGCTCTATATGCTGGTTCCGGCGCTGCCGGTGCTGGCGGCGACTTTCGGCAGCGACATCTCGATCGCGCAGATGACGGTGTCGCTCTACATGGTCGGCATCGCACTGTCGCAGCTGATCATGGGCCCGCTGTCGGACAAGTTCGGGCGGCGCCCGGTGCTGCTCACCGGCCTTGCATTGATGGTCGCCGCCAGCATCGCCTGCATGTTCGCGCAGAACCTGCCGCAACTGATCGCGGCCCGCTTCTTCCAGGCGCTGGGCGGTGCGGCCGGCATGGTGGTGAGCCGCGCCATCATCCGCGACATCTATGAGCGCGAACGCGTTGCCTCCATGATCAGCCTCGTCATCGCCGCCCTGATGATCGGGCAGATGCTCTCGCCGCTGACCGGCGGCCTGATCGAGACCGCGTTCGGCTGGCGCGCGATCTTCTACGCCATCACCATCGGCGCGATTGCGGTCGCCGCCGGCATCGCGCTGGCGCTGCCCGAGACGCGCCGAAGCCGCGCGGCCGGCAGCGGCTTTCGCGGCGACGTCGGCATGCTGATCAGAAACCGCGCCTTCATCGGCTATGTGATGTGCCAAGTGCTGGCTTCGCAGATCATCTTCACCTTTGCCGGCGGCGGGCCCTACATCGTCGTGACGCAGATGGGCCGCAGCAGCGCCGAATACGGCGCGTGGTTCGCGACGACCGGCTTTGCGTATCTGGTCGGCAATCTGCTCTGCGTGCGCTTCGCACCGCGTCACTCGCTGGAAAGACTGATCTGGTTCGGGCTTGGCCTGCAACTCTGCGGAAGTCTCTTGAACCTGCTCTGGAGCATCGCCGGCTGGAACGAGGCGCCGGCGTGGCTGTTCGGCACGCAGATGGTCGTGATGGCCGGCAACGCATTCGTGATGGCGAATTCGGCCGCCGGCGCCATCAGCATCCGCCCTGAAGCCGCCGGCACCGCCTCCGGCGCGATGGGCTTCCTGCAGCAAGGCATTGGCGCGGTGATGTCGCAATTCGGCGCCTATCTCGGCGGCCACTCCGCCACGACGCTGCCGCTCACCTCCGCGGTCCTCGCGATCTCGCTGCTCTGCGCCTGCATGATGATCTTCGTCGTGCCCCGCCGCCAGGTGATGGTGAGCGAGACGCTGATCGAGCAGGCGGAGGAGGAAAGCGGGATGATGTGAGGGCGCTGAGACGCCCTGGCCTCGTCATTGCGAGCGAAGCGAAGCAATCCAGACTGCCACCGCGGAAAGATTCTGGATTGCTTCGCTTTGCCCGCAATGACGGAAGAGAACCTCACTCCCCGATCAGCGTCAGCCACTCGTCTTCGGTCAGCACCTTGACGCCGTGCTTGTTGGCCTCGGCAAGCTTCGAGCCTGCGCCGGGGCCGGCGACCACGAGGTCGGTCTTCTTCGATACCGAGCCCGACACTTTTGCGCCGAGCCGCTCCGCGGTGGCCTTGGCTTCGTCCCGCGTCATCTTCTCCAGCGAGCCCGTGAACACCACGGTCTTGCCAGCGACGGCCGAATTGCGCTTCGGCTTCTCGGCGTCGACGATCTCGACTTCCCTGGTCAGCCGCTCGACGATGCCGCGATTGTGGCTCTCGCCAAAATAGTCCGCGATGCTCTTGATCACGGTGTCGCCGATCTGGTCAAGCGCGTCCATGTCGGCGATCGCCTCCTCGTCGCCCCTAGCGACCTTGAGGCTGGCATCGTGGAAAGCATCCCAGGAGCCATAGCCGCGCGCCAGCGCCAGCGCCGTGGTCTCGCCGACATGGCGCATCCCGAGCGCATAGATGAAGCGTTCCAGCGCGATTCTGCGCCGGCTTTCGATCGCACCGAAGAGATTGCGCACCGAGGTCTCGCCGTAGCCCTCGATCTCTTCCAGCTTGAGCTTTGAGTTGCGCTTTTCCAGCGTGAAGATGTCGGCGGGCTCCTTCACAAAATCCTCGTCGAAGAAATACTGGAGCTGCTTCTCGCCGAGACCGTCGATGTCGAAGGCGCGGCGCGACACGAACAGCTTGAGGTGCTCGATCTTCTGATAGGGGCAAGCGAACTCGCCGGTGCAGCGGGCACGCGAGCCCTCCTCGCCCGCGGCCGTCTCCTCGCGCGTGACGTCGGTGTGCAGCGGGCACGGGCACTTCTTCGGAAAGTGAAACTCCCTGGCGTTGCTCGGCCGCTTGTCGATGACGACGTCGACGACCTGCGGGATGACGTCGCCGGCGCGCTGGATCACGACAGTGTCGCCGATCCGGATATCGCGGCCCTCACGCAAGATCTCGCCCTTGTTGCCGATGCCCTTGATGTAGTCCTCGTTGTGCAGCGTGACGTTCTGCACGATCACGCCGCCGACGCCGACCGGCTCCAGCTTGCCGACCGGCGTGAACGAGCCGGTGCGGCCGACCTGGATCTCGATGTCGCGCAGCACCGTCATGGCCCGCTCAGCCGGGAATTTGTGCGCGATGCCCCAGCGCGGCGTGCGCGAGACGAAGCCGAGTCGGTCCTGCCAGTCGATGCGGTCGACCTTATAGACGACGCCGTCGATGTCATAGTCGAGTTCGGCGCGCTGCTGCTCGATCGCGTGATGGAAGGCGAGCAGTTCCTCGACCGAATGGCACAACTTGGTCAGCGGATTGGTCTTGAAGCCGCAGCGCTCGAACCAGTGAATCATGCCGCTCTGCGTGCCCTCCGGCATCGCACTCATCTCGCCCCAGGCATAGGCGAAGAAGCCAAGCGGGCGCGACGCGGTAATGGTCGGATCCTTCTGCCGGAGCGAACCTGCGGCCGAATTGCGCGGATTGGCGAACACGGTATCGCCCGCCGCCTTCTGCCGCTCGTTGAGCGCGAGGAAGGCATGCTTGGTCATGTAGACCTCGCCGCGCACCTCGCAGACATCAGGGACGTTGCGGCCCTTCAGCTTCTGCGGAACGTCCTCGAGCGTGCGGATGTTCGCGGTGACGTCCTCGCCCACCGCGCCGTCGCCGCGCGTCGCCGCGGTGACGAGCTCGCCGCCCTCGTAGCGCAACGACATCGAGAGGCCGTCGATCTTCGGCTCGGCGGAGAAGTCGACCTTGTCATCGGCGAGCTTCAGGAAACGCACGATGCGGCCGACGAAGTCGCGCACGTCTTCCTCGGCGAAGGCGTTGTCGAGCGACAGCATGGGAACGGCATGCCGGACCTTCTTGAAGCGGCCGGACGGCGCAGCACCAACCTTCTGCGATGGCGACTCTGCGCTGACGAATTCGGGAAAGCGCTGCTCGATCGCGTTGAAGCGCTGCCGCAGCGCGTCGTATTCGGCATCGGTGACCGAGGGCGCGTCGTCCTGATAGTAGCGCTTGTCGTGGCCCTCGAGTTCGAGGGCGAGCCGCATGTGCTCGACCTTGGCCTGCGCCTTGGTGAGGCCGGTGACGTCGGGAAGCGGCCTTGTCTTGGATTTTGCTGCTCTTGCCATCATGATCAAGGTTCTAGCTCGTCGTTCCGGGATGGTCCGAAGGACCAGACCCGGAACCTCGAGATTTCGGGCTCGCACTTTGTGCGCCCGGAATGACGGGTTGGGATGGGTTCATGGCGTATTACGTCTATATCCTAGCAAGCCAACGCGATGGAGCAATCTATGTCGGTATCACCAACGACATTGTGCGTCGCGTCTACGAGCATCGAATCAAGGCCGTTCCGGGCTTCACCGCCAAATACAATGTTACGCGGCTGGTATGGTTCGAGGCCTATGATGATCCAGTCTCCGCAATATCGCGCGAGAAGGAGTTGAAGAAGTGGAAGCGCGCCTGGAAGGTTAAGTCGATTGAGAGGGACAATCCCGACTGGGATGATCTGTACGAGTCGATCTGCAACTGAGGCTGTGATTCCAGGGCGCTCGAAGATCCGAACCCGGAATCTCGAGATTCCGGGTTCGATGCTTCGCATCGCCCCGGAATGACGGTGCTACGCCGTCGCCGCCTTGAGCAGCCTCTCCGCCGCCGCCCTCGCCTCGGCCGTGATTTCGGCGCCTGCGAGCATCCGCGCGATCTCCTCGCGGCGGTGGTCGGCGGCCAGGGCGTTGACGCGGGTGGCGACGCGCTTGCCCTTGTCGAGGGCGTCCTTGGAGATCAGCAGATGCTGGTCGGCGCGGGCGGCGACCTGCGGGGCGTGGGTCACGGCCATCACCTGGACCTTGCCGGCGAGGCGTGCGAGCCGCGCCCCGATGGCATCCGCCACCGCGCCGCCCACGCCGGTGTCGATTTCGTCGAACACCAGCGTCGGCGCCGAGCCGCGATCGGACAGCACGACCTTGAGCGCCAGCAGGAAACGCGACAGCTCGCCGCCGGAGGCGACCTTCATCAGCGGTCCCGGCCTGGTGCCCGGGTTGGTCTGCACCCAGAACTCGACGCGGTCGAAGCCTTGCGGCCCGGGCGAACTCTCGTCGGTTTCGACCTGGGTCATGAATTTTGCGCGTTCGAGCTTGAGCGGCGCGAGCTCGGCATTGACGGCCTTGTTAAGCTTGTCCGCCGACTTCTGCCGCGCCATCGACAGTTTCTTGGCGGCAGCGGCATAGCGGGCGTCCGCCTCGACCGCCGCCTGCTCCAGCTTCTTCAATAGCGAGGCGCCGGCATCGATCAGCACCACATCGGCGGCATATTTGGCGGCCAGCGCGGCAAGCCCATCGACCGGCGTCGAATATTTGCGCGAGGCGGCACGCAGAGCGAACAGCCGCTCCTCGATGCGTTCAAGCTCGCCAGGGTCGAAATCGGTCGCGGCCAGGGCGGCCTGGAGATGTTGGTCGGCCTCCTCCAGCGCGTTGATGGCGATGTCGATCGCCTTCACCGCCGGTTCGACCAGCGCCGGTGAATTGACGCCGCGGCGCTCCAGCCGGCGCACGGCAGCCGAGAGAGCCGAGACCGGCGAATGATTGCCACCGACGGCTTCCTGCGCCTCGCGCAGGTCCGAGGCGATCTTCTCGCCCTGCATCATGGTGGTGCGGCGCGAGGCGAGCACGGTCTCCTCGCCATCCTTTGGCGCGAGCTGCTTGAGCTCGTCGGAGGCGTGGCGCAGATAGTCGGCCTCGCGCGCGGCGCGCTCCATGCCGGCACGATGCTCCTCCAGCGCGGCGTTGGCGGCGCGGCGCGCATCCCAGAGCGCCTCCACGGCCGTGACGTCCTTTTCGAGGCCGGCGAAGGCATCGAGCAGGCAGCGGTGGGTGGCGGCATCGACCAGCGCGCGCTCGTCATGCTGGCCATGGATCTCGACCAAAGCGGCGCCGACCGCTTTCAGCGTCTGCACGCTGATCGACTGGTCATTGATGAAGGCGCGGGTGCGGCCGTCGGCGAGCTGCACCCGGCGGAGAATCATCTCACCGGTATCGTCCAGACCGTTCTCGGCGAGGATTTTCGCCGCGGGGTGATTGTTCGGGACATCGAACACGGCGGTAACCTGCCCCTGCTCCGCGCCATGGCGCACGAGGCCGGCATCGCCGCGGCCGCCGAGCGCCAACGCAAAGGCATCGAGCAGGATGGATTTGCCCGCACCGGTCTCGCCGGTCAAAACCGCGAGGCCCGTTGCGAATTCGATATCGAGCCGTTCGATCAGGACGATGTCACGGATCGACAGACGCGCCAGCATGGAACCCTATTTCCTAGCCGAGACCCATTTTCTTGAAGGTCTTGCTGATCCATGACCCCTGATTCTCGCTCGGCTCGAGACCGCCGGATTTTACAAGATTATATGCGTCCTTGTACCAGCGGCTGTCAGGAAAATTGTGCCCGAGCACCGCGGCGGCGGTCTGCGCCTCGCCGACGATGCCGATTGCCATATAGGCCTCGGTAAGGCGGTACAGCGCCTCCTCGACATGGCGGGTGGTCTGGTACTGCGTCACCACGGCCTTGTAGCGGTTGATCGCCGCCGTGTAGTCGCGCTTTTGCATATAGTAGCGGCCGACGTTCATTTCCTTGCCGGCGAGCTGGTCGCGCGCGCCCTCGATCTTGGCCTTGGCGGAGGTCGCATATTCCGAGTTGGGATATTTGCGCACCACCTCTTCCAGCGAGGCGATCGCCTTCTCGGTCCGGGTCTGGTCGCGGCTGATGTCCGGGATCTGGTCGTAGTGCGAGGCGGCGATCAGGTATTGCGCATAGGCCGCGTCCGGGCTGCCGGGATGCAGCGTGACGTAGCGTGTCGCGGCGCCGATGCAGCCGTCATAGTCGCCGCCCTGGTAGGACGCATAGGCCGACATCAGCAGCGATTTGCGGGCCCAGTCGGAATAGGGATGCTGGCGGTCGACCTCCTCGAACTTCTTGTTCGCCGCCTTCATGTCCTTCTTCTCGTTCATGAGGTACAAGCCCTCATTGTAGATCTTGTCCGCGGGCTCCTCGACGAAGGTGTCGTCCTTGGCGGTGAACTTGTCCCACAGCGCGCCGGTGCCGCAGCCGGCCAGCGGCAATGCGAGCAAGAAGAAAGTGGCAGCGCGGAGCAGCCCACGGGCCACGATCGAAGCCCTTGGCGAAGCCGAAAGGTATCCGCGCGTCATACGCTGTGCCGACATGAATTTAAGACCTGACGCCCTGTGATGCGGTGCCCGCCAGCCCATGAACCCGTCATGGGCGCGAAATGTGACCGTCGTGCCTGCCATGCGACCACGCCGGTGTAACCGAAAAACGATCTTCAACGAACCGGATAGGCAGGCATTCCGCCCGGATTAAGGCGAACTTGCCGCAATCCTAGCCGATCAACGTTACCAGGAGTTTCCCGGGGGGAAAGCCGCAGCCAGACGCCTGCGACAGCAGGTCGGTCAGGACACATCCGGCCCGTAGGCCGCGGCGATCCGGCCGCCAACCATGCCGCTGCCGACCTCGACGACGGGACGCGTGGTGCGACGGGCCGCCTCGCCCTCGACCACCCGCCAGGCGGTACGGTCGGCGAGCAGCGCGGTCAGGACGGCGTGGTTGAGCTTGTGGCCGCCACGAACTGAGCGATAGGCACCAAGCAGCGGCAGACCGGCCAGCGCGAGGTCGCCGATGACGTCCAGAACCTTGTGGCGAACGCACTCGTCGGCGTAGCGCAGGCCTTCGGTGTTGAGCAGCCGCTCGTCGTCGAACACGACGGTGTTGTCGAAGGAGGCACCGAGTGCGTAGCCCGCGCTCCAGAGCCGGGCGACATCGCACATCAGGCCGAAGGTCCGGGCACGGCCGACTTCGCGGCGGAAGCGCTCCGCACTGAGGTCAAAGGCGAAGCTCTGCTGGCCGATGACGGGATTGGTGAAATCGATCTCGACCTCGGCGCGGAACCCGGTGGCGTTAGGCCGGATCTCGCCGAAGGAGCCACCGATTTTGACCGAGACCGGCTTCAAAACCTGGATGAAGCGCCGCTGCGCCGGCTGGGTGACGATTCCGGCCTGGTCGATCGCCGCAACGAAGGCCGCGGCGCTGCCGTCCATGATCGGCACTTCCGGACCGTCGATTTCGATGGTGGCGTTGTCGACACCCATGCCCCGCAGTGCAGCAAGCACGTGCTCGGCGGTCGAGACCAACGGGCCGTCGCGATCACCGAGGACGGTCGCGAAGTCGGTCGCGATCACCTGCTCGGCAGTCGCCTGAACTTCGCGGTCACTTCCCTCAAGGCCGGTGCGGACAAAGATAAAACCTGCGTCGATAGGCGCAGGTCCAAGGGTGAGAGTGACGGGAAGGCCGGAATGAACGCCAACGCCGGCCACGGAGGCTTGCGCACGAAGCGTTGTTTGCCGGCTAAATTTCATCAGGAACCGCCCCACTACGACCACTGCGACTTATACAAGACCCGACTGACCGGCCATGGCCGCCCGTCCGAATCCGTATCCCCAAGTCACGGCAAACCATAGTCACTGCCCCAAACAGCGCCAACTCACGCTTTTTTACCGATTGTTACCCCAAACCCGCCGTATTCGCGCCAAGGCTTAACCAAATTGCGCCGAGTTTTGGGGCTGCTATCGGCAGCTTTACTGAACCACCCAATGCATAATTAATCATTTAAAATCAGTTGCTTGGGCGTGCAATCCGGGCATTTGCGGGGCCAAAGGAAAGGTCCCGGCAAGCTTCTCGCCGGGACCTTTTTTCGTCTGCCTTATTGTAACAATCCTCAGGTCGCCTGGCGCCGCAGGAACGCCGGGATATCAAGATGGTCGTCTCCCTGTGGCGCGGGCGCAACAGGTGCGGGGCGGCCATGCATGTCGAGGCCCTGCGGCGCGGGCCGGCGAGCATACTCAGACACCGGCTCGTTGGAAGCGATCTGCTGCGCGACGGACCGCTGCGGCTTGCGATCGGGCAACGCCGCCATCGCCGGACCAGCGGTGCGGGCCGCGATCGGCGGCTCGCTCTCCTCGTCGCGACGGCCGAGGCCGACATTGGCGAGGCGCTGCAGCAGCGACAGGCGGGTCTTTTGCGGAGTCTCGTCCTCGACCTCGCCGCGGGCCTGACGAATCTCGGCCTGGGCGGGCATCGGCAGTTCATCGAGGCGCGGCATCCGCGGCGCGCGCGCGGGCGGCCGCTCGGCCTGCGGCGGGATGAAGTTTTCCGGCGTCATCGGCTCGTGCATCGAGAGCGGCGCCTGCTCGGGCTCCGGGAACAGGGTCGGCTTTTGCGCGATCGGGCGCACGGTGACGTCGCCATAGGTCTGCGTTGGCGCAGGCGCCTGCGGGACTTCGGCAACGGCGGCGGCGATGGCCGCGAGCGCCGCACGCTCGACATTGGGGCGCGGAGCCATGGGAGCGCCCGGGCCCGACGCGGCGGTCGGGATCTGGCCTTCCAGCTTCTGGGCACGCTCGGCCATGCGCTGATTGTCGGCGCGCAGCCGTGCGGTCAGGTCGGCAAGACGGCTCTCGGCCACCGCGGCCGGAGCCGGAGCCTGCTGGCCCTGGGGCGCCGGGTTCGCAACCGGGGCGCTGGTGGCCTGGGTGTTGCGGGCGATCGCGGCCTGCTCGATGCCGGTAGCGACGACGGAGACGCGGATCAGGCCATCGAGCGCTTCGTCGAAGGTCGCGCCGACGATGATGTTGGCGTCCTGGTCGACCTCCTCGCGGATACGGGTCGCGGCTTCGTCGACCTCGAACAGAGTGAGGTCCTTGCCGCCGGTGATCGAGATCAGCAGGCCCTTGGCGCCCTTCATCGAGCTGTCGTCGATCAGCGGGTTGGCGATCGCGGCTTCGGCGGCGGTCAGCGCGCGCTTGTCGCCGGACGCCTCGCCCGTGCCCATCATCGCCTTGCCCATTTCCTTCATCACCGCTCTCACGTCGGCGAAGTCGAGGTTGATCAGGCCTTCCTTGACCATCAGGTCGGTGATGCAGGCAACGCCGGAGTAGAGCACCTGGTCGGCCATCGCGAACGCGTCGGCGAAGGTGGTCTTCTCGTTTGCGACCCGGAACAGGTTCTGGTTCGGAATGATCAGGAGGGTGTCGACCACCTTGTGCAGCTCGTTGATGCCGGCTTCGGCGGTGCGCATGCGGCGGGCACCTTCGAAGTGGAACGGCTTGGTCACGACGCCGACGGTGAGAATGCCCATGTCGCGTGCGGTCTTGGCGATGACGGGAGCGGCACCGGTGCCGGTACCGCCGCCCATGCCGGCGGTGACGAACACCATGTTTGCGCCGGAGAGATGGTCGCGCAGCTCGTCGATCACCTCTTCCGCGGCGGCTGCGCCGACGTTCGGCTGCGAGCCTGCGCCGAGGCCCTGCGTGACCGCCGTGCCCATCTGCACGATGCGCTGCGCCTTCGACATCGTCAGCGCCTGCGCATCGGTGTTGGCGACCACGAAGTCGACGCCCTGGAGGCCGGCCGTGATCATGTTGTTGACGGCATTGCCGCCGGCGCCGCCGACGCCGAACACGGTGATCCGCGGCTTCAGTTCGTGAATATCAGGAACATTGATATTGATGGTCATGTTTGCCTCTCGATCACGCGCGCGTGGGTTCGCCCCGGCCGGCGGCCGCGGGAGTTGATGAAAGTCGGGAATTGCGGAATAGAGTCATCAGAAGCCTTCGCGTAGCCATCGCCCGACCTTTCCGAAATAACCGCCGGTCCCTGTCTTGACCTGCTGCCGCGTATGCCGCGGTTCGACATGTTCTTGGTGAACATATTGCGGGTAGACCAGCAGCCCTGCGGGCACCGCGAAGGCGGCGTTCTTCGCCTCGTTGGGCAGCCGGCCAAAACCGAGCGGACGTCCGACCCGCACGGGCCGTCCGAGAATCTGTGTCCCGAGTTCGACGAGGCCGGTGAGCTGCGAGGCGCCGCCACTGAGCACGACGCGCCCGTTGGGCTCTGCCGCGAAGGGCGAATCCTTCAGTCTGTCCCGAACCATTTCGAAGATTTCCTCGGCACGGTGCTTGACGATGGTGGCGATGGTGGCGCGGGAGACGATCTGCGGCAGATCCTGCTCGTCACCGGCCGTCGGTACAGACATCAGCTCACGCGAGTCCGATCCGCCGGTGAGGACGGTCCCATATAACGTCTTGATTCGCTCGGCATCGGCAATGGTCGCCGAGAGTCCGCGTGCAAGATCCATCGTGATGTGTTGCCCGCCGACCGCAAAGCCGGCCGCATGCACGAAGCGACCGCCGGCATAGACCGCGATCGTGGTGGTGCCCGCGCCCATCTCGACGACGGCGGCGCCAAGATCGGCTTCGTCGTCGGTCAGCACCGACAGGCCGGCCACGTAGGGGCTCGCCGCCATGGCTTCGACGTTGAGGTGGCAGCGCTCCACCGCCAGCATCAGGTTCCGCGCCACCGTGGCGTCGCAGGTGACGACATTCATGTCGACGCCGAACTGATGCGCAACCATGCCGCGGGGATCGCGGATGCCCTTGGCGCCATCGAGCGTATAGCCGACCGGCAGCGCATGCAGCACGGTGCGGCCCTCGCCGGTGGCGTGGCGCATGCCGGTCGAGGTCACGCGGCTGACGTCGGCGGGCGTTACCGCTCCGCCGCGGATATCGGCGGCAGCTTCAACCAATTGGCCGGAGAGCCTGCCGCCGGAGACCGACAGCAGCACGGACTCGACCCGCACCTTGGCCATTTTCTCTGCAAGCCCGACGGCCTGGCGCACCGCCTGCTCGCATTCGGCGAGATCGACCACCGCGCCGGCCTTCATGCCGCGCGACTGGATCTGGCTGTAACCGATCAGTTCGATCGCATGGGTACGGCCGCGCAGGGCTTCGCTCGGCGCCGAGGGCTTCAGCCGCGCGATCATGCAGGCGATCTTGCTGGTGCCGATGTCGAGGCAGGCGACGAGGCCGCCGCGCTTGTGCGGCATCGGCCGGGTCTTCGGGGTCTGGGTACGGTCGAGGCCGGTCATGCGGAGTCTCCGGCCTTCTTTTTCTTTTTGTCCTTGAACAGGTCCTCGCGCGCTTTGGCGGCGTCGTCGGACAGCTGCACCACCAGGCGATCGGGCAGGCGCATGTCGACGGCGAGGATGTCGCGGGAGAACAGCTTGTCGTCCTTATCGAGCCTGGAAAGCGTCGCAAGGGCGTTGCCGACGTCCTGCTCGGGCAGGCGGATGTCGAGACCGTCCTTCAGCCTCAGGTTCCAGCGCCGCTCACCGACGTAGATCGCGGCTTTCGTCACCGAATTCACCTGCGGATAGCGCGCGAGCAGGGCCAGGAAGTCGCGAGCCTGGGTATCGGCACCCTTGCCCACCACGAGGGGCAGCGACAGGAAGCGGCGGGACACGTAGGGCTCGAGCACGGCACCGTCATCGGCGATCACGGAGAGCCGGCCAGCCTGCTGCCACAGCGCAAACGCCTTGCGCTCGGTGATCTCGATCATGAGCTGGCCCGGATACAGCTTCAGCACGGTCGCATCCGCGATCCAGGGATTGGCCTTGAGCTTGTCACGGACGCCGTCGGCATCGAGGAACAGCAGCGAGGAACGGCCGCTGACGCCGCCGATCGCAAGGATTTCATCCTGGCTGAGTTGCTTGCGGCCGTTGATGACGACGGAGGTGATGCGGAAGCCAGCGGAATTGGCCAGCGCATTGCGGGCGTCGCCGACGGCGGTGACGAAATCCTGGAGATGGCCGCCCTTGACGATGCCGAAGCCGCAGCTTCCGATCAGCAGCAGCACGGTCATGCTGATCCCGACCCGGCGCGGCAGATAGCGCTCAACCAGCGCCACCATGCGCGGCGGCGGCTCGCGCTCGATGATGGGTATGGCTCTGGCCTTGGTCCTGACCTTGTCGCTCGCGGCAGCACGCCTCTCGTTGCGTTTCTGGTCCACCCACTCGCGCAGAAGCACGACCGCTCCGACAGCGGCCGCCTTCAGGTCAGCTTGGGGCCTCAGCGATCTGAAAAGCGACCGGGTGAGGCTTCCTGCACCATCCATTGCACGAGCTCGTCAACAGTTTGCCCGCGACATCACGCGGGTCCTGGCGAACATGGACGTCTCGGACTTGCCGACCGGGTGCTGGTCTTCAGCAGAAGAAGCCTTTCCCCTTCAAAGCGTTCGCTGGAGGCGAGATCACCCGCAACAGCTCACGCGCCGGCAGCCAAAGCGCCATATGCGCCGCCAGCGTTAACCTTCGGCCTTCCTGGTAAACAAAAGGTAAAGTTCGTTAACGCGGAAAGCTTTTTGCCCCGCGCTGTGAGGCATTTATGCCGCAATGTCCGGCATTTTACCGGTTTTGGCCGCCAAACCAGGCGGTTTCGCCCGTTTCGCCGTTAACCAGTCCTAATTATTTCCGCACCCGCCGTTCGGCGAGCTCAATCAGGCCGCGCAGGAAGTCGACGATCGCGATGCCTTCGGCCTTCAGCGACTTGGGGTAGAGCGAAGACTTCGTCAGCCCGGGCAGCGTGTTGGTTTCGAGATAGACCAGCCCCTTGTCCGAGACGATGAAGTCCGAGCGCGAATAGCCAGTGCAGGACATCGCGCGATGCGCCAGCATCGCCTGCTGCTTCAGCGCGGCGGTGACTTCGGCCGTAAAGCGGCCCGGGCAGATCTCCTGGGTCGATTTCAAAAGATATTTTGCCGCGTAGTCGAAATTGCCCTCGCCCGGAATGATCTCGATCGGCGGCAGCGCGATGATCGAACCGTCGGGCCGCTCCAGCACCCCGCAGGTTGCCTCGACGCCGGCAATGTAGGGCTCGATGACGTACTCCTCATGCTTTGCCGCATTGCGGACGGCGACGAGGTCCTGCTTGGCGTTGACGAAGATCAGTCCGTAGCTCGAGCCGTCCCGCGCCGGCTTCGCGATCAGCCTGCCGTATTCGGCAAAGGCCTCGTCGATCGTCTCGAGCGCAATGTTTGGCGGCGGCGTCACGCCGCCGAGCGCGGCAAACCGCTTGGCCGCGACCTTGTCGAAGGCAAGATGCGAGGAGGCCGAGCCGGATCCAGTGAAGGCCACGCCGCGCGCCTCGCACGTCACCTGCAATTCCCCGTTCTCGGCGCGCCCGCCGTGCAGGCCGAGCACCAGAACGCGGTCCTCGGCCTTGGCCTGGTCAAGCGCCTGCTCCAGCGGAATGCCGCGCGTGCCGGGCTTGAACTCGTCCTCGAACGGACGGGCATGTTCGAGCAGCTGCTTGGACTGGACGACGTGCACCTTGTCCTGCACGTCCCAGAACCAGAGATCGGCCTCGGGCAACGCCTGATGCAGTGCCTGGGCTGAAGCGACCGAAACCAGACGCTCCCGGTTGGAGCCGCCAAAGAGGATGGTGATGCGCATGTTCATAGTCCGCAATCTCTCCAGTTCGTCATTCCCGGGCGCGACAAAGTCGCGAACTATGATGCGCAATTGCGCATCATAGCTCTCGCTTCGCGAGCCCCGGCATGACGGTGATCATGAAACCCCGATGCGTTTGATTTCCCAACGTAGCTCAATTCCGGAATTTGCCTTCACTCGTTCGCGCACGGTCTCGCCCAGCGTTTCGATGTCGTGCGCGGTGGCCTCGCCCGTGTTGATCAGGAAATTGCAGTGCATCTCCGACACCTGCGCGCCGCCGACGCGAAGGCCGCGGCAGCCGGCGGCGTCGACCAGCTTCCAGGCGGAGTGGCCGGGCGGATTCTTGAAGGTCGAGCCGCCGGTCTTTTCCCGGATCGGCTGCGCAGTCTCGCGATGGCTCTGCACTTCCGCCATGCGCGCGCGGATCGCTTCCGCATCCCTTATCTCGCCGCGGAAGCGCGCGGAGGTGAAGATAATGGAGGGATCGACCCCGCTGCTGCGGTAGACGAATTTCATGTCGGCGTTGGGGAAGAGGTACTTTGTACCGTCACGCCCGACGCCCGTCGCCTCGATCAGCACATCCCTGGTCTCGCCGCCATTGGCGCCCGCGTTCATGCGCAGCGCGCCGCCGATGGTGCCGGGAATGCCGAAGTAGAATTCCAGCCCGCCTATATTGGCGCTGGCCGCGACCTCCGCCACGCGCTTGTCGAGCGCGGCAGCACCGGCCGTGACGATATCGCCGTTCGCGCTGGCCTCGCCGAACGCGCGCGGCCCGAGCCGGATCACCACACCCGCAATGCCACCGTCGCGCACGATCAGGTTGGAGCCAACGCCGACGACATAGACCGGAATGTCGTTCGGCAGCTGTGCCAGGAAATAGGCGAGATCGTCCTCATCCGCGGGCGTGAACAGCACCTGCGCCGGCCCGCCGACGCGAAACCAGGTGAGCTCGGCAAGCGATTGGTTGGCGAGCAGCCGGCCGCGGAGCTCAGGCATCGCGGCTTTGAGATCGGGCGTGATGTCGGGGAAGCTCATGCCGCATCCTCGGGTGAGGTGAGCAGACTGCTTCCGTTCCCTCCCCCCTTGTGGGGGAGGGTCAGGGAGGGGGGTAGCCACGAACTCAGACCTCGCCCGGGGCCACCCCCCTCCCATAGCCGAAGCTTCGCTTCGGCGTATCTTAAAAGCACGGCCGCCGAAGGCGGCCTACGCCTCCCCCACAAGGGGGGAGGGAGCGCACTGTGCTTTGACGCAACTTGTGTGCCCCTCATGCGCATGCTCACCCCAGCGCCTTCAATTCGCCGGGCAGCGCGTAGGCCCATTGCGTGATGTTGCCGGCACCGAGGCACACGACGAGATCGCCGCTCTTGGAGATGCCGTGGACGATCGTGGCGAGTTCGTTGGCATTCGGCAGCGCGATCACTTCGCGGTGCCCATGGGCGCGCAGGCCGGCGACGAAATGGTCGCGGTCGATGCCATCGATCGGCGCCTCGCCCGCGGCGTAGACATCGGCGACGATCACGGCATCAGCATCGTTGAAGCAGGTGCAGAATTCCTCGAACAGCGATTGCAGGCGGGTGTAGCGGTGCGGCTGCACCACGGCGATCACCTTTCCGCTGTAGGAGTCGCGCGCGGCCTTCAGGACCGCCGCGATCTCCACGGGGTGATGGCCGTAATCGTCGATCACGGTGATGCCGTTCCACTCGCCGGTCTTGGTGAAGCGGCGCTTGACGCCGCCGAAATTTGCAATGGCGCTGCGGATCTTGTCGTCGGAGATGCCGAGAGCATGTGCGACCGCAATCGCCGCGGTCGCATTCGATGCGTTGTGCCGGCCGGGCATCGGCAGCGCGAGGTCGCCGATCTCATGCGTTGTGCCGGCCTTGCGGTCGCGGATCACAACCTTGAACTTCGAGCCGCCGCCACCGGAAGTCAAATCGAGCAACCGCGCATCCGCCTGCGGATTCTCGCCATAGGTGATGATGCGGCGATCCTCGATCTTGCCGACGAGGCTCTGCACCACGGGATGATCGATGCACATCACGGCAAAGCCGTAGAACGGCAGGTTCTCGACGAAGCTGCGGAACGCGTCCTGCACGGCCTCGAACGTCTTGAAGTGATCGAGATGCTCGGGGTCGACATTGGTGACGATCGCCACTTCGGTCGGCAGCTTCAGGAACGTGCCGTCGCTCTCGTCGGCTTCCACCACCATCCAGTGGCCGGCACCGAGGCGCGCATTGGAGCCGTAGGCATTGATGATGCCGCCGTTGATGACGGTGGGATCGAGGCCGCCGGCATCGAGCAGCGTCGCGACCATGGTGGTCGTCGTGGTCTTGCCATGGGTGCCGGCGATGGCGACGCAGCTCTTCAGCCGCATCAGCTCGGCCAGCATCTCGGCGCGGCGCACCACGGGAATGCGCTGCACGCGCGCCGCCATCAGTTCCGGATTGTCGCGCTTGATCGCCGAGGACACCACGACGACGTCGGCGCCGTCGACGTTCTCGGCCGCATGGCCGACCGTGACCTTTGCGCCCTTCTTGCGCAGCCGATCGAGATTGTAATTGTCGGAGGCATCCGAGCCCTGCACGGCATAGCCGAGATTGACCAGCACCTCGGCGATGCCGCTCATGCCGATCCCGCCGATCCCGACGAAGTGGATGGGTCCAATCTCGCGCGGCAGTCTCATGCTCTATCCCGTCGTTCCGTCGTCATGCCCGGGCTTGTCCCGGGCATCCACGAATCCTTACCACTTCTTGCAAGACGTGGATGGCCGGGACAAGCCCGGCCATGACGGCAAAAGTAGGAAATTTGGCCGGTTTCGCGTCAGATTCCCGCAACTTTGACCACGAGATCGGCGAGCCTCTCGGCAGCATCGAGCCGCCCCGCCCCCTTCGCCGCCACAGCCATCGCGGCAAGGCGTGCCGGCTCGGCGGCGAAGCCGGAGATTTCCGCGGCCAGCCGGTCGGAGGTGAATTCCGTCTGCGGGATGCGGACCGCGCCGTCGACCTTGGCCAGCACGCCGGCATTGGCGAACTGGTCTTGATCGATCGAGCCGGGCAGCGGCACCAGGATCGAGGGCCGCCCGATCGCGGCAAGCTCGGCAACGGTGCCGGCGCCGGAGCGCGACACCACCAGATGGTTGGAGGCGAGCCGCGCCGGCAAGTCTGTAAAGAACGGCGCAAGCTCGGCCTTGATCTTGAGCCTGTCGTAGACCGCGCGCACGCGCGCCATGTCCTCGTCGCGCACCTGCTGGGTGAGGACGAGCCGGCTCCACAGCGCGGGCTCGAGCCGCTCGATCGCACCGGGCACGATGTCGGCCATGATGCGCGCACCCTGGCTGCCGCCGACGACGAGCAGTCGCAGCGGACTGTTCACTTCGGGCGCAGAATATTTCACGGCGGCAGCCGCGAGGATCGCTGGCCGCATCGGCGTGCCGACCGTCGTGGTCTTGCCGGCCAGCGCCGGATCGCGGTCGAGCACGCCGGGCAACGACGTCGCGATGGCGCGGACGCGGCTTGCGAGGAAGCGGTTGGCGCGGCCGAGCACCGCATTGGCGTCGTGAATGATGCCGGGCACGCCGGCGAACTTCGCCGCGACCAGCGGCGGCACCGTCGGATAGCCGCCGAAGCCAACGACGGCGACCGGTTTGAGACGCTTGATCAGGCCGAAAGCAGACAGCGTGCCGGCGGCGAGCGTGAGGCCGGCATAGGCGAGCTGGAGCGGATTGCGGCCGCGCGCAGTCTCGCTTGCAACGACGTCGATCATGTCCTTGCTGAACAGCCCGCTGTAGCGCAGCGCGCGCTCGTCGGTGACGAGGCGAACGCGAAAGCCGCGCCGGATCAATTCGACGCCGAGCGCCTCGGCCGGAAACAGATGGCCACCGGTGCCGCCCGCGGCGAGAAGAATCAGGGGAGACGTGTCCATGGCGAGGAGTTTTACAGGCTGTCAGCTTTCATTGCGAGCCGCAAACGAGGAGTGCTCGTGCCGGGCGCAGCGCAGCGCACCGCTCTTGGCGGCGTGGTGCGCTGCTGAACCGGGGCCCATGTTGCGAGATTCTGGGTCCCGGCTCTGCGCTCCGCTTCGCTGCGCTTGTCCGGGACACGCAATCACGCGTAGCTGCGCATCGCCTCGGCGTGGCCGCTTGCCTCGACCTCGGTGCGCGGACGCAGCCGGGTCAGCGCCAGCATCATGCCGACGCCATAGGCGAGCGACACGATCGAGGAGCCGCCATAGGAGATGAAGGGCAGCGTCATGCCCTTGGCGGGGATGAGTTGGAGGTTGACCGACATGTTGATCGCGGCTTGGACGCCGAACAGGATCGCCAGACCCGAGGCCGCAAAGCGCGAGAACATGTCCTCATTGGCGTAGGCGCGCGACAGCGTGCGGATAACGACGAAGGCGAACAGCGTCAGCATGGCGAGGCACAGGATGATGCCGAACTCTTCGGCCGCGACCGCGAACACGAAATCAGTGTGGCTGTCCGGCAGGCTGCGCTTGGCGATGCCCTCGCCCGGTCCGAGACCGAACCAGCCGCCGTTGTAGAACGCTTCCATCGCAGTATCGACCTGGAAGGTGTCGCCGGAAGCCGGATTCATGAAGCGCTTGATGCGGCCGGCGACGTGGGGAACGAACAGATAGGCGCTGAACAGGCCGGCGGCGGCAGCACCCGCGAGACCGAACACCCAGATCATGCGCATGCCCGCGATGAAGAACAGCGAGCCCCACACCATCAGGATCAGCATGGTCTGGCCGAAATCGGGCTCCATCACGAGCAGCGAGACCAGCATCAACAGCAGCACCAGCGCCATCGAGGTCGCCGGCATCTCGGGCCGCCTGGTCGATTCCGCAAAGAGCCAGGCCGCGACGACGACAAACGAAGGTTTGGCAATTTCAGAGGCCTGGATGTTGACGCCGAGCAGCGTGATCCAGCGCCGTGAGCCCTTCACCTCCGGGCCGATCGCAAGCGTCAGCACGATCAGGATGATGCTGGCCGCGAAGATGATCAGCGCCGAGCGGCGGATCGCCCGCGGTGACAGGAAGGAGACGCCGACCAGCACCATGAAGGACGGCGCCAGGAACATCACGTGGCGGCTGAAGAAGTGGAAGGGATCGAGCCCGATGCGGGTCGCAACCGGCGGACTGGCCGCCAGCGACAGAATGACGCCGCACAGCATCAGCGCCAGGATGGCGCCCATCAGCGGCTTGTCGACGGTCCACCACCACTCGGAAAAGGGGGTGCGTTCTTCACGGGAGAGCATGGGCGGCCGCTTTCGGACAGAGGTCGGTCCATTGGTCGCCGAGGTTGGTTACCGGGAGGTTAAGGAAGAGCGAATGTTTGAAGATGCAGGCGAGCGCCCATCTCAAATCCCCGTCATGCCCCGCGAAGGCGGGGCATCCAGTATTCCAGAGGCGGCGAGGTTCATAACCACAGCCGCGGCGTACTGGATCGCCCGGTCAAGCCGGGCGACGACAGCGGAGAATGACGAGCCGACGTGCCCTACTCACACCACGGGCTTCACACCCGGCAAGGCCTGCACCAGCTCGCGGAACTTGGCGCCGCGGATCTCGAAATTGCGGTACTGATCGAAGGAGGCGCAGGCGGGCGAGAGCAGCACGACCGCGTCCGTGAGGCCCGAAGCTTCCGCATCGCGCGCGGCATTCGCGACCGCGACATCGAGCGTCTGGCTGATCTCGTGCGACACCTGCGTGCCCAGTGTTCCCGAAAACTCCTGCGCCGCCTCGCCGATCAGATAGGCTTTGCGGATGCGCGGGAAGAAGCTGGTCAGGCCAGTGATGCCGCCCGCCTTCGGCTTGCCGCCGGCGATCCAGAAGATGTCGGCGAAGGACGACAGCGCATGCGCGGTGGCATCCGCGTTGGTGCCCTTGGAGTCGTTGACGAACAGCACGTTGCCGCGGCGGCCGACCTGCTCCATGCGGTGCGCCAGGCCGGGAAAGCTGCGCAGGCCGTTCTGGAGCACATCGAGGCTGATGCCCATCGCGAGCGCGGCAGCGGCGGCGCAGGCCGCGTTCTGTGCATTGTGCAGCCCACGCAGCGAACCGATGCCGCCGAGCGCGGCGACGTCGCTCTTGGCGCCGCCCGACGCCCGAACGATCGTGCCGTGCTCGACATAGATGCCGGAGGCCACCGGATTCTTGACGGAGATGCGCACCACGTTCTTGCCGGCGCGGTCGAGCCGGTCGGCGATGTCGCGGCAAAAGCCGTCGTCGACGCCGACGATCGAGGTGCCGCTCGCCTGAACGCCGGCGACGAGGCGCTCCTTCACCGCGGCGTATCGCGCGATGGTGCCGTGACGGTCGATGTGATCCTCGCTGACGTTGAGCAGAATGCCGACGGAGGGATCGAGCGAGGGCGTGAGATCAATCTGGTAGGACGACATCTCGATCACATGGACGCGGCCCATGCGCGGCGGCTCCAGCGACAGGATCGCGGTGCCGATGTTGCCACCCATCTGGGTGTCGTAGCCGGCCACCTTGGTCAGGTGCGCGATCAGCGCCGTCGTGGTCGACTTGCCGTTGGTGCCGGTGATGGCGACGAACGGCGCGTCCGGCGCATGCCGCCGCCGCTCGCGGCAGAACAGCTCGATGTCCCCGATCACTTCGACGCCCGCCTCGCGCGCCTTCAGCACAGTCCAGTGCGGCACCGGATGCGTCAGCGGCACGCCGGGTGCGAGCACGAGGGCTGCGAAATTCGCCCAGGAGACGTTGCGCAAGTCCGCGGTGATGAAACCGGCTTGCGCCGCCTTGGCGACGTTCTCGGCACTGTCGTCGCCGGCGATCACCTCGGCGCCGCCGGCCTTCAGGGCGTGGCAGGAGGCGAGCCCCGAGCCGCCGAGCCCGAATACGGCGACCGTCTTGCCGGCAAAGGACGTGACCGGGATCATCGATCGATCACCGCAGCTTCAGCGTCGACAGGCCGGCAAGCGCCAGCATCACCGAAATGATCCAGAAGCGGATCACGATCTGCGGCTCGGTCCAGCCCAGCTGCTCGAAATGGTGGTGGATCGGCGCCATGCGGAAGATGCGCTTTCCGGTGAACTTGAACGACACCACCTGCACGATGACGGAGACCGCCTCCAGCACGAACAGACCACCAATCACCGCGAGCACGATCTCATGCTTCACCGCGACCGCAATCGCGCCCAGCATGCCGCCGAGCGCGAGCGAGCCGGTATCGCCCATGAAGATCGAGGCCGGCGGAGCGTTGAACCAGAGGAAGCCGAGCCCGGCCCCGAGCAGCGCGCCGCACAGCACCGCGAGCTCGCCAGTGCCGGCGACATATTTGATCTGGAGATAGTCGGCGAACACCGCGTTGCCGGCGAGATAGGCGATCATCGCAAAGCTCGCGGTCGCGATCATCACGGGCACGATGGCGAGGCCGTCGAGACCATCGGTGAGGTTCACCGCATTGCCGGCGCCGACAATGACGAAGGCGCCAAAGACGACGAAGAACCAGCCGAAATGCAGCACCGTATCCTTGAGAAAAGGAATCGTCAGTGCAGTCGACGCGGGATCGCGATTCAGCCGCACCAGCGCATAGCAGGCGGCCAGCGCGATGACCGCCTCGATCAGCAGGCGAAGCTTGCCGCCGAACCCGGTCGTGGTCTGCTTGGTCACCTTGAGATAATCGTCATAGAAACCGACGAAGCCAAAGCCGAGCGTCACCGCGAGCACGATCCAGACGTAGGGGTTGAGCGGATTGGCCCACAGTACCGTGCCGACCGTGAGGCCGGACAGGATCATCAGACCGCCCATGGTGGGCGTGCCCTTCTTGCTGAGATGCGATTGCGGGCCGTCAGCCCGGATCGGCTGGCCCTTGCCCTGGCGGATGCGCAAGTGATCGATGATCCAGGGCCCGAACAGGAACACGAACAGCGCGCCGGTGACGACGGCACCGCCGGTGCGGAAGGTGATATAACGGAAGACGTTGAGGAAGGTGCGAACCGCACCGAAGCCCGGAAATGTGTTGGAGAGCTCGATCAGCCAGTAAAACATTCAGAAGGTCCTGTGGCGCATTTGCACGCGAGCTTGGCCTTGACCGGCCTCACGTGCCTCACGCGCATTCGCTGGTCTTGGTTTCGCAGGTCTTGGTCATGGGTCGGGCGACCTCTAAGAAACCGGACGGCTTCGCGCCGCAAAGGGTGGGATATGGAACAGCGCCTTCCAAGCAGTTTACGCCTTTGCCTGCAAGGCGGCCACTAGGGCCGGCACAAACTTGTTGACCCAGAACATCTTCTTGCTGCCCTTGACAACCACGACGTCGCCTGCCTTCAGCAGGCCTGCGACGTCATTCGGCCTCAGCGTGGCGGGATCGTCGTGCCAGCCGAGGGCTTTGCCGGCCGGCAGCACGTCGTAGAGTTGGCGCATCAGCGGCCCGACGCAAAAGACGCCGTCGATCCCTGCGAGATGCCTGGCGAGGCCGGTGTGATAGCTTGGTGCGTCATCGCCCAATTCCAGCATGTCGCCGAGCACCGCAATGCGGCGGCCATCGCTCACGTGACGCGCCTGAAGGCTTTGCAGAGCAGCAGCCACGCTGGCCGGATTGCCGTTAAAACTGTCGTCGATCACGGTAACGCCGCCGACCGCCTGCTCGACGCCGCGGCCGGTCATGATGCCGACCCGGTCGAGCTTGATCGCGAGCGTCGCCGGATCGAGATTCGCCGCACGGATCGCGGCAAGCGCGGCCAGCGCATTCTGAACGCGGTGCGGCGCACCCGGCGTCAGGCTGAATGCGAGCTCCTTCTTGCCGATCCCGGCAACGACTTGCCAGCTCTCGCCATGCGGGGCGTGCGTGATCTCGTGCACCTCGGCATTCTCGCCGAAGCGTATGACCTTGCCCTTCCATTCGGACGCCTTGATCCCGGCCGGCAGCACCAGCACGCCGTCCGGGGGCAAGCCGAGTGCGATCGAGACCTTCTCGCGGCGGATCGCTTCGAGCGAGCCGAGCTTTTCCAGATGCACCGGCTGGACGTTGACGACGAGCGCCACCGTCGGCCGCGTCAATTCGCTGAGCCGCGCGATCTCGCCTCGCTGGTTCATGCCCATCTCGACGACCCAGAGGCTCGCATCGGGCCTGGCGTTGCACAGCGTCAGCGGCACGCCCCAAAAATTGTTGAAGCTCGACGGGCTCGCATAGGCGTTCGGATAGGCCGCCAGAAATTCCTTGGTGCTGGTCTTGCCGGCGCTGCCGGTCAGGCCGATCACCGGCCCGTTGAAGCGCCCGCGCGCGGCGCGTGCGAGGCTCCAGAGGCCGTCGATCAGCGTGTCCTTCACGATGAGTTGCGGGATGCGGATGCCGGCGATCTCGTGCGGCACGATCATCGCGGCCGCGCCGGAGGCTTCGGCCTTGTCCGCGAACTCCCATCCGTCACGCGCACTGGCGAAGGCCGAGACGAAGCCGCCGCTCGGCGTCCCGCTGAGCGCGACGAACAGGCTGCCCGGCTTCACCAGCCGGCTGTCCTGGGTGACGAGGTCGATGCTCGTGTCCGGGAATGTTCCGGCAACACCCAGCGCACGCGCCACTTCGGCAATCGTCCATAGTGGCCTACTCATGCAACCCTCGACGCTAATGCGGCGGCGACCGCCTCGTGATCACTGAAGGGCAGCACCTGGCCGCCGACGATCTGCCCGGTCTCGTGGCCCTTGCCGGCGACGAGCAGCGCATCGCCTTCTTGCAGTTCATCGATCGCGGTGCGGATCGCCGCAGCGCGGTCGCCGATTTCGCGCGCGCCCTTTGCGGTGGCAAGGATTGCGGCGCGAATGGCTTCCGGCTGCTCGCTGCGCGGATTGTCATCGGTGATGATGACACCGTCGGCGTTCTCCGCCGCGATCGCGCCCATGATCGGCCGCTTGCCGGCATCGCGATCGCCGCCAGCGCCGAACACGACGATCAGCCTTCGCCTGGCGTAAGGGCGCAGCGCCTGCAGCGCCTTCACCAGCGCATCGGGCTTGTGGGCGTAATCGACAAAGATCGGCGCGCCGTTGCGCTCGCCGACGCGCTCCAGCCGGCCCTTGGCGCCTTCGAGATGTTCGAGGCTCGCAAACACATTCGCCGCATCGCTGCCGGTGCCGATCGCAAGGCCGGCCGACACCAGCGCGTTCTCGATCTGGAATTCGCCGACCAGCGGCAGCCGGATCGAATACCGCTCGCCGCGATGTTCGAGCGCAAGCACTTGCGAGAAACCCTCGACCGCGGCATCGACGAGACGAATGCCCTCGCCTGCTCCATCGCCATTGCGGCCGACCGCCATCACGCGCAGGCCGCGCGTTTTCGCCGCCTCGACAACTTCAGCCGAGCAGTCATGATCGGCGGAAATCACCGCGGCGCCGCCCGGTGGAACCAGTTCGCGGAACAGCCTGAGTTTTGCGGCCAGGTAATGCGCGACGGTCGGATGGTAATCCATATGATCGCGCGAGAGATTGGTGAAGCCGCCAGCGGAGACGCGCACGCCGTCGAGACGATACTGATCGAGCCCGTGCGAAGACGCCTCGAACGCGAGATGCGTGACGCCGTCGCGCGCGATCTCATCCAGCTGCCGGTGCAGGGCGATCGGATCTGGCGTCGTCAACGAGCCATAGACCGTACGCTTCGGCGAAACCAGGCCGATGGTGCCGATGCTGGCGGAGACATGCCCGAGCCGCTCCCAGATCTGCCGCGTGAACGCGGCGACTGACGTCTTGCCGCTGGTGCCGGTCACCGCGGCAATGGTCGCGGGCTGCTTGGGAAAGAATTTCGCAGCGGCCAGCGCCAGCGCGCGGCGCGGATTGGCGACGCTGACGAACGGCACCTTGCAGCCCGCCGGCGGATGGTCGCCGACAATGGCGATCGCACCTGCAGCAACGGCCGCATCGATGAAGCGCGCGCCGTCGGTCTTGCTGCCCGCGAGTGCGAAGAAAGCGTCGCCCTGCCTGACCGCGCGACTGTCGAGCGCAAGCCCGGTCACATCGAGCGCGGCAGCAGCGGGCTCGATCGCGGCATCATTGCCAAGCAGATCTTGGCCAAGGAGATCGCGCAGTTTCATGGTCTTCCAGTCGATGCCGCGCGGGAAAGCCGAATCGTTGTAAAATACCGACTCAGCACCGGCGACGGGCTACCCGTTGATTACTGGGTTGCTCTGGATGCTGCAAGAATAAGGCGCTCGGACGGCGGCAGGTCGAAGCGCGGCTCGACGCCCAAAAGCGGTGCGATCCGCTCGATCACCTTGCCGCCCGTGGGCACCGCGTTCCAGCCCGAGGTGATGAAGCCGTGGGTCTCCGGCAGCGACTGCGGCTCGTCCAGCATCACGAGGATCTGATACTTCGGATCGTCGCAGGGCATGATCGCGGTAAAGGAGTTGAGCACCCGCTTCTTGGCATAACGGCCGTTGATGACCTTCTCGGACGTGCCGGTCTTGCCGCCGACGTAATAGCCCTTGATGTCGGCGGTCTTGGCGGTACCGATCTCGGCATTGAGCCGCATCAGGAACCGCATCTTGTCGCTGGTCTCCTGCTTGATCACGCGTTTGGCCAGCGCCGCCGCTTCCGCTTCGCTGCGCTTCATGAAAGTCGGAGGAATGAGATAGCCGCCGTTCACCAGGGCGTTGATGCCCATCACTGCCTGGAGGGGCGCCACGGACAGGCCCTGACCGAACGCGACGGTAACCGTGTTCAGCTCACTCCAGCGGCGCGGTACCAGCGGAGCCGCGCTCTCGGGGAGTTCGGTGCGCAGCCGCGTCAATTGGCCCATCTTGGCGAGGAAGGCCTTGTGCGCCTCGACGCCCTGGCTAAGCGCGATCCGCGCAGCACCGATGTTGGACGAGTAGGTGAACACTTCCTTGGTGTTGATGAAGCGTCCGAGCGAGTGGCTGTCGTGGATGGTGAATTTGCCGTAGTGCAGGTTTCCGCGCGCATCCCACGACGAGTTCAGATTGATCTTTCCGGAATCGAGCGCCATCGCCAGCGTGAACGCCTTGAAGGTCGAGCCCATCTCGTAGACGCCGGTGGTCAGGCGATTGATGCGATCGGGGTCGTGCGCTTCCTTCGGACTGTTGGGATCGAAGTCAGGCAGCGAGACCATCGCAACGATCTCGCCGGTCTTGACGTTGGAGACGATGCCGGAGGCGGCCTTGGTGTGGTACTTCTCCTTGGCCTTCAAGAGCTCGTCGCGCAGCGCATGCTCGACGCGCAGGTCCACCGAGAGTTCGATCGGCTTTTGCAGCCGGTCGGTGGCAAAGCCGGCGCGATGCAGATCGGCGAGCCCTTGATTGTCGAGCCACTTCTCCATGCCGGCGATGCCCTGGTTGTCAATGTTGACCAGACCGATGAGGTGGGCGACCTCGTTGCCGGTCGGATAGACGCGCTTGTTTTCGCGCAGGAAGCCGATGCCGGGAATGCCGAGCTTGTGGATGTCCTGCTGCTGCTTCGGCGTGATCTCGCGCTTGAGCCAGACAAAGCCCTTGCGCGTCTTCAGGCGCTCGCGCACCTCGGCCTCGTCGAGGTCGGGCACGGTCGCGGTCAGCAGCTCGATGGCTTCGTCCTTGTCGATGATGCGGCGCGGCTCGCCGAACAGGCTCGACGCCTTGACGTCGGTTGCGAGGATCGCGCCGTTGCGATCGACGATGTCGGGCCGCGCGGTCGCGACCACCTCCTGCGCCGCGGCGCGCCGCGCGCCGTGGGCGTCGGCGCCGATCGCAAACATCACGAGGCGGCCGCCGATCAGCGCGTAGACCCCGGCGAAGGCGAGGATCGCCAGCCCGACGCGCGCGCGCGCCTTCGCGGCACGGTCGACATTGCGCCCGTAGAGCAGGCTGCGGATCAGCCGCTGCCGCCAGGGCTCATTTGATTTCTCAACAGGCTTGGCCGGAGTTGCAGCACTCATTGCTTGTCCTCGGGCTGAGGCACCGAACCCGTCACCGTATCCGGA
The DNA here is from genome assembly GCF_029051685.1 of Bradyrhizobium sp. CSA207. Lineage (GTDB taxonomy): Bacteria > Pseudomonadota > Alphaproteobacteria > Rhizobiales > Xanthobacteraceae > Bradyrhizobium. The sequence goes on along the minus strand of NZ_JAACFT010000035.1, from coordinate 57,752 downwards.
TCGCTCGCGGCTTCGATGGTGTTGATCATGGACCCGATCGGATCGGGCTCGCCTGGCCTGAACATCCGCGGCGGACGCTCCGGCAGGTTCTTCAATGAGTCATATTGCGTCGCATTGATCGGCTTCAGCGGCAGATGCCGCTCGGCGAGGCCTTGCAGGCGCAGCGGCGCATCGAGCTTGGCCCATTCGGACCGCAGCGCCGCGATGGCGTCGCGCTGCTCGCGGATCTCCGCATGCAACCGCAGCACCCTCTCGGTGCGGGCCGTGGAATCCATCTTGATCCGGTAGACATAGGCGGCCGCGAAGATCAGCGCGCCGATGACGAGGAGGTGGATGATGCGCATGCGCTAGCCACCCCTCATCACGTTGGAGAGTCTTGGCCATGACGACGGCTCGCCGTCGTCATGCGCGGGCGCAGCCGTACGCTCGGCGGCACGAAGCTTGGCGGAACGGGCCCGCGGATTGTGCGCAACTTCCTCTTCGCCTGCGATCACCGGCCGCCGCGTCAGAAGCTGGAAACTCGGTGCTGTCTGCCCCATTTCCGGCAGATGACGCGAGCCGCCGCCGGTCCTGGAACGTGAGGTGAGAAAATTCTTGACGATGCGGTCTTCCAGCGAGTGGAACGAGACCACCACGAGCCGGCCGCCGGGCCGCAGCACGCGTTCGGCTGCCGCCAGCGCGGTCTGGAGCTCCTCGAGTTCTTCGTTGACGAAGATGCGCAGGGCCTGGAACGTCCGCGTCGCGGGGTGGATGTCCCCGGGCTTTGAACGAACCACCCTGGCGACGAGATCGGCGAGCGCGCGCGTGGTCGTGAACGGCGTCTCTTGTCGGTCCGCCACGATGGCGCGGGCGACGCGGCGCGAATGCCGCTCCTCGCCGAAGAGATAGATGATGTCGGCGAGATCGGCTTCCGAGGCGCGCGCGACAACGTCGGCCGCGGTCGGCCCCGACTGCCCCATCCGCATGTCGAGCGGACCATCGAGGCGGAACGAGAACCCGCGACCAGCCTGGTCGAGCTGCATCGAGGAGACGCCGACGTCCATCACGACGCCGTCGACGACGTCGACACCTTGCGCCGCGCAGACCTCATCAAGGTTCGAAAAGCGGTCCTCGACCAGCGTCAGCCGGCCAGCGGAGCGCTCGACCAGCTCGGCACCATCAGCGATCGCGGTGCGGTCGCGATCAATCGCGATCAGACGGGTTCCCGGCACGTCGAGGATGGCGCGGCTGTAGCCGCCGCCGCCAAAAGTGGCATCGACATAGATGCCGCCCTCGCGCGGTGCGAGATGGTCGATGGCCTCGCGGCCAAGGACGGGGATATGCGGAACCGAGCTCATGCGGCACGCCTGCCGAGCGCCCAAGTGGACGTCCGAACGAACGTCCATATCAAATTGGGGGCGAGCAAGCCCATTACGCCTCGAATTATTCCGCGTCGCGGCGGTTCCACGACCCAACCCCTGTCCAACATGGCTGCCGAACCCGGTCGTCCCGGGCAGCAAACCCGGTGTTCCCAGTGGAATTTGTCGGGCAGCCATGGAATTTCGAGCCAAAAAACGCTTTGGCCGCCTCCGGACGCGGGTCGGCTCTTCACCTCTCAGTAACGGCCCTTAGCGTTAAGAAAGCGTTGATCGTTTCCTTACAAGTGGAAAAGGTCGCGAGCCGGTGATGCTTCATCCACACACAAGGCGCAAAATGCATCCGTTAACCGCCCCGCGCGATTGCGCCGGCGGGAGGGTAAAGGAATAGTAAAGTGAGGGCTTTAACGGCCCATGGTTCCCCTCGTCCGATTTGAGCTGCCTATGCCGCCCGGTTCGCCCGCGCCACCTGGACCCGACTCGAAGCGTCAACGCGTTCTCCCGGTTCCCAAGACTGCGGCGATCATGCGGACGTTCGACCCGGATTCCTCAATCGTGTCGGACATCATCCCCTCGCCGAACCACGGCGACCGCAACAAGGGACGGCAGCCCGACATGATCGTGCTGCACTATACCGGCATGCCCGACGTCGAGGGCGCATTGGCGCGGCTCTGCTCCGCCGGCACCGAGGTCTCGGCGCACTATGTCGTGCTCGAGGACGGTCGCATCGTGCAATGTGTGCAGGAGGCCAAGCGCGCCTGGCACGCCGGCATGTCGTCCTGGGCCGGCGAGGACGACATCAACTCCTGCTCGATCGGCATCGAGATCGTCAATCGCGGCCATGACTGGGGCTATCCGGAATTTCCGCTGCGCCAGATCGCAGCCGTGATCGCGCTGTGCCGCGGCATCATGCTCCGCCGCAAGGTGCCGGCGCACCGGGTGCTCGGCCATTCCGACGTCGCGCCGGCGCGCAAAAAGGACCCCGGCGAAAAATTTCCGTGGCATTCGCTGGCCAATTCCGGAGTCGGCCATTGGGTCACGCCCGCACCTGTCGTGCGCGGCGAGAGCCTGATGCTCGGCACCATCAGCGACGAGGTGCTGAGCCTGCAGCAGGCGCTTGCCAGATATGGCTACGGCGTGCCGCTGACCGGCAAATACGACGCTGCGACGATGGAGGTCGTCACCGCCTTCCAGCGCCATTTCCGCCCGGCGCGCCTCGATGGCGTCGCGGATCATTCGACGCTGTCGACATTGCAGGCGCTGCTGGCGAGCCTGCCGCCGGAAGGAACGGCAGTGGCGGCGAAGTGACGATGCTAACCACATGCTCGTCATTGCGAGGAGCTCTTGCGACGAAGCAATCCAGACTGTCTCAGCCGAGGCTGACTGGATTGCTTCGCTGCGCTCGCAATGACGGAGGTTTTGGCGGCTAGCCAAGTTCGTTCATCCGCCGCGCGTACAATCGCCGCAGCGGCTCCAACTGCGTCGCCTCTGTCGCCGCGCGATACGCAGCACGCGCCTCGTCCTTCCGCCCCAGCCGCCGCAGCAAATCGGCCCGCACCGCGGGCAACATCTCATAGCCCTCGAGCGCGCCGCGCGCGGCGATTGCGTCGACGAGATCGAGCGCGCGTCCCGGCCCGTCGACCATCGACACCGCTGCTGCGTGGTTGAGCTCGATCACCGCAGATGGGTTGATCCGCAGCAACACCTCATAAAGCCCGGCGATCTGCGGCCAGTCGGTTTGCGCGTAGCTCGGCGCGCGGGCGTGGAGCGCGGCGATCGCGGCCTGCACCGCATAAGGCTGCGGCCGGCCGGGCGTTCGCAGCGCGTCGTCCACCAGCAGCAATCCTTCCTCGATCTGCGCGCGATCCCACAATGTGCGGTCCTGTTCTTCCAGCAGCACGATGTCGCCGGCCGCGGTCTCGCGCCCGGCGCGCCGCGCGTCATGCAGCAGCATCAGCGCGAGCAGGCCTTTGATCCCGGCGCGATCGGGCATCAGCCGATCGAGCAAGCGTCCGAGCCGAATGGCTTCGATGGCGAGATCGGGCCGCATCAGGTCTGCCCCTGAGGTCGCCACATATCCTTCAGTAAAAACCAGATAGATCACGGCGAGCACACCGTCGAGCCGCGGCGCCAGCGCGTCGCGCTCCGGCACCTCGTAGGGTATTCCGGCGAGCCTGATCTTCTGCTTGGCGCGGACGAGCCGCTGCGACATCGCCTCTTCGCTGACGAGAAAGGCGCGGGCGACCTGCGCGGTGGAGAGGCCGCAGACGGTGCGCAACGTCAGCGCGACCTGGACCTCGGGCGCAAATGCGGGATGGCAGCAGGTGAAGATCAGCCGCAGCATGTCGTCGTCGAGCATTGCCGGCGGCTCGTCGGGAGCGTGCGCATTGAGCTCGAGCTCATGCACCAGCGCCTGCTGCTTGGCGCGAAAAACAGCCCGGCGGCGGATGCGGTCGATCGCCTTGTTGCGGCCGATATTGACCAGCCAGGCGCGCGGATTGTCGGGCACCTCGCACGTAGACCAACGCTCCACCGCGACCGCAAAGGCATCCTGGAGCGCATCCTCGGCGAGATCGAAATCGCCGACGAGGCGGATCAGCGTGGCCAGCGCCCGCCCCGCCTCGTCGCGAAAAATTCGATCGATGTCGGCCGGAGAGATCACTTGTAGATCATGACCGGCCTGACCTCGATGGATCCGTCCCGGGCCCCGGGAATCCGCGCGGCCAGCGCGATCGCTGCGTCGAGATCCTTGGCTTCGACCAGATAATAGCCGCCGAGTTGCTCACGCGTTTCCGCGAACGGGCCGTCGGTCGTGAGAGTCTTGCCCTCGCGCACGCGCACGGTGGTCGCGGTGGTCGTCGGCTGCAGTCCGTCCCCGGCCTTGAAATGGCCACTCTGGACAATGGACTGTGTATAGGTGCCGTACTCCGCCGACATCTTCTGGCGGTCCTCCGGGGTCATCTTGCTCAATTCCGCTTCGTTCCGATAGATCAGCAGCAGATACTGCATCGCTTACTCCTGTTGTTCGGCTGGGTTGCCGACATCCAGTCGAACGGGCCACACGTCAAACGACACCTTCAGGATAAAATATTTTCAGGCCGCGTGCGCGGCGATCTCCGCTTGACGGAACCGTCACAAATGCCCATGCGTAAGCCGTCAGTCGGCCGGACGGCCGCCCCTGCAAGTGCCGAAAGGCCGCCGGGGAGGAAAGTCCGGGCTCCCTTGACATGCGGTGCCGGATAACGTCCGGCGAGGGTGACCTCAGGGAAAGTGCCACAGAGAACGAACCGCCCTGCTTCGCCTTCGGCTTCGCAGGGTAAGGGTGAAAAGGTGCGGTAAGAGCGCACCGCGGCTCCGGCAACGGAGCCGGCATGGCAAACCCCACCGGGAGCAAAACCGAATAGGGACGGCTTAAGCGGGCTGTTCGCGCAAGCGATAACGCCGCGGGGCGATGTCAGGCCCGCCGTCCGGGTAGGTTGCTCGAGGCAATGTGCAAACATTGCCCCAGAGGAATGGCCGTCACGTATCGCCGGCGCAAGCAGGCGGTGCCCTACAGAACCCGGCTTACAGGCCGGCTGATATCTTGCAACGAGGGGTTCGATGCTAGCGCATCGGGCCCCTCACCATTTTTTTCTTCTCCGTCATTCCGGGGCGTGCGCAGCACGAACTATGATGCGCAATGCGCATCAGAGAATCCATCGGGCCGCAGAGTCGGTGGACGAATGGATTCCGGGTTCGCGCTTTGCACGCCCCGGAATGACGGCGTCAGTTGGTGCCGCGCCGCCTTCGCAAGGACGAGCTGACCGGCCTCCCGCCGCAGTTTGCTCGCCTCGAACCCGTGCATGCCGAGCTGCCATTGCAGTCCGACGATGGCGCCCTTGGTCGGCTGCAGCAACGCAAGCGAGGCAAACAGGGTCACCGGCAGCCACACTGCCAGTTGCAGCGAGACCGGCGGCGCATAGGCGGTCTCGACCGCGAGGATCGCGGGCACCACGAGATGCCCGACCACGACCATCACGAGATAGGCCGGAAAGTCGTCGGCGCGCTGATGAGACAGCTCCTCGCCGCAATGATCGCAGCTATCGGCGACCTTCAGGAAGCGGCCGAACATGTGCCCTTCCCCGCAGTTCGGACATTTGCCGCTAAAACCGCGCCACATCGCCTTTGCCAGAGAGACTGAACCGGTCGCCATGACCCACCTCTTCCTTTTCAACGATCCATACAATAGTATCTTGTATCCATACATTCAAAGGATATGAGCCGTATTTGCATGGAATGGATCCCTACAATCTCGGAGCTGAGCGGGCCGCGCTACCAGCGCATCGTCGATGCCATGGAGGCCGATATCGCAGCCGGCCGGCTGGTGCGCGGCCAGCAATTGCCGACGCAGCGCGCGCTGGCAAAAGCGCTCGGCATCGACCTGACCACGGTGACGCGCGCTTACACCGAGGCGCGACGTCGCGGGATCCTGGAGGCCCGGGTCGGGCAGGGTTCGTTCGTGTCGGAGACCAGCGCGCGCCGCGCGGTCGACCTGCCGCATCCCGTCGCGATCGACCTCTCGATGAACGTGCCGCCGCATCCGCTCGAAGCGCAGCTCGACGAGCGCATCATCGCGGGGCTCGAGGCCATCCGCGCGCAATCGGGATTGACCGCGCACCTCAACTACCAGCCGCCCGGCGGCAGCGCGCATGATCGTGAGGTCGCGGCAAGGTGGATGCGCACACGCGTTCCGGATGCGCATGCCGACCGGCTCGTGGTCTATCCGGGCGCGCAGACGATCCTGTTCAACCTGCTCGCCTGCCTCGCGCGGCCGGGGGACGTGGTGCTGACGGAGGCCCTCACCTTCCCCGGCATCAAGGCGGCCGCGGCGCGGCTCGGCGTCAAGCTCGTCGGGGTCACGATGGATGATGGCGGTATTCTGCCCGACGCGCTGGCAAAGGCTTGCCGTGCGCATAAGCCAAGGGCCGTCTACCTCATCCCGACGCTGCACAATCCGACCACCGCGACGCTTCTCCCCGAGCGGCGCAGCGCTATCGCAAGGATCATCCGCGATGCCGGCACCACGCTGATCGAGGACGACGCCTATGGCCTGCTCGATCGCTCGGCATCGCCGATCGCCAACCTTATTCCGGAGCGGACGTATCTGGCGACGACGCTGTCAAAATGCATCGCGCCGGCGCTGCGCGTCGCCTATCTGGTGACGCCCGACAGCACCGCGCAGCAGGAGATGCGGAGCTATTTGCAGGCCACCGTGCAGATGCCGGCGCCGCTGATGGTCGCGCTGGTGACGCATTGGCTCGAAAACGGCATCGCGGACCGCATCATTGCCGCGATCCGCAACGAAGCCGTCGGCCGCCAGCAACTGGCGCAACGCGCGCTGAAGGGTTTTCAGTTCCTGGCCAAGCCGGCTGCGCATCATCTGTGGCTGCGGCTGCCTGAAGGTCGCCCCGACGTCGCGGCACATCTGTTGCGCAATGGGCTCGCAGTCGTGGCCGCCGATGCCTTCGCGGTCGATGCGACGACGCCTCTTGCGGCGCGCGTCTCGCTCGGCGCGGCGCGGAACAGAGCGGAATTGGCGGAGGCGCTACGCATCCTCGTCAGCGCGCTGCACAAACCGGTCGACAGCAGGCAGATCGTCTAGGGCACGATCCGAACACCCGCCCCCGGGACATCATGCTTGCGTGCGGTTTTGAGATTGACCACTGCGGTCGCATCTGTGCTATGCGCCAAGCGGCGATCACCGCTTCGGGATCGCGGGAAGCGACAGGGATTCACCGGTGGAGGCGTCCAACTACGCGTTGCTGCTGTTCGGCGCGCTGGCCGGCGGCTTCGTCTCCGGGCTGGCCGGGTTCGGCACGGCGCTGATGGCGCTCGGCATCTGGCTCTACGTGCTGCCGCCCTCGCTCGCGGTGCCCCTGGTGCTGATCTGCTCGGTGATCGCGCAGACCTCGACACTGCCGTCGATGTGGAACAGCTTTGACCTCTCGCTGGTGTGGCCGTTCCTGATCGGCGGCCTCGCCGGCGTGCCGCTCGGGATCATGATGGTGGCGTCCGCCGATCCAAAAGTGTTCAAGCTGAGCGTCGGCGTGCTGATCTTGATCTTTTCGACTGCGCTTTATCTGAACAAGCGACCGCTCGCCATCACGTTCGGCGGCCGCATCGCCGACGGCGCGATCGGCTTTGCCGGCGGCATCCTGGGCGGGCTCGCCGGATTGTCGGGGCCGCTGCCGATCCTCTGGGCCAACATCCGCGGCTGGAACAAGCACGAGCGGCGCGGCATCTTCCAGCTCTTCAATTTCACGGTGCTCGCCACTGCCCTGGTGTTGCAGACGGCCTCGGGCCTCGTCGCGCTCAAGGTGGTCTGGCTCGCGCTGGTCGCGTTTCCGGGCACGCTGGTCGGCGCATGGGCCGGCGCGCGCATCTATCGCGGGCTGAGCGACAAGCATTTTGGTGATGTCGTGCTCGGCCTGTTGTTCCTGTCGGGCGTCGGCCTTGTCTGGAACAGTTTTGGTGCGCACTAAGACGACAAGCTGTCGCTACGCAGGCGCCCGCACGGGAGGCGCGACGGGCTCAGGCACGGCCTGCTCCGGAGCCTCCTGCCGGAGCACCACCAGGCGCTTGCCAAATTCGCGGCGTAGCAACCACAGGCTCAGGGCGGCCTGCAGCGTGGTCGCTGCGATCGACAGGTACCAGACGTGCTCCATCCGGAAGCCCGGGCGCGTCGACAGCCAGATCGCCGGCAGCGAATAGGTGAACACGCGCGTTGCCGAGCTCCACAGCACCGGCTTGGTGTTGCCGAGGCCCTGGAACATGCTCGAGCAGGTGAAGATCAGGCCCTGCGCGACCATGTTGAGCGAGATGATCCGCAGGAACAGGAAGGCGATCGCCATGGTCTCCCGGTCGTTCGAAAATCCGGCGAGCAAGAGCTCCGGCTTCAACTGCGCAAGGCACATGAAGCCGATCATCACCACACTGGTGATCAGCGCCGCCTTGACGAAGGTTTCCCGCACGCGCTCGCCGTTTCCAGCGCCCACGTTCTGGCCGGCGATCGGCCCGGCGGCGAGCGCAACCGCAAGCGCCGGCATCTGTATCAGTCCGAGAACGCGCTGTCCGATCCCGAAACCCGCCTGCGCCGCCGCGCCGAAATCGCGCAGCACGAAATAGACCACCGCCATGAAGATGAACATCATCGCGAACTCGCCGCCGGCAGGCAGACCGACATTGAGGATGCGCTTCAGATGGCGCGCTTGCGGACGCCACTGCGCCGGATCGAAGGCGACATAGCGCTCGACCTTGCGGAAATACGCCAGCAGCATCACGACGCCGATCGCGACCGCGATCGAGCTCGCCAGTCCCGCTCCGGCGACGCCGAGCGCATAGCCTGTGCCCCAGCCCAGGATCAGCACCGGCGCCAGCGTGATGTTGATGACGACCGCAAGCGCCTGCACCAGCATGGCGGGACGCACGATGCCGGTGGCGCGCAGCGCCGATCCCATCACCTGGGTGGCGAATTGCAGCGCGAGCGCCGGCATGAACCACAACAGATACGTGGTCCCCGCCTCGATCGTGGCTTGATCCGCGGCAATCGAACGCATGTAGAGGCGCGACAGCGCGGCGCCTGCGGCCAGGGTGAAAAGGCCGAACAGCACCGACAGCACGATCGCCTGGTTGAAGATCGGGTTGGCATCCAGCCGATCCTTGCGTCCCACGGCATGCGCGATCAGCGCCACCGTGCCGACGCCGAGCACCTGCATCAGCGCGTTGACGAGAAAGCCGGCATTGCCGGCCGCCGCCACACCCGCGACCGCGGCATCGCCCAATCCCGAAACGAAGTACAGATCGACCAGCTGGCAGATCATGATCGTGATCATGCCGACCATGATCGGTGGCGCCATGCCCAGGATGTGCTTCGCGATGGAGCCGTTCGTCAGGTCTTTCATGTCATTCCATCCTCTGGCGGCGTGACGGCGGGACTTTCGTCCCGCTGCCGCGCGGCTCATTCCGCTGCTGCGACGTGCCCGAGCTCCACCACCTGGCGCTCGAACAGGCCGCGGTAGATGCCCCCTGGCTTGCTCGCGAGCGTGGCATGGGTGCCCTGCTCGACGATCTCGCCGCGGTCGAACACCAGGATGCGATCGAGGCTGCGCACCGTCGATAGCCGGTGCGCGATCACGATCGAGGTGCGGCCCTTCATCAGCCGCTCCATCGCCTGCTGGATCAGCGCCTCCGATTCCGAATCCAGGCTCGAGGTCGCCTCATCCAGGATCAGCACCGGCGCATCGGCCAGGAAGGCGCGCGCCAGCGCCACGCGCTGCCGCTCGCCGCCCGACAGTTTTACGCCGCGCTCGCCGACCAGGGTGCCGCAACCCTTCGGCAGGCGCAGGATGAAGTCGTGCGCATTGGCGAGCCGCGCCGCCTGCTCGATCGCCTCCAGGCTGGCGCCGGGCCGGCCGTACGCGATGTTCTCGGCGAGCGAGCGATGAAACAGGATCGGATCCTGCTGCACGATCGCGATCTGGCTGCGCAGCGATTGCTGCGTCGCCTTCGCGATGTCCTGCCCGTCGATCAGGATGCGACCATCCGAGACGTCGTAGAGCCGCTGCACCAGCTTGACGAAGGTGGTCTTGCCCGAGCCGGAGCGGCCGACGAGGCCGACCCGTTCGCCGGCGCGGATCGTTGCCGACAGACCGTCGTACAGCGGCGCGCGATGGCCGCCATAGTGGAATGTGACGCCGTCGAACATAATCTCGCCGCCCTCGATCGCGGCTCGTCATGGATCGCCACCAGCTCCTCCATGTCGTTGACCGAGCGCTGCAGGTTGTTGATGTGCATGCCGACGTCACGCAAATACGCGTGGATGACGTAGTAGCTGGTCAGCACATAGGTGACGTCGCCCGGCGAGGCGTGCCCCGACATCCACAGCAGCACCGATCCGCCGATCACGGAGGCGCGTAAGGCCAGCAGCACCGCAAGCTGCGCCAGATTGGTGTAGTTGTAGCGCAGCCAGGTCCGCCGCACGCGGACGCGCCAGCGGCTGATGACACGGCCAAGCCGCGCATCCTCGCGCGCTTCCGCGCCAAACGACTTCACCACCGCGTTGCATGTCAGAGCGTCAGCCAGCGTGCCGCCGACCTTGGTGTCCCAGGCGTTGGAGACCCGCGCGGCCGGCGCGATGTAGCGCGTGGAGAACAGCACCGTCATCGTGACATATACCAGCGCGCCAAGCGCGATCACCGCGCCAAGCGAGGCCCAGTGCACGCCGAGCAGGATCATCGACCCGATCAGCACCAGCAGCGAGGGCGCCAGCGCCATCAATATGGTGTCGTTCAACAGGTCGAGCGCCCACATGCCGCGGGTGACCTTGCGCACCGTGGATCCGGCGAAGGAATTGGCGTGCCAGTCGGTCGAGAAGCGCTGCACGCGCATGAAAGCGCCTTCGGCGACCTCGGACATGATTTTCAGCGTGAACGGCACGATCGCCTGGAGGCCGGTCAGCCGCAGCACCATGGAGGCTGCGCCCAGCGCCACGATTCCGCCCAGCGCCACCAGCGCCGCGTGACGCGCATCCGGATCGGACGGGCCGCGCGTCAGCGCGTCGACCAGATGTCCCGAGAACACTGGCATGAACAGGTCGGCGATGGTCGCCCCCAGCAGGCCGCCGGCCACGATGAGGGTGCGCCCCGGCTGCTTCAGCCAGTGCCGGAACACGAACGGCAGCACCACGCGTATTGCCGCGGGCCTTTTTGACAGAACGGTCATGACATCACCCGGCCGCATCTCGCGCGGGCCGGCTCCATCGATGGACGCAGGCCGGCCGCGAGGGCCGAGGCGGCGTCACTCAAATTTGACTTGGACTTTGGAAGTCAGGATCTGGGAAGCGGAGCGATCGGGACGCTTGGCCGAAACTTTGGCCCAATCGAAGCTGGCGGAAAGGGCCTCTAGAAGGCCGAGCACATACCGAGCCAGAACATCATCGAGCGCGGGCGTGCGATCTGCGAATGCGACGAAATCATGCAAATCCTCCCCGGTTCGATTCAATGAGGTGCGCTTTATAGATGTATCGTTTGCGATTTGCAACGGGGCTCGCGCGAGATCGCGCGCGAGTGTTGCAATTTAGTGCGCGTCGCCGCTGGTGCCGATTCGATTTCGCTGTCATGCCCCGGCTTGTCCGGGGCATCCAGTACGCCGCGGCCCATCAGGTCAATTACTGCTGTCTCTGGAATACTGGATCGCCCGATCAAGTCGGGCGATGACACTGGGTATATGGCCGTCTAGTGCGCGTCGCCGCTGGCGCCGAACGGCGAAGCCGGCTTTTTCAGCAGCATGACCGTGAGACTGAGGCCGAGATAGAACAGCGTCAGCATGAAGAAGGCATCGCCAAAGCTCATCACCACGGCCTGGCGGTGCACGATCTGGCTGAGCTGCTTCATCGCCATCAGCGTGGCGTCGCCGAGCCCCTGAAACTTCTGCATGAACATGTTCAGGGTTTCGGTCGCGGTCGCATTGCCCCAGGTCACGCGCTCCTGGAGACGCGTGATGTGGAGGTCGGTGCGGTCGTTGAGCACAGTGTTGATCACGGCGAGCCCGACCGCGCCGCCGAGATTGCGCATCAGGTTGAACAGGCCCGAGGCGTTCTTGACCCGGTCCGGCGCCAGCGTGCCGAGCGCGATGTTGTTGGTCGGCACCATCGCGAACATCATGCCGATGCCGCGCAGGATCTGCGGCATGAGCAGCTCATAGAAATCGTAGTCGCGCGTGATCCAGGTCATCTGGTAGGAGCCGAGTGCGAACACGATCAGCCCGAAGGCAATCATGTAGCGCATGTCGTACTTCGCCATCAGCCGGCCGACCAGCGGCGCGACCAGGAACATGGTGATGCCGGAGACGAACATGGTCTCGCCGATCATCAGCGCGCTGTAACCGCGCACTTCGGCGAGATAGCGCGGATAGATGTAGGTCAGGCCGTAGAGACCAATGCCGATGCAGAACTGGAGCAGGCAACCGATCGCAAAATTGCGGTTGGAGAAGGTGCGCAGGTTGACGATCGGCTCGGCCGCCGTGAAGACGCGCCAAAAGAAAGCGATCGCCGAGATGGCGCAGATCCAGGCGCAGATCGCGACCGAAGGATCCTGCATCCATTCATATTGCGGGCCTTCCTCCAGCACATATTCCAGCGTGCCGAGGAAGCCGGCCATGAAGATCAGGCCCCACCAGTCGAAACGGTCGAGCAATTCGAAATGCGGCTCGTCGAAATCGACCAGCGCCAGCACGCCGATGGTGATGCCGATGCCGGGCACGACGTTGATGAAGAACAGCCAGTTCCACGTCATCAGATCGGTGATGTAGCCGCCGACGGTCGGCCCGATGGTCGGGGCCAAGGTCGCGACGAGGCCGATGATGGGACCGACGATGTGGAATTTCGAGCGCGGGAACACGGTATAGGCGGAGGCGAACACCGTGGGGATCATGCCGGCGCCGAGAAATCCCTGGAGCGCGCGCCACAGGATCATCTCCTCGATCGTCGTGGCAAAGCCGCAGAGCAGGCTCGAAATGGTGAAGCCGGCCGCCGAGATCGCGAACAGCAACCGCGTTCCGAACGCGCGCGACAGGAAGCCCGACAGTGGGATCGCGATGACTTCGGCAATCAGATAGGCGGTCTGGACCCAGGAGACTTCGCTGGAGCTGGCCGACAGGCCGGCCTGGATTTCGCTCAAGGACGCCGAGACGATCTGGATGTCCAGGATCGACATGAACATCCCGAACACCATGATGATGAAGGCGATCAGCCGTTTAGGCGCGATGCGCTCCGAAGCCGGGGCCGCCATCATGGCAGGTGAAGCAGTCGTGGCGTTCGCCATGGCGTCAGCTCTCACTCAAGCCGCAGGTTCGTCTTACCTCTCCCGCTTGCAGGAGAGGTCGACGCGCTCGAAGAGCGCGGCGGGTGAGGGCTCTATCCTCTCGGGGAGTCTCCCTAGCGGAGACACCCTCTCCCCTGCCCTCTCCCGCAAGCGGGAGAGGGAGCGCAGCGTCGCTCGGGGCTATGGCGCAGCTGCGCATCATCGCAGCCAATCCTACTGCGGGTGAATCGTGGCGGGATCGTCGAGATCGATCTCGCTGTCGGCGTCCGCCGCGCCCTTGTTGGTGTCGACGGTCGCATAGACCGACATGCCGGCACGGAGCAGGTTCTGCTTGGCGACAGCCTTGGGCACGCGGATGCGGACCGGCACGCGCTGCACGATCTTGGTGAAGTTGCCGGTAGCGTTGTCCGGCGGCAGCAGCGTGAACACCGAGCCCGCGCCCGCTGCGATGCTGTCGACGACGCCGGCGAATTTGCGCATGCCGTAGGCATCGACCTTGATCGTCACCGGCTGGCCGGGTCGGATGCGCTTGAGCTGGGTTTCCTTGAAGTTGGCGTCGATATAGACGCTGTCGAGCGGCACGACGTTGCCGAGACGCTGGCCGACCGCGACGAAGTCGCCGGCGCTGACGAGGCGGTTCGAGAACGTACCGTCGACCGGCGCGCGTACCGCGGTGAAACTGAGGTCACGTTCGGCCTTGGCGAGGGTGGTCTTGAACTCGGCGAGCTGCGCCTGCGCTTCGGCCTGCTGCGCCTTGGCGACGTCGACATTGCTGACGGCGACGTCGTAGGCGGCCTGCGCGGCCTTGACCGCAGCGGCGCCCTGGTCACGCCCGGCTTCCGAGGTCTCGAAAATGGCGCGCGAGGCAAAGCCCTTGGCGTTCAGCGCCTGCTGGCGCTCGTAGTCAAGATCGGCGCGCTTGAGACCGGCTTCCGCGGAGACCAGCTGCGCCTTGGCCTGTGCAACCTGGCTGTCGAGGGCGGCAACCTGGCGTCCGATGCGATCGATGGTGGCCTGCTGGGTCGCAATCCGGGTCGCGGCGGCATCGACAGCGATCTTGTAGTCGCCGTCGTCGATGCGCAGGATGATATCGCCGGCGCGCACCAGCGTGTTGTCGCCGGCGAGAATTGAGGAGATGTGGCCGGCGACGCGCGCGCCGAGCATGGTGTTGTTGGCACGGACATAGGCGTCGTCGGTGGAGACGTAGAAGCGGCCGACCAGCGTGTAGTAGCCGGCATAGCTCGCGGCCGCGAGCGCCAGCAGGAGGCCGACGCCCATCAGGACGAATTTGCGTTTGCCGGATTTGGGCGCGCCTGCCGCAGCTGGAGGCGCACCGGGGGCAGGTGCGGTCGGGGCCGGCTTGTCGGTCACGGGCTTCTCCGCCACCTCGCTGGTGCGACGGTTGGCGTCTTCGGCCACATGGGAGCGCAACTGTTCGGCGAGCGCGGCGGCTTTTTCAGTCCCGGCTTCAGCTCCGGCCTGCTCCGGCGTCGTCTCCACCGCTTCCCGGCGAAGGGCGCGCGCAGCCTGATCTCTCGATGTGGCCATAACGGCCTCCCCAACAAAAAAACACGATCCGGGGCCAGCCGCCGCAGGCTTCCCTCTCGCTCACCCCAAATATCATTGACCGAACGGTTCGGTCAATATACATTATCAACCCTGGGAGGAGCGTACTGGCCCGAATCCTTTATTTGCGTTTCAAAGTGCCAAACACCGCCCCACAACCTTTCGAGACCCTAAACCAATGGTTGCAGCCGACCGCGAACATTTGCATGCCGTCTCCGAAGAAGACAGCTCCAAACGCCGCCAGATCCTGGACGGTGCCCGCAAGGTGTTCATGGATCTCGGCTTTGACGGCGCCAGCATGGGTGAGATCGCCCGCGCGGCCGCGGTCTCCAAGGGCACGCTCTACGTCTACTTCGCGGACAAATCCGCGCTGTTCGAAGCCATCCTCGAGCAGGAGGCGCTCCAGCACGGTCAGGTCGCGTTCAATTTCGATCCCGCGCGCGATGTCGAGACCACGCTGAGAGATTTCGGCCAGGCCTACATCCATCTGCTCTGCCGGCCCGGCGGCGGATCGGCGATCCGCACCGTGATGGCGATCGCCGAGCGCATGCCCGACGTCGGCCGGCGCTATTATCTGCGCGTGCTGGACAAGACCATCAATCGGCTCTCCGAATATCTCAAAGCCCATGTGGCCGCCGGCGATCTCAAGATCGACGATTGCGACCTTGCGGCCTCGCAGTTCATGGAATTGTCCAAGGCCTCACTGTTCCTGCCCTTCGTGTTCCAGGCGGCACCCACGCCGTCGGAGGAACGCATTGCCGAGGTGGTTGACAGCGCAACGCGGATGTTCCTGGCGGCTTATCGCCGGAAGTGAGCGCGGCATCAAAGGCGCCGCTCACAGTATCACGCACAGCCGTCTCAACGCCGTCATGGCCGCGGCTGAACTCGTCTTCGAACTCATTTCTTCGCCTCGCGGCGAAGATCATCCACCCGAATTCGGGTGGATGATGCCATTCGCGCCCGACCTTCTAGTGGTTCTTGAAGTGGTGCTTCGAACCATTCATCTTGGTGATGGTGACGTCAAACCGCTCCTGGTATGTCCACATCTGATCTTCCAGGAACGATATAGCTATCGCTTCACCGAGCAACAGCGAGTAGTCCGTGTCGCTTCGCCAGTGAATTCCGGCATGAATGCCGTGACCGAAAGAAATGTTATGGGCGAGTTTGTGCAACTCTCCGTTGATGGTGAGCGTGCCGGGGCCAACATAGGGCTCAAGATACGAGCCATCAGGGGACGGCACGACCGGATGGACAATCCCTGCGTCACCATCGAGGAAGAATTTCAGCACGGTGATGCATGCGCCGGCCACCGTTCCATGACCGGTCGGATAGGCCGGGTGAGTAGGTGAGCCCTCCGGGAAAGCCTGCGAAAGTAAATAGTTCCCGTTCCGAACAGCGCTTAGATTGAGCGCGGCCGATTTGAGAACGATATCGAAGTTGGTCAGCTTGGCCTTATCGGTCGAATTCAGCACATTGTCCTTCAGCAGTTGAACGATGCCGCCGCCAGACTCGGGCCGGTGCCGAAGATGGACGGCCCACTTCTGATACCACACCGCATTGAGGGCAGCTCTTGCCACTGCGCCCAAGGTCGCGGTGACGTCGGGACCCCCGAAGGTGCCAAACGGCTTTTCGTTCTTCTTGTATGTCGTGGTGTACGGATTGGTGGGGTTTGGGCCAATGCCCAAGGTCGAGCACACAAGATACGCAATGAAGTAGGCTTGATACAGTTCGTCGACCTGTGTGTACGCCGCCGTGTCGCGTCCGTTTCGAACGTAGCGCGGATGATCGTCGAACGAGAGGACCTGAGACGGCAAAATGCCGCTCTGGATGTTCTTCCAGTCCGTCGTGCTGGTCATGAAGTCTTTGCCGCCGACAAATGTCTTGATCTTCTGATCGAGCGGCACGCGCCCGATAGACGTCGGCAAGAGGCACAGCTGGGATATGTAGGGACCGACGGTCTCTCCTCCGAAGTACTTTGGATGCGCATTGAAGCCGCCGCGGAAGAGAACCCCGGGTGTAACATTCCCTCCGTCAAGAGGTCCGGCATACTTGCCTGGAAAGGCAGCGACCAGATCGCTCAGTTCGAGAGCGGCTGCCTGCGCCGTTGCATTTGTTGCATACTGGGTGAACGGTACGTCCCGCAGGAGCGAAGCCCAGTAGAGTTCGACCAGTTCGATCGCATATTCGGTCGAATCCAGCGCGGGTGCCGCCGGAACGACTAGACTGCCGATTCCGCGCGAGTCCTTTCCGATGAGTTGCAAGGCAAAGGCGCCGCGCGGCCCATTGAGCTTGGCCTGACCTCCGAGCACGATGTTTGGGTGCCCGAAATCGCCGACAGGACCACCAGGCTTGATGCCGCATGCCTTCAGGAATTGATCAAACGTAGCGGGATCAGGAAGTCCGGCCGAATCCTGCTTCAGTCCCTTGGTATAGGTACCGAGACCATCCGGAAATTTCGCCAGGTCTGTGTTTGCACTCTGAGAAACGCTCCCGGTGGCCACCGCCTCAGTGGTTGCGGTCCCGAAGCGCACGACAAAGGCATCCTTCCCATGCTGATCCGTGACGCCGGCGGGCAAGCACGGAGCAGCAGGCTGGGGCAACTTACTTAGGTCTGCCATCTGAGATCTCCATTCAGAAGTCGGGGACAAGAAGACGAGCCGGGATCCGACCAAAACCGTCCCGAGCGGCGGGATATCCACCGAATGCGCGCGCATGAGCGGCTCTCGATGTGCGGCCCCTCTCGGGTCGCACAAGAAGTTGACTATCACTTAAGGATGTGACGCGATGTGAAGCGGCTCACACTAGAACAAATTCACAGCTGACAGCCGGTGAGGGCTCGTTCGGCAAGCTTTGCGCGGGCAATCGCACGGTGTCCTGATGGCAATTGCGACTGATCAACTGGCGTGTCTCGCCGATCTTGCCCGCGAGCTTCGCTTGCCTCATGCGGCCGAGCGAGATCGGACAGCGCTCGTGCAGAACGACGACGCCAGGCCTAATCGTCCGCGAACTCGTCTTCCTCGTTGATCTTCTCACGCTTGCTGCTCTTGCGGCCGAGTGATCCCGTGACATAAGGATCGCGCGTACTCGCGTAAGGATTGCGCTGCTGCGCGCGTCCGGCAACCTCATCGCCGGAGACGGCGGCCGGCTGGCAGATCAGGCGGCGGCTGGCGCGGCGCATCAGGTCCACGTGGATGTGGTCGTAGTGATAGACGTTGGAGCCCGGCGCCAGCACGGTGGTGAAATGCGCGCACGCCCCGGACTGCACGTCGCGCAAAAAGCCCTGCTCTTCCGGCATGCCGCGCCAGCCGTCCTTCACGGTGACGCGGCGGCCGTCGGCGAGCACGAAGGCTGCGATATCGAGCGCGTTTCCGAAGGCGTGCTCTGAGATGTGGGCATGCGAATTGCCGTTCATGCCGCGGCAGGAATAGGCGGAGATCTGCTTGATCTCGACGACGCGGGTGCCGAACCAGCGCATCGCCGACGGCTGCACGGTGTCGGCGAACCAGCGGTCGAGTTCGGACACGATCGGACACGCCAGCGTCGCGACCGGTTTCACGGCGACCGGGCCGACGGCGGTGACCGCATTGCCCTGAACAGGACCGAGGCGCGGCGGCGGTTGTTGCGCGGGGGCTTGCGAGTAAGGCGCCGGGCCCGGCGGCCTTGCCGGATAGCTCGGCGCATTCATGTAGCGCGCCGCACCCGCGGCATCGGTGCCTTCGGGTGGCAGGTCGATCTCGTCCTCCTGCGGCGTCACGCCGGGAGCGCTGAGCGAGACCGGGCCGGATGACGCGCCATAGTCATAACCCGACGGCTGGCGCACGGCGCTCTCGGGATAGTTTTGACGTTGCGGGTAGCCGGATCGCGGCTGTGTCACCGGCCAGCGCGGCTGGTTACCGATACTTCCGGGCGGACGCAAATCCTCGTCGGCAAAGCCGTAGCTCGAGGAGCCTTCGCCGATGGCGGCGACTTTCAGCGGGAATTCTGCGCCGCACATGCCGGGGCCGGAGATCGGCTCGATGCGGACGATGTCCGCGCTCTCCTTCACCGCGCCCGACTTCAGGCATGCGGCTTCCGCCTCGGCCCGCCACGGTTCACGTTCGGCCTGGAAGAAGCCGCGTCCGCAACCCGCAAGCGAAACAAGGACGATGGAGCCGACGAGATACAAACGAACTCCGCGCGTCATGCGCGCACGTTCGGTGAATTTACTTAAAGACTCTTCAACGTGTTGATTTCAGCCTTCCTTAACCATGCCGGGGTCGCCGCGGGAATGAACGGCAGCGGGGCTGACTTTTTTGGGAGGAGCCTTTCTGTTAACCATGACCGTTGCCCGCAAAGCAGCGCGACAGCGGGGAACGATCCCAGGGAGCAACGTCATGACGTTCGTCGGAAGACTGAGCGTTATCACCGCGTACCTCGCCATGGCCTTCGTCGGCGCCATCGTGCTCGGCATGATCTGAACGACGCGCTTCCAACGACCTTGCGCCATTCCACTCCCCAGAGGCCGTGATCGGCTTCGCGCGCCACGGATCAACGCAGGTCCAGTGCTTGCCTGAGCTAAGCAAAGAGAGCAGCCGCGGCAAGGCGGACCCGTTGTGATGTTCATCACAGAACACCAGCCCCACCCAGCGTAAGGTCAAACCACGCTCAGTCGTTCACCGACCTCAGGTCATCGGGACCCACGCAATTTTGGAGATTGTCATGAACAAGCTCTACATCGCCACCACCGCATTCTTCCTTGCGTCGACCGCCGTCGCACATGCCGGCAACGCGATCTCGTTCCAGATCGAAGGCCAGCACATTCGCATCGAGACACCGCGCAACTGCGCCTCGCTCGACTGCGTCACCATCGTCGCGCCGGGCCTGTCGAACAAGCCGATCAAGCTGAACAGCATCAATCTCAACGGCCTTGGCGGCTCCAAGGACGATGACGACACCACGCCGGCTCCGACCACGACCGCGCAGCCGGCTCCGGTGCAGCAGCAGCCGGTACCGCAGGCCCCCGTCCAGGCGACGGCACCGGCCGCCGCTGTCGCTGCTCCCTCCGTTCCGGCCGCGACCGTTGCCGCCGCCCCTGCCGTCGGCTTCGATACCCCGGCGCAGCCTGCGCCCGTTGTCGCGCCTGCTGTTGCGCCTGAGCCAGTCGCGCTCGCACCTGCTCCGGTTGCCGCCGCGCCTACGTCAGCCGCGACCACGCCGCTCGGCGTGTGGGCAACCGAAGAGAACAAGGGCAATGTCCGCGTCGAACAGTGCGGCGCCAATCTCTGCGGCTACGCCGAGAAAACCAACGCGCGCATCCTGATCAACATGAAGCCCGAGGGCTCGAAGTGGAGCGGCCGCATCCACGATCCCGACTCCGGCCGCAACTACGACTCGACCATCGCGATGAAGGGGCCGAATGCGATGCGCGTGCAGGGCTGCGCCTTCGGCGGCATGTTCTGCGGCGGCCAGATCTGGAAGCGCGTGAGCTGACGCAGGGGGCGTCACATAGCGACGCATACGATCGTACGTCATGCCCGGGCTCGTCCCGGGCATCCACGTTCTTGGTGCCACAACCGCACTTCCTCCCCTCACCCTGAGGAGCGTGCGCAGCACGCGTCTCGAAGGGCGAGGCCCGGATCGAGAGCGGGGCCTGCATGGTTCTCGCGACGATACGAAGTATCGTCCGCTAGGCGCGCGCAAGGGCGCGCTCCTCACCACGAGGAGAGAGAGCGCCGTTTGAACGTTCATCGCCCTTACGCAACAGATGTTCATCCGCCGTTCAGCCTGCCCCGGTTGAAACTGCGCACTCTCGCCTCGCGTTTCTCACCGGGACATCCTCGTGGCTTTTATCGTGGCATGGCGCCGCTTCGTGTTCGCGCTCCCGCTGCTGGCGCTGCCGCTGGCCGGCGCGAGCGTGGCATCCGCATCGGATGCAATCGAGCTTGCGCAGACGCAAGCCCAGCCGGCACCTGCACCCTCCCCGGCGCCGGCGGCCTCGCCGACGCCGGCGGCGGAGGCGCAGCCCGCCACCGTCGAGCCGATCGGCAACGTTGCGACCGTGACGGGCATCGCGACCGTGATCCGCGACAAAAATTCCTATCCGGTGCGAGTCCGCGACGACATCTACCTCAACGACATCGTGCAGACCTCCTCGAACTCCTCGCTCGGCATCACCTTCAACGACGCGACCACGTTCAACCTCTCCGCCGGCGCCAAGATCACCATCGACAATTACGTCTATGAGGACGGCGGCAAGCAGAATTCGGCGATCGTCGACATCGGCAAGGGCACGGTCGCGTTCGTCGCCGCAGCCGTGGCGAAGTCCGGCGACATGAAGATCACCACGCCAACGGCGACGCTCGGCATTCGCGGCACCACCGGCGTCGTCGACGTGCCCGTGGGCGCGGCCGCGAACAGCGCCGCTAACGTCAACATCAAGCTCTATCCCGACGCCGACGGCCGGGTCGGGCACATCGACGTCGACGACCGCACCAGCGGCACGCGTCTCGGCGCGCTGACGCAAGGCGCGAGCGGCTTTGCGATCCGGCCTGGCGCGGGCGGCGCCGGGGGCCTGCGCTTTGCGGCGGTGCCGATCACGATCGCGCCGCAGCAGATCGCGCGCGACCGCAGCGTCGTCAGCCAGGTGCATCTGGCCCAGACCACGGGCCGCCAGATCGTCACCGAACAGCGCGACTTCCGCCGCGCCAATCCCGGCGCAAGCAGCCGCATTCCGCGTCCGCTCCAGCCGCCGCAACAGCAACAATTGCGGCCGACGACACCGCCCGGCCAACAGCCGCAGCGACCGAATGGCCAGCCGGGACAAAACGACCGTCCGGGTCAACCGCAACCGGGCACGCCGAACCGCCAGGGGGCGCAGCCGCCGCAACGGCAAGGACAAGGCGGCGCCGTGCAGCCGGGCACACCGCGCGCGGGTCAGGGTCAGCGGCAAGGTGCCGGACAGCCAGCAGGCGCGCCGCCCACCGGACCAGGCCCGCAGCCTGGCGGCGCACAGCCGACACAGCCGTCGCGCAGCGGTCGGACTCCGGGAGGAGCGGTCACGCCGCCTCAGCCGGGCATAGCGCCGCCGCCGCAGACGCCGCGCACGGGGTTGCAGCCCGGCGCACAACCGGCCGGCCAACACCAAGGTGGCTTCCAGCGCCCAGGCGGGATGCAGCAGCGCCTGCCCGGCGCGCAGCGCCCCGCGGCACAGCGCAAGCCGGCTCCGAAGGAGAAGAAGGAGCGGCGGTGATTTTCTTCCTTCTCCCCTTGTGGGAGAAGGTGGCGCGAAGCGCCGGATGAGGGGTTCTATCCGCGAACACTCATCGACAGCTTGGCGCGCGGAGAGAACCCCTCACCCGGCTTCGATGCTCCGCATCGAATCCACCCTCTCCCACAAGGGGCGAGGGTGCACCGTCAAACGCCGGACGAAGTGAAGACAGCTCACGCTTCGCCGCGCAGCCACGCCTTCACCTTCTGCAACAGACCGTGGCGCAGTTCGTCGACGGAGGCCGCTTCGGCCGGTGTCAGCGTCTGCATGGCCGCGTCGACGTCCTCTCTTGCAAGCGGCGACGCGAGTTCAGCGTCGGCCGGCGCTAGCCCCGCGGCCGCCAGCGCGATCGGCCCGATCTGCACCAGGAAGGCGCGCTCATATTCGCGCGACAGGCGCGCGATTGCATCCTCCAGCGTCAGCCAGTCGACCGCCTTGATGTCGTTCATGAGCTTGCGGACCGGACCGCCGTCGGCCTCCATCCGCCAGAAGTGCACGGCCTTGGAGCGCCCGCCGGACTGGTAGACGAGCGTACCCAGGAATTCGTGGATGGCGACGTCGTGGCCAGTCTCCTCCAGCACCTCGCGATGCGCGGCTTGCTTCGGCGTCTCGCCGTCGTCGAGCTTGCCCTTGGGCAGGACCCATTCGTTGCGCTTGCGCTGGCGTACGACCGCGATCAGCGGTGGCGCACCACGCCGCAACACAATACCACCCGCCGCCAGAACCGGCGCCCGCGCCATCGAAAAATCTCGCCGTATCAAATCGTTCCCGCGGACGATATAGGCGGCCGAGACGGCGGAATGAAGACTAGTTTCTTCTCAGCAGCGCCTGGCCCGCCCGGACGCGCGTGCCTTCGGCGATGCCGTCGCAGAACGAAAAATCGCCGGGCGCGAGGATGATGATGGTCGAGCCGTGCTCGAACCAGCCGAGCTCCTCGCCCTTGGCCACGTTGACGTCGCAGGGGAAGTTGACCGGCCCCCTGGTCTGCGCGTTCAGCACCATGTCCAGAAAGTGCAGGCGGATGCTCGCGACCAGGATCGCAGCAACCGGCACCAGCGTCACGGCCTCGCCGGTCGACAGATGCGTGCGGATCACCGCGCGCTCGTTCTTGCAGAACAAGCGCTCGACCCGCTTCAGCGCGATCGGGTTGACGTTCCAGACGTCGCCATGGATCAGCGTCACGCGCTCGATATGCGCGTCATAGGGCGCGTGGAAGCGGTGATACATGCTCGAGGTCAGCCGCAGCGTAAGAAAGCAGCCGTTGCGGTGCTGGTCGACAAGGGCGGAATCGCCGACGAGGTCGAGCAGCGAATAGGGCGCGCCCTTCACCTGGAACAGCTCGGTGTCAGCAATCCGGCCGTGGGCGCCGACGATGCCGTCCGAGGGGCTGGCGACAATGGAAGCGTCGGAATCAAAGGGCCGCAGGCCCGGCTTCAGCTCCCGGGTGAAGCAGTCGTGCAGGCTCTTGAAGTGGCTCTTGCGCGCTTCCGACAGGTCGAGGTCGGAGAACAGCTTCCACAGCGCGATCGAGCCGTCCCGAACGAGCGGGTTCTCGATCTTGGAGAACCAGCCCATGAAGCGGGTCAGCGCGGCGCGGGGGATGCGGTTGGTCAACAGGAAGTTGAGGTCTTCCTGCTGGGTGAAAGAGGCGATCAGGGCTTTGACTGTCATGAATCTGTCAGCTCGCAAGGTTAGCGCTTGTTGTCATGGAAACGACACTCCCGATTCTCTCTTTGTCCGTGGCCGCCGCAGCGTCCGCTGCCGCCGCCCTCCCGAAGCTCAAGGCGCGGATCGAACTGTCCCGCGCCAAGCACCGCTCGCTCTCCGGGCACTCCAAGATGTCGCGCCGGGTGGCGCGGCTGGTCCCGTTCTACGAGTTCGAAGGTGATGAATACTTCGGCTGCGACGGCGCGCCGCCGAACGTGGTGATGCAGCGCAAGGATGCCTTCTTCCGCCTCGCCGCCCTCTACGCCGAGCGCTACCCCAAGGGCCGCACGATGACCAGGGAAGCGGCGGAGAAGATCTCCGACCTGCACTTCACCGAGACCTACCGCGTGCCGTTCCAGTTCTCGCGCCTGGTCCGTGAAAATCTGGGCACCTCGACCTTCATGGAGTCCTCGAGCGGCGTCACCGTTAGGGATGTCGACGGCAACGTCTCCTACGACCTCACCGGCTCCTACGGCGTCAACATCTTCGGCAACGACTTCTACAAGGAGTGCATCGAGGGATCCGAGAAGCGCGCGCATGCGCTCGGCCCCGTGCTCGGCCCCTACCATCCCGTCATCCTCGAGAACGTGACGCGGCTCTGCCAGATCTCGGGCCTCGACGAAGTCTCCTTCCACATGTCCGGCACCGAAGCCGTCATGCAGGCGGTGCGGCTGGCGCGCTACCACACCAAGCGCACGCATCTGGTTCGTTTCGCCGGCGCCTATCACGGCTGGTGGGGCGACGTGCAGCCCGGTGTCGGCAACCCAATTCCCGCGCACGAAACCTACACCCTCGCCGAAATGTCCGAGAAGACGCTGCAGGTGCTGCGTACGCGCCGCGACATCGCCTGCGTGCTGGTCAATCCGCTCCAGGCGCTGCATCCGAACGCCAACGCACCCGGCGATTCCGCGCTGGTCGACTCGTCCCGCGGCGGCAATTTCGACCGCCAAGCTTACACCGAATGGCTGAAAAAGCTGCGCGAGGTCTGCACCGCGCGCGGCATCGTGCTGATCTTCGACGAGGTCTTCGTCGGCTTCCGCCTTGCTGCTAGCGGCGCCCAGGAATATTTCGGCGTGCGCGCCGACATGGTGACCTACGGCAAGAGCCTCGCCGGCGGCCTGCCGGTCGGCGTGGTCTGCGGCAAAAAGCAGCTGATGCGGCGCTTCCGCGACGACCGCCCCGCCGACGTCTGCTTCGCCCGCGGCACCTTCAACTCGCACCCCTACGTCATGACGGCGATGGACGAGTTTTTGAGCCGGCTCGCCAGCCCCAACTTCCGCGCCGTCTATGACCATCTGGACGAAACCTGGAACGGCCGCGCGCAAAAGCTCAACCAGATGCTGGAGGGTGCCGGCCTGCCGGTGCAGGTCGCCAATCTGTCGTCGATCTGGACGGTGAAGTACACCGAGCCGTCCCGCTACAACTGGATGCTGCAATATTATTTGCGCGCCGAAGGCCTGTCGCTGAGCTGGGTCGGCACTGGGCGGCTGATCTTCAGCTTGAACTACACCGACGCCGACTTCGCCGAAGTCGCCGACCGCTTCGTCCGCGCCGCGGAGAAGATGAAAGCCGATGGCTTCTGGTGGCACGATGCCGCGCTCACCAACAAGCGCATCAAGCGGCAGATTTTGCAAGAGATGCTGGCCAAGCGTTTTAGACGCTGAGGCTGATCTCTCCAACTCCGTCATGGCCGGGCTTGTCCCGGCCATCCACGCGTCTCCGCGGGACAGTTCTAAGACGTGGATGCCCGGCACGAGGCCGGGCATGACGCAACCATCAGACATCGGAGTGCTGGATGTATGCCGCGCGCTCAGGCGTGCTGCTCTTCCAGCGTGGGCTCGCCGAGCAAGCCCAGCGTGTGCTCGGGGTTGAGGTGCAGGCCGGGATCCATCAGTTCGCCCCGCATCAGCGCCAGCGGAGCGTTGCGATAGAGCATCAGGTCATGGAAGGGATCGGTCAGGATCTTGGTCATCCAGACGAGGCCGGTCTCGACGTCGCGGATGAAGAACAGGTGCACGGTGCGGAACAAGAGGCCGCCGATGCCGACCGCGAGCCAGATCTTGGCGACCTGCCGCATGAAGTCGGCGGCGCCGGCCCAGGGCTTGAACAGGCCGAACAGCGAGGGATCGGCGAACAGCACCAGCGGCGATGCCGCCCAGATCGACATCAGCACCACCTTGCGCTGAAGGTTGTAGCCGACCTTGATCTCTTCCTTGTGCTCGTGCGTCGCCTGGTTGATGTGGTCGTAGCCGTGCGGCTCGAAGAAGAAGTGACCGGCCTGGCGCGAAGTCATCGAGACCAGCCAGCCGACCAGCGCCGAGATCATGGGATCGACGAACAGCCAGACATAGGCGAACAGGAAGCTCAGCGCGCTGACGAAGTGCAGGCTCTGATTGATGCGGCTGTGGTGATAATAGCGATGGTCGTCCCAACGCTGGATCCGCAGCTGCTCGAGATAATTCTTGATCATGCTCTCCCCCAAAATGCTTTCGGGTACGGGATTTACAGAGATTCGATGTACGCCATGTGACATCATCATTTTGTCATGTGACGATGTGCAGCGGCGCGATGACGCACGGGCTACTTTGTCCCCTCACCCTGAGGAGCTTGCGAAGCAAGCGTCTCGAAGGGCGAGGCCCAACTGGCGATAGACGGGCCTTCATGGTTCTCCGAGCGATGCGAAGCGTCGTCCGGGAGACGCGCGCAAGAGCGCGCTCCTCACCATGAGGAGCAACAAGCTCACGCCGCCTTGGCGACGTCGAGCTTGCGGAAGCGGACCAGCGAGAAATGACCGAGCGGCGGAATAAGGCGGCGCTCGGCGAGCTCGATGCCGTTGGCGCCGGCGAGCCACTTCGCATAGCGCGACCAGGCGAACTCGGCGGTGCGGAAGCCGAGCGGACGCACCACCGGCTGGAGCTTCTGCTCAATGAAGCGGCGCATGCCGGCATCGGCGCTGACGCGAGTGAGGATGATCAGCTCGCCGCCAGGACGCAGCACCCGCGCGAATTCGTCGAGTGCCTTTTCCGGATTTGGCACCGCAGTGACGACATATTGCGCCATCACGACGTCGAAGGAATTTTCGGGAAATTCGAGCTTCTCGGCGTCCATCACCGCGAGGCCCTCGACGTTTTTCAGCTTGCCCTCGGTGACGCGCTGGCGCGCCTTGTCCAGCATCGCTTCCGAAATGTCGGTGCCGAAGATGCGCAGGTGGGGCGCGTACATCGGCAGCGAGATGCCGGTGCCGACGCCGACCTCGAGCACGCGGCCGCCGATCTTGTTGGTGGCCGCGATCGCCGCCTGCCGGCCCTTGGCGAACACCCCGCCGAATACGAGGTCGTAGACCGGCGCCCAGCGGTCATAGGCCTGCTCCACCGTGCCGCGGGTGAGGTCAAGCTGCTGGGTGCCGTCAAGGTTCATGATCTTAGCCATCTCTGAGGTTCTCGCTGTGGGTCAAAGTAAAGATCAACCGCGCACCGGCCGCCGCGCCATGACCGGCGAGGCGCGCAGGATGCGGCTGGGCTGAAGTGACGTAAGATTGCCGACGAACTGGCGCGCGCTGTTCTCCCAGGAACGCTCCAGCGCGAAGTTGCGGCAGGTCTCGCGCGACATCGTGAGCGCGCGCAAGCACGCCGTACGCAAATCGTGATCGATCGCGCCGATCGGGTGATCGGCAATGACGTCCTTGGGTCCTGTCACCGGAAACGCCGCAACCGGCGTGCCGCAGGCGAGTGCCTCGAGCTGCACCACGCCGAAGGTGTCGGTCAGGCTCGGAAACACGAACACGTCGGCGGCAGCGAGATGGGCGGTGAGGTCCGCGCCCTTCTTCTCGCCGAGGAAGACGGCGGCCGGATATTTCTTTTCGAGCAGCGCCCTCTGCGGGCCGTCGCCGATGACGACCTTGGTGCCGGGCAGATCGAGCGAGAGGAATGCCTCGAGATTCTTCTCCACCGCTACGCGCCCCATCGTCATGAAGAACGGCCGCGGCAGATCGAGTCTTGCAGGAGCATCGGGATGGAACAGCTCGGTGTCGACGCCGCGGGTCCAGAAGCCGAGCCGCTTGAAGCCGCGCTCGGAGAGCTCCTGCCGCAGCGACGGCGTCGCCACCATGGTCATGGCGGCGGCATCGTGGAAGTGGCGCAGCACGGCATAGCCGACGGCGGCAGGAATGCCGGTGCGTACCGAAACATATTCGGGAAAGCGCGTGGTGTAGGAGGTGCTGAAGGCGAGGCGATTGCGGCGGCAATAGGCCCGCGCGGCCCAGCCGATCGGCCCTTCGGTCGCGATGTGCAGGGCTTCCGGCGCAGCCTTCTCGATCCGCCGCGCGATCTCTTTAGCGTTGGGCAGCGCGATGCGCAGGCCCGGATAAGTCGGCAGCGGCCATGACGGAAAGCCGTCGGGCGTCAGGAATTCAATCTCGACGTCCAGCGCCTTGGCGGCATTGGCCAGCGAGGTCAGCGTGCGCACCACACCGTTAACCTGCGGATGCCAGGCGTCAGTCGCGATTAATACCCGCATGGGGAAATCCCGAGAGTTTGATGATTCTCGGCTTTCGACCATCAACCACGGATATTTCAGGCGTGTGACGTCACAGAAGTGTCGACGGGCTGTTTTGTTCGTTAATGGGCTGGCCGGGCCACGAAACTGTCATGAAACAATCGTTGCCGCCATGAAACCGTTTTCGGTTTTCCGTGCAAACGTCCCGAAACCTTTTGCCGTTAGTGATCTAGCCAACAGAGCACCGCAAGCGGTGCCGCGGTGAGCAAAAACACCGAGCAAACAGGGGCGATCAAATGTTCAATCTGGGCACGTTCAAGAATTATTCGCGCGCCGTCGCTTTGAGCGCAGTGGCTGTGACCGCAATCGCATTCGCCGCCCCGGCCAAGGCCGCGCCCGTGCAGCTCTTCCCCTTCTTTCAGCCGCTGCCGCCGATCGCCGCGCCGCAGCCATACCAGCCCTATCAGGCGACGCCTTACCAGGCCGCACCGTCCGAGGATCAGGACGCGGTCGAGATGCCGGCCCGCTTCCGCCGCCAGATCGTCGCCTATGCGACGCGCGAGGCGCCGGGCACCATCATCATCGATACGCCGAACACGTATCTTTATTACGTGCTGGGAGGCGGCCAGGCCGTTCGCTACGGCATCGGCGTCGGCCGTGACGGCTTCACCTGGTCCGGCACCCAATCGGTGACCAGGAAGGCCGAGTGGCCGGACTGGACCCCGCCGCCGGAGATGATCGCCCGCCAGCCCTATCTGCCGCGCCACATGGCCGGCGGCCCCGGCAACCCGTTAGGGGCCCGCGCCATGTATCTCGGCGGTACCATCTACCGTATCCACGGCACCAACGCTCCCGACACCATCGGCAAGCACGTCTCCTCCGGCTGTATCCGCCTGACCAATGAAGACGTCTCCGACCTCTACTCCCGCGTCAACGTCGGCACCAAGGTGATCGTGTTGCCGATGACGGAGCGCCGGGCGGATCTCGGCAGCTTAACGCGCTAAGCGACAGGACATTGTGACGCAAACGGCCCCGGAACCCTCCGGGGCTGTTTTCGTTTGCATGGTGCTCTCCGGGCGCCCGCGCTTTGAGACGCACGAGCGCATCATCACGGAGGCGCAGATGCAGTCGGTCCGGCAAACGTCGCAAAGCCAATGGCCGCGCTTGATTGCGAGCGCCGCAGCAATGTTTTGGCTCATCGCTGCGCCCTCTTCTCTCGCGCAGCAGCCGGCGAGCGACGACGCGGCCCGACAAGCCTTCAACAATTCCTGCCGCACCTGCCACTCCGTGAAGGAAGGCGACAATCGGCTGGGTCCCAACCTCAGCAAGATCGTCGGACGCAAGGCAGGCTCGCTGCCGAACTACAACTATTCTCCCGCCATGAAGGATGCGGACTTGGTCTGGGACCAGGACAAGCTCACGAGGTTCATCGTCAAGCCGGACGAGGTCGTGTCGGGCAACAAGATGCAGCCGTATGGCGGCCTCTCATCCGAGGAGGCAGGCAAGGTGGTTGCTTATCTGCAATCGGTCTCGGAGCAGCCGTAGGAATTGCGACAGCACTGAGACGCGAGACCCCCGCAATGCGGAGGCCGTTCTCGTTGCGCCGGTGATTCTGGCCGTCCTTCGAGACGCCTGCCTTCGGCAGGCTCCTCAGGATGAGGGCTGAACGCGCGGCTGCGGAGCCGAGCAGCCCGTAAACGCCTTCACACGCAGTGCTTGCACAAACGCACCTATGCCAGTTAGCCTCATCCTGAGGAGCGCGCTCTTGCGCGCGTCTCGAAGGATGGGGCGGGCACGATGACCGAGGGTGCGTACCTCTACATTCTCAGATGCGCCGATGGCAGCTACTACATCGGAACGACGCGCACCGAGCTCGAAATCAGGATCGCGCAACACAATGCCGGCACGTTCGCCGGCTATACCAAGTCGCGCAGGCCGGTGACGCTGGTCTTCTCGCAATGGTTCGATCGCATCGCTGATGCGATCGAATGCGAACGTAAGCTCAAGAAATGGAGCCGGGCCAAGAAGGAAGCCTTCATGCGCGGCGACTTTGCCGAGCTCCATGAATTGGCAAAGCGCGGATCGCATCATCCTTCGAGACGCCCGCCTCCGGCGGGCTCCTCAGAATGAGGACAGAGTGCGCGGCTCCGATTCTTGGAAGAGAGCCCTCCACTTCGCAATGTCTACCCCAACCGCCAGGTGCCCGTTGAGCCTCATCCTGAGGAGCCGCCAAAGCGGGCGTCTCGAAGGACGAGGCGGGCACGCGGCCCCGGCGACGCCGGAGCCGTTCATTTGCACCAGCGCTTACAGGTGCGTTGCGCCCCGCCGTTCCGAGATCAGCCTCAGCCACGCCGATGCATGGAACGCGCTCATCAGGAGATACATAGGGACCATCCCGCCCAGCAAAGAGCCGCGGCCGGCGGAGCAGAGCATGTCGGCCGCGTCGCCGCCGAGCGCGGCCGTCAGCAGGGCCATGATCGCGAAGGTCGGCGTGGCCGCAAGGCCGAGCCACCTGGCGAGGTGGCGCGCGGCCACGACGCCATCACGGCTGGCGCCCGCGGCCGCGCTCACCGGACAGGTGTCGCTCATCCGCCCGCCTCGCGCAGCGCCTTCTCTCCGGCGGTCGATACCTCGACCCACTTCTTGTCGGGCGCGGCGCCCTCGACGTAGCTGTCGTGCCAGTTCCACCATTTGTAGGTCGGCGTCTGCGGATAGCCTTTCGGCGAGTCCTCCCAGACCTCCTGCCGGCCGAGCGGCGTGATGTCGAGGTAGTTCCAGGTGCCGCCCATCTGCTCGTCGCCGCGGCTCTTGACGAAATAGGTGCGGAAGACGCGATCGCCGTCGCGGTAGAACACGTTCGTTCCGTGCCATTCGTCGACGCCGAAATCGGCATCGAAGCTGTCCGTGATGGTGACCCACGGCATGGTCCAGCCCATCCGCTTCTTCAGCCGCGCGATGTCGGCCTGCGGCGCGCGCGAGGCGAACACGAGCGTGGTGTCGCGGGCGTTCAAATGGGCGACATGGGCGACCTGATCGGCCACCATCGAGCAGCCGCGGCACGCATGATCGGGCCAGCCGAACACGCCCGGCTCGAAAAAGGCCCGGTAGACGATCAGCTGCCGCCGGCCCTGGAACAGATCGAGCAGACTGACCTTGCCGCCGGGCCCCTCGAACGCATAGGTTTTGTCCACCGCCATCCACGGCATGCGCCGGCGCTCGGCGGCCAGGGCGTCGCGGGCTCGCGTATGCGCCTTTTCCTTCACGAGCAGTTGCTGACGGGCTGCCTCCCAGTCCTGCGGCGATACCACCGGCGGAGTTTGCATGGCGGGCTGTCCGTTAGTTCCTGCGTTCTCGACTGATGTCATCATGGCTCTCCAAACCTCTTGCTTGGACGGTCGTTCTGCGTCCGGCTATGACAGACGCGGAACCGCTCGCCCCTCACCGCACATTGTCGGTCGTGGACTATTTCTGGCACCGGACGGTTGCGCGGTGGGAGTAACAAGTGTGGCGGGATTTGAATGGAGTCGCTGATCACGGCCGCGGCGCGTGCGCTCGAAGCCGGCGATCCGCTCGGCGCATTGAACCGTGTCGCCTTGCGCAACGATGCGCCTTCGCTCGCACTGCGCGGGATCGCGATGGCACAGCTCGGCGATCTCGCGAAGGCGAAGACGCTGCTGCGGAGTGCTGCACGCGCCTTCGGTCCGAGAGAGGCGGTGGCGCGCGCAAGGTGCGTGGTGGCCGAGGCCGAGATCGCGCTCGTCTCGCGCGATTTGAACTGGCCGGTGAAAACGCTCGCGGCGGCGCGGGCGACGCTCGAAAAGCATGGCGATCTCGCCAATGCCGCGCATGCGGGCCACATCGAGGCGCGCCGTCTTCTCCTCGTCGGACGCGTCGACGAGGCAGAGGGCACGCTCGCCGAGGTCAGCACCGCATCGCTTCCGCCTGCGTCTCAGGTGATCCGCGAGCTGGTGGTCGCGGGAATTGCGATCAGGCGGCTCAGGACGGAAGCCGCGCGCGCGGCGCTCGACCGCGCGGCCAAGGCAGCACGGCTGGCCGGAATCCCGGCACTGGCGGCGGAAGTCCGCAGCACGAACCTCATCCTCGACACGCCCGCGGCGCGCCTGATCTCGCGCGGCAGCGAACACCCGTTGTTGCTTGGGGAGGTCGAAAGACTGGCGACGTCGACAGCGCTCGTCCTGGACACCTTCCATCATGTCGTGCGCAGGCGAGGCGTGGTCGTGTCGCTCGGAACGCGGCCGGTGCTGTTCGCGCTCGCCCGTCTTCTGTCGCAAGCATGGCCCGCGGATGTCCCGCGAGAGACGCTGATCGCCGGTGCGTTTCGAGCGAAGCACGTCGATGAATCCCACCGCGCGCGGTTGCGGGTCGAGATCGGGCGGCTCCGCACCCAGCTCAAACCGCTGGCCGATGTCAGTGCGACGAAGCAGGGTTTTGTGCTGGCGCCGCGGAAGACGCGCGACGTCATCGTGCTGGCGCGGCCGGTCGAGGAGAAGCACGCCGATGTCCTTGCCTTCCTCTCCGATGGCGAGCCGTGGTCGAGCTCGGCGCTCGCACTCACGCTTGGCATGAGCCCGCGCACGGTGCAGCGGGCGCTTGAGGAATTGGCCAGATCGAACAAGGCGCAGTCGTTCGGACACGGGCGGGCGCGCCGCTGGATGACCCCGCCTGTCCCGGGTTTCCCGACAGGCTTGTTACTCCCCGGACCGCTCCTGAAGACGTAAGGTAGATCACCTCACAGGGATCGAGCAGATGAAACGTTCAGCCGCCGAAATCATCCAGGAGTACGGGCCTTTTGCAGGCGTCGAAGCCGTGCATGGCGTCACCTATGACGGCACCTATGTCTGGTTCGCATCCGGCGACAAGTTGAACGCGGTCGATCCGGCAAGCGGCAGGATCGCACGCTCCCTCGATGTCGCCGCGCATGCAGGAACGGCGTACGATGGCAAGCACCTGTTCCAGATCGCCGAGGATCGCATCCAGAAGATCGATGCCGCGACCGGAAAGGTGCTCGACACAATCCCGGCGCCGGGCGGTGGTGGCGACTCCGGACTTGCCTGGGCCGAGGGCTCGCTCTGGGTCGGTCAATATCGCGAGCGGAAGATTCATCAGGTCGATCCGGAAACGGGGACGATTCTTCGCACCATCGAGAGCAAGCGCTTCGTGACCGGCGTGACCTGGGTGGACGGTGAACTCTGGCATGGCACCTGGGAGGGCGAAGAAAGTGACGTGCGACGGATCGACCCCGATACGGGCAAGGTGCTGGAGCAGCTCGAGCTGCCCGCCGGAACCATGGTCTCAGGATTGGAGTCCGATGGCGGCGATCGCTTCTTCTGCGGTGGCGGCAGTCGCGGCAATGTGAGAGCGGTCCGCAGGCCGAGGCGGGCCACGCGATGACGGTTTCAACGCGCGGCAACGGCGAGGTCGCAGCCGTTAACCCATTCGCCCCAATTCCACCCCATCCATGCGCTCTAGCGCCCTCTTCTCCCGCCCTGTAGAATCCACCGGGCGGCCTGGGGGATTGATGCGTCTGACGTTGAACTTGAAGACTGTCCTGATCGCCGTTGTCGTGATCGCGGCGTCGTTTTTCATCAGCCTGAAGGCGATGGACTGGCTGTCGCCGCCTGCGGCGAATTCCGCGCCGCCGGTCGCGCAGCTGCCGCCGCTGCCCCCGGTCGCCAAGAGCTCGATCGTGGTGGCCCCGGTGTCGATCGCGCTGTCGGCGATCCGCGACCAGGCCGAGAGGGCCGCGCCGCGCAATTTCGCCGGCAAGGCCGACAATCCGATCTCGCAGATCCTGCAGAACGCCGACATCGGCTGGACGGCCGCGCGTGGTCCGATGTCCGCCGTCGGCGACAAGGACGTGCTGACGCTGTCGACACCGCTCACCGGCAAGCTGAACGTGACGGGATCGCTGTCGTCGAAGGCTACCGGCGCGCTCGGCGAGGCGCTCGGCAACGTGCTCGGCGGCAATGCCGCCAAACAGATCGGCGCGGTCAACATCAAGAATTTGAATGCCAGCGCCGAGATCAATGGCAACGTGGTCGTCACCTCGCGCCCGAAGCTCGCGGCGAACTGGCACCTGGAGCCCAATCTTGGCGCCCAGGTCAATCTCGGCGACACCAACCTCTCGGTCGCCGGCGCCAAGGTCAACGTGCCGGCGCAGGTGAAGCCGCTGATCGACAAGACGGTGGGCGAGCAACTCAACGCTGCCTCCGAACGCATCCGCAACGATCCCTCTCTGCGGGAGAATGCAAAGGTGCAATGGGCCAAGGCTTGCCGTTCGATCCCGCTGCAAGGCACGGGATCTTCGGCCTCCCTGCCGCCGCTCTGGCTCGAGATGAAGCCGGTGCGGGCGATCGCCGCGCAGCCGCGTGTCGACGCGAAGGCCGTCACGCTGCTGCTCGGCCTGGAAGCGGAGACCCGCGTCACGACGACGGCAACCAAGCCGGACTGCCCGTTCCCCGACAAGATCTCGATCGTGCCGCCGACCGGCACCGGCGTGAACATCGGCGTGCCGATCGACGTGCCCTTCACCGAGATCAACAAGCTGATCGCCGCGCAAATGGTCGGCCACACCTACCCCGAGGACGGCTCCGGCCCGGTCGACGTCACCGTGAAGAGCGTCAACGTTGTCCCGTCCGGCGACCGGCTGCTGATCTCGCTGTTGGTGCGCGCCAAGGAGAAGAAAAGCTGGCTCGGCCTCGGCGCGGAGGCGACCGTGCACATCTGGGGCCGGCCGATGCTCGACCAAACCCAGCAGACGCTGCGCCTCGCCGACATCCAGCTCGCGGTGGAATCCGAAGCGGCCTTCGGCCTGCTAGGGGCCGCCGCGCGCGCGGTGGTGCCGCAGATGCAGCAGGCGCTGGTGCAGAAAGTGACGCTCGATCTGAAGCCGATCGCGGCCAACGCCCGCGAGAAGATCGCGGCCGCGATCGCCGACTTCCAGAAGAGCGAGGACGGCCTCAAGGTCGAGGCCAATATCAGCAGTTTGACGCTCGCCGACATCGCCTTCGACGCAAAGACGCTGCGCGTGGTCGCGGAGGCCGGCGGCACGCTGAACGTGTTCGTGACGAAGCTATCGGGGATGTAGCGCGCTTTCACTCACCGGGCGCGCGTCGCTTGCGCCGCTGGCATTCTCGTCGGAGGATGCTAAGCTGTTCTTCGGAGAGGTGCCGACAGCACTGTAGCTGATAACGCGAGGACAACATGGAAGCCGGCATGGTCACGCCTGCGCCGGCGCTGGTGCGCTTTTCCGGCATTCAGAAAACCTATGATGGCGAGCACCTCGTGGTGAAGAACCTCGATCTCGACATCAGGAAGGGCGAGTTCATCACCCTGCTCGGCCCGTCGGGCTCGGGCAAGACGACCACGCTGATGATGCTGGCCGGCTTCGAGGTTCCGACCCATGGCGAGATCTACCTCGCTGACCGGCCGATCAAGAACATGCCGCCGCATAAGCGCGACATCGGCATGGTGTTCCAGAACTATGCTTTGTTTCCGCATCTGACGATCGCGGAGAATATCGCCTTCCCGCTATCCGTTCGCAAAATCAACAAGGCGGAAGCGCAAGAGCGCGTCAGGGCGGCGCTGCGCATGATTAAGATGGACACCCTGGCGCATCGGCGGCCCGGGCAGCTGTCCGGCGGTCAGCAGCAACGCGTGGCGCTGGCCCGCGCACTGGTTTTCAACCCGCAGCTCGTGCTGATGGACGAACCCCTGGGAGCCCTGGACAAGCGCCTGCGGGAGCAGATGCAACTGGAGATCAAGCAACTGCACGAGACGATGGGCATCACCGTCGTCTACGTCACCCACGATCAGAGCGAAGCGCTCACCATGTCGGACCGCATCGCCGTGTTCAACGACGGCATTGTGCAGCAGATCGACACGCCCGACGCGCTTTACGAGCATCCGGTGAACAGCTTCGTCGCCCACTTCATCGGCGAGAACAATGTGCTGACCGGCACCGTCGAGACGGTCGAGAAGGAATATTGCCGCGTCGTGCTGCCTGATGGCGGCGCCGTTACCGCACGGGCGGTCAACGTATCAGGCGCGGGCGCATCGACTTCCCTGTCGGTGCGGCCGGAGCGGATCTCCATTATCCTGGACGGCACCTCCAGCGACGGACCGAACCGCCTGCCGGCCAGGGTGCAGAACACCATCTATCTCGGCGACCATGCGCTGGCCGTGCTCGATGTCGCCGGCAACGGGGAGTTCATTGTCAAGCTTCAGCCGGACGCGCATGGCAGCCTGAGACATGGCGAAAGCGTGTTCATCACCTTCCAGCCCGAGGACTGCCTGGCCCTCGATCCCGTCTGATCCAACCCGCAGCCTTTTGCCACGCAAGGGATCGGCATCGATCCACCTCAACGCAACTCA
The DNA here is from genome assembly GCF_029051685.1 of Bradyrhizobium sp. CSA207. GTDB lineage: Bacteria > Pseudomonadota > Alphaproteobacteria > Rhizobiales > Xanthobacteraceae > Bradyrhizobium. The sequence goes on along the minus strand of NZ_JAACFT010000035.1, from coordinate 21,132 downwards.
CATGAAGAAGGAACAAAGACCATGCTGAAGCGCAAGATTGGCAAGATTGCTCTGGGTTTCGCCGCGGCGCTCGCTGCCAGCGCCGCGCTGGCGACGGTCGCACAGGCGCGTGACCTCACCGTCGTATCCTGGGGCGGCGCGTATCAGGATGCCCAGAAGAAGGTCTATTTTGAGCCGTTCAAGAAGGCGGCCGGCATTCCCATGAACGACGAGTCCTGGGACGGCGGCATCGGCGTGCTGCGCGCCAAGGTGCAGGGTGGCGCCGCCACCTGGGACGTCGTCCAGGTCGAGAGCGACGAACTGGCTGTCGGCTGCGAGGAAGGCCTGTTCGAGAAATTGGACTATTCCAGGATCGGCGGCGAAGCCGCCTACATGCCGGCGTCGGTCAATCCCTGCGGCGTCGGCGCCATCGTGTACGATTTCGTTCTCGGCTACGACAAGGACAAGCTGAAGGAGGCGCCTGCGGGCTGGGCCGACTTCTTCGACACCAAGAAGATTCCGGGCAAGCGCGCCCTGCGCCAGGGTCCGAAGACCACGCTGGAGATCGCCCTCATCGCCGACGGCGTCGCGCCGAAGGACGTCTACAAGGTGCTGGCGACCGACGAGGGCATCGAGCGCGCGTTCAAGAAGCTCGACACCATCAAGGGCGACCTCGTCTGGTGGAAGGCCGGCGCCCAGCCGCCGCAACTGCTCGCCTCCGGCGAGGTGGCGATGACCTCGGTCTACAATGGCCGCATCGACACCGCGAACAAGAAAGAGAAGAAGAATTTCGGCATGGTGTGGGACGGGGCGCTCTTCACCCTCGACAGCTGGGTCATCCTGAAGGGCAGCCCGAACAAGGATGCGGCCTACAAGTTCCTGGACTTCGCCGGCAAGGCGGAGAACCAGTCCAAGCTGTCCGAGAATATTGCTTATGGCACCTCGAACAAGGACGCCGCCGCCCTGATCCAGCCGACCGTTCTGAAGGACTTGCCGACTGCGCCTGATAACATCAAGAACGCGGTCGAGATCAATGTCGGCTTCTGGCTCGAGAACATCGACCGCCTGACCGAGCGCTTCAACAAATGGGCAGCGAAATAGCGCGCTGCCGAATCGGCGTACGGCACAGGCAGAGGATCGACACCTCCTCGCCTGTGCCCCACCCCTTTCCTGAAGTGGCGAGGGATTTCCGGTCAAAGAGGCTCAACCCATGACAGCCGCATTCCTGACCGGCGCCGATGCGCAGATCGAGGTGCCGCTCAAGCGCCGATTGAGGCGGGCGGAGCGCGCGCGCCAGCTCAAGGCATTGGCACTGGTGCTGCCGCTTCTGCTGTTTCTGCTCTTCACTTTCGCAGGCCCTATCGCCGGCATGCTGTGGCGCTCTGTCGACGACCGCGAGGTGCGTCAGGTCCTGCCCCAGACCGTCGTTGCTCTCGCCGACTGGGACGGCAAAGACCTGCCGGACGAGAAGGCTTATGCGGCGCTGGCAAGCGACATCCTGGCGGCGCGCGCCTCCGGCACCATGGCGATTGCGGCCAAGCGGCTCAACTACGCACTGAACGGCTTCCGCACGATCCTGACCAGCACGGCACGTAATCTGAAGGCGGCGCCGGAGCCCGGCACGGCCAAGGAGACGCTGGGCAAGATCAACCCGGCCTGGCGCGAACGCACCACCTGGACGACGATCAAGGACGCCAGTGGCCCGGTGACGGGCTTTTATCTGCTGGCGGCGCTCGATCTCACCCGGAACGCAGACGGCGCGATCGTCGCGGCCGCGCCGGACCAGGCGATCTACCGCAACGTCTTCACCCGCACCTTCATCATCAGCCTCAGCGTCACGGTGCTCTGCCTGATCCTCGGCTTCCCGGTTGCTTACCTCCTGGCGACGCTGCCGCCGGGCCGGTCGAATCTGCTGATGATCTTCGTCCTGCTGCCGTTCTGGACTTCGCTTCTGGTCCGCACCTGCGCCTGGATCGTGCTGTTGCAGAGCAGGGGCGTCGTGAACGACAGCCTGCACTGGCTTGGCATCATCGACGAGCCGTTGCGCCTGATCTACAACCGCTTCGGTGTCTGCGTGGCGATGACCCACGTCCTCCTGCCGTTCATGATCCTGCCGCTGTACAGCAGCATGAAGGCCATCTCGCCTGCCTACATGCGTGCCGCCGCCTCGCTCGGTGCGCCGCCGCTCGCCGCCTTCCTGCGGATCTACCTGCCTCAGACCTTGCCCGGTATCGGCGCGGGAAGCCTGCTCGTCTTCATCCTGGCGCTCGGCTACTACATCACGCCGGCACTCGTCGGCGGCGCCGCCGATCAGATGATCAGCTACTTCATTGCGCTCTACACGACCGAGACGGCCAACTGGGGCCTTGCCTCGGCGTTGGGTGCGGTGCTGCTGCTGCTCACTCTTCTGCTTGCTCTCGTCTACGGAAAGCTGGTGCAGGGACAGCAGGTCACGGGAGGAATGAAGAATTGAGCGATAATTCCTCCCTCCGCACGCCCAGCCAGCGCATCGCGTGGACCGCGACCATCGTTATCGCCACGCTGGTGTTCATCTTCCTGATCGCGCCAATCCTGGCGATCATGCCGCTGTCCTTCAGCTCGGGTTCCTACCTGACCTATCCGCTGCCCGGGCTCTCCTTGCGCTGGTACGACGACTTCATCAATTCGCCGCGCTGGATGACGTCGCTGAAGAACAGCATGATTATAGGCGTCGCCTCGACCCTGCTGTCCATGGTGCTTGGCACGCTGGCCGCGCTGGGGCTGGCGCAGTGGAAGAGCCGGCTCAAACCGCTTGTGCTGGCTTTCGTGCTGTCGCCGGTCGTCGTGCCCGGCGTCATCACCGCGGTCGGTCTCTATTTCTTCTTCGCGCCGATCGGACTGACCGGCAGTTACCTTGGCTTGATCCTGGCCCACACCGCGCTGGCGACGCCCTTCGTGGTGATCACGGTCGGCGCGACGCTGCAAAGCTTCGACACCAATTTGGCGCGCGCCGCCGCCTCACTCGGCGCCTCGCCGCTCGACGCGTTCCGCCGCGTGATCCTGCCGCTGATCCTGCCCGGCCTGGCGTCGGGTGCGCTGTTCGCCTTCGCGACCAGCTTCGATGAGGTGGTGATCGTGCTGTTCATGGCCGGGCCGGAGCAGCGCACCCTGCCGCGCGAGATGTTCAGCGGCATCCGCGAGAACATCAGCCCGACCATCACGGCAGCGGCCGTGATTCTGACGACGGTATCGGTCATCCTGCTCGCCACCATGGAAGGCCTGCGCCGACGCAACGAACGGCTCAAGGGCAGCAGCGCCTGACCGGCGGCGCCGCGAATCGATCGACGCTTCAAGAGTTCGACGAGGTGCCGAGAATGACGGAGCACTCCGCAAGCGGGGCGAGGTCGGAAAAGACACGAGGGCGCGCCCGGTGAAAACCGGGCGCACCTCGTTTGGGCATTCAGAGCCGCGTTACTCCGAGTACTTGAACTCGGGCATGTTCTTCAGCTCGTCCTTGGACGCGTTGTACACGGCGTGGTCCGGATACCACTTCGACGCAGACGTGGCCGTCGCGGCCTTGTCCGTGCCGGTCGCAGCCCCGGTCGTCGTCGTGGGCGCGGCCGGCCGGCCGGGCGGGTTGGTCGCGCCGGTACCGGTGTAGGCGATGGCCTCGTTGGCGAATTTCAACTTGTCAAAGGGAACGGCGACCAGATGCTCGCCCATGCCGAGGAAGCCGCCGACGCCGATGACGGCCGTCTTGATGGCGCCGCTCTTGTCCATCAAGAGATCGTTGACCGAGCCGATGTTCTCGTTGGACTCGTTGTAGACCTTCAGGCCCGACATCTTCGATGCACGCCATTCGCCCGACGCCGAGGTTGTCGTCACGGTGGATGCGGTCGGCGCCTTGTCGGTGGTCGCAGTCGGCGATTGCGCAAACGCAACGGTTGCAAGCAGTGCGGTCCCGGCGACGCCGGCCGCGATCGATTTCATCAACATCTTGTCCTCTCCTTCGATAGAAACTCGTGCGGAGAAAACGGACTTGATCATTGGCAGTTCCGTATCGTGCGGCAATTTCGTCGCGCGATGCGCGAGATGGAAATCGCCGGCGATTGTTCCTGGGTCACCCAGGAACATGTTGCAGCGCACGGTTCTCAGCACAACGCGGTGGCGTCGATGCCGACGTGAGCATTCCGCCTCGACGCCGCCAACAAAACTCATCGCATGGCTGGTACGTGAGAGCGCAGCCCTCCCCGGGCGCATCGCGCCGACCTCTCTCAAGCGGGGAGAGCTGAAAGAAATCGCGATGTAACCGGCGCCTCAGGCCGCGAGCGGCGGGTGCTCGACGGCTGCAGAATCAAAGATCGCCACGGCCTCGAAGCGATAGCCGCAGGCAGGGCAATTCCAGAGATAGGAGATGCGCCCGTCGCCCGGCTCGATCCAGTCGGGCTGCGGGATCGGCGTGCCGCATTGGGCACAGGGATTCTGCCTGGGGATGTCGCCAATATGTGCCTTGGCCGTGTCTGTTTTGGCCATGTTTGTTCTTGTCATGGCACCTCTCCCGATTTGCAGTGCTTTGATAGTGGCTTTCGCGTCTGCGCGCGAATAGACAAGCTCGCTGTCGCGAGTTGCGGTTTCCACCCGAGGGAAGCCTACGGCAGCATTGAGTCGTAACGGCGGCTCGGCGCCGCAAAAATCGTCAGCGGCGGCGTTTGGTCACATCATCGCCGCGTTCGGCAGGCCTAACGGCAGCCGGGCGCAGATCACTCAGGACCCAAGATATTCTCAAGACATTCTCAAGGCGCATCTGATGAAAATTTTACGCATTGCCGCGCTGGTTGCGGCCGGGCTGATGTTGCCGCAGGCGGTACTTGCCGGCGAAGCCGACTATGCCGAGATGGCTGCGGCCCATGCGCGCGCCAATGGCGTGCCGGAGGCGCTGGTGCATCGCGTCATCATGCGCGAGAGCCGCTACCAGCCGCACCTGATCGGCCATGGCGGCACGATCGGGCTGATGCAGATCAAGCTCGCGACCGCCCGCGGGCTCGGCTACACCGGCGATGCCGCAGGCCTGCGCGATCCCAACACCAACCTCACCTATGCTGTAAAATATCTCGCTGGCGCCTATCACGCAGCCAATGGCGATCACGCCCGAGCCATTCGTTATTATGCAGGCGGCTATTACTACGCCGCAAAGCGGCAGCGTCAGGAAATGGTGCAACAGGCCAGCGCCGACACGAGCGCACAGGCTTGGCTGGAGCCGAACGGCAATCCGCAGCCGATGTTCGGCGCGCCGCAGCATCGGAAGCTGGCCCAGCGGCTGCGTAACGCCCGGGCGCAGGTTCCCGCTCGGTAATCCTCGTCATGGCCGGGCATAGCCGTCCGAAGGACGGCGTCGCTTCCGCTCGCCTATGACCCCGGCCATCCACGTCTTTGTCTCCGCGTCCAAGAACGTGGATGCCCGGGACCGGCCCGGGCATGACGAGTGGGTATGCGTTGACACAAGCGCCCACTGGCCTACATTAGAGCCGTTCCGAGGGGTGCTCCGAGGAGGAGCTGAGATACCGCTAAATGGGTCAGAAGGCCCAGGACCGCGGTGACCCTTTGAACCTGATCCGGGTCATGCCGGCGAAGGGACAGGGATGTTGCAGACCACCAAGCGGCCGGACTCTCCGGTATCCATCATCGGCGCAGGCATCGCAGGCGCGTGGCAGGCGCTGCTGTTCGCGCAGGCCGGCCACGCCGTGACCTTGCACGAGCGCGGTGACGCGGCGATGACCGATTCCACCAGCCATTGGGCCGGCGGCATGCTCGCGCCCTATTGCGAGGCGGAAGTTTCCGAACCTATCATCAGCCGCCTCGGCCTGCGTTCGCTGCATATCTGGCGGCGCGAATTGCCGGACACCCCGTTCAACGGTTCCCTCGTCGTCGCCCACCCCCGCGAGCGCAACGATTTTGAGCGCTTTGCCCGCATGACCGAGGGCCACCGCCGGCTCGATGCTGCGGCTCTGGCGCAACTCGAACCGTCGCTGGAAGGCCACTTCCGCGACGCCCTGTTCTTCGAGACTGAAGGCCACGTCGAGCCGCGCCGTGTGCTGCCGAAACTGCACGAACGCATCCGCGCCGCCGGCGGCACCATCAAGTTTGGCAGCGATGTCACAGCCAGCGATCTCGACGGCATCGTGATCGACTGCCGCGGGATCAGTGCGCGCGACGAGCAGCCTGCCTTGCGCGGCGTCAAGGGCGAGATGATCCTGATCGAGACCAGCGAGGTGCAGCTTGCCCGCCCGGTGCGGCTGATCCATCCGCGCTGGCCGCTCTACGTGATCCCGCGCGATCAAGGCCTGTTCATGCTGGGTGCGACCTCGATCGAAGCCGAGGACACCGGCGTCAGCGTCCGCTCGGCGCTGGAGCTTTTGGGCGCGGCCTATACCGTGCATCCGGCCTTCGGCGAGGCCCGCATCGTCGAATTCGGCTCGGGTCTTCGTCCCGCCTACCCCGACAATCTGCCCCGCATCGGTATCAGCGGCAACAGCATCGCCGTCAACGGCCTCTACCGCCACGGCTTCCTGATCGCGCCGGCGCTCGCCGAGCTGACATTGCAATATGTCCAGCGCGGCCAGATCGACAATGAGGTGATGCAATGCGGGTGATGGTCCCATGCTTCTGATCGTCAACGGCGAGCAACGCGAGGTGAGTTCGGCGCGTGTGGACGCGCTGCTGGCCGAACTCGACTACGAGGGCACGCATTTCGCGATCGCGCTCAACTACGACGTGGTGCCGAAAAGCCGCTGGGCCGAGACGAGCCTCAAGGCCGGCGACGAGATCGAGATCATCACGCCGCGGCAGGGAGGGTGAGGATGGTAGCACGCTCTCTCCCCACGTCGTCCCGGCGAAGGCCCCACACTCTGCCGTCATCGCCCGGCTTGACCGGGCGATCCAGTACGCCGCGGCTTCTCGGTTCTAGCCGCACCGCCTCTGGGATACTGGATCCCCGCCTTCGCGGGGATGACAGCGGCGTTTGGAGCGGCGCGCACCGTCACAACGAAGTCCTGTGGTTATGGGTCCCGGCCTTCGCCGGGACGACAGCTGTATTTCAGGAGACACCTTCGACATGGTGACCTTCTACGGCAAAACCTTCGCCTCCCGCCTGCTGATCGGCAGCGCGCTGTATCCCTCCCCTGCGATCATGCAGGCGGCGATCCGCGCCTCGGGCTCGAACATCGTCACAGTGTCGCTGCGGCGCGAATCCGCCGGCGGCAAGACCGGTGACGCGTTCTGGAATCTGATCCGCGAGCTCGACGTCACCGTGCTGCCGAACACCGCCGGCTGCCGCAGCGTGCGCGAGGCGGTGACGACCGCAAAGCTCGCGCGCGAATTGTTCGGCACAAGCTGGATCAAGCTCGAAGTGATCGCCGACAACGACACGCTGCAGCCTGACGTGGTCGGCCTGGTCGAAGCCGCGACCATCCTGATCAAGGACGGTTTTGAGGTGTTCCCCTATTGCACCGAGGATCTCTCGGTCGCCAACCGACTGGTCGATGCCGGCTGCAAGGTGGTGATGCCATGGGCCGCTCCCATCGGCAGCGCGAAGGGCATCACCAACCGCGATGCGCTCAAACTGCTGCGCGAGCGGCTGCCCGACATCACGCTGGTGGTCGACGCCGGCATCGGTGCGCCGTCGCATGCGGCCGAGGCGCTCGAGCTCGGCTATGACGCCGTGCTGCTCAACACCGCCATTGCAAAAGCCGCCGATCCCGTCGCAATGGCCAATGCCTTCCGCCTCGGCATCGAGGCCGGCCGCACCGCTTATGAAGCCGGGCTGATGAACGCCCGCGATTTCGCCTCCCCGTCCACCCCTGTCGTTGGGACCCCGTTCTGGCATGCCGTATCCTGATCGCAACGCGTATCCTGATCGATTCTATCCCGTCGTCGACAGCCTTGAGTGGGTCGAGCGCCTGACCAGGCTCGGCGTCGGCACGATTCAATTGCGCGCGAAAGACCTCGACGACGCGCAGGCCCTTCAGATCGTCACCGACGCGCTGGAGATCACGAACGGCACGCAAGCCAAACTCGTCGTCAACGACTACTGGCGCGCGGCGATCGTCGCCGGCGCGAAGTATTTGCATCTGGGCCAGGAAGACCTCGCCGACGCGGACCTCAAAGCCATCCGCGAGGCGGGCCTTCTCCTCGGCATCTCCACCCATGACGACGATGAGCTCGGAGCCGCGCTCGCGGCCAAGCCGGACTACGTCGCGCTCGGGCCGATCTTCTTCACCACGCTCAAATCGATGCGCTTCGAGCCGCAGGGCGTGCCAAAAATCACCGAATGGAAGAAGCGTATCGGCGGCATCCCGCTGGTTGCAATCGGCGGCATCAAGTTCGAGCACGCCGCGGAGATTTTTGCAGCGGGCGCCGATTCCATCGCCGTCGTCAGCGACGTCACCCAACATGCCGACCCCGATGCGCGGGTGCGCCAATGGCTCGGCCAGTCGAAGGAGGCGGCGTGATGCCCACACTCTCTCCCCACGTCATTGCGAGCGCAGCGAAGCAATCCAGAGTCTCTCCACGGAGACGGTCTGGATTGCTTCGTCGCATCCGCGCAAAATTGCTACGCAATCTTGTCGCGAGCTCCTCGCAATGACGGAGCAAGCGGTCACTAGCGTCGTCCCGACGCACGCACATACGAATTAAACCGGAGGATCCCATGAACATCCGCTCCAACCCTGACAAGACCGTCCCCGCCGTCACCACCGGCCCGCTGCCGTCGTCGCGAAAGATCTTCGCTTCCCCTGATGCGGCGCCCGAGCTGCGCGTGCCCTTGCGCGAGATTATCCTCTCCGAGGGCGCGGGCGAGCCGAACCTGCCGGTCTATGACACCTCCGGCCCCTACACCGACCCGAGCGTGACCATCGACGTCAACGCGGGTCTTGCCCGCAATCGCAAGGCCTGGGTGCTGGAACGCAGCGGCGTCGAGGAATATGTGGGCCGGCAGATCAAGCCCGAGGACAATGGCAGCGTCTCCACCGACAAGGCTGCGCGCGCGTTCTCGGCCTATCACAAGCCGCTGCGCGGCCTCGACGGCCACAAGATCACCCAGCTCGAATTTGCCCGCGCCGGCATCATCACCAAGGAGATGATCTACGTCGCCGCGCGCGAAAATCTCGGCCGCAAGCAGCAGCTCGAGCGCGCGGAGGCAGCGCTCGCCGACGGCGAAAGCTTTGGCGCGGAAGTGCCCGCCTTCATCACGCCGGAGTTCGTGCGCTCTGAGATCGCGCGCGGCCGCGCCATCATCCCCTGCAACATCAACCACTCAGAGCTCGAGCCGATGATCATCGGCCGCAATTTTCTCACCAAGATCAACGCCAACATCGGCAACTCGGCGGTGACGTCGTCGGTGGAGGAAGAGGTCGAGAAGATGGTGTGGGCGATCCGCTGGGGGGCCGACACCGTGATGGACCTCTCCACGGGCCGCAACATCCACACCACCCGCGAATGGATTTTGCGCAACGCGCCGGTGCCGATCGGCACGGTGCCCATTTATCAGGCGCTGGAGAAGTGCAACGGCGATCCGGTGCAGCTGACCTGGGAGCTCTACAAGGACACCTTGATCGAGCAGTGCGAGCAGGGCGTCGACTATTTCACCATCCACGCCGGCGTGCGCCTGCAATACATCCACCTCACCGCCAACCGCGTTACCGGCATCGTGTCGCGCGGCGGCTCGATCATGGCGAAGTGGTGCCTGGCGCATCACAAGGAGAGTTTTCTGTACACCCACTTCGACGAGATTTGCGACCTCATGCGCAAGTATGACGTCTCGTTCTCGCTCGGCGACGGCCTGCGCCCGGGCTCGATCGCGGACGCCAACGACCGCGCGCAATTTGCCGAACTCGAAACGCTCGGCGAACTGACAAAAATCGCGTGGGACAAGGGCTGCCAGGTCATGATCGAAGGCCCCGGCCACGTGCCGATGCACAAGATCAAGATCAACATGGACAAACAGCTCAAGGAATGCGGTGAAGCGCCGTTCTACACCCTCGGGCCCCTGACCACCGACATCGCGCCGGGCTACGACCACATCACCTCGGGCATTGGAGCGGCCATGATCGGCTGGTTCGGCTGCGCCATGCTCTGCTACGTCACCCCGAAGGAGCATCTCGGCCTGCCCGACCGCAACGACGTCAAGACCGGCGTCATCACCTACAAGATCGCCGCCCACGCCTCCGATCTCGCCAAGGGCCACCCGGCCGCGCAATTGCGCGACGACGCGCTCTCCCGCGCCCGTTTCGACTTCCGCTGGAGCGACCAGTTCAACCTCGGCCTCGACCCCGACACCGCGAAAAACTTCCACGACGAGACCCTGCCGAAGGAAGCCCACAAGGTCGCCCATTTCTGCTCGATGTGCGGCCCAAAATTCTGCTCGATGAAGATCACGCAGGACGTGCGGGATTACGCGGCGACGCTGAACGATCCGGCGGCGGTGGGGATGTCGATGAGCGGGGTCGCCGAGGACGGCATGGCCAGGATGAGCGAGAAGTTTAAGGAGATGGGCAGCAACGTGTATCTGGATGCGGAGAAGGTGAAGGAGAGCAATCGGGTGTTGTGAGCGGCGCCATCCTTGTCGTGCCCGGGCTCGACTCGGACATCAATCGGAAACGAAAAGCCGGGCAAAACGGCCCGGCTTTTTGGTCAAGAAACCATTCTCTTCAACAACGGCTGATCCTCTTTAACACCGGGTATGCATTCCGCCTCCCAGGGAAAGCGCCGATTGACGTCCTGCCAGATGACCTGGAGGCAGGGGAATGCGAGCCGGGATTTGGAGTAGAACCAGATCGCCGTGCCCAAGTATTCGGGGTAAGCCTTAAACGGCACTTGCCAGAAGCCGAGCTTGTAGTCGTTCTCCAAGAAATCGTCGGAGATATCGCCATCGGAGAATTTGTGCCCCACCGCCACGCGATCGCGGACAAAGTTGATTATGGCCTGCGCGTTCTCGGAGCGCTGGCCGAAGATGATAAGCTCGGGGTGGCCGTAGTTTAGAAACAGGCCGATTGAAAATGCAAACGACGGATCGGCATCGGGAATTCCGACGATATGGCAACCGTGATTGCGGACGTTGCGAAAAATGGCCTCGTCGGGCGCTCCATCCGGTTTAGGCCATTCGAAATCGTCCAGCATGCGCGGCGCTCCGCGGCGAGATCGGAAGAGGGGCGTAGCGTAACCCATCACTTGACTTTCGCAACTCCAACTGCCGCCATGACGGCTACGTCCACACCATTCTACGGACCGGCGCTTTGCCTCTAGCCAACCTCCACCGCCTCCCCGACCAACTCCGTCCCGACCTCCGCCTCGTCTTCGTCGGCACCGCCGCCAGCACGCGCTCGGCCGAACTCGGGCACTACTACGCCCATCCCGGCAACCGCTTCTGGCGCGCGATCCATGAGGCCGGGATCACGGCGCGGCGCTACCAGCCGGGGGAGTTCGCAAGTTTGCTCGAGCTCGGGATCGGCTTCACCGATCTCTCCAAGTCGGGCGCCGGGATGGATCATCAGATCGCGACGGAGTCGATCGACGTGGCGGGGTTCAGGGCCAAGATCGAAAAGTATCGCCCGAGGACGATTGCGCTCACGAGCAAGAAGGCGGCGAGTTTGTTTTATGGCAGGCCGTCGAGCGTGATTTCGCTGGGAAGGCAACAGCCCCATGGAAGCTTACCGGACATATTCGTGCTCCCCTCGCCGTCTGGCGCTGCGTCCGGGCACTGGACGCTGGAGCCGTGGCGTGAGCTTGCGGCGTGGATCGCTGCGCAGGGTGGGTTAGCGTAGCGTAACCCACCGCTTCTATCGCCGCGGACGCAGAAGAGGTGGGTTACGCCTTGCACCGTTCCGTGTTGAGCGACTGCGTTCGCGAGCGGCTAACCCACCCTACCGGCTACGCGCCGGAAAAGCAGACAGGTTGTCGGAATCGGCGCCGGTCGTTCGTCCTCTGGACGTAAAGTGCTAAACCGAACGCCTCGCTGGCATCACGCAATGATCCGTGAGCGGCCGCGCTGCCGCAACCCCGTCATTGCGAGGAGCGCTTGCGACGAAGCAATCCAGGCTGTCTCCGCGGCGACAAGCTGGATTGCTTCGCTGCGCTCGCAATGACGACGAATGGAGACCCCAGATGCCCCCCACCATCACCGCCTTCGAAAGCTCGCCCGACCGCGGCAGGGGACTGGCCCGCGACATGCGGGTGCGCTGGGCGCTCGAAGAGGTGGGCCAGCCTTACGACGTCCGCCTCGTCTCGTTCAGCGCGATGAAACAGCCCGCGCACCTGGCGCTGCATCCGTTCGGACAGATTCCGACCTATGAGGAAGGCGATCTCGCTCTGTTCGAGTCGGGAGCGATCGTGCTCCATATCGCCGAGCGCCATGACGGGCTGCTGCCGGTCGAGGCGAATGCCAGGAGCCGCACGATCGCGTGGATGTTTGCCGCGCTGAGCACGCTGGAGCCGCCGATCGTCGAGCTCGCGATGGCCATGCTGTTCGAGCGCGACAAACCCTGGTACGAGGAGCGCCTGCCCATCCTGAGGGATCGCGTCCGCGTCCGCCTCGGCGAGTTGTCCCGCCGCCTCGGCGATGCCGACTGGCTCGATGGCGCATTCAGCGCCGGCGACCTCCTGATGGTCACCGTGCTGCGCCGGCTGCACACATCGGGCCTGCTGGACGAATATCCTAATGTCTCCGCCTACGTCGCCCGCGGCGAAGCGCGGCCGGCATTCAGGCGTGCGTTCGATGCTCAGTTGGCGGTTTTTACCGCGGCATCTTCCGGTCCGTAACCCGTCGTGCAGTCGGCGGATCGTAACGGAAGCGTAGCCCGGATGAGCGATAGCGACATCCGGGACCGGCAGTGGACCCGCATTTCGCTTCGCTCCATGCGGGCTACGAGGCTACCATTGCGTCCTGCGCCACACCCCTGCATCCTGCCTCGGCCAAGAGAGGAGCACCCCATGCTGACCCTCTATTCCTATCCGGAACTGTGCGCCGTCGCCGACAACAACGGCTATGGCCTCAAGGTCTACGCCTTCCTCAAGCTCGCCGGCGTGCCGTTCGTGCACGAGCACCTGTTCGACGCCTCCGCCGCGCCGCGCGGGCAGCTGCCCTACGTCGTCGATGACGGTGAGACCATCGGCGACAGCGAGACGATCATCGCGCATGCGATCGCAAAATATCGCCTGACCATCGATGCCAAGCTTTCACCGGAGCAGCGCCGCACCAATCATTTGGTCACGCGCATGCTGGATGATCTCTACTGGGTGATGTCGTATTCGCGCTGGAAGGACGAGCGCTATTATCCAGCGTTTCGCGATGCGTTCATCGCCCAGCATCCGCAGATCGATGCGGCGGGCTTTGAGACGGCAAAAGCGTACAATGCGCAGCGCTATCATTTCCAGGGCATCGGCCGCTACACGCCCGAGCAGGCCTATGCGCGGGGACTCGCCGATCTGCAGGTGCTGGCCGAGATCGTGCCCGCAAAAGGCTTCGTGCATGGCGATGCGCCGACCAGCATCGATGCCGGCATCTACGGCTTTGTCGCCAACATCTATTTCCTGCCGATTCCGACGCCGCTGAAAGCGTTCGTCGATGCGCACAAAAATCTCGTCGCGCATTGCGAGAGGATCCACGCGGCGGTCTCGTCGCAACCACAGACCTCATCCTGAGGAGCGCGCTCTTGCGCGCGTCTCGAAGCGCGTCTCGAAGGATGGCTGCAGATGATTGGCCTGCATGGTTCTCCGAGCGATGCGAAGCATCGTCCGGAGACGACGCTTGCGCGCCTCCTCACCATGAGGGTCTGGCGAGGGCGTACAGTCAGGAGATCGTGACGGAAGCGTAGCCCGGATGAGCGATAGCGACATCCGGGATCGGCAGTGAACCCGCATATCGCTATCGCTCATGCGGGCTACGAGCCAAAGTTCGAGGCGGCCTACCGCATCGTGATCGCAAGTCCGCTCAGATCTGCATTCGCCATCAAGCCGACCTGCGTTCCCGTCAGCTCGAGCACCGCGCCCTTCTGGTTGGTCAGCACGATGGCGCGGGCGCCGCGGCCGAGCGCGAGGCCGGCACCGGCGGCGCCGTAGACGCCGGCGACATCGGAGGGACGGTTGATGTTGGAGACGCGGCCGCGCAGCACGGTCTTGGAGCCGCCGAACACGAGGCCGTAGTCGAGCCCGCCGGTGGAGAGCGAATAGGCGCGGCCGCGGAAGTTCAGCACACCCGAGCCGCCCGAGCCGCCGATGATCCAGCCCGCCTTGTAGATCGTCAGCACCACGGTGCCGCCGTCAGCCAGCGCCGTCGTCGAAAGCCCGGCAAGCGCGGCAATGGCGAGGAGCGCGGCGTGCAGGAAAGAAGCGATCTTCATGGGGCGTCTCCGGGGGCTGTTTTTCAAGGGTGGAATCGAATCAGATGAGCCGAATGTATCCGATCGATCACGGCGGCAACATGATGGGGGCGGGCGTGAGTCGTGGTCTGTAGCAACACACTCAACTGTCATCGCCCGGTTTAACCGGGCGATCGAGTATTCCAGAGACGGCGGTGGTTGATCCGAGAAGCCGCGGCGTACTGGATGCCCCGGTCGAGCCGGGGCATGACGTCGGAGTTTGGTGCCGCACGACATCATGCCATTCTGCCCCTGTTTTGCCCGACGGAGCAAATGATTGTTTTGCTTTTCCCGAATTAGAAAAAGATCAATGATTTCTGCTTGATGCCTACTGTGCATGGGGTTGTTTTCGCGCTTTTTGTTTAAGCGGGTCTGCACCGCGCCTACCGATGACGGTTGCAACCATCCCGCATGGCGCTACGCTGATGCGGACTACGCCGCCGTCCCCCATCCGAGGTGACCCATGCCGATCCAGCATTTTGCACCCCCGCCGCACGTCAAGGCGCCGCCGCTGTCCTTTGCCGCGCGGGTCGGCGACCTCCTTTTCATCTCCGGCATTCCCGGCTTCGATGCCAACGGCGCGCTGCCTGATGGCTTCGAGGCGCAGTTCGCCAACGTCGCCGTCAACATCAGGCGCGTGCTGGATGAAGCCGGCGCCACGATGCACGACCTCGTCAAGGTCAACGTGCTCCTGACCCGCGCCGCCGACGTCGCGGCGATGAACGCGCTCTATGCCGGCGCGTTCGGCCCGCCGCCCTACCCCGCGCGCACCACCTGCGTGGTACAGGCGCTGCCGGACCCGAAGATGCTGATCGAGATCGAGGCGGTGGCCTCGCTTTCGAAGTGAGCCACGTCCGGCGCGTGTGACCTGCCGGGCACTCGGCCAAACCAAGTGCCCGGCTCTCTCTGACATATCCGTGAAACGGCGGCTCCCCGGCTTGCAAAGGACCTGCTTTTCCCGCACGAATTTTCAGATCACACTTCCCCATCAGGAGATTTTTGCATGCATCGCGTTCTCGCCCTTTGTGCCGTTGCCGGTATCGCCACCTCCGTGTTCGCCGTGCCAGCCTCGGCGGCAGTCGGCTATTACGTGATCCGCTGGGACAACACCGGCATCTGCCAGGTCTGGAATGAGGACCTGAAGTACAAGCCGTTCCAGTGGGGGACTTCGACCTACAAGGTCGTCAGCAAGCCGCTGCCGACCTTCACGGCGGCTTCTGATCTCCAGCTCAAGCTGCGTACGGAGCGCCGCTGCACGCTCTGAGCAGCCAAGGCTCAGATCGAATTGAGGGCGCGTTGCATGAGCAATCCGCCCTCTTTTTTTGAGACATCCGCGGCGAGGGCGCGACGCCGCGTCCTTTGCCCGCTTGCATTTTTACTCGCACACAGCGGGTGATGAGGCGCAGCGAGCCAGCGCCTCACGCGTCCTTGTTGGCGCCGGGATGGATCAGGATGTCGCGCGCGGCGGCGAGCTCGATGAAGGCTTGCGCGCTCCCGCCCTGATCGGGATGCCTGTCCTTGGCGGCGCGGCGATAGGCCTGGTTGATGTCCTCGCAGGTGAGCTGCACGGCGAGCGGCAGGCCGAGCATCCTGCGCGCGCGGTCCTCGCTGGAAAGCTTCTTCGGCATCATGTTGCGGCGGCCGAAGCGCGGCGCGGTCAGATCATGAATGACGTCGAGGACGACGCCGATGCGGCGCTGGGCTGCGAGCGTGATGCTGTGATCGTCGTTGTCGATGGCCTGGCGCAGCACGGGAAGCGCCTGTCCCGCGGCCTGTCGCAGCGTGGCATCCGTGCTCATCCGCGCGATCTCGGCCACGAGCCGGGCAGCCTCGGGCCAGTCGCCGCACTCCGCCGACCGCAGGCGTTCGAGCGCCAGTTTCCAGGATTCAAGCCGTTCCATCATGCGCGCAACGTTTAGCAATCAAGGTCAGTATGCCAAGGCCGCCGTTTCCGACCCCTTAATTTCGAGTTAGCCTTTCATGAAATTTCGAAACGAATCCGGGAGGAAAAAGTCATGGCGTTGTGCGCGCCACCAATCCGGCGCTGGTGCAGGCCTTCGTCGACCACACCCCGCTGGCGCGCACCGGCAAGCCTGATGACATCGTGGGCCCCGCGATCTTCCTCGCCTCGGATATGTCGGCTTACGTCACCGGAACGATCGTGATGGTGGATGGCGGGTATCGGACAGTGTGAGCGAGAGCGCCCTGTCGCTGCGAGGCATCCTGTGCCAATCGCGGCGCCTTCGCGGCAATCCCAAGGTCAATTGGTGCGATCGCCCGCGGTTAACCTTTCATTAACCAAACCCGGCCACCGTAGATCTACGGCTTGGGGGTCGTTTGTTCTCGATCCGCTTCCAAAGATGGAAGCGGGCGTAGATCGGGAGGTGTGTTGATGACCACTGTTCATGTCGCAGCGTCCGAGCCGGGCGCGCAATTTCTTGCTCCAAACCAGATCGTTCCGCTCCTGATCGGTGCGACCGTCGACGAGGTCGAGCGCGAGCTCGTACTCCAGACACTCGCGCGCTGCGACGGCAACCGCACACGCGCCGCGCGCGTGCTTGGACTGTCGGTGCGCACGCTGCGCAACAAGATCAGGCTGTATGCCGCCTCCGGCATCGACGTGCCCGCCTATCAGGACTAGCTGCGTAACAGATGGCGCAGCTCGTGGCGCACACATGCGCCGGCGATGACGGCAAGCGCAATCACCGCGACCGCTGCCGCGATCAGTTCGATGGCGCGAAGGATGAAGGCCGTCATGACGGCCCAAGACGGCTGCGGCTCCTCGGAAAAGGCGACCGGCACGATGTCGGGCACGAGCAATTGCGCGAGGCCGAGCGCTGCCGCGAGAATGACAGCGGACAGGCCAAACATCTTCCACGCTGCGCGCATCGATTGCTCCTTGCAAGGCTGTGGCCGTGCACATTTCCATGACACGGCATCCCATGCAGCCGATTGATGTTGATCAAGCCCGGCGCGGGCACGGACGGAATTGCCGCTGTCGTCAAACGCCGCTAAGGAATCTGCTTCCGCACAGGGAGCAGTGGCGTGGCAGACGAACAGAGACGACAGGGAGCTCAAGGTCCGCGCGGGCGGCAAGGCGAGCCGGGACGGCCGGGGCCGCAGGGCCATCCGGGCAAGCGAGGGCCGGACGGCGCGCGCGGCAAGCCGGGGCCGCAGGGTAAGCCAGGACCCATGGGCAAGGCGGGACCGCAGGGCAAGGCTGGCCTGCCGGGCAAGCCAGGCGAGGCCGGTGCGCGTGGACCCGCAGGACCGCAGGGACCAGCGGGCCCGCAAGGCCCGCGCGGCGAGCCCGGTCCGCCCGGCCAACTGCCGTCGATCGAACAAGTGTTGCCCTGGCTGGACCAGCTCTTCGACGCCTGGGATGAGCGCCGCCATCAGCGCGAGCAGGAAGCCGCCGAGCGCGCGGCGCTCGAAGCTGCCGTACACGAGGCTGACGATGGGCCCGTCGATGACGCGGGCGACGACGGTGAAGGCGACGACCAAAAGAAAAAGAAGAAAAAGAAGAAGCACGGCCACAAGGAATAGCGAGTTCTGGGTCCCGGCTTGGCGGCGCACCGCTAACGCGCTGCACCGCCTCCGGGACACGTGAATTCATCAAGAAGCCTTGGTTGAATCGTCCTTGCGGGGCACCATGCCCATCCGCTCGAACTGCCAGCGCATGGCCCGATACCAGAGATAGCCGACCGCCGCGCCGCACAGAGCCAGGACCACGACGTTGGCGCCGCTGAACGAGCCGCTCCACCACATCATCCACGCGGTCCATAGCAGCGTGAAGACGAGGGCACCTGCTTTGAGGGGAAGAAGGGGGCGGCTCATGGTCCTGCTCCGGGTTGATAAAAGCCCGGCGAACATCATCGCGCGTTGAAGCGGCCCCTACCGTGAGCCAGATCACGGAACGGTCGTCAGGGGCTGACTAGCCGAAGCGCAACCGCGAACGCTCCTTGGCCTTCTCCGCCTCGACCTCGCGGTCGCGCGCCGGCGCATGGGTGTGCAGCGAGGTCAAGAGCCGGCGTGCGGCCTCCGACACTTCCATCACCGCGCGATCGAAGGCCGCCTCGTTGGCCTGCGACGGCCTGTTGAAGCCGGACAGCTTGCGCACGAACTGGAGCGCGCTGGCGTGGATCTCCTCCTCCGTCGCTGCCGGCTCGAAGTTGAACAGCGTCTTGATATTGCGGCACATGAACTGTCTCCCGATGTTTCTCTCAAAGACGATCGGCTGAACCAAAATCCTACATCCTTCCGGACAGTTCGGCACCACGGGCAATGCAAACCTCTACAGCGAGCAGATCCGGCAGTTCCTGCAAACCGCGCCGCAACGGGCGATGTAGGACGGCGCGCTCCACGTCCTCATCTCGCAACGCATCATATGCGACGCATCCGCGCCGCATATTATTTGAGCATGCAATGCGCTGACAGCTCGGGCTTAATCACATCAACGATACGAATCGACGCGCGGGACAATCGCGCGCCAGTGGCACGGCAGGCGATGACGAGGATCGCATGTACAGATTCGCACTGTGCGTTTGGCTGGCGGCGCTGACGGGCGCCGCCTTCGCGTTCGACAACGGTCAATATGACAACGTTCCGCCGGACATCCGCGCCTGGTTCAAGAGCGTGATGGCGCCGAACGGCGTGCCCTGCTGCGATATCTCCGACGGCCATCGCACCGAGTACGACGTGCGCAACGGTAGCTATTGGGTACCGATCGAAGGCCAGTGGATGGCGGTGCCCGAGCGCGCCATCATCCGCGATCGCGGCAATCCGGTCGGCCAGGCCGTGGTGTGGTACGTCCACCACCGCGGCGCCATCATCATCAGCTGTTTCGTGCCAGCCGACGCGGTGTAGCCGACGGCGGCAGGCGGAATTTCGTTGGCTGGCAATGGCCCGATCCGGTAGTTTTGTTACGAAGCTGAAGCGGAGACATCCCGTTGACCGACCTTTGCCCCGAAGACCTCGCCACCCTCTATCCGAGACCGAGCCCACGCGTGATCGCGAAGGCGCGTCCCGCGATCGATGCGCATGCGAAGGGATTCATCGAGATGTCGCCGTTCTGCGTGCTCGCGACATCCGGCAGCGACGGCAGCGTCGACGCCTCACCGCGCGGCGGAAGCATCGGCTTCGTCCACGTCGCCGGCCCCAACCAACTGCTGATGCCCGACCGTTCCGGCAACAACCGGATCGACAGTTTTCGGAACGTCGTCGAAGGCTCGGGCTTCGTGCATCTGCTGTTCTTCGTGCCCGGCATCGACGAGACGCTGCGCGTCGGCGGGCGCGGCACGCTGTCGGTCGATCCGGATCTGCTCGCCTCGATGGTGGAATTCGGCAAGCCGCCGCGCGCGGTGTTGAACGTCGCCGTCAGTGAAGTCTATTTCCACTGTGGCAAGGCGCTGATGCGCTCGAAGCTGTGGTCGCCGGACAAGGTGCAGCGCTCAGTGATGCCGAGCATCGTTGAAATCATCCACGAGCAGACCAGCCTTGGCGAGCCGGAAAGCCAGGACGTAGTCGAAGAGCGCTACAAGACGCAGCTGTAGACAGGCTTTCGAGCCGCACATAGCCGCCCGGGCTTCTCCCGGGCATCCACGTCTTCGTTGCGGGGCAGCACGTGGATGGCCGGGACACGCCCGGCCACGACGAATGGAGAGAGCGGAGCTAGGGGGCCTAATGCCCCTCGCCCTCGAGCCCGCCGACGTGCTTCTGGGTGTAGAGCTCGAGGCCGATGCGGCCGATCAGGTCGAGTTGGGTTTCGAGGAAGTCGATGTGGTGCTCCTCGTCGCTCATCAGCTTCTCGAACAGGTCACGCGTGACGTAGTCCTTGACGCTGTGGCAATAGGTGGCCGCTTCCTGGTAGAGCGCCCGCGCGCTCATCTCGGCGGCGAGATCGCACTCGATGATCTCCTTGACGTTCTGGCCGATGCGCAGGGGATCGAGCACCTGCATGTTCGGGAAGCCGTCGAAGAACAGGATCCGCTCGGTAAGCTTGTCGGCGTGCTCCATCTCCTCGATGGACTCCTTGCGCCAAACCTTGGCCATGTCCCGCAGGCCCCAATTGTCGAGGAAGCGGTAGTGCAGCCAGTACTGGTTGATCGCAGTCAGCTCGTGACGCAGTGCCTTGTTGAGATATTCGATGACTTTTGCGTCGCCCTGCATGGTTCACTCCAGCTCTTGCAGTCCAATCCGGCCGGAGACCGAATTTAGAATCTTTCTAAAGCAGTTTAAGAACGAGGGCAACCAGCTACCAGGGCGGTAGCCGGGGATAAACTCGGCCGTCGGTCGGGTTCAGCAGGCCGCGAGTGCGAATTCGGCGGGCTCGGTCGCCTCGTCGTTCGCCGCCACCTGGTGGCTGTGCGGACAGCCGGAGCAGCAGGATTGGGCGCAGGGGCCAAGCGCTTCGTCGATGATGGTCTTGATCGTGCGTGCGCAGCGACCGCATTCGGCGCTACAGCCGAGGCATCCATAAACCTGCTTGGCATAGCGCACGGCGTCGTCGGACTCGGCGACGGCGGCGCGGATGTCGTCATCGCTCAGCACGTTACAGGAACAGACGATCATGGAAAGCAGCAGGCCCTTTGGTGATGCGCCAATATCGATAGTTAAGGGCCCGGCCGGATGCAAAAGGAAAAACCGGTATTTGAAGCTATTCCAAACTGGCCCGGGACCAGCCTAGAATGGCTCTAAAACACGGCGTTGCGCTGGATCAAAATCAAGCTGGATCGGGCCTAGTCGCCACCGCTCCCACCCCCGTCGC
>NZ_JAACFT010000034.1 GCF_029051685.1 Bradyrhizobium sp. CSA207 | reverse complement strand
GGCGCTTGCTGGTTCGGTGGGGGGGACAAATGTTCTGAACTATGGGGATACGCCGGTAAATGTTTTTGACTATCGCGAGCTGGCGAGGAGACGCTTGCCAAGAATCATCTTTGACTACCTTGAGGGTGGCTCGGGTGGCGAGCGGTCATTGGTGCACAACAGAGAAGTATTCGACCGCCTTGTTTTTCGTCCCAAGAGACTGCTCGACATCAGCAAGCGTGACATATCAATCAATCTATTTGGAAGAACATACGACGCACCTATCATTATCGCGCCGACGGGTTTGAATGGTGCATTCTGGCCCGATGGAGATATCTCGTTGGCGCGCGCCGCTGAAAAGGCCAATATCCCCTTTGCTTTGTCGACCGCTTCAACTACGGCCATTGAGGACGTGGCGCGAGACGCGGGCGGCGATAAGTGGTTCCAGCTGTATGTGTTCAGCAAGACCTTGTCGCAACAATTGGTGGAGCGCGCCAAGGGGGCAGGGTATTCGACGCTAATTCTAACGGCAGATCTCGGGGTCGACGGCCTCAGAGAACGTGACATTCGCAACGGCTTCAAGTTGCCGCTGAGTTACTCACCGAGCCTGCTCGTCGACGGTGTAACGCATCCACGTTGGGCGCTCGACTTTGCAATGCATGGCATGCCGAAGGTGGCAAACTTTGCCAAAAAAGACACCTCGGATACCGCAAGTCAAGCTGGACGGATGAGGCGAGGCATTGACACAACCTTCAACTGGTCTGACCTAAGGTGGTTGCGCTCCATCTGGCCCCATCAGCTCCTTGTCAAGGGGATATTGCGGGCGGACGATGCTGTGCGATGCATCGCCGAGGGCGCAGATGGCGTGATCCTATCGAATCACGGAGGGCGACAGCTGGGGGAAGCGATATCTCCGCTTCAAATCTTGGCCGAAACGAGAAGCAGGATCACGCAGCCGATCCTAATCGACAGTGGGTTCCGTCGTGGCGCAGACATAGTGAAAGCGATTGCTCTTGGAGCAAACGCGGTTCAACTTGGTCGGGCGACGCTGTACGGATTGGCTGCTCGGGGCGAAATTGGCGTCACAGAGGTGCTGAAGATGATGTTCGCTGAGATCGATAATACCATGGCTCAGATTGGTTGCGCCTCTATTGCGGACCTCAGCCCGGATTGCATCGCTGAAGATGGACTCCCTCTAATAACGCGCTCATAGGCTTGTGTCGGACGTCTGGGAGGACCCTCTTCGTGAGGGGAGCGGCGCCGTTGGCAAAGTGGCTGTGCAATGATGCTCGCGTGTTCTATTTCCAGGCCTATTCGGCCGATGCGACGGTTGGTCCTGCTTTCCGCAAGCCGGGGGAAAAGGACACGGCCGATTGCGTATCGAACGTGAAGTCCGATATGTCGATCTCCCGATCAAGAGTTCTCACGATCAATCCGTAACCGCCGCATCCCAGAACCAATCCGACGAGGGCGGCAAACAGAAGGGGCACCATGAACCCGCCGGTATAACTTATGAGCAAGCCCGTAATCAGCGGGGCGAGCGCGCCGCCAAGATTGCCGCCAACGTTCTGAATTGACGCGCATGATGAAACGAGATGAGGTGGCGCCACGTCGATCGGCATGGCGTTCGCTGCAGCAGTCGTCAAGCTGATCATTGACACGGCCGCCGTCATTGCGGCGACCGCCATCCACGTTTCCTGCGATAAAGCCACGGCGACGGTAAAGATAGTGGCACCGAAGATGCCGCCGACGGCAAATGATTTCCGGACTCGGGATATTGTGTAGCCTTTCGCTATCAGCCGGTCGTTTGCCCAGCCGCCGAAAATCGTGAATGCGATGCCTGAAACAAATGGCAGCATCGCCAGAAAGCCTGTGCTCAGGATTGGCAAATTGTGCTTCAGGGCGAGATAGCCGGGAAGCCAGGATGCAAAGACGTAATAGACATAGAGATAACCAGCCTGGCCCAGCACCATTCCCCAGACGGAACGTACCTTCAGCAGCGTCGACCATCGAATATGGGATTGTGCGCGGGCGGCGTGTGTAGTCGTTTCACCCACCGGTTTCTTGTAGATCAGCAACCATGCGGCGACCCAGACTGCTCCGAGCAGGCCCGTCGCGATGAACACCCACGGACACCCAAAGGTGGCAAGCAGGAATGAAGACAGCGGAATCCCAACTGCAAGGCCGATCTTCGTACCGGAGAACTGCGCGCTGACGGCAAAACCGCGCTCCGTCTTGTCGAAGTTGTGCTTGATGACTTGGGACCCGGCGGGAATATTCGGCGATTCACCAATGCCGACCAATGCGCGAAGCGCCGCCAAGGGCCAAAACTGCACGGTCAGCGCGCAAAGGCCCGTCGCGAGGGACCAGCCGGCAACGGCAAGTGGAAAGGTACGCGTTGCGCCGATCCGGTCGGTCAGCGGCCCTGCGAAGATAATGGCACCGACATAAAAGAAGTTCAAAAGGGACATCAGGAGGCCCGCGGAGCTCGGGCTGTAGGAATGCTCCTTGATCAGCTCAGGTAATACGACCGACAGATTGACTCTATCGATGAAGCTCAACGACTGCGACGCGGCAAGGAGCAGCAGCAAACAGATCTTGTAGTTGCCAAGAGCGTTCATTGATCCCCCCGATTTGTTGTTGACTGCGAACTGCCGCCGCATTGGTCTGCAGTCATCATAAGACGGGAAATCCCTGCAGCTCCAATAAGCTCGCAAAGAGAATAAATAAGAAGGACTTATGACGATGCGCTGTCGCGACCGAAACTCGGCGCGCATTGCGTTCGCGACCCGTTGAAGTGGTCGACGAATCCAGAACCCACTGGACCGCCGCTGATATGCCGTACTTATTTATTTAGCCCAAAAAATTATTGGCTGCGATAGAGCTCGGCTCGGTAGTCTCCTTTGAAACCGCTCTAAAGACGACGAGACAGGAGAATGACGTGATGCTGACGACACCCCAACCGAGTTCGGCTCCTGCCAGGCCCGAATTAGATTTCAAGTGGCCCGCCGAAGGCATCACGCGCGCGCCCTACCGTCTGTTTACCGATCCGGAGATCTACCAGCTGGAGCAGGAACGCATCTTCAGGGGTCGCTCGTGGAATTTTCTTTGTCTCGACGTCGATATCCCAAAAGCCGGCGATTACCGCACCACGACGATCGGCGAAACGCCGGTGATCGTGACAAGGGATCATGATGGCGAAGTTCACGCAATGGTCAACCGTTGCGCTCACAAGGGAGCGCTGGTGTGTCTCAAGAAGCAGGACAATGTCGCGAACCTTACATGCGTTTATCATGCCTGGAATTACGGCCTTGATGGGCAATTGAAGGGTGTCGCGTTCCGTAATGGGCTTCGCGGACAAGGCGGGATGCCGAGCGATTTCGATGTCGCCAAGCATCGCCTTCAGCCGATCCGCACGGAAAAGTTTTGCGGAATGATCTTCGGTACATTCTCCGAACAGGTCGAGAATGTCGAGGCCTACCTAGGCGCCGACATGGCGCAGTTCATCAAGCGAAATCTTGATCGTCCGCTTCGCGTCCTCGGTACACACAGTCAGACAATTCACAACAACTGGAAACTATATGCCGAGAATCTGCGGGATTCGTATCACGCAACCCTGCTCCACACCTTCTATACGACCTTCAAGGTGAACCGCCTGGACATGGATGGCGGGATCATCCTGTCCGATGAGAAGTGGCACCATGTTAGCTTTGCGCGCCGCGCCAAGCTGCAAGAGGCTGCCGAGTATTCCGAGGCGAAGGTCCATTCAGCCAGTTACGAATCCGCCCTCGAGGGGCCGGGGCTGCTTGAGGCCTGGGAGGAATTCGACGACGGCATCACGCACAGCATCCAAACCGTCTTCCCCAACATGTGCATTCAGTTCACGCTGAATTCGCTCGCGATTCGGTTCTTTGCACCGAAGGGAGTCGACAAGACCGAACTGTTCTGGATTTACCTCGGCTATGACCGCGATTCCGAGGAGCAATCGCAGATGCGCATCATGCAGAGCAATCTTACGGGTGCAGCAGGCCTCGTCTCGCTTGAAGACGGCTGCATCAATGAATTCGTCCAGCGCGGCACGCGCAACGACCCGGAATGCGCATCTTTCATGGAAATGGGGGGGCGCGTCGCCGAATCCGAGAAGAATTCCCGTGCGACTGAAACCGCCGTTCGGGGTTTCTGGCAGGGCTACCGCGGTATCATGGGATTCTGAGGAGCAAATCATGTCCAGCGTCATCGAAAAGCGGGTCACGCCATCAAGCGACGACCAATACCGCGAGGCTGCGGAACTGATTGCCGCATATGGTCATGCCATGGATGACGGCAAGATCGATCTTTGGCCGCAATTCTTCACGCCCAGCGGCGTCTACCACATCACGACCAAGGAAAATCAGGATGCAGGCCTGCCGATCGGAATCATGCGGTGTGTCGGCCGTGGAATGATGATCGATCGGGTGAAGGCGTTCCATACCGCTAATATCTTCGAGCCCCATAGCTACAATCATGTCGTGGGCCATCCGACTATGTCTTACGACAAGGCAACTGGCTGTGTGATGGCGCGCTCGAATTTCCAGGTCGTTCGTATCATGGAGAGCGGCCGGATGGATCTCTTTGCCGCCGGCAAATATCTCGATGTGATCCAGAGGGAAGGGGGCTCTCTAAAGTTCAGGGAACGTGTCGTTGTGCTGGATTCGCGAAATGTCGATATTCTGCTCGTTGTGCCGCTGTAGGCATCGCTGGTTGCGAAGATGTCATGCGTCGCCATCGAAGGCACCGAGATGAACGGACTGGAGCTTTCGCCAGGGGAGGCGTGGACAAAAATGGTTGGCTCTCCGTTGGTCAAATTGATCGATGTCAGGACGGAGGCCGAATGGAAATATGTTGGCGAGCCGGACGTCGAAACGCTCGGGGCTGCCCTCGTTAAGATCTCATGGCAGTTATCGCCGGACATGCGGGTGAATTCAGAGTTCCTCAATCAACTCCGAGAGGCTGTGGGCGCTGACGATACACTCTTGTTCATGTGCCGCAGCGGTGGTCGCAGCCTGGCTGCGGCCAAAGCGGCCAGGGGCTGCAGCATCAAGCAGAGCTATAGCATCGCCGGTGGATTTGAAGGTGACCTTGATGAGAACGGACATCGCGGCAACAAAGCCGGGTGGAAGTATCAGGGTCTGCCATGGCGGCAAACCTGAAGGCGCCACCGCGGACGGCGACTCGCGGTTTCAACTCTATTTCACCAATCACCGCGACGAGGGGGCTGAAGGCCTCCGTAAAAGCGCGCTCTCAATTTTCGTGGAGAAGCACCGTGGGTAAGCGAGACATCGTCATTGCAGGTTATTCTGAAACTCCAATCGTTTACCAGAGCGGGCGCAGTACTTACGATCTGGCCGGTGAAGCACTTGCGGGACTTCTTGCGGCAACCGGGATCGGCAAGGAAGAGATCAATGGCCTCGCCGTTACTGCGCCTTTGAGCGAATCGCCAAATCCGTTCTTCCCTGCCTACATGGCTGAAGCGTTGGGCCTCACGCCGACCTGGCTGAATTATGGGGGATCGGGTGGTTGCTCGGCGACCGGCGGCATTGCACGCGCCGCTTCGGCGATTCGGGACGGCCACTGCGAGGTGGCGGTCGTACTGTCGGCCGATGCTCCGAGCACTTCATGGCGTGCCAATTATGGTGCTTACAGATCCGAATTTCAGGACCCTCAGGGAATCCAAGGCCCGCCAGCCACATTCGGGCTGCTGATGAGCAGATATCAGCATCAATATGGGCTAAAGTCCGAGGCGCTAGGCAAGATTGCGATCACGCAGCGAAATCACGCACTTCACAACGATAACGCGTGCGCCAAATTCAAGACGCCGATCACGATGGCGGACTATGAAAAGTCGCGGGTTATCGCCGATCCGCTACGGCTTCTGGATTGCGTCATGTTCTGTGACGGCGCCAATTCGTTTCTGGTGACATCCGAGGAACGCGCGCGAAGCCTTGGTCTCTCCAAGATGGTCTATCCAACGGGCTATGCTGAGATAACCAACCTAAACGGAAACAAGCCATGCGTCGACATCACGCAGACCGGCTTCTCAGCGATCGCGCCTATGGTCTTTCGGCAATCCGGCTTGACGGCGAAGGACATCCGTATGTTCCAGCCGTACGACGATTTTACGATCGCCGTTTTGATGAAGTTCGAGGAGTTCGGATTTTGCGAGCGCGGGCAGGGCAGCGATTTTATCCTGGATACGGACCTTTCGCATAAAGGCACTCTCCCGTTGAATACCGGCGGTGGTCAGATCTCCGCCGGGCAGCCCGGTCTTGCAAGCGGCGGCTTGAATCTCGCCGAGGCGGTGCGTCAGATGTTCGGCGAGGGTGGCGGCCGCCAAGTGGATAGTCCAAAGAACGCACTGATTACCGGCATCGGCGTCATTCCCTATGCTCGCAACTGGGGCATCAGTGCCGCCATGATCCTTGAGGCTTGATCTATGACCATTGACACAAGGCCGAGCGATATCAAACCGAGCCGGGTTGTTCCGAAGCCCTCCGTCTATGTCGACACAACTCCGTTTTGGGAAGGCGCCAAAGCCGGCAGGCTTGTTCTGCAGTATTGTGCCGATACCAAGCAGTTTCAGCACTATCCCCGTCCGGTCAGCATCTACACCGGCAGCCGAAATCTCACATGGCGAGAGGTTTCCGGCAACGGTTTCATCTATGCGTGCACAGTGATTCGCGTACCCGGCCCCGGGCTCGAAGGCAGATTGCCGTTAGCGGTCGCGACCGTCCAACTCGACGAAGGCGTACACATTTTGGGAAACATCCTGAATGCCGAGCAGGGAGCCATGGCGATTGAGCAACGGGTCGAACTCGCCTGGGATCAACTGTCGTCCGACGTAGCCTACCCCGCGTTCAAGATCCTCTGAGCATTACGATGCGACTTGAAAACATCCTTTTTGCCCAGGCTCAACGATACCCCGACAAGGTCGCGTTAGTCTGCGGAGCAAAACGGGTGACCTATCGGGATCTGGCCCAAAGAGTTCGCAAGGTTGCCAACGGACTTCAAAGCCGGGGTGTTAAACAGGGAGACAGAATAGTTCTGTTCGTTGCGAACGGGATTGACCTCGTCGAGCTGTTGTATGCGACGTTCGCCATCGGCGCCGTGGTGGTCCCAGTTACGACCAGGCTCACTCCGCATGAACTGAGCCACATTTGCGGTGATAGCCGACCTGCCGCGATCGTGTTCGAGGGGGACGGCGAAAAGATTGCCGAGGTACTCCGGGAGAATGCAACGGCGATTCAGGTCAGCATCGACCATGCGTCAAGGAGCATCGTCGCGTACGCCGATATCGGCGTCGACGGTCCAGTTGATCTGCCAAAGCTGTCTGTCGAAATCGATGATGCGGCGATTATGTACACGTCCGGGACGACGGGAAAGCCCAAGGGCGCTATTATCACTCACTCCAATATCGTCGTGCAGAATTACTTCATTCACGCCGTCGAGTGGGCCATTTCCAGCGAGGACCGATACCTTGTGACCACGCCGCTGGCACACCGGGCGGGCTTTGCCAGGATGGCCAATTCGCTGAGTCTCGGAGGGACGTTGGTCGTCCTGAAAAATTTCGACCCGGAAGAGGCAGTTGCGACTATCGAACGCGAACAAATCACAGTGGCTGGAGTTGTCCCGACTATATGTCGGATGATGCTTCCGGTCGTTGAAGCTGGGTCAGAGCGATGCAAGACGCTGAAGCTAGTCGTCGTGACCGGCGAGGCATTTCCGGTTGAGCTCAAGCGCCGAATGGCGCTGGCGCTACCTGACCTGAAGATGGTGTCGTTTTTTGCCATGACGGAGGCGGGAGCGGTGACGTCGCTGTCGCATGAGGAACAATTGGAGCAGCCGACCTCGATCGGCAGACCCACTCCTGGTGTGGAGGTCCGGATTATTAACGAGGCGGGCGTGGATTGCGGAACGGACGATCCCGGCGAATTATTGGTCCGGGCCGGCGAACCCGGACGCTTCACGACCATGCGCGGCTACTTCAATCTTCCCGAGGCTACGGCTGAAATCATCCGCGATGGTTGGTTGCACACTGGCGATGTCGCGACGCGTGATGCCAGCGGCTACCTCTATATCGTCGATCGAAAGAAGGACATGATCCTGAGCGGTGGTCTCAACATCTATACAAAGGAAGTTGAGCAGGCGCTTCTATCCCATCCGGATATCGCCGACGTCGCGATTATCGGTGTGCCAGACGAAAAGTTTGGCGAAGCCGTCGCAGCATTCGTTCAGCCGGATGTGTCGGCAGCATTAACAACCGACATGGTTCGGGATCATGCCGGGCAGCTTCTGGCAGGATATAAGAAGCCGCGTTACGTCTATTTCGTCGATGTCCTTCCGAGGAATTCGCTTGGAAAAGTGTTAAAAGGTGACCTGCGCAGGCAGGCAGCTGAACTCCAACGGGTGCCTCCACTAAATGATCGAGCTGAGGATTCGCCGGTAGAGCGGGAATGATGTTCTGTTTTGAGCGACGGTCATGAGGTCAGTAGAACGTTCTTTTCAAGAGTTCATCAATGCCATCCAGACCGCCGACAACGAAGCCGGCTTTGAAAGGGTAGCACACGCGTCTCACTCAGCGCCTGGGATTTAGGTGGTTTGCCTATCTCTGCGTGATTGAGGTGCACTAAGATTGATCTAATTTTATCCTAGATCCTCTAGTAGTATCAATTGCTTAGCAGGCATTTCCAAATGGGCGCCTCGCCGGCGAAGATCGGCTTTGAATAACAATACTCCTCTGATCGACCCAGAGAGCGTCTCCTCCGCAAAGACCGACTCCGGCAATCCATGGCTGCGCGCATTCGAGCGCGTCGATCCAGCAGATCACGTCCGAGGTGCCGCCGGTTCGGGCTGAGCACTTTCAGGTTCAGTTCGATATCCCGGCCCAGTATCTGGACCAACAAAACGGGCTGCTGACCTTCCATGTATTCGAGAGAGCAACTCCTTCGGAACCTCGGTGCCGTCGTAAAGCCCTAAGAGAATCCCCTTGCGAATTGCCCCTCCGCGCTGCGCAAGAACCTCGATGTCAGAGATCGCCGTACGCTGCGACAAACGTCGTGCCCAACGGCCAAGCCGCTCGTACATCTCCTCGATGACGGACGCATACGCTTCACTTGCTCCGAGGTCGTCCAATTCCTCCGGATCATTCTCGAGATCGAAGAGCAAGGGTCGGTAGCCTCCCTCGAAATGCCAGAACTTCCACTTTCGGTCGACCACCATGAAGAGGCGGCAGTCGCGCAAGGGGAGGCCGAGCTTGGACGCCGGAGGGCTTGTTGAGTAATCGTACTCGCTGACCGCGAACTCGCGCCACGATGCTGGCTTCTCGCCGCGCAGAAACGGCAGAAGGGATCGCCCCTCGAGGATATGCGCAGGCACCTCCGCGCCCACCGCCTCAAGGAAGGTCGGGGCCAAGTCGATCGCCTCGACCAATTCGTCGCAGGTCGTGCCGCGCGTCCCATCGGCGAAAGGGGAAGGATCGTAGATGATCAACGGGATCTTCACAGAGCAATCGTGAAACAGCCCCTTCTCGCCGAGCCAATGGTCGCCAAGGTAGTCGCCATGATCGGAGGTGATCACGATCAGCGTATTGTCCATCAGGCCAGCTTCCTCGAGATACGCTAAGAGTCGTCCCATCTGATCGTCGCACTGCTTAATTAGGCCCATGTAGGCCGGGATCACCTTGGATCGCACGTCGTTACGCGAGAAAGTGCGAGAAATCTGACCCTGCATGAAGGCTTCGTAGATCGGGTGCGCACCGAGGCGTTCCCGCTCATGGCGCATTGCGGGCAAAATCTGATGAGTGCCATAGAGAGCATGATATGGCGAAGGCACGATATATGGCCAGTGTGGCTTGATATAGGAAAGATGGCATAGCCAGGGCTTATCGCGCTTTCGATGTTGCTCGAGGAACTTGATGCCCTCTGTTGTAAGCCAGGGCGTCTCAGAGTCTTCCTCGCGGATATTGGCCGGCTTGTCGGCATTCTTCATCAACCATCCAGACGCGATGTCTTTATTCTCGTCGATTCCGGCGTTCGCGTGCGCATGCCACGGATTGAACGACGGATATCCTCGCGATTTCAGATATTCATTGTACGGCGAACGACGCTCATCGTAGAAGCCGTCGGGTCCTTCTGCACACAGGCCGTCGTCGCGGACGACGATGTCGAAGCCGCACTCGGCGATGCGCGCGCCGATGATTGAATCAGGCGCAATGCCCAGACGCAACAGCCCGGCGGCGTCGACCTCCATATGGGTCTTCCCCACGAGGTAGGCGTCGACGCCGCCGGCGCGCAGATGGTCACCGAGCGTTTGTTCGCCGATCTTTAGCGGAAAATTGTTGCGTTGCGCACCATGGCTGTGGACGTAACGCCCGGTGTAGAAGCTCATGCGCGAGGATCCGCAGATCGGCGATTGCGCATAGGCGCGCGTGAACCGGACGCCCCTGGCAGCGAGCTGGTCGATGTTCGGCGTCTTCAACGAAGGATGGCCGGAGCAGCTCAGATAGTCGAACCGCAGCTGATCGAACATGATGAAAAGAATGTTCTTCACTTCGCGCATCGAGCTCTCCCTGCCCTAGTTTTCGAGGTTTCGCATTCCCGCGGACACGCTTCGCCGTCCTGCGAGGCACTGTGCCTCTATTGCCCGGCTTCGCAGGTCAGACCTGACGATACTTGGGGTGGCGACTGAGCTCCTTGTGGTGAGCATCGTCGAATGCACTCGGCGGCTGTTGCTGCTGCAATAGCTGCAGATACGGATCATCGACGCCGGAGCGGACGCCCGCAAGTTCCTCGATAACCGCATGCGCACAAAATGGAACGGCGGTCTCCGCGTACCCCCCCTCCTGCACGATCACCAGGCGTCCGTCGCAACACTCATCGGCGACCGCCTTTACCATGCGCGTCATCGTCCTGAACGTATCGCTATGCGCAAGCATTCGTGCAAGCGGATCGACGCCGTTGGCGTCGAGTCCGTTGACCACTACGATCAATTCGGGCCGGAAGTCGCGCAGTGCGGGCATCGCAATATGCTCACAGGCTTCGATGTAGGCTTTGTGCCCACTCCCGGGCCAGAGCGGAACATTGATGTTGGCGCCGAGCCCCGCGCCTTCACCGGCCTCGTCGATGCTGCCCGACCCACCCGGTGGAAAGCAGCTGTGCTGGTGAAGCGAGATGGTGAGCACGTCCGCGCGATCATAGAAGCACGCCTGCGTGCCGTTGCCGTGATGGACATCCCAGTCAAGCACCGCGACCCGGGTGAGGCCGTGCTGCGCCCGGGCCGCCTCGATCGCAATCGGCACATTTGCCAGCAGGCAGAAGCCCATGGGAGTACCGGGAAGACAATGATGGCCGGATGGCCGCGAAACCGCGTAAGCGTTGCGACGCATTCCGCTTGCGACATCAAGTACGGCCTGTCGAACCAGTCCGGCGGAGTTCAAGGCTATCTCGAAGCTGCCGCGCGCAAATGGCGCAGATCGGTGGAGCGCACCGCCGTCCGCATCGCTCAGCCGCTTGAACTCGTCGATATAGGCGGCAGTGTGAATACGCAGCAGTTCCTCTCGACTGGCCGGTCCTGCCTCGATCACGTCGAGCTGCTCCGTCAGCCCCGAGACGTCCATCAATGATTTCAATCGACGCTTGCTCTCTGGGGAATCAGCATGGCCCCCGCTTGCCACAGGCTGAACCCATCCTCCGATCGGAAGCACGAGCGCCGCCTGACCGGCGCTGAACCAGAGACATCGTTCGCTGAAGTAGAACCCCGTGCGGCCCGTACGCTTCATCCAATTTGCCCTCTTCTGCCGCCCGCTTCGATCGGTTTAGGAAGCCGTACGCGCCCGCGCCTGCTCAAAACGACCGAACGCAATGGTCAAGGCGTCGATGATCTTGTCGACCTGTTGTTGACTTATGGTCAGCGGCGGCGACAAGATCATCGTCGGGCCGGCCGGGCGCGCAATCACGCCCTCCTCGCGGGCAAATCCGGCCACCATCTCCGCAAAGCCGGTTGCGGGATCTAGCTGCTTCCTGGTCGTCTTATCGCTCACGAGATCGACCCCGACCATGAGGCCCTTGCCACGGACTTCTCCGACGATCGAGGACAACTCGACGAGCTTTTGCAGCCCATCGAGCAGTCGCTTCCCTTGGGCGGCCGCATTGGCGGGAAGATCTTCACGTTCCACGATATCGAGAACCGCGAGCGCAGCGGCGCAACCGAGCGGATGGCCTGTCGCCGTATAGCCGTGCATGACGACGCCTTCGGGCGTCACGGCGTTGTACCAGGCGGATGCGACCCGCTTGTTCAGAACGGTAGCTGCCATCGGAATGTATCCGGCAGACAATCCTTTGGCGAGACACATGATGTCCGGCTTGACGTCCCAGCCGCGCGCACCGAACATCGAGCCGGTCCGGCCGAATCCCGTGACGACTTCATCCGAAATGAGCAGAACGCCGAAGCGGTCGAGGACCTCGCGCACCATCGGCCAGAAGCTTTTCGGCGGCACGATCACCCCGCCGGCCCCCTGCACCGGCTCCGCGATGAAGGCCGCCACCGTATGCGCGCCCTGATGCAGGATCTCTCGCTCGAGTTGGTTTGCGACGATGCCGGCCAGTTCGTCCGGATCCTGCGACCACGGATTGCGATACCGCCAAGGCGAATCGATCTGGAAGCAGCCCGGCACCAACGGCTCGTACTTTGTGCGGTACACGCTGCTGCCATTGACGGAAACGCCGCCGAAGTGCACCCCGTGGTAGGCCTGCTTCAACGAGATGAACTTGGTGCGCAGCGGCTCACCCGAGAGCTTCCAGTACTGTCGCGCAAGTTTGAGTGCCGTCTCCACCGCATCCGAGCCGTTGGCGGAAAAGAGCACTTTGTCCATGTCCTCGTCGCTCGCCATCTCGATGATCTTGGCCGAGAGCTCGATCGAAGGACCTGTCGTGGTGGCCGCAAATGACGAATAGTAGCTGATGCGGTCCATTTGCGCGGCAATGGCCGCCTTCACTTCCTTCCGGTTGTGTCCGACATTGACGTTCCACAATCCTCCGACGCCGTCGAGATATGTCTTCCCGTCGATATCCGTTACGTAGCAGCCTTCCCCGCCCACGATGATCTGCGGAGGCCGCTGCCGCGAGACCATCGGGTGAATCATCGGGTGAAACTGATATTTCGTGTTCACTTCCCGCAGGAAATTGCCGTTCTTCATGTCCATCAGCTTTTCCTCCTAGGGATGCCGCGGCTTGAGCCAATTCAGCGACTTGGCTCCGGAATGGATTCACCCGCGGCTTGAGCGGAAGCCGACGCGAGTTGGACGCGGTCCCTGTCGGGATTGATCAGCAGGAATGCGAGGATTGAAAGCACCGAGACAATCGCGCCGGCCCAGATGAATCCGGTGCCGAACCCGGCGCCGGCGGTTACGCCCCGGTCGACGATCATTCCGGTGATGACGGGCGCCAGCGGGCCGGCCAGCGTGGCCGCAGCATTCCCGATGGAGAGAACTGCGCCGCGCTGCTGCGACGGCGTAATCTCCGCCAGCATAACCGGACCGAGGATCGGGATTAGTCCACCGAGTGAAAACGCCAAGGTGGCGCAAACGGCGGGCAGCACGAATCCGGTCGTGTATGGCAGCAGGACCGTGAGGAGACCGGAAGCTAGTAAACCGCCATAGGCCAAGCCTCCTCGCGCAATCCGGCTCGTCAAGCCGCGCCGCTTCAAGGCTTCCGAGAGACGAGACATCAGCGGCAGCATGACGATTTGCACCAGCGACGGCATCGCGACAATCCACCCCATTTCGCTCGGCTTGTACCCGACAGCCTTGGTGAGATAGGCGGGCAGCCAAACGACGGAGAGGGCGACGAGCCAGTAGGAGGCAAAGCCGGCGATGGTCTGACCGACGAAAGTCGGGCAGGTGAGCAGTCGCGCGTAAGGCACGGTTGAGCCCTCCGTTCGCGCCGACGCGGCAGGTTGGTCCGTGAGTTGCCCCTCCTTGCCAACGAAGTACCAGACCGCGCACCACGCGAGGCCGACCACCCCCAACAGGCCGAAGGCCGTGCGCCAGGAGTACTCCACGATGATGTGGACGAGCAGGGGAGCAAACAAGCCCGCTCCGCAGGCCACTCCTGCAAAGATGATGCTGGTCGGCAGCGGCCGCTGATCGTTAGGAAACCACTTGTAAATTGCGTGTAAGGCGACCGGATAGGCGGGCCCTTCACCAAAGCCGAGGAGAATTCGATTGGCAAAGAGTGCGACTAGGCCGAGTGGAAGCAACATCGGAAGCTGAACGACCGACCAGGACAGCGCCATCACACCCAAGATCCACTTGGTCGGGAAGCGGTTGCTGACGAAGCCAATGAGCACGGCCGAAATCGAGAAGAACGCAAAGAAGCTGGTGCCGATTAGACCGAAGGTCGTGTGGTCGAGCGCGAGGTCGCGCATGATCGGCACGGCCGCGAGGCCAAGGATCGCCTTGTCCGCGAAATTGATCAGCATGAACAGAAACAGCATGGCGACGATCAGCCAGCCGCGAGATGGTACTTGC
The DNA here is from genome assembly GCF_029051685.1 of Bradyrhizobium sp. CSA207. Classification (GTDB taxonomy): domain Bacteria; phylum Pseudomonadota; class Alphaproteobacteria; order Rhizobiales; family Xanthobacteraceae; genus Bradyrhizobium. The sequence continues at coordinate 81,104 of NZ_JAACFT010000034.1, read as the reverse complement.
CCCTGCATGGAAACGCCTCTTCTCCGGCCCACATAATATATGCTATTACATATATTCATCGATAAAGCATTTTCTGTCAAATGGAAGTTGGGGTCAGAAGCTGCTGCAAGAACAGGCTGTCTGCTGATTGTGGCAGCGACGATCTGCTCGATTGTTTTGTGGTAATCCGCTTGCAGAGCAGTATCTCCAACCCACTCACAAGCATCACGCCGTCACGGACGTTGTGTATCCCGAGGAATCCGAAGCTTACGAACGAGTAGCCTATTGCCAAGGATTTCTGCTGGTTTCGGCGTCCCCCTTTACGCGTTCGTCGCATCCCGCCAGCGAGGATTTCCGAAGACAAAAAAGTGCCGACGAAGTCGCGTCTAGGCGTGTACCGTCTCCAGAGCGTCTTTCGAAATTCGCGCCGCCTGAACGTTGGACTGGAGCACCGGGACGTGCCGAAAGACTTTCCTCGGAGCGCCCCGACAGCGCCGACACCATCCCGTGAATGCCACTCGTTAGATCGACTTGCCATTCACAAGCCGCTCATGATCATTTTCCCGACCGCCAACAGGCTCGGGAAATAGCCGCTGTATTTGGGCAAGCTGCCGGGCATGTCCAGCACACGACGGTGATAGAATATATCCATCCGAACCGGCGGCAGCCGGGCCTCGGGCTCGAAATTGCTGGCCGGGATGAACATCACCTTGAACGGCCCGACGCCCGCGACCTCCACAACCGGCTTGCCGCAAGTTCGGCAGACCCCGCGATTGAAGTTCGGCGGCGGACGGTATTTCCTGAATGAGATATTGGCGGCGTTCTTCAGCACGACATCCTTGGCGCGAACGGCGATCACATCCGCGAACGGTTTGCCGTTGAACGCCTGGCAGATCAGGCAGTGGCACCGGAATCTGCCCTTTGGCGCAGTATGCACCTCGAACGAGCAGGCGCCACATTCGCATGAACCGCGTAGCGGCGGCGACGTGTGGGTGGTCATGTGCTGATGCTCCTGAGCTCGACTTGATGACGCCATGCCGATCACCGGAGCATCACGTTGAGGATGGCATCGATCGGCTTTCTGAACGGGGCACGCAGAAGGTTGGAGAGGTTCCAGTGGCCCTGCTCGTAGATCCCCTTGGCGTGGCTGAAGGTACGGAAGCCCTCGACGCCATGGTAAGCGCCCATGCCGCTGGGACCGACGCCGCCGAAAGGCAAGTCATCCTGGGCGATGTGCATGATCGTGCCGTTGATCGTGACGTTGCCGGAGGTCGTTCGGCTCAGCACCTTGCGCCGGTCTTCGTCATCGGCACCGAAATAGTAGAGCGCGAGCGGCCGGGGCCGGGCGTTTACATAGGCGATCGCTTCTTCTATGTCGCGGTAGGGAAAGATCGGCAGGACCGGGCCGAAGATTTCCTCGTGAGCGATGCGCATGTCGCCGGTGACACCGAGCACCACGGTTGGCGCGACCGTGTTGGGGCGACGGATTGCATCGCCGGGCCCGTTGCCGACCTCGACGATCTGCGCTCCTTTGGAGCGAGCGTCGTCGATCAGACCCTGAAGCCGGGCATAGTGCCGCTCGTTGATGATCGAGGTGTAATGCTCACTCGTCGGACCATCAGGATAAAAGGACGCCGCCTTCCGGTGATATGCCGTGACGAATGCGTCGACGTCGCTTTCGTGGACGAGTGCATAATCCGGGGCGATGCAGGTTTGTCCGGCGCTGAGCAGCTTTCCGTAGACAATCGCCGCCGCCGCCCGGTCGAGGGCGTGGCCCTTCGCAACGATGCTCGGCGACTTGCCCCCGAGTTCGAGGGTAACGGGAACGAGGTTGTCGCTTGCGGCCTTCATCACCGAGCGCCCTACTGCTGTGCTCCCAGTGAAGACCAGGTGGTCGAACGGCAAGGCCGTGAAGCCGGCCCCCACGGCCGCATCGCCAGTGACGATCGCGAACTGATCTTCAGAGAATATCTCGCCGAGCATTTCAACGAGCAGCGCATTGGTGGCGGGCGTGAACTCCGAGGGTTTCAGCATGACTCTGTTTCCGGCGGCGATGGCTGTGATAGCTGGCATCAGCGACAGGTTGACCGGGTAGTTCCACGGCGACATCACGCCGACGACGCCAAGCGGCTGGTATTCGATGCGGGCGTTGCCTATCCGCATGTGCAGCGCGACATGGCGGCGGCTCGGCGCCATGAATTTGCGAAGATTGCGGATCAGATACTTCGTACCTTCGGCGACGCCTCCCACCTCCATGATTGCCGTCTCGTACTTCGAGCGATGGCCGAAATCGGCATTGATGGCATCTTCGATGGCTTTGCGGTGCGCGATGAGCGTGGCCCTGAACCTGGACAGGTCAGCGCGTCGCTGCGCCAGCGGAGGCGCTCCGTCGCGCAGGAAGGCAGCACGCTGGCGGGCGAGAAGCCTGCCAGGCCGATCAGCATCGGTGACTTTTGCGACAGCGTTCATGGTTCACTCCGATGTAGACAGGAGAAACTTACGCCCTTGACATAGGCGCCTAAGTAGCCATTGTCAACAATGTATACACAAGAAACTTCGAGGTACCATGCAGGACGCACCCAGCCGGCCCTATCACCACGGTGATCTCCGTCGGGCGGTTATCGAGACGGCGTTGGATATGCTTCGGGACGAGAAGGGCTGGCAGTTCACGCTGCGGGAAGTCGCCCGCCGAGCTGGTGTAAGCCACGCGGCACCCTACAAGCATTTTCCGGACAAGGCCGCGCTGCTTGCAGAACTCGCCATGATTGGGTTCGACCGGTTGCGGGAATCTCTATCGGCGGCGAAGCCCACAGCGCCCAAATCTTTGCGCGACGAACTTACCAAGGTAGCTCGTGCCTACGTCGCATTCGGAACGGACAACCCGGCTCTCTACCGCCTGATGTACAGCGCGGAGGAGGGGCAAGCGGTGGGCATACATCTCGATGAGCGGGCGCTGGCGGTCTTCGACGTTCTCCTCGAAATCCTCCGCCGCGGCCAGGACGCGGGGAGCATTCGCAAGCGGCCGATAGAAGGACAGGCCGCGGCCGGCTGGGGGCTCATCCACGGAATGACCATGCTTGCGATCGATGGGCTGTTGGTATCAGAGAAGGTGGGATCGGCCCCGTTGGATGCGGCATTGAGCACGTTGGTGGAAGGACTTGGGAACCCAGCGACATGACACTAGCTGCGCATGCATAATATTCGCTCGTGGCGCAAAGCGGCCCTACGCCGCTTCATTTGCCAATCCTTCGGAATGAAGCAGCTCCATGCGGCGAGCGGAAAAGGTCGCGTCGTGGAATTCATGATGCACCCGCGGGGCTGATGGGACCAGAAATTCGTGGCTGAGGGCCGGCCGGTGGCGCTGCGTTTCACGGCAAATAAATTAGCGAGGAGATCATGACCGACCACGTGCAGGATGACGCAACGCGCAAGTCTGGAGATGCCGCGCGGCAATACGCGAACATGATTTGGCAATATCGGCAGGCAGAAACGATTGCTGCGATGATTCATGTCGGAGACAAGCTCGGTCTCTTCAAGGCGATGGCCGATGCCGGTCCTCTGTCAGCTGACGAGCTGGCTGCAAAAACCGGGTTGCATCCGCGTTGGCTGCTCGAGTGGATGAGGCTGCAGGCGGCCGCGCGGGTTCTTGCCTATTGCGGCGACGACCGCTTCGAACTGCCGCGCGAGGCGAGCGATCTGCTCGCCAACGGCGAGGCATCAGGATTTGCTGCCAGCAGCTTTGTGGGCGGGCATCCGTCCGGCCAGCTTGCCGGGTTGATGGAATCATTCAGGACCGGCATCGGCAAAACCTACGAATCCGATGGTATGGCAGCTGTCACCAAGAGCGAGGGTCGCCATCGTATCGCGGCCGAAAGGTCCGTGATCCCGAAAATGATACCGGCACTTGAGGGTGTGGCCGGCAAGCTCGAAAACGGCGCCCTGGTTGCGGATATCGGTTGTGGGGACGGTGCGCTGGTGATCGCCTTGGCCAAGGCGTATCCGCGTTCGATTTTTCACGCGATGGACCCGAGCCGGTTTGCGGTCGAGCACGTCGCGGTGCGGGCGGTCGAGACCGAGCTGACGAATCTCCGCGTGTTTGTGGCACCTGCCGAGCGCTTCCCCCTGCCGGAGCAATATGACCTGATCATCACGTTCGACTGCATGCATGACATGACGCAGCCCCAGGCGGCGATCGCCGAGATTTATCGCCGGCTCGCGGACGATGGAACGTGGTTCATCAAGGACATCCGCAGCAAGCCGAAATTCGAGGACAACCTTCGCAATCCGATGCTTGCCATGATGTATGGGTTCTCGCTTTTTACCTGCATGGCGTCAGCGATGTCGGAGCCGGGTGGCGCGGGACTTGGTACGTTGGGGTTCAACCCCGACGTAGCCGAGCGCATGAGTCGCAAGGCAGGATTCACGCGTTTCAAGCTCCACGATTTCCGCGATCCCGGAAATCTCTACTATGAAGTGCGGCGATGAGGCTCGTACGATAGATTGTTGAGAGAGTGTAGGAACTGGTACAGCATCAGCCACCGGCACGATCGATCCGTTAGCGATTAGCTGCATCTTCATGATCAATGCTGGTTATGGCTCCCTCCAATTTGCTGTTCAGTTTCGCGAGCGGGGCGATCTCTTCCAATTACTGGTCCGCGTCTCGTCGTGTTGTCGCGCCCGTTGAAGTGTACGCGTCACGGGCATCGATGCGGTTTATATCGTAAACATTTTCGTTTACAATGTACACATTAAGCGATATCACCCGTCTGAAGGCGGCCGCGTAGCTGCACAATCGAGAGGGCGAAGGTGCGATGCTGCTGGCATCCATGGATTTCTAATTGCGAGGCTATTTGCGCGTCGGGGCAGGGCGGCGGTCTATTGCATTCAGGCGATCTTAACATGCCGCTGCGGAACGGTGGGAGGTCCTATATCGACGCCGGTCGGCCTCTCAGCATCGGCCATCCTGCAGAACGAGCCGCCATCCCTCGATGCGGGCGAGCTCACCGACAACACATCAATCAATCCGCCGTTCTGACCCGTCGCAGCACGGACGTTGAGCGCCTCTACGACGGCAGGCCAGACCCTGCGGTTATTATGTATTCCGTTTAAGGAGAAAGACGAGATGTATCTGAGCTTTGATGACGTGTGGCTGGTGGGCGGGGCAAGGACGCCGTTCGCCGATTACAATGGCGCGCTTCGGGATAATTCCGCGACGGATCTTGGTATCGTGGCGGCAAAAGGGGCGTTGCAGCGTACAGATGTCTCACCGGATCTGATCGACGTGACAGTAACGGGGAGCGTCGCGCAGACGAGTGTGGATTCATACTATTTGTCGCGGCATATCGCGCTGTACTCAGGCGTCGGAGTCGAAAAGCCCGCGCTGACCGTGAACCGCATTTGTTGCTCAGGTTTCGAGGCGGTGTCGCAAGCTGCATCCGCGGTTCAGAGTGGCGCCCGCGCCGCGCTTGCGGTCGGAACGGAGTCGATGTCGCGAAATCCGATAGTTGCTTATGGCATGCGATCCGGCTTCCGGCTCGGCGACGTCAAGTTCTATGATTCGCTCTGGGAAACGCTGCGCGATCCAGCTCCGAATGTCGTCATGGGACAGACTGCGGAAAACCTCGCGCAACGTTATCAGCTCAGCCGAGCTGAGGTTGATGAATTCGCGGCGGATAGTTTTGCAAGAGCAGTGGCCGCGCAATCTAAGGGATACTTTAAAAGCGAGATCGTTGCATTCCGCGCCGAAACGCATCAACTCGAAGGTTATGCCGAGCGGCGCACCGTGCTGCCCCGAGGTGTGACCGAGCACGCGATCGACGATCATATTCGCGAGACGAAGCTGGAACAGCTCGCGCAGCTCAAGCCTTCGTTTAAGGGCGTGCAAACCGCCGGAAACTCTTCGGCAATCGTTGATGGTGCCGCCGCGGTCGTCGTCGCGTCGGGCAAGCTCGCGCAAGGCGAAGGTATAAAGAAGCTGGCGAAAATTGTGTCGGTGGCGGTCGAGGGTGTGCCGCCTGAAGTGATGGGCATTGGGCCTGCGCCGGCAATCCGCGCGCTGCTGGAGCGCAGCGGCCTTTCTATTGCCAGCATCGGATGCATAGAGGTGAACGAGGCGTTCGGCGCGCAGGCTCTTGCTGTAGAGCGTGAACTGGGAATCGACCACGAACGCTACAATCCCAACGGGGGCGCCATCGCTATCGGGCATCCGCTCGGCGCAACCGGCGTGCGCTGCACGCTGACGGCAGCGCGCGAGGCTGAGAAGCGTGGAGAGCGCTACGCCATCGCCGCAGCCTGTGCAGGTGGCGGGCAGGGCATGGCGATTCTGCTGGATTTACGCGGATGAGTGGTCTGAAGGATCATATCCACACGCAGGTGGATGGGGCGGTGTTGCATGTCGATCTTCGACGGCCGACCAAGCACAACGCCATCAATGATGCGATGATCGCGCGCCTGAACGATATCTGGCTAAATATCCCGTCAGGCGTCCGCGTGGTCCTGCTGACTGCCGAGGGGCAGAGCTTCTGTGCGGGGCTCGATCTGTCGGAGCAGGTGGCGCGATCGCCATTCGACGCTGTCCACCATTCTCGAAGCTGGCATGACTGCTTCCGACGGATGGAACGGAGGGGCATTCCGATCGTCGCAGCCTTGAAGGGTCCCGTAATTGGAGGTGGTCTCGAACTCGCGCTTGTCGCCCATGTGCGGGTAGCGTGTCCCTCGGCCTACTATGCGCTGCCGGAGACAAAGCACGGCTTCTTTGTGGGCGGCGGGGCGTCGGTCCGCGCATCGCGGATCATCGGCGTCTCTCGCATGCAGGAAATGATGCTGACGTGCCGGGTGTTCGGCTCGTCGGAAGGCCAGAGCCTCGGCCTGTCCCACTATCTCTCGGAGATGGGAAAAGCTGAAGAGAAGGCCATGGAGCTTGCGCGCAAGATCGCCACTAATTCGCCTGAAACGAATTTCGCGATCACAGTCGCGCTGCCTCATATCGCCGATATGAGCGCCGACGACGGCTTTTTTACCGAAGCCGTCATGGAGGGCGTGATTCAATCCTCGCCAAGTCTGATGGAAGGACTCGCCGGATTTCTGTCCGGTCGTCAAAAAACAAAACTCGGAGAATAGGACATGAATATCGACGGGCGCACGGTGATCGTGACAGGCGGAGCATCGGGCCTCGGAGCTGCGGCAGCCGAGCATTTGGCCGCGCAGGGAGCTCACCTGGTGATTGCGGACAAGGCCGAGGAGAGGGGCCGTGAGCTTGCAAAGAAGATCGACGGAATATTTATTAGAACGGACGTGACATCGGAAGATGATGCCGTTGCCTGCGTCAAAGTCGCTACCGAAACGTTCGGCGCGGTCCACGCTTTGGTGAACTGCGCTGGTGTCGCCGATGGCGAGCGCGTGTTGGGCAAACGCGGCCCGGCGTCGCTCACGCTGTTTCAGCGCGTCATCCACATCAATCTGATCGGCACGTTCAACATGCTTCGTGTCGCTGCCAACGCTATGCGTACCAACGAACCAGACGAGGACGGCGAGCGTGGCGTCATTATCGGAACGGCGTCTGTCGCAGCGTTCGATGGCCAGATCGGTCAAGCCGCCTATTCGGCATCCAAGGCCGGCATCGCGGGAATGACCCTTCCCATCGCCCGTGACCTTGCAAAAAGCGGAATCCGAATGGTGACGATTGCGCCGGGGCTTTTCGAAACGCCCATGATGAGCGGTGTACCAGAAAAGGTACAGGACGGTCTGCGGCAGATGATGATCTTTCCGCAACGTTTCGGCCGGCCGCGGGAATACGGTCTTCTGGTGGGGGATATCATCAGCAACGTCATGATCAATGGCGAAACTATTCGTCTCGACGGAGGCGTCCGTCTGTCCGCGAAGTAATGCAAGGTTGTCCTAGCCTTCGTATGGAGTAGCGTTGCGCCAGCTCAAATAACGGAAGGCGTCGTCAAACGGCGTTCTGACGGATATGTCCGGGGTGTACTCCGATCCAACCGCTCCCGGATCAGTCTGGGCGGCCAAGAAAGCGATCGAAGACTTCAATCTTCGGTCCGAAGGCATGAAGGTTGAAATGATCTTCGCCGATCACCAGAATAAGCCGGATTTCGCCACCAACTCGCGCGTCAGTGGTACTACAAGCTCGCACCACGGTTCCCGCAAACGAGGCATTCCGGCCCCGGAAACTGTCTTCTGCTGACCAAAAACTAAACGCCGGATCACGTGGCATAGCCATTGGCATTTTCGCAAACCTCCCGGCCGCCCTCGCAGCGGCCGAGCTCACGCCGCTCTTTGAGCGGCGTCCTTTTTTCGAGACATGCAACGTGATCGCCGCGTTCGATCTAGGAATGGTGCGCGCCCCTTGCCCTGTAGTTTGTCATTTTATGCAACGCAGGGAAAGTGCGACTTGTCACTTGTCTTGTTTCGGTTTGGAGCGGCGGCGACGGCCGAGCTTCTTTTCCTCATCCCCTCCGTTGGAACTGATCAATCCAACGGCGGCTGCCAAAGCGGGGCGCCGGAGCGTCGTGAGCTCCTGTTCAGGAAAGAGTCCCTTAAGAAGCGATATGATGGTTGGCCGAAGCAAATCTTCGATGGTCAGGCCAAAGCCGTGTTTCTTTGCGATGTGTAATGCGACCAATCCGTGCAGGCATTGCCAGATGATATGCGCGCTCTCCAGGACTTGGCGGGACTCGACCGGCTTGTCGAGCAAGTCGGCTGTGACTTGGAGCTGAAGATCGAATGATCGCGTCTTTGAGAAGGCTTCCTTGCCTTCCCGTTCAAGGACGATGTCATATTGGGCCTTCGGCCAGCGGTCGAAGATAAAGCGGTAATCTCGTGAGGCGTCTCGCGCGAAGCCGGCGTACGCGTAGAAATACGTGACAAACCGTTGAAGGGGGGTCGTTCCTCCACAGACGGCCCGCTCAAGGTAGTTCGCGAAATTTTCGAAGACGCGTGCCCGAATCTCCACAAAAATCTCGTCCTTGGAGGTAAAGTGGCGATAGGGCATCATAGAGCTTACTCCAAGCTCGTTACCGATGGTCCGCATGGTGACGGCTTCCAGTCCGCCCTCCGCGTAAAGGCGCATGGCCGCCTGGCACACGCGCTCGCGTCCTCCGTCTTCTATCGCTCGCTTCTTCACTTGCGCAGGTCCACCATTTCAGATCCGAGTTGCGGAATATCTTAAGCGAAATCGGCGGCTTAAGCATTGAATAATAAGGCTTCTTCGGAAAGAGCAGCTATGAACCTCAAATGCTAGTTTTGCGGATTGACGCAATCCCGATTCCAAGGTCTTCGGTCTCGAGTACTCTGCGCCGGAGGTGCTTGCCGCCATCATCAACCCGCCAATGAGCTGCATTCTAGCGGTCGGCTCCGGTGAGTGACGTCCAGTCGTGCGCGGCGACGATATCGTGCCAGCTACGGTGATGACATGCACTCTCTCGGTGGACATCCGTCGGTCCATGGGGCGTCCGTGCACAATACCTCGCGGCGTGCAAGGCTCTCCTCAAGCAGCTATTCCGGCCTTTGCTTTGAGTGGCCTCGCCAGATCGATCGCAGGAACCGCGTAAGCGCAACTTTTTCTGGGCGTCGTTGCCGCCCTTGTGCTTAGTCAGGTACGGGGTAGACGGTATCTTACGATTGTTTCAGAACTTCCTTTGCGCCGATGAAGTGCGCCTTGACCCGCGCCCCGATGAACTCGCCACTACTGTCGCCGACGGGCAAAAGATATATCCACTGGCGAATGCTGACGTAGACCAGACTGCCGTGGAGCGCCCAGGCGAGTTCAAGGCTGAGCGCGTGAGTTGATGAGTTCTTTTGAGCTGTTTTTCCGAGTGCGAAGCGCTCGGTGTCAGCAGCCAATCGTTCCACAAGCGGCAGAACGATTCGGTCAAGATACCGCATCGTGACGCCCTGTTCATGCAACGCCAGCGAAAAGAAGACCCTGATCCACGTGCGATCGAAAAGTTGAGGAAAATACTCACTGTAAAATTGGCTCCAGCGCTCGATCATATTCTCGGTTGGGGCGCTCTGCATATCGCGAATTGCACCTACGAAACGCCCTTCAAATACGCGTTGCACCGCGGCCTCGATCAATTCCTCCTTTGAGCCGAAGTATTTGAAGAGCAGGGGGTGGCTGAGACCGATCCGTTCGGCGAGGTCACGCGTATTAAAGGTGATCCCATTTTCGGTGATGATTGAGACAGCGGCGGCAACAATCTGTTCCCGGCGCGCAACAGGATCGAGACGCATACGCGTCTTGGCCTTTGCGTCGCCAATTCCTGTCACCCGTTTGTTCATCGTGATGCCTACCGTCGATTCCCCGCGAAAACGATCTTACCCCGTTTTTCAACAAATCGTTATTGACCACCTGATCACCAGCATCTATAACCCAAGTGAGCAGTTGGTCATTAGCAATGGATTGATAATAATCCGCAGCGGAGGACCCTGAAAACAACAATAAAATCGTTTCTGCCGAAATCGGCATCGGTAAGGGAGGTATGCAATGTCAACACCCGCGGTAGCCTCAACGACGCAGTTTGCCACGCAAAACGTGACAGGGGTCCCTCATGCGACCCGCTGAATTTGACTTTGTCCGCGCCGCGAACGTCGCGGAAGCTCTCGGGTATCTACAGTACGGATCGCCGATCGCAGGCGGGCAGAGCCTGCTGCGCGACATGCGTCAGCGTCAATTGTCACCCCGCCGACTGGTCGATATCTCGCATATTGATGAACTCGATTATATCAATATGGACGGCGATGTCCTTGTCGTTGGTGCCACAACAAAACTTGCTGCCATTGCGGCCAGCCCGCTTGTAAAGGACAAATGCGACGCGCTGCATCAGGCCGCGGGCTTCATCGGTGACGTTCAGATACGCAATCGCGGCACCGCAGCGGGAAACATTTGCGGCACCTGGTCGCCGGCTGGCTGGTCCGTAGACATCGGTGTCGTCCTTGCGGCAAGCAAGGGTGAAGTGGTTGTAAGGAGCGTGTCGGGTGAGCGACGCATCGATGGCGCCGAATTCGTGGCGGCAGAAAAGTCACCGATCGAGGTGAGCGAACTCATCACGGAGCTGCGTTTCGGTGCGGCCGACAAGTCGGCCTATGTTCGCCTGTCGCGCCGAACCGCAGACGCCAGCATTGGCAGCGCAGCGGCTTTTGTGACGCGCAAGAGCGGGAGGCTCGAACTGGGCTTAGCTCTTGGTCAAGTGCATCGTCGGATCGTTCGAGCTACCGCAGTAGAAGCCGCAGTCGCGTCACACGGCATCGACGATCTCGCGACGGATCTGGCGCTGGCGGAGTTGGCGCGCACGGTTTCGCCGCCGGATACGGCGCACGCGAACAGCGAATATCGGCGTTCCATCCTTCCGGTCATCGCCAAGCGCGCCATTCGCGCCGCGCTGTAGTCAAGCCGTCAAGGGACTAGCCATGAACATTATCGCGAATCCAAAGAAGACCGCAGGTACTGCCGCCGCCAAATCTCCGATGGCCAAGATTGCCCTTACCGTCAATGGTGAAGGCTATGAAGCCGAGGTTCCGTCGCGTACGCTTCTGGTGGATTTCATCCGCCAGGGGCTACAGCTGACGGGGACCCATACCGGATGCGATGACGGTCGCTGCGGCGCATGCACTGTTCACGTTGATGGCGAGCCGACCAAATCCTGCATGGTGCTGGCCGCTCAGGTGGACGGATGCTCGATCGAAACAGTCGAAAGCATCGGAACACCAGAACAGCTCAGCCCGCTGCAAAGGGCTTTCAAACAGCATCACGGACTTCAATGCGGCTACTGCACGCCCGGTATGCTGATGTCAGCGAAGGACTTGCTGAAACGCAATCCAAGCCCGACAGAGGCCGAGGTTCGGCACGCGATTGCGGGCAACATCTGCCGCTGCACAGGATATCACAATATCGTCGAGGCTATCATGGCCGGTGCCGCGGAGATGCGCGGCGAGAAAGTTGCTCCGGCCGAGCACAAGCATCATCAGCCCGGCGGCGGAAAGGACACCTGGGTCGGCAAGCGGATTGAACGCTCGCAGGACGCTCGCCTGTTGACCGGGTACGGACAATATGCCGCCGATCTTGCGCCCTCGAATTCACTGCATTGCGCGATCCTGCGAAGTCCCCATGCTCACGCACGAATCAAGAAAATCGACGTCTCGAAGGCCCTCGCTCTTCCTGGTGTGATCGATATCATCACGGGCAGCGATGTAAAACGAGACTACAAGCCGCTTCCGCCAACCATCAATATCGCGATGCGGCTCAATACTTGTTACGCCATCGCCGTTGATAAGGTCGTTTATAACGGTGAGCCGGTCGCCGCGATAGCCGCTACGGACCCCTACATCGCCGAAGACGCGCTTGAGGCAATCGAGGTCGAGTACGAGCTGTTGAAGCCGGTGCTTGAGCCCAGCGATGCCTTGGCGAAAGACGCGCCGCTGCTCTACGAAGATTGGCAGGATAACAAGTGCCTCGAATACCGCTTTGCCTCGCACGGCGATCTTCGCGGGGCGATCGACGGCTCGGCTCACAAGGTGAAACTGACGGTGCCGCATCATCGCTACACGGCGGTACCGCTGGAAGGCCGCGTGACGCTGGCCGCTTGGGATCGGGGTGCCAAGAAGCTCACGGTCACGATGTCCACGCAGGCCGTGCATCAATCGCGCACGCTTTTGGCGCAAGGTCTCGGACTTCCTGAAGCCAGCGTCCACGTCATCACCAAGGATGTCGGCGGTGGGTTCGGCTTGAAACTTCAGGTCGATGGCGAGATTATCCCCTGCATGTTGGCCCTCCGGACCGGAAAGCCCGTCCTTTGGGTGGAGACACGCGAAGAAAATCTTCTATCCGGGATTCACTCCCGCGACTACGTGCTCGAGATGGAAGGCGGCTTCGACGCCGACGGAAGGTTCACCGCGCTCAAGGTGGACATCGTCGGGAATTGCGGGTGCGACGGCACCAACCGTTCGTCCGGAGCTGGCCAGCTTCTGGTCGGCGCTTTTTACTTCCAGGGCAATTACCAGCTCCCGATTTATGAAACCAACGTTCTCGGCGTCGTTACAAATAAAGCGCCTTATGGTGCCTATCGCGGATATGGCAAGGACATCGCCAACCTCGGCATCGAGCGGTTCATGGAGGCGGCTGCCAAGCAAATCGGCATCGATTCCAACGAACTACGGCGCCGCAACTTCATCGAGAAAGAGCAGTTCCCCTACGAAATCCTGACCGGCGCAATCTATGACAGCGGCGACTATCGCACGATCCTGTCCATGGCCGAAGAAGCCATGAATGTCCCGGAATTCCGGACGCGCCAGGAGGAGGCGCGCAAGGAAGGAAGGTATCTCGGCCTTGGTTTTGCGATGGTGTTGGAGCCAGCGGGTGGCTCGGTGCCGAACTGTATCTTCAACGCGCATGAGACGACCACAATCCGGATGATGCCGGAAGGCGATTTTCTGGTGCTGACTGGCATGCAGGAGATCGGACAAGGTATCGAAACATCGTACGCCCAGGTTGTCGCCGACCAGCTTAAGGTCTCGCCGGAGAATATCCGTATCATCTGCGGCAATACCGAAACCGTCCCCTACGGGCTCGGCGCCTGGTCAAGCCGGGGGTCCAGCTTCGGCGTGTCGTCCGCCGTCGAATGCGCCAAAAAGCTGGTTGCCAAGTTGCAGGCGATGGCTGGCAATATGCTGGGCGGTCAATTCAACGACGTCACGCATGTTGAAGGTGGCTTCGAGGCGGGCGGGAAAAAAATAACCTATCGCGAGATTGGTAACGGCGTGACCTTGTGGCCGGGACCGTTGGTCACCGTTCCGGTTGGCACCGATCCGAACCTTGAAGCCACCCATACCTGGACGCATTCCAAGGCCCGCTGGATTCCAAGCGACGTCGGCTCGTTGTCGATTTACACCAACCATTCGAGTTGCTGCTACGCCTGCGAAGTTGAAGTCGATGTCGAAACCGGAAAGATATCCGTTAACCGCATCTACGCGGCACACGACAGCGGTGTGGTGGTCAATCCCATGATCGTGGATGGGCAAGTCCATGGCGGTGTGGTGCAAGGCATCGGCGGCGTTCTCAATGAAGAACTTCGCTACGACGCCGATGGCCGTCTAATGAACAAGAGCCTCTGGACCTACCTGCTGCCGCAGGCTCCAGACGTTCCGAAAATCGAGGTTGGCCATTGGGAGAGCCCGTCGCCCTTCACGTCGATCGGCTCGAAGGGATGCGGTGAAGGCGGCCCGGTTGGCGTGCCGCCTGCGGTGATGAATGCGGTCGAAGATGCCCTGAAACCGTTCGGTGTCGAATTGAGTGTCACCCCGCTTTCGCCCGAGCGCGTCTTGTCCCTAATAAAGAAGGCGCAGGAGAAGGCAGTGTGAGCAAGGCGGTTTACAAGATCGTGCCGCTTCGTCTCGGCGAAGCGGAGGTCGGGAAAGTGCTTGACGCTTTCTGGAGCCTGACCAAGTCGTCGGGACCCATCACGGTCCCGATCCTCGCGTTTCTCGTGCTCGGCGGACCTCATCCGATCCTGGTCGACGCAGGGATGCGCAGCGCCGAACGGGCGATGTCCGTGCATCGCCTCGGTCCGCACCGTGTTCCGATCGGGCAATCGCTGCCGGAAGCGTTGGCACTTCACGGGTTGAAACCAGCGGACATAGGAACCTGCATTCTGACACATCTGCACTACGATCACGCCGGCGGATGCGAAGCCCTGCCGAATGCGCGCTTCATCGTGCAACGATCCGAATTGGCTGCGGCGGCCGCACCAATGGGACCTAAGATTCTCGAGTTCGGATCGAGAGAGCTTTTTTACGACCGTCTCGATGTTGCGGCTCTTGTCCACACGTTGTGGGATCAGGTGGACTTGATCGAAGGTGACGAAGAAATCCTCGAAGGCATCGATTGCGTGCTCTACGCGAATACGCACACGCCGGGGAGCCAAGCGGTCTATGTCCGCACGGCGCAAGGTGTCGTCGCCATCGTTGGGGACATCGTGCGCAAGGTCGACGCCAACATCGACACCGGGATACCTGCCGGCCTCTTCTACGATCTTGAATCCATGATGCGGGCCATGAAGGACATCAAGAAGCGCGCCGACATCATCTGGCCGACCCACGATCCGGTTGTGCTCGAACCGATCAGGGAGGACGATTTCCTGCCTTTGCGTTCGTTCAAAACGTAAAGCGATCGACAGAGTCGACGATGATTCCGCGCGGGGTTTGGTCGAAAGGCCCTCAGTTACGGGCTTGACGTTTCGAAGCCGCCGAGGTCAAGCGCTTTGCGGAGAGGGTCCATGGTGAGTGTGGTCGGGTCGATATCCTGATCAACAATGCCGGTGTATATCCGATGGAAGCCTTTGACGACAGCAGCTTTGAGGATTGGAAACGCATCTTCGAAATCAATGTCGATTCACAGTTTCTAATGGCAAAGGTCTTCGTTCCCGGCATGAAGAGCGCCGGCTACGGCAAGATCGTCAACCTGGCATCGACCGTGTTCTGGCTGAAAATCGAGAGTTTCGTTCACTACGTCTCGTCAAAGGCCGCGAATATCGGTTTTACCCCCGCACTTTCCGCGGAACTCGGTGGTGACGGGATCACGGTCGATGCGATTGCCCCGAGCCTCGTCAGAGCGGGTTCGACCGAGAATGGACCGCTCTCCCAGATGTTCGAGGCGCTACCCAACATCTTGCAATCGATCAAGCGCCTGCAGGTGCCTGGTGATCTGACTGGGGCAGCGCTTTTTCTTTCTTCAGACGATTCGGCCTTCATGACGGGCCAAGTGCTCGTCGTTGACGGCGGCATGATTCGACATTGATAGACCCTCTAGCCGGCGACTCATCGCCGGCCAGACAATCCATTCAAGGAGAGCTGAGATGAATGCGCCAGCAACCAAAAAGTCCATCATCCCGTCTACGGAGGCAAATTTTGCCCGCGAGATGCTGGGCCGGATTGCATATATCCGCGCATTCGAGACCAAAGCGTTTTCGCTGACGCAGGTGAATCCGCCCCGCGTGATGGGGTCGATGCATTTCTGCGCGGGTCAGGAGGCCGTGCCGCTTGGTGCGATGGCTGCGCTAGGAGACGATGACCAGGTGATCTGCACGTATCGCGGTCATGGATGGGCCATTGCGTCTGGGCTCGATGCGCGTTCAGTCATGGGTGAGATCTGCCAGCGTGCCGAAGGCGTCAATGGCGGTCGAGCAGGATCGGCATATCTGATGGCGCCAGACACGCGATTCATCGGTGAGAATTCGATCGTCGGCGCTGGCACCACAATGGCTTGCGGTGTGGCAATGGCCAATCTCGCCAGGAAGAACGGCCGCGTCGTCGTCGTGACGATCGGCGACGGGGCAATGAACCAAGGTGCGGTCCATGAAGCCTTCGCCTTTGCCGCGGCACGAAAACTTCCAGTCATCTTCGTCGTAGAAAACAACGGCTGGGCTGAATTGACGCCAACAAGCGATATGGTGAAGGTCGAACGACTTGCGCAACGCGCGAGCGGCTATGGAATTCCGTCCGGAACGATCGACGGTACAGATCCGATCGTTGTTCGGGACAGCTTCACACTCGCCGCCGAACGCGCCCGGAAAGGCGAAGGCCCGAGCCTGCTCGAATGCCGCGTTCCGCGGTTGTGGGGCCACTACAGCCGAGACATCGAGCACTATCGCCCGAAAGCGGATCGCCAAGCAGCGGCAGACATCGACCCGATCACGCAATTGAGCAAACGGCTCGTCGAATCGAAGATTATGAACGATGCACAGATCGCGGAACTGATTGCAGTACAAACAGCGCGTGTTGAGGAAATGACCGAGTCCTTGATGGCATCAGCGTTGCCCGATCCGGCAACCGCGCAACATCATGTTGTGGCTTCACTTACAACCAAAGCCATACCCAAAGTCGTCGAGACCAAGGAGTTGAGCTATATCGACGCAGTGAATGCGGCGCTGCGCGCGGAACTTGAATCCGATCCGACGACGCTTGTCTACGGAGAAGATGTCGGCAAGGCCGGAGGCATTTTTGGTGGTAGCCGATACCTTCAACGCGACTTTGGCGAGGACCGTGTCTTCGACACCCCGATTGCAGAAAACGCCATCCTCGGTTCAGCAGTTGGGTCAGCTTTGTCTGGAATGAAACCAATCGTCGAGATCATGTGGGCCGACTTTGTATTTGTCGCACTCGATCAGCTTGTCAATCAAGCCGCCAACATTCGTTATATCACGGGTGGCAAGTCGCATGTCCCGATAGTGGTCCGCATGCAGCAGGGCGCGACGCCTGGCTCCTGTGCCCAGCACTCGCAGTCGATTGAAGGAATATTAGCGCACGTTCCTGGCCTAAAGGTCGCACTTGCGGCCACTGGGGCCGATGCTTACGCACTCATTCGTGCGGCTGCTGCGGATCCCGACCCTTGCGTCGTGATCGAGGCTCGTGGGCTTTATCAAACAAAGGGTCCCGTCGACCTTACTGATGGTGCGGAGACCGTTGGGAAAGCTCATCTGCGGCGGGAAGGAAAAGACATAGCGATTATTACGTGGGGAACGATGGTGTCCCACGCGCTAACCGCAGCAGAAGTGCTGGCAAAAGAGGGAATTGAAGCATCGGTGCTTGATTTGCGTTGGCTCAACCCGCTCGACGAGGGCGCGCTGTCGCAAGTTGTTCGAGCAGCTAATGGAAGGATTCTCGTCGTTCACGAAGCGGTCAGGACCGGAGGATTTGGCGCGGAAATCATTGTGCGCGTTCTGGAGCTTGTTGGCGACATAATGCCGATTATCGCTCGTCGGCTCACGACCCCCGATGTCAGGATGCCAGCTGCCCCCGAGCTTCAAGCCGTGCTGATTCCAACTGCCAGGACAATCGCTGATGCGGCGCGGGCTATTGCTGACACGCGATGACAGCTAGATGCACGCTAACCATCTTTCCGGAGCGGGTTTCTGGCTGACGAACGAAATTTCTCAGGAGCGTTGATACGTTTCGCACGCGGCGCAAAGCCGACATTGCGATCTTCCATATCCCCGCAGGCAAAAATGGCTTATCCCCGCGCGGCTCTCAGGTGGTAACTCGCTCAACGTGACACCAGCAGCGGAACAGGCGCCAGTTTCAGCAACGTCCGGGTTACGCCGCCGAACAGCATCTCGACAGAGCGGGGGTGGCTGTAGGCGCCAATGACGATCAGATCCATGCCGTGATCTTTCGCAAAGGTCAGGATAATGTCGGCAACCCGAGCGCCTTGCGACAACACCTGCTCTACTTCGACGCGGGCACCGTGTCGCGCGAGATATAGCGCAATGTCAGCACCGGGCTCCTCGCCGTGCCGGCCGGCCCTCTCCTCCGAATCGACAACCAATAGCGTCACGGAAGAGGCCGCCACGAGGAAGGGGAGCGCGTCAGCGACTGCGCGCCGGGCCTCGCGGCTGGCGTTCCAGCCGACCAGTATCTTGTTGCCGATAGACTCGGATTTCCAGCCGGTCGGTATGACAAGAATGGGAGAGCCGCTGGCGAGCAGGAGCTTTTCGGGAGATGCGTAGCCTTTCAGCTCTTGCAGCTCACGTTGACCGATCACCACGAGATCGGAATGAAGCGAGCTGAGAGCAAGATCTTCGTCAGGTCCACCTCGACGGATCACCCGGAACTCTGCGCTGAGATCGCGCTTCGCTGAAATGGCTTCGAAGCGCTGGCGGACATTGGAGGTCGCGGCCTCGTCGGCCGCTTTCCGCTCGGTGAGCAAGGCTTGGATCGCCTTCTTGCCAATCACGTAGTAATCGGATCGATCTTCTGGGCGAACTGCGGATACGACGTGAATCCCAGCAAGGTGGGCACCGCACTGGTGGGCGAGCGCAGCTGCATAGTCGATCCGCTTCTCTCCTTCGGATGTCGCGTCGACGAAGACCCCAATGTTTTTCAAAGTCATGGCGTTCTCCCCTGCGGGCAATTTCTGACATTAGTCAGCGTGTCGCGAAGCTTGGCTTGCCGACACGGATTGGCTCAACATGGCGTCTGCGATCAGCTGGCTCACGGCCTCGCGCGTGGAGCCGGCGTACCTGTCCCGGCAGGACCGGACGACGTCCGGCTCCACCAGGGCACAGGCGGCCGCCTTCACGCGCCGGGCTTCCTGCTCGGCATCATCTGCCAGCCTGAACTCTCCGGATGCGCTCGCTGCGGAGAGTATCTTGGTGATGTGGCGAACGAGGCGCGCATCATAGTGAGTGTAGCAGGGCCATTGCTCCGCCGTGGCGTCCGCAAGCAACTGGCTGACCCGCGGTTCACGATCGGCGAAGATCGTCAGCGCCGTGTTCAAGCCGGCGAGAAAGCCGCTGAGCCGATCGCGCGCCGAATGGCTGTTGCAGATTGCGCAACCCAGCGCTGCGCGTGCGGTCTCGCGCAGGTAGTGCGCCGCAAGCGCATTGAGGATCGCTCGGCGGCTCGAAAAATACCGATAGACGTTGGCAGCGGAGAAGCCGCAGGCGTCGGCCACGTCCGCCACGGTGATTTTGCGATGGCCGTAGATTCTGAGCAGCCGTTCGGTCTCGCGGAGGATGCGTGTGGCATTTTCCCGAGTGGTGCAGTGCAAGGCACCGTATAGCCGTGGGCTCACACCCGGCTTGTCGGCAGCTTCCACTGACGAGGATCGAACTGGCCGGGGATTTTGGCGGGCGGCGAAACCGCGCGTGGTCGCCAACTCTGGCCCTGCGTGGTGAGTGAGGGGCCTGGTCGGATCGGTCGCGGGCGGGACCGGGAATGTTGCCGAGGCAAAGAGCCGACTTGACATCGCGGACCTCCAATGATACCGTAATGTACGTTACGTTTTGGGGAAAGCAAGGGGCCATGCCGACAGCAGCAGTGCCGAGGACGAGACCGCGCGGCGAGATACGACGCTCTCAAATTCTGGACGCCGCCTTGGAAGTCTTTCTGGAGAACGGCTACGGCGGCGCCACCATTGACCTTGTCGTCGAGCGCGCGGGGGCGTCCAAGGCAACCGTATATTCATTTTTCGGCGGCAAGAACGGCCTGTTCGCCGCGATCGTGGAGGAACGCGCCGAGCGCATTCTTTCCGCGTTCGGCGATCCCGAGGTCGTTCACACCGACGTCCGCCATGCGCTCGCGCATATCGCGCAGCGCTATATGGAGGTCGCGATGGCTCCGGATGCTGTCGGTCTCTGGCGGCTGATCATCGCCGAGGGCACCCGGTTCCCCGAACTTGCGACGACATTTTACCAGCTCGGACCCGACCGCACCTATGCACATCTTGCCGGCATGTTGTCGGTCTGGCGCGAGCGCGGCCTTATCCGCCTCGATGATCCCGAGCGCGCGGCCGTGCAGTTTTTCGACTCCGTTGGCGGTGACCTGCATCGGCGCGCGATGGCCGGCATTACTCCAAAGGACCTCCGCGACGCAATCCAGCGCAGCATCGATCATGCGGTCCAAATGTTTTGGTACGGCATCAGAGTTGATGCCCCCAGGCGTGCGCCGCTTGCAACCGTCCCTCGATTCTGAGAGGCCGTTCGGTCTCGCCGAGGAAGCGTGTGGCATTTTCCCGGGGGCGCAGTGCAAGGCACCGTATAGCCGTGGCTCGCACTAGGCTTGTCGGCAGCTTCCACCGACGAGGACCGAATTAGTTGCATTCATTAGATGCCCGCTGCCAGTCGCTCCCGGCTGTCCTGCACGAGGTCGAAGAGCCCTTCGAGATTTTTCGCGCCGCTCCAGAACCTCGGTGCCGCAGGGTGCGTCGCGATCCAATCTCGTCGCCGATGAAGGCCAAGGGCGTCGCTGAACTCGCAACTCCGCAGATCCCGGCCGCCATCGCCAACGCGATCCGTAACGCGACCGGCATACGGGTGCGCGATTATACGATCACGCTGGACAAGCTCCTTGAGCGGCTGCCGGAGGTCGGGTGATCCGTGATCCTACATGCATCGTCGGCTGGCATCGCGAAGTTTGACGCTAGGAACCGCAGAGCGGGGCGCTTTGATCGCGTGTGCACGGGTGTTAACTGCCAGGTGCGGACAGGAGTTGGCGGCAGTCCTTGGGTTTTCACCGGGCTTTATGCATTGGCATGGAGCCTCGCGTACGCCAGCCGTGTCTTGCATCGCAATCGAGGAGACGGTGTGGACGGCAACAACATCGACCAGCTGGAAAGGTTTAGCGACGAGCAGCACCGCAAGTGAAGACGTTGCGACGAGTGGTCGTGAAGCGGTTTGGTGGAGTAGAGGATCCGATCCTCGAGCCGGCCGCTCAGGCAGCCCGGCGGGGCCGGGGACAGGTGTTGATCGATGTTGAAGCCGCTGGCATGAACTCCTTCGACGTGATGAGCGGAGCCTATCCGACGAACGATGGCTGTGAAACTGCCGAGCGGCCCACATGGCGGACGCCAGGCAAACGAAACCGCGGCAGCTCTGGCTTTCGCGCGTCGGGGCGCGAATGTGGTGCTCGCCGACCTTTCGAAAGAAGGCAATCAGGAACCAGCCCGCCTCGTTGAAAAGGCCGGGCGGAAAGCGCTTGCCGTAAGGTGTGACGTGTCGCGAAGCGAGGACGTCAAGGCCGCGCTGGACAAGACGATGGAGACGTTCGGCCCGCCTTGACTTCGCCTTCAACAACGCCGGTGTCGAACAGCCGGCGACGCTAGTGGCCGATGTTACCGAGGAAGAGACGTCGATCTCGCGGCGTATTCCTGTCCATGAAACACGAGATTCCGTTGATGATGAAGCAAGGGCGGCGGCGCGATCGTCAACACCTCCTCGGGCGCCGGCGCCAAAGGCATCGCAGGTCAAGGCGCGTACTGCGCCGCGAAATTCGGGATAATCGGCCTCACGAAGGCAGCCGCTCTCGAGTACGCGAAATCGAACATCCGTGTGAACGCGGTGTGCCCGGGCACTCCCAAGATCCAGCGATACACGGGCGGCACGTCTGAGGGTCGGCAGAAAGTCGTCGAGGAGGAGCCTGTGGCCCGCCCTGCAAGCCGGGAAGAGATCGCCGCAGCCGTCATATGGCTGTGCTCGGATGCGACTATGGAGAGTAGAAAAACTGCTCGCCAACAGCCTAGCCTCAAAGCTTCTCGGCCATATTGGATTAGGTTGGCGAGAGATTCCCAATGGTCCGCGACGGCATAAGGTACTGGCGGCTGTTAGTCGCGGGGACTACCGCTATCTCACCCAGGGCATGGCAAGATCGACATCGGAAATCAGCTTCCCGCGGCCGAAACTCATGTTTTCAAGCGGGACTGCATACATCAACAGACTGACGTCGTCTGCGCTGACACCAACCTTCTCAACGGCATATCGCGTGATGAGTTCAGCAAGCTTGCGCTTCTGCTCGATGGTTCGGCTAACACCAAAGGTTACCGTCACAATCATGCGTTTGTCAGACCTTTGAAGGCCTGGAAATGTAGGATGAATGAAGAGCTCATCCTCCTTGTGTTCGCTGATGATGATGAACCGATCGTCCATCGGAGTGTTGAGTGATTCGTGCAGCGCAAGATTGAGTGCATCAGCAAGCGCGCGCTTCTCTTCGCTGGAAAACTTCTGTGCGGGAATATGCGCGTGGAAAGTGGGCATTCGCGATCTCCTTTGATTGTCGATTTACTTTTTCAGGTGCTTTGTGAACCAGTTGACCGCGGCCGGAAGATGCCGCGTCGAACTCCTTTACCTATGAGTCGAAACGCCAGTCGGCGATCTGGCGCCAGGATCGTTGTCATGAGTTCATCGACCGTGCTCGCCCTGAAGTTGTGACGGTCGTGAAGCTGCACCGCGAATCTGGCGGCCGCGAACGCCTTCGCGAAGGAGGCTATGCCGTGCCAGCGCGTGCCGCCGGACCATGTGCGATGGTGATCGCCGGGATCGGTTCATCTCGGTCGGTCGGCAAGTATAGCCACCCGGAAAGGAGGACACCGCCTTCACCAGCGAACTGCACATCGCGCTGTTCCGTCATGGAATCCATCATCGAACCACCCGCGGAACGTTCCGAATGGTGTAGCGTGAGGTGTGGCGGCGCCGTTCGTGCAACTGACAAACTCGGACGTCGTCCTTTGTGGCGCTGTTATAGGTGCTCCGATATGATCTGGCCCCGAAGGTCGGGCAGACCCAAATCCACGTGATGACTTTTAGTAAACATTGCGATCACTATGATTACGGTTATGATTGGAGTCAAGCGTCATTCGTCTGGAATGCCTTTTCGCGGCCTCGTCGGCGGCAGGAGCTGCAAATGAAGGTAAGTAAAGCCAAGCTCGCGGAGAATCGTGCAGCAATGATCCACGCCGCCGGGCACCTGTTTCAGGAGCGTGGCGTTGACGGCGTCGGCATAGCTGAAATTTGCAAGGAAGCCGGCCTGACCCATGGCGCGCTTTACGCACAGTTCGGGTCAAAGAACGGTCTTCTGGCAGAAGCGCTCGCAGCGAGCTTGCAAGCGAGCCGCACCCGCATGCTCGAACGCGGCAAGAAGCATACCGACCCGTTGATGGCTTATGTCGACTACTATCTTTCTGAACGTCATCGCGACGATATTGCCGGCGGCTGTTCTTTCCCAGCACTGGGTGCTGATGTCGCCCGGCAGGACGCTTTGGCTGGTGACCGCTTCGCCGACGGCTTTCTTGCCAACGTTGAGGCGATCGCGTGTTGGCTGCCTCATGTGCCATCGGAGGAACGGATCAGTCGCGCGTCAGCGATTCTCAGCCTAATGAGCGGGGCGGTCACAGCCTCGAGAGCGGTGTCGAAAGTGCGTCCCGAGCTTGCCACGCAGATCCTCTCTTCTGCGCGTGATGCAGTTGAAAGCCTAACTGGTAAAGCAGCCTTTGCTGATCGCAGGCTTGGCTCGGAGCGGCAGATGAAGAAATCTGCCTCGGCAACGCGGTGAGTTGCTTCAATCGCCCGCGAGGAATGCCCTTTTTCGGCACGGTTGCCAACATCGGTCGGGTAACAGGCGCTTGATGTCGCGAGCTGCTGCAGTCGAACCAAAAATATCAGGTTCATCGCGATGAAGGCGTGTTCGCTCGACACGAACGTCATAAGGGGCCGAGGCGTTGGATCATTCGATTGCCAGTGAGATCAAAGTTCGCCATCAAGGCCTCCATCTTGAAGCCTTGAAGGGCTCACCTCCTCAAGCCCGCTTCGTGTGCAACGTTTAGTCGCCGATGGACGACTGAATGAGATCGACAATGCGCCGCGAGCGCTTACGCGCATTGTATAGTTGCAGCAACCGCAAACGGGATGCACGATCGTCAGGTCCCTCTCCGTGTCGATACAGAATGGCTGTCCCCAAATCCGGATCCGCAGGGTGCGCGGCGAACTCAGCGTTCCCATGTTGGTAACGAATATTCCCTCGGCTCGCACATAGATCGATAGAGCGATGTACGCCGGGAACGGATCCGTTTGATAGCGCTCTGCCGCGCCCATAAAACGTCCGTGAAGTTTATTGCCCGACTGGATAATTGTAGCGACCTTTATGACTGCAGGGGAAGGGACTCTCACACCATCGAGCTTGCCGTCCAGTCGCAGCATCTCCGCGAACCTGAACTGATCGTAAGCTGTCGAGAACGCTCCTCCCGCCAAAAAATCGACCTCTGCGCAGATTTCAGCGATCTGCTCGATGTCGCGCGGCGGAAGCGCATCCGGGGAGTCGTCGCGCATCGTGATCGGTACCAGCCGCCTCGCAAGATCGTCACTCCTCTTGAGCGACAACGACGTATCCACCGTCCCGGTGGGCGCGAAAAGCTCTTCCTGCATGATCTGGTGGACCGGGCCGCTTCTTGTCGTTCAGTCGGCGCATCACCTCGCCGAGGACAGCGTGGGCTGCTCATGCATGATAGTCGCGATACCTTCGGGGGCGGGTTCCAAGGGCAGCTTACATATCCTCTCAACGTAGGCCTCTCGCCAGTCCTCGAGCGGATGCTGCATCGGCAATCCAGCCTGATGGCTAAGCGCTTCGCGGATCGTGACCCGCTCTTTTCCTTTCTGGCCAAACTCTGGAATGATCTCTGCAATAAGCGTCGTCAGTCACGGTTGGCCGCGATCGATAAACCTGAACAAGGTAGCTGCCGTGAGCTGCTTGGTCAGCGACATGATGGGCAGGACGTCGTCGACGTTTGCCATCCGTCCCTTGCGCGTGTCGGAATACCTGATCGCTTCGTGCATGACGATCCGCCAGGCGCGGGCAACTCCTTGTTTTAGCGGTATTCGGGGTGGTGCTCGCGTCGCACTATTCCAGCCACGTTGGCGAAAGCCATCCCGCTGATCGCAGAACATCTGTAGCGCTAAAGGCTGTGGCAATCGGCTATTCGGCGCCTGGCGGGTGATCGCCGATTTCTACTGCCCGCGCTCGCGGCGCCTGGAGGAAGCAGCATGACCGATACGACCAAACCTCTCGCGCTCCTCACTGAGGTTGGTCCCGGCACCGGCCTCTCGCTGGTGCGGCGCTTCGCCGAGTGCGGCTACCGCGTGGCAACGCTGGCGCACGATGCCGACCGTCTCGCCGGGCTGGAGGCGGAGATCGCCGACACGGTGTCGGCGCCCTGCGACGTCAATGCCGACGCGCTGGGGCGGGCGATCGCCGAGGTCGGGATGCCCAAGGTTGTGGTCCACAACGTCGTCGGCGGCGCGTTTGGCACCTTCATGAACGTCGAGGCCGAGACGCTCCGGCAGAACTTCGAGGTCGACACGATCGGCGCTGTTCCATCTGGCGCGGCTTACGACGCCGGCGATGATCGAGGCGGGAAGGCGCGCTCATCGTCACCGGCAACGGCGCGTCGCAGCGCGCCAAGGCGCTGCGCCGTCTTGGTCGGCGCGAAGCCGGCGAACACCGTGCCGTGGCAGCGCGAGCTCCAGCCGACTAAGCCGGACGACTTCTTCATCTCGCCCAAGTCGATCGCGGCCGAGGTGCTCCACCTCGCGCACCAGCCACACAACGCCTGGTCGTCGCCGAGGTACGCCCGTTTCACGAGCCATGGTGACTATTATGGCCGACGTCGTCGAGTGGGAGATTGTGCATCGCCGCGGCGTTCTCGAGGGCGGGTCTAGCATTCACCGGCGAACCCGGCTGATGTGCATTGCAGCATGGTGTGGCGAGGCCCTGCTCGCTGCCGACCTCCGCAATAAGGCAGCGGTTGGCGTGCGTGGAGTTCAATTGGTTGCGGGCAAGCGAGCACACGCCTTGGGATACGGCCAGGCGCCGCACTCGGCTGTGGCCAATGATCAAAATTGTCTCCACCAATGTCAATTTCGGTCCGTTTTTGCCGTTTGGCCCCATGTTAACAGGCGAACGTAGCAGTACCGGGCTCATTCGCGAGTGTGAGTTCCGACACTCAAACAATAAGCAGCTGCGCCGTGGGAGGAATCATGAAACGCACGTTGACGATCTGCGCGGCAACTGGTCTGGCGCTAATTCTGAGCGGACAGGTTGCGCTGGCGGAAGTGAAGATTGGCGCAGTTGTCTCTACGACCGGGCCGGCGTCTTTCTTGGGAGAGCCGCAGAAGCAGACCCTTGAGCTCTATGTCAAGGAGCTCAATGATAAGGGCGGCATCAATGGCGAGCCGGTGAAGCTTGTCTTGTACGATGACGGAAGTGATGCAAATGCGTCGCGCACATTCGCAACTCGGCTAGTTGAAGAGGATCGTGTAGACGCGGTTGTTGGTGGGAGCGGCACCGGCAATTCCCTGGCCATGATCCCGGTCTTTGAAGACGCGCAGATACCGTATGTCTCCTTTTCGGGGGGCGTCGAGATCATCGATCCGGTGCGCAAGTGGGTATTCAAGCCTCCGCACACCGATTTGATGGCCTGTCAAAAGATCTACGAGGACATGAAGAAGAGGGGAATTTCGAAGATCGCGATCATCGCTGGACAAGGTGGCTTCGCAAAGTCGATGGAAAAGCAATGCAAGCGCGTCGCGTCCAACTATGGGATCTCTATCCTGATGTCGGAGAGCTATGGTCCTCGTGATAGCGACGTCACGCCGCAATTAAATCGCATCAAGGCCTCGACCGGTGTGCAGGCGGTTCTCAACCCCGACATAGGTCAAGGACCGGCGATCGTGACCCGCAATTTCCATCAGCTTGGCATGGGGGCCCAGCTCTATTTGAGCCATGCCGCCGCAACATCCGGCTATCTGAAGGCTGTCGGGAGCGATGCAAACGGGGCATTGCTACCGGCCCCTTCGCTCTTGGTCGCCGAAGCTCTGCCGGAGTCTGATCCACTGAAGAAGGTGCTGACCGGCTACAAAACGCTGTTTGAGAAATCGACTGGCAAGGAGGCGGATGCGTTCGGGGGGTATGCGCGGGATTCCTTCTTGCTGCTGGCGGACGCAATGAAGCGCGCCGGTACTAAGGAGAAAACGGCAGTGAGAGACGCGTTGGAGGCCACCAAAGGCTTCTTGGGCACCGTCGGTACGATCAATATGTCTCCAACTGATCACCTTGGGATCGATCTAAGCTCATTCAAGATGCTCAAAGTCGTGGACGCAAAGTGGGGCATCGCTGACTGAATGCTGTCAGGCGAAGGCAGATAGTCGGGACTTCGCAACATCTGAACCGAAGTATCTCAAGCTTGGAGCACGCGTTGACTACATTTTTTCAGCTCGTTGTTTCGGGCATCACGGTTGGTTCAATATATGCCTTGGTCGCGATCGGCTTCACTCTTGTCTATCGGGCCTCAGGCATCTTCAACTTCGCACAAGGCGAGTACGTGATGTTGGGGGGGATGATTACGGGCATCTTGATGACGACGTGCGGTGTGGGTTTTGTGCCCGCGTCGCTAGTTGCAATCTTAGTAACGGTGGCTATCGGAGCGATTAGCTATTTGCTTGCAATCAGACCGGCGCGTTCGGCTGCGCAGGTGCATCTTCTCATCATTACGATTGGCATTTCGGTGCTCTTGCGAGGGCTCACTTCGGCTCTGCTTGGCAAGGATTTCGTGCGGATTCCGACCTTTGTTTCGCCCGAGACGTTCAATATCGGCGGTGTAGTTATCCAATCCCAAGCCCTGCTGGTGATTGCGGGGGCAATGGCCATGGCGAGCCTGCTGTGGCTCTTTCTGACCAGAAGCTTCGTGGGCAAGGGCATAACAGCGGTGTCGGCCAATTTGATGGCGGCCAAACTGGTGGGCATCAACCCCGCCGCGATTGTTGCGCTCTGTTTTGGCATTTCGGCTTGCATCGGCGCCGTTGGTGGTTTGGTGGCCACGCCAATCACGATGACGAGTTACGACGCCGGCACAATGCTTGCGATTAAAGGATTTTCAGCCGCTATGCTCGGTGGGATATCGAGTGCAGCCGGACCACTGGTTGGCGGTCTCCTTATCGGATTGTTCGAAGCGTTCGGCGCCGGATACGTTTCGTCGACCTACAAAGACGCCTTTGCTCTATTGATTCTTCTGGGGGTACTAGCGTTTCGTCCGCAAGGGTTATTCGGTAACAGAAGTACCCAGAGGGTGTGATGCTGACCAAAGCGCTACAAAATCCCTTTGTTTCGACACTCGCGGTGGCTCTCATCGTCGTTGCACTACCGCTCGTCGTCGGGTCAAACTTTCACATTCGCTTGGCTACGATGGTGTACATCTTTTCAATCGTGGTGCTCGGGCTCAACCTCCTTATGGGCTATGCGGGGCAAGTAAGTCTCGGGCACGCGGGCTTCTTCATATTGGGAGCATACTCGGTCGCACTCGGCCCGTCTCAGCTCGGGCTTAATCCATGGCTATCGATGGCCGGAGGCGTGGCTCTCACCTCCGCCCTTGCGTTCGTCATCGGGCGGCCGCTCTTGCGCCTGAGCGGCTATCATCTTGCCATGGCGACGCTCGCTTTTGGCGCGATCGTGTACGTGTTTATAACCAACGAGGTGGATTTGACTGGTGGACCAGATGGTATGCAGGTGCAGCGAGCCAATCTGTCTGTGCTGGGACTTTCTCATCTTATGAGCTGGTATTGGCTCGCGGGCGGATTTCTCGTCCTCTCAATGCTGATACTGTCAAATCTCTTGTCCAGTCCAGCGGGGCGAGCACTACGCGCACTGCATGATAGCGAGGTGGCCGCGGGTGTTCTTGGAATAGATGTGGCTCGCGCCAAGCTCATGGCGTTTGTGATTTCGGCCGCTCTCGCGGCTCTGGCTGGCGCCAACCTGGCCTTGCTCGACGGTCATATTACGCCCGCGGCAGGAGGAATCTTACGGTCCGTAGAGCTGCTTACTATGGCGGTGGTTGGCGGCCTAGGTTCTCTCGTCGGAAGCGTCGCAGGAGCGGCCTTCTTGGTTCTCCTGCCTCAATTCCTGACTGAATTTCATGACTATGAGCACGCGATTCTTGGATTTCTGCTCGTGGTGATCATGGTGATGTTGCCACTCGGCATTGTGCCCTCACTGAATGCGGTTATGCGGCGGTGGCTGCCATGACGCGAATTCAGGTAGACGCAGTTTCCATCCATTTCGGCGGCGTTAAAGCACTACAAGACGTCTCGCTCGAAGTCCGCAAGGGCGAAGTCCTGGCGCTCATCGGTCCCAATGGGGCAGGCAAGACCACTCTGTTCAACGTAATTTCCGCAATCTATCAGCCAACGTCCGGCCGTGTCCGGCTAGAGGGACAAGATGTAGCCGGATTAGCGCCGTTTCAGCTTGCGCACAAAGGGCTCACCCGTACGTTTCAGAATCTCCAGATATTCTTCCGTATGACCGCACTGGAAAACGTGATGGTTGGGCGAAATATCCGGGAGCGAGGCAACCTGTTTGGTTACTTGTTCGGGCTGCCGTCTGTGCGGCGGCAGAATGCTGACAGCCGGCTTTGCGCGCTCGAGTTGCTAAAATTTGTCGGTCTCGATCGTTATGCAGATCGACCCGCGGGTGAACTTTCCTATGGCATTCTCAAGCGGTTAGAAATCGCCCGAGCACTGGCCTTGGAGCCTACTGTCCTCTTACTGGATGAGCCGGTCGCTGGTTGCAATGCGACGGAAACCGCCGAGATCGACCAGGTCATTCGCAAGGTCGTCTCGACCGGCGTATCGATCCTGTTGGTGGAGCACGATATTCATCTGGTCATGAATCTCGCCGACAAGGTTCATGTCCTCGACCGGGGGGTGACGCTGGCTACAGGAACTCCGCAGGAGGTACGAAGAAATCCAGCTGTAATCGAAGCGTATCTTGGTGAATCCCAAGACGAACAAGAGCCCGCGAATGCTGAAAGTTGACCAACTGGCGAGCGGCTATGGCCGCATCAAGGCTCTCCATCAGGTTAGTCTTGAAGTTAAGCGCGGCGAGATTGTCGCGCTTGTTGGTGCGAACGGCGCCGGAAAAACGACCTTGCTGAAGGCCATCGCCGGTGTTCAGCCCGTTGCCCAAGGGCGAATCTTTCTCGACGCCGCACCAATCGAGAAATTGCTACCCCACCAGCGGGTCAAACTCGGACTCGTGCTTGTTCCTGAAGGCCGGCAGATATTCGCGCCCTTGACGGTCGAAGATAATTTGCGCGTTGGCGCCTGGACCAGGGCGGATGACCGTTCGGACGGCGACCTTGAAAGGGTATTCTCATATTTTCCAGTACTTAAGGAATTTAGGGCCCGGCTTGCGGGCTCCTTGTCAGGAGGCCAGCAACAAATGTTGGCCGTCGGCCGAGCGCTGATGTCGCGTCCGAAAATGCTCTTGCTGGATGAGCCATCCATGGGGTTGGCGCCTCTGGTGTTCAAGCAGATCATCTCCGTGCTGGAGTCGATCCGGCAAAGTGGGGTGACGATCTTCGTCGTTGAGCAGAACGTCAATGCGGTCCTAAAAATAGTGGATCGCGCATACGTGCTTGAGATGGGAAAGATAACTCTTCAAGGGACTGGCAATGAGCTGCTCGCAGATACTCGCGTTCAAGCAGCCTATCTCGGCGTTTAGTCATGGCAACAGTATCGCTTCACGCGCTGCACGGAGTTCCGGATATTAGGCCAGGCGACGATTTGGCTGCAGTGGTTCTGCAGGCGGCAAATTCTTCCAGAATTCCTCTGGACGATGGTGATATTGTTGTTCTAGCTCAGAAAATCGTCTCGAAATCTGAGGACCGCTACGTCGATCTTGAATCGGTCGCCCCCGCCGCGGAAGCAAGGAGGCTCGCCGGGATCTGTGGCAAAGATCCGCGCATTGTGGACCTCATCCTAAAGGAATCGATCGAAGTACTGCGTTGCGTGCCCGGCGTAATCATCGTCCGGCATAAGCTCGGTCTGGTCTTGGCTAACGCCGGGATCGACCAGTCAAACTTGCCGGACAATCTCAGCAACGACCGAGCACTTCTCTTGCCGATCGATCCAGACGGTAGTGCCTTCGAACTTCAGCAGACGCTAGAGGCAAGGACCGGCCGGACGCTGGGGGTAGCCATCATCGACAGTCTTGGCCGAGCATGGCGTAATGGAACCACCGGCATTTGTATTGGAGCCTCCGGTTTCGAGGCATTGCGCGATATGCGTGGTAGCCGCGACCTATACGGCCGAGGACTGCAGGCGACCGTCATCGGAGTTGGCGATGAGCTTGCTGCCGCGGCGTCTCTCGTCATGGGCCAGGCAGATGAGGGGACACCAATTATACTTGTCAAAGGGATGAGCCTGACCAACTCGTCAGCGCGGGCTCGCGACCTCGTGCGCCCCGTACATCAGGACCTCTTTCGATGAATAAGAGCTATATCGCGCTTTGCGGCGGAGTGGGAGGCTCTAAGCTCGCGGATGGGTTGGCCCGCATCCTGCCTCCAGATCGACTCACGATCGTAGTCAACACCGCCGACGACTTCGACCATCTCGGTCTTCGGATCTGTCCCGATCTTGATACGGTGACGTACATGCTCAGCGACCTCGCTCACCCGCAAAGGGGGTGGGGGCGTGCCGACGAGACATGGGCCTGTATGGAGGTCACGAAGCAGCTTGGCGGGGACAGTTGGTTTCAGTTGGGTGATCGTGATTTGGCACTTCACCTGTACCGTACCCAACGTATCAAGGAAGGTGCATCGCTCTCGGCGATAACCAGCGAGATTTGCCGGCGATTTGGCGTGGAGCATTCGCTCGTGCCTATGTGCGAAGAAGTGGTCAATACGATCATAGATACTGAAATCGGAGAACTGAGCTTCCAAGACTACTTTGTCAGGCATCAATGCGCAATCACAGCACACCGTGTGCGCTACGAAGGACTTGGCCGCGCAAAGCCATCTGCCGCGTTCGAAGCAGCTCTGAGCTCGCCTCAACTCGCGGGGATTATCATCGCGCCGTCCAATCCGATCCTTAGTATCGGACCAATAGTCGGGTTAGCTGGCGTTCGCGAGGCTATTGCAGAGCGCAGGATTCCGGTAGCTGCGGTTTCACCCCTGATCGGGGGTAAAGCGGTGAAGGGACCTGCCGACAAATTATTGGCGGAGCTGGGCTATGAAGCAGGAAATGGTGGTTTGCTTGCCTACTACGGTGGTCTGATCGATGGCGTGATTATTGACAGCCGGGATGAGGTAATTGGCGCAAACCCCGGCAACTTGACCGTTTCCGGAGATATCTTGATGAAAGACGCACAAGACCGGATCCGCGTCGCGCAGCTTTGCATCGATTTGTTGAGTCGACTGACATGAATACCGCTGTTGTTGTCGGTGAAGGGAAAGTAGCTTCGGACATCTTCGAGCTACTTGTTCGAAGCAAAATCCAAGCAACACGCGTGGCAGTCGCTGAGATTTCTAGCGTGAGAGATATTGAGAGCGCGGCTTTAATTGTCGAGGCGAGCGGTTTCCCTTTGGAGCTGAAGAAGCCTCTGCTCTCTTCTATCTTCGTAAGGGCTTCTCGTGCCGCAATTGTTTGCTCTGATGAGTCCGTGATTCCGAGGCGTGAGTTGCTCGAGGGAGTTCCAAGTGAATTTCGCGAACGCTTTGCGATTTGTCACTTCTTTGTGCCGACGAAGAACCTGCCGTTAGTCGAGCTGGTATCCGGCGAGGAGCTCGATCCGGAGACCGAAGGCCACCTCACCGTACTCTTGCAGACCGTCCTCGAACGGATCGTCGTTAAATGTCCAGATACCCCTGGCTTCATCGCAAATCGCGCCGGTTTGTACTTTGCTTTCCGCGCTGCCATGCTTGCGATGGAATATGGCGTGCGGCCAGACCATGCTGACGCGTTACTTGCGGATACCTTCGGGGTACCGCGGATCGGCGCGTTTGGGCTATTCGATTTGGTTGGACTTGAAGAGATGAACGCAATCGCCAAAAACATGAGGGGCCGGCTGTCGGGGAGCGATCCCTGGCAAAGTTGTGAGCTCAGCAAGGAAGCGCTCGCCATAGTGCGCAAAGGAGCAGGAAAACCAAGCGGGTGCTTCTATCGGAGGGGCGGCGCAACCGGACACAGGATGGTCCTCGATCTCGCTCGTGCTGAGTATGTACCCTGCTCGGGTGGCTCAACCGATCCGCAAGTTGCATCCAAGCTGATAGCTCGGCTTGCAAGTGATCTCCAAGAATGTTGCTCTAGGATTGCAAATGCAACAAAGGTTCCGCCCGCCGCTATCGACAGCGTCATATGCGCCGGCTTCGGATGGGCCCGGGGTCCATTTGCCCTCTTGAAGCAATCGCCAATTTGCTATCAAATTGAGCCAATTCAATAAGTTAGTCGCTTAAACGGGGCTATCCGCAGTTTGGAGCGGGCGTACGCCGGTGGCAGCCGCTGCTCGATTACATGGTGAGCGCAGATTTAGGCGATCATGTCCACATCGAGCTCGCATTATTTTCGTGAAGCCATTCGTGGAGCCGAGCGCTGTGGCCTCGACGGGGAGCGGCTTCTTGCGGAGATCGGGGCGACAAGAATCCAGATCGAAGATCCGACCTGGCGCGGCAAATCTGAGCAATTGGCTCGGCTGATGCAATTGGTGTGGCTCGCACTCAGTGACGAGTTCATGGGGTTTACTGAGCACCGCTGCAAGGTCGGAACGTTCGCCATGATAACGCACGGCATCATCGGGGAGGAAACGCTCGAGAGGGCATTGCGCAAAGGCGTTCTGTTCTATGGACTCGTGACCGATGACATCCAAATGGAACTTGAGCCAAGTTCTAGCGGTACTCTGGCTCTCAAGATCGAATTTGCGCGTCCCGATTTGGATCCGAACCAATACATGCACGAGTTCTGGCTGTCGGTTTGGTATCGGCTGATCAGCTGGCTGGGCGGATCTCTGGCTCCCCTTGAGAAGGTTACGTTTTCGTATGTAAGGCCGGTCGTGCGGATCGAAGAATTCAAATACATGTTCCCGGCTGTCTATGAATTCGACGCGCCCGTGACGAGTCTCGTTTTCCGCCGCGAGTTCCTGCAAAATCCGATCGTCCGCTCCAAGCCGGAGCTTAAGAGCTTTCTTTCCGTCGCACCGCTTGGATTCATGACTATTCCGGCAGATGTCTTCAGCTACGGTCGCCGAATCCGCAATCTGATTCTGCCTGAACGCAAGCTTCCACTCGAATTTCCGGAGTTTGAAGAGGTCGCTACTCGCCTGGGGATCGGCGAGCAAACACTAAGGAGAAAGCTTCGGCAGGAGGCGACTTCCTATCGAGCGATCATCGAGAATATCCGCCGCGATATTGCCATTGAAAAACTGGTGAGAGGCAATCACTCCGTCGCGGAGTTGGCTGACATGCTCGGATATTCGGAAACGAGAGCTTTCACCAGAGCATTCGGCCAATGGACGGGAATGAGCCCTGTCCAGTATCGCGATCACTTCCGCTCCCACGTAAGTCAACCCTCACGGCGGTCCCCCAGCCAGCGCACTGGCTGACAGTGCCAATCTCGGTCCAGCACAAAGATCGTTTCTGTCCTGTCTAGGCCGGTGCGGCCGGCGATACCCTCTCCCTAATAGCAGAACATGCTGGGGAGGAGAGATTGTCCACGTCCGCCGTCCATCCGGTAGCACACACGGCTACCCCGCATACTCACGTCCTTGCATTTGCTTGGCGCTGGCAGGCTGGAACCATGTTTGTGGGGAGGATCGCATGACGGTACCTCATGCCTCGCTTCCGCTGGATCCGATCGAAAAGGCGAGTCTCGACGAGCTGCGTGCGCTTCAACTGACGCGCATGAAGAGATCGGTTCGGCATACCTACGATAATGTCGAGGGCTTCCGGCAGCGGTGTGAGAAGAGTGGCGTGCATCCGGATGATCTGCGCTACCTCGAGGATCTCAAACTGTTCCCCTTCTCGACCAAGCAGGATTTCCGTACAGGCTACCCGTTCGGGATGTTCGCGGTCCCGATGGATCAAGTCGTTCGTATTCACGCTTCCAGCGGAACGACGGGCAAACCTGCAGTGGTCGGATACACAGCCAACGACATGGATGTGTGGGCGAGCGTCGTCGCACGATCGCTCCGGGCTGCTGGCGCGCGGCCGGGCGACCGGGTTCATAACGCTTACAACTACGGATTATTCACCGGGGGGCTCGGTTCGCACGATGGCGCGCAGAGGCTCGGTTGCACTGTAATCCCGGTGTCTGGCGGGCAGACCGAACGACAGGCGCAGCTGCTCGTCGATCTTGAACCGACCATTATCATGGTGACGCCCTCGTACTTGCTCAACATCGCCGATGAGGTTGAGCGCCAGGGCATTCGACGCGATCAGTTGAAGTTGCGAATTGCAATGGTCGGTGCCGAGCCCTGGACGGAGGCGATGCGGGAGGAAATCAACCGCCGCCTGAATCTGACTGCGATCAATTACTACGGATTGTCCGAGGTGATTGGCCCGGGCGTTGCGTCTGAATGCATCGAAACGATGGACGGTCCGACCCTCTGGGAAGATCACTTCTATCCCGAGATCATCGATCCGCAGACAGGAGAGGTCCTTCCGGAGGGGTCTCACGGGGAACTCGTTATCACGAGTCTCACGAAAGAGGCATTGCCGGTTGTTCGTTATCGAACGCGTGATCTCACGCGGCTGCTGCCCGGAACAGCAAGGGCTATGCGACGTCTGGACCGGCTGACCGGGCGATCGGACGACATGCTGATCATTCGGGGCGTCAACATGTTTCCTTCGCAGGTTGAGGAGCAGATCCTCTCCATGCCTGAGTTGGCCGGTCACTATCAAATCGAAGTTTCACGCCAGGGCAATCTCGATGAACTCACCATCCAAGTCGAGGTGCGTTCAGGCGTCGAGATCTCCAGCCATCGCGAGCTGAGCGCCGAATTGGTCAAAAAGCTGAAGGCCTTTATTGGCGTGAGCGCTCGCGTAGAGGTCCAGCCAAGCGGAGCCATTCCACGCTCACTCGGCAAAGCGGTTCGCATCGTCGACCGCCGCAAGATCTGATTCCAGCTACAGCACAGAGGCAAACTATGAAGATCGAGACGCTGCTCCCACTCGGAAAAGTCGACCCCGGTTTGCGCGCGCCGGATACCCCCCTCGACATTAAAAAGGTCGGAGAGCAGGCCAAGCTCGTCGAGTCGCTTGG
Source organism: Bradyrhizobium sp. CSA207 (assembly GCF_029051685.1). Taxonomy (GTDB): domain Bacteria; phylum Pseudomonadota; class Alphaproteobacteria; order Rhizobiales; family Xanthobacteraceae; genus Bradyrhizobium. The sequence goes on along the minus strand of NZ_JAACFT010000034.1, from coordinate 44,775 downwards.
CTATGACGCGCTTATGACCGAGGAAACTAAGGACGATCCGTTTGTGATCATGGCCTTGGCTGCGCAAGCAACTAGTACCCTCAAGATCGGGACAGCGGTTACTATCGCATTTCCGCGTAGCCCAACCGTCATGGCACTGAGCGCGTGGACAATCCAGAAGCTCTCTGGCGGACGATTCATCCTGGGGCTGGGTCCGCAGGTGAGGGCGCATATTCAACGCCGCTACGGCGTTGAGCCGCATCCGGCCGGACCGTGGATGCGTGATTATGTCAAAGCGGTACGCGCGGTCTGGGATTGCTGGCAGAATCGGACCAAGCTGAATTACCAAGGTGAATTCTACAAGCTCGATCTGATGGTGCCCCTGTTTGATCCCGGCCCGATCGAACATCCTGAGATCCCGATCCACGTAGCGGCAGTCAATCCTGTGATGTGTCAGATCGCTGGAGAGGTCGCGGATGGTGTTCGGCCTCACCCGGTCTGCACTCCTTCCTACATCGAAGAAGTCATGCTTCCCGCAGTGCGCGCTGGTGCGAAGAAGGCGGGCCGCAGCCTCGACAACTTCAGCGTATCAATGAAGCCGCTTGTGGCGTCAGCGCCGAATGAGGAAGAGCTGCAACCGAAGATCCGGGACGCACGGGCTCGCATCGCATTTTACGCGTCGACGCCAGCATACGTCGCGGGCTTCGAGCATCTCGGCCTTCAAGACCTCGCCAACGAGGCAAAATACCTGTCGCGCGCGCAAGACTGGGAAGCGTTGCCGAAGCTGATCAGCGACGAAGTTCTTGAGAAATTCGCGGTTATCGGAACTTACGATAACATCGGCAAGAAGCTGGTGGAGCGCTTTGGCAGGGTTGTCACCAACTCGGAGTTCTCGATTCCGGTGCGGAACGAGGCAGAGCGCGAAGCGCTCGCGGGGCTAGTCACAGATGTGCATGCCTCAGGAGAGGCTGCTGCACGTGCTACCATTGCCGGCAAGGCCTGACCGGGATGAGCAACGAGGTGTTCCTGTTCGACGCGGTCCGCACGCCGCGAGGCCGTGGCCGGCCGGGCGGGGGACTCTACGAAACGAAACCGATCGACCTGGTGACGACGCTTCTCCGGGAACTCGAACACCGGAACGGGCTGGACACCGAACGGGTCGACGACATCATTCTTGGTGTCGTCAACCCCATCGGCGAGCAAGGAAGCGTTCTGCCGAAAATAGCCGCGCTGTCGTGCGGCTGGAGCGAGCGGGTCTGCGGCGTCCAGCTCAACAGGTTTTGCGCGTCCGGGCTTGAAGCGATCAATACGGCTGCTGCCAAGGTGGCATTTGGCCAGAGCGAGCTGATCGTAGCTGGCGGCGTGGAATCGATGTCCCGTGTGCCAATGGGGTCGGACGGCGGTCCTTGGGCAGAAGATGTGGCTACCAGCATCGCGACGAAGTTCGTGCCGCAAGGCATTTCCGCGGACTTGATCGCAACCCTGGACGGCGTCGACAGGGCTGCCGTCGACGGCTTTGCACTGAATTCGCATCGGAAGGCGTCTGCGGCCACCCGGGCTGGTCATTTCGCGAGATCCATGGTTCCCGTCAGCGACACCAGTGGGCTTCCCATTCTAGATCGGGACGAGCTGATCAGGCATGAAGCTACCGGAAGCGCGCTCGCTCAACTCAAACCCGCTTTTGATGGGATGGGAGCAATAGGCTTCGACGCGGTGGTGCAAGCGCGCTATCCAGAGGTCAATGTGATTTCGCACGTGCATACGGCGGGGAATTCGTCGGGCATTGCGGACGGAGCTGCGCTCGTTCTGTTGGGGACTGCGGAGGCCGGACGCGCGGCCGGACTCACGCCACGAGCGAAGATCAGTCGGGGCACCGTGACTTCCGGAGATCCGACGATGATGTTGGCGGAACCGGCGCCGGTCACACGCAAGCTGCTGAAACAAGCTCGGCTTCGCGCGGAAGACGTCGATCTCTTCGAGGTAAATGAGGCGTTCGCGTCTGTCGTCCTTCGCTGCATCAGCGAGCTGCGCGTCGACCCGGACCTTGTTAACGTGAATGGCGGGGCCATAGCGATGGGGCATCCGCTTGGCGCCACGGGCGCTGTATTGATTGGCACGCTCGTCGACGAGCTGGAAAGACGGGACCTCAAGCGTGGCCTAGCTACACTGTGCGCCGCAGGCGGCATGGGAATCGCCACGCTTGTCGAAAGGGCCTGACGACATGACGGCCAGTTGTTATTCGCTCGTAGTCGATGAGACCGGTATTGCCACAGTGGGATTCGATCTCCCTGGCAAAGTCAACATTATGGACGATACGTTCATGCAGGTTATGCCGCGTCTGATCGACCGGCTGGAAGGGATGCGGGAACACCTGCGTGGTGTAATCCTGACATCGCGCAAATCAACATTCTTCGCTGGTGGCGATCTTGCTCTGATGAGACGCGCCGAGAGGGGACAGGAGCAGTTTCTGTTCACTCACTTCCAACGGTTGAAGAGCTTTTTACGCCGGCTGGAGAAGCTCGACCGTCCGCTCGTGGCAGCGATCAATGGAACCGCGCTGGGTGGAGGCTACGAACTGTGTCTGGCGTGTCACCGGCGTATCGCATTGGCAAACCCCAAAACTCGCATTGGGTTGCCGGAAGTGAATTTTGGGATACTTCCCGCTGCAGGAGGTGTGATCCGGCTGACGGCGATCCTAGGTCTGCTGCCTGCTCTTGATTTCCTGGTTACGGGACGCGCAGTTGACGTCGCGGCTGCATACGTGTCCGGTCTGATCGATGAAGCCGTTGAAACTGAAGCTATGCTGATGGAACGCGCAAAGGCCTGGATTCTGGAAAATGCCGGCACCAGGCAAGTGTGGGATCGGCCGCGCGAGCTTGGAGCGCATCGCCTGTCCGCCGAGAACCGCGGGGCAATCTTCCAAGTTGCGCCTTGGCTTCGCAAAAGCTTCCGGCAGCCCAGTCAGGCCGCGGTTCGCATCGCGGACATCGCAGCCCAAAGCATCTTTCTTGACTTCGACATTGCGTCTCGGATTGAGACACGTGGTTTTGTGGAGCTTGTGCTGACCCAAGAAGCGAACAAGCGGATCTCGGCGTTCTTTGAGACCAATACCCGGCCACAACGGCTTGATTGACAGGCGGACTTTAAACGGGAGATCTAAGCTATGTCGCATAAGCCCTCGATCGCGATCATTGGCGGCACCGGAGCACTCGGGACTGGTCTGGCCCGCCGGTGGGCGCTGGCGGGATATCCGATCACTATCGGCTCGCGAAGTGCAGAGAGTGCGACCGTGTCGGCCCAAGGGCTTTCCGCTCTGCTCAGCGAGAAGGGTGTGTCGGGGCGGGTTGCCGGTGCAGAGAATGTCGAAGCTGCGCGAGCAGCCGACATCGTCGTCCTAACGGTGCCGTTCAGTCAGCACGCCGGCATGCTTGGCCACATTCGAGAATCCGTACAGGGGCGGCTCGTGCTCGATACGACCGCTCCACTTGTTCCTCCGCGTGTCGGCACCGTGCAGCTCCCGCAAGCGGGTTCGGCGGCGGTGTCCACGCAAGAAGCGTTAGGTGACAACGTAAGCGTCGTCTCCGCTTTTCAAACAGTAGCAGCAGACAAGCTGCAGGCCTTGCATCCGATGGAAGGCGACGTGATCGTTTGCGGCAACAAACGGGAAGACTGTGCGCGCGTTATCGAACTCGTCGAGGCGACGGGCATGCGGGGCGTCTACGGAGGACCTCTTGCGAATTCCGCGGCATCGGAAGCCTTGACATCGGTCCTGATTACCATCAATCGGCAGTTCAAGTGCCAGGCGGGCATAAAGCTGGTCGGGCTTACATGACATGGACATCATCGTCCCGGTAAAGAGGTTCTCGGAGGCGAAGACGCGTCTCGCGGGCGCGCTTCTTCCAGCCGAACGAGTAAAACTCGCCAGGCTGCTCGTTGCCACGGTCATCGAGCAGTTGGCTCGCGTGCGCGGAGTGCGGCGCGTAACCCTCGCTTCCTCGGAGCCGTCGCTGGTGCGAATGGCGGCGCCTTTCGGCTTCGAGGTGCTGCCGGATGATCCGCTGTCGCCGGGTCTGAACGCTGCGGTCGACCGCGCAGTCAAGCGTTCCGTCGCCGACGGAGCGAACGATGTCGGCATCGTATTCGCGGATCTGCCTCTCTTCGATGCAGAGGAATTCGAAGGTATCCTGAAGCAGCATCTTGATGGTGCGCCAGTTCAAACGACCATCGTCATGGATCGGCTTGGAGCCGGTACGAACGTGCGGCTATCCCGACCGGGAGACCTGTTGCCGCCGCTCTATGGCAGGAATAGCGCCGTTGAGTATCAACGCGCGGCAGCTCTCAAGACCGCCGAGATTCGCTTGGTTGAATCCGCATGCCTTTCGCATGATTTGGATCACTTCGCGGACATTCAGGCCGTGCTGAAAGTCGCTGGACACCACGTGCTGCCTCCTACCCTTCGTTCGATGCTCACGAAGTGGGTCGAACGGGACGCTCAAGAAAGGCAAAACAGATGCGCTTGAAGAAGATCGCAATGTCAGTGGTCGGGGGGGAGACGCTTTCGCCCGAGCTACTAGCTTCTTTGTCCGAAGAGAAGCTCTCGGATCTTTTGGAGGCGGCGTCGTTCATCAGGGATGCGGGCTTCGGCGATGTTACGACCTACTCTCGCAAAGTGTTTATTCCATTGACGGAATTGTGCCGGGATGTCTGCCACTATTGTACATTCGCAAAGGCTCCGAAGCGGCTCGACACCCCCTACATGTCCATCGATGGCGTCCTCGCGCTTGCGGAACGCGGCAGGGCAGCTGGCTGCAATGAAGCGCTGTTCACTCTGGGGGAAAAGCCCGAGCTTCGCTATCGGGTGGCTCGGGAGTGGCTCGAAAGGGAAGGCTTCGCCTCAACGGTAGAGTACCTCGCCCATGCTGCGGGTGTGGTGCTAAGGAAGACCGGTCTTCTCCCGCACATCAATGCCGGTACGTTGACTGCTGGCGAGCTTCGATCGTTGCGCTCCGTCTCGGCCTCAATGGGGATCATGCTGGAATCTGCATCGGACCGTCTGACGGCGCATGGCATGGTGCACCACGGATCGCCTGACAAGATTCCAGCGGCCCGGCTCGGTACGATCCGGGCCGCTGGCGAGCTGAAGATTCCCACCACCAGCGGAATCCTCGTGGGAATTGGCGAAACCATGCGGGAGAGGGTGGAGGCTCTTGTTGCGCTCAGAGAGTTGCATCGCGAGTATGGTCATTTGCAGGAGGTGATCGTTCAGAACTTCCGGGCAAAGCCGGGTACCAGGATGGCAAACCATTGTGAGGTGTCCGCCGACGAGTTCCGCCGCACTATTGCGATCGCACGTTTAACACTTGGTGCCTCAATCAGCATCCAAGCTCCGCCAAACCTGAGCCCCGGCATGCTTCGACTTTTGATCGAAGCCGGCATCAACGACTGGGGTGGTGTGTCGCCGGTTACTCCGGACCTTGTAAATCCTGAAGCGCCTTGGCCGCACATCGAAGAACTGGAACGGAAGACAGCGGACGCGGGCAAACGCCTCGTTCAGAGGTTGACGGTGTATCCGTCGTATGTCGCTGATCGATCTCGCTGGATCGACAAAGCGGTTGCTCCACGTGTTCTGGAGAGAGCGGACGCGGAGTGGCTCGCAAGGGAATGTGAGTGGAGGGCCGGCGGAGTCCGACCTCCACCTGACACCCCGAAAGCCGGGGCGCGGAGGAGCAGCAACGTCAGCGAAAGCGTCCGCGCGATTGTCGCTCGCGGTCTGGATGGCGAACGTCTTGAGACTTCCGCAATCGTACGTTTGTTCGCTTGCCGCGGCGACGAGTATGCCTTTGTGTGTGAATCTGCAGACCAGTTGCGCCGGCACGTGAACGGCGGTGTCGTATCTTATGTCGTAACCAGAAATATCAACTATACAAACGTCTGCACTTATGGCTGCAAGTTCTGCGCTTTCTCCAAGGGAAAGACGCATGAAGATCTTCGCGGCAAACCATATGATCTGACGCTCGCCGAGATCTCCCGGAGAGCCCGTGAGGCATGGGCACGGGGCGCGACCGAGGTTTGCCTCCAAGGAGGCATCAATCCTGATTATACTGGCCGGACCTACCTGGATATCTGTCGCGCCGTTCGTGACGCTACCCCGGAGATGCACATTCACGCATTCTCTCCTCTTGAGGTGACACAAGGGGCGGCCACCCTCGATATACCGCTGCGGGACTATCTCGGTCAGCTAAGGGATGCCGGCTTGGGGAGCCTTCCGGGCACTGCCGCCGAAATATTGGACGATGAAGTCCGTGCCGCCCTCTGTCCGGATAAGCTGACAACTAGCCAATGGCTGAATGTGCTCGAAACGGCGCATTCGGTAGGTCTGAGAACGACGTCGACCATCATGTATGGCCACATTGAGGGTACCGAGCACTGGGCCAGGCATCTTCTCCATCTGCGTGACCTTCAGGCCAGAACGGGAGGCATCACCGAGTTCGTTCCTCTGCCATTCGTATCGCAGGAAGCTCCGATCTACCTCAAGGGAGGCGCTCGCCCAGGACCGACCTTCCGTGAAGCGATCTTGATGCACGCAGTCGCGCGAATTGCACTGCATCCTTTCATCACCAACATTCAAGCCTCTTGGGTGAAACTCGGGCCCACGGGAGTCCGCCTCGCCTTGAGTGCAGGCGTCAATGATCTTGGCGGCACGCTCATGAACGAGTCCATCACACGGGCGGCGGGTGCGGTTCACGGGCAAGAAGCGCCGCCCGAAACGATCGAAGAATGGATCGCAAGTGCCGGCCGGCAGGTGAGGCAGCGAACAACGACGTATGGCGAAGCGCCGGCGGCGCAACGGACGGCCTCTTACGGCGCGCCGCCACTTGGTGAGCTCCAGAACACGTCCTTCAAAAGAGTCGGGCAAGCGGCGACGGCATGAGGGCGGTAGGCCGCTAGGAGAACGATCGAATGAATCCCTTTCAATTCAGGGCACCCACCATCGTATTTGCCAACAAGTCGGCAGCGCAGCTTTACGACCTTGTTGGCGGCTTACTCGGCGATAAAGTGCTTTTCGTCACCGATAGCGGCTTGCGCCGACTCGGGATTTGTGACGCGGCTATTGGCTCATTGGACCGGGCCGGGGCGAAGGTGGAGATCTTCAGCGACGTGGAGGCGGACCCTTCCTCAAGGACCGTCCTGCGAGCGGTCGATGATGGACGCTCGGCGGGCGTTACTGGCGTGGTTGGCTTCGGCGGCGGTTCGTCTCTCGATGTGGCCAAATTGGCTGCTTTGCTCTTGGGGTCGGGTGAAGACATTGACGGGGTCTGGGGCGTCGGAAATGCGAAAGGGCCGCGTTTACCACTCGTCCTGGTGCCGACAACGGCTGGAACGGGCTCTGAGGTCACACCCGTTTCCATCATTACAGTGGGCGAGGACGAAAAGCGCGGGGTCTCCTCGCCGATAATCCTGCCGGATATCGCAATTCTAGATCCAGAATTGACGGTCGGACTACCGCCGGCCATTACTGCGGCGACAGGTGTGGACGCGATGGTTCACGCGATCGAGGCCTACACATCCAAAAGCGGCAACAACAATCCGATCTCGCGAACGCTTGCGCGCGAAGCCCTCAAGCTTCTAGGGGCCAATATCGAACGAGCCGTGCTCGATGGAGCCGATCTCGAAGCCCGGGGTGCCATGCTATTGGGATCGATGCTGGCTGGTCAGGCCTTTGCCAATTCGCCTGTGGCCGCGGTTCACGCTCTTGCCTATCCAGTAGGCGGTACCTTCCACGTGCCGCACGGGCTGTCGAACTCTCTGGTATTGCCACATGTGTTGCGATTCAACGCGCCGGAGGCGGCCCATCTCTATGCGGAGATCGCCGCTGATGCGTTTCCCGAGATCGCAGAAGAGCCGAGCGTCCAGTCAAAGTGCGTGGCGTTCATTGAGGCGCTTGCATCGCTGTCGTCCCGGCTCGGGATGAGCACAAAGCTCCGCGATGTCGGCGTCGGCGAACGGCATCTTGCCCAGATGGCGAAGGATGCGATGAAGCAGCAGCGCCTTCTTGTGAACAATCCGCGCCCGGTGACAGAGAGCGATGCACTGGCGATCTATCGGGCCGCCTGGTGAGGCACATGGCGGCTCGATCTGCTCCCTCGCGGGCCTCCGACTACAAGGCGTGGCGCGCCATTACGACGCGCTGGCTGGATAATGACGCCTATGGGCACATGAACAATGTCGTTCACTATTCGCTGTTCGATAGTGCCGTGAACGGTTGGCTGATCGAAAAGAGCATGCTTGATATCAATGGCGGTGGCCAGATTGGTCTCGTCGTCGAGACGGGTTGCCGCTACTTCTCCGAGCTCGCGTTTCCCGACTTGATCAGGGTAGGTCTGCGAGCCGACCGGATCGGGACGTCGTCCGTGCGATACCGCATTGGGCTGTTTCGAAGCGATAGCGAGATTGCGGCCGCCGAAGGATATTTCGTGCACGTGTATGTCGATCGGAAGACGCGGCGGCCGAAACCGATTCCTGAATCGTTTCGCTGCGCTCTGAAGGAAATCTTGGTCTCGGATAATGGTGACGTCGCGGAGTGAGAGGATGACGGCTGTGAAATTAACTGACCCGACCCTGCTGCGCTCGCACTGTTACATCAGTGGCGCGTGGGTCTCCGCCCAAAACGCAGACACCATCAAGGTGACCAATCCAGCGACAGGCGATCTGGTGGGCTCAGTGCCGAGCATGACCGCGGGCGAGACGCGTCAAGCCATAGAGGCTGCGAACCGAGCCTTTCCAGCTTGGCGCGCCAAGACAGCGAAGGAGCGATCCTCCATACTGCGTAGATGGTTCGATCTGACGATGGCGAACCAAGAGGATCTCGCTATCATCATGACGGCAGAGCAGGGGAAGCCGCTTAGCGAAAGCCGCGGCGAAATCGCCTACGCGGCGAGTTTCATTGAGTGGTTTGCGGAGGAAGGCAAGAGAGTCTACGGCGATACAATTCCGCCATTTACGGCCGACCGCCGGATCGTCGTTCTGAAGCAGCCAATTGGGGTGTGCGCGGCCATCACTCCCTGGAATTTTCCTGCTGCGATGATTACCCGCAAAGCTGGACCAGCGCTCGCTGCGGGTTGTACGATGGTTTTGAAGCCTGCAAGTGCAACGCCTTTGTCTGCACTGGCGCTCGCGGCGCTTGCTGAGCGAGCCGGCGTGCCGGCAGGTGTTTTTTCGGTGATCACGGGCGCGGCTGGGGCCGTCGGCGGCGAAATGACGTCGAACCCTACCGTGCGAAAGCTGACTTTCACCGGCTCGACCGAGATCGGAAAACACCTCATTGCCCAAACTGCATCAACCGTAAAGCGTACCTCGATGGAGCTTGGAGGAAATGCGCCGTTCATCGTGTTCGACGACGCCGATATCGATGCCGCGGTGAGGGGCGCTATTGCTTCGAAGTACCGGAATGCTGGCCAAACCTGTGTGTGCGTGAATCGCATTCTTGCGCAAGACAACATCTACGACATCTTCGTTGCGCGTCTGTCGCAGGCTGTTCGTGACAATTTGAAGGTTGGGGACGGCTTCGAAGAAGGAGTAACGATCGGTCCGCTGATTGACATGGCCGCGGTCGAGAAGGTCGAGGAGCACATCACCGACGCGAGGTCCAAGGGTGCCAAGGTGGCAGTGGGTGGAAAGCGCCACGCTCGCGGCGGTACGTTCTTCGAACCCACTGTCCTGGCTGATGCGACGCCGGAAATGCTGATATTCCGTGAGGAGACCTTCGGCCCGGTCGCTCCCGTGTTTCGCTTTAAGAGCGAGCAAGAGGCCATCCAGCTCGCCAACGATACCGAGTTCGGGTTAGCCGCTTACTTCTATGGCCGTGATATTGGACGCGTCTGGAGGGTTGCCGAGGCACTCGAGTATGGGATAGTCGGCATCAACGATGGAATCATCTCGACCGAGGTCGCTCCATTCGGCGGGGTCAAGGAAAGTGGGAACGGCCGAGAGGGCTCCAAGTACGGCATCGAAGACTATCTTGAAATCAAATACCTCTGCATGGGAGGTGTCTGACCTTGGAGGGGCCGAACGATGCGTTGGGCGGTTGTAAACTGTGGCCTAGTGCAATGACGGTAATTGACTGGATCAGTGGCTAAGCCGTGTGCGATGTATGTGCCGGCACCTGCTCGCGGCTCCTTCGCGAATATTTGACAATGTCAGTGGGGAACGTGACGTAGCATCCTTCTCTGTGATTCCGGGAGTATTCGATTTCCATGATCTCTCTAGCATTTGGTGGATTGGCTCCGTTCGTTTTGGAAGCTGGTGTGGCGAATAAAATCGGCGCAAAGATTCAATCGTTAAGAGCTCAACGGCCTCTGATTCTGGCCGATCGCAAGTTGATCGCAACAGAAGAAATCGTCGCGAATATTCGCAAGGATTCTCACAGCGTAGCGATCACCGAATTCGACCTGGATGCCACGCCGGGTGCGGTAGAGTCTACCATCCACCTTGGCCGGTCGGCGAAGTCAGACGTCGTCATCGGGCTAGGTGACGACAATGCAATGGCCACCGCAAAATTTGCTGCGTGTGCCCTGGCGGGCTCTGGAGAGGTCGCGGATCTTCTCGAGGAGAGGCGCTTTGCCGAGAGGTTGCCGCTCATTTTGATCCCGGTTGGAGCGGGAGGCGGATCAGAAGTGTCAGCCACTGCTGTTTTGGTAACATCCTCTCGCCAGCGGAGCTCATTCTCATCGCCGAACTTGCGTCCGGATATGGCATTTCTGGATCCGGAGTTGGCGGCAAGTGTTCCTTGGCATGTAACGGCGGCAATTGTGATCCAAGCGCTCGTGCACGCCATAGAGGCGTATACCAGCCGCCACAGAAAAAATATGGTGGCAGATATGTTGGCGCGCAAGGCCATCAGCCTAATAGTTCCCAACCTCTCCGTGGTGATCGAAAGACCGGAGGATTTATCTGTTCGCGGCGAGATGCTGGTCGGAAGTGCGTTGGCAGGTGCCGCGCGTGCTAACGCCTCAGGCGGCGCAATCAGCGCTTTGGGCGCCCCTCTATGGGAACACTTCCACGTTTCACAAGGTGTCGCATGGGCACCGCTTCTTGCTCCCGTGTTGGACGTCAATGCGGAGAAGGCGCACGCGCAGTATGCTGAATTGGCAGCAATAGCCGGGGCAAAGCAGAACACGGCGTCGGCGTTCATTGATTGCATCCGAGAGGCGCTCGTGACATCGAACCTGTTTCTTCGTTTGCGTGATCTGGGCGTGTCAAGAGCGCATCTGGATCGTCTTACAGGGGAGGCGATGAAGGGCTCGGGCTCGAACTATCCACTCGAGGTCGACATATCGGAAGCCCGGAAACTGTACGAGCTCGCGTTCTAGGCGTGAATGGGCAAATGTGCATTGTCAGTAGACAATAGAACTGCGGTTATGGTGTCGAAGCGAAAATATGCGCGAAGTTCGCGTCCGTCCACCGAGGGGAGTGTACCCGACGCTCGTCGCGAGCCAGAAGGGATCGCGAACATTGCGCCTCATGTCGGCGACAATTTGAGCGCGGCCGTTCTTCTAAAATTGCGTGACGGTCCAAAGCGCCTGAGCAGACTGACACGCGAGTTGGCTGGGGTGGTATCGCAGCGTTCGTTGATATTGCTTTTGCGAAAGCTGGAAGGAGATGGGTTAGTGACTTCAACGATGTTCGCTGACATTCCTCCACGCGTCGAATGGGATCTGACGCGCATCGGCCATGGTTTGTCTGACGCAGGCATCGACTAGATCGAGTGCCCGGCTGAATCCGGATGTGTCCTCATCGACCGCTTCCACGCCGGCTTGAAACGGCAGGTGCTCTCGTCGGCAGAAAAGGGGCCTCCATTCAAATGCGGGGTGCGGGGAGCGGTCAGGGCCGGCGGAGCGGTCGCGGCTGGCGATAGCGCGCGGGTTCGGCTCCCGTCCCCTTCGTTTCGCGCGTTACCGGCCCTGTAGGACACTTCAGGAGGCGTTCGCCCTCGCTCGTTCGCGCGCCTCGCGCCGACGTTCGCGGCATTCGCGCCGCCGCTTGGCTCGATCAACGGGCTGCCGCAGCGGCGGAACCTGCGTCGCAGCGATTGTCGCAGCCGTAGCCCTCTCAACCAACGGCGCCTGGATCGGCTGGGGCGCAGCAGGGCGAGCTTCCATGAACTCAAGCACTGCCCGTCCCTTAGCCGTGATCTGCCATCCGCCGCTCATCCGTTCGACCAGCTTGTGGGAAAAGATGTCGAGATCGGGGACTCGGGCCGCAAGGCGCTTGGTCCGGTCCGCCCAATCGCGGCCACTGGTCGCGAGGATCGCCATGTCCCTCTTGAGGTCCTCCATGACGGCGAAGCCATCCGGATAGCTCACCAGAATCTTGAGGACCGTCACCTGGAAGTTCACGCCCCCTCCGGATCGATCAGCGCCACATCGTGGGTGCACGGGACAGCGCGTCGCGGCCGACCTCCCTGAGCCTGACGGGGAGAACTCGTCCCTGGTAGCAGCTTCCAGGATCTTCGATGCGAAGTGAGGAACCTGCTCCGATCTCGCGGTGCGAGACGCTTTCGCATACTTCGTCGAGGACCGCGCGCAAAAGCGCGGTGGTTGCCGTGTCGAACATGAGCTGCCCCAATAGGGAAAACCCCATCCTAGTCCGGTTTTGCCGGCTCGGGGATTCAGACATCGAGCTTCGCGAAAAAATGCCCTCGAATCTTAGGGAAGCAGGGGCGCCGGGGGGCGAGAGAGACGATCGCCGCGATGCAGCGGGCGTGCTCGGCGCGCCGCCCGGCTTCGGTCCATGCGAACGATTGGATTTCGAGCTCGAGATGGGATTTTACTCGCGGGCGACGATCAGCTCAGCATGCTGGAGTTCGCGAATGGCGGGTCGAAGCCTGTCGTGCTTTCCAACAGCGAGCAGAGGCGATTTCTGCAGGACGGCAATGAGATCACATTCCGGGGCAAGTGTCACCGATCGGGATACGCCTCGATTGGTTTGGCTCCTGTGTCGGGACGATCTAGGCCGCCGAACTCGTCGCTGGCGGCACGACATCCGGCTGACGCGCAGGGAGATGTGAGATGGAGTGCCGGGCCCCTTGTATACGCGGCGCTCATTTCACCGTTCCTCGAGCTGGACGAGGTGCGCCATGGTCAGCTACTGACGGCCTTGGCGGCTGTCTCGACGCTGATCCTGGTGACGCTGATTTCCAACCTGGTCAGGATGATGGCCTAATTCTACCGCATCCGCGCGGGGTTGCGGAAATCGGTCGGCGAGCGGTCGGTCCATTTCTTGAAGGCTTTGCGAAAGCTAGTCGCGTCGGCGAAACCGATGCGCTCGGCCACCTGGTCGATACTCATATGCGTATTCTCGAGCAGCTCGGTCGCGAGCGACCGGCGCATCTCGTCGACGATGGATTGATAGGACAGTCCGCCGTCCGACAACCGTCGGTGAAAGGTCCGTAACGAGAGGCCGAGCTGGGAGGCGATTTCAGAGGCTGGCGGGAATCGGTTCGGGCTGTTCAGGCAGGCAGCACGAATGCGCCGCACGAGGTCGGATTCGCCGGGGTGTTCGGTCAATACCGTGTCGCAGACTTGCTGGCAAATCTTCGCGGTGATCGGGTTGGCATTCGGACAGGGCAGATCCAGGACCTTGGCATCGAAGTGCCACTCCATCCGATCCGCATCGAAATCGATCGGGCAGTTGAACAGGCGTTCGTAGTTGCGCCAATGGACCGGGGGCGGGAACGGGAAGATCATGCGTTTGGTCGGGAACGGCAGTTCGAGGACGCGACTGAACAGCACGGTCATCGAGCTTCGCCAGAACTCCGCGGCAAACGGCAACAATTCGCCGAGCGTGTCGAGACCGTGGCTTCTCAGGATGGCGGTCGTCCCGCCCTCAATGCGGAAGCTGATCTGCCGAACGGCCGGGCCCGCCATGGTCACATGATCGAGCGAGAAGTGCAGCGCATCTCCGAACGCGGGACTCGAGACCATCGCGTATCCATAAATGCCGTAGTCGCTGATCCTCTGCCTGGCGCCGGCTAAAAGCCCGACGTCGGAGCGCTTCGCGAGCCTCATGGCGTTCCGGTAGATTGCGAGCCGCTGGCGATGCGAGATGCGGGCATAGGCATCCTCAAGCTGCGCCGGGTCGACGCCGGTCCGCGCGAAGAGATCCCGGACCGAGATGCCTTCCGCCCCGAGCTCCGCGGCCAGCGCCGCTAGGCCCAGAAGGTTCTGGGTCGGGGCGTCGAGGTCGCCCGAGATCGGAGTCACGAGTTTGATCAGCTTCATCAGATCGACTTGTCTGGCACGGATTGACCTACGGCTAATGTCAATAAAGCCATGTTTGGCAGTGATTGACATCATAATTGGCAGACCCTGACGTTGTCACTTCCCTTCCGTGCGACCAGATTTCACTGGAAATAGACGGCCGAAGGCCTACGGCAGCCGCCGTGAAACGAGGAAGCGTTCATCGGTCGGGCCCGGACCCCGGGTCTTTGACTGTTCGGAGGAAGACGGATGACCACAGTTGCTCACGAAATCGACGGGAAGGTCGGCGTGGTGACGCTCGCGAAGCCGCCGCACAATTTGATCGACGACAGATTGGTCGAAGATCTTATGGCTGCGTATAACGCGGTCGTCAGCGGCGGCTGCCGCGCGATCCTGCTGCGCAGCTCGATGCGCCATTTCTGTGCCGGCGCTGAAATGGCGTCCTGGGGCACCGGGACGACCATACATACCGACAAGCCTCGGTTCGAGGCCATGCTTCATGCCCTCGAAGACGTTCCCGTGCCCACGGTGGCGGCCGTGAACGGCGGCGCCCTTGGAGGGGGCCTCGAGATCGCGCTGACCTGCGACATGATCCTCGCGGCCGACACCGCTTTCTTCGGTCAGGTCGAGGTCGCGGTGGGCCTTTTGCCTTTGCTCGGCGGTACACAGCGGCTCGCGCAGCGGGCCGGCGTCGCGCGCGCGAAGGAGATCGCCATGCTCGGCCGCCGCCACACGCCGGAGGCGTTCGAGCGTTGGGGCATCATCAACCTCGTGGTGCCGGAATCCGAATTGGGATCGGCGTCGTTGACCTGGGCGCGGCAGCTTGCCGCGGGCCCGACACAGGTGATCAAGGGCATCAAGATGCAGGCCAACCTCGAGGCACGCGGTGGAATCGGGGCGGCCGACGCGCGACAGATCGAGATCAACGAGATGATCTGGGAGGCCAGGGACCGTCAGCGCGGTGCCGAGGCGTTCTTCGCCACGGGCCCGGCAACTGCCGTGTTCCAGGGAGATTGACCGTGTCTGCTGCTCCCCTGGAAGGCGTGCGGGTGGTCGACTTCACCCGGGTCCTGGCGGGCCCACACTGCACCAAGGCGCTTCGTGATCTGGGCGCCGACGTCATCAAGATCGAGCCACCGTCCGGCGACCTCGGACGCGTCGGTCTGCCCTATGTCAGCGGCATCGGTCTGTATTATGTCCAGCAGAATGCCGGGAAACGAAATCTGAGCCTCGACTTGAACTATCCCGAGGCGCGCGAGATCGTCACGCGGCTGTGTCGCGAGGCGGACGTCATCGTCGAGAATTTCCGGCCCGGCACGCTCGCCCGCTTCGGCTTCGGCTACGAGCATGTAAAGGCGTTCAATCCGAGCGTTGTCTACGTGTCCCTGAGCGGATACGGACAATCGACCTCCTGGAAAAATCGGCCGGCCTTTGCGCCCACGGTGCAGGCGGAGACCGGCCTAACCGCGATCGTCCAAGAGCATTTCGGCGAGGCGCTATCCGAGCCGCGCGGCGACTCCTGCAGCCATGCGGACGTCTACACCGGATTGCAGGGAGTGATCGCCGTGCTCGCGGCCTTGCAGCATCGCAACCGGACGGGCGAGGGTCAGCACGTCGACGTCTCCATGGCGGCCACTATGCTGTCAGTGAACGAGCGCGCGGGGGCGCTGTTGTCGGAGATCGACACCTATGGCGAGCCCATCGCGTTGTCAGCCAACGAATCCCACATCTACGAGATGGCTGACGGCACCCAGTTGACGATCGCAGGAAGTCCGATCTACTCGCCGATGTTCACGCGCTTCTGCGCGATGATGAGGCGAAGCGACCTCCTGACCGATCCACGCTATGCGACCGCAAAGCTGCGCCGCGAAAACCTAACGTCATTGCTCACCGAAGTTCGGGCATGGCTCGCGACGTTTGCCAATCTCGAGCAATTGCAGGCGCAAGTCAGCGAATCCGGCCTTGCTGTCGGCCGCGTTCGGACCGTCAACGAGTTCGCGAGATCAGACTGGATCAAGGAGTGGAACGCTGTCGTGGAAGTTGACGATAGAAACGGCGGCTCGTTGCGCATGCCAGGCAATCCATGGATCTTCAGCAGCTCCGAGCTGCCGGCGCCCGGCGCACCGGCGTACCAGGGCGAGCACAACGAAGAGATATTGAATGAACTAAGAATTCCGCAAGAACGAGTACGCGATATGCAGCAGAAGAACATCATTCTGAGCCGCCGTTGAAGTGGGTGGCAAGATAGCTGCGACTCTTGGGGACAGGGGAGTAGCTGGAGCGGGGTCGTTGGGCTATCGGCCATCCTTGTCCGAGTTGATCAGGGAGACCGAAGGCGCGCTCGCTTTGAGTCCTGACTGATCATCATTACTTTTCCGCTTTTGGCGTGTTCGCGGAGGCACCGGACACCGGACGGCACGCGACCAGGTGATCAGCCCTGCTTTTCAGGATCAGATGATCGCAGACGCCCATATCAGCGAGGTCGAGACCAAGCCCACGGGCCATACCCCCTTTGTGACCGATCCAGCCGCTCTCGTCGCCGTGATCAACAAACTCGCGCGTTAGCAGCGGCCGCCGGTGCGCTTTCTGAACGCGCGCCGATACAGTCAATTCCGGCCGGGTCACGCGTGCCCGGCTGGATCATTGAGGGAGAGCCTTCTCCCGCGCGCCGGTCGGTCGATGGGTTCAAGATCCATCAAGTGTCTAGAAATGAAACACCTTGTCCTCGGAGACATTCTCGACCCGCTTGTGGCGGACGCGCCAGTCGCCGGCTGACGTCCTGGTAAGCCGATCCGTGACCATCGCGTAGGAGATCAGCTTGGGCAGATGCTCGTCGTATTCCATGATCTCCATGGGAGCGGCCTTGAGTTTGCCGGCCTGGCTCGATGGAGCAATACGGATGAGCAGGATGTAGTAGGTGACGACGATGTCGTCGTCAGGCCCGGCGTCGATCACATGGTTGCAATTGTGCCGCCGGACGCCGTGGGTGATGGGCTCGTAGGCCTTTAGGAAAGTCGCCAATTCCACCTTGCCGGTACTTCGACCAAGCGGGTGATCAACGATCACATCGTCGGAGAACGCGGCGAGCAGTTCCTCCGGTCGCCAGCGGTCGAACAAGAAGTTGACTCGGTTCACGAAATCGATGGCCTCGAATCGCGTATCGGCGTCGATGCGTCGCCTCGATTGAGCGGGAAGTCCATCGCTGGTGCTCATGAAGAGATCCTCTCATGGTTTGTGGGGCTCATCGTCGATGAGCGATCCGCGCGACGTTGATCGGCGTCCCTTGGCCTGATGTTCTTCAACGATTGAAGGCCGGATAATTCGGCGGGACGCATTTCGAGTGTGCGCTAGACGAGCGAGTCCACGACGCCGCCATCGACCCTCAGCGCAGCACCGGTTGTGGCGGACGCAAGGGAGGACGCGACGTAGACCACCATGTTCGCGACTTCGTCGACCGTTGCCGGCCGCTGGATGATGGAGGTGGGCCGATGCGTTTTGACGAAGTCGGTGCCAACCTCTTCGAAGGATCGCTCGGCCGTGACATGCCCCTTGAGCATCTCGGCGGCGCCTTCCGACATGGTCGGGCCAGGCAGCACGGAGTTCACCGTCACTCCTGTGCCAGCCGTGCGCTTGGCAAGACCACGCGCGACAGCCACGTCGGCGGTCTTGCTCACGCCGTAGTGGATCATCTCGACGGGAATGTTGAAGGCGGATTCCGAACCGAGGAAGATGAACCGCCCCCATGACTTGGTAGCCATTTTCGGAAGGTAGGCGCGGGCCAGACGCACGCCGGCCATGACGTTGACCTGCCAGTGGCGATCCCAAGTCGCATCGTCAGTTTCGAAGAAATCGAGGGGCTGAAAGATGCCGAGATTGCTGA
The DNA here is from genome assembly GCF_029051685.1 of Bradyrhizobium sp. CSA207. Taxonomy (GTDB): domain Bacteria; phylum Pseudomonadota; class Alphaproteobacteria; order Rhizobiales; family Xanthobacteraceae; genus Bradyrhizobium. The sequence continues at coordinate 26,658 of NZ_JAACFT010000034.1, read as the reverse complement.
CAACAATATCCGGCGCGGGCTCGGCCTGGATCAATGCCCTACACCCGTCGGCGCTCGCGAGGTCAAGCGCATGCCCGCGCGCCCGGCCACCAAGGCGCGCCACCGCTGCATCGACCTTCTGCTTGGAGCGGCCATTGATGATCACTTCTGCGCCGGCATCGTGAAGTCCGCGGGCGATCGCGAATCCGATGCCCTCGGTAGACCCGGTGACGAGGGCGACTTTGCCTGAAAGATCAATGTTCAACTTGCTTCTCCTGGAGAACTTGAACTGGGACGGGTTGCACAACTGGGTGCGCCGCTCCGGTGCTCCTGTCGTTGCACGACACCCACTCTTGGGAGGATACTCGTGAACTGACGATCCGTTGGCGACCGGCGGCGGCTTCGCGCTATGCCGCGGCCGGAAGCATCGACGCGAGGAACGCTTCCACCGACTTTGGATCCGCCGCAAAGGACGCTGCGGCATCGCGAGACAGCCGGCCAGGAAAGACTCGATTTCTTCGGCCTCCAGTGCGGCAAGCGTCTCGGCCGCAACGTCTCGGGGTGAGACTTTAGGCTGGTCCGTCCACGACGCCATGGGCGTGTCGACTTGAACGGGCAGGCTTGCCAAAACTGCGGTCTTGTTCGCCGCCAGCTCTGCGTGAGGCTGCGTGACAGTGCAAGTTCGGCCGACTTCGATGCGCAGTACGTCCCCATCAGAGGCAGGGTGGCCAGCGCAAGGAATGAGACTATGTTGACGATCGCTCCGCCTCCGTTGGCAGCAAGTGCCGGTGCGAAGGCATGGGCCATGCGCAGCACCCCGAAATAGTTAACGTCCATCTCCCGACGGGCTTCGAATATTGCGTCCTTGGAAAGCGCACCCCTGATGCCGCAGTAACCGGCATTGCCCGAAATAGTGGGAATCGCAATGTAGCGGACCTCTGGCTCGAACCCGCGACCGCTCCCAGGGCAAGGCGAGCGTGATCAGGCGCCCTGGCGTTTCGATTCTAATATTGCCAACGGATCGGCCGACCGATCCACCCGTACAGGCCGCTGCCTTAAAGAGCAATTTGAGATGGTTGCATGTCCCCGCAACCACTTTCGTTATAACTCACTCATCGTCCCGGTCTAATCGACGGGATGGCTTTGGCTTTTTGAGGAACGCGCCGGCACGCCGCATGAACTCGACGGCGCTGCTTGCGCCGATCGTGGATGCTGTGTCGACGTGTTCGACGTCAGCACGCGAGGTTCTCCAAGGCTAGCCTTCGAGGGATCCTTGCCGATCCAAATTGGGCCGAGCGGGCGCGGAACGCGCCGGCCGCTCAAGCGCCTTTGCGGTCGCGGCCGCCAATCAGCTCATCTACCCCCGGCAAGCGAAACTCTTGCGCTCGGCGAACAGCAGGTTTGTTGAATGTGCCGAAAATTTCATCGTGCCTGCTCATTACACAATACTTGACATGCATTTCCGCTTGATGAAAGTAGTATCCACTAGATGGGAATATGTCTTTGGAGCCGCCGGCGGGAACCGCGGGTGGAGTTCGCCGAAAGCTAGAGAGGATGAGTCAGATGGCCCGTTTCGGAATTGCGTTGCTGATCGGCGCCGCGATTTTTGCTGTGGCCGCGGGAAGCCCGGCCCAGGCCGAAGTCAAGGTCGGGTTCCACGCGCCGCTAACCGGCTTTGCGGCTGCCGATGGCAAGTCGGCCAGTGTCGCGGCTCAGCTTGCGGTGGAGGATATCAATGCAACCGGCGGGCTCGCCGGGGAGAAGGTGGTCCTGGTGTCGTACGACGACCAGGCTCAGCCCGCTCAATCCATCGCGATTGCCAACAAGCTCATTGCCCAGGATGGCGTTAGTTTCGCCGTTTCGGGAACCTACTCAGAGCCGACCCGGGCAGCCGCGACGGTCTTTCAGGAAGGATCGGTCCCTTATATCGCGGCATACGCCACCCATCCGGCCATCACCGCAGCCGGCCCTTATGTTTTTCGTCCGTTCAAGATCGGACCTCCGCAGGGTGCGGCCGCAGCGCGCTTCATCGTCGAGGATTTGAAACTCAAGCGCGTGTCAGTTGTCTCCGTTGACAACGACCACGGCCAAACTGCCCTGAGCGGCTTCAAACCAGCAGCCGAGAAGCTGGGCCTCGAAATCGTCGGCGCCTACACGTTCGGCATGAAGGACCGTCAGTTCGGTCCGATCGTTGCGAGCGTGAAGCGTGATAATCCCGACGTGATCTACGTCGCCGGATATTTCTTCCATGGCGCCCCGCTGGCCATCCAGCTCCGTGCAGCCGGCGTGACTGCCCCGATCGTCGGCACGCAGGGTTTCGAATCGCAGGAACTGATCTCGATCGCCGGCGCGGCAGCTAACGGCATCTATGTTATCAACGGCATGAATCGCGACAACCCCAATCCGAAGTACAAGTCGTTCATGACGCGGTTGACCGAGCGTGGTGGAGCTGAAGCTACCGGCGTCGCGTCGGCGGTCTATTCAGCTTTCATGCTGCTTCAGGATGCCGCAAAGCGCGCTGGGTCGATCGACCGTACCAAGGTTCGCGAAGCGCTCGCGGCCACGACCAACTTCCCGCACTTCTATGGCACCTTGCAGGCTTTCAATGCCGATCGGGACGGACAACTGCCAAGCCCGGTGATCATGGTCAAGAATGGCAAGTTCGTCTTCGTGGCGAACATCGCGAACTAGTTGCTTCCGTGCCGGCAGCCGGCAAAAGGCCGGACAAATGATGTCGATCCGACCGTAGGCTCGGGCAGTCAGAGATCAACCAGGAAATTGCCTGGGCACGCGGCCACTGAAGGCAAGTGAAGACATGTATTACGTTGAACTGGCGGTCCAGGGTCTGATCTACGGCAGCATGTATGCCCTGATGGCCCTTGGGTTGACTTTGATCTACGGCCTTCTGAGGGTGCTTCACATCGCACATGCCGCGGTGTTCACCCTCGGTGCCTATGTCGGCGTTATCACCGCCAACGCCACCGGATCGCTCTGGATTGCGTTTCCCGCGGCGATCCTCGCCGCGGTGCTGGCGGGAATTGCTATCTACCGCCTGGTCTATGCGCCGCTGCTGGATCGACCCCCGCTGGTGCCCCTGATCGCCTCGGTCGGATTGCTGATCTTGCTGGAAGACCTGTTTCGAATCGTGTTCGGCAACCAGGGCATCGCCTTCAACGAAAATCCGTATGTCTACATGACCGTAACGATCGGCGGGCTGAGCATCGGCGTGCTTCAGCTGGCGATGTTTGTTGGATCCGTTGCCAGCCTCTCCGCCTTTGCGGCCTTTGTTGCGTTCAGCCGCACGGGAGCTGCATGGCGCGCGACCCTTGGTAATCCGCAAATGGCCACCAGCTTCGGCGTGAGCGTGGCGCAAGTCCGTTATCTGAATTTTGCCATTGGTTCGGCCTTCGCTGGCCTCGCCGGCGTCCTCATTGCGCTGCTCAACAATTATGCCGAACCAGGCATGGGTACGATTGTCAGCTACAAGACTCTCGCAATCATCGTGTTGGGTGGTCTTGGCAGCATGCGCGGCGCGCTGATCGGAAGTCTGCTGCTCGGTGTGATCGAGTCGTACGGCACGGTGTACCTTAGCGGCGGCGTCGACCGCGACGCCATCGCTGCTCTCTGCCTCATTGCGATCCTGATGTTCCGCCCCGAGGGTCTGGCGAAAAGGATCGCGGCATGAACGGGTATCTCGTCAGCCTCGTTCCGCTAATCGGCGTCAATGCCATCCTTGCGCTCGGGCTCAATATCATTGCCGGTTTCTGCGGTCAGATCAGCTTGGGGCAGGCGGCGTTCTATGGAATCGGCGCTTACGCGGCGGCGTTGATGGCGCTCGCCGGCCTGCCGTTCTGGCTTACGCTACCGTTGGGGGCGCTGACAGCGGGTGTCTTCGGCCTCGTCGTCGGCCTCGTCTCGCTGCGCGTCCGGGAAGATTTCCTGGCCATCACGACGATGGCTGTCGGCTTCCTGTTCCTCGGTCTGGTCCGCAAGAGCGCGTTGTTCGGTGGCGAAGTGGGACTCACCGGCATTCCCCCAAGCGGCCTCGGTCCGCAAGGTTATGCGCTGCTGGTCGTTGGATTGGTTGCTGCGACAGTCGCACTCAGCATCTACATGAAGGCGAGTTGGCTCGGCTTCGCCTTCGCCTCAATCGCCGAAGACGAGGGCGCCGCCCGCGCGCTTGCGGTCCCGGTGCCGCACTACAAGCTCGCAGCTTTCTTCATCGGCAGCGCGCTTTCGGGACTGGCTGGCGCCATCTACTGCTACTATGCGCGATTTATCACGCCGGACACGTTCAGCTTCCTGGTTTCGGTGTCCATCCTGGCCATGGTGGTCATCGGCGGCATTGGGTCGACCTGGGGAGTCCTGCTTGGCGCCGTCGCCCTGACGCTACTTCCCGAGATATTTCGTTTTGCTGGTGAATACCGGCAATTCCTGTTCGGCCTTGCGCTGCTGATGGTGATGCGATTTAGCCCGGCCGGCCTGTTCGGCATGCTGTCGAGGCTGGTTCCCGCAAGGCTCGGCAATTTGAGAAAGGCCCGCGCATGACGGCCATTCTCGAAGCGCGCGGCGTCACCATCTCGTTCGGTGGCATCAAGGCCGTCCAGGACGTCGCGCTAACGGTTTCAAAGGGCGAACTGCTGGGGTTGATCGGCCCCAACGGCGCCGGCAAGACGACGTTCCTGCGCCTACTCACCGGCATCCTGCGGCCGCATGAGGGCCAGATCCTGCTCGGGGATGTCGATGTCACGCATCGTTCGGTAGATCGTCGTGCACGCGCCGGCCTTGCAGTGACGCATCAGATTGTCCGGCCATTTCGCGCGATGACAGCCGTCGAGAACGTGATGCTTGCTGCCGGCCACGGTTTCACCAGGTCGCCGCTTCGCGCCTTTCTGCACGTCAGCCGCGTCGCTGCCGAAAGGCGAGCCATGCAGCTGTTGGAACGCGTGGGTATCGCCGATGTCGCGAGACGGCTTGCGGGCACCTTGCCGCTCGGCCAATTGAAACGCCTCGAGGTCGCACGCGCGCTGGCGCTTGACCCGCAGCTTCTACTGCTCGACGAGCCGCTCGCAGGACTCAACCAAAACGAGGCGAGCCGCCTGAGTGATGTGATCACCGAGCTGAACCGCGACGGGATCACCATCGTCCTGGTGGAACACAGGCTCGTCGAAGTGCTGCGGATCGTCGATCGTCTCGCCATGCTAGACAAGGGCCGACTGCTTGCCGTTGGCGCGCCGACGGCGGTGATGCAGCGCGCCGATGTTCGGGCGGCCTATCTCGGAGGCGCTGACGATGCTGGAGATTGAAGATCTCACCTGCACCTACGGCTCGGTGGTGGCCGCCTCGCAGGTGTGCCTATCGGTCAAGGCCGGCGAGATCCTCGCCCTCGTCGGTTCGAACGGCGCGGGCAAGACCTCGACGATCATGGCTACGATGGGACACGTGCGTATCACGGGTGGCTCGATCATGCTTGACGGCGTCGACGTCACCCGGCTTGGACCGCGGCATCGTGCGCGGCTGGGAATGGCTGTGGTGCCGGAAGGCCGCCGGCTCTTTGCCGATATGACCGTTGATGAAAACCTCACCGTCGGCGGCTATACCCGGACAAAACCGGCGGCGCGGCAGGCGCGCGAGCGAGCCTATGCGTTGTTTCCGCGGCTTGCCGAGCGGCGTCGTCAGATCGCCGGCTCAATGTCCGGTGGCGAGCAACAGATGCTCGCGATCGGCCGGGCCCTGATGGTGTCGCCAAAAGTCCTCCTCATCGATGAGCTGTCCCTCGGACTGATGCCCAAGATCATCGACCTCTGCATGGAGACCATCGTTCGGCTCAAGCGCGAGGGAATAGCCATCGTCTTGGTCGAGCAGAATACCGACCGTGCGCTCGAGGTCGCTGATGCTGTGGTCGTGTTGGCCTCGGGACGCGTCGTCAAGGCTGGAACGCCTGAAATGATCCGCGCCGATGACACATTCTTCCAGACCTATATTGGCCTTGACGGCGGACAGGCCGTCCGCAACCAGGTCGAAGCGAATGTGGAGCAAAGATCGTCATGACGATCGCAGGAACAGCAAACGACGAGATCGAGCCGAAGGCTCAGGATCGCACGACAGTCCGAGCGGTGGAGCGAGCCTTCGAATTGCTCGGTTGCTTTAGTCCGGAACAGACGACTTTGACGTTGAGCGAGGCCGCCCGCGCCGTCGACCTCCCGATCAGCACTGTTTCGCGTCTGCTTGGGACCCTGGAGACAATCGATTTCGTCCGTCGCCTTCCAGATGGGCGGTACATGCCCGGTGGCCGTCTCCTAAGGATAGGCGTCGTCGCGCTCCACGGCGTTGACCTTTACGATCTGTCGGCCCTGCATCTCGAACGGTTGGCAAAGCAGACGGGCGAAACCGCCAATCTCGGCATCCCGGTTGCAGGCGACCAGGTGCTCTATCTTCGTCAGGTGCTGAGCCAGCATTCGATCCGCCACGGGTCGTGGATCGGGCGCGCCGTACCAATCGCAGGGACCGCCATCGGTGCCGCGATCAACGGACGCTCCGGACGAGAGGGCTATAGTACGACCCGCGTCACCATCGAGCCTGATGTGACGGCGCTGGCGGCTCCGGTGTTTGGCGCAGACGGCCAGATCGTCGCGGCGCTCAGCGTGACCGGTCCGAGCTATCGGATGGACGATGCGGTGGTGCAGCGTGCTGGCGCCTTGCTGGTGCGGGAAGCGCGCGAGATGTCTTCCCACCTCGGAGCGCCACGCGATCTTGCTTCAACTCCAATCGCCGCTCCAGAGACGCATCGTTCAAAGGCATGACATGAAACGCAAGCTGACAAAGATGGATGTCGCTCCGGCCATGATCGGGGGGCTATTGCTCTCGGCCGGTGGAAGCGGCGTCGCCCGTTCGCTCGAGCGACACGATGTGGCAGCCGAAGTCGCGCTCGGTCTTGGCGATGTCGCCCTGGTTTCGATCGATGAACTGCCGCTGGACGGCGTCATCATTGCCTCGACCTCCGTCGGCGCCCCGGGCTTCGCCAAGCCCGAACTGGTGCTGCGCGATCACGTCGATGCTGCGCAGGCGGTCGTGGCAAAACTTGGCCGGCCTGCGGTCGGCGTTATCTGCGGTCACGTGCCGGGGTTCAATGCCTGGCTCGTCGCGGCCGCGCTCGGCATTCCCTACGTCGATGCCGCAGCAAACGGGCGGGGCCATCCCACCGTCCAGATGGGTGGGATGGGTCTGGCTTCGCGACCCGATGTCTCGATCGTTCAGGTTGCCCAAGCTGGCTATGCCGATACCGGCACGCGGCTCTCCGTCGTTGCCGAAGGAAATCTCGTGCGCACGTCGCAGGTGATGCGTCATGCCGCTATCGTTGGTGGTGGTCTCGTCGCTTCGGCGCGCGGCCCCTATCCGGTCGCCTTCGTCGGCGCGAATGGGGCGGTCGGAGCCATATCGTTCCAGATCGATCTCGGCCGGTCGATGCTGGCGGCAGAGCCCGGACCTGCCCGTACCGCCGCAGCGGCGGCATTCATGGGTGGCGAAGTGTTGATCACCGGCGAAGTGACCGAGAATAGTGTTGTCTATCGAGACGGCTACGATGTCGGCCGGCTCGTCGTGTCGGACGGATCCGCAGAAGTCGTGCTCGGCGTCTTTAACGAGTTCATGACCGCTGATCGTGGCGGTATTCGCGTCGCGACCTTCCCGGACATGATCGGTTCGACGGATCCGGCGACGGGCGATCCGATCGCGATCGCGCAACTCCCTAAGGGAAGTCCGGTGTCGATCGTCACCGCCCACCGGTCGGGCTTCCCGCTCGGCAAAGGCGCGCTCGATCCCGCCGTTTTTGCCGAGGTCGAGCAGGCGCTCGGTCTCGATCTCCATTCCTTTCTGGTCTCCCGATGCGAAGCGGCGCCAACATGATCAAGCTTTATGACAGCAGGCTCTCCGGCAATTCCTGGAAGGTGCGGCTTCTGCTCCGACACCTCGGCGTTCCCTTTCAGCGCAAGACCTTGAATCTCGCGGAGGGCTCGCACAAGACGCCGGACTTCACGGCCCGTAACCGGTTCCAGAGGATACCAGTGGTCGAGCTGGAGGACGGCTGTCACCTCACGGAATCCGCAGCCATCCTGCTCTATTTTGCCGAGGGTACGTCACTCATTCCGTCTGATCCTGTGGAACGCGCGAAGGTGACCGCTTGGCTGTTCTATGAACAAGCCGACTTGATGCGTTTCCTGGCCTTTCCGCGCTTCTACGCAATGACGGGACAGAGCGAGGCGAAGGCTGATGTTATTGCCCATTACCGGGAGGTCGGCGAAGCAGCCCTTGCTCCCCTTGAACGGGCGTTCGGCGAGCACGGCTGGTTGCACGGCGATATGCCGAGTGTCGCCGATTTTGGTCTTTACCCGTATATTCGGCTGTCTGCGGAAGGCGGCTATGATCTCGCGCAATGGCCTGCCATCTGCGGCTGGCTCACGCGCTTTGAAGCGCTATCGGGATACGAGCCTCTGGTCCCTGGAGTCTGACGATGGATCAAGACTCGTCGCAGAGAAAGCTGCCGCCAAGCCAGAACAGATCCGTCGATGCCGACCGCCTTTGGCAGGATCTGATGGCGTTAGGTACGATCACCGATCCGGGTCGGCCATATACGCGGCGCTGCTTCACCCATCGTTTTGTCGAGGGGCGGCGTTGGCTTGCCAATCGGTTTTCCGAAGCGGGCCTTGCGGTGCGGCTCGACACCGGCGCGAACATGATTGGCCGGATGCAAGGGCGCGATCCTTCACTGCCGGCACTGCTGATCGGCTCGCATTCAGACACGGTTCCTTCCGGCGGGCGTTTCGACGGCATGCTCGGTGTCCTCGCAGGCCTCGAGGTCATACGCATGCTGCGCGATCGGGGGATCGTTCCGCGGCATCCGATCGAGATCGTCGATTTCCTCGGGGAGGAACCGAGCGACTACGGGTTGTCCTGTATCGGCAGCCGCGCGATGTCCGGTCTGCTGAATGACCCCATGCTGGATTTCAAGAATGCCTCGGGCGAGACGCTGGCAGCGGCGATGGCGCGCATGGGCGCTGAACCCTCGGCTCTCGCGGGCGCCCGGCGTAGCGACATTGCGGCATATCTCGAACTGCACATCGAGCAGGGCCGCGTGCTGGAATCCGGCGGCACCAATGTCGGCCTGGTCACCGGCATCGTCGGGATCGCGCGCATCGAGATCGAGTTCACGGGAGCGGCCGATCATGCCGGGACGACGCCGTTCCACTTGCGACGAGACACGCTGATTGCGGCCAGCGAAATAGTGACGGCAGTGCGCCGTATTGGAGAATCCTACGCAGTGCGTAATGAGGGTTATTTCATTGCCACGACCGGCTGTCTCGATATCGAACCCAATGCTTCGAACGTGGTACCGGCTCGCGCGCGGCTCGTCGTAGAGGGGCGGGCGGAGAACGGATCGTGGCTGTCCGAGTTTACCGACGAACTCGACGCGCTGAGCCGCTCTGCGGCGAAGGCAGCAAATGTCGAGCGTAGCGCGTTCCGGTTGATCTCCCTCTCGGAGCCGGCGCCATGCGACGCACGCGTGCATCGTCACCTCGTCGCAGCCGCTGCCGAACTCGAACTCTCGACTGCCGACATGGCGAGTGGCGCCGGCCACGATGCTGCATTCATGGCGCAGATTGCGCCTGCGGCCATGGTGTTCGTCCCTAGCCGCGATGGCCGCAGCCATTGCCCCGAAGAATGGACCGCCGCGGAGGATTGCTCCAACGGCGCGGCCCTGCTGTTCGAGGCGCTTCTGCGCATCGATGCGGACGATGCTTTTCTGCAGTGCGCCCGCCCGGTAACTGGCGCGAGAGGAGTGACGTCGTGACGGTCCATCAGGTTCTTGCCGGGCGAGGTCCCGAACTGCGCTGCAAGGGTTGGCGCCAGGAAACGATCCTGCGCCTGCTCGAGAATAATTTGGAAAACGCGGAGAATCCGGCCGACCTCATAGTTTATATGTCATGGGCCAAGGCGGCGCGGGATTGGGACGCGTTTCATCAAGCGGTCGCGGCCCTCAAGGTGCTCGAAGAAAACCAGACGCTGGTGATGCAATCCGGGCGACCGGTCGGACTTTTTCCCTCCCAGGGCACCACGCCGCTCGTGCTGATGGCCAACGGAAATGTTGTCGGCGGCTGGGCCGGTGACGACGATTTCCGTACCCTGGAGCGAAAGGGTCTCACCATCATGCCCGGGATGACGGCTGCCGCGTGGCAGTACATCGGCACCCAGGGCATCCTGCAGGGCACGTACGAGACGTTCATGACCGCCGCCCGGATGCACTTCGGCGGCTCGCTTGCCGGACGGTTGATCGTGACCGCCGGATGTGGCGGCATGAGCGGGGCGCAGCCGTTGGCGGGACAGCTCGCCGGCGCGGCGACCCTGGTTGTAGAGGTCGACGAGACGCGCATCCGCCGCCGGGTCGATACCGGCTACTGTCAACGCATGACCCGCGACCTCGATGAGGCGCTGCGATGGTGCGCTGAAGCACAAGTGGAAGGGAAGGGCGTCTCCGTCGGACTCGTCGCCAACATCGCGACCGTACTGGCCGCGCTCGCGGTTCGCGGCATTACACCCGACATCGTCACCGATCAAACCATCGCTGATCCCGTCAACGGCTATGTGCCCGTGGGCATGAGCGTTGAGGAGACGGCCGCCCTGCGCCGTAGCGCCCCCGAAGAGTTGAAGGCGCGGGCGTACGCGACCCTTGTCGATCACGTTTCAGCTATGCTGACCTTGCAGGAGCGCGGATCGCTGGTTTTTGAGTATGGCAACAATCTGCGTAAGTTTGCCCGGGAGGGCGGCCTCAAGAATGCATTCGGATTCCGTTCCTTCGTCGAACTGTTTATCCGTCCGCTTTTCTGCGAGGGCATTGGGCCATTCCGCTGGATCGCGCCATCGGGAAACCCTGATGATATCCATCGCATCGATGATTTGATTCTGCGTCTCTTTCCTGCCGATCACCGCATCTCGAGCTGGATCCGGACCGCGCGCGAACATGTGCGCTTCACCGGCTTGCCCGCCCGCATTGGCTGGCTTGGCTACGGCGAGCGGCGCGTCCTTGCGCTCGCCGTCAACGAGATGGTGGCAAACGGCGAGCTCGATGGACCGATCGCGTTTACCCGCGATCATCTGGACTCCGGTTCGGCCACGCTGCCGCATCGCGAGACGGAAAATATGGCTGATGGCTCGGATGCCATCTCCGACTGGCCAATCCTCAACGGGTTGCTGAATTGCGCGTCAGGAGCGGATCTTGTCGCCATCCAGGCACTGGGCAATTGGGGCCAGTCGGCCGGCGTGACGACAATCGCTACGGGCACGCCGGATGCCGCTGCCCGGTTGGCTCGGGTCATGGACAACGATACCGGGCTCGGCATCCTGCGTCACGCCAGCGCCGGCTATTCCGCGGCTCGGATCAAGGCGCGCGATGCCGGTCTCGGCATCACGGCGCAGCTTGATTGAACCGATATGCGATCCGGCGCTTCTCGCAAGACACTGACGGCCACGCATTGGGGTGCGTATGTACTGCGTACTGACGACGGTCGATTGACCGGCGTGGAACCTTGGAGCGGCGATCCGGATCCATCTCCCATCGGCCAGTCGCTGATCGGGTCCGTCGATGGGCCGCTCCGCGTGGCGCGTCCGGCCGTACGTCGGGCATGGCTGGAGGGAGATCGATCGCGCCCTTGCGGTCGACGTGGTGCAGATCCCTTTGTCGAAGTCTCCTGGGACGATGCGCAGGCGCTCGTCGCGGCCGAGCTCGACGGAATTCGTAGCCGATACGGAAACTCGGCGATTTATGGTGGCTCTTACGGCTGGGCAAGCGCGGGCCGATTCCATCATGCCCAGAGTCAGATCCATCGCTTCCTTAATTCGATTGGCGGCTGCACCGGTTCGGTTTTGACTTACTCGTCGGCTGCGGGTGAGGTCATTCTTCCGCACATCATAGGAAGCATGGACGGTCTCGTCGGCAACCATTCGACGTGGGACGGAATCGTCGAGCATAGCGAGCTCGTCGTTGCATTTGGCGGACTGCCGCGCCGCAACACCCAGGTGCAGGCAGGTGGACCGGCCCGACATGAGGCGACCGAAGCCATCAGCCGGGCGGGCAAGCGTGGGGTGCGCTTCATCACCGTATCGCCGGTGCGCGACGATGGTCCGGATCGTGTAGCAAGCGAATGGCTGTCACTGCGTCCCAACAGCGATGTTGCCGTTATGCTGGGACTTGCCCATGTCCTGATCACCGAGGGGCTGCATGATTCCGGCTTTGTAGAACGCTACTGCGTTGGTTTCGATACCGTCCGCGCCTACGTGTTGGGCGAGAATGATGGCGTACCGAAGACAGCCCGTTGGGCTGCCTCGCTCTCCGGCCTGGATGCGAACCGGATCATCGCGCTGGCGCGAGAGATGGCTGCCAAGCGTACCATGATCGCCGTCAATTGGGCGATCCAGCGGGCCGACCACGGGGAACAGCCTTACTGGATGGCGGTAACGTTGGCTGCGCTGCTGGGCCAAATCGGATTGCCGGGTGGCGGTTTCGGCTTCGGGTATTCGTCGACAAATGGCATGGGACGGGCGGAGCTCGGATTTCGCTGGCCGGCGTTCCCGCAGGGAAAAAACCCGGTCACTAGCTTTATTCCGGTCGCGCGGTTGACCGACTTGCTGCTCGATCCCGGCGGCCACCTCGAATTCAACGGCGAGGTTCTGACTTATCCGGATATCCGATTGGTCTATTGGGCCGGCGGGAATCCCTTTCATCATCACCAGGATCTCAATCGCCTCGTCGAAGCCTGGCAGCGACCCCAGACGATTATCGTTAACGAGCCGTACTGGACCGCGACCGCCCGCCACGCCGACATCGTGCTCCCGGTCACGACGCCACTTGAGCGCAACGATCTCGCCTTTTCGAACCGCGAAAATGTGGTGATCGCTATGAAGCAGCTGATCGCGCCGATGGGTGAGGCGCGTGACGATTTCGCGATTTTTGCGGGACTCGCCGCCCGTCTCGGCATCGAGGAGGCATTCACCGGCGGCCGTGATGCGACCGAATGGATCCGGAACATGTACGCCGAGGCGCGATCGGCCGCGGCCGCTCACGAGATCGCCTTGCCGGAATTCACAGAGTTCTGGCAGCGCGGGCATGCGGAAGCCAAGCGCCGCACCACCTCCCACATCTTGCTCGGTTCGTTTCGCGAGGACCCGGTGCGCCATGCTCTCGCGACCCCTTCCGGGCGAATTGAACTATTCTCGAAGCGCATCGCCTCGTTCGGTTACGACGACTGCCCCGGCCATGCCATTTGGCACGAGCCGGCGGAGTGGCTGGGGAGCCCGCTTACGGTGCGCTATCCCTTGCACCTTCTGTCGCCGCAGCCGGCCGAGAAACTGCACAGCCAGTATGACCAGGGCTCGGTCAGCCGGGCCGGCAAGGTAGCGGATCGCGCACCGCTGCGCCTCCATCCGTCGGACGCGGCGATACGCGGAATCCGGAACGGCGATGTCGTCAAAGTGTTCAACGACCGCGGCGCTTGTCTTGCCGGTGCCGTGCTGACGGATGCGGTGTCGCAAGGCGTGGTGCAGCTGCCAACCGGAGCCTGGTACGATCCCGCCGATCCAAAGATCGCGGGTTCGCTCGAGAAGCACGGCAATCCCAATGTCCTGACACTTGATCACGGCTCCTCTCGCCTTGCGCAGGCGCCGATCTGTAACACGACCTTGGTCGAGGTCGTCGCATTCGAGGGGCCCGTTCCTGCGGTGACCGCCTTCACGCCGCCAGCCATCGTGCCGGCGTCATCGCATCTTCCGAAGATAGAAAGGTGATCCATGAGTGATTTCGATCTGGTTGTAACCGGGCGGGTTGTCCGCACCGACCACGTTCTCGACGACGGCTATGTAGCCATCCGGGGCGCGCTCGTTGAGCGGGTCGGCAACGGACCAGCGCCCGCGGCCCGGGAACGTTACGACTTCGGGTCGGCATTCGTCCTCCCTGGCGCCATCGATGCGCAAGTGCATTCCCGTTCGCAGAAAGATCAGGAGGACTTCGTGTGGTCGACGCGGGCGGCGGCCGCAGGCGGTGTTACCACCATCGTCGACATGCCCTATGATGCCGGCTTTCTCGTTTGCAACGGTGATCGCGTCCGGCAGAAGATCGATGAGGCAGGCGCGCAGGCCCGCGTCGACTTCGCCCTCTACGGCACCGTCGATCCCAACGAGGGGCCCGCGCAAATCGCCGGCATGATCGATGCTGGCGTCGCCGCTCTCAAATTCTCCACCTTCAACACAGATTCCAAACGCTTTCCTCGCATCCCCCCGCAGACCCTGCACGCATGTTTTGCCGAGATCGCCAAGCGTGATCTCGCCGCCGGCGTACATAACGAAAATGACGAGATGGTGCGGGCGGCGGTCGCCGAGGTCGAGGCATCCGGCATCTGCGACTACCGGGCGCACGGGCTGTCACGCCCCCCTGTGACCGAAACGCTTCCGATGGCGGAGGTCTACGAGATCGGCGCTCAAACTGGCTGCTCGGCCCACGTGGTCCACTGTTCGGTCGGGCGCGGTTACGAGCTGTGCGAGTCCTATCGCCGCCAGGGCTACGACACGACCGTCGAGGCATGTATCCATTACTTGTTCCTCGACGAAGAGAACGATGTTGCCCGGTTAGGCGGTAAGGCGAAAGTCAATCCACCGATCCGTCCGCGACGTGAGGTGGAGGCGTTGTGGCGCCACCTTGCAGCCGGCCACGTCACGGTCGTCTCGACCGATCACGTAAGCTGGTCGGAAAACCGCAAGAACGACCCGGAGATGCTGAAGAACGCGTCGGGCGTTCCAGGGCTCGAAGTGCTTTACGCGCTACTGCTCAAAGGTCTCTTCGAGCGCGGGCTGGATTTCACATGGGCAGCTCGGCTGCTCGCGGCCAATCCTGCGCGATTGTTTCGCATCGGCCATCGCAAGGGTGCGATCGAGCCAGGCCGCGACGCCGATCTTGTGGTGATGGCACACGATCCCCGTCGTTACGAACCTGCTGCCAGCGGGCACAATTTTGTGGGATGGAGCCCGTACGAGGGCATCGAGCTGCCTTTCAGACCGGTGGCAACTTTCCTGCGCGGGCGACCAATCTTTGACGGCAGGACTGTGACGTCGGAATCCGGAGCAGGTGTCTTCATAAAGCCGGCGTCGTAGAATTCCGCCCGATTTCGTTGGGTCGGCTCGGCATAGCTATACTCATTCGGTGGAATGAGTATAACTCCACTGATTTGCGGGAACACGCATCGCCTGTCCGCCGGCTTCTCCGGTCTGGTCAAATTGAGACAACCATTCATTCCGACACAGAGAAAACGTACTGAAAGTTCAACGCAGGTCTAGCGGCCCAGTTGTCGGAATAGGCATTGATTTTCTTGGCAAATCATACGCCTCTTAATCAGCGGGTCCCAGGTTCGCGCCCTGGTGCGCCCACCAAATAAAAGTCCTTCGCTTTCAATAAATTACAAGAATAGTCGCCGAGAACAAAAGCGGTCTTGTGCGACGTTTTTTGGTCTTCGCACCGTGAGATTGCTGTGCGACGTTTTCGTTCGTTTCTGCATCTTCACTCATTCGATACAGCGCGCAAATCCCATGACACAGATCGATTACGCGCTCGTCGTAGAATAGCATACCGGGGCGAGAAACCCGGACAATCCGGTTTGCCCATTGCTGCAGGGTGCCGCTTGCTGCAGAACCGGATCGTTCGAGCGGAAGCTGGATAAAGGTGGTTCAGCTCTTCGTGCCAGAGCCCCTCAGCGTGTCCCACGCGGCCCGACTGGCTTGATCGAACGACTTGCGGGATTCTGCCAACGCGGCGCTCAGCACCGACCATGATTCGCTGCCCGCCTGCTTCAGCTTCTGGAGACGTGCTTCAGCCAGGGACGCGTCGGACTTCAGCTGCTTGAGCGCGGCATCGAGATCGGTGGTCCGCGCTCCGGCCACTTTGCCGGCCGCCTCACGAAATCGTTCCGCGGCGTCGCGCCACGCCTTACCCTGCGCCGCTGCGATGTCTTTGAACGTGGCCTGCTGCTGCTCGATCTGCTTGGCGGTGCCCTCGAAATAGGTCTTCATCTGCGTTTCGAATCCGGCCCAGTGCTTGTCCAGCTCCGGCTTGGCGCGCGCCCAGGCGGCTTCGCCGGCCTCCGCTTGCGTCTTGAGCTGCGCTTGAAAATCATCCCGTCGTTTCTTCAGATCGGCGATGATCTGATCGGCCTTCACCATGGACTCGGCCTTGGCCTCCGTCGCCCCCACCTCGAAGGAAGCCAGCGCGGCATCCATTTCGTCGATCCGCTCCTTGGCCGAATTGAGGTAAAGATGCATGGTGCTCTGCTCTGACATGACTGATCTCCATTGATTAGCCGATACGCTGACAACCATCACACGGCTTGGCGTTTCTCACTTGACCTGCGTCAAGCTG
Source organism: Bradyrhizobium sp. CSA207 (assembly GCF_029051685.1). Lineage (GTDB taxonomy): Bacteria > Pseudomonadota > Alphaproteobacteria > Rhizobiales > Xanthobacteraceae > Bradyrhizobium. The sequence continues at coordinate 10,229 of NZ_JAACFT010000034.1, read as the reverse complement.
CTCGCTGCGTCTGCGTCTGAAACCACTTGAGGGAGGAGTATTGACGTTCCAAGCGACTCCGCCTTCCTGGCTGTTGCGCGGCGCTCGATAATGGCGGACGGCGAGTGCTACGCAGCGTCCAGCCACCATCGATCGCAAGATTGGCGTCGGTGATCTGCGCGGCCTCGTCACTGCACAGAAAAAGTGCGAGCGAGGCCACCTGCTCGACCGTGACGAACTCCTTGGTCGGTTGGGCCGCGAGCGGGACGTCGCTGATGACCTCATCTCTCCGCATCTTGCGTGCGTTCTGTTTGTAGCCCATCGTGCCCGCCGCAACCCGCAACGGACCATAGTCGAGCGTACCGATCAGTGTGTCGATCTCGGTTCGTAACGTCGGCTGGCCGAGCTTCTTCGGGAAGCCCATAGTTCGCGTCCGCCTGCGATGGGCCCTTCGTCGTTGAGGAACATGCAGTGGGAGTAGCCTCCCTTGCGCCCTCGGAATGAGACGGGGATGACCTGGCCGCTTTCCGTGTAATCGCCAAAGCCGTTCGAGTCCGGCATACGAATGGATTCATACTTGACGAGCGGGTTGCGGTCATCGAGTTCCAGCGGCTCGGGCACCACGGCGCGCAGCCTTGCCGGGTCGGTGCGATAGGTGATGCAGGTACTCGCGATCCACAAACCGGTAAGGGCGTGGCGGATAGGCCGGGCGGGTGAGCGGCATCGCAAAGGTGCGCTTGCGCACGTCATTCTCACGCATGCAGTTCTCCGTGCGCCAAATCAGCGTTCCTACTCACGGCCATCGTGCTCGAGATCGAATGTGAAAACCCCGTCCGGGGTGACCGGGCGTGCGAGCACCTCGGGATGGCGCAGGGTGCGCAGCGCATCGTGGTAGCCGGCGCGCCAATGGTCTTGCATCGAAAGGCGGGAGAATTCGTAGTCCTTGGAGTGGCCTTCGTGGTTGCGCGCCCGATAGATCAGGTGGACGATGTTGTAGACATTGGGAGACACCGCGGTGTTCAGGAGCTTCACATCCTCGTGCTCCCTGAGTTCTTCGGGACTCCGGTCCAGGAGCGTCGTGAGCGCACGCCGCAGGCGCTGCACGTGCTTGAACTGGCCGGTGCTCGCGCGCGTGCGACTGGAATATTGAATTTCCTTCTGACGCGTGACGACCTCGGGCAGATTGCCCGGAAGCTGTCCCTTCGCGCTCCAGAGATCGACCTGAAACGCCAGCATGTCCTGCGGCACACCCGCATCGATCACCCATTGCAGCGGCGTGTTGGAGACAAGGCCGCCGTCCCAGTAATGCCTCGCCGTCGATCTCCACGGCGGGAAAGCCCGGTGGCAGCGCGCCGCTTGCCATGATGTGCTCGGAGCGAATCGTGTGGGTGCTGTTGTCGAAATAAACGAAATTGCCCGTTCTCACGTTAACCGCGCCTGCGCTGAAGCGTGTCAGGCTGGATATTCATGGTCTGGCTTGCTTTCGGTGATCGAGGGCTGACGCTTTGCGAAGGGCAAGGAACGGCCGGGAAACGAAACTATACGGTATAGTATATACATTTCCGCGCCTTGGCAACGCACGAGGTCGTGCGCGGTGGCCGACCAGCGCTTAGTGTTGGACCGACCGTTGCCCCACCTTGGGCGGTTCGAGCATGACTTCCTTCAAGCGGTCGCCGGTGGCGATAACGACCACGAAGTTGAGTTTGCCGTCCTGTTTCATCAGCCCACCGGCGAGCGCGTTTCCCTCCGCGGCTTTCTCGGCGACCCGCACCGCGTCCGACAGCTCCTGCTTGATCCACTTCAGCGCGATGATGTTGGCGAGATCTGCGCGATCGAGCTCCTTGAGCGATGACGCGATCTCCGTTTGCGATACCCTTCCGGTGTTCGCATCGATGACATTCTCAAAGACCCGCTCGTTCTTGATCGTGCGCACGCGGTAGACCGGCGGACCGGATATTTCGAAGCTGATGTCTGCGGTCCTCGACCCATCGTGCAGACGCTCCGCAATCGCCATGGCCTGACCGAGTGGGACCTTTGTGGTGTGGAACTGCTCCAGCACGCGGCGGACGGCTGCCTCCTCGACATTGCCCTGCGCCGTCGCGCTTTGCTGTTCGGTGTCGGCAGGGGCCTGCATGACGCCGGCCAGAGCACCGGTGCCGGCAAGGGCAGCGGAACAAACGATGAGGGCAAACAACTGCTTCTTGGACATCGCGCGTAATCCTGTGGCGGTCTTCATGATTGGTGGCCTAGTTCGGCACGAAGGCGTACCGGCTGATCTGGAAGCCCGGATGCCGAGCAGATCGCCGAAACTTTCCAGGCCGCGTCTGAACGAGCTTGCTCCGCCGCGCCGTGATCTGACGTAGCCTTCCGCCCCGACCTGCTTGTTCCTGAACGGCGGGCTGCAACTGGGCTAGGCTTTCGCGAAGGCGCAGATCGGTCGCCGCCGCAGGGCGGCCGTCACCGACGTCCGTAACGGCGTCGGCAACATCAGTTTCAGGCCGCTGCGATGGAGCTTCGGCGCTATCGCGCCCGGTGGGCGCTGGATGATATTCAAACCCTCTGGTGTCGAAGACGATGGCTTCGGGTCCTTTCAGGTCTGAGTGGATGCGGATCGGCGGCTGCGCGGAACGCGAGTCCGTGAGCCGGCTCGGCAGAGGTGCAGGCAGCACCCAATCGGCCGCCAGAAGCAGCAAGAGCAACGCACCTCCAACCGACAGAAAATAGGCCCGCAGGGGAAGCTCGGGTTCCACAAGGCTGTTCGCGTATCGCGACAACACGGATTTCCTGCTCACGTTAGCCAGCTCCCAGGCATGGAATGATTCCCTCTCGTTTCAGATGCTCGAGGGCCGCGGATGCTGGCGCGCGCGTTCGACATCGAGATAGCCGCGCTCGTCGAGCCATTCGATCGGGCAATAGGCCATCGCCTTCGGGTCGATCATGTGCCCGTCGCGTTTGAGGGCCGTTCGCGTGCCCGTGAGGCCGGTCCACACCGAAGCGCCGGTGGACGGCTCCACGCGAATGACGTCGAAAACTTCGATGAAATTGAACATGTCGGACGTCCACGATGCTCAGGCGGCGGGCGGGGAAGGGTGCTCGACCCCTTCAAGTGCGACGCCTCTGCGGACGAGCTCCGATTCGATCGTGTCGAAGATGGACTCGACCGGCGCGAGCCACACAGTGACCCAGCAGATGATGTAGTCCCGTGCAAGCAGTAGCCCCTGGGTCATGCGAAGCCCCTTCGGTTGGCCGCATGCGTCGGCGCGGGTTCGCTATCGGCAAGCGCATGCACCCAGGCGAGCACCGAGATGGTGAGACCCAGCAGCAGGCCCACCCCCACTAGCGACACGGCCACAATCAGATTGAGCGACGCGACGGCAATCCCGGGCCAGGGATTTTCCCGGACAAGCGCCAGGAACAGGCTTGACATCTTCTATCTCCTAACTACACTAAACCGTATATTTCATATACAGCGCGGACTGCGGGGCGTGTCAAGAGCAGAGACTCACAACCCCGTGTTCGCCCTGGTCGCGCGCAAGGCGGCGAGGCCGCCTCCCGCTCGGATGCGTTAACCGGAGAAAGGATCGGATATGTTGAAGAAGCAGATGATAATGTCAGGCTTGCTGCTCGCTGCATTGGGCACCGCTGCGTTCGCGCAGGAGGAGCGTGGCACGGCCGAACAGCGGGCGGCATGCACGTCCGACGCGTTTCGCCTGTGCGCGAGCTACATCCCCGACGCCACCAATGTGGAAGCCTGTCTCCGGCAAAGAAAGTCGGACCTGAGCGAAGCCTGCAGGGCCGTCTTCGAGCACGCGGCCGCTGCGGCTTCCGTCAGGACCGTGGGGTCGCACCGCTATCGTGGCGCAAAAGATGAGGAATGATCGCATGAACACGATCTATGTTCCCGCCTTCGCTGCGTTCGGAGGCTCGGCGTTCGGAGCGATTTCCACGATCGTGACGGGATGGGTGACCCGTCGCCGCCGGGTGCGCGAGCGCTATCACGCCCATGCCGTCTCCAAGCGTGAAAAGCTGTATCGATGCTTCATCGAGCATGCCGCGGAGCGGGCGGGGCGGCGCATCATCGAGACTTACCTTGCGCCGAACACGTCATTCGTCGACCTGCCGGGCTTCATGGAAGAGATGGATCCGCTGCGCGAATTCGGCGAGGCCTGCCGGCGTGAAATGCACGCGGCTCCGGCGCGTTGAGGCCGAGCATGCTGAAGGCACAGACCACGCGCCTGACTGCATCGTCGAGCACGCGTGAAACAATCATGCAGGCTGCGATCTGCTTGTACCGGCAGATCGGGTACCGCAAGACCACGGTCGCCGACGTCGCTCGCGGCGCGTCGATGTCGCCGGCAAATCTCTATCGGTTCTATCCGTCGCGCCAGGCGCTGGAGGAAGCCGTCGTGACAGAGCTGCTCGCGCAGGTGTCCATGGCAGCTGCAGGTGCAGCACGAAGCGGCCGCTCCAGCCTGGAGCGGCTGAATGCGGCGTTGACTGCGATCTCCCGGATGCATGAAGACCGGCTGGCAAACGATGTCCGATTGCACGAGCTGGTGGTTGCCGCAGGACAAGCGAACTGGCTGGCCAGCCTATCTCACGCGGATCGGCTTCGCGGCGTCGTGCGGTCGATCATCGTGGCTGGACAACTGAGCGGGGAGTTTCGGGGAGGGAGCCCGATGGCGCTTGCCTGCTGTCTGCTGGACGCAATGGACGCTCACCTCAATCCGTCCCGTATCAAGCCGACCGCCCTTCGGCCGGCTTTCAGCGAAATGATGCGCTTTTGCGCGGCGGCGCTTGGTAGCACCGCGTCAGCTAATGTCGCGCCCCCTCAACTCATCAATGTTCAGGCTGATTTGCGCTACAAATCCGCCTGTTGAACGCAGCGCTCGACGGGGGCGCGCATTCACGGCGTCCAGTCCGCCTCACACGCCGCGAGGAAAAAGCCGACCCGTTCGCGCACGAAAGAGGGCAACTCCCGTCGCAGGTCTTTCGGTGTTTCACCCACCAGCGAACGAAACAGCATCGGCAACAGGATCAGATCCAAAAAGATCTGAGCGGTGGCAAGGCTCCGCTTGCCGCTGAACGGGCCCTTGGGCGAGCGCTCAAGCTTCTGCGTCGTTTCATTCAAGAGCTGGGAGACGGCGGCGACGGAACGATCGCGCGCGGCATCATGGACATTGCGGCTCAGCTCCGGGAAACGCTGCGCCTCGGCGATCGTGGCGCGAACCATCCCCAACGATTCTTCGATAACCTTCTCCACGATCGCTGTGCCGAGGCTCATCAGCTTGTCATGAAGGGTGCGGCCCTCGGGTTCGACCCCTTCGAAATCCGTCAGCCCGCTGATGGTGCGGGCCACCACCGCCGCGAACAGTGCCTCCTTGCCGGGGAAATGCGCATAGATGGTCGGCTTGCTCGCCGGCGCCAGCTCGGAGATGTCGTCGATGCTCGCGCTGCGATAACCCTTCTCGAGAAAAAGCTGCTGGGCTGCATCGAGGATCCGGACCTGCACGTCGCCGGCAAGGTCTTTGGTCGGTCTGCCCCGTTTCGGGGTGCTTTTCTTAGTCATCCATCGGTCTCCCAAATCACGAGTGTGTGCGCCCGCAGATCGCAGTTGACATGCCCGTTAGGAAAAGGCAAGAAAAAGAAAATATACGGTATAGTTTATTTATGAGATGCCACACGACGCCGGTGGCGGCCTTTCGGATGGTCGAGGCCGCAAGCGCGCTTGCGTTGGCCCCCGCGACCATCCGGTCCATCTCAGGAGATCACGGTGAATATGTTGAGCCCCGACCCGGACCGTCCACAACGCAGCATCCTGCTGCGCGAGTTGCGTCAAAGGGTGGATAAAGGGATCGCCTCGGCGATCGATCTGGTCTCGGCCGCGGTCGTCCGGGCCGAGGGGGCGGAAGCAAAGGCCGCCTTGAGCGATGTGGTCGGGCTGCTGCATGGACACGCGGAACTGCATCGGGCGCTGGCCATGCCGCAGGGCGAATCCCTCAATGATGCCGCGACATACATCCACAGACTTGGCTGCGCTCTGCGCCAGGCCTTGCTGGATCGAATGGGGATCCGGCTGACGTTCACCACCGAGCCCCTCCCGCTTCAATCGGAGCGATGCTGGCGGCTCGGCCTGATCGTCCACGACCTCATCGTCAACGCAGCGAAGCATGCGTATTTCGACGCGCGCTCCGGTGAGATCAAGCTCAAGCTGTCGCGCATCGGCTCGGTGGCGAACTGCGTGGTGGTAGATAACGGCTCGCGGCCGGCGCGGGCGGTTCTGGGCCGCGAGCTCCAGATCGGCAAAGGCCTTGCCAGGGAGCTCGGCGGACGGATCGAGCACGGCTACGCCGCCGAGTTCACCTCCGTCGTTCTGTCGTTTCATTTGAGCGAGCGGGAGCGCCATGCCAGCTGGTCGATGGCGACGCGCCGCATGCGGTCGCCGCGCTCGCTGAAACTCAGATCGTCCGCGACGGCCGGCTTGAACTCCGGCGTCTCGGATCAAATCGAGCCGTCGGCCGCAATGCGAACAGATCCCAATTCGCCGTCAGCACGTCCGAATGAGCCGGACTCCTCCAGCAGGGGCCCGGACGTTTTGGGCAATTTACTGTCACCCTCTCACCGCATGGACGCGCTATGAACCCGCGCTATTTAAAGCACTCCCAAACCGGTCCAACCGAACGCTTGCTGAAGCCCCTCGGCGGCTTCGCGCTGGCGCTTGTGGTAACCGCGCTCGGCGGCTGCGATGATCACGCCGCCACTCTCCCCGCGCGCGCCGCTTTCGTGCGCACGGAAATCGTGCAGCCGAGGGATCGGCAATCCTCGATCACCCTGACTGGTGAGGTGCAGCCCCGCTTTCGGGCGGATCTCTCCTTCCGGGTCAGTGGGCGCGTCCTCGCGCGCTATGTGGATGTCGGGTCCCACGTCAAGGCGGGCGAAGTGTTGGCCCTGCTCGATCCTGCCGAGCAGGAGGCGGACGTCGATGCCGCGACCGCAGCCGTTCTCGCCGCAGAGTCCCAGCTGCGTGTGGCGAAGGCGACCTTCGAACGGCAGGAGACTCTGATCGCAAGCGGCTTCACCACGCGCACGAGCTACGACCAGGCGCAGGAAGGATTGCGTACCGCGGAGGGCGCACTTGAAGCGGCACGAGCGCAATTCGGAACTTCAAAGGACGCTCTCGGCTACACCGCGCTACGGGCAGAAGCCGACGGCGTCGTCACCGCGCGCAGTCTCGAAACTGGTCAAGTCGTACAGGCTGCACAACCGGTATTGTCCCTGGCGCAGGACGGGGAGCGAGATGTCGTCTTTGACGTCTATGAGTCGATCTTCCTCGGTACTGCCGACGGCCGCAGCGTTTCGTTGGCACTGGTCTCCGATGCGGGCGTGACCGCAAGCGGCCACGTTCGCGAGGTTTCGCCGGCCGTCGACGCCAGAAGTTCGACCATTCGGGTCAAGGTGACGATCGAAAACCCGCCTGCCGCAATGACGCTTGGAAGCGCCGTCGCGGGCACCGTGAAACTAGAGGCCGAGCGGCAGATCGCATTGCCCTGGAGCGCATTGATGGCGGCGGGCACCAGGCCTGCGGTCTGGACCGTCGATCCGGCAACGCGGACCGCCGCGCTGAAGCCGGTGACTATCAGTGGCTACGAGGCCGGAGAAGTCCTGATCAAGGCGGGTCTCGATCCGGGTGAGCGCGTGGTCGTCGACGGCGGCAAGCTTTTGAGTGTGGGCCAGCCCGTGACTTATGAAGGAGACCCCTCATGACGAGCCGCGCAATCATTGTGGCGACCCCGCTTGCATGTGCGCTCGCGCTTGCCGGTTGCCAGCAGGAGACCAAGGCGCCGGAGTCCGTACGGCCCGTCCAATCGGTGCTTCTCGAGGCGGACCACGCCGACGCTGCCGTCGCAGTGGGCGTTATCGAGCCCCGCTACAAGACCGATCTCGGCTTCCGCGTGCTGGGACGCCTGACGAGCCGTCCGGTCTATGTCGGCGATCTCGTGAGCGAAGGTCAGACGATCGGCATCATTGATTCGACGGCTCTTGAGCTCGCCGTTCGCGCGGCCAAAGGTCAGCTTGCGAAGGCCGAGGCGCAGTTCGCCACGGTCAGGGCGACGGAGGAACGGCAGCGGACGCTCATCACCACCGACGCCACCACAAAGCAGACTCTGGACAATGCCGAGCAGGCGCGCGCCGGCGGCGAAGCAACGGTAGCGCGCGAACAGGCAAGTCTGACCAAAGCGATGGAGCAGCTCGGTTACTCGCAGATCAAGGCCGACTTCGCCGGCGTGGTCACCGCGATCGGGGCGGAAGTCGGCCAGGTGGTGTCCCCCGGCCAAAGCGTGGTGACGATCGCAAGGCCGGACGTTCGCGAGGCTGTCGTCGATATCGGCGAGGACTTTCCGCTGCCGCTGGAAGTCGGCCTGCCATTCACGGTCAGCCTGCAGCTCGTGCCGGCAGTTCAGGTGGAAGGCAGCATTCGCGAGATTGCGCCGCAAGCCGATCCGGTGACGCGCTTGCGCCGGGTCCGCATTGCGCTGAGCAACCCGCCTGACAATTTCCGCCTCGGTGCAACCGTCACGGCAGAGCTCGACAAGCAGCAGGGCCCGGTTCTGCGCCTGCCAGCCTCCGCGGTGCTCGCCAAGGAGGGCGCGAATTTCGTCTGGACCGTCGATCCGCGCGACAGCACCGCCTCGCTGCAAAAAATCGACGTGGTGGCCGACCAGTCGGGCGCACGCGTCACCGGCGGTCTGCCTCCCGGAACACGCGTCGTCACCGCCGGAATCCACAGCCTCAAGCAAGGACAGCAAGTCCGTATCGAACAGGATGAGAAGCCATGAAGTCGTTCAACCTCTCCGATTGGGCGCTCGGCCATCGTTCGCTCGTCTGGTATTTCATGATCGCCTTCATGGCGGCAGGTCTTTTTGCCTATCTCCAGCTGGGGCGGCAAGAAGACCCCGACTTCACCATCAAGACGATGGTGATCCAGGCGCAGTGGCCGGGCGCCTCGCCTGAAGACGTCACGCGTCAGGTCACCGACCGGATCGAGAAGAAGCTCGAGGAGCTGGGATCGCTCGATTACACCAAGAGTGTCACCGTTGCGGGCCAGACCACCGTCTTCGTTTATCTGCGCGACAACACCAAGGCTGCCGATGTCAAGCCGACCTGGATCCGGGTCCGCAACATGATCGCGGATATCAAGGGCGATTTCCCGCAAGGAGTGATCGGGCCGGGCTTCAACGATCGCTTCGGCGACGTTTTCGGCAACATCTACGCGTTCACCAGCGACGGCCTGAGCCAACGACAGCTGCGCGATCAGGTCGAGGACATCCGCGCCAAGGTGCTGACCGTGCCGGACGTCGGCAAGGTCGACATTCTCGGCGCGCAGGACGAGGTGATCTATCTCGAATTCTCCACCCGCAAGATCGCGGCCCTCGGTCTCGACGTCCACGCCATCATGAACTCCCTCCAGGGGCAGAACGCAGTCGCGCCCTCCGGCGTATTCCAAGAGGGGCCCGAGCGGATCAGCGTCCGGGTCAACGGCCAGTTCACGTCCGAGGCGAGCCTGAAGGCGGTCAACCTGCGCATCAACGATCGCTTCTTTCCCCTGACCGACGTCGCAACCATCACGCGCGGCTATGCCGATCCGGCAAAAACCTTGTTCCGGTACAATGGCGAGCCGGCGATCGCGCTTGCCATCGGCATGAAGTCCGGCGCGAACCTGCTGCATTTCGGCGAGGCGCTGAAGCAGGAGATGTCGAGCATTACGACCGACTTGCCGGTCGGCGTCGGCGTTCACCTCGTCGCAGATCAGCCCATCGTCGTCGAGCATGCCGTGTCCGGCTTCACCGAGGCGCTGTTCGAGGCCGTGATCATCGTTCTCGGCATCAGCTTTCTCAGCCTCGGGATGCGCGCCGGGCTTGTCGTCGCGATCGCCATTCCGCTGGTGCTCGCCATTACGTTCGTCGTGATGGCCTATGCCGGCATTTCGTTGCAGCGAATTTCGCTCGGCGCCCTGATCATCGCGCTCGGGCTCCTGGTCGACGACGCCATGATTGCCGTGGAAATGATGGTCGCGCGCCTCGAGGTCGGCGATCCCCTGGAAAAGGCGGCAACCCACGTGTATACCTCGACCGCCTTTCCCATGCTGACGGGCACGCTGGTGACGGTCGCCGGCTTCATTCCGATCGGGCTCAACAACAGCAATGCGGGCGAATTCACCTTCACGCTGTTCGTCGTCATCGCGGTCTCGC
>NZ_JAACFT010000033.1 GCF_029051685.1 Bradyrhizobium sp. CSA207 | reverse complement strand
CCGGCCAACAAGCCTGACTCGCAGTTTCTGATCATCGTCTGCCATCACAAGGTGTCCACCTAATTTGGTGGACACCTCATGCATCACAGCACTCAACCGCAAAAGGTGCGGAGAAATTCGCGCTTACCGCCTATCACCTATTTGAGTGGGTTTTTCCAGACAGCCTGAAAATCGTGGAGGGATACTCTCCAGCTAGCGGAGTTCTGTTTATCTTTGGAATGCTGCTGCTATCAGTACTCTTGGAGCGCGCCTATCACGAGCCTCTAAAGCGCGCCCTAACAGCTAGGCGACACTAAGAGTGGAGTTAGCAGCGGTGCCAACAAGACACTTGCTCTTGCAAGTATTGCAGCAGTGCAATTACTTCTCATTCACTGCATCTAAGGCAAGTTTTTCAAACGCTTCGACGTTCTTCTCAATGTTAAAGTGTTGTTCGAAGCAGATGCGTGCATTGAGCTTCATTTTCTGCCGCTCTTCAGGTCCCAACTTCAGATACTTGTTAAGCGCCGAAGTTGTTCCCTCCAAAGTATCTTCCTCGACAAACCCCGCATGAGCCGAATCGACTTCTCGCCAGATATTTACTTTGTTCGAGAGGAGAACCGGCGTACCGCAGCCTAGGGCTTCGGCGACAACTATACCGAAATTTTCACTATGGGACGGCAATGCAAATGCTTCGGCACAGTTGAAGGCACCCCACTTCGCTTCTCCACTTAACATGCCCGGGAAGTGTACTCGATCAGCAATCCCGCACTGAGCTGCCAGCTGTTTCAGCCCATCAACCATGCCTGACTGATCTGGTCCTGCAATAACCAAATCGGTCCCACTGTGCTCAGATGCGCACTTCGAAAATGCTTCGATTAATAGATCACAACCCTTCTTTGGATGGATCCGACTTAGAAAAAGAAGAAATGGTCTCGTTTTCAATTGCGGCACAGCTTCTCGGAATGATCTTTCTTGACTTTCCGTGACCGGAGGAGGAGATGACGTCCCGTATCCAACAACACGCTTGTTGTAATCAAAACCCCAGAACATCGTGCTCGCGAGTTCGCGCTCCTCCTGTGTCGTAAAGAGAACCGCATTAGCACGGGCCAGGAGCCAGCCTTCGCTGAAGAGCCAGAAGCACTGCTTCAATGCGTGCTTGGCTCTAAAATTCTCTCGAAACCACGGGTCCAGCATTCCGTGGGTGAAAACAAAGTAGGGCACGCCGCAACTGGGGAGCACTCGAGAGGCGGCAAAGGTAGAGAAGTTCCACAAGCCGTTCACTACTACGCAATCATATTCGTGCACATGGCATTTCAGCCAAGGTATGAATTTCCCGCTGATGCCGTAGCGCCTAGGAAAGTTAACCCAGCTTTGGCCTGTTTTATAGGATCCTAACGCGTAGGTCTTGATCGGGAAGCTCTGGAGGAAAGCGGCGTCGGGCGGATCAAGCGTGACGATCTCGCGCTCTATCGAGCGTGTAACGCGATTCTGCTGTATAATTCCCTCGACTGGGCCGCCATACGCAGGATCAACGCTAGCTATAATGTGAAGAAGTCTTATTTTTCGACTAATCATGCGTGTATAACTTTGCAAGAGCTGCGATGGCATGGGTTTAAAAGAGACGAACGTGATGAATCGCAACGTTACCGAACCTGCCGTAGGGGCTCCACAGATGATACAGTTTTCATCGCGCGTCGTTCAAGCCCAGACATCTGACCTGGCTACCAAGATAGTAGTGTGGTTCGGGCTGTTTACCGTGCTTCCTGTGGTCTACTTTCTATATTGGCCCTCGGTTTATGCTTTTTACGGAGCGGTACTACTCGGCTCAGGCTTTCAATACGCACTGAGGGGCAAGTTTCCGCACATAAACCTGCCTGCGGTAGTAGGCGTAAAGTTCGCGTTAATGGTCGCCCTCCTCATTTTTTACTCTGACAGCGCAGCCAACGCCCTGAACATCGGGGGCGTGATCTTCGTGGAGGCATTTGCTCTTTGGTTCATGACCGATGCTGTAGCGGAGAGCAGCAGATCTCAGTTTTTTAAGACGCTGGCACGCCTGGCTGTACTGAACATCCTTATTTACTTCGTCATATCCGTCGCGTTATCGCGTTTCATTTCCATACAAAATCCCATTGAGGATTTCCTGACAGGAGAACGCGTTCGGCTGCTTGCTTTCCAGACGGGACACAGCATCCTGATCGATCTAGCGTTCATTTCCATGGCGATCGCGGTTTCGAACATAGCCAAACTAGGATTACTTGAAGCGATATCGATCACCGCAATAGCAATCGTTTCAATTTTTCTTGCCAAGTCGGCAGGGGGTTATCTGGTTTTGCTATCTGTAGCTTTCGCGTTTGCAATTGAGATCATAGAGGTAAATAACATCATCAGAGCCCTGCTATATGTTCCGTTTTTTTTGGCAATTTCGGCTTTTTTTCTACAACCGGATTTGTTGACCGATGCAATCTTTTACGTAAGGACTGAACTGCAAGGCGTAAGTGTTGCGCAGTACCAAAATGGCGATCTGTCCGCTGGGCGCGCCCTCCTCAATGACATGCTGACTAAGGTGATACTCGAAAATCCATGGACAGGCGTCGGTCATGACGATCCTGTCATCCAGTATGGCACCAACATCTATTCAGGCTTCGGGCTAAGTGAACGGAAAACTGCGACTACTGAGAGCGGCCTCCGCAACGCGGCGCAATATGGCATCCCTTACTTCTGCTGCGTCGTTGCGTTCATTCTTCAGCCCCTGTTGATCGCGTTCCAAAGTCAGGAACGCGACGTTCGGATATTCTGCCAATCTCTTTCGTTCGGATTGCTGACGCTCTTAGCTGTGAATTCACAATTTGAAGTTCCGCATGAACCGCAACACTTCATTTACTTTTCGCTGCTCGCTCTCGCGGTGCAATTTGGACTTAAGCGCCGTTCTGCCGCACGCAAGCAACCTAAGAGCACGAATTTTGCTCGCTCGATTACTGTTGAGTAATGGAATACCTGAAAGCCGTAATCTTGGTCATGCTACCGAGGATCGTGTCTACTCGCTTGTAGCCATTCACTACAAATCCGTTGCACTTATCAGAGCCATAATAGCAAACCTTGACCTTAATCGTCCGTGGACAATTGTTCTTGATGCTGACGACGTGATCCACGACGTCAGGGTTGATGGTATGAGGTCGCGAAGCGGCTTCGGTGTCCAAGCAAGGGCGATTGAGCGCATCTCGAATTATTTTGCCCCCAGATGATTCGCCGGGCCCCTGCAGCGTGAATCGCGGCGTTGCAGATTGTGCTTGAGCATCGATGTCTACGGTGAAAAGCCCCGTGATCGCTAACGTGCTCATCAGTACGCCAGCACATCCCTCAAGATTCAACCCACCTAATGTTCTTACCATGGCCTCTCATCAATCTCGATACCTGGAATAGACACTTTGATACCAGCATTCGATAAGCGTTTCCTAAGTGCCTGCTTGGGCGCTAAATCTACACCAGCCAAGCTGCCCAGTAGACGTTCTCTGTGAGGCCATCCCACGCCAGTCAAGGTCAATTCGGCCTCCGCAATGAAGTCCGAGTCCACCGTGTTGGCGAATTCGGAAATCACAGCATCTTGTACAGGGCCGGGAAGAATGGCGAAGACGGCGAGCGCCAGTGGGTTACGCCGAAGGGCAACCCAAGCCTCGTTCGGCCCCATCGCGTACGAATGCTCAAGGAAGCTGATGTTCCTAAGATCAAAGCCAGTGCGCGTCGTCTTTACTGAATAAAGCATCAACCACAAAAATGAATCAGTTGGGTTTGCGAAGAGTGCAGCTTTGATTTTGTTTTCGGCATTCTCCATTCCATGATCGATCTGCTCTAAGCTATTCCGCTGCATTGTCTCTTCGACAGCGCGCAGCGTCATCAAGGCCTCAGCTCGTGAGAACTCTGGTTGCAAGAGCGCTGGCCGTTCAACAGCCCTCAGCCGCATCAACATCTCGGTTATGGCGCCCGTCTTGAACCGATCATCTGCAGCGATGTGAGCAGAAATCTCGCGAGCCGGATTCATCAGCCAGAATGATGGGATCGCAGACGACGACCAGAGCGCGCCGAGGCCACCGCACAGCAGCAGGAACCAGCGCAGAAGTAATCGTCGCGCTACGCGGTCACTATTCCACATACCCATATCGCGCATAGTACTTTTGATAGTAGTAGCGGCCATGATAGGACTCGTAGCGAGCCAGCGCCTTGGTGTCGGCCTTGTTCAGTACCACGCCGAGTAGCTTGTCCTGGATCTCCGGCGAACCGCGAAGATTGTGACGGACGACGTCGATCTTGGTCCTGCCCCACTCCACCACGAACACGTAGGAATCGACGAAGGACGAGGTGACGCGCACGTCCACCACCGGCGCCATCGGCGGCATGTCGACCACTACATAATCGAATTTCGAGCGGAGCTGGGTGACCAGCGCGTGCATCGCCTTCGAGGCCAGGATCTCGTTGGTGTGCAGCAGCTTCGAGGTGGTGCCCGCGGGGAGGATCGAAAGCTTGGTCTCGGGATCGACGACCAGCGCGTCCTCGAGCCGGGCCTTCTGCGCGACGACGTCGACCAGGCCGATCTTCGCATCGGGCACCAGCGCCCGCGATAGCGAGGGATTGCGCAGGTCGGCATCGACCAGGATGACGCGCGCGCCGCCATGCGCCATCAGCTGGGCAAGATTGGTCGAAAGCGTGCTCTTGCCCTCGTTCGGCAGGGTCGAGGTGGTCGCCAGCACGCGGTTCTCGCGCACGATCGAGTTGAGGTCGATCGCCACCTTCACCGAGCGCACGGCTTCGGCGAAGCGCGACAGCGGGTTATCGACGACGTAGCGCAGGAGATCTGGCTGCGGGTTGCCCTTGCTGGTGAGCTTGCCGCTCAGCATTTTTTCACCGAGCCCCGGTGCTGCGGCCGCGCCGAGCGCCGGCAGGATCGCGATGCAGTTGGCGCCCAGCACGTCCTCGACTTGACCGGTGGTGCGGAACACCTTGTCGGTGAGTTCGCGCGCCATCGCCGCGCCGAATGCCAGGAGGAAGCCGCCGAACAGACTCGCCACCAGGATGATCAGCGTCTTCGGGTAGCTCTTCTTCAGCGGCATGGTCGCGGCGCTGATCACCCGCGCCTCGGTGATCGGGAACGATTGCTGCTGCACGCTTTCCATGTAGCGCTGGAGGAAATTGTCGTACATCGCCTGGTAGGACTGCGCGTTGCTCTCGAGCTCGCGCAGCTGCACCTGTGCCTGGTTGGTGAGCTGCGATTCCGAGACGACATTGGCGAGGCTTCCCTTGATGCTCTCCTCTCGGGTCATCGCGATGTCGTAGTCGCTCTTGTAGGATTCCTGGATGCGCTTCAGCTCGTCCGTGATGTTCTTCTTGATCTCCGCCATCTGTCTGCGCAAATTGACGGCGGCCAAGTGATCCGAGCCGTATTTCATCGCCCAGATCGATTCTTTGGAGGCCATATCGACATATTGCGCGCGCAGCTTGACGATGGTGTCGTTCTTCAGCGCGTCCGCGACGTTGGCGTCCGGGATGTCCTGCTTGAGGATCTCGTTCATGCGGTCGAGCCGCGCCCTGGCCTCGGCG
The DNA here is from genome assembly GCF_029051685.1 of Bradyrhizobium sp. CSA207. GTDB lineage: Bacteria > Pseudomonadota > Alphaproteobacteria > Rhizobiales > Xanthobacteraceae > Bradyrhizobium. The sequence goes on along the minus strand of NZ_JAACFT010000033.1, from coordinate 93,116 downwards.
GTGGCCGCATGCGCCATGATCAGCTGGCTGTTGACCTCGGCGAGCTGCTGCTCGTTCATCAGCCGGCCGCCGGTGTCGACGATGTTGTTGGCGGTCTTGAAATCGACCACCGCCTTCTGCGCGGCGGAGGCCTGGGTCCGCAGCTCCTTGATGCGGTCCTGGAGCCAGACACTGGCACGGCGGGTCGCCTGGTATTTCGCCTCGAGTTGGTCGACGATATAGGCGTCCGCGATGGCGTTGGCGATCTTCGCGGCCTTGCCCGGGTCCTTCGAAGTGTAGCCGATCTCCATCACATAGGTGAGACCGAGGCGCTTGATGGTGCGGTTCTTCTCGAAACGTTCCAGCGCCTTGCGGGTGAGCTCGAATTCGGACGATGCCTGCCCATCGGAGAACAGACCACCGACGAAGCTGAGGACCGCACCGAGCACGCCGCCGCCGGCGCCGGTGAACTCGGGATCGTCAATCAGATGCAGATCGCGGATCACCGCGAGGCTGATGTTCTCGGATTTCAGGATCTCGACCTGGGTTTCGATGGTGGCCGAGTCGACCGCGATGTCGCCGAGCACCGACTGCTGCTGGAAAAGCTGCACCTTGCGGGTGTCGATCACCATCGCGGCGGTGGAGGTGAATTGCGGCGCGGCGGTAAAGAGATAGAGCAGCGCCAGGATCACGCAGGCCGAGACGATAGCGACGATAGTCGGAAATTGCCGGCGGACGATCTCGACATAGGAGGTAAGCGTCTCGGTCGGCGAGCTTTCGGCCTCGGCATAGCCGCGGTTGATCTCCGACGAAGGCTTATTCACTTGCAGCATCGGGCAATTCCCAAAAGCAATCCGTTAAACACGCAAGGATTGGAAGTCCGGCAATGCGGGCTCAGCGTTCGCGAAGCGCTCGCACAAGAATGAGGACGCACGCCAGAATAGCATGGCCTTTTTGCAACCAGAACTGAATTGATGCAGCGCAATGCGCCGAGCCCCTGCCAATTCACATGAAGCTTAACGGCCGAAATGCAAAACGGCGCGATGAAGCGCCGCTTTGACTGGATTGCGAATGAGGCAGCCAGGAGGCTCATGGCCTCCGGGCAATTACGGTCAGCGCGTGCTGATGCGGTTGGCGGCGTTGGTGGTGCCGGTCACGCCGTTCGAGGCGCCCGGGCTGAACTGCGTCGCGTAGTGCAGGCCGCCGAAGGTCGGCGCGCCGTTGGCGCTGCCGCCGGTGTTGCCGCCGCCATTGATCGGCCCGCCCGATCCGGAGCCGCCGCCGCCTGCGCCACCGCCGGCCGCCGCGATCGCGACGTCGCCGGTTGCGGCCTGGTAGGCTGCGATCACGTCAGGGTTGCCGCTGCCGGCGATCGCGGTCTGGATTTCATTGGCGAAGGCCTGGTCGGATGTAGCGGCCATGCGGGCGACCTGGGCAAGGCCGGCCACGATCGCGCGCATCTGGTCCTTCGTCGTCGCGGGATCCTTCAGCAGCGCGATCAGGCCCGGGAGCGTCGAAGGATCGGAGGCGCCGAGATCGCGCACGCGCGAGATCAGCTGCGCGCCGGCGGCCGGATATTGCTGCAACAGGCTGGTGGGCGAGCCCTTGAACTCGGAAATGACCTGCGCCGGCAGCGCGCGCTGCGGCGGATAGACGGCTGCGCTGGCGGCGCTTGAAATGGTCGCAGCGAGGGCCGCGGCCGCGGCCAGACGAAGCGCAAAGTTAACAAACCCCATAAATTCCTCCTGAAATCAGCTACCCGCAGCTTCGGGCAAATGATGCGTGCAGCGCGAAACTAGCGGAACAACCCCCGGCTGTCCACTCATACTGAAAACTTCCTTAAGGCAGCAACTGCTTCAAAAATAGACAGTTTTGTGAAGCTCAGACGTGCGTGGCGACGGCTTTTTCGCCCCTAATGGTCCGCCTGGCTGGCTGGCCTTTCACAGCGCCTTGCACAGCGCCTTGCACAACGTCCGGGCGAGCGTCACGGATGCGGTGCGACTGCGCCAGGCCGGCGCCGAAAAGCGCAAAGAACGGAATGGAATAGCCGGGGATCTGCAGCGTGAAATCCAGGCACGAATGCAGCAGCGACAGGCTCGCCGTCGCCGCCGCCGCCAGCGGGATGATGACATCGCGCCGCCGTGCGAACACGCCGCGGCCCAGGATCACGAACATCACCGCCCATGCGGCCGCCACCAAAAGCGCCATCGGAATGCCGACGTCCGAGGCGAGCTCCAGCGGGGTCGAGTGCGCGATGTCCCAGATGCCGCGAATCGAGATGTTGGGGCTGCGGTAGGGCGGGAAGGCCCATTGGAAGGTGCCCATGCCGGTGCCGAACCAGGGATTGTCGGCGATGATTCGCAGCGTGGACTTCCAGGCCTCGATGCGGCCCTCGTCGACCAGCCCCTGGCTGTCGAACCGGCTGGAGACGCGGCCGCCGAGCAGCTGCATCAGGCCAAGCGCCACCACCACGCCGGAGCCGAGCGAGATCCAGATTCCGGTCCGCGGCGGCAGGTCCTTGCGCAGGAATATGGTGAAGGCGACGATCATCGCCAGCAGCGACAGGGACACGCCGGCGCGCGAGCCGGTCATGAACATCGCCATCAGGCAGATCAAGAGCGCGGCCAGGTGCGGCAGGATCTTTCGCGGCGGGATCTCGGCGACATCGCGCGAAACGCGCTTCCACTCGATGTGCCGCTCAGGCAAGCGCCGGCGGACATCGTCCAGGATCAAGAGCATCCAGATCACCGCGCAGGAGCCGAAATAGGCCGCCGCCGTGTTGCGGTTGATGAAGGTGCCGGTGACGCTGCCGAGATAGGCGGTCTTGTCCCGCCACAGGATCATCGTGGGCTCGATCAGGAACGAGGCGACGCCGTAGAGCGCGTAGAGGCTGCCGGAAACGGCGATCACCCAGAGCATTTGCCGGGCGCGCGCACGCTCGGCGCCGATGACGATGCCGAGGATGATCGCCAGGATGTTCGCAAGCGGCGCGCCCAATGCGAAGAACGCCTCGTTCTTGACGATCGACGCCGACGGCGCAATCGGCACGCCCAGCAGATCCGACGCCTGCTTCCAGATCGGATTGAACGGTGCGATCCAGGGATGATCGGACAGCTGCTCATGCAGCACGAAGGCATATCCGGCCACGATCACGGCGATGCCCGCGATCATCCAGAGATGGGGACGGCGCAAGTCGCGCGTCGGCGCCACCATCAGGGCGAGCCCCAGGCACAGGCACCAGAACGCGATCGACAGATCGTTGGTCGAGCCGAACGGAAACGGCGCGCCGGCCACGACGAACAACAGGATGAAGGTCGCGGGCCAGCTCCACGACCAACTTATATGGGCAAGCGGAAGGCGCATCGTCGTTTAAGCCGGCCTTGGCTCTCGCTCTAGAGGAAGCAATCGATCGGATAGATCTTCAGATCCACGTTCAAGCGGCTGTTCCGGGTCTGCGCCCGAAAGCCGTAGAATAGCCCAAGGTTGTCACTCCCCGAATCGAGTTTTATTCCGGGGGTTAATTCATCCGGCGGGACCAGAAGCCCGATGTGGCGGTTGATGCCGGATATCTCGATTTGCCCGTCCCCCTCGCCGAAACGTCCCGCGAGCTGGGTCACCGTCACTTTCGGAAGCCCGCGACGCTGATGGCAGACCTCTTCCTCCCATAGCTTGGTCTGCCGGACGAGAGGTTTGGCCGCGCCGTCGGGAACGACAATGTCCGAGAACGAGGGGTGCAGCATTCCGAAGAACCGGCTCTCCTTCGCGTTGGCCGACAGTCGGACGGTCAAGAAGAGCTCGCCCTTCGCCCCGCGCAGGTGCTGAAAAATGGGTGCATCGGGCTCAGCCGAGACCACCACGTCAATCCGATGGCGGACACCGAGCTGCTGAGCTTCGCCGGCAGCCGTCCCGAGCAAACCAGGACTCGAAACGACCAGAGCCAGGAAACACCAGAATGCTTGCCGTCCAAAGCGCATGAAGCCCTTGCAACCCTGCGGGGTGACCGATCACCGGTGAGCCTTGCTCAGTGGTGCCTTGATCCAAACTCGAACAGCACCGCTGTGATTGCTAAACGAAAATGGCACCGGGACAAAGCCCGGTGCCATCGCTTTCGTGGGTCAGGTTGGCTCCGGCCTTACGGCGCCAGCTTGATGTTGTTGCGGAAGATCAGCGCGTCGTTCGACAGGTTCACCGCGTCGCTGCCGGTCGCCATGATCACCCGGAGGAAGGTCAGGAACTTCGTGACCTCGACGTTGCGCGAGTTCGAGACGTAGAGGATGTCCTGGTTCTTCATCATGACCTTGGTGGCGAGGAAGAAGCCACCCGGATCGCGGAAGTTCACGCTGAAGATGACCGGGATCGTCTCGGTGGTGTACTTGCTGACGTCGATGCCAAGCTGGGCAGCAACATCACGCGGCTCGCGGCGATAGAGGAACACGGCAGCCGGATCGGCCTGGCCGTCGAGCAGACCGCCGGCCTTGCCGACGGCTTCGCCAAGATTGATGCGCCATGCATCGAAGTTGAACTCGCCGCTCTGACCGCTGGCACCGAACGCCAGGAACTTCTGCTGTTCGCGGTAGACGTAGATGCTGTCATCCGGACGAACATAGATGTTGTTCTCGGGTGCCATCACAAGATTCTCGAACGGCACGGTCGCGCGCTTGCCGGCACGCTCCAGCATGACCCAGGTCTCGAAGCCCTGACCCTTGATGCCGCCGGCGCGGGTGATCGCGTCGAGCACCTTATCCTTCGCGCCCGCTGCGCTCGCCGGATAGCGAGCCGGCGAATTGACCTCACCGAGCACGCTGATCAGCTGAGTCCGCTGCGAGGCCATCGCAACAACCGCCTGCGGCTCGATGGCACGGTTGCCAATCTTCTCGATGATCGAGCGCTGGATTTGCAGCGCGGTCAGGCCTGCCGCCTTGACCTGACCGGCATACGGCACGGTGATGAAGCCGTCATTGTCGACGGACTGATCCGGGATGGTCACGAAGTTACCCGGACGGACGCCGGCTTCGGCCGGGATGAACAGACCACCCGCGGCGGCTTCGAAGATGGTCACACTGACGACGTCACCGATCCCGAACACGATGCTGGCCGGCGGCCGTTTGTCCGTGAACGCCCCCGCGAGACCCTTTGGTTCATGGGTGTGTAGAATGTTGACCGTCGCCGGATTGATCGGCACGAGCTCGTAGGCCGGCGCACTGGCCGTCTGAATGTGGTTATTGACGTCATCGGTGAGGGGCCCCGAGCCGGGATTGGTCGAGCACGCCCCGAGCGCCAACGCGACGGCCAGAAACGCCGACTTGAATACATAGGTCTTGGCAAATGAATGCATGAAAGCGCCCCGATCGTCCCGAATTGCCTCAAAGTCGTACGGTCTAGCGGGCGGCGCGACAAGGGTTCCCGAGCCCAAACCGATGGGGAACGACGCAATGAGTCCGTCAGTGTTGCGCTCGCGCCACTACTTCGGAACCTCGCTAACCCTTTGTGACTGTTTGTTGTAATTCGTGTGCCCGATCGGCGGGCAAACGCTCAACCGATGGGCGAGGCGTTCTCAACCCCGCGAGTCTTTGCTAATGGTCCGGCTGTCTCATGAGGAGTTCCGGCGTTGCTCTTGTCGCTTTTTTCCCTTGCTCTGACAGGATGGTTGCTCGCTGGACCGGGATACGAAGCCCCGCGCCTGGGGCGCCCTTTCGTTGAGATCGCAGCTTCCTCCTCTATTTGGAAATTCACCCGCAGCCAGGGGACCAAGGAGGGCGAGACCTTCGCCGCCATCATGAAGACCGCCGATACGGCCCAATCCGACCCGGATCTCGCAGGCCTAATCGTCCGCTGCGCGCCCAAGGGCAAGGTCGACGTGTTGGTGGCCTTGGTCCGCCCGTTCCCGCCCCGCAGCCACCCGCGGGTGACGATCTCCTCCAATGGCGGGGGGACCCAAACGTTCGAGGCCAGCATGGCCGCCGCTGGCGCTGCAGTGCTCTTACCAGACGAAATTTCGGCCTTTGCCAGCGGAAGATGGCAAACAACGCCAGCGCTAACTGTTGTGGTCAAAGAAACCGACAGCGAAATCAAGGGCGTGGTCGCGTTGAACGGGCTTCGCGAGGCCTATCATTCGCTGGTGGCAAATTGCGGCCAATAGCCAGAATTTAGCCATACGACTTAAGGGTCTTTTCAGGGGACGGAACCTAAGGTCCGGAGCACGGAGTGTTTCGGATGATCGAGCTTTTGATTTTGAGTTTTCTTGTAGGTGCGGTGCTGGGCCAACGCTTTCGCGTCTTCGTGCTCCTGCCGCTGACCTTCGTCATGGTGCTCGCCGCCGTTCCGGTTGGATGGGTGGCCGATGTCAGCTTCCTTGAAGGCCTGAAGAACCTGGTGCTCGCGGCCGTTGCTCTCCAGGGCGGCTATCTCTTCGGCTCGGCAGCGCGCTTTGCCCTTGCCGGCGCTCGTGCCGCCCGGGTGCTTGCTCGGCCGGTCAACACTGTTCGCTGACCACGTTTGGCGGGAGCTCGCCTACGAACCCGCTGGGCAAATCGTTGCGCGTGAGGCTTTCCGTTCGTTAAGAGCAGACCTCTGTTTGAAAACCGATCGACCGCTTGTATGGTGACCTGACCGGTTCAGGATTCCTTCGAGCGCGCTGTTTGTCCCTCGCTTATTTTGCCCTCATCGTCGCTATCGTTTCCGCTTCAGCTCTCGAAATTGCCGGCGCCAAATTCGGCGCACAGCTCGGGATGATGGCTGCGGCCTTAAGCCTATTGGCTGCCGCCTTCAGCGCACGAAAGGCCGATTACGAGCACTATCTGCGTGCCACCGCTTGGGGGCGCTGGGTTCTGATCGCCATTCCTCTTTGTATAGCAGCCCAGCTCGCACCGCTCTGGCTTAGCTGGGCGCATCCGATCTGGGCGAGTGTACACGATACCCTGGGCGGGCTGCCATTTGGACCAATCACGGCCGACCTCGGCTTGACGTTGAACGTGTTGTTCTTGGCGCTTGCCACTCTCTCTCTTCTCGGCGTTACCATCGTGGTGGTGCGCGAGCGCGGCCGCGCCGAGCTGGTTCTTTTTGTCCTGAGCGGCATAGCAACGGTGGGCGCCGTAGCCTTGGATCTGCATTGGATCTCGCCGGGCCTTATGGCTGCCGCGCCCTCTGACCTTGCGACGACCTTTGCCGGCCTTGGCGTCATGCTCAATTTAGCCGTCATGCAGCTCGCCGCTGAGCGGGCCGAAACGCGCCACTCGGTGGTTCGCTCGGTTGCGATCGGCCTTTGCGGTCTTTTGGGCGGTCTGGCGAGCGCGGCTGCGATCTTTGGGTTGTCCGGCACGAACAGCGCGATCGCCGCGGTCTTCGGCCTGGTGCTGATCCTGCTGATCCTTGTCATTCGCCGGCTCGACCTGTCGCCGTTGGCGGCCGGCGCACTGTCGGTAGCCGCGCTGATCGGAGCAACGATTGTCCTGACCTTCCTCTTCGAAAAGAGTTCCGGCCCCATCCTCTTGCGGCTTGTCCCAAACATGGAGGCTGAAACGAGAGCAGCGCTTGAACGCATGTTGGCCGATACGAGGTGGTTCGGTGCGGGCGCAGGGACCTTTTCGGCCGTGGGCCGGATCTACTTGAGCGATGCCGGTGCGCCTCTATTGGCGCCTTCAGCGGCCACAGCCATCTTCGCCGATATGGGATGGATCGGCCTGTTTGCCGCGGTGGTGGTGAGCCTGACCGCTTTGATGCGCCTGTTTTTCGGCGCTTTGCAGCGCGGCCGCGACTCGTTCTTCCCTGCGGCGGCCGCGGCCTGCCTTGTCTTCGTGCTTGTTCAGGGCTTCGCCGGTCCGGGACTGCTGCACCCGGCAGCAATCCTTTGCCTTGCGGTGATCGTGGGACTGGGATTGTCGCAGAGCGTCAGCCAGTCCTCACGATAGAAGCGCCGGTCATCAGGCGTTGCGGTCGCCGCCAAGTGAGGCCCAGTAGTTCGGGTTCTTGGGCATCTGGATGCGAACCCAGCGATAGGACTTCTTCGACCAGGGCAGGATATGCCCGGTGAGATTGTCCAGCACGAGATCGCCGGAGAACGTGCGCACCACCACCACGAGATGATGCTCACCCCAGGTCGTCACGACCTCGCTCAGCAACACGGAACGCGCCGGGAAGCCCTTGGCGATCAGATCGTGGCGTTTTGTCACAGCGTAATCGTTGCAGTCGCCGCTCGCAGGATGCAGCAGCCACTTCTCCCCGCGCAGCCCCTCCAAATTGGGCTCGGGTCGGATCGCGCCGTTGACCCGCTGATTGACCTCCTGAAGCTGGGCCATGCGTTCGGCCGTGAGCTTCAGACGACCACCCCTGAACACGACTTGCTGCGGTCGCGGCTTACACTCGCCCTCGTACTTCAGGCAAAAGATCGTGAATGCCATCGGCGCCAAGGTCGGCTGGTCGAACTTGATGTACTGGATCGCGCCGCGCAATGCCAACGGCGCACCAACAAAAGCGGCCTCGGCGCTGTGCTGGCCCCCAGCCAACAGAGCGGCGGCAACCGCCAGGAATCTTAAAGTTTTGCGCATGTCGCGCTCCCCATTCTTGTTGGGGAAACGCTACGCGAGACGTCTTGAGATCCGGCTCAAAGAGCGAGCGACCCTTGAATCAAAACAGCCGCGACTCCGTCAGAAATAATTAAGAATACCGGTACGTAACTTGTTCTGCTATGAGCGATCATGACGTCCATTCATGACGCCAGACGCGATTCGACCAGCTGATGGGCCTTTCCAAGCGCTTTCGTAAGAACGTCAAGCCTCGGCTTCCCGACGGCGTGAGGATCTATGCCCTCGGCGATGTGCATGGACGCGCCGACTTGCTTCAGTCGCTCTTAACCGTCATCGACGCCGACCTTGCTCGCTCTGCTCCGGAGCGAGCCATCCAGGTCTTTCTTGGCGACTATGTCGACCGGGGCCCGGACTCACGCGCCGTGCTTGATATCCTGATCGAGCGCTCGAAATCGCATGAGACGGTGTGCCTTAAGGGCAACCACGAGGTCTTCTTACTCGAGGTTCTCAAGGATCCGGCACGGTTGCAGGAATGGCGCCACTACGGAGGCCTGCTGACCCTTGTCTCCTACGGCATTAACCCGACCATGAATCCGACGCCGGAAGAGCAGATTGAGCTGATCGAAGGGTTGAGGCGCGCGCTTCCGCCGGAGCATCTTTCCTTTCTTCAGCAGCTCCGCTCGTCCTTTGCATGTGGCGACTTCTTTTTTGTTCACGCCGGCGTCAAGCCGGGCGTCGCCCTCGAACGTCAAAAGGAGGAGGATCTGCTCTGGATCCGCGAGGAATTCCTCGAGTCCGACAGACGCTTCGGCAAATATGTCGTCCACGGCCATACCCCGGTCAGCGCTCCCGATATCCGCCCAAACCGGATCAATATCGACACCGGCGCTTATGCGACCGGCAACTTGACCTTGCTCACGATCCAGGGCGATAGTCTGCTCGCAATTTAGGGCTTTTTCAGAGTTGCTGGACAGCTCCCGCGCCCCGCCTCACGAGCATCTCGAATTCATTATGAGCCGCATGATCTTGCTTCGCATCGTTGGCGCCTGCATCGCGGCGATGTTGCTGCTTTATGCAGGATTGGGATTTTACGGCGATCTCACGCGATCGAACTTTCGGGCGAGCGATTTGTTCTTGGGTGAGATTCCGCCCGAGAAAGTCAATGTAGCCTCATCGGGCGTTCTGGCGCCCTTTTCATTCGATGGCGACTTGCTTGCGAATTATGCGGCCGCAAAAGCCGCGGACTTTCTTCACCATCCCGCAGCCGAGGCGAGCGGCAGGGCTACCGAGAACAAGGCGGCCCAAGATGCCGTCGTTGCGGCCCTGAAAGTATCGCCCATCCGGCCCGCACTATGGCTCACGCTCGGTACGCTGAAAGCTCAATCCGGCGCCGCCGTGACGCCAGCTGTGAAAATGTCTTACCTGACCGGAGCCGTGCCGATCGCCGTTGCCTTCGCACGGATCCAAACCGTGACCTCGAGCGCAGCCGCAGCCGACGAAGAGATCAAGCTCCTGGCGCAATCGGACATTCGCTCGGCGCTTGCCAACCGCTCTCGCTACGAGCAACTCCTGATCGCGGCCTACGTGCAGGCAACGCCGCAAGGCAAGTCGCTGCTTCTGGAGGCCACCCAGGGGGCAGATCCCAAGTTCAACCAGATTTTGCGGCGGTACTGATCGTTCGCGCGCGATTTAGCTTGGGGCTTGCCGTGAATTTTCAACGCGCCGTTTTCGGGACGATCGGCACAAAGTCCTGCTCGCGACGCGGTTGATCCGATCGTCCTTGGTAGACGAACATCCCCTTCTTGGTCGCGATGATGTCGCCTCGCTGCAGGCTTTCGTCGTTGAGAACGCGCTCGCTTGCGACGATCTCTGGATCTTCCGGGACCGGCACATGGAGGTCGGGGTGTTCGCGCCGCTCGCGCGCGACCTCCTTGGCCCGTCGCCTTGCATCTTCGATCCGCTGCCGCCATTCGTCGCGCGTCAGTTCGGGCTCACTTGGCGGAAGGTAGTCGTTGAGCGAGGGCTCCGGCTCTGTTTGAGCAAGACAGGGAGGCGAACAGGGCAGACAAAGGGCTAGTCCGCTAGCGATGGTGACCGCTCGAGACAGCGCCACAAGCCGCATTGCGTAAGCTGGCGAGTGGTCACGCCGACAGGGACGCACGAGTGATCTCCAAAGACGAGACATAAGGACGACCATTGGGCAGCCGGAAGTCCCTTATCTCTCCCTCCTCAATCTATACCTTTGCCGATTGCAAGAAAGCCAAATCGCAGGCAAGCTTCGCGCTTTAGCTCGCGAGGATTTTAGCCCGTGGTCCGCAACGTTGCTTTCCTGGCTCTGGTGATCTGGTTTGGGACTCATTCCGCAACGGCAGGCCAGATCGAATATCCGCAGGTCATCCATACGCAATACGAAGCCGTTGATCAGAAGGCCGGCGGTCACTTCGTCCTGTGGTCAGAGCGTGAAAAGATCTTCTATGGCCTCGACCAAAAGCTGTTCCCGGGAGCTCGGTTTGTCGACATCACCCAGGTGACTCCTAGCGTGGGTTCGATCACGCTGACCTATGTCGAGGTGCGGACCGTCAGCAGTACGACCTCGGACTATTTGTACTTGGCGGGAAATGTTCGCTTCCGCGTCAGCGGAATGGCTCTCAAGTCCAGCAACTTTCCGTCCGGCGGGGGGATGGCGCCTAGCGCACAATAGTCGCTCTGCCGTAGGGCAGCCACGGGTTCCAACCGTCAACAGCAACAGACCTGGTTTTGGACGGGTAGACTATCGCCTGCTCGACCCACTACCCCGCGTTCTGCTTCCGTAATAGGGGCGCGCGCGCCCTCCGCTGACCACAGGTGGCTGAATCTGGCTCGGAATATTCGGCGTAGCCGTGCTTGGCGAGGGCTGCGATGGATTGACGATGATTACGTTCCGATTGGGGGTCGACGGATCATTGACGCCCTGGGCCGAGATGCTGGCGGGCACAAGAAGTGCAGCTGCGATCAAGACTAATCGTTTCATGAGCTATCTCCCGAGCGAGAACGTCAGGGAGGCGATCACCGTTCCTTCACGGTTGCTTGGGACCTCACCGAGGCACGGCGATCAGCTTGCCATCCCTCCAGACCCCTTGGGCCGTCTTTCCTGCAGGCAGTCTGCCGGTAAGGTTCCGGACGGCGGTGGGCCGTGAGGCGGCCTCGGTCGCCTGCGTCTTCTTTGTGGGAGTCGTCAGGATGCTGCTGCTGGTCACGTTGGCCTGGTCCTTGACGCCTTGTGCAGCGGCGGGCTGAACCATGAAGAACGAAAAGGTAAGTGCCGTCAAAACGCCGCGCATGGTCAAACACCGGAAAGAGGAGCTCCGGCGAAATGTCACAGGTTCTTGTCCAAAAGCAAGCACCTTTGGTCGACCAAGCACCTTTGGTCGACCAAGACTGGGCCTTGGCGGACTTTGCAACAAGGAAGGATCCGCCACTGAGAGGTTCGAAGCGGAAAAGCCTAGCGAAACAGCTTTTTCCGGGTTACTTGATCGGCCTTGATGACCGACCCCAGCGACACCGCCGCCAGCGCTCCAAAGACGCACGCGATCAAGGCCGGGTTTGTCCGTCTTCTGTCCGGGCAGATCCGCGACATATCTGGCGACCCGCGGCAGATCCGCGCGATCGTTTACGAGTTGGCCCGCATCAAGCTCCTGGAACAATTCACCCATGCCGACGCGCGGGAATCCCGCGAGCTCCAGCAGGTGCTCGAACGCGCCATTCGGGAGGTTGAGTTTTCATTTGAGCGCAGCGCTCCCGAGCGCAACGCTGTGTCCGCACAGCCAGGCGTCGTTTCGGATCCATCGCCGGTTAATCCCGCTGCTCCCCCGCCCATTCCGACTGTGGCGCCCGTTCCGGCTTCCGCGTCCATTCCGAACCTTGCGGACATCGGGCGCCGTCCTGTCGCACAGCCAAGACCGCTTGACCAGCCCAAGCGGAGCGGCACCATCAATTCTCTCCTTCGATTAACCGCCATCCTCGTCATCATGGCCGGCGCCAGCGCGGCGGTTACGTATTGGCCGCGGTTGAAGACACAATCCGTCGCACTGTGGCAGTCCGCAGCATTGTCCGAGAGAGCGTCGACAAGCCCGCAGCCTCAACCGACCGCCGCCGCGACTCCATCAAGCAGTGAAACACCCGAACGGGTACCGGATCATCCGAGGGAGCCGGTGCCAGCTGCGCAACCCTCGATGCCTTTGCCGACAACGTTCGGCGTCTACGCCCTGAGCGAAGGCCAGCTCCAGGAGCTCAAGCCGGTCCCCGGAAAGATTCCGGATCGCCGTGTCGCTATCTCAGCAGCAATCAACACGCCGAGCGCGACGACGCTGACGAGCGGAGATGTCAAATTCATTGTGTTCAGGCCCGACGGGGGCGTCGATGCAAGCGGGACTGAGGTTCGGGTGGTCGCGAAGGTCTCCCGGGCGATGGGCGTCGATGCCACCGGGAAAGCCGCCATGGTCAGCACCGGCGATTCCTGGGTCATTCGCAGCATGTCCTACCTCTACAAAGTAGGTCCGATCGAGGATCAGCCGAGAATGCTGTTGTTGCAGTCGGAGCAGGACGGCTTCACGCTTTCGCCCGGCCGCTACGTCGTGGTGGTCAAGGGTATGGGCTATGACTTCAGTGTGGCCGGGATGGTCACAGATCCCAATCAATGCGTCGAACGCATAAATGCAACAAACGGCGCGTTCTACTCCCCCTGCCCGCCACGACGCTAAAGGACGACGAGATTGGGATGAATCGTCATCGCGCGTTAGGTTTTTAGAGCGTGACCTTTTCGGAAGCCTGCGACGCACCTTTCCGGATCATGCTCGAGGGCGTAGCGCGTCTTCGCTTATTTATTGGCCTTGCTGTCCTTGGGCGTGTCCGCTGGAGCGTCGTCGACCTTGCCGTTGTTCGCGACGCATTTGCTGAAGTAGTCGCGCCGCTCCTTGGGCGTCCCCTTGCTACCGGCAGCGGGATTGCCGATCTGCTTTGGCGGAAAGGCCTTGGCTAATGCTGCATCACATGCGCGCGCCACTTCGACAGTAACGGCCGAGGCCGTTACTGGTGCGCCAAAAGCCAACACAAATGCCAATCCAATCGACTTTTGCAAATTTCTGCAGGGCACCTGGCTCGCTCCTTCAATCCATCCAAGAACGCTGGACGAAACCATATCAAAAAGGACAGAAGAGCCAAACATCAAAGCAGGGCCGAATTGACGCGTGGCCGATCCAGGTCCTGCACCATGACGCAGGCCGAGCTGACAAAGTCTGCGCTTGGGTTGGCGCCGCTGAGCGCCTGGACCACGGCAGGATGCCGCGGAAAGCGCCAGAGCTAGCTGTTGAGCTGCGGCGGCTTGAAGTCCGGAAAGCGAGTGAGCATCGCGGTCTTGACGAATTTCAAGTGGGAGATCGTGCTCGCGAGCTCCTTGAGCCGCCGCTGGCCGTTCGAGATATCGGCGGCAAACAGATCCTGATGGTAGTTGTCGAGCGGCTCCCGCTCGAGATATTCATCGGTGCCGTTTCCGAAGGTGACGGACGCACGCGCCAGTGCATCGTCAACGCGTCGATTGAGGCCGGCTTGCTCCCTTTCAGCCTCCTGCAGGGCGGCATCGATCGCGATTATCACCGCCTCGATTCGCGCGCGATCGGTCGCAGCATCACGCTCGGCGGAGCGGGCTTTGAAGCCCTTGTCCTCGCGGCGGAGGTTGAGAAGATTGTGTGCGCGCGCCCTCAGGAACAGCTGGAACATTTGGGCCATCCCACATTTGGCTTTCTAAGCCGCTACAATCGATCAGACGTAGTTAACAAAGTCTGAATTGTCCGCCTCCCCTGCCCGGCTCTGCGCTATCCATGCCCGCCAGGCTCCTTCGTGCTTGGAATACAGCTCAAGCCATCGGATTTCGCCGGCTGCAACGGCCGCTCCGCTCACGCCTTGTTCGACCACTGCATGATCAACATTCGTCGACGGAAGGTCCAGGGCTTCAAACTCGGACGTCTCGTCCAGCGAAAGGCCGATCAGGACACGGTGCCCTTGCCGATCGACAAAATACCTGCGCGGTGCATTGCGCCTTTGATCAATCATTGTGACGGCCCTCACTCATGATCCAGGGACCTGGAAGATCCTTGAGCCGTCGATCATAGGTGCAAACAAAGGCAATCCAAAGCAGGACGCAAGTTGTCGTGCCTAGCAACGCAATCAGATACGCCATCTACGCTTACCCACGCGGACCCCGCAAAATCGCGGCGGCTAAACTCTCGCAATCAACTGGCAGATTTCTAAGTCACCGCTCCAAGGCTCACAAGGACTGCGACAAGTTAACCTAACCGCGCATGGTTATTTGGGCGCCCGCAGTGATCGAGATCAATGTAGGATCAATCGACCGCTGAGATATCGCGCCGGTCCTTACCATCAAGATGGGTGCTGGCTGCGGCTGGCCCCCACCGAGGTGGGGGTATAGGGGGCATAAAGACGGTATCGCGCCGATCGCTTGTGGGAGCGCCACGCCCTCACGGCGTAACCGCAGCAAAAGCCAACCGCAAACATCGAAGCCAAAACCAGGATCGCAGCCATTTGGAATGTTCCCGCGTTGTTTGGAACGTTCCTCCCCAGATATTCCATCTTGTCGTTGTGACGACATCAAGATCGGCGCCGCTGAAAATTTTGTCAGACGAAGATGAAGTTTGTGCAACGTGTTGCTTGAAGTTTGGTCGTCGCGCGAGAGCAACCAGCCCGGGGGCCGACGATAGCTCAAGTTGCCCGAACTTGATGCAACGATGATGTTGACCCCGGTTCACCCCTTTCCAATCCAATCCGGGCTGTTTTTCGCCATCGCTCATAGGCCTCGTCGATGCCGTCCAATACCGCGACGGCCCGCCAGGATGTGATGAATGCATCTGCGATCCGCTCGAGAATATCGCGCCCTCCGGATTCGGAGCCGCTTTGGTAGCGAAATCTCCGTGGTTATACGGAGCGCGAAGCGCCGATTTCATCTCGGTAAGGTTGAGCGGTTAGCTTAACCCGCGTTGTTTGTTGCGAAGTCTCACCGATCGCTTATCCATCGCCTCACCGGGCTCCCCCAAGCTCGGCCCCACCCAAGCAAAGCCGCCGAGCGACATGGGTCCGCTTGGCGGCTTTGTCTTTGTCGACGAGAGGATGATTTCGGTTATGGCGCGCAAGCCCTGGTCGTTCAAGGAAGACCGCCGGCTGATGGAGTTGGCTAAGTCTTCGGCTTCCCTGGAGGAGGCGGCGAAACAGCTCGGGCGCTCGCCCGATGCGATCAAGCGCATGGCCTTGCGCCTTGGTCTTTCGTTGAAATCGAGGACAGGTAAGAAGTCTTAGGGTCGGAAGCGATGTGTCGAATGCGGCAGAGGCCGCTGGCGCATGGCCGCATCTTCGATCGACGGCAGCGCGTTAGTCGCCTGACCGATTTCGAACCATTCGCTGAGACAGCCCCCATCCGTAGGATGCCTCCGCCGCCTGCTGGAGAAGCAGCAAGCACTTTAACGATATTCGCGTCTTTCGAAGCGAAACGCCCCTCGACCGACTATGCTGGACCATGCGCCGAAATCACCTGTTTGCCGCTGCGGGAATCTGCCTCGCCCTCATCGCCTACGCCACGTTGGCAAGGCTTGCGGGGCGGCCGGCGCTGATGGGACATCACGAGGCTTATTGGGTCGTTGTGATCGAGCGCTTCAGTGCCTACGGGCTGTTGGGCTTTCTTCTGTCGTTCCTGCTGCCCGGACGGCTCGCTCTGGCCTGCTCGCTTGTCATGGCGGTCGCAATGGGGCTGGAGCTCCTGCAGGCGCTCACGCCCGATCGCGATCCCGGCTTCCTGGACGTGCTGCAGAAAGCGGCAGGCGGCACCGTCGGTGTGCTTCTCGCCCAGACGATCTTGGCCTTCTTACCCAGACCCCCTGCCTGAAGCCAGCAGGCCCCACCTGCCCACGAAGTTCGCCGCCCGGATTCGCAGCAATGTGAATGTTTGCCTACCACTTCCCAGCAATTCGGATGCAAATCTCTGCCTGATTCTGGACAACTATCGCGGGAATCTCGGCTCGCGACGCACCGCCCCTTCGATCGACTGCATGCAGCGGATTAGGCTGACCCGCGTCGGCTGAGGAACTCGTTCGGCGTCAGCAGTTCTGCCATCTGGCGATGCGTGGCCTGGAGCGCCCCGATGGCGCTATCCAGATCAAAATCGGCATCGCGGACAGATGCGAAGAATTTGGCCATCAGCGCCAAATCCAGTTTCACACGGGTTGCGCCATCGCGGCTTTTGCGACGGTCGAGCGACAAATGGATGGCCCGCACTCTGGCTTCTGCAGGCGTGCAATCGCTGAGCGTCGCAAGTTCGTCATATGTCATCCAGATCTGAGGCATGTCCCTGTCCGTCCCTTGTTATCGGCCAGAACCTAGATTTCACCTGTAAACGCAGGGTTGCCGCGCGCGATTGCGTGTCGTTTTCGCGGCAACAGCGTCAATGCAAAGCTAACAAGCAGACCTCCGCGCGACCGGTGGAATCCTTTTAGCTTCTCGATAGCGACGACAGTCTCGGACCAACGTGTAGGCAGCTTGTGCCGCGGGCCGAATGGCTCGCAAATGCGTCAATCGTGCTCGCTGCGGATTTGCTCATGACCACAGTTGCTTGGATCATTGTTGATTCTGCTCTAGGATGCCTCCATCAGAAAGTTTTAGAGGTGACATGACCGACCGACCGACCGTCCTCGTCACAGGGGGCGCGGGCTATATTGGCTCGCATGCCTGCCGCGCGCTGGCCGCGGCCGGCTATCAACCCGTCGTCTACGACAATCTTTCCACCGGGCACCGTAGCTTCGTAGCCGGTCCGCTGGTCACCGGCGATCTGCTCGACGGAGCGACGCTGGCGCGCGCCTTCGCCGATTACAAAGTCGCGGCGGTGATGCATTTTGCGGCGGCGAGCCTCGTCGGCGAATCCATGTCCGATCCGCAGAAGTACTACATCAACAATGTGCAGGGCACGCTGTCGCTGTTGCAGGCGATGCGCAACGCGGGCTGCAGGCGCATCGTGTTCTCCTCGACCGGCGCCGTCTACGGCAACGCCGATTCCAAGGAACTGCCGGAGGATTTTCCCTGCGCGCCGATCAACCCTTACGGCGCATCGAAATGGATGATCGAGCGCATGCTCGCCGATTACCGCGCGGCCTACGGCTTCGGCGCGTTTTGCCTGCGCTATTTCAACGCCAGCGGCGCCGATCCGGCCGGCGGCATCGGCGAGCTGCGTGACAACGAGACCCATCTCATTCCGCGCGCCATGATGGCGTTGCAGGGACACGTCGACTTTGCCGTGTTCGGCGACGATTACGACACGCCCGACGGCACCGCGATCCGCGACTACATCCATGTCACCGATCTCGCCGCCGCGCATGTCGCGGCGCTGAAACTGCTGGAACAGGGGCATGCCGGCGGCAGCTTCAATCTCGGCACCGGCTCCGGCTTTTCCGTCCGCGAAATCCTGACCGCCATCAGGCAGGAGACCGGGCGCGAGGTGCCCCACACCGTCAAGCCGCGCCGCGCCGGCGATCCCACCTATCTTGTGGCCGATCCCTCCGCCGCGCGAAAAGTGCTGAACTTCGTGCCGCATCACTCCGACCTGCCCACCGTGATCCGCACCGCCTGGGCCTGGCACCAGAAGGCGCATCCACTCCGCCAGCCCTGACGATGAGGTCGGTCAAAGCGGGGGGACGAGTGGCCTACGGTCGATTCCGCTCCGACCCCGGCGATGCCGGCACAACCGGGTGGCGCGCTCTCGAACGGCTGTCGAGGCCCTTGGGCAGCTTGTCGGCATTGAGCCTCACGACGGCGCCTCTGGCGTCGGCGGCGGGCTGATCTTCCTGGCTGTAGATCAACGTCGCCTCGAACTTCACGTCCGGCACTTCCTTGGCGGTCCCCGAGCAGGTCGCAACCAGGCCGTTGCACGCACCCGAGAGATTGACCTCGACTTCGTCCGGCCCGAACACGCTCGGCGGGCCGTCGGCATACCGGTGCACGGTCAGAACGCCCGAAAAGTGCAGCTCATCGACGCGATAGGAGCCGCCATAGATGAAGAAGCTATCGCCACCCGAAATCCGGCCCTCGGTCAGATGCACGATACCGGTGCCCTGGCCACGCGGGGTCCTGAACCATACAGCGTATTTGCCGTCTCTCAACATGAAAAACATCCATCGCAAATTCACCCGTATTTGCGACGAACTCTGGCGCGCGACAATGACCGATGCAGTGAGCATTCCGCGACGGTTAACGTCCCAACAAATCAAGCCTTAAAATTGCAGCCTCTCCGTCAGACGACTACCGGCCGAGATATCGTAAGCGCCGTCGTCTCGGCCTCAAGACGGCCGCGATCCCGGTCGCCGCACGCATTGCCGCGATTGCGACGTTTGCAACGGCTCCGCTTTCTGCCATCACGGATTTGAACCTGTTCCTGATAGAGTGCACCAATACAAAGAGTGATTCCGGTCACACTTGCCTGGGCGCTTCGCTGCTAAGCATTGAGCCAGGACGGGGACCGGCAAAGCATGTCGAATTGGATGAGAATACCCATGAAAAGCCTGATCGGCGCCTTTGTCAGCGCGTTCTGTCTTGCGGCTCCCGCTTTGGCGGAGACTCCGGCCGCGATCGTCGAAGAGGTGCAGGGCAAGGTCGACGGCGTCGAGTTCATGGATTATGTGGCTCTTGGCAAGATCATCAAGCTCGGACCGAAGGCGAGCATCACGCTCGGCTATCTGAAATCCTGCCTGCGCGAGACGATCAGTGAAGGCGTCGTCCTCGTCGGCGCTGAGCAGAGCACCGTGCAACTCGGCAACGTCCAGCGCGTCAAGGTGCCCTGCGATACCAACGCGGCGCAGCTCTCCGAGCGCGAGGCCAACCAGAGCGCCGCAACCACGTTCCGGACCGTACGGTCCGACACCAAGGGCGCCGTTCCGCCGAAGCTGCCGACGATCTACGGCGTCGCGCCGCTGGTCCAGGCCAAGAGCGGCAGCACGCTGGTCATCGAACGCACCGACGGCAAGGAACCCACAATCAACGTGCCGCTCAAGAGCGACATCATGGTCCGCGGCAAGTTCTATGACTTTGCCAAAGCCGGCAAGTCACTGACCCCGGGCGGCAGCTATCTCGCAACCCTCGGCGGCAAGCGCTATGCCTTCCAGGTCGATGCCAGCGCCACCTCCTCGCCGACGCCGATCGTCGGCCGTCTGCTGCGGCTCGAATAGGCGACCCGCGTCGACGCGATGCGGCGGATTGGCAGAGGCGACATCATAGCGGCGGTCCTGATTGCGCTCCTTGCGGGCGCCATCTTCACGTCTCCGCCGCTTCAGACGCTGCAAGGGCTCTCGCTCGACATCCTCACGGCGATGCGCGGCAAGCTCATCGGCGACCGCCGCGATCCCACCACCTCGCCGGTCGTCGTCGTCGCGATCGACGCGGAGACCTACGACACGCCGCCGTTCAAGGGGTCGCCGACGCTGACCTGGACACGCGAGATCGGCCGGGTGCTCGGGGGCATCACCGAGGGCGGCGCCAAGGTAATCGGCTTCGACATCATCTTTCCGAGCTCGATCGAGCAGTCGGAGATTCCCTTTGGCGAGGCGCCGCTCGGCGCCCGCATGAAGGGATTCGACCGCGACTATCTGATCGCTCTGCGGCAAGCCTCCGACAGCGGCAAGCTCGTGCTCGGCGATATCCTGAGCAACGATCATCCGGAAGTGCCTTATCGCGCACAGCAACTGGCGGTGCGCAACAATATCCGGGCGCTCAATGTCCATACCGACACCGACCACGTGATCCGGCGGATGCCCCTGAGCTTTTCCATCCAGGACAGGCCGGTCCCCGCCATGGCCGTCGAGCTGGCGTCCCGCGCGCTCGGTGCAAAACCAGAAATCGGACCGTCCGGCGTGACGGACTTGTCCGGCTATTCCATCCCGAGCGCCGTGGCCAACACGCTGACGCTCAATTTTCGAGGAATGGGCCGCGACATTCCGACATATTCCTTCGCCGACCTGCGCGCCTGCGTCGAGAAGGGCGACCGCGATTTTTTTCGACGCGCCTTCGACGGCAAGGTCGTGCTGCTCGGCACCGTCCTCAATTTCGAGGACCGCAAGCTCACCTCGATGCGCCTGTCCGGTGGATATGACGGAACACCGGCAGCGCGATGCGCCCTGCCCGCCCCGGCGGACACCGCGCAGAAGGCCCGCAGCGACATCTCTGGCGTGTTCGTGCATGCGACGGTCGTGCGAAATCTGATGGAGCGCGATGCCGCGACGGAGCTCGGCTTTCCGCTGCGGACCATTCTGACCATCGTGTTCGCCGCAATCGTTGCCTGCGCGGCCTGCACGCTCGCACCGGGCGGCGCGCTGATTGCATGGCTCGCCCTCACCGCCGTTTACGTCGCCGTCACCGTGGTTACGTTCGTTCATGCATTGGCTCTGCCGCTGACCGAGCCTGCGCTCGCAGGTCTTGCTGCGCTCGCAATGATGATCGGCTACCGCTTCGTCGTCGCCGACCGCGAGGAGCGCTTCCTGCGCAAGAGTTTTGCGTTCTATCTCGCCCCCGAGGTCATCGACACCATGGTTGCATCCGGCAAGATGCCGGCGCTCGGCGGCGAGATGCGCAACGTCACCATGTTCTTCTCCGACCTCAGCGGCTTCTCCTCCATCGCCGAGGCGATGACGCCGGGTGAGCTGGTGACGCTGATGAACGAATATCTCTCCGCCATGACCGACATCATCGAAAGTCACGGCGGCTACGTCGACAAGTATATCGGCGATTCCATCGTCGCCATGTTCGGCGCCCCCGCCGACGATCCCGCGCACGCGCGCAACGCAGTGCGCGCGGCACTGAAGTGCCACGAGAAACTGGCCGAGCTCAACGCGAGCAACGCTGCCTTCGCCGGCCGCGGCTTGTCGCATCGCATCGGGCTCAACAGCGGCGCAGCCGTGGTCGGCAATATCGGCTCAAAGCGCCGATTCAATTACACCGTGATGAGCGACACCGTGAACGTCGCCTCCCGGCTCGAAGGCGCCAACAAATATTACGGCACCGCGATCATGGCCTCGGAGGCGACGGTCGCGCAGACCGGCGATACCTTCGCCTGGCGCGAGCTCGACGCGATCAGAGTGCTGGGACGCGGCGAGGCGATCAAGGTTTTCGAGCCGCTGGCGGAGAAGGACGCGGAGAGCGCCGGGCAGAAGAAGGTGGCGGCGGCGTATGCGGAAGGACTGGCCTGCTGGCGCGCGCGGGAGTTTGCGAAGGCGGTTGATGCATTCGAGCAAACGGCAACGATCGATCCGGCATCGACGCTATTCGCGAAGCGCGCAAGATCCCTCGCTGCGAATCCACCGCCACCAGAGTGGGCACCGGTCAATACGCTGGAAGGGAAGTAACGGCGCCGCCCCAGACACCGGTGCACCCTCGCCCCTTGTGGGAGAGGGTGGCTCGCCGCGTAGCGGCGAGACGGGTGAGGGGTCTCTCTCCGCGCGTGAATCTCTTACGCTCTCGCACTCCATGTGCGGATAGAACCCCTCATCCGGCGCTTCGCGCCACCTTCTCCCACAAGGGGAGAAGGGAACCCGCCAGCGCTTGGGGCAACATCCGGCCTCCCTAAAACGGCAGCCCGACATAATTCTCCGCCAACAATCGCTGCGCTGTCTCCGACGAAAACAGATACTCGAGCTCCGTCTGCTGGAGCCGATCCTCATAGTCGGGCCGGTCGGAGAAGCGATGCAGCAGCATCGTCATCCACCAGGAGAAACGCTGCGCCTTCCAGATCCGCGCGAGTGCCTTGGCCGAATAGCCCTTGAGCCCGGAATCGTCGCCGCCCTGATAATGCGCGAGCATGGCGTGATAGAGATAGTAGATGTCGGAAGCCGCGCTGTTGAGCCCGCGCGCGCCGGTCGGCGGGACGATGTGGGCGGCATCGCCGGCGAGGAACAGGCGGCCGTAGCTCATCGGCTCGGCGACAAAGCTGCGCAGGGGCGCGATGCTCTTCTCGATCGAGGAGCCAGTGATCAGCCGCGCAGCAACCTCGTCCGGCAATCGGCGCTTCAGCTCGGCCCAGAACGCCTCATCCGGCCAATCCTCCAGCTTGTCGGTCAGCGGCACCTGGATGTAGTAGCGGCTAAGCACCTGGGACCGCAACGAGCACAACGCAAAGCCGCGCTGGTGCTTCGCATAGATCAGCTCCGGCGACACCGGCTTGGTGCGCGACAGCACGCCGAGCCAGCCGAATGGATAAATCTTTTCATATTCGCGCAGCACGTCCTTCGGGATCGACTTGCGGCTGACGCCGTGAAAGCCGTCGGCGCCGACGACGTAGTCGCAATCGACCCGGATGGTTTCCCCGTTCGAGCGGTAGGTCACGTAAGGCCGCTCCGAGGTCAGGTCGTGCGGCGTGACGCTCTCGGCGTTGTGCACGACCTTGCCGCCGTGGCGGTCGCGCGCCTCGTAGAGGTCGCGCGTCAGCTCGGTCTGGCCGTAGACCAGCACCGAATTGCCGCCGGAATGCTTGTAGAGATCGATCTGGGAGAGCACCCCGTCATGAGCGATCTCGAAGCCCTTGTGGATCTCGCCTTCGCGGTCCATCCGCTCGCCGCATTGCGCCTCGCGCATTAGCTTGGCAAAGCCGTGCTCGAGCACGCCGGCGCGGATGCGCGCCAGCACATGGTCGCGGCTGTATTTCTCCAGCACGACCGTGTCGATGCCTTTGAGATGCAGCAGCTGGGACAACAGCAGCCCGGACGGCCCGCCGCCGATGATGCAGACCTGAACTTTCATTTTTGCGTCCTCCCGTTGGCACTATTTTTCAGATTTTTCGCTGCACCCCGATGGAGGGATCGGCCTTTGTCTTGTACAATTCGAACATGAGAACCACAGCGCCAGCCCCGGCGATCCGGGTCTACAACCTCTTCGGCGAGTCCGGCGATTTGCCCGATGTGGTCCATTGCGAGACCATCGCGTCCCGCTCGGTGCTGCACGACTGGACCCTGGCCGTGCACCGCCACGCGCGGTTGCACCAGGTGCTGCTGATCGAGCGCGGTGGCGGCGAGGCGACGCTCGACGGCCGCGTGATGCCGCTGAGGCCGATGCAGATCGTCAATGTGCCGGTCGGCCACGTCCACGGCTTCCGCTTCGTCCCCGGCACGCAAGGCTGGGTGCTGACCATCGCCGCGGAAATTCTGGATGAGGCGCTGCTCGCCGCCGAAGGCCTGCGCGGGGCATTGTCGCGATCGGCGGTGGTGCGCGGCACGCCGCAGGTGCGCGCCACCATGAAGCAGATCTTTGCCGAGCACGCCGCATGCAATTTCGGCCGTGCGCACCTGTTGCGGGCGCTCTCGGCCGCCATGATCGGGCTGGTGGCGCGCGCACTCGCCAGCGAGAGTAGCGGCAATGGCACGGCCGAATCCGGCCTGTTCCGGCGCTTCGAGGCTCTGCTCGAGATGCATCATCTGCAGCGCTGGAGCGTTGCGGACTATGCCAAAGCACTCTCGATCACGCCCACCCATCTGAACCGGCTGACGCGGACGGCAACCGGCGACACCGCCTCGCATCTGATCCTCAACCGGCTGATCCGCGAGGCGCGGCGCAACCTCGTCTACACCAACCTGCCGGTGTCGACGATCGCCTATGCGCTCGGCTTCGAGGACCCCGCCTATTTCAGCCGGGTCTACGCCGCCGCCACCGGCCTGTCGCCGCGCGCCTTTCGCGCGCAGCTCCATGGCGGCGAGTAGCGACTCCATCTACCTTGGTATAAAACGACGAACCCTTGGGATACGCGCCGTTTACTTCCGTACAATTGAGCATGGAATGCGGCCGGCTTAGCGTGGCTGTATCGGGCGCCCTGGCGCCGGTGGCATCAACCTCCCTTACCTGGCGCATGACGGCCACCCCTGTCCGGTCGTCTGCGCCGTTTTTTTCTAGGAAAGCACACCGGCGACCTTAGTGGATTTCGGCCGACACACTGAGCCTCAGGGGCCGAACCTGCCGGCTCGCACGCGGAACTGGAGATTTGTGCATCATGTCTTCCTTTGAGAAGATCGCACTTTTCATCGATGGCGCCAATCTCTATGCCACGTCAAAGGCACTCGGTTTCGATGTCGATTACAGGCGCCTGCTCAACGAATTTCACGGCCGAGGCGCGCTGCTGCGAGCCTTCTACTACACGACTGTCATCGAGGATCAGGAATATTCGTCAATCCGTCCGCTGATCGATTGGCTCGACTATAACGGGTACACCGTCGTCACCAAGCTCGCCAAGGAGTTCGTCGACGCCAACACCGGTCGGCGCAAGGTGAGGCGCAGCATGGACGTGGACCTCGCCGTGAGCGCGATGGAGCTCGCCGCGCACGTCCATCAGATCGTGCTGTTCTCGGGAGATGGGGATTTTCGCTCGCTGGTCGGAGCCCTGCAACGCCGCGGCGTCCGCGTGACGGTCGTCTCCACGCTCGCCACCCAGCCGCCCATGGTCGCCGACGAACTGCGCCGGCAGGCGGACGTCTTCATTGATTTGGCAGAACTGAAAGCAAGAGTGGGGCGCGACCCCGCCGAGCGGCCGGGATCGCGCGAGATGCGTCAGCCACCGCAATTCCTCGCGCGCGGAACGATCGATCGAGGCGACCGGGTGGAATGATCCTGCGGGACACCTGCCAGTTCGTCAAACGTCGAAGAACACCGTCTCCTGCGGCCCCTGCAAATTGATCGTGAAGGAATACACGACCTTGCCGGCGCGCTCGCCGCGCTTGGCGATCAGCGTCGCGCGCCGCACGGGCTGTTCGATGAGGTTCAGCACGGGATCGGCGGCATTCGCCGCTTCTTCGTCCGAGAAATAGAACCGCGTGTTGAGTCCGATATTGATACCGCGGGCGACGATCCAGACGTTGACGTGAGGCGCACATCTGCGGCCCGCCTTATCCGTGATCGCGCCCGGCTTGATGGTCTCGAATGTCACCAGCCCGCTCTCGAAATCCGAGCCGGCGCGGCCCCAGCCGCGGAAATCCTCATCCGCCCGGCCGGTGGAGCGGTCGGCCGGATGGTTGTAGCGGCCGGCCGCGTCGGCCTGCCAAATTTCGAGAAGCACGTCGCGTAGCGGCGTGCCGCTGCCGTCGAGCACCTTGCCTTCCAGCGTGATGCGCTCGCCCTTGGTGCCTGGCGTCACCAGCACGTTGGAGAAGTTCTTCTCGAAAATGTCGAAGCCGGCCATGGCCGGGATCAGGCCGATATGGACGTAAGGCCCGGCGGTCTGCGAGGCGGTTTCCTTGAGATAGTTGAGCGGCTGCGGCATTGGCTCAGTTCCCCTCGGTGCGGTTTTCGAAATAGGTGGAGCGGGCGCCGCGCAGCACGATATCGAAGCGGTAGGCGAGCGAATCGAACGGCGTCGAGGCGTTGAGGTCGAGCGGCGCCACGAGGCGGTCAAGCGCATCCTTGTCCGGAATCGTCGTCAGGATCGGACAGATCGGGATCAGGGGATCGCCCTCAAAATACATCTGGGTGATCAGGCGTTGCGCGAAGCCCGAGCCGAACACCGAGAAGTGGATATGGGCGGGACGCCAGCTGTTGACGTAGTTGCGCCAAGGATAGGGGCCGGGCTTCACGGTGCGGAAATAATAGTAGCCGGCGTCGTCGCTCAGCGCGCGGCCGCAG
This sequence comes from Bradyrhizobium sp. CSA207, assembly GCF_029051685.1. Taxonomy (GTDB): domain Bacteria; phylum Pseudomonadota; class Alphaproteobacteria; order Rhizobiales; family Xanthobacteraceae; genus Bradyrhizobium. Next base: position 66,942 of record NZ_JAACFT010000033.1, on the reverse strand, counting down.
CCGCCGAAATTCGGATCGATCGGCGCCAGATAGGTGTCCTTCTTGTGCCGGTAGCGGCCGCCGGCATTGGCCTGCCAGAACTCGACCAGCGTGTTCGGCACGCCCCGCCCGGTCTCGTCGAGCACCCGACCGTGCACGATGATGCGCTCGCCAACGGGGTCGCCGTCCTTGGCGTAGTTGCGAATCAAATCGTTATCGAGTGGCCCGAGATCATTGTGGCCGAACACCGGTCCGGTGATCTCCGAGACCGAATTCTCTAGCGACAACAGGGCCTGGCGCGGCGAGCGCAGCACCGAGGATTTGTAGCCGGGCGCATGGGCCGGCGGGTGGATCGAGCGGTCGCGCTGGAAAAAGCCGCCATCGCGGGCCGTGAACGGCTCGGGACGGTTGAAGCGGGGATCCTGCAAGGCGGGCGCCTGGGCATTCATCGGCGTTGTCTCTCCCTCTGGCGCCCCGTTTGGGCGCACGGCTTATCGGGAGATCATGGAGCCGGCTATTCTCAAGATAAATAGATCGATTATAATGAATTCCATGAAAGAAATCGATCATTTGGCGCTCGACGGCCATGCGCTTGAATTGTTCCTGGCCGTGCTGGAGGAAGGCTCGGTGACAGCGGCTGCAACGCGGCTCGGCCTGACGCAGTCAGCGGTCAGCCACGCCCTGAACAAGCTACGGCGGATCGCCGGCGATCCGCTGTTCGCCAAATCCGGCCGCGGCATCGTCGCCACCGCGCACGCCCAGGCGCTCGCGGCGAAGGCCCGCGCGCTGATCGACGAGATGCGCAGTTTTGCCGGCGGCGTCACGTTCGAGCCTGCGAGCGCCCAGCTTTCGCTCACGGTCGCAGCCAACGATTTCCAGCGCGACCTGCTGCTGCCGCGCTTCTTCGGGCATGTTACGGCGCAGGTGAAGAGCCTGAATCTGCGCGTGATCCCCTCGCAATCGCCCTCACCCGCGATGCTGCGCGAAAACCGCTGCGATCTGATGGTCACGCCGCTGCCGCCGTCAGGCGTCGACATCGTGCAGAAGCGCCTGCTGAGAGATCACTACGTCTGTTACTATGATCCGAAGGCGCGTGCCGCGCCTACCGGCCGCAGGGCCTATCTCGCGGCGCGCCACATCACGGTGGTCTACACCGACAATGAACGGCTCGACTTCGACCGCCGGCTCGCGGCCAACGGCTTCCACCGCGATATCGCCATCTCCGTGCCGAGCTTTTCCGGCGTGCCGTCGTTCCTGCGCGGCTCGCGAATGCTCGCAAGCATGCCGAGCCTGCTGGCTTCCGGCGTGATGCACGGCTTTGCACATGTGCGCATTCCGCTGGCCTCGCGCACGCAAACGCTCGCCGAACTGCCGATGTTCATGGTCTGGCACCAGCGCTACCAGAAGGATCCGGCCCATCGCTGGATCAGAAACCAGCTCGAGACCGCGGCTGCGACCGCCGCGGGCCCAGGCCCCGCGAAAACCTGATCCCCGCCAAACCCACTGGTTGCGCCGCGGCGGCCACGCTAGAATTCCCGCATGACAGTGACCGACATTGCGAGCCGGACCTACAATCACAGCTGGCGGCTGGATCCCATCATCCGCAGCCTGCTTGATACCGACTTTTACAAACTATTGATGTTGCAGATGATTCGGGAATCCTACCCGAGTCAGCAGGTGACTTTCTCGGTCATCAACCGCTCGCGCCATGTGCGACTTGCCGAGATTATCGACGAGGGCGAGCTGCGCGCCCAGCTCGATCATGCCCGCACCATCCGCTTCACCAAGAAGGAGCTGATCTGGCTCGCCGGTAACACCTTCTACGGCAGAACCCACATGTTTTCGGCGGACTTCATCCGCTGGCTCGCGGAATTTCGTTTACCCGAATACGAGCTGCGCAAGGTCGAGGGCCAGTACGAGCTGCATTTCCACGGACCGTGGACCCACACCACGATGTGGGAGATTCCGGCGCTCGCCATCCTCAACGAGTTGCGCTCGCGCGCGGCGATGAAGGGCCGGGGCCGCTTCGAGCTCGACGTGCTCTACGCCCGCGCCAAGGCCAAGCTGTGGACCAAGGTCGAGCGGCTGCGCAAGCTCGAGACCTTGCGCCTGTCCGACTTCGGCACCCGCCGCCGCCACGGTTTCCTCTGGCAGCGCTGGTGCGTGGAGGCGGTCAAGGAAGGCTTGGGGCCGTCCTTCATCGGCACCTCCAACGTGCTGCTCGCGATGGACAACGATCTCGAAGCGATCGGCACCAACGCGCATGAGCTGCCGATGGTCGCGGCTGCGCTGGCCAAGGACGACGAGGAATTGCGCTGGGCGCCCTATCGCATCCTCGACCAGTGGCGCCAGACCTATGGCGGCAACCTGCTGATTGCGCTGCCCGACGCCTTCGGCACCAAGGCCTTCCTGCGCGATGCGCCGGAATGGGTCGCCGACTGGACCGGCTTCCGTCCCGACAGCGCGCCGCCGATCCAGGCCGGCGAGGAGATCATCAAATGGTGGGAGCAGAAGGGCCGCAATCCAAAGGACAAGCTGCTCGTGTTCTCCGACGCGATGGACGTCGGCTCGATCGAGGACACCTATCACCATTTCGGCGGCCGCGTGCGGCTCTCCTTCGGCTGGGGCACCAATCTCACCAATGATTTTGTCGGCTGCCCGCCGGACGCCTCGATCAATCTCGATCCGATCTCGATCGTCTGCAAGGTCTCGTCGGTCGACGGCCGCCCGGCCGTCAAGCTCTCCGACAATCCGGAGAAGGCGACCGGCATGTCCTCGGAGATCGAGCGTTACCTGCGCGTCTTCGGCGACGCCGGCCGCGTGCGCAAACCCGTGCTGGTCTAGCCCCAAGCCGATTTCTTTCGATCGAGTAAACCGCGCGCCACGCATTCGAGGCATCGCCTCGCAGATTCCGCGTCAGTTCCGTGGGCGGCATTTGCAACGATCTGCAAGCATCTGCTTCACAACGCCTTCACCCTGCGACGCAGTCTCGCGGCATTTTCAGGTCGAGTTAAGCACCGTTTGCTCGTAATCCGAGTTATGAGCAAATCGCTCCGGTGGGGTCGTCGAGCGACTTGGGGAATGCAACGTGTTTCGCAGAACAGCGACATCGACGAAGGGACACAGCCTCCTTCACGTCATCAAGCTCGTCTCGCCTTTCGTCATGGTCGTCGTGCTTCAGGCGGCGGTCGCCGGCTTCAGCCTGGAGGTGATGTCCTCGGTGCGCGCCTATGTCGCGGGCGAGGCGATGTGGTCGCGCTCGCAGAAGAATGCCGTCTATTTCCTCAATCTCTATCTGCATTCCGGCGACGCCACCCAGTTCGCGCACTATCGGACCTCGCTCGCCGTCCCCATTGGCGACGAATTCGCGCGGTGGGCGCTCGAGCGCGATCCGGTCGACGTCGAGGCCGCCCGGATCGGCTTCCTGCAAGGCGGCAACCATCCTGACGACGTCCCCGGCCTGATCTGGCTGTTCCGCAATTTCAGCCAGGTGAATTTTCTCCGCGACGCGATCCGGGAGTGGGCTGCCACCGATCCCATGCTGCTGGAGCTGAGCGTCTTCGGCGAAGTCATCCGCTCCGAGTGGACGAAAGGTCCCATTCGCGACAGCGACCGTCTGCGATACCTGTCGTCGCGGCTCTCGGAGTTGAATAGCCAGTTCACGGGGCATGCCAAGCGCTTCTCCACCGTCCTCGGCGAGGGCTCCCGCGCCATCAAGGTGACGTTGACGCTCGTCAACGTCGTCACCGCCCTGACGCTGATCCTGCTCCTGATCTGGCACACGCGACGATTGGTGCTGCAACGGCACGCGTTCGAGGATGCATTGCATGCCGAGAAGGACCGCTTCGCCTGGCAGGCCTCGCATGACTGGCTGACCGGCCTCGCCAACCGCCGCGCGTTCGAGGCGCGCCTGCAAAGCGAACTCGACCATACCAGAGAAGGCTCACTGGGCCTGATCCTGCTCGATCTCGACCAGTTCAAGAATGTCAACGACAGCTGCGGCCATCTCGCGGGCGATCGCCTGCTGCGCCAGATTGCGCAATTGTTGCAGCAGGACCGGCGGTCGCATGATCTCGTGGCCAGGCTCGGCGGCGACGAATTCGGTCTGATCCTGCCGCAGTGCTCGCCTTACGACGCCGTCGATGTCGCCGAACGGCTGCGCACCTCGCTCGAACTGTTCAGCTTCGCCTGGGACGATCGTTGCTTTGCGGTGACCGCCAGCATCGGCGTTGCCTGCATCGCCGACGGCAACGCCACGCTCGAGGAGGCGATGCGGCGTGCGGATGCCGCCTGCTACCGCGCCAAGGAGAAGGGACGCAACCGGGTTCAGGTCGACACGGCGAGGTCCGACGTCGTCCTCGTCGCGTCGCGATCGCGCGAAGTGGCCGCCGCGCGAGGCTGACCCCAGATCCCGCGGGCTTGTCCCCCGATCAGGACACCTCTGCCTTCCGCTCCTGCGCGTAGCGCACCAGTGCAGCGAAGCGATAGATGCCGTGCACGAACTTGCCGTAGGGCATGGTGATGAACAGTGCGAACACGGCACCGAGATGCAGCGCCAGCAGCGGTCCCATCGCAGCGGTCTCGCGCAAAGCCAGCAGCGCCATGCCGGTGAGACCGGTCAGAAACAGCATGGCGATGAAGCCGACATCCATGCCGTAGCGCTGCTCGTCCAGCAGCGCGGGATCGCGTCGCATCCGGGCTGCGAACAGCCCGATCGGCCCGACAATAAGGCCGATGCCTCCAAGCGTGCCGAGCGCTACCGGCAGATCCCACCAAGGATAGGGCGCCTCGCGTCCCCACACATAGTGATAGAGCGTGGCCACCGACGTCGCAGCGAAGCAGAGCAGGAAACCGTAGAAGGTCAGGTGATGATACAGCTTGCGCCGGTCGGTCGGCTTGTCGTCCTCGTTGTAGCAACCGACGCCGCCGCCATCCAGATAGCGCAGCTCGCCGGCATCTCGGATGGCCTGCAGGATCGAACCACCCTCCGCGCGGCCGCCGATCGGCGCGCCGATGTCGCGCCAGAACGCGCGCACGCTCATGACAAGTGCGAAGATCGCATAGAGGAACGCGGCGCTGAACAGCGCGGCCATCGCGTTGTGCGGCATCAGCCTGTAGAACGCGCCGGGGCCGGCGTGGACGCCGAACAGCACGCCGCTGTCGTTCACGGCGGCAAAGCCGAGAATGAAGGCGGCCATGCTGAGCGCGGCGACGATGCTGATGACAAGACCATTGCGCGCAAAGGCGCCGGACAGTGCCTGCGGCCAAGCATAGACCGCATAAGACTCGGCACGCGCGATCGCAAGCGTCTTGGGAACATTGACGTTGAACTCGTGCGGCGGCGAGAACTGGCAGTCGACATAGCAGGCGCCGCAGGCGTGGCAGAGGTTGGCGAGATAGTTGAGGTCTCCGTCGGAGAAGGCTCGCCGCATCTCCATCGCCGGAAATACCGCGCACAAACCCTCGCAGTAGCGGCAGGAATTGCAGACCGTCATCAGTCGGTCAGCTTCGTCAAGAATCCTAGTTCCGTGCATGTTTCGCCGCTTCCCGTCCTGCGATCCGACCGAACACGCTGCCGATGGTCATGCCCATGCCGGCGGCATAGCCCTTGCCGAGCACGTTGCCAGCCATGATCTCGCCGGCCGCGAACATGTTCGCCGACGGCTTGCCGTCCGTCATCAGCATGCGCGCCTCCTTGGTCACGCGCGTGCCGAGATAGGTGAAGGTGATGCCGGGCCGCACTGGATAGGCGAGATAGGGCGGCGTCGCGATCCGACGTGCCCAATGCGTCTTCGGCGGCACGATGCCTTCGGTGCGGCAGTCGTCCAGGATGGTGTGATCGAACGTGCCCGGCTGCACCGCGGCGTTGAATTCGGCGAGGGTCCTTTCCAGCGCGGCGGGATCGAGCTCGAGCTTTCCGGCCAACTCAGCCACAGTCTGCCCCGCAATCGGCGGGAACAGCGTCGGCATGAACGAGGTGACGACGGTCGAATCGAAGATGATGTAGGCGATCTGGTCGGGCTGGGCTGCAACCAGCCGGCCCCAGATCGCGTAGCGCTTCGGCCAGATATCCTCGCCCTCATCGTAGAATCTCTGGGCGTGCTTGTTGACGACGATGCCGAACACGACGGAGTCGTGGCGCGTGATGATGCCGCCGTCGAATTTCGGCGCGCGGGCGTCGATCGCGACCGCGTGGCACTGGGTGGGATCGCCGACCTCCTGCACGCCCTTGGCGAGCAGCATCTTCAGGATCGAGCCGCGGTTATAGGGAGTGCCGCGGATCAGGAAATTGTCGGCGGCCTCGCCCCAATATTGCTTCAGCCATTCGATGTTGGCCTCGAACCCGCCCGCCGCGGCGACCAGCGACGTCGCGTGGATCTCGGTCTCGCCCTTGATCGGCCGCTTGAGGCGGGCTGCGAGAAACATGTCGTCCGCGATCACGAGGTCGGTGACCTCGGCATCGTACTCGACCTCGACGCCGAGCCGTTCGGCAGTGAGATAAAGTGCATTCAGCATCGCGCGGCCGCCGCCCAGAAAGAAGGAGTTGGTGCGGCCTAGACTCAGCGTGCCGCCGAGCGAGGGCTGCCAGCGCACGCCCTGCTCCACGATCCAGTTCAGGATGTCCTTGGACTCCCGGATCATGTGGCGGGCGAGCACCTCGTCGGTCTGCCCGCCGGTCACGCGCAGGAGATCCTCCCAGAACTCTTCCTCGGTATAGGGTCCGGTAAGGATTTCGGTGGCGGCATCATGGGCGCAGCGCATGTTGCGCGTATGGCGCGTGTTGCCCCCGCGATAGAATTTCGGTGCGCCTTCAAGCACGAGGACGGAGGCGCCGCCGCGCCGCGCGCTGATGGCGGCGCATAGCGCTGCGTTGCCGCCACCGATCACCAACACGTCGTATTTGCTGCTCATGCCATACGCCCGATGCGACAAAAATTAGAGACATTCTGCCCTCCAGCGGCCAGGCAAGCCGGCGGCCATTGCGCACCTTTGTATACAAAGATATACAAGGCCGGCGCAAGCGGCAATCTCTGCATGGGCAGGATGCGCCCGCGTTTCGAGGAACCATGGCCAAAGGCCCGGCAAAGGCAGGCGGATCGATCGCGCGCGGCACCGGCGTCGCGCTGGGCGAAGCCGTGTTCCGCTCACTCTGCGAAGCGCTCCAGGCGGGCAGCTACCGCGCCGGCGACCGCCTGCGCGAGGAAGAGGTCGCGGAGCGGCTGAAGGTCAGCCGCACGCCCGTGCGCGAAGCTCTCGGCCGGCTCGCAGCACGCGGTTTCGTAGAACCCGCCGGCGGCCGCGGGCTGATCGTGCGCAGCCTCGACATTTCCGAGGTGCTCGAGCTCTATGCGATGCGCGAGATCATGGAAGGCGCGTCCGCCCGCCTTGCCGCCGAGCACGCGTCAGCACCGGAGATCGATGCGCTCACGGATATCGAGCAGGCCTTCATCGAGGCCTCCGAGACCGACGCAGCCGAGATGGCGAGGCTCAACCGCATCTTCCACGAGGCGGTCTGCCGCGCCGCGCGCAACCGCTATCTCGACAACGCCTCGCGCGAGTTGCAGGACTGGATCGCGCTGCTGGGCCCCACGACCTTTACGGTGACGGGCCGGCCCTCGACCAGCCATGGCGAGCATCAGGCGATCATCGATGCCATCGCTCTGCGTGATGGCGACAGGGCCGAGCAACTGGCACGGTCGCATATTCGCGAGGCGCTACGCTGCCGGCTGAAGCTGTTGCAGAAGCAGTAGCAGCAAGACGGGTCAGGCAACCACATCCGCTGCTATCACTTTTATTGCGTCGCATAGATCGCGCGGCTTCAGCCGCAGCTGCAGTCCGCGCTGACCGCCATTGACGTAGACCTGATCGTGCGCCATCGCGCTCTGCTCGATCACGGTGCGTACGGGCCGCCGCTGCCCGAACGGGCTGATGCCGCCGACCTTGAAGCCGCTGACGCGTTCGGCCTCAGGCGGCTTCATCATCTGCGCCGACTTGCCGCTCACGGCGGCAGCGAGTTTCTTCATCGAGACTTCCCGGTCGGATGGAACGACCACGCAGACCGGCTTGCCGTCGACCAGCGCCATCAGCGTCTTCAACACGCGCGCCGGATCCTCCGCCAACGCGGATGCAGCCTGAAGGCCGATGCTCTCGGCGTCGGGATTGTAATCGTAGGTGTGGACGGTGAAGGCAACACCAGCGGCGGAAAGAGCACGTGTGGCAGGGGTGGCTTTGGACATGCGTCAACGTTTATCACCGTGATCGCGAGGCGCGAAGCAATCACGATGTGGGGCAAATGCCCGCCACACACTCAGCCGTCGTCCCGGCGCAGGCCGGGACCCATAACCACAGGGAGTAATTTGGCGAAGACACGTCGGTTGGTACTGCAATCGTCCGCCATCGACCGATCACGCGGTATGGGTCCCGGCCTGCGCCGGGACGACACCGGGAAGTTGGCTAGCGCCGTGCCGCCAAAGGCGCAGCGCTACTCCGCCGCGTCGCGCATCTCGGCTCGCTCGGCTCTCGCCGCGCAGAACTTGAACTCCGGGATTTTTCCGAACGGATCGAGCGCTGGGTTGGTCAAGAGATTCGCTGCCGCCTCCGCATAGCAGAACGGCATGAAAACCATGTTTTCCGGCACGTCGCGGTCGGAGCGGACCTTGACCTCGACCGCGCCGCGGCGGGTCTCCAGCCGGATGAAATCGCCCGGCGCGAGCTTCTTCTTGCGCATGTCCTTCGGCGACATGAAGGCGACCGCCTCCGGCTCGATCTGGTCGAGCACCTGGGCGCGGCGCGTCATCGAGCCGGTGTGCCAGTGCTCGAGCACGCGGCCGGTCGAGAGCACCATCGGATACTCGGCGTCCGGTACTTCATCCGGCGGGATGACGTGGGCCGGCACGATCTTGCCGCGGCCGCTCGCGGTCGGGAATCCGGTGGTGAAGATGATCTCGTTGCCGGGCTTGTCGGGATCGTCGACCGGATAGGTAACCGCGCCTTCACGCACCAGCCGTTCCCAGGTGATGTTCTTCAGCGACGGCATCAATTCCGCCATCTCGGTGAAGACCTCGCCGGGGCCGGAATAATTCCAGGGCAGGCCCATCCGCTTGCCGATCTCCTGGATGATCCAGAGATCCTGCCGCGCATCGCCGGGCGGCTTGATCACCTGGCGTGCGAGCTGCACGCGGCGATCGGTGTTGGTGAAGGAGCCGTCCTTCTCGGCGAACGCCGAGGCCGGCAGGATGACGTCGGCATGGAACGCGGTCTCGGTGACGAAGAGATCCTGCACCACGAGATGATCGAGCATGGCGAGCGCCTGGCGCGCATGTTGCAGATCGGGGTCGGACATCGCCGGGTTCTCGCCCTCGATATACATGCCCGTGATCTCACCGGCATGAATCGCGTTCATGATCTCGACCACGGTCAGACCGCGGACGGGATCGAGAGTCTGTCCCCACAGCTTTTCGAAGGCCCCACGCAGATCGTCGCGGCCGACCGGCTGATAATCCGGCAGAAACATCGGAATCAGGCCGGCATCGGAAGCGCCCTGCACGTTGTTCTGGCCGCGCAGCGGATGCAGGCCGGTGCCGGGACGGCCGACCTGACCGGTGATCAGCGCCAGCGCAATCAGGCAGCGCGCATTGTCGGTGCCGTGAACATGCTGGCTGATCCCCATGCCCCAGAAGATGATCGAGGATTTGGCCCGCGCATAGGTTCGTGCGACCTCGCGCAGGGTTTGCGCCGGGACGCCGCAGATCGGCTCCATCTTCTCCGGCGTGAAGTCCTTGATCTTCTCCTTGAGCTCTTCGAAGCCCTCGGTATAGCCCGCGATGTACTGGTCGTCGGTCAGGCCTTCGGTGATGATCGTGTTGATCATCGCGTTCAGCATGGCGACATCGGAGCCCGGCTTGAACTGCAGATGCTTGGTCGCGTGGCGCGACAACGTCTGCCGGCGCGGATCCATGACGAAGAGTTTTGCGCCATTCTCCCTCACCGCGTTCTTGATGAAGGTCGCAGCGACCGGGTGGTTTATAGTCGGGTTGGCGCCGATCACGATGATGACCTCGGCGTCCATGGCCGCCGAGAACGGCGCCGACACCGCGCCCGAGCTCAGGCCCTCGAACAGTGCCGCGACCGACGAGGCGTGGCACAGACGGGTGCAGTGATCGACATTGTTGGAGCCGAAGCCGGTGCGCACCAGCTTCTGGAACAGATAGGCCTCTTCGTTCGAGCCCTTGGCCGAGCCGAAACCGGCGAGTGCCTTCACGCCCTTTTCGTCGCGAATCTTGACCAGGCCCTTGGCGGCGATATCAAGCGCCTCCTCCCAGCTCGCCTCGCGGAAATGCGTGAAGGGATTGGCCGGATCGACCTGGTCGTTGGCATCCTTCTTCGCATTGGGCAGCCGCACCAGCGGCTTGGTCAGCCGATGCGGGTGGTGGATGTAGTCGAAGCCGAAGCGGCCCTTGACGCAGAGACGGTTGTGATTGGCGGGGCCGTCGCGGCCCTCTGCGTAAATCACCTTTTCGTCCTTGACCTGATAGGTCACCTGGCAGCCGACGCCGCAGAACGGGCAGAGCGAGTCGACCTTCTTGTCGGCGTAGGTGACGCGGGTCTGCTTGTCGTCGAGCATCACGGCCGGCATCAGGGCGCCGGTCGGGCACGCCTGCACGCATTCGCCGCAGGCGACGCAGGTGGACTCGCCCATGGGATCGTCGAAGTCGAACACGATCTTCGACTCGTGATTGCGATAGGCCATGCCGATGACGTCGTTGACCTGGACCTCGCGGCAGGCGCGCACGCACAGGCCGCACTGGATGCAGGCATCGAGATTGACGCGCATCGCCGGATGGCTGGCGTCGGTCGCCCAGCGCTCGGCGGCGGGGAAGCGGCTCTCGGTGACGCCGGTGGTCTCGGCCCAATGCCAGAATTTGGATTCCGGATCATGCGAGGTCGCGCGCGCCGGCTGGTCGGCGACTAGCAACTCCATCACCATTTTTTGCGCAGCGACCGCGCGGTGGCTTTCGGTCTTCACCTTCATGCCGACCGATGGCGTGCGCTTGCAGGAGGCCGCCAGCACGCGCTCGCCCTCGATCTCGACCATGCAGGCGCGGCAATTGCCGTCGGGACGGTAATCCGGCTCCGGTGAATAGCACAGGTGCGGAATCTCGCGGCCCTGGCGCTTGGCCACCTGCCAGATGGTCTCGCCGGCGCTGGCCTCGACCTGCTTACCATCGAGCTCGAACGTAATTTTGGTCATTCGGCCGCTTCCTTGAACTCGTCAGGGAAATATTTGATCACGGATGAGAGCGGGTTCGACGCCGCCTGTCCGAGCCCGCAGATCGAGGCATCGCGCATCGCCTGGCTCAATTCTTCCAGCAGGGCGCGGTTCCAGACCGGCTTCTGCATCAACAGCGCCGCCTTCTCGGTTCCGACACGGCACGGCGTGCACTGGCCGCAGCTCTCGTCTTCGAAGAACTTCATCAGGTTCAACGCCGCCGCCTTCACGCTGTCGTGCTGCGACAAGATCACGATCGCAGCCGAGCCGATGAAGCAGCCGTATTTTTCCAGCGTGCCGAAATCGAGCGGGATGTCGTCCATCGACGCCGGCAAGATGCCGCCGGACGCGCCGCCCGGTAAGTAAGCGTAGAACTGATGGCCGTCGGCCATGCCGCCGCAATATTCGTCGATCAACTCCCGCACGGTGATGCCGGCGGGCGCGAGCTTCATGCCGGGAGTCTTGACTCGTCCGGAGACCGAGAAGCTGCGCAGGCCATGGCGCTCATGGCGGCCGTTGCCCTTCCACCAGTCGGCGCCCTTCTCGACGATGTCGCGCACCCACCACAGCGTCTCGATGTTGTTAATCAGGGTCGGCAGGCCGAACAGGCCGACCTGGAACGGATAAGGCGGCTTATGCCGCGGCAGGCCCCGCTTGCCCTCGATGCTCTCGAGCAACGAGGATTCCTCGCCGCAGATGTAGGCGCCGGCGCCGCGGCGCATATGAAGGATCGGGCCGCCCGCTGGCAGTTTTGCGATTTCGCGTTCGAGGATGGCGCGCGCCGCCGGATACTCGTCGCGAATGTAGATGTAGACTTCGGACGCCTGCACCACATGCGCCCCGATCAGCATGCCCTCGATGAAGCGGTGCGGGTCGGTTTCGAGATAGACACGGTCCTTGAACGTGCCGGGCTCGCCCTCATCGCCGTTGATCGCCATCAGCCGCGGGCCGGGCTCCCCTAACACCGCGCGCCATTTGCGTCCGGTCGGGAAGCCGGCGCCGCCGAGGCCGCGTAGCGAGGCATCGTCGAGCGCCTTCAGCAAATCGTCGGTCGGCAGCTCGCCCGAGCGCAGGCGATTGAGCAGCTTGTAACCGCCGTCGGCAACATAAGCATCGTAGTCGACATATTTCGGCAAGTGCGCGTGGGTATCGCCGGCCTTCGCCGCCGCCAGCACATTGCCCACAGTCGCATGGTCGACGAAATTGTGTCCCACTTCCGCGGCAGGCGCCGTATCGCAGCGGCCGACGCAGGGCGCGCGCACCACGCGAATGCCGGGGCCGGACGCGCTTTGCAGATCTTCCAGCAGCTTCTCGCCACCGAGCATCGCGCAGGTGAGCGAATCGCAAACGCGGATCGTCAGCGGCGCGATATCCGCCTCGCCTTCCTTCACCACGTCGAAATGCGCATAGAAGGTCGCGGTCTCAAACACCTCGGCGAAGGCGAGCTTCATTTCGTCGGCCAGCGCCGCGAGATGCGCGGCCGAAATCTGGTGATACTTGTCCTGGATCAGGTGGAGATATTCGATCAGCAGATCGCGCCGCCGCGGCCTGTCGCCGAGCAATTGCTCGATTTCATGCGCGGCCGTGGGATCAACCTGCCGCCCCTTGGGGGTGGCCTTGGCTCGCTTTCGTCCCTCGCCTGGATGTTCGAACGAGCGGACCTCGTGCACGTCGTGGCTCATCAATGCGTCTCGTAACTCTCTTTAGAACGGGTCAAAGTCTAACTCTTGGCATACCAGATGCCAAGAGAATTCATACGTTCCAATAAGCGTTTAAGGGGGGCATGCAGCCGCCAGCTCCCATGCCCCCTCACCGATTCGATTGTCGCGCAGTCTCACGTCTTGTTCATGCACTCTTCGATGTAGAACCAGCGGTCGTCGCCTGCGAGGCCCTTGGATTTCACGTCGGCGCGACAGGCCTTGAGCTTGGGCTTGTTGGCTGCCCACTTGGCCTTCATGTCCTTCAGCTTTTGCATGGTGAGCTTGATCTTGCCCGGCGGCTTGGCGTCGGTCGTTGCGGCGGGTGCCGCAGGCGCCGTTGCGGTCTGCGCGGATGCGGAGTGGAGCGAGCCGGCCACGAGCAGTATTGCGGCAAGGCAGACAAAACTACGAACCATTGGACTCCCCCAGCTATTCCTTGTTGCGGTAAGGCGACCGCGGCGCACGAAACGCGCGCCGCGGCGGTGATGTTGCAATCAGAGAATCTTGACCGCGCTCTCCAGGGTCTTCCACACACCCCAAGCCAGTGGAACACCAACGAACGCCCAGAACAGCGCAGCCTTGACGTCGAGGCCACCCGTGCCGATACCAAACGAACCATGCTGGACGCCGGCTTCGGTCTTGGCGCTGGCCGCCTGAAGTCTGGCGACTTCCGCGTTGCTCATGTTCCACTTTGGATCGACCGGCTTGATCAAAGAGTTGCAGATCAGGCCCGCGATCAGCATGGCGCACAGGATGTACATGGTCGTGTTGTAGAGCTGGTCGCGCGGAACGCCCGCCGCGAGCTGGAACTCGCGGATGTAGTTCACCACGACCGGGCCAATGATGCCTGCAGTCGACCACGCCGTCAGCAGCCGGCCGTGAATGGCGCCGACGAACTGGGTGCCGAACATGTCGGCGAGATAGGCCGGCACGGTCGCGAAGCCACCGCCATACATCGACAGGATGATGCCGAAGCCGAGTACGAACAGCAGTTTCGAGCCCATCGCCGCGAAGGTCGGCGCCAGCGCATAGAGCGCGATGCCGAGGATGAAGAACGTGTAGTAGGTGTTCTTGCGACCCATGAGGTCCGACATCGACGCCCAGAAGAACCGGCCGCCGATGTTGAACAATGACAGCAGACCGGCGAAGCCCGCAGCGATTGCAGCGATCGTTGCCTTCTGTTCAACCGAAAGCTGGCCGAAGGTCAGCTCCGGATGCCCGATCAACTTGCCCGCGAAGATCTCCTGGAGCATGGGCGAGGCCATGCCGATCACGCCGATACCCGCCGAAACGTTCAAGCAGAGCACCCACCAGATCAGCCAGAACTGCGGCGTCTTGTGCGCGTTGTTGAGGTGCACATGGTGCTCGGTGATCATCGACTTCTTCTCACTCGGCGGGGTCCAGCCTTCGGGCTGCCAGCCGGCCGGAATCACGCGATAGGCGAAGGCGCCGATCATCATGAAGACGAAGTAGATCACCCCCATCGTGACGAAGGTCTCCCATACGCCGACCGAGGTGGGCGTCTTGAAGTAGTTGATCAAGAGATTGGCTAGAGGCGCCCCAATCATGGCACCGCCGCCAAATCCCATGATGGCCATGCCAGTCGCCATGCCGCGGCGATCCGGAAACCATTTAATCAAGGTCGACACCGGGGAGATGTAGCCGAGTCCAAGTCCCACGCCACCGATCACGCCGGCGCCGAGCCACATGATCCAGAGCTGGTGGACGTAGACACCGAAAGCACCGATCAGAAGACCACCGCCCCAGCAGCAGGCGGCGACGGCGCCCGCCTTGCGCGGACCGGCGCGCTCGAGCCAGCCGCCCCAGATCGCGGCGGAGACGCCGAGCAGGACGAAAAACAGCGTGTACATCCAGCCCAGGCTGGCGACCTTCCAGTCGCAGGTCGTGGTGAACAACTCCTGCCACAGCGACATGTCTGGACACGCTTTGCTCTGCGTGATGCCGATCGCGCGCGACAGCGGCAGCCAGAACACCGAGAACCCATAGGCCATGCCGATGCAGAGATGGATGCACAGCGCCGCCGGCGGCACCAGCCAGCGATTGAAGCCGGCCTTGGCGACCGTGTGCTCGCGATCAAGAATTCCTGCGCCAGCGCCCGAAACTGTCCCAGCGCCTTCAATTGTAGCCATGCATTTCTCCCCTCCAGCCGCCCTTCTGAGCGGCCTGCCACTAGGATCCTGATCCTCAGCCCCTTGCAGTGCAGCCTATGTCCCTGCTGCTCTGCACGATCGTTGAACGCGCCAGGATCATCACGCGCGTTCGAGACGTTAACCCCTTGAGCCAGGGTCTATGCCTGACGTTCAGGCTTCCTTCGATGGCCCGTTTGCTCCCCAGATCGCAGACGCGACTGAACCTCCGCGTCTCGGCGGCGGTAGTCAATTGGGGCAGAACTGATGATCGATGTCGATAGACAAAAGGTAGGTATCAACCGCGTGACCGCTCGCTAAGTGGACGCATCATTGGTTTTCCCTATCGATCAATCGGACTTCTCTATCAGAAACACGATGCGCGCGGCGTTGCGCTCGGTGACCTCCACCTTGTCGCCGGTCTCGCGGATCAAGTTTGGAATGTCGATCACCGACAAGGGATCGGTACAGTGCACTTCGAGCTGATCGCCCGGCTGCAACGGCTTTAAGGCTTTACGCGTCTTCAAGGCGGGCAGCGGGCACTTCAGCCCCGTGAGATCAAGGGTGGTTCTGGTCATGGGCGCAACATGGCGAGCTCAGTCGATGGCGTCAACGCGACCGCTCAGATCAGACCGGCATAGGGCAAGAAACCCACACTCTGCCCCGGCTCGACACCGGTGATGTCCTCACCAAGCTCAACGAGCCCGTCGGTCTCGACCAGCGAGGACAACAGCCCGGCACCTTCGCGCGGAAACTTGACCGCCTCCAACGCGCCATCGTCGCCGCGCCGCAAGGTGGCGCGAACGTATTCGCGCCGGCCCGCCTTCTTCTTGTAGGTGAAGGCCGCGCGCAGCGGCATCGGCGTGAGCGGCTCGGGCAGGCTGCCGGCCAGCGCCAGCACGGTCGGCCGCACCACATGGACGAAAGTGACAAAACTCGCGACAGGATTGCCGGGTAATCCGATCAGCGGCGTGCCGCCGATGATGCCCATCGCCACAGGCCGGCCGGGCTTGATCGCCATCCGCCACAGCACCAGCGAGCCGACGCTCTCGACCGCCGCCTTGACGTGATCCTCCTCGCCGGTCGAGACGCCGCCGGTGGTGAGGATCAGATCATGCGTGCCGGCGACCCGCTTCAGGCCGTCCGCAAGCAAGCTGCGGTTGTCGCGCAAAATGCCGAGGTCGCTGATCTCGCAGCCGAGCCGGCGCAGCATCGCCATCAGCATGAAGCGGTTGGAGTCGAACAACTGCGAGGCGCTGCGCGGCGCGCCGGGCGAGGCCAACTCGTCGCCGGTCGAGAACACCGCGACCCGGATGCGCCTGACGACATCCAGCCTGGTCAGGCCGAACGCGGCGGCAAGCGCGACATGCTGCGGCCGCAGCCGCTGGCCGGCACGCAGCGCAATATGCCCCTCGGGAATATCCTCGCCCGCGGGGCGGACGTTCGCACCGGGCTTCAGCCCGGGCGGCAGCACGATCTTGCCGGCCTCGTCAATGCGGACATCTTCCTGCATGAAGACGGTCTCGGCGCCCGGCGGCATCGGGGCGCCGGTGAAAATGCGCGCGGTGTGGCCGGGCTTGACCGCGACATTTGCAGGGCCTCCGGCCTGGATACGACCGTCGAGCGGAAGCGCCCGTTCCTGGGCTTGCGGAATGTCCGCATCGCGCACGGCATAACCGTCGACGGCGGAGTTGGTGAAAGGCGGCAGCGGCAGGGGCGCTGCGATATCGCGCGCCAGCACGCGCCCGTCGGCATCGACGAGCATCACGGTCTCAAGATCGGTAATCGCGTTGACACGCGTCGTGATCAGGCCAACGGCCTCGTCGACCGACATCATCGGTCCACCGAAGGCAAAGCAATCGTCGGACAATTGCGCCATGTTGCCTCGTCAGCGCATTGCAGCGCTTCTAGCGACCACTTCCTCGACCGGCATCGCCGCGCGCAGCAGCAATGCCGCCGCAGCCGGGATATCATCGAGATGGACGGTCGGCAGCCGGGTTTCAACCGCGATGTCGGTCGCGATTCCGGCAATTCCGGGATCGTTGGGGAACAGCAGCGGCTTGTCGTTCCCCGCACGATGCACCTCGATCTTGCGATGCGGCTCGCGCTTGAAGCCTTCGACCACGACGAGATCGACCGCGGACAACTTGTTCAACAACTCGGGCAGGCGCGGCTCCGCGGCCCCGCGCAACTCATGCATTAGGGCCCAGCGGTGAGCCGAGGACACCAACACCTCAGCCGCGCCCGCCTCGCGATGGCGCCAGGAATCCTTGCCCGGCACGTCGACGTCGAATTGGTGATGCGCATGCTTGATGACGGAGACGCGCAGGCCTTGCGCGTTGAAATGCGGGATCAGCCGCGTCAACAGCGTGGTCTTGCCCGCACCGCTCCAGCCTGCAAGGCCGATGACTTTCATCACTGTTCGATCCTCGCCAACAGCTCGCCAGCCGATGGAACCTCGGACCTCTCCCCGTCATTGCGAGCGCAGCGAAGCAATCCAGAGATATATCCGCGGTGGCAGTCTGGATTGCTTCGCTACGCTCGCAATGACGAGGAGGTGCCATTACGTTCTCTCGCCAGCATGCTTATATCGGCTTGAGCCGAATGTCATGCTAACCTCGCACCCATGATGAAGATGGACAAAGCCCCCGTCCCCCTGATCGTTCCTGATACGGACGACCCGCGCCTCACCCGGAGCGTGACCGGGACCGACCAGGCCGGCGCCAAGGTCGAGATCAAGGTGCCGATGGAGCGACCGCTGACGCTCTACCTGAATGCACAGGAGATCGTCACCATGATGACGATCGGCGACTATCCGGAGTATCTGGCGCTGGGCTACCTGCTCAACCAGAACATGCTGAAATACAATGACGCGGTCAGCGAGGTCGAATACGACGACGACCTCCAGGTCGTGGTGGTGCGCACCGAACATCACACCAATTTCGAAGCCAAGCTGAAGAAGCGCACGCAGACCTCGGGCTGCGCGCAGGGCACCGCCTTCGGCGACCTGCTCGAAGCCGTCGAGAGCGTCGCCCTGCCGCAAGCAGAACTGCGCACCTCCTGGCTGTACCAGATGACGCAGACCATCAACACCATGCCCTCGCTCTATCTCGAAGCCGGCGCAATCCACGGCTGCGTGCTGTGCAAGGAAGGCACGCCGCTGTGCTACACCGAGGACGTCGGCCGCCACAACGCCGTCGACAAGATCGCGGGCTGGATGTACCGCCATGGCGTCGATCCGTCCGACAAGATCCTCTATACTACGGGGCGGCTGACGTCGGAGATGGTGATCAAGACGGTACGGATGGGAATTCCGATTCTGGTGTCGCGCTCCGGCTTCACCGCCTGGGGCGTCGATCTCGCTAGGCAGGTCGGGTTGACGCTGGTCGGACGTGCGCGCGGCAAGCGGTTCATCGTGCTGTCGGGAGAAGAGCGCATCGTCTACGACCAGAACCTCGCTTACGTCGAGGAAGAGTCGGCGAAGCACAAGCGCAAGGGCGAAAGTGGTGACGACTAGGATACCACGCACGCAAGGCGTGCTGCTCGCCGGCGGTCTGGCGCGGCGCATGGGCGGCGGCGACAAGCCGATGCGCACCATCGGTGGCCGCACCATTCTGGACCGCGTGATCGCCCGCCTGACGCCGCAATGCGATGGGCTGATCCTCAATGCCAATGGCGATCCGGCGCGCTTTGCTGCGTTCGGATTGACGGTCGTTCCCGATAATATCCCCGACTTTCCCGGCCCGCTCGCCGGCATACTCGCCGCGCTCGAGTGGACCGTGGCGAACCGGCCGGAGGTGGAGTGGGTGCTCAGCGCCGCTGGCGACTGCCCGTTCCTGCCGCGCGATCTCGTGGCGCGCCTGCATGAGGCACGGGAGCGAGAAAGCGCGCAGCTCGCAGTCGCCGCATCAGGCGACCAGTCGCATCCGGTGATCGGCCTGTGGCGCGTGAACTTGCGCGATCAATTGCGGCACGCGCTGGTGGTCGAGGACCTTCGCAAGATCGACCGCTGGACCGCGCGCTATCCGCTAGCAACCGTGACGTGGCCGACCGAGCCGCTCGATCCGTTCTTCAATGCCAATACGGTCGAGGACATTGCCGAAGCCGAGCGGCTGGCGGCGCTGGATGAAAAGCGCCCAGCTTGAACCGCCGCGTCGTTCGTCTAGAGCATGATCCGGAAAAATGGGCAGCGGTTTTCCGAAAAAGATCATGCTCAAACAAAAACCTAAAGCGCAATGACGATTCATCCCAATCTCATCGCGCTTTACGCCGGCCGAAATCCGGCTCGCTCCAGCGCCGCGCGGGCCTGGTCCGAGCCGAGTGCGTCGAGGAAAGCCTGCACAGCCGGACGCTGCTTGCGCGCCGTGACCAGCGCAAAATCATAGTGCTCTTCGGCGAGCGGAGTGAAACCGAGGCCGGAGGCATGGGCGACCGGCGCAATGCTCATGCCCCAATCCGCGCGGTGCTGCGCGACGGCTGCCGCTACGGCGTTGTGCGAGCGCGGCTGGTTCCAGTAGCCTTCCGGGCGCGCGCCGCCGAGCAGACGGTCGATCAGAATGCGCGTGCCGGCGCCCTGATTGCGGTTGACCATGATGCAGGCGGAGTCAGTGAGCGCAGCGGCGACGGCCTCTTTCGCGGAGAGCCCTTCGAAGCGCTTGTCTCCCTTTCGGAAGACAATGCCCTGCATCCGGCACCAGCCGGGGACGAGTTCGAGTCCCTCGACGAGAAACGGCGTGTTGTAGGTTTCGCTCTTGTCGTCGAACAGATGGATCGGCGCCAGATCGCATTCGCCACGCCGTGCCGCCGCAAGCCCGCCAAGGCTGCCCACCGCGATCGAACGCACGATCAGACCGGCATGCGCAAGCGGCGCGGTGACGAGATCTAGCCCGGTACAGTGGCTGCCGACGATGACGAGATCGGGCACGCGCACATGCGGCGTGAACAGCGTGACCTCGGCCTCGGTCCCGGCCGGCATCTGGTCGGCAAGCGCATCGATCCGCAGAAAGCCGTCAGCCTGCGCAAACGAGGTGATTGCACCAGAACCCTTGCCGGACGGATAGGCGATCAAGCCGTCCTTGCCCTCGACCAGCGAAACCATGACGAACTCGGTGCGGCCAAGTTCGGAGGCAATGCGCACCGGCACGGTCGCGCTCACCTTGGCGTCGGTGCGCGACGGCAGTCCGGCCATCTTGCGCAGCACCGGCACGATCATGTCGTGGAAGGTGAACATCGCCGAGGTCGGGAAGCCCGGCAGGATCACCACCGGCTTGCCATCGCACACCGCCAGGCACAGCGGCTTGCCGGGCTTAAGCGCAACACCATGGGCGATGATGCCGGGCTTGCCGAGCCGGCCGATGATGCGATGGGACAGATCACCTGCACCCTTCGATGTGCCGCCCGAGAGCACCAGCATATCCGCATCGGTCAGCGCACGGCGCATTGCGGATTCCAGCTTCGCTTCATCGTCGGGAATGGCGCCGAGGAAGGTCGCCTCGCCTCCGTTCTCGTCGATCGCAGCGGCGACGATTGCGCCATTGGTGTCGTAGATCGCGGCCGGCGGAAGCGGCTGACCGGGCTGAATCAGTTCGTCGCCGGTAGAGATCACGGCCACCCTCGGCTTGCGTGCGACCGTCACCTCGGCGAGACCGCAAGCCGCCAGCATGCCGATTTCGCGCGAGCCGATGATCGTGCCGGCACGCAGCAATGCCTCGCCGCGCGCGATGTCGGACCCTGCGTAGGATACGAATTGCCCCGGCGAGGCCGCGCGGCGGACGTCGATGCCATCCGATCCGGCCGGCTGGGTGTGCTCGACCATGACGACGGCGTCGGCGCCGCGCGGCAGCGGACCGCCGGTGGCGATCGGCGTCGCGGTTCCCGGCGCCACTTGCAGCGCCGGCACGGTCCCACAGTGAATGGTCTCGCCGTTCAGCGCGAGGCGAACGGACGCGCTTTCGCCGGCCGCGGCGAGATCCGCCGAGCGCACGGCAAAGCCATCGACATTGGAACGGTCGAAGGGCGGAACGTCCACCGGCGCAGTGACATCTTCGGCGAGTGCCGCGCCGAGTGCATCGGCAAGCTTGCGCGCTTCGCTTCGCAGCGCCCGCGGGAACAGCGCGGCCTGGAAGCGCGCCAGTGCATCCTCACGTGGTAGAATCTTGAGGAACTGCTCCTGCTCGAATTGCAGTTGAGGATTCATGGACATGTCGGAACCCAATTCATTCCTGCAACAGATAGGCATCGACCGGCGTGCCCGCACCAAATCCCTCGCTGCTGCCGGGAATGAGCAGCCATGCGCCTGCGCGGGCAATTGCCTGTAGCGGCCATTCGCCGACCGCAAGCGGCAGCCAAACGCCCTGCTCTTGCGCCAACAACGCGATTTCGGCGATGCCCACGCCCGATGCAATCTTGCGCGCGAGCGGCAAGGTCAGCGACAGGCGCGGCCGCCGTGCCGACAATCGATCGATCAGCGGAAGGGCAAGCGCGAGCCATGCAGCGAGCGCATGATCCGGCGAGCCGGGCAAGACGACGACGGGAACTTTTCCGAGCCGCCCGACAGCGGCGGTGCGCCCCGGCTGGAGCGCAATGCCATGGGCGATCACATCGCCACGTTGAGCCAGCGCTGTCACGACAGCATCCTGGCGCCCGACGCCGCTGCCGCCGATCGTCAACAGGAGATCGCAGGCTGAATCATCGAGCTCAGCGGCAATCGATGCCGCGTCGCGCGCGCCGGCTTGGTGCACGCTCACATCCAATCCCGCTGCACGCGCGATGCCGGCGATCATATGCGTCGTCGCCGTTGCACCCGGCAGATTGACGATGCGCAGCCGCGGGCGGCGAACGCTCAAGCTATCAACCCGGGCGACCCGCGCGAGTAGCAGCGCGGCCGCGCTGACCGCACATCCCTTTGCAACGACCGGCGTGCCATCGGCGATGTCGCTTCCGGCTCGCCTAACGCCCTGCCCCGGCAATCCCTCCGCCAACACCTGCGCAAGCGGACCCGAGACGTCGATCGCATCGGCATCGAGCACGCAATCGCATTGCTCCGGCATCGCGTCACCGGCATCGACCCACACCGGAAGGTTCGCCAGAGGCAGCGGCGAGTACGAAGACGCACCGACGAGATCGTCGGCGCGCAACGCCCAGCCATCCGCGGCCGCGATGTCATAGGGCGGATAGGCCGCGAGCAGCGGCGTGCCCGCTGCGATGCAACCCGCTGCCTCTGCGAGCGGCAGCTCGACCGGCGCGACCGGATCAACGCCGCGCAGCAACGCCGCGAGCGCGGTGTCGAGCGATGTGAGCGATGGCGGCAGGCGCTGGGTCATGCGCCATGATGGACCATGCATCGTGCGGTTTGGCAACCGCTCCCGATGCGGACATCAGCCGCCCGATTTGTCCGCATTGGGAAAGAACAGCTGCTGCCCATCGACCTTGTAGGCGGCGATCACCGCCTGCCCCTCCGGCGAGATCAGCCAGTCGATAAAGGCCTGCCCGAGTTCCTCCTTCACGTTCGGAAACTTCTCCGGATTCACCAGCATCGCGCCGTATTGGTTGAGCAGCCGCTTGTCGCCTTCGACGACGATGTCGAGATCGCCGCGCTCCTTGAAGGAGATCCAGCTGCCGCGATCGGACAGCACATACGCTTTCGCCGCGCGCGCGGCGTCGAGGGCCGCGGCCATGCCCTTCCCGGCCTCGCGATACCAGGCGCCCTTGGCGCCGGCGATGTCGATGCCGGCGACGATCCAGAGCGCAAGCTCCGCCGCATGGGCGCCGGAGCGATCGCCGCGCGTCACGAACGGGGCGCCCTTGGCCTCGATCGCCTTCAGTGCGGTCGCGATGTCCTTGCCCTTCACGCCGGCGGGATCGCTCTTCGGCCCGATCAGCACGTAGTCGTTGTACATCACGTCGAAGCGTTTTGCGCCGAAGCCGTCGGCGACGAATTTCTCCTCCTGCGGACGCGCATGCATCAGCACGACATCGACCTCACCCCTGCGCGCTCCGTCGAGCACCTCGTCGGCGCGCCGTGCAATCACCGTCACCTCGATGCCGGTCTTGTCGCGGAAGATCGGCAGCAGATAGTCGAGCAGGCCTGATTCCTGCGTCGCCGTCGTCGTGGCCAGGACAATCTCGCGGTCCTCCGCGGATGACGCTGCAACGCCAGCGGCAAGGCCGCAGAGGAGCGCAAATGCAGCGTAGAGGCGGCGAAAGGCCATGAGCTGGCTCCCTTTGGATAAGGGGCGATCTTGATGATCGATTGCGCCGCACTCGTGGCGCGTTCGCCCATTGCGCCCCTGCTCGGGAAAGTTCGGCAATGCCGAGCGGCACGCCGATCGCAATGGCGGCAGAGACAGCCGCAAGACCCGCGTCACGCGAGCACTTGGGGATCATTCACCAAGGCGAGAAGCGCGCATGAGGATGTGTTGCAAAGCAGCAAGATGATCGGGCATGGTCCCCGCGGACGAAAATGAACTGCAGAATTCCACCTGCGTCGAACGTCAAAAAAG
Organism: Bradyrhizobium sp. CSA207; assembly: GCF_029051685.1. Classification (GTDB taxonomy): domain Bacteria; phylum Pseudomonadota; class Alphaproteobacteria; order Rhizobiales; family Xanthobacteraceae; genus Bradyrhizobium. The sequence goes on along the minus strand of NZ_JAACFT010000033.1, from coordinate 43,346 downwards.
AAGCAAGAATTTGCATAGGAATGCAGGATGGAATTCCTGACGACCAGCGAAGCCGCCGACTATCTCAGGCTCGGCGAACGCAAGCTGTACGAACTCGTCACCAACGGCGCGATCCCCTGCACCAAGGTGACCGGCAAGTGGCTCTTTCCCCGGCACGAGCTCGACCTCTGGGTGTTGTCGGGACTGGCGCGTCCGGCCGGCATGCTGACGGCCGAGCCGCCGCCGGTCGTGGGCGGCAGCCAGGACGAGTTGCTGGACTGGGGCCTGCGCGAATCCGGCTCCGGGCTGGGGTCGATGAGCGAGGGCAGCGCGCGCGGGCTCGAGCGCCTGCAGCGGGACGAGGTCATGGCCGTGGCGGTGCACTTCCACAGCCTCGATGCCTCCGACAACCTGGCCAGCGATGCCAATGTCGAGGCGCTGCGGGCCGCAACGAACCTGCACGATGCGGTGCTGGTCGCCTTCGTGCGCCGCGAGCAGGGCCTCGTGCTGCCGCCGGGCAATCCCAAGCGGCTGCGCGGCCTGTCCGACGTGCTCGCGCTCGGTGCCAGGATGGCGATGCGACAACAAGGCACAGGCGCGCAGATGTTGCTCGACGTGCTGGTCAAGCGCGCCGGCGCCACGATGCGGGATTTGCGCCGGGTCGAGACGCCGTCGCTGACCAGTCCGGATCTGGCCGAAGTGATCCGCGCCGGCCAGGCCGATTGCGGAGTGGCGACGCGGGCGGCGGCGCGCTCCGCCGGCCTCGATTTCGTGCCGCTGGTCTGGGAAAACTTCGATCTTGCGATGCGGCAGCGCAGCTATTTCCGCCCCGCCATGCAGGCCCTGATCCGATTCCTCGGCGAAAGACGGCTGCAGCAGCGGGCCGACGAGCTGACCGGCTACGATCCCTCGCCGGCCGGACAAATCCGCTTTTCGGCCTGACGTTGACGCCCGCCCCCAAATAGTTGCAAAAGAAACCAATTCAGCCGGGCCGTACCCGGAAAAAAGCAACACCGGCCAACGCGCCGGATCAGCGGAGGACAAGCGTGAATCCAGTCAGATTTGGACTGCCGGTTGCGGCCGCGCTCGCGGCGGTGCTCGTATCGGGTGCGGCCTCGGCGCAGGTTTCCGACAATGCCGTCAAGATCGGCGTGCTCACCGACATGAACGGTCCGGCCTCGGCGGCGACCGGCCCGGGGTCGGTGACGGCGGCGCAGATGGCGATCGACGATTTCGGCGGCACCGTGCTTGGCAAGCCGATCAGCATCGTCACCGGCGACCATCAGCTCAAGGCCGACGTCGGCGGCGCCATCGCGCGGCGCTGGTTCGATGTCGACCAGGTCGATCTGATCGTCGACGTGCCGGTCTCCGCGGTGGGGCTTGCGGTGCAGAACGTCGCCACCGAGAAGAAGCGCCTGTTCATCACCCACTCCACCGGCACCGCCGATTTCCACGGCAAGTTCTGCACGCCCTATGCGATCCAGTGGGTATTCGACACCCGCGCGCTCGCGGTCGGTACTGCGGATGCCGTGGTCAAGCGCGGCGGCGACAGCTGGTTCTTCATCACCGACGACTACGCCTTCGGCCATTCGCTGGAGCGCGACGCCTCCAGCGTCGTCACCGCCAACGGCGGCAAGGTGCTGGGCTCGGTACGGCCGCCGCTGGCGACGCCCGATCTGTCCTCCTTCGTGCTGCAGGCGCAGGCCTCCAAGGCCAAGATCATCGGCATCGCCGCCGGCCCCCCGAACAACATGAACGAGATCAAGACCGGCTCGGAGTTCGGTGTCTTCAAGGGCGGCCAGCAGATGGCGGCGCTGCTGGCGCTGATCACCGACATTCACGGCCTCGGTCTGCAGGCAGCCCAAGGCCTGTTGCTGACGACGTCGTTCTACTGGGACATGGACGACAAGACGCGCGAATGGTCGAAGCGCTATTTCGCAAAGATGAACAAGATGCCGACGATGTGGCAGGCCGGCGTCTATTCGAGCGTGACGCACTATCTCAACGCCATCAAGGAAACCGGCACCGACGATCCGCTCAAGGTCGCGGCGAAAATGCGCGAGAAGCCGATCGAGGACTTCTTCGCCCGCAACGGCCGCTTACGCGAGGACAATCTGATGGTGCACGATCTCTGGCTGGTGCAGGTCAAGACGCCGGAAGAGAGCAAATATCCGTGGGACTATTACAAGATCCTCACGACCATCTCCGGCGACAAGGCCTTCGGGCCGCCGGACCCGGCGTGTGCGATGGTGAAGAAGTGACGGCGTAGAGCCGCGCTGACGGTCACCCTCGCCCCTTGTGGGAGAGGGTGGCTCGCAGCGTCAGCGGCGAGCCGGGTGAGGGGTTGTCTCCGCGAGTCCGTCTCTCATTTGAATGCGCGGAGACAACCCCTCATCCGGCGCTTCGCGCCACCTTCTCCCACAGGGGGAGAAGGAAGTAAGCGGGCGTCGCGTCCTATTTCATCACGCCGATCTCGCGGAAGTATTTTGCGACGCCGGGATGAATCAGCTCCGGCTTTGGCGCGGCGGCAACCGTGTTCGCGGCCGTGGTCTCGCAGGCCTGCGCCAGCTTCTTGCAGAACGCCGGCTCGATGCCGTGCAGCGTTTTCGCGAGGCGATAAGCGATGTCATCCGGCAGGTCCTCGCGCGTCAGCACAAAGCTCCAGGAGCCGAGCGAGGCGATCGGCTCGGACTGGTTCGGATAGCTGCCCGCCGGCACGGTCAGCGGTTTCAGGAACGAATGCTTGGCGCGGATGCGCGCGATCTCCTCGGCACTTGGCGCGATGAAGCGCGCGCCTGACGCGCTCGATGCGACCGCGGCAAAGCCGGGCCAGCCGATGCCGGCGCCCCACAGCGCCGCGGCGCGGCCGTCCTCGACCATCGCGGGGCCATCGCCGGCGCGATCGAGATAGATCGCCTTGAAGTCCTCGTCCTGCTTCAAGCCGAGCCCGTCGAGCACATAGCGCGCCAGGATCGGCAAGCCGGAGCCCTTGGCGCCGAACGCGACGGGCTGGCCGACGAGATCGCGGATCGTCCTGTAGGGACTATCCGCCCGCACCACGAACATTCCGGGATTGGAATAGATCGCGGTGAGGATCTTCAGGCGCACCGGCGCGCGGCCGATGCCGGCAAAAGCCTCGTAGGCCGGCTCGCCCGCGACCAGCGCGAGATCGAGCTCGCCCTTCTCCAGCAGCGGAATGTTCTCGTTGCTGCCCTTGGTATTGCGCGGCGCGATTGTCAGCGACGAATCGGCCGCGTTCATCACCTCCGCAAAGGCATTGCCATAGAGCGGGAAGCCGCCGCCGGGCGTGGCAGTCCCGAGACTGATCGTCGAAATGGCCTTGTCTCCGGTTTGGGCCACAGCGGGGCTCGCGAGCAGCGCCGCGGCGAGAAGGATGGATGATGCGAGTTTCATGATGTGTCCCGGCCGCTCCGCGTCAACATCGACTTGAGGCGATGTAGGCAGCGGGCGGTTTTTATGAAAGCATGCGGCCCAACGACAATAAAGCAATGGGAGACGTCATGTTGCGAATTTTGCGGTGCGCCGTTGTTGGGCTTGCGTTGATGTCAGGCTTGTTCGGCGCGGCGCCTGCCGCCTCCGCCGCCGACTACCCGAGCCGCCCCGTGCACTGGCTGATCGGCTTTTCCGCCGGCGGCCCGGTCGACATCGTGTCGCGCATCATGGCGCAGTGGCTGTCGGAACGTCTCGGCCAGCAATTCATCGTCGAGAACCGCACCGGCTCCGGCGGCAACATCGCGGCCGCGGCGGCGATCAGCTCGCCGCCGGACGGCTACACGCTGCTGTTCGTCGCGCCCAACAACGCGATCTCGACCTCGCTCTACAAGAAGCTGCCGTTCGACTTTTTGCGCGACACCGTCCCTGTCGCCAGCATCATGCAGCTCACCAACATGCTGGTCGTCTCCAACGTGTTTCCGGCCAAGACGGTCCAGGAGTTCATCGACTACTGCAAGGCCAATCCCGGCAAGATCTCCTTTGCCTCATCCGGCAACGGCACTTCGGTGCACATGTCGGCGGAGCTGTTCAAGGTGATGACCAAGTGCGACATGGTGCACGTGCCCTATCGCGGCTCGGCGATCGCCTTCCCCGACATCATCTCCAACAAGGTGCAGCTGATCTTCGACAACCTTCCTTCCGCGCTGGAGCAGGCGAAAGGCGGCACTGTCCGGGCGCTCGGCGTCACCTCGCCGCAGCGCTGGCCGATCGTCCCCGACGTGCCCGCGATCGCCGAGACCGTGCCGGGATTCGAATCGGTCGGCTTCTACGGCATCTCCGCGCCGAAGGGCACGCCGCCCGAAGTGGTCGAGATCCTCAACAAGGCCGTCAACGAGGCGCTGAAGGACCCGAAGCTGGTGGCACGCCTCGCCGAGACCGGCGGCATCCCGAAGCCGATGACGCCGGCCGAGTTCGGCAAGCTGGTCACCGACGAGACCGAGAAGTGGCGCAAGGTGGTGGAGTTCGCAGGGGTGTCGGTCGACTAGCGCCAGCCCGCCGCGGGGCTCTGCCGGCGGCACATCGGGGGGCCGGTGGCCCCCTCGAATCAAAAGCGCGAAAACAACCCCATGCACAGTAGAAAAGGCGCGCGATCACAGCGGGTTACAGAAGCGAAAAACAAGCCCCTCAGGGGCATTTGACCCGTCGGGCAAAACACCGGCATAATGCTATCATCATCCATCCAGTAATCGACCGACGCGCAGCGCTTGGACTGCGCGAGGCGGGCGTTCCCGCCTCGGGGCCGGCATTGCGCCCTCGCCTCCGGCCTTGTAAACGAACCGCGCACCGTTGCCGGCCGCACATCCGCGGCCGTCTCGCGGCGGGGCCTGTAGCTCAATGGTTAGAGCCGGCCGCTCATAACGGTCTGGTTGCAGGTTCGAGTCCTGCCGGGCCCACCAGCAAATCGACGATGGCTTAGTCGGTGTTATTTCATTGCCCCGCTGAGCTACCGCACCAGAAATGCTCTGCTTCGTCACTGATTGTCGTAGTTCAGTGCCCGGCAAGGTAACGCTCCTGGTTCGATCTGACTATGGTCTCTACCATTCCATCGTAGAATCGGTGGCCTTGTCGCGTGAAACGGCCTGCCCCCAATTCGCATCGGCGTCCGGTCGAGCGCCACGAGCTCGGCGGCGACCAAGGATTGTTCTGTGCCGGGAGTGCGGCATGAGAGCGCACGGACGCGCGCTTCGATTGCGGTTATAATCTCGAACTGCCCGGTATCCCGCCCAAGCGCCTGCAAAAGCAAGCGCTGTCACGTGGAACGACATCCGTGAGACGGGTCGGACCGATTGATCGTTTCCGTGCGGCTTTGCCGCTCGTCGTCGGTCGCCCGCCTCTGTCGCGATTTGACACGCTCCTGCCGAGCGCACTCCTGTCGTTCGACGTCGTCGGCAGACGGCGCAAAGGCGGCTGGATAAACATCGGAACGATGCGCCGACGCTCCCGGGGAGGGAATAGGTCCAGCGCCGCTCCGAGTGTTTCATATCAGACGCTGGGCTACCGATGGCGGTGCAACCCAAGCATCGGAGGCACCCATGTACACGATTTATGAGGGGCACGACGATCTGACAGCGGTCTCCCTTTTCTCTGCCCTTGGCTTGGTGCTTTCGCTGGCGGTCATACCCATGATGCCGGCGGAGGCCATGAGCTGGGCAATTGCGCAGCTGGAAGTGACGGGACATTGACGGAGGAGGTTCGATGGCCGCCGCGGTGCCAGCATCGGAGGTATCATGACGTCATCAGCAACGATCTCGACGGCGCATCCTGGCGCGCAAGCCCAAGCGGGCTACCGCTGGATGCAGCTCATTCTCGGCGTCATCTGCATGGTCGCCGCCGCGAACATCCAATATGCCTGGACGCTGTTCGTGCCGGAAATCCAGAAAACGTTCGGTTGGCAGCGCGCCGGGATCCAGGTCGCGTTCACGATCTTCGTGCTCGTGCAAACCTGGCTTACGCCATTCGAGGGCTATCTGATCGACCGCTTCGGCCCGCGCATCATCGTGCTCATCGGCGGCTTCTTCACGGGGCTCGCTTGGATCATCGATTCTTACGCCGCCTCGCTCACGGACTACTACATCGCCGCCGCAATCGGGGGCATTGGCGTGGGCTGCGTGTACGCGACCTGCGTCAACAACGCGATCAAATGGTTTCCGGATCGCCGCGGGCTTGCGGTTGGGTTCACTGCGGGAGCCTACGGTGCGGGATCCGCTCTCACCATCATTCCGATCGCCAACATGATCGCCAATGGTGGATTCCAGGCCGCCTTCTTCTGGTACGGCCTGATCCAGGGTATCATTATCATGCTCGCCTCGCTGGCGCTGCGGGCTCCGCAAGCGGGTGAAACGCGACCCTCGACGACCGTTCCGCAAAGCCGACGCGATTACACGTTGCTCGAAGCCGCCAAGACGCCTGTCTTCTATGTCTTGTTCGTGATGTTCACGATGACGGTGACCGGCGGCCTCATGGCAGTCGCGCAGCTCGGGCCGATGTCGCAGGATCTTGGCGTGAAGGATCTCAGGGTCGATCTGTACTTCTTCGCCCTCGCCGCGCTGCCCTTCGCGCTCCTGCTTGATCGCATCATGAACGGGATTTCGCGGCCGCTGTTCGGTGTCATCTCCGATTATATCGGGCGCGAGAACACGATGTTCGTTGCCTTCTCATTGGAAGGGCTCGGCATTACCGCGCTCGCCACGTTCGGCGGCAATCCATGGGCTTTCGTTTTCCTGAGCGGCGTCGTCTTCCTGGCCTGGGGTGAGGTCTATAGCCTGTTCAGCGCTACATCGGGAGATGCCTTCGGGACGAAGAATATCGGAAGCATCTACGGCGTGCTGTATTGCTCGAAAGGCGTCGCCGCTCTGCTCGTCCCGATCGGCAATCTCATCACGGAAGCGACCGGCACCTGGTCCACCGTTCTTTACACGGTATCTGCGATGGACATTCTGGCAGCATTGTGCGCGATGGTGCTGCTCAAGCCGGTGCTGCGGCGCCACCTCGCGAATGCTTGACGCTAGGATCGGATCGCTCCCTCCGGCATCGTCTGCGGCGAGGTGGCAATCCAGATGCTAGGATTACGGTGACAGTGCACTCAATGACCATCGTCGCTTTCGGTCGAAGGCTCGGCAATTAAGTGCACTGTCACCGTAATACCCGCACTCGCAGCATTCGAGCAATCTAGGCCGTGAAACTATAAATCTGCGGGGCGACCGGCTTGCCAAAGTCGGCTAGGGATTACGGTGACAGTGCATTCAATGATACCAGCCGCTTTCGCGGATTCGAAGACCTATGAATTAGTGCGCTGTCACTGAAACTGTCTGGATTATCGACTACCGCCCTCGCCCCACTCCGCCTATACAAAGCGCCAGTTAACCGCTCTCCAGCGGCAGGAGACTTTCATGGTCAGTGAAAAAGGCCCGAACATAAAGAAGAAACAGAAATGCAAAAATTGTGAAGGCAAAGGTTTGCTCAAGAAGGGCGACAAGGTGGTGAAGTGCCAGCGCTGCAAAGGCACGGGGGTGCGGTGATGTCGAGTTGATGACCCCAATACCAAGGTAAAGGCCGCTAACTGCGCAAACTTTCCTTCCCGCTCATAACGGTCTGGCTGCAGGTTCGAGTCCTGCCGGGCCTACCAGCCTTCGCTCGCTTCGCGAGCTGCGGCTCGGCAAGCCGGTGCCGCAAAAAGGCAAGGGATTATGGGCGCCGGCCGCTTTTGCGAGTTCGAACGCTCAGAGTTAAGTGCACTGTCACGTAATTCCCAGAGTTTCGCATCGGTCCATCAAACCCTAGCTCGCCATTCGCTGCTTCAGGCTCTGGTAGAATGCCGTTTCGAAATTCATGTAGCCGATAAACGACGTTGGGTCCCCGAAAGGAAGAATCTGGGTGGCCCAGAACCCACCGACCCCGTTCTGCTGATCGATCCAGTAGAACAGATTGGCAAGGCCGGCCCAGCCCAGAGCACCGGCGGGACGCCCCGTGGGGGCTTGCTCATCATTGATCATGAAGCTCAGCGCCCAGGATTTTGACTGGCCCGGGAAGAACTCCGCGTCGTTGCACAGCGACGGAATGACACCGGTAATCGGCGTCACCTTCTTGTCGCCCAGATGGTTCTTTTCGGCCATGCGCACGGTCTCGGCCTTCAGCACGCGGCCGTGCTCGCCCGCGCCGTCGTTCAACCACATCCGGATAAAGCGCATGTAGTCGCCGACCGTGCCGTAAAGGCCATGGCCGCCCATGTGCACTTCGGGCTTGGCCGGCAGTTCGAAATCCATCGGCGTGAGCGAGCCGTCGGCACCTCTCGCATGGATCCCGGCCAGCCGCCCGCGCATCGCATCGGTCAACTCGAACGTCATGTCCTTGATGCCGAGCGGTTCAAAGATGCGCGTCTTGAAGACGTCACCAAGCCGTCGGCCGGTGATGGCCTCGACGATCTGGCCGCACCAATCGAGATTGGTGCCATAATCCCACCGCTCGCCCGGATCGAACAGCAGCGGAGTCATCAGGCAGGCCTTGGTCGCCGTGATCACGCTCGGCTGACCCTTTTCCTCTGCCAGCCGATTATAAGTGTGATTGATGAAATCATAGCTCAGGCCTGCGGTGTGCGTCATCAGCATGCGCGTGGTGATGTCGCGCTTCGGAGCGCGCAGGATCGGCTCGCCCTTGCCATCGAACCCCTCGATCACCTGGAGCTTGCCGATATCGGGCGCGTATCGCTTGGCCGGCGCCTCGAGATCGAGCTTGCCTTCCTCGACAAGCTGCAGGACGGCCGTGGCGGTGATCGCCTTGGTCGTGGAGAAGATCGCGAAGATGCTGTCGGTCGTCATGTCGGCCGCCTGGTCGAGACGGCGCTTGCCGGCTGCGCCTTCGTAGATGTTACGATGGCGGTTCGTCACCATCGCGACGATGCCGGGTACGCGCGGCATCGATGTAACGACATCGTCGAGAACGGTGTCTGCCACCGCACCAAAATTCATGATCATGATTGTGCTCCAGCCTGAATTGGATTGAGTTGGTCGACACGGCGCTTCGCGCCGCTCAATGCATGGCGAAACCCTGATAGCCGTTCGCGGCGACCTCGTCGCATTTCTGGCGATAGGCGCCGACGCCACCGCAGTAGGAAAGAACGCGCCGCGGCTTGCCTTCGACGTTCGAGCCCAGGTACCAGGAATTAGTCTTCGCGATCAGCGTCGCGTTGGCGATCTCATCGTGATGCGCCACCCATCCGTCTTCCGCATCCTTCGTCGGCTCGACGACCTTCAGATCCTTGCCGCGCATATGTCTGATGCAATCATCGATCCATTCGACCTGCTGTTGCAGGCACGTGGTCATGTTGCAGAGCGCCGCTGAAGGCGCGAGCGGCACGGCGGTCGTGAAGAGATTCGGATAGCCGTGAACCTGAAGGCCCATTGTGGTGCGGATGTCCCGGCTCCAATCCTCCTTCAGCGACCGTCCGCCGCGACCTCTGATATCGATGCGCGTCAGGGCCCCGGTTCCGGCGTCGAAGCCGGTGGCCAGAATGATGACGTCCAGCTCGTGGATGGTGCCGTCGGCGGTCTGGATACCCGTGGGCGTCACCCGTTCGATCGGATTTTGCTTGACGCTGACGATCTCGACATTCGGGCGGTGGAAGGCCTCGAGAAATTTCTGCTCTAGCGGCACCCGGTGCGTCCCGAAGCCGTAATCGGCCGGGATCAAGGCGTCGCACAGCTTTGGATCCTTGAGCCGCTCGCGCATCTTCTCGCGCACGAATTCGGAGATCTCGGCGTTGACCTCCGCGTCGAAGAACAGCTCGCCGAACGAGGATATCCACAGCTTCAGGGAGCCGTCATTCCAGCAATCCTCGATCACCTCGCGGCGGCGCTCTGGCGACAGTTCGGCCCAGGCGCGCTCGAAGTCATACTCGAATCCGGTGAAGGTGTGCGGGAGGCGCTCCGTGAACGACTTGAATTTCGATTTGTAGGCCTCGACATCCGCCGCGCCGTATTTGGGATTCTTCATCGGGATAATGTATTGCGGCGTACGAATGAAGACCTTGAGGTGACCGACCTCGCCGGCGATCGTCTGGATGACCTGGATTCCGGTCGCACCGTTACCAATGACGCCGACGCGTTTGCCGGCGAGATCGACCGGCTGCTTCGGCCAGCGCGCAGTATGGAACAACTGTCCCTTGAACGTCTCCTGTCCCGGAAAGGACACGTGCGGGGCCGAGAGCATGCCGCAACAGGTGATCAGAAACTGGGTGTCGATCAGGTCCCCCTTGTCGGTCGTGACCAGCCAGCGCTGGGTCGCTTCGTTGAAATGAGCGCTCTTGACCGTCGTACCGAACTGGATGTCCTTGCGCAGATCGAGACGGTCGGCGACGTAGTTCAGCCAGCGTTCGATCTCGGGTTGGCCCGGGAATTTCTCGCTCCAGCTCCATCCCTTGTAGAGCTCTTCGGAGAACAGGTACTGGTAGATATAGGCTTCGGAGTCGAAGCGCGCGCCAGGATAGCGATTCCAGTACCAGGTGCCGCCGACGCCCGACCCCGCATCGATCACCCTGACGTTCAATCCCTGTTCGCGCAGGCGATAGAGCTGATAGAGTCCGGCGACGCCGGCGCCAACGACCACGGCATCGAATTTCGCCGTCACATGCGCGCCGTTGCTTCCGTTGGACTTGGTCACGGGTTCTGCCATTTTCCCCTCCTAGGGTGTAAGAGCGCGTGGTCTTCCCCATCCGTGCTGTGACCGGATGATGGTGCATCGCGTCATTGTTGATCCCGACGGCTCGACCGGATGGGCTTGTTCTGCTTGCGGCGCTTGTGCCGTTCGTTCCGCGCGGCCTGGACTGCGGCAAGCTACGAGGTTGTCTGCGCCTGAGGCTTGAACAAAACCGACAATCCTTTGAACGAGGCCGCCGGTGCCGCGGACCCAAGGGGCGGATCTGGACGCAGTTTGCTTGGCAAAAGGCAAAAGCAGCTTATGCTGCCTCGCAGCTGTTCGGCATGAGAAGAAGAAGCGGTCAACCGCGCCGCAGAGGAGGGAGGCTCGCGCGATGGGCCAGTTCATTACGGTCGAGGAGCTGCCACGCTACGCGCCTGGCAAATTGATGTTGGACAGTTCTGCGGTGGGAAAGGCCGACTTTCGGCTGCGGGTGTTCCGCTATGCGCCATCCGACATCTGGGTCCCGCCGTCCGAGAACTTTCTGATCGTCATCTACCGCGAAGGCGTCACGGCGATGAACCGCCGCGTCACCGGCGCGTGGAAGCAAGATCACGTCGGCCGAGGTGTCACGACGCTGCTCACGCGCGCGGAAGCTTCGAACTGGCGATGGAGCCACGATCTCGAAGTCAGTCATTTCTACATTTCACCGACCCTGATGACAAAGACCGCGGGCGAGGCCTTCGATCGCGACGCGGAAGCGGTCGAACTGCACGACCTGCTAAAGATCGAAGATCCCGTCCTGACCTGGATCGGCGACCAGATGGTGCAAGAGGTTACTGCGGGAGGACCGGGCGGCCGCCTCTGCTACGATGCGCTGGCGCTTCAGGCCAGCGTGCACATCCTGCGAAGATATGCCTCGGTGCAATTCAAGATGCCCTGCTCGCAGGGACGCTTCAGGCCTGCCCATGCGCGGCTGATCGAAGACTATATCGAACAGAGCATCTCCAGGAACATCACGCTCGAGGAATTGGCCAACATCTGCAACTGCACGCCGGTGCAGTTCGCCCGCAAATTCCATGTGCACTATGGAATGCGGCCCCATGCCTATGTGCTGAGCCGCAAGGTGGAACGCGCCTGCCAGCATCTGCGCAAGGACCGCCTGGCGCTGAAGGAGATCGCGCTGCTCAGCGGGTTTTCGGATCAGAGCCACCTCAACCGGGTCTTTCGCCGACACATGAACCTCACGCCTGCCGAATATCGCAAGCAATCGACATGAGGCAGACCTGAGCCGGTCCTTGTTATAGCGGCGGTCCTCAGCGTGCTCTATTCAGTCATCGCTGGAGGTCTCATTTGTACCTCTGTCTTCCTGGTCGCAGAATCTGCAAGCTCGGTATTCCGCAACCAATTGATCATGCTGGGCATCGTGTTCATGTTCCTGAGCACTCCACTCATGCTCCTTGGCCAAGCCATTTACATACGCAAGACGCGCGGCTGATCGACCCCTGCCGACTAGGCGTACCGGGCCGGAACAACCTGCATTTGTGAGATTCGGAAGGCGCCGCGAAGGGCCGGATCGCGCCACGGATGTCTCTCGCCAATGTGACCAAGATCGCATTCGCGAATGTTCGAACGTCGTATCCTGTGCCCGTCAACAACCCAGGATTCCGATCATGTCCCTCTCTTTCGTATCCATCCTGTCGTCAGCCGTTCTCGTGAGCAATGTGGCCCTTGCTGCCGACGCGGGGCACGATCAGCAAGCATTCGACATATCCAGAACCGGGCACGGTTCGGCGATAATGGTCGCGGACGCCTCCAGCGTGAGGAACGGCCAGCCTGGCGCTGAAAAATCGATCATCATCGTCTCCGGGAAACAATCCAGGGGAGGCTGGACTGCATCTCGCGGATCCAACATCACACCCAATCCGCACCCGCTGCCGCCAAGGCAGAGCGTGGAGACGTCGATCAATTCAAAGGCTTCTCACGTCATGCTCAATCCGCAGCCGCTTCCGCCGAAACTAAGGTAGATTTCCTTCGGAAGGCCGCAGAATGGCGCGCTCGAGCCGCGCTGGCGGAACTCACGGTTGCCGGAAACCGCGCAGTGCCCGTAGGTTGGTAGAGCGCCACTTGTCGCACGCGCGGCCCTTCCCCAAATAATGACGCTAGTAGCGCCGCCTGGCCGCCTGAGAGCGGCAGGGTCCGGTTTCCCTGCAGAGGAGGCTTCCGGCCAGGTTTTCCGTCGCGGAGACCAGCTGTGCCGTTCCCGACGCCCGCAAACGAAACTGATCGGTTGGCTGCCCTGCGCGCGCTAAACATCATCGATAGCGCGCCTGAAACTGTTTACGACGAAATTGCCGAGCTTGCGGCGCAAATCTGTGGCTGCCCGGTCGCCTATATCAGCTTCATCGATGATGACCGGCGCTGGCTCAAGGCGAGATATGGACTTCCAGCCGCGATGGCCGACGCGCCGCGCGGCAATGCTGTCTGCACGACGACGATTTGCGGTACCGACCTATTCGTCGTTCCCGATCTGAAGCGGGACCCGCGGTTTGAGAACAGCCCGATGGTCGCGCTGGAGCCGCCGTGCCGCTTCTATTGCGGCATGCCGCTCATTACGGACGATGGCTATGCGCTCGGAACGCTCTGCGTGATGGATTTCGAACCGCGCCAGCTTTCCTTCGAGCAGACTGAATCGCTGCGAAGGCTGTCGCATCAGGTGCTGGCGCAATTGGAGCTCCGCAGGAAGCTGATCGCGTACGAGCAGACCATCAGTGAACTGGATCTCAAGGCTGCTGCCGAGAAAGCGCGTACCGAAGAGCTGCTCCGCAATGTCTTGCCCGCGCCGATCGCGGACGAACTGAAGCGGAGCGGCAGGGTTCGGCCCAAATACACCCGGTCAGCAACTATCCTGTTTGCAGATATCCAGGGGTTTACGCTGCTGGCCGAACGGACCGAGCCGGTGAGGCTCATCAATCTCCTCGATGAGTATTTTACGGCCTTTGACGAAATCGGCGCGCGCCATGGCCTGGAGAAGGTCAAGACCATCGGTGACGCCTATATGGCGGTTGCCGGCGTGCTTTCGCCCGACCGGCGGCACTCGATCGATGCCTGTCTGGCCGCGCTGGAGATGCAGACCAAAGTCGATCAGTTCAAGGCACGATACGAGAGGGAATACGCCTTGCAATTGCGCATCGGCATCCATACCGGACCGGTGATTTCCGGTGTCGTGGGCAACCACAGGCTGACTTTCGATATTTGGGGCGATGCGGTCAACACTGCATGGTTCATGGAGGCGCTTGGAATAGCGGGGCGGATCAACGTCTCGGAATCCGTGGCCGGACACGTCCAGGGACTGTTCGAGCTTGAGCCGCGCGGTCCCATCGAGGCCAAGCACGAGCGCGTGCACGAAATGTTCTTTCTCAACGGGTTGAAAGCGGAATATTCGCGCAGTGAGGACGGCAATTTGCCAAACGACAGATTTCTCGCGGAGTACAATCGTCTTGGTGGTTCGCGGTCGGCTGCGACCACGTGAGAACTCGCGCACCGAAATGCGTGAGCAAATGGGGCGCGTGCGCGGTTGGTGCATTCGCTCAATTTGCTTCGGGCCGGAAGCGGAAGTCTCAAACACAGAAGCTCGGACAATCAGCCTCCTTCGCCGCGAAAAAGGACCTTGCGTTAGATCAAGATCGGGGGGAGAAAAACTACTACCGTTAAAAGACAAGCAAAATCCCGTGCGAAGGGGGAATAGCCTTTGGGAGGCACGCAAAACAGCGTCGGCGACAGCATTGTCGTCGCGCAAGCGAAGGCCGTGGGTCCGCGCGAAGCAGCCGAGGACATTGCCCGGCAGCTTGCGTTTCTGGATCTTGCGATGATCATCGTGTTCGTTTCCCCCTTTTATGATCCTGCAATATTCATCGAAGAACTGACGTGCCGAGTTCCCGGCACGCCGATTTTCGGCTGCACCACCGCGGGTGAACTTGCACCCGGTGGCTGGGACGAGGACAGCGTCGTCGCGATGGGCTTTTGCGCAGAGGACTTCACCATCGCGGCCCGGCCCTTTGCCGATTTGTCGACCTTTCGAGTTGATCATGGGCGGTCGATCTGCAGCGAGCTGCATCAGGACTTCACCCGCTGCACCGAACAGCGGGACTGCGGCGAGGAAGCGTTCGGGTTCGTGTTCATCGACGGCATGTGCCAGCGCGAAGAGGCGCTCATGTCAGCGATCTATACCTCGCTGGAAGACATTCCGGTGGTGGGCGGATCGGCCGGCGACGGATTGCGATTTGACAAATCATGGATCTTCTACGACGGACGCGCCCATTCCGACGCGGCCATCCTGATACTGATCAAGACGCGCCTGCCGTTCCGGCTTTTCAAATGCGACCATTTCGAACCGACATCCGCCAAGATGGTGGTCACGGAAGCGGATATCGAGCGCCGGATCGTCAGGGAAATCAACGCCGAGCCGGCGGCGATAGAATATTCCCGCGCCGTCGGGATTGGCGATACCAAGCTTGATGCGCTGTCCTTTGCCGCGCACCCGGTTCTGGTGCGGGTTGGCGGCTCCTACTATGCCCGCTCGATCCAGCGCATGGATGGCGACGGCGCGCTTCGATTCTTTTGCGCCATCGACGAAGGAATGGTCCTCACCGTCGCGCAGGTCCGAGATCCAATCGACGCGACCCACGACCTTTTCAAGGAGCTGACCGACGATCTGGGCGACGTCTCCATCTTCATTGGCTTCGAATGTGTCCTGCGCCGGCTCGCCGTCGAACAACACCAGTTGTCGCGGGAAATGTCCGAGCTGTATCGCCGACACAACCTCGTCGGGTTCCAGACGTATGGTGAGCAATACCGGTCCATGCACGTCAATCAGACGCTGACGGGCGTTGCGATCGGAAGGCGAAGGATCGCACCGTGAGCGCCGAGGAGCCGAACCGGACGGCATCGCTCGAACGCGAGATAGCCAAGCTCCAAAAAATCAACGCGGCTCTGATGTCGCGCGTGGAACGTTCCACGGATCAGCAACTCAACGCATTTTCGCTGTTCGAAACGGCAATCTCCCTCGACCAGCAGGTTCGCAGCAGAACGCAGCAGCTCAAACAGGCCCTGCTATCGCTGGAAAAGACCAACGGCTTTCTCTCGCAGGCCAAGCAGCAGGCGGAAGCAGCCAGCTCGCTGAAATCGTCGGTCCTCATCTCCGTGACCCATGATCTCCTGCAACCGCTGAATGCCGCGCGGCTGACGCTGTCCGCGCTTGACGAAATGATCGCTTCACCGAAGGGGCTCCTGCTCACCGAGCAGATCGACCGTTCGCTTGCGACACTGGAAGATCTGCTCCGGACGCTTCTGGATATTTCCAAACTCGACGCCGGTGTTCTCAAGCCGGAAATTTGTCCGGTTTCGATCTCGACGCTGTTCGAACCGCTGCAGCAGGAGTTCGCCCCCGTCGCGGCAAAGCGTCAGCTTGTTCTGAGGATCGAACCCTGCGCCGAGACCGTGCTGTCAGATCCGATGATGTTGAGGCGAATTCTGCAGAATCTTCTGGCCAACGCCTTGCGATACACGCAGCGCGGACGCGTGCTCGTGGGGTGCAGACTCAAGGGCGCCGATCTCAGCATAGAGGTGCACGACACGGGTCCTGGCATTCCCGAGGCCCAGCGCGAAGCCATCTTCACGGAATTTCAGCGCGGGGAAACCAGTATCGGCGCCGATGCGGGCATCGGCCTCGGCCTGTCGATCGTTCGGCGATTCGCGACCGCACTCAATCATGAGATCCATCTGAAGTCGCGCCCGGGGCGAGGCTCGATGTTCGGCGTCACGGTGCCTCGTACCTCCGCACCCGAGGAAGCCGCTTCGAGCCGGGAACCTGTCGTTTCCGAGTCCGCCTTCGGGGGCATGGAGGATGCGAGGATCCTCCTGATCGAAAACGATTTGTCCAACGCCGAGGGGCTGGCCAGCCTGCTGGAAAAGTGGGGGTGCGACGTAGCCATTGCGACGTCGGCCGCTGACGCACTCGACAGCATCAGGGCGCTTGACGAAATTCCCTACGTCATCATCGCGGACCTTCACCTCGACGCCGGCGAAACCGGCATCGAAGCGGTCGAGGAGATACGCAACGCGATCAAGACCAACGTTCCGGCGATCATCGTGACGGCCGACTATTCCGCCAAGGCTGCCTCGGACGCCGCATCCTTCGGGCATGAGCTGCTGAAAAAGCCCGTCAAGCCAGCCGAGATGCGGTCCCTGCTCTCCTTTCTGTTGACGTGAACGGCCTGCAGGCAGATGCGAGCCTACTGAGCGGCCGCACCGGTCAAGATTGCGTCGCAGTTCCGGAGTCGCGAGTGGTCGTCGGCGCGCTACGTTCTGATCGCGCCAGATCCAGTCTGGAGAGTTCGATGATTGCATTGGTGCGGCTTCGAACGCCCAGCTTTCGCAACACGTCGGTGACGTGAACTTTGACCGTTGTGACGGAGATACCCAGCTCGTAAGCGATCTGCTTGTTCTGGAAACCTCGACAAATCATGTCGAGAACACGAAGCTGCTGGGAGGTGAGAAACGACAGCTGGCGCAGCAGGGGCTGGATCTCGGCGCCGGCACGCTTGGCTGCCGCGCGCCCATGGAGGCGCTTCGGAACATAGACCTCCCCCTCCAAAATTGAGCGGATCGAATGAGCCAGCTCGGTCTTCGGGGTCGATTTCGGGACATAGCCGGAAATGCCGAGCGCAAGCGCGTATCCCACGATCCGGGCGCTGTCGTGCGCCGAAACAATGACCAGCGCACTTTTCGGAGCTGCGGCACGAACGCGGAACGCACCCAGCAGGCTGGTCGTGCCGGGCATCGACAAATCGAGCAAAATGATATCGATGGAGCGCTTGGAGGCAAGGATCTCAAGTGCGCCGTCGATCGACATTGCCCGAAACACCTCGGCGGTCGGAAAGGCGGCGGCTATGACGCCGAGCAGGGCGTCGCAAAACAGCGGGTGATCCTCGACGACAAGCAACCTCACTGCATTTGCCTCGCCTGGCGTCGGCATGCTGGCGGCCGATCGCGTCGTTCAGCCGGCCCTCAGGACGGCGGAATTCGTTCGTGACGATCGGCACATTATCGCAAGGACGGAACGAAGCCTATAGCGGAGCGATCAGCCCGCCGGCGGAGCCTGCCGCTCCGCCAAGCCCGCCAAAAGCCCCCAACGAATTCCAGCTACCTCGGTCAAGAGGGCCTTTCCCGCTCGCCCCTCGCGCTTTGACAGGGAGCCGGCGACGGCCAGGCAATCTTTCCGATTTCAATAATCGCCTTGTTACGGCTGAAGAGCCCGAGCTTGCGTAGAATCTCGGTCACGTGCGCCTTCACAGTAGACTCCGCCAGCTTGAGCTCCGTGGCAATCTCGCGGTTCTGGAGGCCGTTCCTGAGCAGATGCAGCACGCGGACCTGCTGCGGCGTCAGCTTCCTGATTTTCTCGCGCAGGGCCGCTTCGGTTTGCACGGTCGTGCCCGCTGCCGCGTACGCTTTCGGTGCGGACACTGAGCCGCTCAAAATCCGGGCGATTGCATTCGACAGTTCGCCGACGGAGGTCGATTTGGAGAGATAGCCGACCGCCCCCATCGCGAGCGCTTCGCGGATCGTCGGTTTATCTTCAACACTGGATACAATGAGGATCGGCAGCTTCGGATGGCTGCCGCGCAATCTGAGAAAGCCGGAAGATCCCACGGCATCCGGCAGCAGAAGATCAAGAAGCGCAAGATCGATGTTGCGCTCCGTCGCCAGGATACTCAGCGCCTGGCGGATCGAGGCCGCCTCGAAAATTCGGGCGTCCGGATGCGAAATCCGGATTGCATTGCCGAGCGCTTCGCCGAACAACGGATGATCATCGATGATGAGGAAGCCCATCATGAGAGCCACACCCGAAGCATTGGCTGCATCCAGGCTGTAGCGCCCGCGGCATCCTGCCCGGCAGTCCTAATTCGAACCGTCGGCCGCCTCTTGCAACGTCTGCAGATATACAAAGACATTTCGAAGCTCATCGTCGCCGAACACTTCTCTCCAGGCGGGCATCCCTTTGGACGGCCGTCCGTCATGAACCGTCTTCCAGTACGTCGCTTCCATGTCTTCGCCATATCGCTTCTTCAGCAGGCGCAGGTTGATACGTTTCTCGGCCTGCACGCCGTCAGGCCCGTGGCAGTGCGCGCACGTGCCGTTGAACAGCTCGTGGCCGGCCGATATGTCCCCGGAAGCGGTAACCTTCGCTTCGGCGGGTTTGCTGTCGCCGGTCGATTGGCCAACGGTCACAGGTTCGTTCAGAACCGCATCAGCGACGGGAAGCGGATGGCTGAGCTCACCGAATTTGACCGGCGTGTCGCTCGGCACGCCATATTTCACGAACAACCTGTCGATGTCCTCCTGCAGGGACGGTAGAACCACGTTAACATCATCCCGAAGGCCCGTCGACGCTTTCGCAAAGCCGATCGCGGTGGACCACACGAGCCCCTCGCCAGCCGTGGTTCTGATCTGGTACTTTTCTCCGTAGGCGGTGGTGTTGAGCCAACCGGCCACCGGAGCCCAGATAAAAGCGACGTCGACCTTTCCCTGATCGAGCATCTTCATTCCTTCGTCGGGACTCAATACGGTCACCTTCTCGATCTCGTCGCGCAGCGCGAGCAGGTTTTGCGGCACGGTCTGATACTGTACGGCGACGCGCAATCCCTTCAGATCGTCGATGCCCGCGATGGTCCCGCCCTTCGCGCTCACCAGCGCGTAACCTTCCCGCGCGATCGGCTTCGAGAAGATGACGGCAGGCCCCATGAAATCGTCCACCTGCGGCAAACCAATCATGGCGTCGCACTGTTTGCTCAACAGCGTTTCACGAACGGTTCGCTTGCCGAAGTAGGACTTGTACCAGTTGTAGGTCACCGGCCGCTCCAGTTTCCGGGCGACCAACTGGCCGATCTCAAGATAGAGGCCGGGCCTTGCCGGGTCATCGCTCGAGAACGGCAAGTTCGTCGGATCCGCGCAGAGGCGCAACGGCCGTATTTCATCGGCGCCGGCTCGAAGAGCCGGCGTCGCCATGATTGTGGACAGCAGTAGCGCTCGAGCAACCTTCTCCAACCGGGAGCCGTACCTTGAAACACGAGCTGCGTTTGGAACTGCGCGGATCACTGCTGCCTCCACTCATTTGTCTTATTGCAGAGCAAAGTCTTATTGCAGAGCAAAGACGAACAGGGCGCCGCCTTCGGGCGCAGCTGCCACCATCTTCTTGCCTATCTCACCGAGGAAGGCTGGAAGGGCGGCCGTGCGTCCGACGACAATGGCGACATACTGCTTGCCGCCCACCGAGTAGCTCACAGGACCCGCACCGATTCCGCTTCCAAGGTTCTTGCTCCACAGTACCTTGCCGTTCTTCGCATCGATGGCGCGGAAATCGCCGTGTAGATTGCCGGAGAACACGAGGTTGCCGCCGGTGCTCAGCGTGCCGCCATTGAAAGGCAGGTCTTCCTTGATGCTCCAGACCTTCTTGTTGGCGATCGGATCCCAGGCGACCAATTCGCCGAGGAAACCGCCGGGCCCTTCCTTGGTCGGGAATTCGGCGCCGAGATAGAACACCCCGCGCTTGTAGCTGACATCGCTCACCGACCAATCCATGCAGACATTGTTGGCCGGAATGTAGACGAGGCCTGTCTGCGGATTGAACGACATCGGCTGCCAGTTCTTGCCCCCGATCAGGTTCGGGCAGATGTCCTTGGCAGGATGGCCGGGACCCGGACGCTTCTCGGGATCTTCCTCGGCACGCATGGTGCTGATGTCGAATTTCTTCGCCCAGTTCGCGTAGACGTATTTTTCGGCCGAGATCATTTTGCCGGTTTCCCGGTTGGCGACGAAGAAGAAGCCGTTACGATCAGCCTTCATCAGAACCGGCGTATTGGCGCCGCCGATCTTCAGATCGGTCAGCAGCAGTTCGTTGACGCCGTCGTAGTCCCAGGCATCGGCCGGCGTACCCTGGATGTGCCATTTGATCTTGCCGGTGTTCGGGTCGATGGCGAGGGTCGATGCGGTGTAGAGGTTGGTCAGCTTGCCGAAATTGCCATCCCCAGTGGAACGGACGCCGGTATTCCACGGTCCCGGATTGCTGGTCCCCCAGTACACCGTATCGGTCTTGGCATCATAGGAGCCGACCAGCCACGCAGCGCCGCCACCATGAAGGCCGGTGTCGCCCTTCCACGTTTCGCTGCCGGGCTCGCCCGGTGCCGGAACGGTATTGGTCTGCCAGAGCAGCTTGCCGGTATTCAGATCGAACGCCAGAAGTGCGCCGCGGACGCCATACTCGCCACCGCCGAAGCCGGTGATGATCTTGTCGCGAACAACCAGCGGCGGCGAGGTGATGACCGAACCCTGCTTGTAGTCGACGACCTTCGAAGTCCAAAGCTCCTTGCCGCTGGCGGCATCAAGCGCTGTGAGCTTGCCATCGAGGCGGCCAATGAAGATCTTGCCATCCGCGTAGGCGACACCACGGTTGTTGACGTCGCAGCAAGCGTACTGCAGCACGTCATCCGGTATGTCCGGCTGGTACGTCCACTTCTGCGCCCCGGTGGCGGCGTTGACGGCGTAGACATATTTCGGTCCCCACGACGTCGTGACGTAGAGCGTGTCCCCGATCACGACCGGAGACGATTCGTTGGAACGAAGCGAAGCCAGCGACAATGAGTACGCCAATTGAAGCTTGCCAACGTTCTCCGAGGTGATTTGCTTGAGCGGGCTAAAGCGCGTGTTGCCGTAGTCGTGCCCGGCGATTGCCCAGCCGTTGGGATCCGATACAGCCTTCACAACCGAATCGTTGGCCTGGACGCTGCTTGCCACAACCATCGCAAAGGCGGCGAACGAAACGCCGGCAAAGATACTCCTGCTTCTGAGTCCCATCTGTTTCCTCCGAGAATTCTTGTTACCCGCGTCCGCAAGTTCAGGGCGGGTGACGCGGAGATATCGATGCGGCGTTGTTTCGCCCATCGCAAACTAAAGTGCCAGCAACGTCGTCGCGCACGTATAGGCGGAAGGTAGTAGTTCATGCCAACAGCGACGGCTCTCACGATTCCGCTCTGCCAATCGAACTTTGTGCGCCGCGGCAGGAGTTCTGCTCGACCAAATGCCGTTCGCTCGACAAACAATGAATCGACCTGGAGCTACGTGCTGCTTCGAGATGGATTTGACCGCAGACCGATCGGCTCCGCTGCACGCCAAAGGCGCCGCTCCGGCCTACTACCTTGATCGCAGTTCCGCCGGTGGACGCGCGTGCTTAAATGCGCCCGCCACGCGAAGCATGCAGTGGCGGAAAACACACGCGCTGGTGCCACCAAGCTGAAAAGAGGGAAACATGACCTGGAACGCTCCGAAGATCGTCGAAATCGCCGTCGGGATGGAAATCAACATGTACGCGTGCGCGTCACGCAAAGCATGACTCGCTTTCGCTGCCGCCCTCCAGAACAGACCATCTGGACGGTGGCAGCGGATCGAGAGACCCAGCGCAGAGACCCATCCAACCGCGCGTGAACGGTCTGCTCACCTATGCATTCCAGATCTCCGCGGACGGGCTACCACCGGATGGGTACTTCCAGATTGCGTCGAACCGGCCAACGAAATTGATGAAAGGGATGCTCTCATGACGGGTCGCGTAATTCTTTCTGCCTTGCTGGTGACGTTCTCTGTTGCCGCGTTTGCGGCGGATTCCAGTGGTGATCCGGTTTCCGGAAGGGCCATCTTTCAGCACATCTGCCAAAACTGCCACGCCGCGGAAATCGGAATAAACAAGGTCGGACCGAGCCTTTGGAACGTCGTGGGACGTGAGCCGGGCAGAGTGCCGGACTACACCTATTCGGAGGCGATGAAAGCGAACAAGTCCACATGGACTGCAACCGCACTGGATTCTTATCTCGCAGATCCGCGCGGGGACGTTCACGGCGCGAAAATGTTCTTCAAAGGATTGCCGGAGTCCAGAGATCGCTCCGACGTCATCGCCTATCTGAAAACCTTGAAATAGGCCGGGTGAACGCGCTGTCGAACGGCCGCGGCAGGCAGTCTCTCATCACCATTTGCGGGTTCGAGTCCTGCCGGGTCCACCAAGGATCGATTGCCTGTCAGATCTTGTTTCGTCGGAGCCGGGTGACTCCAAATTCGCCTTGCCCCGGCTGCCGGCATCCCCTCCTGCACGCCTCCCTCAACCCTCCACCCGGTACAGCCGCCATCGCTCCGGCACGCCCTTGAGCTGGTGCACGCCGTGATCCTTGAAGCGGATTTCGGACTTCGAGATTTCAGACTTGGACACCAGCAAATCCTTGACTGCGCTCGAGACCAGGACTTCGCCGGCACGCGCTTTGGCGGCGACGCGCGTGCCGATGTGGAAGGCGAGACCGACCACCTCGCCGCCACTCACCTTGTATTCGCCCGCGTGCAGCCCGACCCTGATCTCGAGCCCCAGCGTACGCACGGCCTTTTGGATCGCGGTGGCGCAACTGATGCCGGCCGCCGGCGCCTTGAACGTCGCGAGCAGGCCGTCCCCTGTGGTCACGACTTCCTTGCCGCGCGAACACTTCAGCTCCTTGCGGACGGCGGCGTAATAGTGACCCATCACCTGCGACCAGCGGGCATCGCCGAGCTTTGCTGCTTTCTCGGTAGAGCGGACGATATCGACGATCAGGATGGTGGCGAGCGCCTGTTTGAGCTCGGCGCTACTGCCGGCGGACCGCCGCCGCATCGCGATGGGTCCCGCCAGCGGTTCATAGCGATGGCTTCGCCGCCGCGCGATCGCGGCTTTTGCATAGTCCATGGCGCGCTGCGCGGTGCCACAACGAATAGTCTTCTCCTGCGGCAGACGCGTCCAGTAGACCTTGCGTCCGTCTCCCGCTCCAAGGACCTCCACGGCGCCCCACTTCAGGAAAACCGCGGAGCCAACCCGCCTGACGCACCACGCCTTCGACGTGTATCCGGACACGTTCGACTGATGGATGCCGATGCGAAGGAATTTTGGCATGAATTTGCGGCCGATCGCAGCAACGTCTTTAGGTGTTGTTTGCGCATGATCTTTTCGGAAAACCGCTGCGCACTTTTCCGGATCATGCTCCGGGGTAAAGCGTAGTCATACAATCCTGCGTTGGCAACAGGACTCCCGACCGGAGATCGGCGGCTCTCGCCTCTGTTCGCATCGCGATCCCTGATATCGCGCGCATCCTGGGCCAGTCATTGCCTCCTGCCCGCAATGAAAAGAGCCCGGCCTCTGGCGAGACCGGGCTGAGTTGACTGGAACGATTGGTAAGGTTCAGTCGAACTTGTACATGAGTGCCGCGCGGACCGTATGGGTGTCGAGCGTGAAGGCCTCGGTGTTGAACGTCGGTGGCCCGAGACGGCCAGTGGTGTTGCCGAAATTGTCATAGAGATATTCGCCGCGAACGATCACGTTCGGCGTCACCTTGAAGTCGATGCCGCCGCCGACTGTGAAGCCGACGCGGGTGGCGCTGTTGCTGTAGGCAGGATAGACCGCGCCATTGAACAGGACGGGCGCAATGAAGTTCAGCTTGTCGTGCACGCCCGCAATCGCGGCACCACCGGCGACGAACGGCAGCCAGTTGCCGAACGAATATCCCAGGCGAGCGCGCGCATGCGCCGTCCAGTCGATCCTGTTGTCGATCGACGCGATACTGTTGCCAAGCCCGTTGAACGGCGTTCCGATGGTTTTGGAACCAGACACGTCAGCCCAGTTACCGTCGAATTCCACCCCGAGCACCGTGTTGCGCACCTGGATGTTGGCACCGACGATGCCGCCGGCGGTCCAGCCCGAGGTATTGTAGGAGCCCGGCCGATAAGGAGGGGACTCGTCAGAAGACCACTCGTTTGTGCCCCAGACGCCGCCAGCCGAAACGCCGAGATAGACGCCGGTCCAATCGGTGATCGGCGCGGCCACGGGTGCCTTGGTGTAGTGCGCCGCAAGGTCGGCTGCCGACGCAGCGGAGACCAGCGCCGTGGTCGCGGCCAGTGTCGCAAAAAGCTTCTTCATGATTTTGTTTCCTAAGTTCTCGTTGAAACGGAGCTTAGGCTTAATGGGCTCTGTGCAATCTGGCTGTAGTCCAGAAGCCACGCCTCGCCGCATGAGGTCTGCGCCAGGCGACTCGGCGCGGCTTGAAGCGACTTCAGATACTTCTGAAACCATTCGTTAAGCAGGCAGAGCCGCGCGCACGCGCCTCAACGACCGATCGCGTCTTCAGCCCTGATACGCAAACAGCTCGATCGCTTCGCTGAACCCGCGCACCTCGTATTCACCGACGCGCTCCAGCTCGAACTCCCGCTCGACCAGCTCAGCAAACGCGCGCGATAGCAGCACCGTCTTTCCCAATTGCTTGGTGAGCGCTTCGAGCCGCGAGGCCATATTGACGGCGGGGCCGATGACGGTGAAGTCGAGCCGGGTGCTCGATCCGATATTTCCGTACATGACGTCGCCGACATGGACGCCAATGCCGTAGTTCAGCGGCGCACGGCTGGTCGCTCTGTTCCTTTCGTTGAGGGCAACCATGGCCTGGCGCGCTTCGGTCACCGCATACAGCAAGTTCGCGCACGCGCCGGACTGGCTGAGCGGGAAGATGGCGAGCAGGCCGTCGCCGATGAATTTCAGGATTTCTCCGCCATGCCGCGCGATCGGCTCGGACATCGCGTCGAAATAATCGTTGAGGAGATCGATGACGTCGTCGCGCGGCCAGTTGTCGGAGATTTTGGTGAAATCGCGCAGGTCGCAGATCATGATCGCGGCGCGCACCGTCGTTCCGGTGCCGCGGCGGGTGGCGCCGGCCAGGATGAGCTCGCCGGCATGGGAGCCGACATAGGTTTCCAGCAGGGTTCGCGCCAGCCGGTTCTTGACGCGGATCTCGCTGACCAGCGCCAGCACCGGCAACACGCGCTTCAAGCCCGCGACATGCGCGTCGTCAAATCCGCCGGGCCGGTCGGTCGCGAAGGTGACGATGTGCCGCTTGCCGAGCGTATGGTAGAGCGGCCAGGCCACATAGTCGGTCAGGCCTTTCGCGCGCATCTCGTCGTAGATGGCGTGCTTGCGACCGAGCGAGGAATCCTGTTCGAGATTTTCCCGCAGCTCGGTTGCACCGTCATGGATTTCGTTGGCCGGGCTGCCGATATATTCCGACCGCTCCCTGACATCGTAGTCGACCCGCGCGATCTCCGCCTCGCGCATGCCGTCGGACCACATGATGCGGGCGCCGAGCCATTGCGGGTGCTGGATCAGGACGTGAAGCGTCGACCGCTTCAGCGGAATGCCGGCTTGCTGCAGCCGGATGCACATCTCGGCGAAGATATTGTCGATGAAGCGCTCGTCGCGGGTGCCGTTGGTCAGCCAGTCGACGACGTCGCCGCCGGGAGGCGTGGTGACGGAATTGCTGTTCGACGGCTCGTTCATATCCGGCCTCTTGGCGGCGGTCTGCATCGGGAGACATATCGTGCTCCGGCCCCACGGCGTCAACCTAGCCAACTGCACGGATTGTGCGCACCGGGCCAAGCGCGTAGCAGCAGGATTGCGGCTTAGCCGGCGATCTCGATCGACGCCAGCACCGCCAGGCCCAAGGCCAGCGTGAGCTGCGAGGGCCTGACCAGTTCGACCTTCAAGGTACACTGTTGCGGAATCGCAAACTCCGCTCCATCGAGACGGATGCTGCAATCGCCGCAAGCCGCGTAGACGAGATGCGTTCCGGCGGACAAGTGCAGTTCGCCGGGCTCCCTGAGCGCCGCAAGCTCGATCTCGACCGCACCGCGCCGCGCCATCAGGTTCACGACCTCGACCGGACCGGCCTCGAGCTCGGTCGCGATCGCAAGCTCGCCGGTGAAGCGCACGGTCGTGAACGGCTCGCGCTCGTCGAATTCGCGGTCGCCGGCCTTGAGTACCAATCCGCGCCCGCCGACGACCATCTGCAAGCGGTCGATGCCGGGCATGTAGGAAAAGGGACCGGGCGCCACGATCGGCGTCGAGGCGAAGCGCCAGAGCAGGCTGTCCCAATCCTTCACCGGCGCATCGGCGCGATGGGCATCCGCGATATCGGTGAAGACGCCGCCACCGTTCTTCCACGGCGAGCGGGTGTAGTTCTCAGGTGTCAGCAGCGTGGTTTTCATGTGTTGGAGCCTGCCCGAAACTGCGAGAAGCGATCGCCGAACGCATCATGCGCGGGACGGGCCAGTTTTGCCAATGGATTTGAGGAAAGACCAGGTGACGCTCGCTTCGCGGCTACTTCGTCGTCAGCGCAGCGACCGGCCGCCACGACGTATCGGGTGCGGCCTCCTCCAATTGCCGGCAACGCTCGCGCATCAGCTCGGCTGGACGATCGTGGCCGCGCTCCTTCAGTACGGCTTCGAAATCGGCCAGCGCCGCGGCAAACCGGCGTGCGCGATAGTTGGCGAGGCCCTGTTCGTAGCGCCCGATCCAGCTGGTCTCCTCGCTGCTTTCCTCCCCGACAAGCCCGATCAGTTCGTAGACCGAAAATCCCTCCTCGCGCCCGTACACCGCGATGCTGTCGATCTCGCGCGCGAGGATGGCGCCGCGAGCCAGGCGTTCGGTTGCCTCGCCGATCAGGATTTGCGTGCCATAGGACTTGTTGGCGCCTTCGAGCCGGCTTGCGACGTTCACGGCGTCGCCGATCACGGTGTAGTTCAGGCGCAGCTCCGATCCGATATTGCCGACCAGCATGCGACCGGAATTGATGCCGATGCGGATCTGGAGGGCATGGCCGAGATCGTCCGCAAGGCCGGACTGCGCGATCGCCCTCTGGCAGCCGAGCGCGGCACGGCAGCACGACAGCGCATGATCGCGCTGCGGCCGAGGCGCGCCCCAGAACGCCATGACGGCGTCGCCTATGAACTTGTCGATGGTGCCGCCATTGGCGACGATGGCTTCCGAGGCGAGATCGAGATAGCGCGACAGCAGCGGCACGACACGATCGCCCATCCGCTCCGACAGGCCGGTGAAGCCGGCGATGTCGATGAACATCACGCTGAGCTCCTGGATGGCGCCGCCCGGCTTGGCTTCGACGCCCTGGCGCAGCAGCGAGCGGACGAGATCGGCCGGAATGAACTTTCGGAAGGCGGAGAGCCCGGCCGCCATCTCGGCGATCGCGCCGGACAGGCTCGCGATCTCCTTCAGCCGCGATGGGTGACGCCGCACCTGCTCCAACGCAAAGGTCTCGACATGACGGAGTTCGCCGACCACGCGGGAGAGCGGCGCAGCGATCACCGACCGCGCCAGCATCGCCGAAGCCACGGCCGCAAGCACCGCGCCGACAGCAAGGCCGACGATCAGGCGACGCAGCGTGGTCTCGACCGGACCGAGGAACTCGGCCTCGGGAATGACGGTGGCAAGCGACCAGCCCGGAAACGGCAGCGGCGTCAGCGCGACTTCATAAGCCGCGTGGTTCGCGGTGAGCCGGCCTCGCCACGCGTCCTTGCGCCCCTCGTCGCCGGCTTTTGCCAGTGCCATCTGCGCCAACGGCAGCAGCCTCTGCTCGCCATGAGCGGGATGCAATTCGTCGGCGTCCTTGTCGGGCGCGGCGACGAGTTCGCCGCCGTCGTCCAGGATGAAAGCGGCGCCGGTGCGGCCGACCTCGAGCTGCGAAAGAAAGCGCGCGAGCCTGGTGTATTCAATGATGATCGCAAGGACGCCCTGGCGCTCCTGGTAGACGTCGATGGGACCGGCAAAGGCGATCGACGGGCGCTCGCCGATCGGATGCTCGGCCACGCGGAACCATTGTGGACCGCTTGCGGCGATGCCGGTCTTGAACCAGCTGCGCTCGGCGACGCGGAAGCCGGTCGGCTCGAAGCGGCGGCTGGCAAATTCGATATCGCCGGGGACCACGTCATATTCGTCGACGCGTCGCTGGCCCGGGTGATCCGTGAGCGAGATCTCCATCATCTCCAGATGTCCGTCGCCGAGCTTGTGGGCGGCGAAGAAGGAGCCATCCGGCCAGCCGAAGGCAACCCAGGAGATCGTGGCCTGCGATTGCAATTGCGACAGGAACACGAACTCGCGCTTGTCGGCTTCGCGGGTGTCGAGCACGTTCTGGAGGAACAGCGTGCGGATCGCGGTGTGCGCGGCGTGCGCCTCAGCGACGATGGCTGCAACCTCCTTGCGGACGGCGGCGACGATCTGCTCATTGATGGTCGAGGCCAGCTGCCGGCTGGTCGCCTCCGCCGTGCGCCACCACAGCAGGCTGGAGAGCGCGGCGGTCAGGAGGATTGCGGTCAGCACCAGCGCCGACACCGCAAGGCGGATGCTGACCGTCAACCTGGCGAGCGCATCAAGCTGCCGTCCGGGAAAGACGTTCATCGCTGTTTCCGCTCTCCGGCCCAGCCGGAACTGGCCAAACCACCCGGTATCGTTCTACGCGACGCCGCCCGCGTTCGTTACGTCTCGCATCTGCAGCCCGCGGCCTCCAATGCTCTCCAGCTACGGTCTCGATAGCGCCAAGGCATTGGATTTACCCGACCGCTTTCCCGCCTAATCCCCACCCAAGCGCACAGCCTGTGCGCCGCACCCAACGGTCTCACGAAATCGTGAGCGGCCTGCGCAGTAACGCTGTCCGCGGACGAACGAAGGAGATGATGCGCTCATCGCCCACAGGGCGATGCAATCCCGAGAGGAGATATTCGATGTCTGCAAAGCATACCGTCACTGCGTTCGTTCTCGCCGGCGCCGTCAGCACCGCGCTCGCGACGCTGGCCGTCGCCGCTCCGCTGACCAAGGCCGAGGGGGATGCCGCGGCGGCTGCCAAGAAGGAAAAATGCTTCGGCGTCGCGCTGAAGGGCCAGAACGATTGCGCGGCGGGACCGGGCACCACCTGCCAGGGCACCTCAACCGCCGACTTCCAGGGCAACGCGTGGAAGTTCGTGCAGGGCGGCACCTGCACCAGCATCGAGCTGCCGAACGGCAAAAAGGGCTCGCTCAAGCCGGTGTAACTCGGCCAGCCGGCGCATCACGACAAACAGAAAGGGAAGCGGAGGAGCACGATGGCCACGGCAACCAAGACAAATGCGTCCACGGCCGTGCCTCTCCGCTTTCCCGCTCCGATCGGCGGCGTCGCCGGGACGAGCTTCAAGCCCGAGCATCTGTCGGCCATTCTCGAAGCCGGCCGGCAGCGCGGCTTCTTCGAGGTCCATGCCGAAAACTACATGGGCGCGGGCGGCCCGCCGCATCGCGCGCTTGAAGCCATCCGTCGCGACCATCCGCTTTCACTGCACGGCGTCTGCATGTCGATCGGCGGCCCGCAGCCGCTCGACAAGGTGCATCTGGCACGATTTCGCGGCCTGGTCGCGCGCTACCAGCCGGCGCTGGTCTCAGAACATCTGGCTTGGTCCACGCATGAGACCAGCTTCTTCAACGATCTTCTGCCGCTGCCATATACGGAGGCGACGCTGCGCTGCGTCTGCGATCACATCGACCAGGTGCAGGAGGCGATCCGGCGCCCCATCCTGCTGGAGAACCCGTCGACCTATGTCGCGTTCCGCGACTCGACCATGAGCGAGACGGACTTCATCCGCGGCGTCGCGCAGCGCACCGGCTGCCGGCTGCTGCTCGACGTCAACAACGTCTTCGTCTCCGCCGCCAATCATGGATTTTCAGCCCTGGATTATCTGGCGGACTTTCCGCTGTCGCATGTCGCGGAAATTCATCTCGCCGGTCATGCCGAACAGGCGGACGACGGCGGCGCGCTGCTCCTGATCGACAGTCATGATGGCCCGGTCGCGGACGCCGTGTGGACGCTGTTCGAGATCGTCATCGAGCGCCGCGGCCCGGTGCCGACGCTGATCGAATGGGACAGCAAGATTCCCGATTGGGCCGTCCTGCAAGCGGAAGCCGCCGCCGCGCAGGCGATCCTCGACCGCGGCGCATCCAGCGCGCTGCCGGCAGGCCGTCATGCCGCTTGAGCAGAACCAGACTTTTGCCACGGTCTTCGCGCGGGGGCTGCTCGATCCAACGCGACCTGCGCCGCCGGACGTCGCGGGCCGAGATGGCAGATCAGCCGGACGGCGCTACGACGTCTACCGCAACAACGTCACGGTCAGCCTGATCGAGGCACTCGCCGCGATCTATCCGGCGGTGCAGCGCATCACCGGCCCCGATTTCTTCCGCGCCGCGGCGCGCTGCCACATCCGCAAGTCTCCGCCGACCTCGCCGCTGCTGTTCGACTATGGCCGAGACTTCCCCGCGTTCATTGAGGGCTACGAACATGCGCGCGAACTGCCCTGGCTCGCCGACGTTGCCCGCATCGAACGTGGCTGGCTCGACGCCTACCACGCACGGGACGCCGCGCCGTTGTCGCCGGCGCGGCTCGCTGCGGTCGCACTGGATCGGCTGGCCGACCTGGTTTTCATCCCGCATCCCGCCGCTGGAATCGTGCGCTCGCAATTCTCGGCGGTGACGATATTCGCCGCCAACCGCGACACCGCACCGGTCGAACGCATCGACGGGTCGACGCCGGAGGATGCATTGATCACGCGCGCCGAATTCGACGTCACCGTCCGGCACCTTCCGCCCGGCGGCGCCGTTTTCGCGACCAATCTGATGTCGGCCCGGCCGCTCGGCGAGGCTGCTGCGTCGGCGCTGGACGCGGCGCCCGATTTCGACCTCGCCTCGAACATCGCCGGCCTGATCGAGGCGGGTGCATTCACCTCGATTGCTTTGGGAGACGCACGATGATCGCGGATCAACGCATGTCGTCGGACAGCAGCAGCCTGCCGGCGCTCGGGCTCCTCATCGACAAGGCCAATCATCTGGTGCAGACCATCGCATCGCCCTCGATCGTGCAGCTCGTGCTTCGCTTCGCACTGGCCGTGCCGTTCTGGCGCTCCGGCATCCTCAAATGGGGCGGCTTCCTCAAGCTGAACGACACCGCGGTGACGCTGTTCACCGACGAATTCATGCTGCACCTCCCCGGCGGCCCCTATCATTATCCTGCGCCGACGGTGATGGCCTTCCTGTCGGGCTGCGGCGAGATCATGTTTCCAATCCTGCTGATCCTCGGCCTTGGCACGCGCTTCGCCGCGCTCGGGCTATTGTTCATGACTGTCATCGTCGAACTTACCGTGCCCGACGGCTGGCCGGTGCACATCACCTGGGCGGCGATGGCCCTCGGCATCATGGCCTACGGGCCGGGGCGCGTCTCGCTCGACCATGTGATCGGCCGGGCCCTCTCGCCCGAACGATAGCGGCTCAGCTCCAAGGAGTTTTGCCGCCAATGAGCGGCGGACAGTGCAGATCCAACCGCCACTTTCGGCGCGCCCGTAATTCGGGGTCCTACCAGAAGCTCCGCGGCATCGGCTGCGCCGGTTGATAGTATTGGTACTGGCCGCGCCGGCGCGGATTGACCGGCTGCGGATACGGATCGCGCTGCTGGAAGAAGAAGCCGAAGCCGTTGCCGCCATTGTCCCAGCTGTCATCGCTTGCAATGGCCATTGGCGCGGTCGGCTTGCGCGTGATGAAGCCGCCTTGGGGCTGGTTGCTCAGCACCGCGACGAACTCGGTGCGGTAGTTGGTCTCGCTGCTGAGCGGCTCGTCCGAGATGATGATCGACGATCGCGGCAATGCGGTCGGCGCGATCCGATCGAGCACCTCCTGCGGGATGGTGATGCGGTCGAGCGCGTTCTTGGCGCCGTCGCCGTTTTCGATCGTGACCACGCTCCAGCGCAGGCCAGTGTCGTTCTTCGCCATCGCCGTGAAGATATGCGTGCCGAGCGGCTGGTCGGGATTGCGGATCGCGATCGGGACCTCGATGCTGGTATCGAACACTTCACCGCCGCCATCCGGCGCCGGCTTGTGCGTGTTCCGCCGCACGTAAAGCTTCTGCGTCGCGCGGCTGATATAGACCGAAACCGGCTCGAGCGCGAGTTTTGCGTCGGTCGCCGCCTTGACCGCGTCGGCCTTCTTGGCTGCCGCCGCCTTCGCAGCATCCTTGGTGGCAGCGACGGCATCGCGCTTCGAATGCGCAGCGGCCTTGGCGGCATCGAGCTGGGTCGCTGCATCTGCTGCCTTGGCGGCCGCCTTCTGCTTGAGCTCATCAGCCTTTGCCACAGCCTGGTCGATCTTTGCGGCCGCCAGCGACTTGTCGGCAAAGGCGAGCTCGGCGTCGGCGCGGGCCTTCGACTGCTCCAGCTTGCGCAGCGAAGCAGGGAGCGAGGCGGCCTCTTTCGCTGCCGCCGCCGCAGCCTTTTTGGCCTCGTCGGCAGCGCGGGTCGCCTCCTCGGCCTCGGCGGCTAGCTTGCCGATACGGTTCGGCGCCGCCGCAATAGCTTCCCGCTTCGGCATGAACAGCGCCGGATGAGAGAAATCGACCGGGGCCGCGTCCTCAGGCGAGATGATCACCCGCATCCCGATCTGCGTCTTGTCGAACAGACCCTCCGCGAACCCAAAAGGCATCCGTACGCAGCCATGCGAGGCGGCATAACCGGGCAGCGGCCCGCCATGCAGCGCGATGCCATTCCAGGTGATGCGCTGCATGTTCGGCATCCAGGCATCGTCATACATGGTCGAGTGGTGGTCCTTGTCCTTCTCGATGACGGCGAAGACGCCCGCCGGCGTCTCGCGCCCTGTCGTGCCGGTCGACACCGGCGCGCGCAGGATCCAGCCGTCGGCGTCGTAGAACGTGACCTGCTGACTCCTGATCGACACGATCGCCATGATCGGCTCGCCGGCCTCGCGCGGGGCCACCGCTTCGACAGGCTGGCGCGCCTGCTTCGCCGCCGCGGTCGGAGTCAGTGCCGCAAAGGCGACCATTGCCGCCAACGTTAGAATTCCGGGAGGCCCCCAACGCCGCATCGCCACGGTGGATTGCGCCGTCGTCAGTCGGTTTTTCATGCCATCCTCGGTCGAAATGCCAGTCCGCGCTTGTGTCGGTCACGTATCAGATTGCGATCTCTGGATTAAGAAATCACAGCCGCCTTACGTTCCCTGTGTGGCGACATTCGGCCCGTTCCGGCGACAAACCTCTCATATACGACGCCGCGCGCAGGCGGAAGGGCGGCTCGCGGCCGGGGCTGGTCTGAGGCTGGTGGCCTCTCGCTGCGGCAGAATGTCCGGATTGCGGGCGGCGGGCGAGGTGGCCGGCATGACGTCAGTTGGCGGGGCAACGCCCAACGGGCCCACTAAACGCCCAGCGCCTTCCGGTTGAAGCTTCGCAGGAAGCGCAGCGACAGCGTTCGCACGTTCGCGACGTTGAGCAGCCACGCGGCGGCGGCATAGGCCAGCCCGCCGGCGAGGCTGACGATGATGAGCGGGACGAGACCGGTGCCGTTCGCTTGCGATCGTGCGACGAGGATTGCAGCCGCCATTGCGGCGGCGGCGGCGGCAACGCCGGCGAGGCGGTTGAGCTCGAACGGCACGGGATGAGCGCGGTGCATCAGCACGACCGCGACGAGGAGGCCGATCGCCTCGGTCGCGAGCGTCGCCAGTGCCGCACCGTAGATGCCGTAGCCTGCGACCAGCATGAGCATCAGCGCCACGCTCAGAACCAGCGTGAGGAACGACTGCGCCGCCAGCATGAAGGGCCGCTCGGCAAGCTGAAAGCTGATCTGCACGTAGAACTGGTTGGCGATGCCGAACAAGCGGGCGAGCACCAGGGTCGGCAGCAGCGCCGACACGCCGGCTCGGAAATCGACGCCGACGAGCGTGCCTGCAACCTGGTCCGCCGCGAGCGCAAGCCAGACCGCAACGGGCGCGACGACGACGAGCAGCAGTTCGAGGCTCTCGGTCAGCCGCTGCCGCGTCACCGCGTCATTCTTTTCAGACAATGTCCGGAACACCAGCGGCACGGTCGCCGCGGCGACACTGGAGGCGACCATGACCATGAACTGGCGCGGCAGATCCGCCGCGACTCCAAAGATGCCGGCGGCATCCTTGCCGAGCAGCCAGGCGACGATGAGCCGGTCGCAGGTCGAATACAGCGCGACCGAGAGACCAGCCAGCGTCAGCGGCAATCCGTAACGCGCGAGCTGCATGAACTGGCTGCGCTGGAAGCGCGCGATCCTGGTGCGATCTCCGACGAGGTTGAGGATGATGCCCGTCAGCGAGCCCAGACCAAACGCCGCGAGCAAGCCCATGCCGCCCCAGCCAAGCCAGATGCCGAGCAGGCCGAAGCCGACGCTCGACACGCTGCGCACGATCGAAATGGCGGCGAAGCGGTAGGGCCGCAACTTGGCGCGCTCGAACTCCTGTCCGACATCGACCGCATTCGCCATGATCGCAACGAACATGCTGGCGAGCAGCAGCTCGATGCTGACGTCGCTGCGGAACAGGAAGACCAGCGGGGTCGCAGCGCAGAGGGCCGCGGCGGTGAGGACGAAGGCGACCATCGCCGTGCCGCGAAAATCCACCTCGGTCGACATCGCCTGATAGCGCGACACCGAGAGTTTGATCCAGGCGAAGAAGACCGCGCCAAGGATGCCGGCAAGGCTGATGCCAACGACATAGACGCCGTACTCCGCCGGGGTCAGCAGCCGTGTGTAGGCGGTGACCGCGAAGAAGCCCACCGCCGCAGGCAGGATGTAGGCCACGAGGTAAATGGAGAAATGGCGATTCAGCATGAGAGCATGGGACCGGCGGCGGCCTTGCGTTTGAGCCTTGCGATTGAGCGGCGGTTAATCAGTTGGACTTTGGCGTGGCGATCGGACTGCGCCCCAGCATCCCTCAAGATAGCCACATAAGTCTGCAAATCGGCTCCCGAATGGAGCGGGCCCGGCTGGTTTCGCGCGTTAGCGTTAAATTTGCCCTGTTCTTGAACGGGGCGCCGCAACGACCGAAAAGAAACTATGATTTCAAAGACGCCGCCCGGCCTTCTGTAATGCGTGGACGTGACTGACATGGACGTTGCCGAACGTACACGGGTGACCCCGGCCTCCCTGCTGCACGGCGGGGCCGATGCCGCCCTTGTTCCAGCGGCCCCCGCGACCGACCGCGAACGGATGGTGCTCAACCTGTTCTTCGAGGAGCAGGACGACCGCTGGTTTCCGGGCGACCGCCACATCCGGCCGCTGCTGCGGCGCATGCTGCTCGGCAAGCCGTGGATCAGCGGCCAGCGGCGCGTCCTCCTCAATCTCTGTGCCGGCCTCGACAGGATCGGTGTTCGCTACCGGGTGAACGATTACCGCTATATCCGCAAGCACCCGGAGGAGCTCGCCTGCATCATCGGGCGGCCGTTCGTGCTCGACTGGTTCGCCTGGAAGAACCCGCTCCTGCTCGGCGTCGCCATGTTCGACCATCCGGTGCAGGCACCGGAGCGTCTCAAGGACCTGCAAACGAAGGCCGTCCTGGTGCCCTGCACCTGGTACGCCGATATGTTCCGGCCGTATTGGCCGAATGTCGAGGCCTGGCCGGTCGGCATCGAGACCGACCTGTGGACGCCCACGCCCGCCGAGCGGAAAA
Source organism: Bradyrhizobium sp. CSA207 (assembly GCF_029051685.1). Classification (GTDB taxonomy): domain Bacteria; phylum Pseudomonadota; class Alphaproteobacteria; order Rhizobiales; family Xanthobacteraceae; genus Bradyrhizobium. Next base: position 7,288 of record NZ_JAACFT010000033.1, on the reverse strand, counting down.
GCGTCGACGTGCTGCTCTACGACAAGGTGCGCTGGGAGCACGACCGCTACGAGACCGAGCTGATCGGCCCGATCCGCAGGCATCTCGAGGCGGAAGGCCGCACGGTCGAGGTGATCCGCTACGGCCACTACAAGGAGGACGACTACAAGGCGGCGCTGGCGCGCTGCCGCAGCATGGTCTTTCTCTGCGAGCACGAGAGCCAGGGCATCGCCTGCCAGCAGGCGCTGTCGAGCGGCGTCCCCGTGTTCGCCTGGGATCGCGGCGGGCCGTGGCGGGATCCGGAGTATTTTCCGCACAAGGTGAGATACGAAGGCGGCGTGTCGTCGGTGCCCTATTTCGACGAGCGCTGCGGCGTGACCTTCACCGATGCAGATGGCTTCGTCTCCGACTGGAGCGAGTTCTGGTCGCGCGCCAGCGCCGGTGCATTCGCGCCTCGCGACTATGTGATGGACAATCTGACACTCGAGAACTGTGCGCTTCATTATTACGAGATCGCCCAAGCGGCGATGCAGCGTCACGCACGCTGAAACGCGTGCAGCCAGGTGACCAGCAAGTGACCAAGCTCGACAGACGCGAATTTCTCCTCGGCAGCGCCGCAATGCTTGCGGCGGGCGCATCGGCATCCGCAGCGCCGGGGTCAAAATTTGCCCAGCGCCGCCCGGGCTTTGGCGCCGCGGCCACGCTCTGGGATCTGCAAGCCGATCCGCGGCTCGGCGAAGCCATCAGCACCTATTGCACCCAAATCGTGCCGGTGCTCGAGCTGAAATGGCCGATGCTGCGGCCGGATGCACACACCTTCGCCTTCGAGCGCGCCGATGCGATCCTGGATTTCGCGCGGCAAAACGATTTGACGATGCGCGGCCACGCGCTCGCTTGGTATCACGACATCCCGGACTGGACCAAGCAGATCAAGCACGCGAATAGCGTCGAGCGCGCGTTCGTCGACCACATCGGGACCGTCGTCTCCTACTACAAGGACAAGCTGACGTCGTGGGACGTCGTCAACGAGCCGATCCCGGACAATCCGCGCAGTCCAAAAGACCGGCGCGACACGTTCTGGACGCAGCACCTCGGCGATCGCTGGATTGCGCTGGCGTTCCGCACCGCTGCCGCAGCCGACCCGTTCGTGAAGCTCGCGATCAATGAATACGACATCGAGTCGGCCAAAGATTCCTTCATCGCCAAGCGCGCCGCTTACCGCAATCTCATCATGGATCTGCTCGACCAGGGCGTTCCCCTTCACGCCGTGGGGCTGCAATCACACCTGCATGCCGAGCTCGAGATCGACACGCATGGGCTGGCCGAATTCGTCACAGAGCTGCGGTCGTGGGGTCTTGAGGTTCTCGTCACCGAGCTCGACGTCGACGACCAGAAGCTGACGGGCAATCCGGCGGAGCGTGACGCCATCGTCGCCAAGCGCGTCGACGACCTCTTGAGCGCGATCTCGACCAGCGGCCCGGTGCGTTCGATCCTGACCTGGGGCCTCTCGGATCGCTATAGCTGGATCAACGGCACCTTCGCCCGCAAGGACAAGCAGCCGAACCGTCCCTTGCCGCTCGACGGCGAGTTCAAGCCAAAGCCCTTCATGGACGTCATCAGCAAGTTCACGAAGGACGTCTGAGGCCTGGAGCATGATGAAATTGGGTTCGTCGGCTGTCCGCTGTTCACCTCTCCCCGGCGGGGAGAGGTGATTCGAGCTCCGGCGCGCGCATCGATTCGACCAAAATTCATCCGGCTTCTAGCGCGTCTTCGGCGTCTCGAATTCGATCGCATCGCCCAAATGCTCGGGCGACAGGCTCGGACCGCGCCGGTGGCGTGAGTTCAGGGGGAACACATCCCGAATGTCGTCGATCGAGGTCGACGAATAGGACTGGATGCAAAGCGCGACCTGCTCGGGCGAGGCGGCGCGCATCAACGCCTCGATCGCCGCGCGGTCGAGGCGGGTGTCCTCCCAGTGGGAGACGGCGATGCTGTCTTCCGTCACCCGATGGACCGCCAGATGGTTCGGCGAATTGGCGACGAAGTGGCCGTAGAGCAGATACTCCGAAAACTTCTTCTTCCGGCACAGCGCCAGAACCCAGTTCACGCCCGTCGCCGACTTGATCGTGTCGGTCATCGCACGCGCAGTGTCCTTGTCCCAGACCAGCGCGTTGCCGACATAGTCGTCCGCCGGAAAAGCGCGGTCCTTGATGCCGAGCAATTGGTCGACCGTGCGCAGCCAGAGGCCGTGCAGCGGCGCGTCGGCGCTGATGGCACGCGGCGTGAAGAACAGCGGCGTCTTCTCGGCCCCGGCATATTGGCCGACGTCGAATTCGCGGAAGAACAGATTGTCCGAGTCCAGGATACAGACGCGCTGCTCGGGTGCATTGAGCACGCCCGCGATTTTCAGGATCTGCTGGATATGCCAGCCATGGACCGGCGACGACAGAAGGGACAGCCAGACGCGCCGATTGCTGAACTGGAGAGCCGGCGGCAAGGCCCAGAGCCATTTTGGCAAATAGCGCGAGGCCGGAACGATGACGCGCTTGTCGGAGCGAAACCGCTCGAACAGCGGCACGTCCTCATCGTTAACAAGAACATAATGCCGCGTGTATCCCGAGAGCCAGGTATCGATGCTCTCGCTGAGCAGCGAAAAACGTTCGATATCCTTGGCATAGCTAGCGGTCAGCAGTGCAACGGAATGCATAAGCGCGCTCAAATGGCCATCAAGCCGCAGTCATACCCCGACCGGGAAGCGTTGGAAACTTGCATTCGCAATCAAGGTAAAATGAAACGAAGCATTAGCCATCCGACGGCAACCCCTGCTCGATGCCGCGAAAGCGCAGCGGCGCCAGGGCGGATGCCCGCTGCCACCAGTCGGCGACACGGTCGTCGAGGGCGGTCGTGCCGCGGCCCTGGCCGGGAAAGATCCGGATCTGCTGCACAGCCTCGGCCTCGAAGCCGGTGCCTTTGCGCGTGATCTTGATGACGGCGCCTTCGCGGTCCCGCTGCGTCAACGGCACCAAGAGACGGCCGCGGGGACGGAGCGACTGAAGCCAGAGCGGATGCGGATGCGAGAAGCCGGCATGCACCAAGATGACATCGGCGGGACCACCGATCCTCTCACATCCGTCGCCATGAACCACCTCGACGTTGCGATAGGGGCGAAGGTAACTCGCAGCGCGGTACGCCAGACGCTGATCGCATTCGATCGCGAGTACCAGCCCTTTCGGGCCGACCATCTTCGACAGCACTGCCGAGAAATAGCCGAGCCCGCAGCCGATCTGGACCACGCGGTCCTTGTCCCGGATGTCGAGCACATCGATGAAATGCGCCCAGAGGCTCGGCAGCCCGGTGTCGAGCTTGCGGCGTGCGTCGATCGCGACCAGCACATTGTCGTAGAGCCGCACCGGATCGGTGTCAGGCGTCAGCCGATAGCTGCGCGCCACCTCGCTCTTGATGCGCCAGGGCCCCCTTGCCAGAAAATCCTCACGCGGGATGGCGGCGAGCGCTTCGAGCAGGCGCGGCGAGGAAATTTGCTCGCGTTTCGCGACCAGCTCGACATAACGCGCACGCGCGGCAACAAGATCGCTCATTTCACCGGATCGGTCCGTTGACGCACGGGCGCGTCGGCGCCGATCTCGTTGATCAGTTGCATCGCCTGCTTCAGGTCCGGCGTATAGAAGCCCTCGCTGAACTTGCCGACGATCGGCACGAGCAGGAGGCTCGCATGCTCACGCTTGCCGGTGTCCCGCGACAGCCGTGCAAGGCTGACGGCGGTTCGCAGCTCCCAGGACAGCGCGCCCTGCTTGCGGGCGGTCTCCAGCGAGAGGCCGAACAGGTCTTCCGCCTCCTGCATCGAGGCCGGATTGCCGTCCGACAGCGTGATCTCGCCTTGCAGGCGATAGACCTCGGCGAGATAGGAGTGATCGCCGGTCCGCTTCGCGGTTGCGAGCGCGCCGTCGAGCGCGCGCAAGGCGGCATCGCGCATCCCGACCTTGGCATAGGCCTCCGCGAGCAGACAGCGGAACCAGCAGCCGGCCAGCCAGGAATCCATCGCCTCATACTCGTCGAGGCCGAAGCGCATCTGGCTTAGGCCCTCGTCGGCCTCGCCGAGCTGGGCCAGCGCCCAGCCGCGCAGGATGGCCGCCTGCTGCTTCCAGTGCAGGAAATTGTGCTCGGTGGCGATGATCATGGCGCGGTTGGCGTGGTCGCGCGTGCCCTCGACGTCACGCAAATGCTGGCAAAGATAGGCGCCGAAGACCAGTGCGAAAGCGAGCGTGAAGGGATGGCGGATCTTCTCGGCGTTCGCGATCGCCTGCTCGCTGTGCTGACGCGCCGCATCGGGCCGGCCGAGAAACCATAGGAGGTAGCCGAGATAGGACAGCGAGACGACGCCGGGATCGGTGCCGTGCCGCTCCATCAGGTCGGAGTGCAGATCTGGGCTGTAGAGGTTAATGCAGCGGTGCAAATGATGCTGCGAGGCGGCAAAGCGGCCGCGATAAAGCATGGTCATCGCGATGGCGCGGTGCGCCTCGATTAGATAGCCGGTCTGCTGCGCCGGCTGCGCACGCTCGTTCAGCCGCTCGCGCTTGGCGAACTTCATCAGCTCGACGCTGAGATCGTGCGCGCGCGTCAGGTCGGCGCGGATGAAATGACACACCCAGAGCCCGCGCGTGGCGGCAAACGCCTTCTCCTCGTCGTCGAGCTGCTGCCCGAGCTCGAGCGCGCGGATGTAATTCTCCTCGACCTCCTGCACGGCATAGCCCTTGGCGGCGATCAGCGCATTGCCGAGCGCGATGCGCAGCTCGAGCTCCATCTCGTCCGCGCCCTGCATGCGCGCATTGGCCTGCACGACGCCCAAGCCGCGCCGCAGATGACCGATCGCTTCCAGATTGGCACCGCTCTTGGCCGCCTGCTTGCCAGCCTTGAGCCAGAAGCTGGCGGCGCCCTCGCTCTGGCCCGACTCGGTCAGATGGTGGGCGAGCATTTCCGGCTCGCGCTCGGTCTTCTCCGGATACATCTCGGCGAGCACCTGGGCGATCCGGGAATGCAGCTTGCGCCGCTCGCTGTGCAGCAGGCTGGCATGCGCAGCATTCTGGATCATCACGTGCTTGAAGGAATAAAGCGCGTCCGGCGGATGGCCGCGGCGCATGATCAGCCCCGCCTGCTCCAGATGATTGAGCGCCGCCTCGATCTGCTCCGGCGGCGTGTTGGCAACCGCGTGCAGCGTCTCGTAGGAGAACTCGCGGCCGATGGTGGCGCCGATCTGTGCGATCCGCTTGAACGGGCCCATCCGGTCCAGCCGCGCCATCAGCGAGTCCGTCAATGTCGCGGGGATGGCGAGCTGCCGCCACGGACCCGACAGCACGTAGCGCCCGTGCCGCTCGGTCAGGAGATTGGATTCCAGAACCGTCTTGGTCAGCTCCTCCAGGAACAGCGGCACGCCGTCGGTCTTGACGATGATCTCCTCGACGACCTCCTTGGGAAGCTCCCTTCCCGCGACGCGTTCGACCATCGTCGTACGCAACTGCCGGCTCAGGCGGTTCAGCACCAGGGTGGTGATGTGAGAATGCGCGTTCCAGCTCGGCTGGAACTCGGAGCGCGCGGTGATGATGACGAGGATCGGCCGGTTCTGCACCCTGTCGACGAGGAGATCGATGACCTCGCGGGAGGTCGGATCGATCCAGTGCAGGTCCTCGAAGGCGATCACCAGCGGCATCTCGCGCGCGAGGCCGAGGAAATGATTGACCAGCGCAGAGACCGTCGCATCCTTCTGCTGCTGCGGCGACATGTCGAGCGGCGGATAGCGATCTCCGGTCGGGATCGACAACAATGCGGCAAACAGCGGCGCGACCTGCTCGATGTCGCCTTGGGCGGCGGCGATCGCGGTCTCTAGGCTGGTCAGCGCCACCGCGGACACATCCTCACGGTCGAGGCCTAGGGAGAATTTGAGCTGCTCGGCAAACGGATAGAATGCCGTGGAGGTGTAGTAGGGGGAGCACTGGAACGAGACCTGGCCGTGCCGGTCACCCGCGATCCGATCGAAGATTTCCTGGATGATGCGCGACTTGCCGATGCCGGGCTCGCCGAACTTGACCACGACCTGGCCGTTGCCATCCTTGACCTGCTGCCACCGTCCCATCAGCAGCGCGATCTCCTCTTCGCGGTTGACGAGCGGCGTCAGCCGCGTGCCCGCCGCGGCGGCAAAGCGGGTCTCCACCCGCGAGGCGCGCACCACGTGCCAGGCCTGCGACTTCTCCGAGATGCCCTTCAGCGCGTGGACGCCAAGATTGCGGTAGTCGAACTTGCCTCTCAGCAGCGATTGCGTCGAAGACGAGATTACAACGCCGTTGGGCGGCGCCAGGCCTTGCAGGCGCGCGGCCAGGTTGACGGTCTCGCCCACTGCGGAGTCGCGCTCCTCGGTGCCCTGTCCCACGAGATCGCCGACCACGACGAGGCCGGTCGCGATCCCGATGCGAACGGCGGGCGCGTGGCTGAGCGCGCCGCGCGGCTCGACCGCGCGTGCGGTCGACAGCACCCGGACGATCTCCAGCCCGGCGCGCACCGCGCGCTCGGCATCGTCCTCATGCGCGGTCGGATAGCCAAAATAAACCAAAATGCCGTCGCCGACGAAACGGGCGGCAAAGCCTTCATAATGCTTCACCACGCGGACGCAGGTTTCGCGGAAGCTCGCGATCATGTCGCGCACGTCTTCCGGATCGAACTGCACCGAGAGCGAGGTGGAATCCACCATGTCGCAGAACATGGTGGTGAGCTGACGCCGCTCGGCGCCGACCTCCGTCCGGACTTGCGGGCGGGCCGGCGCGAGCGGCTCTTCTGCGGTCTCGGCCTGGAACAGCGCCGCCATGGCCCGCTGGAGCCGCTTGCGATCGCCAAGCGGCAGTCCAAGTTCGGCCAGATCGGCTTCAGTCAGGTCTGCCACGACGTCGAGATCGAGGCGGTGCTGCACGAACAAGTCGTTGTATTGGCCAAGACCTACGCCTTCGAGCCAGCGCTTCAACCCGCCTTCCGTCCCCGGCTCTGTCTCCAGCATGGTGATTTCCGCCCGACCATCACTCCGTCGAAGGGCTTAAGGTCCCTCAACCACAGATTTTGGGGCCCAAACTTCACCTCGGACTGGACGCATTCCCTAAGTTCCTGGAAGAATAGCCCAATCAGATCAAAAGGGAATGGACTTGTCGGAACTCATATCCCCGTCGCAGGACGGATCGGCCAGCACGAGCGCCGAAACGGGGATCTTTGCCCATATCGGCGGCCTTCTCGATTTCTACGCACGAAAGACGCC
>NZ_JAACFT010000032.1 GCF_029051685.1 Bradyrhizobium sp. CSA207 | reverse complement strand
CCGGCCAACAAGCCTGACTCGCAGTTTCTGATCATCGTCTGCCATCACAAGGTGTCCACCTAATTTGGTGGACACCTCATGCATCACAGCACTCAACCGCAAAAGGTGCGGAGAAATTCGCGCTTACGATCGACGCGCCTGCCCCGCGAATCAAATGCCTTCAGCGTGAACTCGCCAAGATACTCTATAGGTGCGTAGCCGAGATCGAAGCCCAGTCGGGACGGAAGAACACACTGTCCCATGCTTTTCGGCACGCGCATTCCATTCTCACCAACGCGAAGGCGCACCGCAAGCGGCGTTATGTCCTGAATCTTGATCTAAAGGACTTCTTCCCGACGCTCAATTTTGGCCGGGTGCGGGGCTATTTTCTAAAGACCAAAGATTTCTGCTGAGCGAAAAGGCCGCCACCTTGGTTGCGCAAATCGCCTGCCACGAGGAGGTGCTGCCTCAGGGAAGCCCCTGTTCGCCAATAATATCTGAACTGCTCACGCATTGCCTCGACATCCGCCTGGCAACACTCGCAAAGAAGCACCGCTGCACCTACACGCGCTATGCGGACGACCTCACGTTTTACACGAACCAGAAGGAATTTCCCTCTGCCTTGGCCGTTGAAACCAAGGCCGGGTGGAGAAACGGCCTCGTCCAGAAGATCGAGAGCGCGAATTTTACGATCAATCCGACCAAAACGCGCATGCAGCTTCACGCGCGCCGGCAAGACGAGCGCAAGATCATGGCTCTTAAGATACAGGTTGACGCCTATCGAGCGAACTTTCAGGATTTCATGATGCAGCCGCCGTCGGTACAGGCAACCGCCTCCGAATTCGGTCGACTGCTGGTCGAAAAGATTGATGGCTATCTCGCTCAAATCAGCGAGATCGTGGGAAACGCGATAAGACTTAAGGGAGGTCGCCCGAACGAGCAGGACGAGATCGAGTTCATTCTTGCCGCTCGGCTTCGCGCGCCTGCACGGCTCGACAAGGTTCGCGCCAAGATAAGCTTTGAGGAAGATGCCTTCGACTTTATCTCCGCGACGTCTGGCAAGGATGCCACGAATGGTCCGCTGTCCGGGTCCGCGCACGGAGTTTTGCAAATTTTGATCGAGGACGTATCTGGTGGCAATTACGCTGACGCATGCGGGGACAAAGAACAAAACGCTCTCTAATCGGACTGAGCCATCGCTTTTGCAGTCATCGCAACAGGCGTCATTCTTCCCAAGCACAGTTGCCCAACGACGATGCCAGGCGCAATTCCCTGCTCGCTTGCAAACTCAGCGACTGCCTCTTCAGAGAAGTCACCTAAACGAACGAAACGGGCGAGCTCTCCTGTGGGGATCAAGAACTCGGCAGCCCATCGATTAGCTTCCTCTTCCTCAGCCGTATTGGCCCCAGGATCTACAATGAAGACCGCTTTCCGGCTATGAAGGAGGAGATGCGCCGCTTCATGGAAGAATGTGAACCAGAAGTGGTCGTTAGTTTTATGTCGCATCGTTTGTTGAATTAGAGCCTTCCGCGGCGTCAACCAACGAGAGATCCCACTTAGAGCCAGCTTTCCGAGTGGGCGCGCAAGCACAAATGCGACTCCCGCGCGGGAGCAAATGCTCACGATTTGAGGAAGAACTTCGTCAACGCTCTCCACCGTCAATGCTCTGAGCCGTGTAAGCGATTTCAGGAAAGTCGCGCGATCGAAATCTTTGCAATCGATGGCATCAGCCTCGATCTCGCCAACGCGAAGCCAGGCGTACAAGGACTTCCTATCAGTTTGGAAGGAGGGTGAGTGACGATATGCAATTGAGTACGAGGCAAACGAAGCTTCGCACGCGTCTATGCCTGCGACACCGAAGAACTGGAGCAGCTTGCGTACACTATCCGCTTGATCCTTTGGTCGGGCAATTATCCTTCTTTCCTGCAACTCGCGCAGGGGAAACTCACGCGCCCAAGAAAAGCTATCGGATAGTTTGACCTCTTCGAGTTGCCTGGCGAGATGGAGGCGGTACCCAGACTCAAGATTGAGCCAGACCGTGGCATTCACATTCGTCACCTTTTCGAACTGCAAGGCTGTCTCTGGTTCAACGGGTGCCTTGCCCGAAAGTATTTCGACAATCAGTTTCGCGGAGCGCCCGCAACAACGAGCGAGTTCTCTCGCCGAGATTCCCATCGCGTCGAGACTTTCCTCGAGGAATGTACCTGGACTGAGCGCGTAGTCCGGCTCGAATATGTGCTGCTCTTGCGACATCAAGGTTCGCCGCCATCCTGCCATGATACAGTTCCTCGTTTCGCCGACCGCAAACGAGGAATCCGCCAACAACTCGTCCGTTCCACCAACTCGACCTGCTCAATGACCGCAGGTTTCATGGAATCGGTCGTCTAGTGGCCGCCAGCCTCTGACCATCTCATTTGCTGGCTCTCGTTTATAGCGAACTGCCCGATGGTACGCATTCGCACCAATCAATGTCTGCTTAAGCCGAATTAAATAGTTGAAGTGGTGCGCGGCGCGATACCGAAGATTGGGTCACGTACTATGGACCTGCTTGAAGATTACCGGTCGGTTTTGGCTGGACTTACCGCACCAGTTTCGCACCAGAAACGGCATGAACGAAACGCAACGAACGTGAACGAAATCAAACATAAGTGCACGAAGATCAACGGATCTGATCAATAGTCTGCCGCTCATAACGGTCTGGTTGCAGGTTCGAGTCCTGCCGGGCCCACCAAGGAAATCAAACACTTACGAGTCACCGTTTCGTCTGATCGGAATCACCGCACCAGAAACCGCACCAGATACGTGCACTTTTCGTTCGCCGGCTCGATCGCGCTTGGCGATTTTTGTTGGTCCACTATAAGAAACGACTCACTACAGCGAATCGGATTTCGGGCTTTAAGAACGACTCGGTTTCGTAGATCGCTGCCCGATGATCAGAAATCGGCGTCTGAGCACAGCTCAGAACATTAACACCGCACACATTCGGCCGTGGGTGCAAATCAGAGGATTCGCGTCCATTGAACGCAACTTTGGTTATGATCTGACGTGGGTCAGCAGGGTGCTGGCGCCGGCTCGCCGGCGGTGCCAGCTTGGAAGATCCATAGCTTGTTGGTATAGCGGCAGGAGCTGCTGCTGCTCGCCGCCGGAAATATACGTCCACTATAAGAACGACTCGATTTCGGGCGTTAAGAACGACCCGATTTTGTAAGTCGATGCCCGGTAATGGAAAATCAGCGGCCACGCCTGAAGCCGAACATTAACGCCGCGAAGATTTCGCCGTGAGTAAGGTAAGCGGTTTTGCGGTGATCACAATCGATTTTTGATCAATCTAAGGCGTCAGCAGGCGGCGGCCCATCGCGATGCCCCTGCTGGTGCTGAGGATGATGATGCCGGTGACAATGCCGCTCACGATGATCGTCGGCATGCCGATGAGCAGCAGCATCATGCTGATCATCATCATGGTGCCGCCGATGATCGGCGCCGGATATGCCGGCCTTGGTCTTTCGAACCCGCCTGTTAGGCTCGGGCCGCGGTGTCTTTCTTAGCGAAGAGCGGCTCCGCGCTGTCTACCACCTCTTTTGGAAGCATCCTCAGCTGCTCTGCGTCGAATGGCAGGTGAGTGAGATAGTTCGCGACCAGAGCCCCGACGGCTTCCGCCTGCGCCGCATCCCGTTGTCGCTTGAGCGGCTCCCTGCCCGCAAGCCGGGACAACCAAAGCTTATGGGCGGCCCAAACCCGCGGGTCTGGAGCGACGATGCGCACCGGTTCGCCCTTCTCGTCGATCGCGGTTGCCTCGAAAGCCGGCGAATTCTGCAGCCAATCGAGTCCTTCGATTTGAACGGCAGTCAGGTCTTCTGGGTCCGAGCCTATTTTATCCGGGGCCTTCTTCCAAGGAGGGCTCTGCATAGGCTTGATCAGATCGACGAGATAGCCGTCCCGGTTTACGGCGCGGAACGTCTGCTTGGCACGCTCGAAGCTGGTGTCGACACGTTGGAGTATCTTCAGCAGCGAAGACTCGGAAACCTTGTCGTCCGCCACAAACGTAAGGCCGCCGCGCGCATCGAACAGAAGATCGATGTCTTCCGTCGTGGCCAAGCTAGGATCGATTCTGACGCCAGAGGAGGCCTCATAGGCGTAGATGGCGTTTGTTCCGAGAATCCGAATGCCGGAACCTAACATCCCGAAGCCATCGAGAGCGCGCATGATGCGGGCACCGATCAGAGGGACGCGACCCAAGCCGAGTGCGCGATTGACCGCGGCTTGACGGTCCATCGTGCCACGCAAGTTCTTCAGTCGGTTTTCCGCCGCTGCTCGCTTAGCCTCGAAGTCGACCTTCATCTTTTCGGTTTCGGCTGAGCGCGCGCCGAGCGAGCTTTGCTTTCGGAGGCCCGCTTTATCGTAGTAGCTCCGGACGAGGTATTCGTGTCCTTTGGACTCTACCCAGGTCAGGGAACCGCGATGAGCATCGTAGGCCTCCTTGGCGTCCCGCAAGGCCTGAAAGCGCTGCTGGCTATTGACCACCTCGCGGCGCTGATCATTGTTAAGCTCTTGAAAATCCATGGTTTCAACACTTCGATCAGTTTAGGCCCCTCACTGTTGAAACCGTATTTATCATTGAAAATCAAAGGTTTCAACAGTTCCATACAAAATGAAACCAAACTGTTGAAACCGGGAACTTTTGTCTCCATCCGCCTGGCTACCCGCCTCCATCGAACCACCGGTTCAGCGCGTGTCTCTCGGTCTCCTCTTCCGCGCACGCAACATCGCGATCCAGTTGATAGATGAGATCCTGCCAACTGCCGATCGTCCAAGGCACCAGATCGACCGCTTCCTTTTCGATCACCCGCAGGGGAACGCCTTCTTCGTAGTGCTTGAAAGCTTCTCTCAGATGCTTCGGCAGCCATCGTACGTAGTTGGCAAGATCGACCCGTAGCAGTGTTTCGAGGAGGTCGGTATGCAGCATCGCTTGCTACAGCTGCTAGTCCAGACTTGGCTAGCGTTGACCATCAGATGTTTTCCTGCTCCCTTCCACCTCCCATCGCGTTTCCTACGCTACATAGCGGCCGGATATTGCTAGCGGATGTGCGCACGCGTTAGATGTGGAGCAAAGTGAGATATAACAGACCGCGCTTAGAAATCGGGGCTTTACGATAGTGGTGGATGCTCCTGCCGGGCCCACCGATGAAATCAGCAATTATCAGCCGCCGTTTCGGCTGATCGGAATCACCGCACAGATACGTGCACTTTTCGTTCGCCGGCTGGATCGCGCTTGGCGATTTTCTCGACGGCGTCGGACAAATAATCGGGATGGTGATGGCCATAGGTGTTGAGCAGCACCTCAAGCGACATTCCCTCCCTTCTTTCCGCGGTTCTTGGCATAGGCGCGACATGCCTCCCCATTGACCTCGCCAAGCATTTTTGCTCCCCACCACTCGTTCAATCGTCCGATTCGTTTCTTGAACTTGCGGATATCGGGGATGGTATCTTCGCTTTCGCTATCGACATTGAAACGGCCGCAAAGCTTGTCCAGCGGCCCATCCAAATAAATTGAGAGGACATCCGCGATTGCGATATCGTCTATGTGGCGGACCCGTCGCTTCGGGGTGTGTTTAGAGGTTATGTAGTCCCTTAGTTTTTCCTCCGCGGCCGCAATCTCATCTGCAGCGCAGCCTGTGCTGACATCCCGAGCGCTGTCCCTGATGATCCAGGTTGCTTGGTGAGTGATCCTTCCGGTCTTGCTTCGGCGTGCGGCCTTGAGCTGAAGTCTGGCGCCATTGCTTCTTCGCGGCATAGCTCTCGCATCCGTTCGATATGAGCCAGCGTTGTAAATTCTTTCCCGGCAATCTTCTCGATAACCAATCGGTTACGATCGCGCTCACGACGTAAGCCCGCGACCGTCATGCCTCCTAAAGGAAAGGCGATCTTCACGGCATCAGCAAGGCGAAGAGGGGTGTCGGGCGTAATTTCAGCTTGCGCTCGATTGCTCATCGATCGCTTCTTCGAAACAGCAGAGCCAAATGGATCGGTAAGGTGTGGCAGAGTTGCAAAGGTCTCGTTCGAAATAAACCCAGCACGTTCGTTTGTCGAATGATGGGGTGTGGAATCGTACAATTGGGTCGCCCCCCTCGCGCAACTAGGTCTTCCGAATTAGATCACCACGGTGATCTTCGCTATCTTTCCGATGCCGTGCAACAGGATCAACAGCGGCAGCGCGAGCGAGCGGTGTTGCGGAAAATCTCGATGAACTGGTTCAAGAGATTGCCGAGCCGCGCATACCAGCCGACGGCAAGGCCAAGCGGGACGATCCAGCGCGACCGGGATCAAGGAACAGCTCATGGCGCGCAGCAGGCTCGCGGAAATATCGTTATAGTGCTCGCCGGCCTGCACGAGCTGCTAGTCTAGCCGGCGGCGGCGGCAAACACTGGGGATCGATCAGCCCCAGCCTGGGAGCCGCGACCCCCGGGAGCAATAGCGCGATCAGCAACCGGAGCATTGTCCGAGGCCAGCCAACCGCCGGCTTGTGGAACGAAGCCGGCTCAGGAAGAGCGACGGCCGCTCCCCTGCGGCGCCGCGGCAGCTCTTGTTGCTCATCCAGGAATTGCCGTGCCGCTCGCCAAACTCCGCGTCCGAAACACACGTACGGCCCAGCGCCTTGTCGTGTTCCGGCATTTTTGTTCCCAAGCGGACATGTATGGCGCGACAATCAGGATGAGACCGCGTCTCACCCTGATCGCCGCCGCCCAGACATCAGCGGCACGACTATATCAGGGCTGAGATGATGCCGATCGAGTACTCGGGCTTCATGGAGGTTGAGGAGACAGCCCTACTGTGTGGTTAGGGCGCTTGTGATCAGCGTCCCCGGGGACCGCGAACTTTTCGCGCTCGATCCTATGGTTGGAACAGCCCGGTAACAACCGCTGTGCGGGCACATGTTTAGACCCAGCTCGAAATTAATCCGGCTCCGGTTGGCACGGCCATTGCTATCGACAAGCACGATACTGAGCGAGTGGGCGCGGCCAGATGAGCAATATTCTTCCTTGGGCCATATCCGACAGGTGCAACAGCGCGCGCGAGCGGACCAACCTTTTCGGTCGGCTGATCGAGCGCAACGTTGAGCGGCTTGCTGGTTTCGCAGGCTTCTGGCCCGACCGTGTTGCTGCGCTGGACTACTCCCGCCGCTCGCTAACCAATCATGGAGGCTCAAATGATCACCCAGCTCGGCGCATCCGTACGTAGCCAAACTACAGACGTTGATGCAATGCTGGCCGAACTGCGTTTGGACAATGATCCGCACGATGTCGAAGTCGCCGGCATGTCTTTGCACATTCTGCCCGGGGTTTTGTCACCGCGCCTAAGCCACGCACCGGACGCACTGATCTCGAAATGGCATATCGAGCCCGGCGCGGCGGTACTCGATCTGGGGTGCGGATCCGGTGTGCTGGGCCTTGCAGCACTCCGTGCCGGGGCAAGACGCCTAGTCGCTCTCGATATAAATCCGCAGGCCGTTCTCACGACGAAGATAAACATCGAGCGATTAGGCTATGCGGATCGAGCCGAAGCCCTCCAGAGTGATACCTATACTGCGCTACAACCTGGAGCACAATTTGATACCATTATCTTTGCGGCCCCCTATTGGAACCGCAAGGCCAATGACGATCTGGAGCGTTCGTGTTTCGATGAAGATCACAAGGTGATGGCCGCCGTGGTCGGAGGGGCGCACGTCTGGTTAAGTCCGAAGGGAGCGATGTATATCATTTTCTCCGATCAGGGAGATGTTGGGCACGTCATGAACTTGATCAATGAGAGTAAGCTGCGCGTCAGAGACATGCACATTTTCCGACCGACCATTCCAGGCGGGCACGTCCGAATTGTTTGGGAGCTATCCGCACGATGAAAGTCTCTTGCCGAAGAAGCGCGGTAGCCGAACCTGCCGGCGGTCATCGGCGCCAAGCCCTTGGCGGTGCAGTCGATCAGGCCAATTTGCATGTTCCCGACCGAGCTGAAATCGTTCAACGGCGAGGTAAGAGATCGGCGTAGCCTTGCCCGCGTGCATGGTGTCCATCTTGACCGGCACATAGTCGACAAAGATCGCAAGTCCGGTGCTGTGATCTAGATAATAGCCGCGCAGAAAATACTGGTTGGCTTTACTAGGATTAATCCCGGTACCGGTTCGAGCGGTTCGGCCGGACGTGTCATGGGGAATGCCTGGAAGCACGTTTGTCGAACTGCACTGACTTCGCGAATATGCCGACTGAAGAACAGCACCCGCCTTTTTGGGGGCGGCCCTTATGACAGTCTCGGAACCTGGCAAGCATCGGCGCAGCTACATTAGATCCGTCCAGGCGGCACCAAGCCTGTCAGGAGGGCAAGACATTCAAACAGGAAGTAGCTGCCGAAGATCAGCTCGACGTTTCGCGCGGCATCGATTTCGCGCACGACGGCTTTACGTGTGAAGCACCCGCCTATCAGCATTCCAGCCGCGCGCTGGTCACCGGGAGCTATGGGGGTGAGATAGTCCGCGATTAGCTGCGTCACCGTGCGCTCGGCGAATTCTCTGTACTTGGAACCTTCGTCAGGACCTAGCGCGCTGGCCAGCCGCAGTGCCGATGCCGCAGCAATGGCAGTTGCCGCGGTATCCCTGCTGGTGTGGGGGATTGCCGGATCATCGAAGTCCCAGTAGGCAACGAGATCTGCAGGGACGTGATCAATCCACCAGTCCAATACCCGAACCGCGTATTCGCGCCATAATGTCTCCCTCGGACGAACCATGGCGGCGTGAGCGGTGTAGAGCATCGCCCATCCCTGCGCCCGTCCCCAGGTGCTGACGTCGCTATATCCCTTGTGGGTGTGCGTTTTGAGAACCTTGCCGGTGTGCGGGTCGAGCGTGGACGATTGAATGACCGAATCATCCTGGCGCACATGGATCTCCAGCACACGTCGCATGTGTGCATTGGCGACCTCCTCCATCCGAGAGTCGCCCAGCTGGTCCGAGGCCCAATAAAGCAGGCCCGTCGCCTGGAGTGAATCGATGCTGCTCTCGGCGGTCCCGACAGCGCTGGCCTCTTCGGCATCATTGCCCAATGGGATTAGCCCTAGACGCGGATCGAACATCTCCTGAAGCGACTTTGCCGCACTTAGTGCAGCTTCGCGTGCGGTCGCGTCGCCAAAGAGAATGCTGCCGAGCGCGGCGCCGTGATAGAAGCCGAATCCCTTGAACGCCGTGCGGCGCTGGGCTCGTGGCAACATCCGAGCTAGCGCGGCGTGCGCATCAGCGATTGCGAACCGCCCGGGATCGGCCAGATGCGCAAGCCAGAGCTCACCGACGAACGCCCCGCCGGTCCAATCACCATCGGACGTGAAAGTCCAATTTCCGTCCACACTGCTCGCCCAGTGTGGTAGGCCTGAGCTTGCAGCCTCCCAAGTCTGGGCAATGCGAGCGAGCATGCGCTCGCGCGCAGAGAGATAGTTGCTTTTCGACATGGTCTTGGTCCAACAAAGGTCTCTTTGCGCCGCGAAGCGCGGGAGGGGGCAAGACAGGGTTCACCCACCGATGTAGACGTGGCCTCGCCTCTTGGCGATCTGATAGACCACCACACTCAGGAGCGCCACCAACGATCCGTAAGCAGGAAACATCCAGGCGATGTGCTCGCGTTGCAGCCACACCAGCAGATATGGTGAGGTCCCGCCAAACAGTGACACACCTAGCGCATAACCAAGAGCTACTCCCGTGGTCCGCACGGTGCGCGGCATCAGGGTGGTAGCGATCAAGTTATAGAGGGCCATGTTGAAGCCCACGATGGCGCCGCCAAACACCGTGACAAGGAAGAACGTGGAGATGCTCTTCTCCGAATAGATCAGTGTGAGGAAGAAGCACGGGATGAGCAACAGGCGCAGCAACGTAAATGCGCGCGAGGGTCTCACCTTGTCTGCGAAGGCGCCCACCAGAGGGGCGGCAAACATCCAGACCAAGAGCATCAGCGTCATGATTCCGTAGACGGAGGTGCTATCCTCCTTAAACACAGTGTTGGCCATGTTTGGTAGGCCCGTGTTCCAGGCGTAGTTCGCGATTTGCACGGAACCGACCACCAGGATGACGGCAAGTAGCGACAGTCGCACATTCCAGAGCGTCTTCCAGATACCGCCGGTGGTTTGCTGGACGCGCGACAGCTCATCGTCACGATGCATCGCACGATTGATCAAGGTCTCCGGAAGGGTGCTGCGCAGATAGATAATTAGCAGGCCAAGCACCCCGCCGACCGCAAATGGTAGACGCCAGGCCCATTCGCGCATCACCTCGGGGGCCACCGAAGCACTCACCAGAAAAGCGACCATGCTGGATCCGAAGATGCCGAGCTGGATGAACGTACCACCGATCAGGCCGAGATAGCGCCCCTCCTTGCCCGGGGGCGCCAGCTCGATGGCGATAGCGTTAGCAACACCAGCCTCGGCGCCGGTGGCTAGTCCTTGCATAAGGCGAAGGAGAAGCAAGACGATGGGCGCCGTGAGACCGATGTCCTTGTAAGTCGGCATAAGCGCGATCAGTAGCGAGCACAACGCCATCGCTGTGACCGAGATCATCATCACCCGTTTGTGGCTGATGCGATCAGCGACCGGACCGAGCAATGCGGCACCCAGCGGCCGCGCGAAGAACCCCGCTCCGTAGACGGCGAGTGCCGCGAGCAACGAGGTGGTGGGATCACTGGAAGGGAAGAAATGCGGTGACAGGAACGCGGCCATCACACCGTAGACGTTCCAGTCGAACCATTCCAGGGCCACGCCTCCGCCGAGACCGGCGGTCATTGTCTTGGTGGCAACTTGATTCTCAAGCCGGATGGACGCGGGACTGTGAACGAAAGTGTTCACGTGTCCGCTGAGCGGTGCCTCCGCTTGCGTGGCTGTCGAAGAGCAAACCTCACCAGAAGCGCTGTCGAGAAAACGTGCGCGCGCAAGCCTACGTCCTATTCCCATGGTTGCCTCCTGTTGCCAAAGCGTGCTTCTTTCGAGAAGCTTATGTTTTTGTTTAATGATGCGAGGCTGCGGCACCGACGGCGCCTGCCTCGTAAAGGCCCTTCAATTGCCGGGCGTCATAGCCGAGCTCTTTGAGGATCTCCTCCGTTTGGGCGCCGAGCTTTTGCGGCGGCAAACGGACTTCAGGCAGCTCCCCGTCATAGCGCACTGGATGACTGACAAGCGTGATTGGGGCCCCCGTCGCGCCAGTGACGACCTGGAAATTCCTGTTGTGGACGATCTGCGGATCGGCAACGACGTCGGCATAGTCGTTAACTGCCGCGTGCCAAATTCCACGCGCTTCGAACAAGCCAATGCATTCCGCTGTCGTACGCTTGCCAACGTTCGCGGCGATCGCAGCCGAGGCTTCGTCCCGCCGGCGGTACGCCTCCTTGTCAGGAATCCGCTGATCGGCAGGAAGGCCGAGCGCTTCTGAGAGCACATCGAGGGATCCGAGAGAGATCGCTATGTGGCCATCGCGCGTCGCATAAATGCCGTAAGGCGCCCCGTAGTACCAACCAGCGACAGGGCCTGGCTGACGCACGTCATCTGGCCTTTGGCCGTTCAGGTAACACGTAAAAGATTCCATCTGCAGATCGAGCGCAGCCGACAGCAGGCTGACATCGACCCGGCACCCCTGCCCCGTACGCGCTTTTCTCACCAAAGCAGCCAAGATACCGGCTGCAAACAAGGCGGCGCCGTGATGATCGACAGCGGAGACGCCCACCGCTCGCGGGCCGTGCTCGCGGTTTCCGGTGATCATCGCTAGTCCCGATAGCGCCTGGATCAAGAGATCCTGGCCTGGACGATTGACGTAGGGGCCGTCAGGACCATAGCCGGAAGCTGCTGCGTAGATGATCTGGGGATTGATCTTCTTTGCATCCTCATAACCAAGGCCAAGCTTGTCGAGCACGCCCGGGCGGAAGTTCTCTGTGATCACGTCCGAAGTTGCGATCAGCCGTTTGGCAATCGCGACGGCTTCGGGGTTCTTGAGATCCAGCGCGATGCTGCGCTTGTTGCGGTTTCCAGTGAGAAGCAGCATCGATTGGCCATCGACCCGCTTGTCCGCCCCGCCCCACTTCCGCTGGAAGGCACCATCGGGTGGCTCCACGGCGATCACGTCCGCACCCAGGTCGGCGAGAAACTGTACGCCGACCGGGCCCATTAGGAAATGATTGAAGCTCAGGACACGAATGCCCCTCAGAAGATCGACCATATGGTTGCTTTCGGTTTCTCTGAAGACGGCGACGGCGTTGCTGCTGCGTTCATGAAATCGATTTCAGAAATAACCCCTGTTCACGGCAGAGTCAAGCAAAGGCCCGTCAGGCCGACATTCCGCGAGATCCACGCAGGGATAACGCGGCTTGCGCGCACGCGAGGCTTGAGACAGCTGACGCTTGGATGGTTTATAGCTGATTGGACGCCATGCCTTTTCGCCGATCGACCAGACCAGATGGACAAGAAGCCGACAACCGCCCCCAAAGGCCGCCAGCAACCACGCGTGAAGATCGAGGATGTTGCTCGCAAGGCAAATGTCTCGCCTGCGACAGTGTCGCGCGTGCTCAATCATCCTGAAATCGTGCGGCCGGAGCTTCGCGACAGGGTGATGCGGCATATTGCCGATCTGTCCTACACCCGCGACAGTGCAGCGCGAGCCTTGAAATCAGGGCGTATGCGGACGATTGGCATCATCGTTCCGACGCTGGCGCTCGGCATCTTCGCCGAAGGCGTCGAAGCGCTGCAGAACCGCCTCAGCGAAAGCGGCTACACGCTATTCATCGCGAATTCCCAATATGACCAGCGGCGTGAATTGCAGGAGCTGCAGAGCCTCATCGAACGCGGAATCGACGGCATCGTGCTGGTCGGCGGCTCTCATGAACGCGAGCTCAGGGCGCTGATCGAGCAGGCCGCTGTCCCCGTGATCACGACCTATGTTTCCAAGGCAGTTGGCGGCATTCCCGCCATTGGGATCGACAACGAGAGCGCCACCCGCGAAATGACCGACTATCTCCGAAGGCTTGGCCATGTCCATTTCGGAGCGATCGCCAACGTTGTTCCTGCCTCCAACGACCGATCCCGCGCCAGGTTAGATGGGATTCAGCGCGCGCTTTCTGAAGCGGGCATCCCGCTCAAGCCGACCCAGATCATCAAGGCTGATTACTCGCTCGCACAAGGGCGCAGCGCGCTTCGCCAGCTATTGAACGACCATCCCGACACGACGGCGGTGATCTGCACGACCGATACGCTTGCCATCGGCGCCATGGCGGAAGCCCGCAAGATGGGGTTGGCCGTGCCGGGGGCGCTTTCCATTACGGGATTTGACGATATTGAGCTCGCGGCCCAGATGGACCCGCCGCTGACCACGATCAGCGTTCCGGCCGCCGAAATCGGCCGAGGTGCCGCCGATTACCTGATCAATGCCATCTCGGGAAGCCCGGTTCCGAAAAGCGTCCTGCTGCCGTACCGGCTGGTCATGCGCGCATCGACGGCACCGCCGAGGCCGGGCGAACGCCCTGTAAGGCGGCACCAAGCGCGGGATCAGTAGCCGCCGCAATTGCAATGAAATCGATTTCATAATAAAAGAAGATTTCCTCGGTTCATTTCAGGAGACGCTCGGCATGACCGCGAAGTCTGTTTCTATTCTCTCGACGTGTCCTCGGCCCCATGTCCGAGTTCTGACGTTGAACAGGACGTCGAAACGAAACGCCCTGAGCAACGAGCTGATCGCTGAGCTTGCGGCGGCCTGCCGCAACGCCGCTTTGGACCAGGATGTGCGCTGTGTCGTCCTTTGCGGGAGCGATGCCTTCTTCTCTGCCGGCGCCGACATCAAGGAGATGCAGCAGCGAGGCTTCGAGGCGATCGACAATTTCCCGCGACGCTCTGCCTGGCGCGAGATCGCCAATTTCCCCAAGCCACTTGTTGCTGCCGTCGAGGGGATTTGCTTCGGTGGTGGTCACGAGCTGGCGATGTTGGCCGATATTCTCGTTGCAGGCGAAGGCGCGCTGTTCGCGCAGCCTGAAATCAATATCGGGATATTGCCAGGCGACGGCGCGACCCAGCGGTTGACTCGCGTTGCGGGCAAATCGCTGGCAATGCTGATGATCCTGACCGGCCAATCCATTTCCGCGGGTGCGGCGCTGCAGGCCGGCCTCATCGCGGAAGTTGTCGAAAGTGGAAAGGCGCAGGCGCGAGCGATCGAGATCGCGGAGGTGATTGCACAAAAGCCGCCGCGTTCGGCGGAGCTCGCCAAGGCGGCCGTTCTCGCCGCCTTTCAGACCACTCTGGACACGGGCCTTGAATTCGAACGACAAGCAATCCGCCATGCCTTCACCACCGCCGACCAACAGGAAGGAATGAATGCGTTTTTCGAAAAGCGCGCGCCGAGCTATCGGGGAAGATAGGCGAGATAAGGAGGCGACGACTGAAGCTCCTCATAGGGGCCCGGCAAGGCTTTGAAGCTATCGCGGCCGAACACCTGGCTTACCCACCAGGGGAAATGTGAATTCAATTCCGGCATCCCCAAATGTCTTTCGCAGGGTTTCCATCAACTCGTCGGACATCGGAGGCGTGTGGTTATGCTCCTCCAGCCGCCGAATGACCGCGGAAGACACCCCGTTCGCTGGGCCAACTTCACCGACCAGTTCAGCATGCCGCGGGCGGCGCGCAATTGCCTGCCAGTGAGCTTTGAGACGCCTCTTCGCGCCCTTGAGAGTATATCGTAGTGCGCGTCCATCCAAACACCGAGCCACTCCCTGACGCCACGGCCGCCATTTCTAAGCGGCACCGCCCTGCACCGGTGTCAGCGATAAGCCCCGTCTGGTTGCCGCAACCGACATTCGACGTTGTAAGGCTCCTCCGTCTTAACTGAGACCGCCCACTCTCTAAGAGCTGTGTCGCGCTCCTCTTCATGAACGAGATCCACCCAGTCTTTGGCAAGATACCCCTGATGTTCGGTTTCCTTGGCATTGGAGAGCGCCGTGACGCCACCGTCGGAACTGCCGGTCCATAATAAGCCGCCAGCGATCTGGGCGAGGGCGCAGTAGCGCTCCGCCTCAATCTTGAGAGCATCCAGCAACTTACGCTTTTCGGTGATATCGAGCGCGAGGCCAAGAACGCACCCCGGTTTACCGGCCGCATCGAGCAAGGTCTCGGTCCGGCCGTAGATCCAGCGCAACGTTCCATTGGGCCGGATGATGCGAAACTCACCTTCTAGCAACAATCGATTGGACACCCTCTCGCCGCAAGAGCGCGTCCCGCTGCGGTCATCGGGATGAATCCTTCTCTCGATTTCCGTGTAGGAAGGAGTGGCTAGACGCGGGTCCAGTCCGAGTAGCTCATAAAAGCCGCGCGACCATTGCATTTGGCCCGCGACATCGCTGCGCCAAAGCCCAGCCGAAAGCTTTTCTTCGATGAACGGAAGTATATCGGCAAGGCTGATGCTGCCCTCGAAGTCAAGCAATGTGAGCTCCTGGTCACAAGCCATGCAAAAGAGCTCCAGATGGCAACAAAGGCGGCCAGCTCGACCGCTCTGTTCAGAAAGATATTGTCTTAACAGGCGACAACACGGAGATTGTTTGTCGCGCCTGTTTCTCCAAATGGAACGCCGAAGTCGCCTGCCCCCCGCCTCTCGCCGCCCCATCTACTACGTACCGCCTAACCGAAAACAGCCTACGTGACGGTTACGCTCCGGAAGCCGCGGCCCTTTGCCCGTGGTGAGCCGATCGCAGGATGCTGTTGACCGCGCGGTAGGCGAACACGATGGCTGGGCCGATCGTGATGCCTGCTCCGGGATAGATTCCACGCATTGGCGAGGTCATGTCATTGCCGCAAGCATAGAGGCCCGCGATCGGCATCCCCTGTCCGTCTAACAATTGTCCGCAAGTATCAGTTGCCAATCCAGCCGCCGTGCCGAGCGTTGCTGGAACGATCGGCAGCGCTATAAATGGGCCGTTTTTGATCGGTCCGAGATTTGGATTTTTCGTTCCCACGGCCGGATCACCGAGCGTGCGATTGAAAGCCGATTCACCGCGTTTGAAAAGCGGATCGCACCCTTCAGCAGCGTGCGCGTTGTGTTCTTCGACAGTCTTTTGAAGCTCTCCAGGATCCAGTCCCAACTGCTTTGCAAGTTCCGGAAGCGTCCGGCCGACTTTGATGTAACCGAGTCGCGCATATTTCCCGATGCTCAAGGTCCAGGGCCAGGGGAGCAAATGTCCCATGCCTCTCAAGCGGACGAATTCCTGGTTGCAGACGAAGTAGAATCGCTTGTCTGCCGGATATCCGCTTTTGAACATTGCGAGGCAAATGTCATGGTACGAATTGGACTCGTTGACGAAACGTCTGGCATTTGGCCCCACAGCGATGACACCGGGACGGCCGCGGTCGAGCCAGCCGTACGGAACCAGTTGCGAGGAGCTGCCGCTCTTCAGGATCGACACAGGCGTCCAGAATCCGGCAGAGGCGACGTTGTTGTCAATCGCTCCTCCAAGCCCGGTCGCGAGCGTAATGCCATCACCGGTGACATCGGGATGGGCCAGGGTGTCGTTGTGCTGGTGGGCGCGGCTGAGCTCCGCTCTTAATTGGCTGTTGCGAGCAAAGCCGCCTGTTGCGAGGATGACCCCATGCGAGGCGTGCATGCGAATGGCAGAATCACCCCGCTTGACGATTGCCCCGCTGACCCGCCCCTCTTCCCTGACGAGTTCTATGAGCGGCGATGCTGGCCATATC
Source organism: Bradyrhizobium sp. CSA207 (assembly GCF_029051685.1). Taxonomy (GTDB): domain Bacteria; phylum Pseudomonadota; class Alphaproteobacteria; order Rhizobiales; family Xanthobacteraceae; genus Bradyrhizobium. The sequence goes on along the minus strand of NZ_JAACFT010000032.1, from coordinate 82,363 downwards.
TCGACGCCGTACTTGCGCAGGCTCACCAGCAACCGCGCGATCAGGGCATTGCCTCCGCTGAGCTCTGTGCCACGCCTGTAACTTAAGCGATCCCGCATGTAGCGGTTGATGCGACGCAAGACATGTTTGAGCGACGCAAAAGATTGGAATGGGTTCAGGAAGCTTCTCACCTCGCTGGATGAGATCATCATTCCGCCGAGCACAACCCGGATAGGGTCGCCTATCAGGTCGAAGTCGGTGCCGAGGAGCCGCCCATCATAGGGTGCAGGGCTCAGTGCGCGGCCCTTGTCGACCCCGCCGACCTGGCTTGAATGATAGTCAGGGGCAGAGGCCAGCGTGAACCTGACCTCTGTCCCGTTCTCAAGTGCGGCGAGCGCAGTAGGGCCATCCTCAAGATAGGCATCAACGAAGCCTGCGCGATAATAGGTGCCAAGCTCATGCTGTAGGTAGGTCCTCGCCTTCTCCAGCGAATCATCGATTTTCGCGGACCGCGCCTGGGGTGAGCAAGGAACCCAGATCATGCCATTCGATAGCGCCGTCGTGCCGCCAAGGCGCGGAGATTTTTCGCATACAGTCACCCTCAGTCCGGCCTTTGCCGCATAGAGTGCCGCGGACAGTCCGGCCGCACCGCTACCGACCACGAGAACATCAGTCTCGAAAGTCTGATCCGGTCTGGTAGCTCGGGGGAATGCCGCTGTCTTTTCTCTGCCTGATTGGACCACCGGCTTGTTCACTCCAGCCCCGCCGACAATTGCGCTTAAATCAGTGATTTCGCGGAAGCGGGACAGCTTTGAACTCCTCAGCCGCCGCCTTCACCGCCCGTTCGATTGGAATTCTTTCAATGGAGGAGGCGCCGACGAACCCGACGCATTGCGTCGATCGGTAGACCTCGACCGTATCCTGCGGCTCCGCGATAGTGCCACCATGGCAAAGCAGGATGACATCGGAGCGGACGCTTCTCGCCGCCGCGTTGATGTCGTTAATGCGCCTGATCGCCTCTTGAATGGACTGCACCTGCTCGTGGCCTACAAGCCCGCCACGGGTTGCGCCGACATGGGGGACGATGCAGTCGGCACCTACACTCGCCATGGCTTTGGCGTCTTCGGGGCTTGCTACATACGCAAGCGAGAACATGTTCTTCTTGCAGGCAGCCGCGATCATCTCGAGCTCGCGCTCGAAGCCGAGGCCGACGCGGCCGCGGCGGTCACGCCATTTTTCACCCATGGTGGAGATGGTTGGATAATTGATCACGCCGGAGAAGCCGGCGGCCCAGAACTTGTCGAGAAGCGCATCGAGATCGAGCCGAAGAGGATCCCACGCTTCGACGCCCCCGATCACAGGCACAGAAGATACGACGTTGCGGATTTCTGCTGCAAGCTCGAGCGTACGCGCGTTGGAATCGCCGATCCGGCTTGTTGGAAGCCCCATGAGGCGCGACAGCCCGGTGCTATAGACCACCAGCATGTCGGCCCCTCCGAGGACGGCACACTTTGCGACGAGGCCGCAGCTGCTCCCGGCCGCAAGAACTGCTTTCCGCTCCGCTATCTGGCCTGCGATCCTCGAAAGGATTTCGGTTCGCTCAAACATCCGCATGGGATGAGTCTCCTTGCCTCAGCTGTTTGAGTATCCACGTCACGGCAGCCTCGGCGAATTCGGGATCGTTGATATGACAGTTCAGTTCACGTACCTTGATGTGGGGGTGGACATTCTCCTTGACTGCATCGAGCCAAGCTCTGTCCGCATCAACATCACGGAAAATGCCGCCCTCGCGGTCATAGTCGGAAACGCCTTTCACGGGCCAAAGGACTATTGCAGGTCCCTCAGCATGCGACAGCCGCTCGGCCGTGAGCCGACCGACGCTCGCGTTCTCCGAAGCCGTTGTGCGCATGAGCGTCGTGTAGGGTGTATGGGAGTAGAGCTGGCGGCCGCGAAATTGGTCAGGCACGCTGGATGGCGGACCAAAATTGACCATATCGACCGCGCCAGGCGCGATCACTTGCGGGACCAAATGGCGCGACGCGGCTTTGAGCCGATCCGAACCGGCGCTCGCGGTGCCGCCGACGATTTCGTCAGCCAGCTCAGTTGTGGTTAGATCGATCACACCGTCGAATTCGCCGGCCGCGATGAGCTGCTCCATCTTGCGGCCGCCAGCTCCGTTGGCAGGAAACACGATCGCATCTGCGCCGGCATCTGCAAGGCGCGCCACGCAGTGATTTGCTGCAGGCGTCGTCACGCCGAAGGCCGTGATCGCAACGACCTTCCTTTTACGCGCATGTTCGGCGGGCGCATGCTGCATGGCCGCAACAGCGCGCCCTGCATTCTCCAGCACGCGTGCGGTAAAGACGTTGATGCCGAGGAGATCGACCAGGGTCGGGTAGAGGATGATATCGTTATGGACGGCCAATTCGGCGAGTAGCGCTGGCCTGGCGCTGCTCACCAGCAGCTTGGGGAATCCATAAGGCAAATCCGATACGACCTCGCCGAAAACTGCGCTGCCCTTTCCACCCGCTACCCCGACGATCGCACCGATCGCGCCTGATTGCAGGAGGCCACCAACCTGTTTGCGCGTGCTTGCGGCGATCTGTTTCAGGAGCTCGGCAGGCGAGGCGACGCGACCACCCATCCCATCGGCCTGTTTGTCCGGAACCAAGTTCGATGTGCCGATGTCGATCAGGACGGTTTTACGGCCGCACGCCTCGATGATGCCCGCAAGGTACGACGCTTCGCCGCCCTTGGTATCTAGCGTCGCCACGATCGCGACTACGCCCGCAAGCTCGGACGAGTTACCAACCCGGACTGACCTCTGGTCGTCCGCGCAATGGTCAGACACGATCTTCCTCCCGGACTATTCTAAACACCAGGCGGTCTTAGACCGGGCTGAAATCAGGAATAAGATTGGGAAAGGGTGCTTTTGGGTAAGATTGGGTAGGTGTAGTGAAAGTGCTGCGGAGTTGCTCCCAGACGCGCGTCCCTGGAAATCTACGTACCGTCTTTCCGCAGCCTTTCAGAAGATCCCACGCTCGCTAAGGTTATCTATCATTGACTGGAAGAACGCCTTTTCGGAGCTTGCGCGCTTTCCGCATTAGGATGCTTTCTCCCCTCTATGCACCGATAATCATGACGGATCTGTTCGCGCGGCGCGAGGATACTGCTGAGTGGTCGACAGTGGCCGCGATCACCGGGACTATAAACTTCCGCCGCACCCGGTCGGCGCAATCTTCGGCCAGCAGAATTGCGTTTCCTCGAGCGTCTTGACAACGGGCATACCCCCTGCTCCCCACCAAACCGCCTTGGTCCGATCTGCTCTTGTTCGAACGGAACACGTACAGTGCTCCGCTGAATGCGTTGGCCGCACCGGCGCACCGGAGCCATCCAACCCATTGCTCGCTTACAGAAGTCGACAGGCGTGCATTCACGCTGTTCCAAGATCATGATCGACGCAATTTCCGCTATACGCGAACGAACGATAGCCGCGGCCTTGATCATCTTGTCGTGGATCATAAGCTGAGGTTTTCCACCCCGCTTGCGGCTTGAAGAGCACAGTTGAGATCGCCTCTGGAGGGATACTGCGTCTCTCCGATCGCGATATCGACGCCGCGCAGAACGGCGAGCTGATCTTCGGCAGCTGGTCCCTGTTTGAATGGTCTTGCCATTCTGATGGGCTTGGTCTCGCCTGGGCGGATATAATCAAGGTACGCGACCAAGGCTTGCCAGGTTCAGAAACTGTCTTGAGCCTCCCTACGCGCGCGCGGGTTGGGCGAATGGACGGAAGGGTCTTCGGACGAGTTGGGAAGATCCTCAATCCCGCAACGCCTTGTCAGGACCGAGTGCCGATGGTAGCCGCAGTGCCGAGACCTCGGCAATGCTACTGGCGGCAATATCCCTGCTGGTGTTGGGGATTGTCGCATCGTCGAAGTCCCAGTAGGCAACGAGGTCTACAGGAACGTGGTTGGGCGACCAGTCGAGCAGGACAGGTGAGGCAGCGTCAGCTCGCCTTTGCCCGTAATAACTTCGACATTTAGTTTGTGCGCGGCGGCGGCCAAGACCGGCACCGAAATTGCACTCTCGCCTGCCAGGCGCACAGCGCACTCAATATCCTTTGCGGAATTCGCAATTGAGATTGCCAGAACATCGGGTTTCTCGCCCAACAAAAAGGCCACGAAGCCTTGAAATATTCCGCTGTTCGTGGAGCCGCGACTAACCAGAGAGCGGAGCGTTACGAGATCGACGTCAAGACCGCACGCAAATTGGCAAACCTCCGCGGCAACCGCCGCTATCCCCATCGTCATGCTGTTGTAAACAAGCTTGAGCTTGTGACCTTGTCCGACCTCGCCGACATGAAGCACGGTCTCACAAAATGCGGCAAGAATTCCTTCTGCCGCAGGAAACACCTTTTCGTTGGATCCAACGATCGCGTTGAGACGGCCCAACTCTGCGTGTTCGGGGCTCCGCGTTACGGGAGCATCTATAAAGCTTAGCCCGCGTTTTTGGGCCTGCTCAGCGAGTGAGGCCGTCGAAGCAGGATAAGACGTCGAGCAGTCAAGTATCAAACCTCCTTGGGGCATATGGACGAACAGGCCATCTTGCCCAAGGCAGACCGCCTCAACCTCGCGGCTGGACGGCAAGGATAACACAACGGCGCTTACATGTCGCGCCAACTCAGCGATTGAGGGATGTTCACGGGCACCTGCACTAGTCAAGCGATCCGCACCGAGGCGATTCTTATTGGCTTTGATATGCAACTCGATTTGGTGACGCAACAGGCTGATGCCCATACCGGTTCCCATGCGTCCAGCTCCGATAAGGCCTATTCTCTGCCTGGCCGTTTTAGGAGCGACGCTGTGTGATGATTCCTCGCCAATCATGATTTATGCATTCCGAAAAAACCGTGGTCTCGTAAGATTGGCAACAACTCATGAAGGTTGTTAATCGTGTAGTCTGGATGCGCCGCCCGCAAGCGCGACTCCGAAACAAATCCTCCGGTAATGGATATACTTATCAGTCCGAGATTCCGTGCAATATCAGTTTCGACCGGCATATCGCCGATGATAAAGGTTGACGCCGGCTTCAAGTTGTTCTTCTGCATGTATAGACGAAGCCGCTCTCCTTTGCTCATCGATTTATATTGGGTGTCGCGGCTTTCAAAGGCGAGCACATCGTCGATGCAGTCATTGATTCCAAGTCTTCTCAATTGGGAGCGCAGAGGGTCGACTATATGGTTGCTCACGATGATGGACGAAGCCCCTTCTAGGCGCGCCAACTCCAAGACTCTGCGCGCGCCCTCGCGCAGATCGGCTCTATCCGCAAGAAGCTCGTAGGCGTCGTGAAAGATTGCACTCCCATCGCGATCCACCGTCGCAAGCTCGTCTTGCGACAGTCCGAGCCTGCGATAAAGACGAGATAGCGGAACGTCGCAATGTTCCCGAAACGTCTTCATATCGATCGTTGCACGACCAAAGCGATTTAGTATGGCATTGGTCGTTTCGAGCAGTGCGTACGCATCGTCGAGCAGCGTTCCATTCCAATCGAAGACGAGAACGGGTTTCATCATGATCTGACCTCAAGCAGGGATTGATTTCGAATAGGGAAGATCGGCCACTAGGTCGCGCAAATTCCTATTCGCGCGCTCCTGCCCCGCAGGAGTTGGCATCTCGAATGTAAACGGTGACAAATCGAAGCCGTCTTGGCTGCCGGGCAACAACGATACTAGAAGTGAAAACGGCAGATACGTTATCGTGGCTGCGTTGATGGATGCGGCAATATTACTTTCGATGGTTTTGCGAACTTGCGACTCCATCTTGTGAAAACGAAGGCTTTGCGCGCGCTGTTCGGGCGGCAATCGTTTCCATATCTGCCAGAATGCCAACTCATCTAGTGTGTCGATACCCATGCCGTAGTAATTCGGAGCCACTATAGGCGGCGAACCGATCGCCCAATGTACGGCTTTGGCTCCAGCGGCAAGCAGCATTTTTGTGACAGCCTGACTGGTATCGCCCCGAATGAGGGCCTCGTCGGCAATTATTATCGTGGTTTTAGCAAGGCTAGTTGCCGAAACGCGGTACTTTTGAGCAATGCGAGACTTTCGTTGGTTGGGTGTACCAATGAGAGTTCGCTGATAAAATTGCGTTGCGACTACTTCCCGACGCTGAGCGAGCATGCCGTATTCGGCGAGAGAGGCAAACAGACCATCAGCGTATGGCCCTCCAGTATGCGGCATCGAGGAAACGACTGTCAGCGCCGAGCCCGGTTCTCCTTGCAGTCGCTTCGCAACAAGGCCGCCAAGGGCGACGCCGATGTTGTAACGGGTTTCGAAATGTGATTGGCCTTCGATCGATGTGTTCGGATTTCCTAAGTAGAGAGATTCGTAGGCGCAGAGTTTGGCTTTGTATCGCCCGTTGCTCACGGAACGATCAACGCAGCACCCCATTTTCCCGTCCACATACTTGATGTGGCCTGGCAAGATTTGCCGTGTCTTACCCTCTAGACCGGCAAACGCACAATTTTCTGAAGCAAAGAGCAAGAACCCGTCATCTGTTTGCATAGTTTCCAAAGGTCGCAAACCACATCGATTCCGGTATGCAACCAGAGTTCCTTCTCCGTCCAGGAAAAGCGCGCTAATAGCGCCATCCATACGGTCATCAATGTCGCGAAAGACGTTTTCATAATTGACGGGCAGACCGTGCCGCCAATAGTCTCTTTCACAAGTGCGTTCAATCCATTTGAGCAAGAGCTCGGCATCTGTGTTGCCGCCTAACCGATAGCCATGGGCAAGCAATTCCCCCCTGAGTTCACGGGCATTGACCAAAGCTCCATCCAAAGAAATTGCCAAATGGCGGCTGGTGCCCGCATTGTGGTGAATTGGCGGAAGTTCGCCGCCATCGCTGGTTCCGCGGCATCGGCTACGAATGTGGGCGATTGCAACATGGGGCCTAAAATTTGGATCCTGTTGATCGGGCTCAATGCGCACGGAGTCGCATGATGATTGAAGCGCTCTCGCATATCGAATACCTTCGTTGTGCATGAACGCTGCAACGCCGACACCCGCCTGCCCACGAAGTGCAAGTTTCGGAATCATGTGCTTCAGGCGATCATAAACCGTCGCCCGTGAGTTGTTTGAAGAGCATAGAAACGCAGCGGCAACACCGGACATGCTATTAGCCCTCTTATTCAAAGAACCGATGTCCCGGGTCCATCACAGCCGAATGTGTTTAACCGCCAGGGCGTGAAGACGTGGTTCCGCTTCTCACTAAGCAAGCGACGTACCAGTCCTTAGACGACACGGCTCGCCGCCAAAGCGGCGGAATTGGAAAACTTCAGCCATTTGGTTTGCCTGGCTGATCTCGCCGTCGTCCGATTCCTGACACGTTGTCTGAAGCGCGACGCGTTAGTACGAAAAGAGCCAAGCTCTGACTCTGGTCCTATCGTCCCACCACACATTGGCGCTCAAGCTTGCGTGCGACGCGGTCCCCTCGCATGAGCGAGCATGACGATTTCGAGCCGCACTAGGCGTTCTGCTGTTCTGCTCCACTTGCTGACGCTTCGTGTGTCTCGCGGACGAGCCTATTTCTTCTTCGCGCCCAACCGAGTCCTGGTCGAGCAGCTGCTTCAGCCTGTTGCCTTTTCACAGACGAGCATGATCGAATCAGAGGGTCCCCGGGTCTTGGACGCGCTCGCCGCCATCTTCAAGTTCTGACTGGGATGCGAGTGGACAGCCGGATTGAAGCGGACCCGGACGATCTCATCTGCCGATGATCAACGTTCTTCACCGCGCCGTTGTGTGTCGACATCTCCTCTCCCGCACGTCCGCCTCTTGGGGCGGAATGGGCCGACGAAGCGAAGCGCCCTCGGCAATGAGTTTATTGCCGCGCTTGCCTCCGCCTGCCGCGATGCCGTGTCGGATGAGGCCGTCCGCTGCATAGTGCTTTGCAGCACCGATGCGTTCTTTTTTTGCTGGATCGGACGTTAACGGAATGCAGCAGCGCGGCTTGAAGCGATCAGTAATCCTGCCCGTGGCAACGATTGGCGGGACATCACGAATTGCCCGAAGCCCATTATTGCTGCCGTAGAGCAGGTATGCTTTGGAGGCAGGTCACGAACTTGCGATGCTGACCGATGTCGTCATCACAGGAGAAGGCGCGCTCTTTGGGCAGCCTGAGATCAAACGGAATTCTGCCCGAGACGGCACGACTCAACGCCTGACCCGCGTGTCTCTGGCAATGCTGATGATCCTCGATGTCCAATCTATTTCGGTCCATACTGCGATCGAGCCGGGGATGGTAGCCGAAGTCGCGGAAGCAGGTAAAGCGCGAGCGCTCGGGATCGCAGATGTGCTCGCGCATAACCCACCGCATTCGATAGAACTTGCCAAGGCTTCAGTTCTCGCCGCCCGCCAAACGACCCCGGATGCTGGCGTGGAATTTGAGCGGCAAGCGATCCGGGTTGCGTTCACGGGCTCCGACCAGCAGGAGGTAATGAACGCATCGTTTGAGGAGCGGTGACCAAAGTACGAGAGAGCTAGGGTCTGCACCTAAATAGCGCCACGTGATTCTCTTGCCTCCGTGTTCTTGATTCGGGGGTGAGAGAATGCGCGCGGGTTTGTTTTGGCTGAATGACAGACAATGGGCTCGTATCGAACCTCATCTGCCGACGGGACTGACGGGGCCGGATCGGGACGACGATCGGCGCATCATCAGCGGTATTGTTCACATGCTGCAATCGGATGCGCGATGGCGTGATTGTCCGCGCGAATACGGTCCTTACACGACGATCTACAATCGCTTCAATCGCTGGGCCAAGCGCGAACGATGGTGCGCAATCTTTCAAGCACTGGCCAAACCTGGCAAAGATGCCGTCGTGCTGTCGCTCGACTCGACTTCGATCAAAGCTCATCGGTGTGCCTCCGGCGGAAAAGGGGGGAGCACAATCAGGCAATCGGCCGCTCGCGGGGAGGCTGTACGACAAAAATCCATGCGCTGAGCGATCCGCTCTGCCGACCGGTCGTCCTGCATCTGACCCCAGGTCAGGATGCCGACATCGCTGCCGCGCCCGATGTTCTGGCGCTCGCACCACCCATGAGCGCGCTTCTCGCAGACAAAGGGTACGACGGGGACAACCTTCGCGCCGAAATCGCTGGTCGCGGCGCCAAGCCCGTCATTCCCGATAAATCCAACCGTGTCGTCATTCATCGCTTCAACAAACGCGCCTACAGAAGCCGAAATGTCATCGAACGCTGCTTTTGCCGGCTCAAGGACTTCCGCCGCATCGCCACACGATACGACAAGCTCGCCCGGAATTTCTTGGCCGCTGTTCAGCTCGCCGCTCTCGTCGCATATTGGCTCAATTGAGTCTGTACCCTAGGACTTCTTTCTTCGCGTCATAGAGACTACGAAGATACTAGATGGCAGCCATGCCGCAGCGAAGCTAAGGAGAGCAGTTGGCTGGCCAGTATGGGTGACGAGCATAGGAAACTGCGACTACCGAGGCCCCTGCTACGCAACGTCCGTTGCAGCCTGCTATACTCCGGAATGCTGTTTGTAGCCGAGGGAAACGGCTCGTGCTGATACTCAGCGCCGATTGAGGTCTCGCTAAAGTTAAGATGATGGGCCCCTTGTCGCGAGGGCAGCCGTCGCCTCGCAGCTTTCCACATAAACGTTCCGAAGGTCTCAGGCTCCAGCCTCCTGGTGATCGTCGCCGCAGAGCGTTTCTGGGGGCATTGGGCCCAAGTCGGTGACGCCGCTCCTAGCGTCGCACGCCATGGCACTGGCCGGAGACTAAAAAAGGAGGCCGCTGCTGGACTTCTCCAACGGCGGCTTAAGTCGAGGGAGGAAGCAGACGACCCCGGTCTGCCAGCGGATCTGTCGCAATCCGTGAGAAGTAGTCTTTTGGTCCGAGTTGACTTCTCTGTGTTCAGTTCCCGTTGGAATATGTGCCAGCCAGCAAACGTTCGCGTGCGCGCACATCTAGACCAGGCCGAAACCACGTATAAGATCGGTGAAAGATGGGGATGAGTAAAATCGGGTCGAATGTGGTGAAAGTGACGGCTGTCGGCAAACTTGCCACTCTTCTGCCGACCGCCCGTAGGGGCGCGTCGCTCCAAATCTACGCACCATCTTTGCGCAGCCTTCCGAAAGGCTGCATGCTCGTCATGGCCACCTTGCCTATTATCGACTGGAACGACTGTCTGCTGCGAGACTTGCAAAACGTGTCCAAGGGAACGCGTGGCCACATTTACGCGGCGATCATGATGATCGATCCGTTCGCGTGCTGGGAGGACTTTGCCGAATCCTTGAAGAATGCTGGGATCCTCGGCGTAACAAACTTCCCACCTGCCTCCATGATTGAGCGGTCGACGGCTGGCGCGCCGGTCGATACCGGCCAGGAGCTGGAACTTAGGCGGATGGAATGGTTTACGAGTCTGGGATTCAAGACGTTGTTCGCCGCTGCCAAGGATTCTGAAATCATATCGGCAGAGAGACGACTTGGTTCGCATCTCCACGGTATTGTCTATTTGCCGGAAGAGGCTCTTGAGCTGCGGATTTGCAACGAGATGGAGCTGGTCAGCCTTGGCCAGCAGGGGTCGTCGATGCCAAAGTTCGCGCTCTTGGACGCGGCGGCTTCGAAGCGGCTCGTGCGCAAAAATTGAGGGCGACTGCTACTCTAAGATTCTCAGCTTCTTGATCTTGTTGTAGAGCGTTTTCCTTGAAAGTCCTAGAGAACGGGCAGTCCTCCCGCGGTGGAGCCTGTTTCTTTTCAAGCCTTCGATGATCCATTCGCGCTCGGAGAATGCCGATGTTCGCTTGGCGGGCAACTCCGCGTTCAACAACGGCTTGAGGACCTCCGCGACTATATGGGTATCTTTCAGCGCTACAAGTTGGTTGACGATCTGACGCAATTCTCTCAAGTTTCCGGGCCAATGATGGTCTGCTAGCGCCAAGAACGCGGACTTTTCTATTGCCATCGTTTGCGCGTTCGAATCCCCCTTGGCCTCGACTGTAAAATGCTGAATGAGCTGCGGAAGGTCCTCCAGCCGGTTTGGCAAAGCGGGTACTTCTATGTCGAGTCCAACAAAGAAGGCAAGAAGGCGGGGACATAGAACACTTTCCAACCCTGCTCCGCGAGCCACTGTTGCGGTTGCCACGATCCGGGCGTTTGACCTTACAATGGATACGCCGTTCAGCGGCATGAAACTACCCGTCTCGAGATAGTCGGCAAGACGCTCTTGTCCATCCCGCGACAGCTGATCGACATGCATCAGCAAGAGCGCAGAATCGCTTGCGGCTTCCAGGAGCGACAGTTGGCGTCTCCTGTTCTCATCGCTCTCGGTGCCGAACAGGGCAGCGACCGCATTGATTGCCGGACCCGGTCGGCAATGAAACAGCGCCGCCTTCGTGTTTTTCCGGTCGCTGAAGGCATGAACTAGACTTGCTATTCGCCCCTTCCCTGATCCCGTCTCACCCCACACCAGCACAGGATTGGGATTGCCAGCCAAACGCCTTGCGGTCTCGAGAGCGCGCTTCATGATTGAGGACTGCGCAATTATGCCGTGCCTGAAGCCGCTCAACTGGAGCTGGCGCTCGAGGAGATCGACCTTCTCGCGCAGCAAGTGAATGGTCTTGAAGCCCGAGGTGACCTCAAGGACCGACATTTCCAGTGGGACGCGGTCGAGCGAAGAGCCGCCGATGAAACCCTGGATACCCGTTTCGCGGCAGATATCCAACAATTCGTCAGGCTTCGTAATCGGTCCGCCGCCGAGCAGGCAGATCACGTTTCCATCGATGGATTGAGCCACGCGCGCAACGGCGCGCGTACGCGCGGCCAGTTCCGACAGGCTAATCGATGGGACGGATCCGTCCTCGCCCCCCCGGTTGAGATTGAAGTTGATGCAGATGGCCTCAGCGCCTGCTTCGACCATGCGTCTTGCTTCGGATTGGGTGCGTGTGTAGGCGATAGTCATCAGGCCACGTCTGGCAGCTTTCACCAGGAGCTCGATTTCTCGCGCGTAGCCAAGACCGGACTTTTCAAGCAGTGATCTCCTGTAGTCGTCGATGTGGATGACGGACGGGAAGTTGGTGGCCCCAGAGAAGCCCCACCTGATGATGTGGTCGAGAAAGCGGTCAATATCGAGCTGCGGATCGAAGGTACAGGCCCCGAAAAATACCGGCAATTTCGTGCTGGGCAGTATCTCGGTCCGGCCGAAGCCGGCTACGAATTCGTTGGAATTGCGGATTGGAAGAATTGAGGCCGGCGAAGAGCCGCCCATCGCGCGAAAACGGCCGGCATTCAGGGCGAGAACGAAATCCGCCCCCGCGCGTTCGGCGGCTCTCGCGGTCATGCCCGATCCGATTCCCGCCCCAAGCACAAACGAACGGGAGTTGCGGAAGAACTGCCTGATACCCCCTCCCTTCACCTGGTCCGTCCGCGTCTGCATACCGAGCCCCCGCGTCCCGCACTAAGGAAAGTTACCCCCAATTTGCGGGCGCGCGCAACCGCCGCAATGCCTTTCCGTTCATCGTGAACAGGTGGCAGTCCGCCGGAGCAGCAGCAAGCCGAACCTTGCCGGCGCTCTTGGGTGGCTCAGGCCTCGGCGCCTTTGCGACCACAGCTTCCTTTCCAGTGTTGCCGTAGATGTATGTGACGCTGCCGAGATGCTCGATGAAATCGACATCGAGCTCGATCGCTATCTCTTTCTTCTCCGCAGCGGATGGGGAAAAATCATCCGGCCTGATTCCGAGCGTGACGGGTTCGCCAACGAGCAATTTATCCGGTTGGACGGGAACGGATATTGTCGCACCCGCGTCCAGCCTGACGTTCATGCCCGACTCGTGCGCCGCCTCGATGTTGCCATTGAGGAAGTTCATCTTGGGCGAGCCAATGAAACCGGCCACAAAGCGAGATGCCGGATTGTGGTAGAGATCATGCGGGCTCCCCACTTGCTCGATATTGCCATCCTTAAGAACGACGATCTTGTTGGCCATCGTCATCGCTTCAACCTGATCGTGGGTCACATAGATCATGGTGTTTCCGAGCTGCTTGTGAAGCTTGGCAATCTGGACCCGCATCTGCACCCGCAATTCCGTATCCAGGTTGGACAGGGGCTCGTCGAACAAGAACACTTTGGGTTCACGCACAATGGCCCGGCCGATCGCTACGCGCTGCCGCTGTCCGCCGGAGAGTTGCCGAGGTTTGCGATCCAGCAGATGATCAATTTGCAATAAACAAGCCGTTTCGGCTACTCTCGCGTGTATCCGGACCCTATCAACCTTGGCCATGCGCAGAGGGAACGCGAGGTTCTCTCGCACGGTCATGTGCGGATAGAGAGCGTAGCTCTGAAACACCATGCCGAGATTGCGGTCGGCCGCGTCAACATCGTTGACGACCGCGTTATCGATCAGCAGCCGCCCTGCGCTAATTCGCTCCAGTCCGCCGATCATTCTCAAGAGCGTGGACTTGCCTGACCCCGATGGTCCGACGAAGACGACGAATTCCCCATGATCGATTGTCAGGTCTATATTCCGTAGGACCGGGATAGTTCCATACGCCTTATTGACACCTTCCAGGCGGACATTGGCCATCACGCTCTCCTTTGTCGCGAGCTGCCAGCAATCATCGGCGGCACCTCAACCTCCCTCAGACTCGACACGATGAAATCGGGCGGAATCAATGATGGGTCCTCCCGTGCCGGCACACCCGTCGTGACCAGCACGGTCGGAAGACCCGCCCGTTTCCCTGCCTGAATATCCGTCTGTAGCTGGTCGCCGATCAGCAAGGTGGAGCTGCGAGCTGTCCGCAGACGCGAAAGTGCAGTCTCGATCATATGCGTCTCGGGTTTACCGACGATCAGGGGTTTCACTTGCGTGGCAGCAGCGACCGCCGTGATCGTTGCACCTGCTCCGGGCTCGAACCCGTTGTCGGTTGGCAAGAGGAGATCAGGATTCGTGCCTATGAATGCGGCTCCGTTCAAGATCGCGTCGACCGCCGTCCGCATCTTCTCATGCGTGATCTGGCGATCGAGCCCCATCACTACGACCTCTGGCTTTCGGTCGGTAGTCTCGAGACCCACGCCGGCGATGGCCTTCACAAGGGACGGCGCACCGATGACATATACGCGCGTCACGTCTGGGTATTTCGCGCGGATGAGTTCCGCGGCCGTGATAGCGCTCGTCACCACGTCTTTCGGCGCGATGGCAAAGCCGAACGCTTCCAATTTGCGGACGACGTCCTCCGGAGTGTGCGTTGAATTATTGGTCACGAAGCAGACCGGCACTCCGGCCGCCTGCCATCGCCCAAACGCCTCCATGGCGTCTGGAATCGCAGCGTTCCCGCGATAGACCACGCCATCCAGATCCGAAATGATCCCTTCGACTGGCGGCCAGTCGAGGTGAGAGCCTGTACTAGCCATTCATAAGCATCCCGCCATTCACGTGAACGATCTGCCCGGTCATGTAGGAAGCTGCAGGACTTGCGAGGAAGACGGCTAGCCCTGCGATATCCTCCGGCACTCCTACCCGTCCCAAGGGGATCCGGCCACTGTGGCGCGCTTCCGTCTCCTCGCGCGGACGGCCATGCATTGGCGTATCGATGATCCCTGGCGCGATCGCGTTCACGTTGATGTTCAGGGGAGCGCATTCGTAGGCAAGCAACTTCGTGACGTCGTGAACGATCGCTTTGGAAAGACAGTAATCAGCTCCGCCGGCCTGGTAGTTGAACACGGCCCCCTGTGACGACAAGGAGGAGCCAACGTTGACGATGCGCCCGCCCTTGCTTTTCATGAAACGCTCGATGGCCATTTTTGAACAGCGCAGGACAGCGACCGAGTTGATCTGGATCGTACGCTCAATTCGTTCTGTGTTGCCGTTCAGCAACGGCTGTGCAGATTTGACACCCGCATTGTTGACCAGAACATCGAGCCGGCCAAAGTGTTTGGCGACCTCATCGAGCACCCTGGCGACGTCTTCTTCGCGCGCGACATCCATGACCATCGGCAATATGCCGTTGCCATAGGGCAATCTTGCCAGAGTGTCTCTGAGATTCTCCAGATTGGCATCGGTGGCGACGACGTTCGCCCCTCCTTGGCGGAACGCATTTGCAATGGCAGAGCCAATCCCACCGCCGGCCCCGGTGACGAGCACCGTTCTATCTGAAACTGAGAACTGTTCGGTCATTCCAACTCCAAGATCGTTTGGGACTTCAGAAACTCGTCAACGGCGTGGACCGTCGGCATAGCGCTTTGAGCGCCGCGTCGTGTCACACATAACGCTGCAACGGCCAGCGCTTTCCTCACCGCTTCCCTTAAGGGCAGGCCTTGAGCCAGTGATGCGGCGAACGCTCCGTTAAACGCATCTCCTGCCGCTGTGGTATCAACGACTTTCACCGGGAAGGCACGCAGCGCAAAACAGCTCGTTGCATCGGCATAGTAGGCCCCCTGCGCACCCAAGGTGATGAGCGCTGCCCGTGGCCCAAGATCAAGAAGCTTCGCAGCCACGCCCGCGGCACTCTCGAAGTCTTCCACCTCGACCCCCGTCAGTTCGAAAGCTTCCGCCTGGTTCGGCGTGACAAAATCGACACTTCTCCACGCTGCGGCTGAAAGTCCGGGCCTCACCGGCGCCGGGTTGAAGATCAGCTTGAAACCTCGGTCGGATTTCATCTCGAAGAGCCGATTGAGCGCTGGTATCGGCATCCCCATTTCGGCCACGACGATTGCTTCTCGGTCGATGAATCGCGCCGCGCTCTCGATCATGTCCGGCGTCACGTTGAGATTGGCGCCCGGGTCAATGACGATCATGTTGGAGCCGTCGTCACCGACCATAACCAGCGCTGAACCCGACACCTCCCCCGCACAGATCTCGATTGCATCCGCGCAAACACCGGCATCGCGCAGCGACTGCAACAGCAATCGTCCGGCATCATCATCGCCGAGACGCGTGTAAAACGTTGGCCGAAGACCAAGCCGGGCAGCGGCAACAGCCTGATTGGCGCCCTTTCCCCCGGGGTTGCGGGCCAAGGTTCCCATGAGGCTTTCACCCGGCGTCGGAAGCCGCTCGACATTGAAGCAGAGATCGAGATTCGTCGTTCCGAAGAACATCAATGGCCTAGCGCTCATTTTACGGCACCGAATGTGAGGCCACGTTCGAGGTGACGTTGGCCGATGATGATCAGAATGACGGGAATGATCATCGTCACGACCAGCCCTGCGGCCATAACAGGGTAGAACTGCACGCCCGGATTGAGCAGCTTGAGAAGAGCGACCGTCACCGGTGCTTTGGTCGAGCTGAGGATCAAACCGAGGGCGAAATTGTGCCAGGCTAGCAGGAAGATAAGCAAGGAGGCGCCGATCAACCCGGGCTTCAGAAGCGGCAGCACGATGTGCAACACGACCCGGAACGGCTTCGCGCCATCCATGGCAGCCGCCTCCTCGATATCCTTGGGGATGTCTTCGATATATGAGCGACTCAGCCAAACAATCATCGGCAGTGTGACAACCTGGTAGACCCAGATCATGCCGAGATAGGTGTCGTAGAGGCCAATCGTCTGGAAAATGCTGAACAGCGGGATGACGATCAGGAGTGCTGGAGCAAAGCGAAATCCTAGAATGAAGAAAGCGATGTCTTCTTTGAAAGGTACGTCCCGCCTCGCCAGTACGTAGCCGGCAGGCACGCCCAGGAGCAAAGAGACGATGACGGAGCCGATCGCTATGACGACGCTGTTCGTGATCGGCGTTAGGAAATCCACTTTGATCGTGCCGTAGCTGGTGGCACCCGCCTGCGCGACATCGAACAAGACACGAAAGTTTTCCAGGGTTGGCGAGAAGACGAAGGTTGGTGGCCAGGTCATGATCTCGGCCTGCTGCTTCAGCGACATCATCACGATCCAGACAAGTGGAAATGTCAGAATCAATGCGCAAATGCCGACGAGCAGGTTTAGAATCAAATTGGTGGAGGTCGAGCGTTTCAATCGCATACGTTGCCTCCTCAGCTTACGCGCTGCCGAACGAAGCGCCACAGCTTCACCATGGCAAAGGTTCCGATCAGCACGATCATCCAATTGACGACCATAAGTGCGGCACCACGCGCAAAGGCAAGATTCTGGAACGCGGTAATGTAAGCTCGCACCGAAAGTACGGAGGTGCTATTTCCGGGCCCGCCTTGCGTTGTCCCGAAGATGATGTCGAACTGATTGAGGGATTCGATCAGCCGAAACACTGCCGCGATCAGAATATATGGAGCAATCAGGGGCAACTCGATGTGCAGGAAGGTTGCCCAGCCCTTCGCGCCATTGACACGCGCGGCCTCCCTCACCTCTTCATTGATACCCTGAAGGCCAGCGAAGATGATTAGCGTGAAGAATGGCGTATAGGTCCAGACGTCAATGAGAACCAGCGAAAACATCGCGGTGTTTGGATCTGAAATCCACGCAAATCGGTTTATCCCCGCAAGGGACAGCAAGTAGTTCATAATCCCGCTTTGCGGGTCCATCATTGTCGTCCACATGAGCGCAACGCTCATCGGGGGCAGGACGAGCGGCAACAGAATGACGGGCCGCATCACACGCGCAAGGAAGACTTCAGTTGCGAACAGCTTGGCAAGTGCGAGACCGAATACAGCCTCCGCAAGTACCGCCGATCCGGCGTAGACAAGAGTGGCACGAATGCTGTTCCAAAAATCGCCTGTCTTAATCAGTGCTGCGTAGTTGTTGAGGCCGATGAAGTGGACCAGCGGCCGACCGAACCTGAGATCAGTCAGCGACTGAAAGACGCCGTAGAAAAACAGGAAAAGAAAGCCAAGAAGTACGATGATAGCGGGGGCGATTGCGGCAATGCTCCACCAATCAAGACGCCGCTCCTCGGCGCTCCTGACAGCCTTATCTTTTGGCGAAGCAAGTTGGCTGGCCGAAGGCTGCAGCGTCACGATTCCGTCGGATCCTCGAATGTCCATCTCATTATATCTCTAAAATGCAAAGGGCGGCGGTGATGCTCGCCGCCCCCCAGCGCCCTTCACATGGACGAACGGATCTCGGAAGCGAGGTCAGCCAGCGTGGCCTTCACGTCAGCTCCATTGACCATCTTTTGCATGGCCACGGCCCAACCATTCATTGCTTCGGCAAAGCCGACGCGAGCTGTAAAGGCGAGTTGTGCCCTGTCCTGCACGGTCTTGAACGTGTCGACGAAGTTGTTGAACTCCGGCTTTGCCGCATACTCGAGCCAGGCCTTGTCGCTCCAGGTCGAGGCACGCGGAGAGTTGACGAGCTTGCCGGCGACCGCGCCGTTCAGCTCGACCCGCTTTGACGTTGCCCATTGGATAAACAGCCAGGCTGCCCCCTTCTTCTGCGACGCAGCATTCATCGCCAGAGACCAGATCCAGATGTTGGATTCGAAATTCTTGCTGTTCGGAGCGTGCAGCGGAGGTGCGAATGCGATCTTCCCGGAGGCAGGCTTGCCAGCCACGTCATTCCAAAAGCCGAACATATTGGAATCGATCGCCATCGCCGTTCGTCCCGAATTGATGCCATCGACCACCTGGTACCAGTTGTCGTTGGCAAAGGACGGAGCTGCGCACTTCTTGATCATGTCCACATAGTCCTTGTGGAACGCGATCGACTCGGGTGAGTCGAGGCCGGTGTCCAGCTTGCCGTCCTTGACGACGAAATCATGCACGCCGTAGGACCTGGCAATCGAGATCGCAGCCGTGTGGATGCTGCTCCAAAATCGCACGCCGCGCACGCCCAAAGGTGTAATCGCGGGGTCCGCGGCCTTCAGCTTTTCGCAGGCCGCGGACATCTCCGGCGGAGTCGTTGGGACCTTGACGCCGTACTTGTGGAGGATGTCCTTGCGGTAGAACAACTGGATGTTCTCAAAGCCATGCGGAATGGCCCACACCTGTCCGCTTCCCGGCTCGATCTGCCCTTCTTTGACCTTCCAGGTCAGTGCATCCCGTAGTGCAGGGAAGAAATCCTTGTAGTCGTAGCCCGCCGCCGTGAGTTTCGGATCGTTCAAATAGCGGTCGAGCGGCTCAAGCAATTGACCTGGTGCAAGATCCCAAGCTGGTTGAATACCCGTACCCACAACGTCCCAGCTCGGCGACTTGGTACTGAGCTGGATTGTCAACTTATTCCAATAGGCATCGTCCGGATAAAGCTCGGGCGTCACCTTGATGCCCGTGAGCTTCTCGAATTCCGGCAACTGGGCTGCGACCGCGTCGGCATACGGATGAATGTCGTAGGCCCAGACGATCGACGCGCCTTCGAACTGGCGCCAGTTGATGTCGTCCGCCTTGGCTTGGGTAAACGCCATGGCCGTTCCGGCCAAAAGCGTGGAGCAGATGAGAGTTATTTTGGCAAAATTGGCCGAATAGCCGCGACAAGCGGCGAGCTTCCTTGGCATGATTCCCTCCGATGGGCTCTTTGGCCCGTAGACCACGCGCCCCCTCCTCTTCCAGAGGCCGCAGTGTCGGGAAGGCTAGCCCTCATTGTCAGGTCGTAAGCGGCTTTTCAAACTCTGGTTGGGTAAAGTTGAGTAACTCGACAGGACCACGAGATGGCAGATCGGAGAAAGCGCGTTCCGTCCACGCTGCTCTACCAACTTGCTGCGATGGACAGATCGTTTCAAGCGGAGAGAAGAAAGACGGCGTTCTCGCGGCCTGAGCGCTCAGCGATCTTCGCAGTCCTTCAGCTTCTACACAACGGCCCAGCTGTCGACCTCTTTGCCGTCGCGACTAAGCGGCACGTAGGCGGCTTTCCGCCCGTCGGCGTCGGTCACCTCGATCAGCCGGGGCATGGTGTCGGGGCATTCGCCGGCGTGCTCCCGGGTCTCGACCCGGTAGCCTTCGAAACGCATGTCGCATCCGTCGATTCCGGATCCTGCGGCCGTTTCCCAGGCGGCATCGGCGACCGGTCGGGCCCGGCAGAATTCTGTCGCGGGAGAACTCCAGGTCGGTTCGCCTCGATCGAGAACGCGCCGGAGCTCGTCGACTGCGTGACCGCGCCTTCCGGCGTTGCGCGGCGCGCGAAGCGGCCGTGCAACTTGTCTGCGCTGTTCGTTTCCGGCTCTCGACCACCGGTATTTGGACAGGAGCCATCAGCCGCCGCCGCAACATGCCACGGGCGTAGCTCCTCACCTAGGCTTGGCTCGATTGGCGCTTAGCGCCGGTATTCTAAAGCCACTGCTTGATCTGCTTTGCGACCTCTGCGGTGGAAATCCCGTAGCGGTCGTGCAGTGTCGGAAGTGCGCCGGCGTCAAGAAATTCGTCCGGCAATGCGATCTGGCGGAAAGGCGGATGGACGCCTGAACGCATCAGAAGTGCGGCAACCGCCTCGCCGAGACCACCAATCGTTGTGTGGTTTTCGGCAACCGAGCTTCTTTGAAGGATTTCATCGCGGAATTACGACCAAACGCGCAATTTTTGGCCGACAGGCAGGGGCTCGTTGCTTGGCGACGAGCAGCGCCAAAACGGTAAGCTCCTCGCAGGCGCGCACGTATGGCTGAGACTATCGCCACCTTCCGTGATTTCAGCCGGAGAGCGGATTTCAACCATTGAAAGTCACGCCTCGATGTCGACGCTTCAGGGCTTGGCGGCGCTCTTTCCCTTCTGGTTTTATGATGGCGCCTGTATTCAACGAACGAGCGCATTTTGCTGCAGTTCTTATGCGCCAATCCAGCAAGTGAGACCGATTCATGCACGAGATCCGCGCGAAGCTAATGACCGTCGACGGAAGCACCTACTGAAACTTGTCTCAGCGATTGATGATCACGCGGTTCCTAACTTCGGTGCGGAAATACGTCTCAAACATCGTCTACCTTGCGCAGTAGCGGCGGAAGAACATTCAGCTAAATACCGCCAGCGCGATCGTGCAGGGCGCCCGCTGTGCAGTGGCATCTGAACGGCTGGCGGAGTCTTGCATGATTTGGCGATGAGGCTTCTGTCGCTTTGGGCGAACTCAACCGCAATGTTCGGGATTACCGGCGGTCAACTATGATTCGACACATCGTATTCTTCACCGCAAAAGATAAGGCGCATGTCGACAAACTGGTCGACGGCCTTTCCGTTCTCGCCAAAATCCCGCACGCACGCCGGCTTGAGGTCGCTCGCAACCGCAAGAGTGACCGGCTTGGCAACGAAATTGACGTGATCGTCTACGGTGAATTCGACGACGAAGTCGAACTCGAAGCCTATAAAGCGCACGAGCTTTACCAGGAGTCGATCCGGCAGGTAAGACCGCTCCGAGAGCTACGTCTCGCGGCCGATTACAGCATAACAGTTGCGGAGCCAGTATGTGGCCCTATCCACGGGCCTACTTAACCTGGCAGGCGTGTAGGGGATTTGGGTGCACAAAAGCCTCGCCTTCGCCGGGCGGAATCACAGTCAGCCATGTATCGCTGAGCGACAGACTAATGCATGTAGTGGAACTGCAGTGGATTGAGCCCGTCACAGCCATGCGACGCCTCTCGCATCGGAGGCACCTCACGTTCCTGGATAGCGCATCGAGACACGCGGTGCTCGGGCAGTACTCGTATGTGACGTGCGATCCCTTCAGCACTTATATGATCGCGGGCGGGAGAGGTATTTGCAGCGGAGAGACCATTGTGGGCGATCCGTGGGCGGCACTTCGTGCTCTGCTAGCCAACTATCCGCAAGTGCACCGCGCCGATCTCCCGGCTTTCCAGGGCGGTGCCGCCGGCTTTTTTGGATACGAGCTGAACAGCACACTGGAGCGACTGCCGGTGCCAGCCATCGGGGGGCATCGCTTACCTCAGGTACTCCTACATCTTTACGACGTCGTGATCAGCTTCGATCACCGCCATGACAGATGCTGGGTCGTTTCCACCGGGTGGCCGGAGCAGGATCCAGCTCGCCGGCGTGAGAGAGCTCGCCGAAGAGCCGAAGAATTTGTTGGGCTGGTTACAGTCTCGGCCCGCCCTCCTGATTTGACACTAGGCCAAGTCGGCTCATGGCATTCGAACTTCAGTCGTCAGGGATACATCGCGGCGGTACAGCGCGTGATTGACCTCATTCTGTCGGGTGACGCCTTCCAGGTCAACATTGCGCAGCGCTTCAGCGCTCGCCTGGCGAACTCATTCGATTCGATAGCCTTCTATTGTCAGCTGCGGAAAGTGAATCCGGCTCCCTTTGCCGCCCTCCTTCGGTATGGCAAGCTCACCATTGCATCGAGTTCGCCCGAGCGTTTCCTAAAGCTTGACGGGCGACAGGTCGAAACGCGACCTATCAAGGGAACGGTGGCGCGTTCTGCTGATTGCGAGGAAGACCGGCGTCGCGCTGAGACGCTGCTAAGTTCGGAAAAAGATCGCGCCGAGAACATCATGATCGTCGACCTCCTGCGCAGTGATCTCTCGCGCGTTTGCACGCCCGATTCAGTCCACGTCCCGTCATTATGCAACCTCGAGTCCTATGCCTCGGTGCACCATCTCGTGTCCGTCGTTACGGGTGAGCTGGCACAGGGAGAGGATGCCGTGGGGCTACTTCGCGCCTGCTTTCCCGGCGGCTCCGTTACCGGAGCTCCCAAGGTACGCTCGATGGAAATTATCCTGGATATCGAGCGTGTGGCGCGAGAGGTGTTTTGCGGTGCCATAGGCTACATGGGGTTCAATGGACATATGGATACAAATATTGCTATTCGCACCGTGACGATCGACGACGGCCAGGCCGTCTTGCATGCAGGTGGCGGGATAACGGCAATGTCCGATCCGGCCGCCGAATATGAGGAGAGCCTTGCAAAAGCAGAGCGCATTTTTCGCGCATTCGTTGCTGAAGACGCCGGTGCATGTTGATTGTCATCATCGACAACTACGACTCTTTCGTCTTCAACATTGCGCGATATTTCCGCAAACTTGGTGCAGCAACATGTGTCGTCCGGAACGACGCGATGGATGTGAGCGAACTTGCTGACCTCAGGCCCCGCGCGGTTGTCATCTCCCCCGGTCCGGGCGCTCCAATTGAGGCTGGAATATCTAAAGCCGTCGTTCGCGAATTTTCGGGTCAGGTGCCAATTCTCGGCATCTGTCTCGGACACCAGTGCATTGGGAGCGTGTTCGGCGCACGTGTAACGCGCGCACGTCGTCCTATGCACGGTCGTCCCTCGTATGTCACACATGAAGGCCGGGGGCTGTTCAAAGACCTACCATCCCCACTTTGTGTGGGGCGCTACCATTCGCTGATCGTCGAATTTGATTCGTCATCTGCCCGACACCTCACCGTGACAGCACTCTCGGATGATGGGGAGCTCATGGCCCTCGCCCATCGCGATCAACCAACATATGGCGTGCAGTTCCATCCGGAGTCGATACTCACCCCACAAGGGGACGTACTGTTCGCAAACTTCCTACGGCTTGCAGATCTTTCTTAAGGCGGCCGTAGAGGTCTGTCGGTTTTAAAAATGCGCCGATCGAGAACATGCCGCTCGACGCGAAAAGAGTTGGCATCTGCTCGCGCCTCTTGGGCGGTTGCTTGTGCCCATGCCGACCTTGTAATTGTTCGACGCGACATCCCGTGCGCCTCGCCTGCCCATCATCGGAGCAGCGGTACTCAATTTCAGCCGCGGACGCTTAAAGGGCCGACGGTCGATAGAGTTCGCGCACACGCGTCAGCGGTTTCGCTTGCCCTCCGCTCTGGCTCAAAACGAGCGAGACGCCGTGGGCCGCACTTCGCGACCGCGGCGGAGCCTCGCTGTAGACCTTCTCCGGGCGCTCTCGCGGTCGATCTCTTGCACGTCTAGTGCCCTGCCCAGTCCTCGAGCGTGAAGATATGGCAACACATGAATTTTTGATCGGTGTGATAGTTTTATTCAGCGTGGAATTCGGCTGAAAAGTAGAACGTTCCTGCTCGTTGCACGCGCCAACATCGGTTCCAGAATTACATCGACCCCGAACATCAATCTTAATTTGAGGCTTTGATTGCGGCGACGCATCGGAGGGGTACGTTCGCGCACCGGACATTGCCCCCGTCCGGGTCCGCCCAGGCGAAGCCGTCGCGCCATCATATTCGGCATGGCGGCTTCGTTTGCCGGGCAATGCGCGCGAGTTCTGTTATGCGACGACAGATCACTGTTCTGCGAAGCCGGCACTCCGACAACCTCCGAGTTACGTATCTGTTGAGCAGGCATCTGATAAAGATTGCATATCTCAGTGAACCAGAGAGCCCTGCTCACGCGGAGCAGTCGCGCGAAGCGTTTACCCGAACAATGACAGATGTGGAGACCATCACCAGAGGACCACACCCGTCCGGTAAGGCTAACAAGTAGATCCGATTGCGTAAGGCGAGCATTGCGTTGATGCTGTCCGTCGTCGCGGAGGTGGCTATGTCTCGCGTATCCGCCGCCTTCGCGGCAAGGGGCCGCCGCCGTCACAAGCGACGGCCCCGCCCGTGAGCGGCCTAGTAAGCACGCCGCACTACTCGGGGCAGGGAGGGCAGTCTCGGAGAAAACCGGTGGGCAAGCGCGAGCACTGCGGCTTCGTCGGTTTCGAGCGCGATCTTCTGGGCGAGCATCACGTCGCCAGCTGCCAGAGCCCGTTCGGGAACGAAACACCACCCGATCTTAGGCTGTCTTTCTTCATCAAGCTCCAAAACATTGCTCATGGTGCCCTGATGAATTCGATATCGTCGGCCGGTGTGAGAGCCCGTGACTTCGAAATAACCCTCGGCATCAAACTGCGCACGCTGATCCGGAGATAGCCAATCGCGCAAAAGACGCCGCGCACGCGCTTCCGGCCCATTTTGCTCGATGAAGCTCCAATACAGCGAACGCAGGGCGCGCAAACGCGCACTACTGCCGACGCCGTTGCGTCTGAACAAAAACATTTGGTGTACCGAGAGGGTGGCTAGCCGCCGACGAGGCGCGGGTAGAACAGCGTCTCGTCCGCAATCGGATCAAATGTCCGTACGGCCTTGAGATCGCCGGCCGGCGTCCGAGTAGCAGCGGTAAATCCTTGGTCTGTCAACTTCTTAAAGCGCCGCTCAGCCTTGGCCAGCCCCTCGGGGTCGGTTTGGTCAAAAAAATGTCTGCTGTCGCCTGTGTGGTCGATCACGATCTGGGTAGCCATGGAAGAGAACTCCGTAAGTCCTAGCCCTAGCGTGGAAGAACCCCGCGGCGCCGGCTAGTGTTCCTAGTTCCGGAGAAATTTGCTGCGTTTCCCGTTGCGCGGCCATGACCGAAATCGGCGAGGCTCACCGACCACGCGCTCGCTGGTGAAGCTCGGATTTCCAACAGCAGTAGTCGATCGGTGGTGTCCAAGGTTCTACCAACCCGCAAATTGAAATCTCGGGCACCGGAAAAACCAAGACCCGTCGTCTCGACTTTCGCGATATTGCGTCGGCGCAGTGACAATCAGGCTTTTCGTAACCAGGGCTGCAGAGATGGGGACAGTGCGTTCGAGAAATCGGAGTCAAGCGACCGAGCGCGAGGCAAGAGGATAACATGGGGCTGCGGCCTCATGTCCGCGCCGCGAAGCTTGACTGCTTTGACGAGCACACTGCGGTGCGGCGCGCAGAACTCATTCAAGCTCCAGCGCGGCGAGCGTGTCAGAAATCTTCTTCTGGGCGTCTTCCGGCAGCTGCAGGATGGGACGCGGCGGTTCGGCCGCGCAGAGCCCTTTAAGCTTCGCTATTGCGTAAACTACGCGCAGACTCGAGAATGCCTTGAAAAGATGCCAAATCGGTTGAAGGAGTTCATTCAATCGTCGAGCTTCCGCAGAATCGCCGCCTTGCGCCGCACGAACGAGTGCCAGGCAGGTTTTTGGGAAGATCCCTCCCAAAACGCTGTACCAAGTCTCGCCCCCGGCCAACAGCGCGTCGAGGCAATTCCAGTCACCGCTGTAACCGAGCGAGAAACCACTCCGGACGGCCGCGCGCAACTGCTTCAAGTGATCGGCGACGGCGGAAGCGTCCGGCGCTGGACTCTTTACCGCAACAATTCCTTCCACACGACTCAATCGGCCGACCAAAGCGGGCGTGAAGCGGAAGTGCGTCGTGCCGGGATTATCGTTGGCCGACTGCTCTTCGAACCACGTCCGATTTGCATAACCGCCACCCAGCATGCCGAAGGCCCCGGCCGCGGAAACCGCCGAGGCTAGCTCGCCGCCGGAGGCGGGTCCATCGGTGCCAGCACGATCGGGTGCTCGAGCCCGAAAAAGTCGGTCAATCTCGTCTTGATAGCCATGTTGCCGTCCTTTGCTCGGGCGCAATCCGCCTTTTCGATGCAAAGGCTAGATCAGTCATTGACAACGGGAAAGTGATTACTTTTGATGATGGTCATCATTATGGGAGATGACCGCTATGGATAGCACCGACCTCAATTTCTTTACGGCGGTGGCGATGGCGGGCGGGATCGGCCGCGCGGCAAACGACCTCCACCTGCAGTCCAACGTGACGCAGCGGATTCGGGCTTTAGAGGTCCAACTTGGTGTCCAGCTTTTCCACCGGTCCAAAAAAGGGTTACGCTCACCTCGATGGGAGCAGGTTGCTTCCTTACGCCAATCGGATCAGCGAGCTTTTGGCAGAGGCCCATCGTGCCGCGCCGGCGCCGAATTCATAATGCCGACGATGAGCTGATCGCTCTTTCGAAGCAGAAGGCCGCGGACGCTTCCCGCGGCCTTCCAAAATGCTGATCTCCAATTCACTGATACAGCGCGCGGGCGGCAGGTTTCTCTGAACTTTGCTCGGTCAATGGATTTGCCGGCCCGCCGGAAAGGATCGCCGACACATCCAGACCTGGTTCGCGTAGCCGACGGCTTCAACGTCATGCCACCTTGGCTGCCCGGCGGATTCGACATTTTCGCCGAGCAGGTCGTGCCGATCCTGCGCAAGCGCGGTTTGTTCCCTCACGGCTACACGGGCACGACGCTGCGTGACCACTATGACCTGAGGCGGCTAGCAAGCGTCTTCTCCGATTTGGTTCAGGCGATTGCATAAGTCGCCGAGTTCTCCAAACTGTCGGTTCTTCACGAAACCAACAGACGGACACGAGTAGGCGGCAGAGATGGCTTGATCCAACCGATCGTGCAGTCTCAAGGATACAAAAAGGAACCCCATATTGTCCTTTCGACCATCTTCGTCAGCGTCGAGACCGGGTGCGATCCAAACGGAGCCTTTGCTCTTCGAAACCGACGTCACGGTAGCCGACCTAGCCTCCGTCGACGCTCGACGGCTGCGTTACTCAACATAGGTCAAAGCCGCCCTTTGAACTTCGGTCAGGCCCGAAACCGTGACGCGGCCCGGGCGTACGCAAATATTCGTTCAAGCCCGAGGCGACGATGTCGCATCGCAAGAAGGCATGGACCCCGATGATCTCTGAATTCGTCGCGGAACTTGCGCGCGCTGTGAGCGGCAAAACAGAGGGGACTCGAACCCCCGCCCCCTGGATTATGATCCCTGCTCAAACGCAATCCTTCGCTGAGACCGACTCAGCTCCGCGGGTCGGACGAAGAGCTGTTGATACTTCTTTTCAGCCGAAGTCTTAGCCAAGGATTCCAGAAACCTTGTATTTCTCAACGCAAACGAGACCAGTCTCGTGAAAGTTCGCTGCCAACTTAGTTTGGGTACGAGATCTCGTACTTCCGCCGGTACGCAGCTAGGAAGTCTTGGTCCGCGCAGATGCAGCGTCCTGACGTGTCTTTCGCCTTTGGATCGTGAAGATGCGCGGCGAGTGGACGAAGCAGGTTAATCCGTGTGCTTGTGGTCGGCACGTTCAAAACCCCCGAAGCGTGCTTCACGAGATCTGCCGCCAGCATTATGCCAGCAAGAGCCGACTGAAATGACATCGGTACAACGGCTTTCACGGGCTGCGCTCCATCCGTCAGGCGCATGACGACCCCGCCGCAGATTGCCCGTTGGTGAAACGATCGGATGGATTGCCCAACAAACTCTTGAAGGGATTCCGAAGAGATGTCGAAGGCCCTTGCGACACGCTCGACAAAACCGGCATCCAACGGCCTGTTCGTCTGAAGAAGAACCCGGATCTCCTGTTTGGCTTCTGGCATCCCCAGCTCCTCGGCCATCTTCTCGTCCTCGTCCTTTATCTTCCCGTGTGGCAAGTAGAGGCAGGCGAGACATGCACGGCCGTCATCGAAGCCATGGCGCGACACCCCGAGATCGATCTCCTGCGTCCAGGCGTTTACGACCCATTTCGGCAATGCCCCTTGCACGGCAATTCGGTCCGGCGCGTTGTCCAATGCAACAGCGACCCTTTCGAACCCCCAATTGTCGCGGTCGTTCACATAGGCGTCCCATTTGGCACGATGTGTCGACACTTCCAGAGCCGTGTCCGCCAACGCGGCGCGCGCCAGGTCCACTTTTGGTGAACCAACATGACATTGGCTGGCCAGCACGTACCGCTGCAGATTCGAAAGGTCGATCTCCTCATGGTCCACCAGACAGAGCGATCCTTTAAGTCCCGCTGCGCGAGCCAAGGCCCAAACGGCGCCGTTCCCAATCGCGCCGAGGCCAACGAGGTGCGTGTCGCCTATATCCACTCCATCAAGGGCAGGACCGGCTTCAGGGATGGCTTGGGCATACGTCAGCATTGATAAGTCGATAATGTCGTCCGGACCGCCCTGCTCCAGTTGTTCGCCAAACACCATCCGAAAAACATTGGCTGCGGCAAAGCATGACGCAGCTCCTGCACCGAACGGATTCATCGACGCGCCGGAGCCAACAGGACCGCGGCTCGAGAGCTTGGCTCTCCATCCGTCCGAGCCGATGAAGAAGGTCGGACACTTAGTACGCGGCAGACTACTTCCAACGACAAGGGCAACCGTGACTTGCTTCCTGATCTTGGCGAGCTCGATTTCGGGATTGATGGACTTCGCCAAGAGCTCGAGCGCGGGAACGTGATCCCTCGCCTTTGCATCGAGCGGCCGCAGCGCAATCGTCGGATAGAGACGCGATAACAGCCTGATGATGATATCCAGGCTGGCGCTGCCTTCCGGCGACTTCACGGCTGCGCCGTCGAACGCCACTCCGATGACCTGCGCCGCAAGCCTTTCCTCGAACACCGACATCTTAAAATTGGTCAATACCCGCGAGGCCGCCGACGCCGCGCGATCTATGAAGCTGGCCATGGCCATCGTTCACTCCTTGATCGAAATCATCCGCGAAGCCTGCTCGACTGTCAGAGATCGCCATACGCCGGCTCCGTCGAGCCGGTATGATGCGATATTCCCGAGATCGAAGGGCGCTCGTGCGAAATCTGGTACGACCAATGACAGGCATCCCACCGTCGCGGCGATCGCGTACGCGTCGTCCGTGCTGGAATGATAGGCCCGGCCGGGATGACTATGTATCTGGGCGACGAGCATCAGCTTCTCCCGGTACAGCAACACATTTATGCGATGCAGCTCCTCCGGTCCTATCACGACGCACACGCCGTCGCCGGTACGTATGTGGCGTTGAGCGGGAATGAGGGTCCTATGCACCTGGAAATGGTGCCCGGTCTGACGGCCCACCCAAAGGCCGAGACCTTCATGGCCTTCACGTCCCACCTTCCGCAAATGGGCATGGAGTTCGTCCACGCAGCTACGCGGGACAAATAGCGCCGTTACGTCCGAGACGCTTTTCATTCTGGTATCGCCGTCAGCGAGAGAGCCATGTTGATCGCCGGAGCCTGCGCCAGAACCTGATAGTGTGCGAGCGGGTTCACCCCATAGGCCCATATCTTTTCCAGTATGAAGGCCAAGGATCCTTCTCCACAATTCCGATGCAGAAGCCATGAATCACCCGTATGTGCCGGATTGTCGTGGTATTCGCGAACGCCTGGTAGGCAGATAAACGGCTGATCCTCGAGGCTGTCCGACTGAATCATCTGCGAAGGTTGAGCCACACCCTGCTGCGCCATGGTTGCGAAGGCCTCCGGGCTCAATCCCCCCGGCCGACGCAGCATCTGAACCAAAAGCGACTTGGCTTGTATCGGTTCTCGCGTAAAGGGATCCACGAACGTGACGGAGGGCGGCTGAAGATCGTAATTCGTGAAATCCAGCACGACCGCAGCGACAATCGGAGAAGGTCTCAGTTTAGTCGCCGCGAAAACTACGAAGAACTCTGGAAATTCGGCATCAAGCAGGAACCAACCCTTCTTGCGAAAGGCCGATTCCATGCTCCGATAGTTGGCAAGCTCCCGCGCAAACTTGACGCGTGAGACCTCGGGATCGACAGTCTGGAGATCAGACACCGGCCACGCCAGCCTTAAGGCTCAGGAACAGCGTCACTTCCTTGCCGAAGCCGAATTCCCCCACCTTCTTGTCCGGGTCCAGCAGCTCGCCCGCTTCGTTCTTGATCTCCCAGTTCTCGGGGGGCTGAGCCAGATTCTTCGTCTCCTCCAGCGCCTTTTGGCGGGCTACATGCAGCGGCTGCTGTTCGACAGCCTTGATTACGACAGGCTGACCGTTCACGACCATCGTGATTTCGACGAAAGCCGCGCCGTGATCGCCTCCCGGCTTCTTCTCGTTTTCCCTCATTTCGGTCCTCTCGTCGGTGGGCAGTACATCGAACGCCGGGAATCGATGCTGCCATTATGGGATGGATCCCCCAGCATCTGGATACATAACTTCAGTATCCGAATTTCCAAGGATTCCGCATCGATAATGTCTGCCGATTCGGCAGCATTACACAGCGAAAAAAAAGGTGGACGCATCTATCAGGATTTTCTCGATGGTCGCGTTGCGCGATACATCGATCTCGATCTGCCGCGTCCCGCGATAGGCTTCTGACCTGCCCATCCGCCCGCGGCACGCATCGTGCTAAATCGCGACGGGACGACCAGGCATCGGCTTTCAATGAACGCGAAGGCAAGGAGGCTCGAGCAGAGCGAGGCCGGCTCCGGTCAGTGACAGCAGGCCACCGGAGACGAGGTCATGGTTGCGCATGAAAGGCTCTCGAGTGCTGCGTGAGAGCGCCAGTCGCTGCCTGCGCCGTTCGACCGGTCAAGACTAAAAACAATAGCTCGAATTCGGCGCACTATTCCTGCTGTTGCTACGAAAGAACGCTTTTTTTCAGCATGATTGTCGGGCGGTTCGCCGCCTTACGGCGAAGACAAAGACTAACCGCGTTTGATAATTCCAGCCCCGAAAGAGCCTAGCTCTTCGGCGTTTGTGTTAAACGCCTCGACATTTGCCCCAATCTGTCGGAGCGCACTCGGACGCAGCCGGCGTGAGCCGTTTCATAATTGCGATACAGGTTTCAAATTAGCTTTTTGGAATGCGTGGATTTCTAATCATCTTTGTGGCCCTTTCGATAATGTTGGCGGCACGCGGCTGGCACCAAGATGGCTTCGTGCCGCGCCCGACTGCGTCCATGCCACCGGTCAATGCGCCCTAGCCGAAGGATTTGGCCCGAGCAGCACGGGAATTGCGCTAAAACGTGCTTTGTCTCTCATCAGCATGGAGAGCGGCATGGCGCAGAACATTTACGGCGATCCCGCCTTTTTTCGTTGGCTACAGCCAGTTATTCCGACAGGTGCGTGGGCTGGACGGCGCTCCTGAATGACCCGAGATCAGAGCTCTGCTGCCCGATCTTGTCGCCAAGCGTGTCGTCGATCTGGGATGCGGCTTGGCTGGGCCTCACGGTGGATGCACGAGCAAGGTGCCGGCTCTGTCCTTGGTCTCGACCTGTCGCAGAACACGATGGAGCGCGCCAAGGCGGTCACAGCGGACACGACGATCGAATATTGCATCGCCGGGCTCGATACGCTGGGGTTGCCCGAGAGGACTTTCGACCTCACTTACAGCGTACTCGCCTTTTACTAGATTCGAGATTTTGCCCGCCTCGTGCGGCTGATCCGCACGGCGCTGTTTCCTGGCGGGCATTTGATCTTCACGATTGAGATCCGATGTTCATGGCAGCGGCACATCCGCGATGGATCAGCGATGAGGAGGGTAGCAAAACGTGGCCCATCAATGGCTACTCCCTTGTGGGGGAATGTCGGACGGATTGGTATTGGTTCGCCAAGGGCGTTCTGAAGTACCACAGAACGCTTGGCACGAGGCTGAACACGCTGATTGATGCGGGCTTTCAAATTCGGCGGGTCAAGGAGTAACAATCATGAAAGCGCTCTTCGACCTCAGCCACCAGCGAAGGCGCTGACATCTACGTCACTGAGCGGTACATCGGCCTCGAACATCCGTTCGCCATAACGCATCTCGGCGGAGCGCTCTCTGGCGAAGCATGACGAAGGGTGGCTTCGCCGAGATCAAGTGCGACGTCTGCAACGGCACGGGATATGAGCCGTCGCGCGAAACGGCGCCTGGTCGCAGGATCTCTCCGGGGCGTTGGAACCTCGCGGTGTGATCACATCGCTACTTGCTGCGATAAATGCTTCACTGCCGCTCAGTATCGGTCGCGATAGGCGCCGCGCCGCTGGCGCGCGAACGCATACTGGGATTGATCCCGCAATAGGCGTCAGTACCGCTCGCGGTGGCCATGCATTGGGCGTAGCTGGAGAATTGGCAATTGCCGGGATAGCCCCATAT
The DNA here is from genome assembly GCF_029051685.1 of Bradyrhizobium sp. CSA207. Classification (GTDB taxonomy): domain Bacteria; phylum Pseudomonadota; class Alphaproteobacteria; order Rhizobiales; family Xanthobacteraceae; genus Bradyrhizobium. The sequence goes on along the minus strand of NZ_JAACFT010000032.1, from coordinate 49,902 downwards.
CTCACCGACCTCCTGACACGGATCGTCAACGGGCATCCAAACCGCGACATCGACCAGCTACTCCCCTGGGCCTACCGCGCTCAAGACCTGAAAGCCGTGGCCTGAGAACGACGCTTACGATTGATCTGCGCACTGTAGGGTCGAGCTCGAGGTCTCAACGGGCTTCCTCGCTGATGGCGTATGGAGCGTAGGCAGTATAACGCAAGCGCTCTCAATCGCCTTCTCAGCACAGCGATAGGGCGTGGGGCTCGACGTTTTAGCGGCCCCAGAAGGCGGTGAGGGGGCGGCAAGTTTGAGTGATCGCCGCGAGTTCGACCGGATCGATAACGAAATACTGAGTTTCGAAGAGCAGCGCCCCCTTTGCCGCCACCGTCCGGGCTACCCGGATGTACTCTACAATCGCGTCCAGCCAGAGAACACTGGTTTGACGATGTCGCAACAGAAGCCTAACGGATTGCTTTCATTGGGTCGCTGGACTGCTAAGGCGTAAGTGAGGGGAGATTTATCTATGCCCCTCATAGCAAGCCGGGTTCGGCGCGAGGTTCACTCCCGGTGAACCAGGTTCTCACGGATTCGGCGAATAGATCTGTCCTTCCGCGGCCGCGCCTTCCAGAGATCTTATGGTGAGTTGTCGCGCCGGGTCTAGCCGGCGGGAGTGATCAAGTCTCGACGGCATCCTCAAAGTCGAAGGAATCGTCGCCCGGCCTACACTCGTCATTGAAGCGCAGCGAGGGCATCTCGACCGGCGACGTCTGAGGCATTCCGTCTGAATCATCCGGTGCCGACTCCCGCTTGACCGCGAAGATCACGGTTCGCCCGGTTTCGAGAACCGACCGGATAACTTTTTCCAGCTCCGCGGATTGGGGGATGGTCGTGCCAACCCAGGAGTTGGTGATCAGTGAGATGAATTCAGTGTTGGAGAGCCGCCTTCCGACGTTGTCGAACCCGATAACGTTGCCGCCCTTCGGCCCCTTGAGCCGTCCGTTCGCATGCAAGCTCTTCCAAAGGTCGAGCGGAAGATAGATTCCCTTGAACAAGCCCTCGTCGTTCGGATTAAACACGACGCGTGGACAGAATTTCAGGAAGAACGGATTGTTGCACAGACGGTAGCCCTCGGGGACGCCGTCGAAGCCGCACTTGGCGAGTTCGGCCAGCAGCGCATCCATACGCTCGATTTCTTGCGTGAATTGATCGCCGTCCCGCCAGCGGAACTCAGCGCCGTCTTTGGCCTGTCCCATCGCCTTGTATTGCACCAGCACGAAGGCGCCATAAGTCTCGTTGTAGTAGATCAGGTCAGCGCCGGTCTGTTCTTCCAGGGGCGTCCGGTTCGCCATGATCACCGTGAGTGCCTGACGGCGATCGCTCCGATTTTTGAAGACCATGGCCGCGACGTTGGAGGCATCGCCGATGGCGTTGAACCCGGGCAAGGATCTGAAATCTTTGATGATCATCACATCTTCGCGGACGCGTGCGCCCGGCAAGCCTTCGAGGAAGGAAGCCGGTCTTCCAGGCGTCGGCGACCAGGAGAGCATTTCAGCCCGCGGCACCCCTGCGATCGCAAGTGCAAGTCCTAGGGATTCCTTTTGCACGGCGAGATTTTCTCTTTCTTTCGATGTCAGACCGCGGATGGCCCGGGGCGGTTCTCCGAAAATCGCGCCAGCCTCGTCGCCTGCCCGGGATCGCTTGCCGTCAATGCGTCCACCACGGCCGCGAACGTCTTGGGCGGTAGCAATCCGCCGTCGCCGAGGATGCGACGAAGGGGTGCTCTGAATTTTGCGGGAACGAGGCCGACAAGTTCTTCAAATGGAAGGGGCCGTTCCAATCTCTGCAACTCGGTCATGTTGAGACGGGCCAAGCCGGTCCCCGCCGACATACCCTTTCGGCCGTGTGCAATGTGTGTGATCGCGCCGTCGCGAAAGCACGCCAGCACGGCCAACGCTTTGCTACCGTAGGAAAAGCTAGGCACGGGTTCGGTGACATACCGCGTGGCGTCATGCCGATTTTCTTCAGCGTAACTCAGAATAATGTCACGCCGGCCCTCCGGAACATGGAGGACGTCAGCGGTTGCGGCACGGATGAGAGAGATCCTTCAGCCGGAAATTCGACGAGTGGCGCAATCCGCAAAGGTAAGTTCCGTAGGACACGGTTGTAAGGGGAACCCACCACAATTGCAGAGGCTGCAACCCAAAAACCGCGTTTGGCTCTCCGTCTTCCGGTTAAGGAGAAAATAAAGAACACCTGCCGCCCCAAGGCGACCTTGGCTATCCGAGGGGCGACGCTTCGAGGTGCGTTCCCAAGGCCAAGAAAGGTAAAAGTCGTCGAATTCCCTGCAATCAGGGCTGACTCCGGATCCTTTATTGAAGTTTTTATAAAAAACCTTTAATATGGATGTATGTCGAGCCTCCGTAGCCAAGGTTTTCCGTGAACCGCGACCATCTCAGCCATGCTGTCCGGGAGCGACTGAAAAGGCTCCCGCCGCCGTTCGATTCCCATTATGGGGTCGTTCCGCTGCCGCCGCCCGAGGAGGGGATTGCGCTGGGGCCGGCTCTCGCACGGCTGAAGGCGGCGGACGCGGCCCTTGTCAGGATTGAGACACTCGCGGCGGAACTCAAGGACCCCTACCTTATCAGCCGTATATTGCCCCGGCGCGAGGCTGTGAGCAGTTCGTCGATCGAAGGGACGAATACTACACTCGACGAACTGCTGTCAGTTGAGGAAAGCGAAGATTCCCCGCAGGGCGAAGCCGCGGTGCAAGTGCGCGACTACGCACTCGCGCTCGATGATTTTCTGCCGCGCGCGCGTAAAGAAAAGCTGGAGCTATTCACGACCGCCTTGGTTCAGGATTTGCATCGCGCCGTCATGCGTGGCGATGCTGATTATAAGGACAAACCCGGCGATTTCCGAGAGCGGGTGGTGTGGATCGGCGGCAGAGGCGACATCGCGTATTCGACCTACAATCCAACGCCTCCCGCCGATATCGCGCCCTGCCTCGAAGAGACCATGAAATACATGCGCTGCGAGGGGATGCAGGCGATGTACCAGAGCTTCATCGTTCGAATGTCGGTAGCGCACGCGCATTTCGAGGCGGTCCACCCATTCCGCGACGGCAACGGCCGCGTTGGACGTCTGCTGCTGCCGCTGATGATGGCGGCGGAGGGAATGATGCCGATATATCTCTCTCCCTACATCGAGGCCCATAAGACTGCCTATTACGATTCCCTCAAGGCGGCGCAGCAACGCCTGGAATGGCATGAAGCGGTTGGGTTCATGGCAGATGCAGTGGTCGGCACAACCGACGAGCTGCTCAGGACGCGCGAGGCCTTGGCCACACTTGGCGCTATGTGGCGCGAACGTCGAAAATTCCGGCAGGGCTCCGCCAGCCTTCGCGCACTCGATGTGTTACCACATTATCCAGTCCTAACCGTAAAGCGCTTGGCTAAACTTCTGGACATCACGGTGCAGGCTGCCTCTCAGGCAGTGGACCAACTCGTCGAGCGCAAGATTCTGGTGGAGCGTACCGGCTATGCCCGCAACCGCGTATTCACCGCGCCCGATGCGCTATCGATTATCAACCGTCCGTTCGGTGAAGATCCGATTCTTCCTTGAGAGGTCCCCGGCACAACCGACAAGGCAACAAATGATGAAGTCCGAGGATCCGCGTTTGATCGAGAGCCACAAAGCGCTTAACTGAGGAGGTCAAAAAGCTCGACGATATGATCGTCACCTTCTCAAATATCACGTCAGCGTAGACCGTTCGATGGTAATCATAGAAGTTAAAAAAACGCTGGAGCTACGAGTCAGCAGCAGATCCGGCTAGTCGGAAGACAACTTAATTTGCTTGCCGATGTGTTCACGCCAAAGACCGAGCCGCTTGATTCTGTACTCGACCAATTCAGCGGACGTACCAAATGACTGCGCAATCTCATCCGAAGAATATTTTTTGCTCACCGCTTCGACTACTGCTCCCCTCGGCAGTAGTACCGCCGAGGCCAAATAGTAGGCATCGTGCTCTTCTGATTTATCGTATGTTCTGCCATATGCTTCGGCTACCCGGGCAATCTTCGTGAGCTTGTGGCCTAGAAGGATGTGCCAGTACTCCTCCAATAGAGTTACGCGCTGACGCTCGATGGTGTGGCTGTCATTTAAAAGCACGACCCAATTCTCATTGTCGGCATCCAGGGGAATAGTCATTGCAGACCATTCGCCGCCGGCAATGCCACGTAATTGTCTCACCGTTTGGGCGTCAAGGCAGTTCGTCTTCCCAACAGGGACAACCTGTACCCCGTCCACTTCGATGCGCAGGCTGTCGATTGGCTCATCCTGCGAGAGCCCGAGATCCACTCTGAACTTCTCAGCGGCTTGCTCAAGCTCTTCTTTCGACAGCGACACGCTCGGAGGAGACGCGTTGTCATCAACATCCTGCTGACCAGTCCAATGAAGTCCAGTCGTCAGAGTTTGGCGCAGGCATTCAGCTGCTTTTAACAATGTGCGGACAGTTGACGATCGAACATTCTTGCCTGCTCGGAAGTGTACGAACGCAACTTTATCAAAGCCAAGTCCCGCGTCCTCGGCATCGGGACCAAGCCATCCCATAAGCCGAATTTTCGAGTTGTTATCTGGCAGTCCTTCCCCGCGTTCGATTCTCGCGAGCGTCGAGAAACTGACGCCTATGGCAGCTGACAGCGCTCGGATGCTCAGCCCTTCGGCCTCACGCTTCCGTCTTATGGCTCGAATCAGCTTTTCTTCGAATGAGGGCATGCTTTCCCTGTGCGAATGGCACGGCCTGACACGCCAGCGATTCAGGCGCAGGCTGTGCGGGTGACACAGACTCGCACAATTCCGATTCGAGGTGAAGCCTCCCTGGGGAAGGACGTCCGGGACTTGTTGCATGAGGTCGGAACTGCATTGGACCAGCACCGACCGCTTCGAGCCCACGTCCATGGCCTGATCACCGTAGACAAGCAGTCCCCGGTAGTCACTGCAACCCAGGAGAATGGTAATGAGCGACAAAGAGCGACAGGACCCTCAGCCCGATCATGGAAAAGGGCCGCCCGGCGGCAAGGGGCAGCCGGTGGACCATGGGCGCCCAGTACCTCATCACGGCTCGGCGGCGACGTCCTGCGTGCCCCCTATGAATGCCAGGTGAAGCGCCTTGCCGAGGCCTACCCCACCCTGCAAACTTTCTCGGATGACGACGGAATGTGGCTTTTCGCTAAGAGCTCGATTATTCCGGGCTTGCCGCGGGAGGCCACGTTTCTCATAGCACTTCCGTATAAGCCGGGTCCCGGCCCTCGCGCATGGGGCTTCTGGACTGGCGCTGCGGAATCCTCGCGCTGGATTGGACCGCGCCACACGAATTTCCGGGACGGCTCGATCTGCGCCTTCTCGCCGAATGAGGGAGCATGGTTTGAAGGCGGTGATCTTCCGACGCTACTCGATCTCTATAGTGTTTGGGCACTCCGTCATCTGCATTTGGAAGTGATGGGGCGTTGGCCGGGAAAGCAATATGGAATCTTAGGTGCGGACCCGAGAGCGGAAGCATATTACCGTCAACGAGAGTGCCGGGATGACGAGCTTTGCGGTTGCGGCTCGGAAACGCGGCGCTACGCAGAATGTTGCAAGGCGTCCGATCTGCGATGCGACTTCATCGAATCAGCTTCTCTCTTCCTTCAGCACACGGGCGGCTTTGAGACTCGCGTGCCACCGCCATCAGTCGTTAGCTTTGTCCAAGGGCAGTCCGCCGCTCCGAAAATGGCGGAAGTCCATTTGCAGCTCCTAGTTTAAATTTACATCTTTTGCTTCTTGCCGTGCTTGACGGCCAATTCGCCAAATTCCTCAAGAGATAGCTGATACCAAGCTTGGCCTGACTTTCCCTTCCAGAGAACTCCACTGGGCTTAATGCGTATGTGCCCTTCTGTAAAACCCGTATCAGCATCAATCGTAGTCTTGCGATTCCGGAAGCTTGAATGCGCAAGCCATTTCTTCCCCAAATGTTGATGTTCGTTCGAACCCATTCGTCTACCTGCACGACGTTCACATGATTCCAGCAGCGGCCTCACAAGTGAATGCCGGTACACAGTTGCAATACCGCGTGGCCGAACTAGCGAGCGTGGTCTGCGCCGCCGGACCGAAGTGCGATTACGTGACTTCGGCGAATGCGGAAGGATCAAGCTGCGCCCGCGAGTTACGGAGGAAGCGTCGACCAAATGCCGCCCGAGCGAGAACTAACGCCCGAATGCTCGCGAGGGCCGCATCCTCAAGGCTCCAAGCTATGATAGCACTGATTTTTCTAACCGATTGCCGCTACGTTCGTTCATCAACGCATCCATGCCGTTGCGGTGCAGCCACAGAAGTCCTCGGGCGAGTTGCCGCAAGTCGTTGCGGTCCGCGCCAATAGGTAACCTTCTTGCACGACGGAGAGCATCGGCAGCCTGCTGCTCCAAAGATGATAGGTTGCGTTCCAACTGCTGCCTGAAATCGATATTTGCCCTTGGCGAATGCTTGTCTATCCCGTTTCAAGTATCAGTATTGTGAAATAGCCCACAATTCATTCCCCCGCTTATGCGCCAGGCACCGTCACTCATTGTCTCTGCCAGATTGGTTGGCTTCCGCCCGAGTTAGAACTCTCCACCAGTGCTGGGCCTGGCTTGTTAGGTGTGTCGCTCTTGCAACGTCACAATTGTTCCATTGGCCTTCGAATCGTTTTTGACTTCACAGGGGGGAGTCCGGCGTTTGATTGTGGCGGACACTGGGAGCTTTTATCTCGAAGACATTTTGAGGCGGGTCCAAGAGGTCGCTGTCCAGCGCCAGCGGCCTCTTCGTTAGCTTCATCGCGAGAGGCCATCCGATGCCGATGCAAGTATGGGCTGTCGCTACGTCGATCGGCTGGACAGTCGTCGCGGCCGTGATCCTGCTCTATTTGATCTTCGGACCTGGCTAATCCGGCGCCCCCTAAAGAGTGCGAGACGCCTAAACGTCATTGATTTGGGGCCCGTGCCAAACAGCGAATTAGAAAAGCCCGCAGAGGAGAAATCGTGTCTGCCGGAGCCATGTCGTAAGGTGATGCTACCCGCAGCGACTACGCGGCTGCCACGGAGCGACACCCACTGACATCGTCGACGTCGACATCGGGATGCCGATCACGGTGGTGCTGATGCTGGTGCTGCCGATGATGATCATCATTGGCGTCGACAACGACATGTCGATCATGCTGATCGGCACCATGCTGCCGATCAGCATGATGCTGCTGGCGGCCGTCGCCGGAAACTATGCCTCACCGAGCAATCGACGGCATTGCCCGGCTCTTGCGATCAGGTGCTCGGCGAGACGCCCGATGATGGCATTGTCCAATCCGTCTTTCTGCGCTTGCTTCCGTACGGCGGCTACAATGTCCGGAAGCTGCTCGGCCATGGAAATTAGTCTGGCGATCACCTTGTCAGGATCGAGGCGCGTTTCGCGCGCGAACTTCTGCCAATCGCGTAAACTAATCTGGCTGAGCTTGTAATCACCGCCGATTTTCATCGCGAGCTTGATCTTCTGCAGATCGACGTCATCGTAGGGAAGAATGCTGGCGATGTCGTAGAGCGGGGCGAGTCGTACGTGAGGGCCTCCGGCCAGCAGCAGTGAATAATTCTTGGCATGAGCATCCGTACCCGCAATCAGCCAATTGAAGCCTAGAGCGTCGACAAATGTGTCAACGTCGGCGACGCGATCCGTCGAGTAGGTGCGCAAAAGCTCGATCACATCGGCAGGGCTTGGTCCGCCATCGTTTTGATACTTCATGGTCGGCAGGATGCCGAGCGCCTGGCAGATATCTTCCTGGTGGACACGGACGATCTCGGTCCCACTGAACTGCCGGTCGTAGCGCTCGATGACGATGGCGATTTCCTTTCCGAAATTCATCACCTGGGTGTCGGCGACGGGCAGACCGAGATTGCGCGCAAGCATGAGGCAGATATGTTCATTTTCCGCGTGTCCATCGAAATGGCCGGTCGGCGGTTTGAGGATATGCGTCGTCGGAATGCGCCCAGAGGGAATTCCCCATTTGCCCTTTTGCAGAAGCAAGGCGGTTTTGGGTTGGGCACCCGCAAGGCTGAATTGTCCGGTATCGCGCGGCAACCGCCATGCGGCGTGATCCTCGCGTAAGATTTCTAGGCGTTTGGCGATCGCCGTCTCGTCGAGCCAATCGACCTTGTCCTCGGCGCCGCTTCGCAAGGTGTCCAGCCGATCAGGCGTGACGAACTGAATGGCACCCGCGCAATCCTCGCCGACGTAAGAGATAAGAGCAAACACGTTGCGCGCGGACACCTGAAATCTTCGAGCCCATCGTTCGAGCACGCGTTCGTTATCCGGCAGGAGTCCCCAGAGGAAAGCCTGCACGGCGGAAGGACCGTGCTCTTCGGCCGCGAGCGGCATGGACAGCGACAGCGGATAGGCTCCTTCGGCCTGGCGCCAGTCTTTGTCATAGACAAAGATGAGCCGGCCGCGGGCGTCATTGCGCACGCGGCCGATTTCCCGACCATCCAGCAGAGCAACAAGTTCGCTTGTCATGCCTTTTTCTTCCTGGCCTTGGCCACGATGGCGTTGATATCGATGGCTTGCCTGGTGGCCCCGCGGGCGGGCGCTTGTTCGGTACTCGCATCCAGGCGAATGTCCAGGGCGTCAAGGGCGCGAAGGATCAGCCCGAGTTCAGCGCGCGCGTGACCGTGCTCGACTTCGATCACCCATTGGCGGCTGACGCCAATGCGTTTGGCAAACGTCGATTGATCGAGTTTGAGTTTCTTGCGTCGGTCCCGAAGGACGGCGCCGAGTTCGGCCGGCGTGCGTATGAGCATGGGAGGGGGATTTCCAAATGTCAGCGTTTGCTTACTTTAACATATGTCGACGTTCGTTGACAAACTCAAAATGTCACCGATCGATGACATCGAGAAATGTCATCGATCGCTGACATATCAATTTCGGCATCGATATTCACCCGGCCCCAGCATCGGTTTCGGCTCCGGCTTCTTCACCGATTATGGCACCGGGGTCGCGATCGGCCATTATCGGCGACAGTGTCTGCATCTATCAGGCGGTCACGCTCGAGGCGCGACTTTCCGACGGATGACAAGGGCAAGGTGATCAGGGGCGACACCGCCATCCGATCTTGGACGACGGCGTCGTGATCTACGTCGGCGAAACGATCCTTGGCCGAATCACCATCGGCCGACTCACGATCGGCCACGGATCGACCATCGGCGGCAATGTCTGGCTGATCCGTGACGTGCGGCCGAACAGCATGGTGGCGCAGGCCACCGCGCGGAACGTTCCGAGCGGCATCTGATCCCTTATCTCAAGCCGTCACTGGCGCTTTCCACCGCATGAAGCGCCGTTCCAGTGCCTCCAGAATGGCATTGAACGCCAGCCCGATGACAGTGATGCCGAGGATGCCGAAATACATCTGCGGAATAAGGAAGCTGTACTGGCTGTTGATGATGAGATAGCCGAGGCCGGCCTTGGCACCGACCATTTCGGACGCAACCAGCACCAGCATGGCTGACGCGCTGGCCAGGCGAATACCGACGAAGATAGTGGGAAGCGCCGCCGGAACGATCACCTTGCGAAACAGCTGCTGCGGGGTTGCACCCATGGTCCGCGCCGACTTGATCAGCAACGGATCGACTTGCTTTACCGCGGCAACGGTATTGAGCAGGAGCGGCCAGGCGCAGCTATAGATGACCATCGTGATCTTCGACAGCTCGCCGATTCCGAGCAACAAGATGAAGACCGGCAGCAGCGCAAGCGGCGCCGTGTTGCGGCAGATCTCGATGAACTGGTTCACGAGATCGCCGAGTCGGGTATACCAGCCGACGGCCGCGCCAAGCGGGACGATCAAGGCGACCGAAATCAGAAATCCGCTCAAGGCGCGCAGCAGGCTGGCGGAGACGTCATCGTAGAGCTCGCCGGTTTGCGCAAGCTGCCACCCTGCGGCGATGACCTCCGAGAAGGGTGGCAGGAACACGGCATCGATCAGCCCGAGCCTGGGAGCCGCCTCCCATGCTGCGAAGAGGGCAATCAGCAGCAATGAGCGGTGCCCGAAGGCAGCCAGCCCGCGGGCCGCGGCGTGGATCCGGTCCACCACCGGCGATGCCGGGCTTTCCACGCTGGTGCGCGGCTCTCGGGGCCCGTGCGCAACCTCCAGCAATGGCAGCATCTCGAGGCTAGACATGGGTGACCTCCTCCACTCTTCGATCTGCGCGCCCACCAGCGCCGGCGGCCAATTGTCCTTGCTGCGCTTTCAGCACTTCCTCGCGTAACGGGCCCCAGACCTCGTGGCCCACGCGGCCGAATTCAGGCAGCGAGCGCACGTCGTCGGCCTCGCTGCGCAGCACGTCCGGAATGTCGATGATCCGCTTGATTCGGCCCGGACGCGACGTCATCACCGCCACCCGCTGGCCGAGCACGATGGCCTCGTCGATACCGTGGGTGATGAAGACGATCGTCTTGCCGGTGGCGCGCCAGATCCGCAGCAGCTCACCCTGCAGCGTCTCGCGCGTCTGGGCGTCGAGCGCGGCGAACGGCTCGTCCATCAGCAGCACCTCGGGATCATAGGCGAGGCTTCGCGCGATCGCGACACGCTGCTTCATGCCGCCGGAGAGCTCATGCGGATAGCGGTCGGTAAAGCCGGACAGCCCGACCAGGTCGAGGAAATGCCGCGCGATGTCGAGACGCTGCTTGGCCTTGAGCCCGGCGATATCGAGACCGAACTCGACGTTCTGTTCGGCGGTACGCCAGGGAAACAGCGCATACTGCTGGAACACGATGCCGCGGTCGCGACCGGGTCCCGCAATCGGCCGGCCATCGAGCAGAATCCGGCCGCTGGTCGGCAGCGTGAGCCCACCCAGCAGATCGAGCAAGGTGGATTTCCCGCAGCCGCTTGGGCCAACCAGGGCCAGGAATTCGCCAGAGCGAACATCGAGCGTGATGTCCTCCAGAGCGGTGAAGTGGCGGCCTGGTCCGCCGCCCTCGCCGCGCACGACGAACTCCTTGCGGACATGCTCGAAACGGATCTTGACAGTGGTCATCGGGCCTCCGCCGTCTTTCCGGGACGGAAATAGTTGAACGCATTGGTGTAGGTGTCGGAAGCCTTGACCTGACCCGGCTTGAACAGGCCGTCCTTCACCAGCCAGTCGATCCACACCTGGATCTCGCTGTCCGAGATCACGCCGCCCTTGGACGCGACGCCGGTGCTCTTCCAGTATTTGATCGAGGAGGCATCCTCGTTGCGCTTGCGCTCCGCGATGATCCCGTCGAACCGGGCCCGCACTTCTTCCGGCGGTGTGATCTGGGCCCATTCGATGGCCCGCGAAATCCCCTCGACCAGCTTGCGCGAGGCATTGGGATTGTCCTTCATGAACTTCTCTCGCAGCACATAGGCGCCGCCGGTGAACTGGCCGAACAGATCGGTGTCGATAAAGAGCGAGCGGATGCCGCCCCGTTCCAGCGCCTTGTCGCGCAGGACACCGCCCAGCGCGCTGACCTCGACCTGGCCCTGGCGCAACGCCTGCTCGCCGCTGACCGGCGGGATCGCCACCAGCGTGACCTGCCTGGCTTCACCTGCGCTGAGGCCGTTGCGGGCCAGATATTCGCGGAGCACGAATTCCAGGTGGGCGCCGAGCGTGTTGACCGCGACCTTCTTGCCGATCAGGTCGCGCCCCGCCTTGATCGGGCTGTCCTCCTTCACGAAGTAGCCGTAATAGGTGTTGGCGTCGGAACCGTAATAGCCGACTACCGCCTTGACCGGCACCTTCGCCGCGATCAACTTGAGGATCGCCCCATAGAACGCGCCGCCGATGTCGATATCGCCGGTGACGACGGTCTGGATGTCCTGCGGCCCGCTGATGCTGTTACCGATCCATTTGAGCTTGAGCGGCGCAAGATAGCCGAGGTCCTCGGCCAGCTCGATAAACGTCACCTGCCCGGCCGATCCCTGGTAGCGGATCTCGGAGTTCTCGAGCGGCGGCTCCGCGAATGCCTGGGCCGTGAGCCCGAGCGCCACGGCGCCGGCCAACAAAACCCGCAACGTCTTGCGGGTGGCACGTCCCAACCGGGCACGCCTTGCGCGACGCAATCGAAGTATAGCGTTCATCATTGCGAACTCTCCTGAGCGAATCCGGATCAAGCCGCTTTGGCGGTCTGGGGCTTGGATGTCTTGACGCGCGTCACGCTGCGGCGCCCGTCGACGCTGAGCGGCACATCGCCATCGATGGTGGCCCGGCGCACAACGCGGTGCTGATCGCCATAGTCGTTGACCGCGTAATGTTGCGTGGCCCGATTGTCCCAGATCGCAACGTCGCCGGCCTCCCAGCTCCAGCGCATGGTGTTTTCCGGCGCCGTGATATGCGACTGGAACAGGTCGAACAGCTTCTGGCCGTCATATTTCGGCAGGCCGACGAAGCGCTGCACGAAATTTCCGAGCACGAGCGTGCGCTCGCCGGTCTCGGGATGGACGCGCACCACCGGATGCTCGGTTTCGTAGATCGTTCCGGTGAACACCTCGTCGAAGTGCTTTCTGTCCGCCTCGGTCGCCCGCGTCTTCACGGCATAGTCATAGGCGTTGCTGTGAACGGTCCACAGTTCGTCGGCGAGCTTGCGCAGCGGCGCCGGCAGGCCGAGATAGGCGGCCGCCGTGTTCGACCAGACGGTATCGCCGCCGTAGGGTGGAATCACCACGCCGCGCAGCACCGAGATTTTCGGATAGGCGTCGACGAACGTGACATCCGTATGCCATTGGTCGGCGCGGCCACCGCCCCGGCCCGAGTCCAGCTCCAGGATCGACGACGTGCCCTTGATCGCGCCGACCGTCGGATGGGGCACCAGCCCGCCGAGCCGGATAGCAAAGCGCTCCTGTTCGGCATCGTCGAGATGTCCCTGGTCACGGAAGAAGATGACCTTGTGTTCGAGCAGCACCCTGATTGATCGCACGGATGGTCTCGTCCGAAAGGTCGCCCGACAGTTTGATGTTCCTGATCTCGGCGCCAAGCCTGGCCGCACGCTTGTCGATGTCGGCGCGCGGAATGACGTTATCGATGGTTGTCGTGTTGCTCATGGTCGTGCTCTCGTCACTGCGATCCCCTGGACAAAGCTCCGCCATACGCCGGTCGCGGAAACGACGGCGGAGATAGATGAAATCATTTCAGGCTACGGGCCCTACTCGGCCGCAACGTGCTCCGGCAGACGGCCCGAGCCGGGACATCGGTCACTGGGATCGGATTGGAGCATGATGAAACGACCTTGCGTTAGGCCTTGAATGGTACGAGCGATCAATCGTCAGTCAATGAAACAAAACCAGCTTTGTTTTCGGCGACAGGCAACGAACGCTTCGCCAGCGATGCTGACACTGAAAGATTCGCAAGGATGTCTGCCCGCCCGGCTGCAAGCGGAACGCAATTTGACGCGGCGCAGCGCACTTTCTCGTCCAGAGACGCAATAAAATCGTTACAGCCGCCGCCGTTTCTCGGCGTGACGACTGCCCCCGCCTTTGATTGACACTCTGCTCGCGAGCTTCATGCTTGCATCCAACTCAACAACACAAATTCATTTCGTCGACACCAGCGTGACTGCAGACGTAGAGTCTCGCTTGTTACAGCTCCCAATGCACGCGGATCTCACACATGAGCGAACGACGGCAGCTTTCCCTCAACTTCTTCATCTATCCAGACGGCCATCACGAGGCTGCCTGGCGCCACAGGAGGTCAGCCGCCGACCGTATACTCGACGTAACCTACTACCAGGAGCTGGCGCAGCACGCCGAAGCGCACAAGTTCGACGCGGTCTTCTTCGCCGACGGCCCGGCGCTGGCGGACAATGTCCGCTACGCCCAGCGGTTTCGGCTCGAGCCGATCACCCTGCTCACCGCGATCGCCTCCGCCACCCAGCGGATCGGCGCGACCTCATCGACCACCTATACCGAGCCCTACAACCTGGCGCGGCTGTTCGCCTCGCTGGATCACATCAGTAGCGGCCGGGCCGGCTGGAACATCGTGACAACGAGCACGCCGCAGGCCGCGCAGAACTTTGGCTTGCCCGAGCATCCTCCGCATCACGAACGCTACGAGCGGGCGCGATCACGCGGCTTTGGGACAGCTGGGAAGACGACGCGCTCGTCAACGACCCGATCTCCGGGGTTTTCGCCGACACCGGCAAGATCCACGCGATTAATCACATCGGAAAGCATTTCCGCGTGCGTGGGCCGCTCAACATCTCAAGGACGCCGCGGGGACGACCGGTCTATGTCCAGGCCGGCTCTTCCGACGACGGACGTGCCTTTGCGGCGCGTTTTGCCGAGGCGATCTTCACCGCGCGTCAGACACTGGCGAGCGCCCAGGAATTCTACGCCGACATCAAGCATCAGGCGCGCGCCTTCGACCGCAGCCCCGATCAGATCAAGATCCTGTCCGGCATCAGTCCTTTCATCGCGAGCACGCAGATCGAGGCCGATCGGCTGCAGGACGAGTTCAACGAGCTGATCCAGCCCGAGTATTCGCTGACCCAGCTGCGCCAGATGATCGGTCTCGACCTCTCCGGGTTTGATCTCGATGGCCCCTTTCCTCGTCATCTGATTGATACCGACGGCGCCCGCGACGTTGCCAGCCGTTTCAAGCTGGTGATCGACATCGTTGATCGCGAGAAGCCGACGATTCGTCAGCTCGTGCAGCGCCTGGCCGGCGCCCGCGGCCTGGGTGATTGCCGGACCGCCCGAGAAGATCGCCAACGACATTCAGACTTGGTTCGAGAACGGCGCAGCCGATGGTTTCAACGTCATGCCGCCCTGGCTGCCCGGCGGATTCGACATTTTCGCCGAGCAGGTCGTGCCCATTCTGCGCAGGCGCGGCCTGTTCCGTTACGACTACACGGGTACAACGCTGCGCGATCACTACGGCCCGGGGCGGCCGGCGAGCCTCTTCTCCAATGTGGTTCGGGCGATTGCATAGGTCGCCGACACTCTCCAAACTGTCGGTTCTTCACGAAACAAACGTACGGACACGAGTAGGTGGCAGAGATGGTTTGATCCAATCGATCGTGCGGCGAAAATGGGGTGATCGCCGGAAGGCAAGACTGAATGGAGGCGTGTTGATGCGCTGACCGACGAGGAGGTCGAAGCGGCGATCAAGAATGATCCCGACTGGCAGGAGTTCATGGACGTCGATTGGTCGGATGCCGTGCTCGTGATTCCACCGAAGAAGAAGGCGATTTCCATTCGCGTCGATGAGGACGTGCTCGAGTCTTCAAGCGCGAGAGCGAGGGCTATCAGCGCCGTCAACGCGGCGCTGCGGCCCTATATGCAGCAGAAGACGGGAAGCGCGCGTAATGACGCTGTAGGCCCGTCCCTCGACAGCCGCTTCGCCCCGTTTGACCTACAAGCTTTGATCGCGGCTACTTGATGCGGCGCCTTCCCTTTGCGACCGCGTATGCCAAATAATTCCAGAATAGCATCCGGGAAGAAGCGCTGATTACCAATCGCGCGCCGGTATCGTTTACGCGCAAGGCGGTGGCGGCACTCTCCGCGAGGTGTTCAAGGATGCGGAAGAGAACTCGTATGCCAAGACGGCTGCCGAGTTCACGCCGATAATCTTTTTTCGACCCGGACGGCATCTGGGAACACGACGCCGAGCTCGACCGGGGCGGTGTAACGAGACGCGGATTGAACGTTCTGCAGCTCGTCCAAAAAGTGTTCCGTTATGGGCGCAAGGACCCTGCGTTGATGCTCGGCAAGCCCAGGTTCACCACGGACTTTGCGGAGATCGATGCCGTCGTTCGCACGCGCGCCAATCGCACAGCACAATCTGGCGGTTGCGCTGAATCCCTCGCGAGCTCATCCGCTGTTGCGCCGACAGCACTGTGCTGCGGTATCGCTTGACTGCCGCTCAGTATCGGTCCCGATAGGCGCCGCGCCGCTGGCGCGCGAACGCATACTGCGGATTGACCCCGCAATAGGCGTTAGTACCGCTCGCGGTAGCCATGCATTGAGCGTAGCTGGAGAATTGGCAATTGCCGGGATAGCCCCATATGCGCCCTTGCAAGCAGTAGCTATCCTGCCCAGCAGGCGCAGGCGAAAAATCATAGGTCTGAGCCGGGGCTTGCCCTGCTGCCAAAACCATACCCGTCATCAGAATAGTCAAAGCCACGGTGCGCATTGGAACCTCCTCGAAGTCGATACAACGCCAGTGCACTTAAGCAGTAGGCAATATTGATCCAAGTCAATTCACGTTCTCGCTCACAAAACTACGCAGGAGGTGGTCCGGAATAGGTTAACTGAAGTAGACCCCGGAAATAGGACCAAACATTAAGGTATGAAGCGTCCTGCTCTGTCTCAACCGATGGAGTACGGATATGACCAACTCACGCAAGAAGTTTAATGCCGCGTTCAAGGCCAAAATTGCCCTGGAGGCACTTCGCGAGGTAGCGACGGTGCCGGAGCTGGCGAAGCGGCATGGCGTTCACCCGAACCAGATCTATGGCTGGAAGAAGCAGGTTCTCGACAATCTGGCGAGCCTGTTCGCGCGCGGCGCGAGTGCCTTGGCGGGTGGCGAGGCGGAGCATGAGCGCGAGACGGCGAAGCTCTATACCAAGATCGGCCAGTTGACGGTTGAAAGGGATTTCTTGGCCAGGAGGCCCGGGCGATGAGTGTCCCCGAGCGCAGGGCGATGGTCGAGCGGCCTGGCGAGAATTTGTCGGTTCGCCGGCAATGTGCGCTGCTGAATCTGGCGCGTTCGGGCGTCTATCGTCCCGGGACGGTCACCGGCGCCGACGATCTGGCGATGATGCGGCGGATCGACGAGTTGCATCTGAAGTGGCCGTTTTACGGCTCGCGGCGAATGGTGTTCGAACTCAACCAGGCCGGCCACGGCATCAACCGCAAGCGCGTGCAAAGGCTGATGCGTGATGGGGATCGAGGCGCTGGTCCCGCGCCCCGGCACCAGCAAAGCCGCGCCCGGCCACAAGATCTATCCCTATCTGCTGCGCGGGGTCAGCATCACCACGCCCAATCATGTCTGGGCCAGCGACATCACCTATATTCCGATGGCGCAGGGATTCTTGTATCTGGTGGCGATCATCGACTGGGCCAGCCGGGCGGTGCTGGCGTGGCGCCTCTCGAATACGATGGACACGGGCTTTTGCATCGAGGCGCTCGACGAAGCGCTGGCGCGGCACGGCACGCCGAAGATATTTAACACCGATCAGGGCGCGCAGTTCACGAGCTCAGCCTTCACCGGCAGGCTCGAGGCTGCAGGCATCGCGATTTCGATGGACGGACGCGGCCGTTTCATGGACAATATTTTCATCGAACGGCTGTGGCGCTCGATCAAGTACGAGGAAGTGCATCTGAAAGCCTATGCCGACGGGCGCGAAGCGCGAGATGGCATCCGATCATGGATGAACTTTTACAATCATCTCCGTCCGCATCAGGCGATGAACAACCAATTCCCCATGGCGGCATGGCGTGCCGGCATGGACCAGATCGAGGCGGCCAAGACTGTGGATATGCCGCTTCGCTTGGACAACGCAAACGCGTTGCCCACATACCCACAGCAGACGCAAAAGCAGCAGCAGGAAGCTGCTTGATTTGAACGACAAGGCAGGCCGGATCACACCTTAACTTCGCCGATCCATGGTCCCAGCTCCGGGGTCCACTTCAAACCGTAGTTAGGATATGCGCGCGCAGTATCACGCGTGACGTGGGCTTGATCGCTTGGGAACGGATAAAACTCGGCGGCGCTCGCGCTTTTCATTTTCAATTTGACCATCCCAATTGCGGCTTCGCAAGCGCGCGTCAGTTGGGACCTCAATCATTTCAAGCCGACGGTCTCATGTCGGCGTTTGGTACATCCTGTCATTGCGCTGCGGCAGTTAGCCCCGGCTTTTCTGACCAATTGCCACTACGTTCGTTCATCAACGCATCCATGCCATTGCGGTGCAGCCAAAGAAGCCCCCGGGCAAGTTGCCGTAAGTCGTTGCGGTCCGCGCCAATAGGTAACCTTCTTGCACGACGGAGAGCGTCGGCAGCCTGCCGCTCCAATGATGATAGCTTGCGTTCCATCTGCTGCCCGGCAAATCGATATTTGGCCCTTGGCGAACCCTTATCTAGCTCACTTCAAATATCAGCATTGTGAAATGGCCCACAATTCAGCCGCCAGCTTGTGCGCCAGCACTGTCACTCATTTCTATGCCAAATTGGTTGGCTTGCGCCTCGAGGAGGAACGCTCCAGCGGTGGTGGCCTAGCCTGTTAGGTGTGTCGCGCTCGCAACGTCACAATTGTTCCATTGGCCTTCGAGTCGTTTTTGACTTCACAGGGTGGCGAGTCCGGCGTTTGATTATGGTGGACCGTGGGTAAGGGCTTTCATCTCGAAAACGCTTTGAGGCGGGTCCAAGAGGTCCAGCGCCAGCGGTCTCTTCGCTAGCTTCATCGGGAGAGGCCGTCCGATGCCGACGCAAGTATGGGCTCTCGCCACGTCGATCGGCTGGACAGTCGTCGTGGCCGTGATCCTGCTCTATTTGATCTTCAGCCCTGGCTAATCCGGCGCCCCTTAAGGGTGCGAGACGCCTAAACGTCGTTGATTGCGCAGTCGTGTCCGCGGGAATGCCGGGCGGATAGACAAGATACAAGGCTGATCGTGCGACCTTAAAAGGAAGATCTGCTTCCACGTGTCGTGCGGAGGCACCTAGATGCGAAACGGGCCATTACGAATCGGAGATTGGAGGGGCGTTCGCCTGAAGAAATAGCCTTGCGCGCGATCCAGCGCTCGCTCGAGTGACGCTGCTGTTGGTCGGACCATCATCCAGCCGTTTGGATAGCGGCGCTGCCGTATGGCAAGCCGATGAATCTGCAATAAGGATCCTCGGGACCGGCAATACTGTCGGGATGATGCTCAGACCGCCAACTAAGGCGCCCTACTTCTTTAGGAGCCTCGGCAGAACGGTTGCGAGGGGTACGGTACCGAGCGGTCGCCCCACTTCATCTGCGATGACCAAAACCTCCGATACGTGTGGCGTACCGCTCTTGATCGCTTCGGCTAGAAGCTCGCGCGCGGCTAATACGGCCTCACCCTCAGCCGCAGATAAATCTGGTAGCTCTGTTCCTTCCTCATCGAGCGTAATCTCGTCGCCGGCGCGTAGGTGAAAGTAGAATCGTCCCAAGGCGAACTCCAATTGAACAGAAACCTATTTGGTGAGTGGATTTTCGCAGACGTATACCAGGCTGGGCAGGAGGCCGCGAGCACCGCCAATTGGGACTACGCAACAATCGGCTCGTGTGTTGCGTTCGATGCTGTACAGTAACGAGATGTCGATATTGATAAATGCAACGCGTCCCGCGTTGACGCTTAAATTCCGCGTTCGAGCGCTCCTTTCGACGGATTTCACCACACCGATCGTCCGATAATTGCGCAGCATTTGGATCTGCAAGGCCGGTGCGAGCGCTTTCCTACGCTGTGATCCGTCTGGTGCTCGAGGAAACAACTCGGCAGCTCAGTCGCGATGTTGACGTGTCCGAGCTGCACACACCTGAAGTGAATTCCGTGGCAAGAGGTATGACGGTCTCTTGCGCCACAGATGGCAACCATGGCAAATCAACTGCTCAAGGCGCCCAGCTCGTTGGTGCAAAATGCGCCACCTTCGTTCATTCAGGCCTGAGCAACGAGCGCATCGCCGCCATCGCCCGCTTTGGCGCGCAGATGATCCGCGTCGACGGCAACTATCACGATTCCGTCGTCCAAGCATCGCGAGTTGCGGCTCAAGAAGGTTGGATCACAGTATCTGACACGTCCTGGCCTGACTACGAGCGGATCCCGCGCTTTGTAATGCAGGGATATGCCGCACTTGTGAGCGAAGCACTACGCCAGTTGCCGGAGCCGCCGACACACGTCTTCATCCAGGCAGGCGTCGGTGGGATCGCCGCAGCCGTTGCTGGACATCTATCGGTTTTGTTGGGCGACGACCGCCCGTGCTTCACAGTTGTCGATCCCTCGCGGGCAGCATGCCTCTTCGAAAGCGCGCGGGCCGGGCATCCTGTCGAGGTAGATCATGGGCAATCGACCGTGATGGCGATGCTCGAATGCTACGAGCCTCCGCTCGTCGCTTGGCACTTCCTTTCGCGCACAGCGGATGCTTTTATGGCTGTCGACGACGAGGACGCAATCAGCGGGATGAAACGTCTGGCAAATCCGAAGCATGGCGATCCCGCTGTCGTTGCAGGCGAAAGTGGTGGTGTCGGCCTCGCAGCCTTACTGAAGGCTGCTTCCGACCCGACCTTGCGTGGTAAGATTGGTCTTGGACCCAATGCACGGGTCGTCCTGATCAACACCGAGGGCGCGACTGTTCCTGTCCTGTACGAACAGCTCGTGGGTGCGACGCCAGCGGAAGTGACCGCGAAGCATATTAAACCGGTCAAGAACAGGACAACGGATGGGGCGAGCTCGTGGGGCCTTTTGTAAGTCGTCCCATCCGTACGCCCTGGGAGACTGGCCAGCGTTCGGCTCTTACAGAAGGCTCATCGCCGCGCAGAGGCCGCCCCCCCGCGCGTCCCTTCGAGCTGGGCACGCGGATGGCTCAGTCAGAAAGAGGGGTCTGGCATGCGCCGGTGCTCTCCGACTTGTCGGCTGGACTCAAAGCAGCCGCCGGTGGCATCAACGCCGGCAATGCCGCAGCCTATGCGCAGGCTGGCGCTGATGTTCTGGTGACGTCGTCACCCTATATGGCGAAGCCGAGAGATGTACAGGTACGGATCCTCTCGGCCAGGGGGGATGCCAGTCGGCCAATGAGTTTCAACTCCGGTACAGCCGAAGCAACTGAACTAAGTCCAAGAAAGCAGAGCAATGATGCCGAAGAATGCAAAGTTGGCAACCCGACTTCCTGCGCTGCTGGGGGCTGAGATTAGGCCTCTCGACCGTCCATAGAGCGAAGCTCCGCTCGAGTGCGGCAGGATCCGACAAGAGCCCATCCTTTCGGATCGCGAAGCTCAATCGCGTAGTCCGGACGTCGCGAAAGCATAACGCCAGGCTTGCGCTAGAACGGACGCTCCGTTGGATGGACCGCTCGCGTCCCCCAAGCCTTGCAGCGCTTGCG
Organism: Bradyrhizobium sp. CSA207; assembly: GCF_029051685.1. Lineage (GTDB taxonomy): Bacteria > Pseudomonadota > Alphaproteobacteria > Rhizobiales > Xanthobacteraceae > Bradyrhizobium. Next base: position 28,799 of record NZ_JAACFT010000032.1, on the reverse strand, counting down.
CGACGCGTTCCCTGGCCGCGTGACGCCCATGACGGAGGGGTCCGGTTCCCTCGTTCGGGAAGCCAATCGTCCGGCTGTCGAAGCTGAGGCGCCGCGGGTCACATCGCCCGATACGCCGCCGGGAAGCGTGATGGCCGAGGCATCGCCCGTTGCGCCGCCGGACGATCCTCCTTTCCCGATGGCTTGATGTAGGCGCGCGGGCCGTCCTGCTGGCTATCTATGATAGCGAGCATTTCGCGATTAAGCATCAAACTATGTTTGCGCTTTTGGTTAGTTGGTTTCCAGGGCTGCGCATCGTGAGCTCAAAAGTGCCAATAAGGCCAATTCTTCTCGTAAGGCAAAAACTTGGGTCCAAATACAAGGCGCCTCGGCACAGCGGTTGCCGTCTGGCCCAAATGTTGCCCCTTGGTATGACACGTTGACAGAAAGATCATACGAGAGGAGCTCCGGTCTTGGCTAAAGTGCATCGCGTCCGGCTGGTTCGACGAGCTTAGGCAGTTCGGCATCAACTTGCTATGGCATCCGTCGGTCAGCGAAGAGACCGGCGAGGAGGTGGTCGAGGTGCTACTCGACCTGCTCCTGCTGGAAGGATCAGTGGCGCGGGGGCCGAACGACACCGGCCGCTTCAACATGCTCGCGGGCACCAACCGTTCGGTCTATCGCTGGATGCTCGATCCTGCGCCGCGCGCCGACTATGTAATCGCGGTCGGAAGCTGTGCGGCCTATGGCGGCGTGCCGGCCGCCGGATCGAACCCGACCGATGCGGTCGGCTTGCAATTCGAAGGAGCCGACAGCGGCGGTGCGCTGGGCGCGGACTTCCGCTCGCGGCTCGGTCTTCCCGTCATCAACGTCGCGCCGCATCCGGGCTGGATGATGGAAACCATCCTAGCACTGACCACCAACGACCTTGCCGCCACCGACCTCGATTCCTACGGGCGGCGGCCCAAATTCGTCGCCAATCACCTTGCCCATCACGGCTGCTCGCGCAACGAGTTCTAAGAGTTCAAGGCCAGCGCCGAGACCATGTCGGAGCGCGGCTGCCTGATGGAGCATCTGGGCTGCAAGGCGACGCAGGCGGTCGGCGACTGCAACCAGCGCTCCTGGAACGGCGGCGGCTCCTGCACCAAGGGCGGCTATGCCTGCATCGCCTGCACGTCGCCGGGCTTCGAAGGGGCGCAGAACTTTCTGGAGACCGCCAAGCTCGCGGGCATTCCGGTCGGGCTTCCGACCGACATGCCGAAGGCGTGGTTCGTCGCGCTCGCCGCGTTGTCGAAGTCCGCGACGCCGCGCCGCGTGCGGCTTAACGCGACCGCCGACCATGTGGTCGTGCCGCCGGGTCGCGCGACGACGAAGGGCAAGCCATGACGCGGATCACGATCGGCCCGTTCAACCGCGTCGAGGGCGATCTCGAAGTCCGCCTCGATGTCGAGAGTGGCCGCGTCATGCGCGCCGAGGTGACGGCGCCGCTCTAGCGAGGTTTCGAGCAGATCCTGAAAGGTCGGCCGCCGCTCGATGCGCTGGCGCTGGCACCGCGGATCTGCGGCATCTGTTCGGTCTCGCAATCGGTCGCGGCTGCGGCCGCCCTGCGCGCCGCCATGTCGATCGAGGCGGCGCCCAACGGGTTGCTCGCCACCAACATCGCCCATGCCGCGGAGAACGCGGCCGACCATCTGACCCATTTCTGCATCTTCTTTATGCCGGACTTTGCCCGCGAGGCCTATGCCGCCCATGGCTGGCACGAGGAGGCGCGCGAGCGCTTTGCCGCCACCCGCGGCAGCGCGGTGCCTTGCCGGCGCGGGCGCGGCTGCTCGAGACCATGGGATCATTGCCGGAAAATGGCCCCACAGCCTGGCGTTCCAGCCCGGCGGCACTACGCGCGCCATCGATCTCGGCGAGCGGATCCGGCTCTTGTCGATCACGACGGCGTTTCGAGGTTTCCTCGAGCGTATCGTCTTCGCGGATTCGCTGGAGAACGTGCTGGCGATCGCAACCGCCGACGAGCTGGACGGCTGGCGCGATGGCCGCGGCGGCGACTTCGCGCATTTCCTGCGGCTTGCGGACAGTCTGGCATTGACCAGGCTCGGTCGGGGCACGGGGCTGATGATGAGCTACGGCGCCTATCATGGTGTCGACGGCGAGTTGTTTCCGCGCGGCCTGTTCAGCCAGTGCGCAATCGTCGAACCGCTGCCGCTGACGCAGATCACCGAGGACGTCTCGCATGCCTGGATGCGGGATTCCTTTGCGGATCCCGCCCATAGCAGCACAGTCCCAGATCCCGACAAGCCGGCGGCCTATAGCTGGTGCAAGGCGCCGCGGCTGTCGGGCCAGCCGATCGAGGTCGGTGCGATCGCGCGCCAGACGGTGGCGGGCCAGGCACTGATCATGGATCTGGTCGCGCGGGACGGCACCAACATGCGCAGCCGCGTGATCGCACGGCTGATCGAGACCGCGCGCATCGCGCTTGCCATGGAGCAGTGGACGCGCGCGCTGCGGCTGTCGGAGTCGTTCTGCGACAAATCGCGCGAGCTCCCCGACGGAAGCTATGTCGGGGCCGCCCGCGGCAGTCTCGGGCACTGGATGGCGGTGCGCGATCGAGCGCTACCAGATCATCGCGCCGACCACCTGGAATTTCTCGCCGCGCGATTCCTTCGACGTCGGCGGCCCGCTGGAGCAGGCGCTGGTCGGCACTGATGTCGGCGACCCCGGCCCGCGTGCGGTTGCGATCCAGCACATCGTGCGCTCGTTCGATCCCTGCATGGTGTGCACCGCGCATTGACCGGAAACTTCGTTGCCGGCTGCAAATCGAATTGTTTCCGCTTCTCGTGTTGGCAGCGTCCTCGCGTACCGTTCATGAAAGTGGTTCAAATTCGCAACGTTATGGAATCTCTCCACTTTTGAATCTCTCCAGGCTGTTGGCCTGCTTCTTGCTACCCTTTGCGTCATCGAAAAGTTAAAGCCGAAGGCGGGAGGATTCATGGGCGCGGCGACGGAAACGTTTTACAGCGTGATCAGGCGGCAAGGCATCACGCGTCGGAGCTTTCATAAATTCTGCAGCCTGACGGCGACGAGCCTCGGCCTCGGACCGCTGGCGGCGAGCCGCATCGCGAACGCGCTCGAGACTAAGCCGCGCGTGCCCGTGATCTGGATGCACGGCCTCGAATGCACCTGCTGTTCGGAGAGCTTCATCCGCTCCGCGCATCCGCTGGTCAAGGATGCGGTGCTGTCGATGATCTCGCTCGACTACGACGACACCATCATGGCGGCTGCGGGCCACCAGGCCGAAGCCATCCTCGAGGAGACCCGCGCCAAGCACAAAGGCCAGTATATCCTCGCGGTGGAAGGCAATCCGCCGCTGAACGAAGGCGGGATGTTCTGCATCGACGGCGGCAAGCCGTTCGTCGAGAAGCTGAAGATGATGGCCGAGGACGCGATGGCAATCATCGCCTGGGGCGCCTGCGCCTCCTGGGGCTGCGTGCAGGCGGCAAAGCCCAATCCGACACAGGCAACTCCGATCGACAAGGTGATCACCAACAAGCCCATCATCAAGGTGCCGGGATGCCCCCCGATCGCCGAGGTGATGACCGGCGTCGTCACCTTCATCATCACCTTCGGCAAGCTGCCCGAGCTCGATCGCCAGGGCCGACCAAAGATGTTCTACTCGCAGCGCATTCATGACAAGTGCTACCGGCGCCCGCATTTCGACGCGGGGCAGTTCGTCGAGGAGTGGGACGACGAGGCCGCGCGCAAGGGCTATTGCCTCTACAAGATGGGCTGCAAGGGGCCGACCACCTACAACGCCTGCTCGACCGTGCGCTGGAACGGCGGCGTGTCCTTCCCGATCCAGTCGGGTCACGGCTGCATCGGCTGCTCGGAGGACGGCTTCTGGGACAAGGGCTCGTTCTACGACCGTCTCACCAATATTAAGCAGTTCGGCATCGAGAAGAACGCCGATCAGATCGGCATGGTGGCGGCCGGCGCCGTCGGCGCCGCGGTGGCTGCGCATGCGGCTGTGACCGCTGTCAAGCGGCTCGCGACCAAGCGCGAAGACGCCGACCACAATAGCTGATCGAAAAGACACAGCAGGGCAGGACAATCATGGTTATCCAGACTCCCAACGGCTTCAATCTCGACAATTCCGGCAAGCGCATCCTCGTGGACCCCGTGACACGTATCGAAGGTCACATGCGGGTCGAGGTCAATGTCGACGCCGACAACGTCATCCGCAACGCGGTCTCCACTGGCACGATGTGGCGCGGCATCGAGGTGATCCTGAAGAACCGCGATCCGCGCGACGCCTGGGCGTTCACCGAACGGATCTGCGGCGTCTGCACCGGCACGCACGCGCTGACCTCGGTGCGCGCGGTCGAGAACGCGCTCGGGATCACCATCCCGGAGAACGCCAATTCGATCCGCAACCTGATGCAGCTTGCCCTGCAGGTGCACGACCACGTCGTCCATTTCTATCACCTTCACGCGCTGGACTGGGTCGACGTCGTTTCCGCGCTCTCGGCCGATCCGCGGGCGACCTCGACGCTAGGGCAGTCGATCTCGAGCTGGCCGCTGTCGTCGCCCGGCTACTTCAAGGATCTGCAGACCCGGCTGAAGAAGTTCGTCGAGTCCGGACAGCTCGGTCCGTTCAAGAATGGCTATTGGGGCAGCAAGGCCTACAGGCTGCCGCCCGAAGCCAATCTGATGGCCGTGGCGCATTATCTGGAGGCGCTCGATTTCCAGAAGGAGATCGTCAAGATTCACACCATCTTCGGCGGCAAGAACCCGCATCCTAACTGGCTCGTCGGCGGCGTGCCCTGTCCGATCAATGTCGACGGCACCGGCGCTGTCGGCGCCATCAACATGGAACGGCTGAACCTGATCTCCTCGATCATCGACCGTCTGATCGAGTTCAACGAAATGGTCTATCTGCCCGACGTGGCGGCGATCGGCTCATTCTACAAGGATTGGCTCTATGGCGGCGGCCTTTCGAGCCAGAGCGTGCTCTCGTATGGCGATGTGCCAGAACATGCCAACGACTATTCCGCCAAGAGCCTGAAGCTGCCGCGCGGCGCCATTATCAACGGCAACCTGTCCGAGGTGCTTCCGGTCGACCACGCCAATCCCGACGAGATCCAGGAGTTCGTGGTGCACTCCTGGTACAAATATCCCGACGAGACCAAGGGACTTCATCCCTGGGACGGCGTCACCGAGCCGAATTACGTGCTGGGACCCAACGCGAAGGGCACCAAGACGGCGATCGAGCAGCTCGACGAAGGCGGCAAGTACTCCTGGATCAAGGCGCCGCGCTGGCGCGGTCACGCCATGGAGGTCGGCCCGCTGGCGCGCTGGGTCGTCGGCTACGCGCAGAACAAGGCGGAGTTCAAGGATCCCGTCGACAAGTTCCTTCGGGATCTGAACCTGCCGATGTCGGCGCTGTTCTCGACGCTCGGCCGCACGGCGGCGCGTGCGCTCGAATCCGTCTGGGCCGGACGCCAGATGCGCTACTTCCAGGACAAGCTCGTCGCCAACATCAAGGCCGGCGACAGCTCGACCGCCAATGTCGACAAGTGGAAGCCGGAGAGCTGGCCGAAGGAGGCCAAGGGAGTCGGCTTCACCGAGGCGCCGCGCGGCGCGCTCGCGCACTGGGTCAAGATCAAGGACACCAAGATCGACAACTACCAGTGCGTGGTGCCGACGACCTGGAACGGCTCGCCGCGCGACCCCAAGGGAAATATTGGCGCCTTCGAGGCGTCGCTGATGAACACACCGATGGTCAATCCCGAGCAGCCGCTGGAGATCCTGCGCACCATCCATTCCTTCGATCCGTGCCTGGCCTGTTCGACGCACGTCATGAGCCCGGACGGCCAGGAGCTCGCCAAGGTCAAGGTCAGGTAGGAGAGGATCATGATGGATGCAGTTGCTCCTGCCTCGGACGCCAGGCCCGACCTCGCGGCGATCGCAGCCGATGCTTCCGGAGAACGTGCGGTGGGTCGTCCCAGCGTCTATGTCTACGAAGCGCCGGTACGGATCTGTCACTGGGTGAACGCGTTCTCGATTATCGTGCTTATGGTGACCGGCTATCTGATCGGAACGCCGTTGCCGACGGTCGCGGGCGAGGCGTCCGACAATTTCGTGATGGGCTACATCCGCTTCGCCCATTTCGCCGCGGGGCAGGTGCTTGCGGTATTCTTCCTCACGCGCATCCTGTGGGCTTTCGTCGGCAACCACCACTCTCGGCAGATCTTCTACATCCCGGTTCACCGCAAGCAGTTCTGGAACGAAGTGCTGCACGAAATCCGCTGGTACGCGTTCCTGGAGCGCGAGCCGAAGATGCATGTCGGCCACAATCCGCTGGCGCAGACCGCGATGGTCACGGGCTTCACGCTGTTCGTGGCCTTCATGATCGTCACCGGCTTTGCACTATATTCGGAAGGTCAGGGCATCGACAGCTGGCAGCACAAGCTGTTCGGCTGGGTGTTTGCGATCTGGCCGAACAGCCAGGACGTCCACACCTGGCATCATCTCGGGATGTGGGCGCTGGTCGTGTTCGTGATGGTGCACATCTACGCCGCGATCCGCGAAGACATCATGTCGCGCCAGAGCATCATCTCCTCGATGATCTCGGGCGAACGGCAATTCCGCGACTGAGACGGGAACGCCAAGTGAAGCCGACATTCTCGCAAGACGATCGCATCCTGGTGCTCGGCATCGGCAATATCCTGTGGGCCGACGAAGGGTTTGGCGTGCGCGCGGTGGAGGAGTTTCACCGCCGCTACGCCGTGCCCGACAACGTCACCATCCTCGATGGCGGCACGCAGGGGCTCTATCTCGTCAACTATCTGGAAGAGGCGGACCGCCTGATCGTGTTCGACGCGATCGACTATGGCCTCGAGCCCGGCCAGTTGAAGCTTGTGCGTGACGACGAGGTGCCGCGTTTCACCGGCGCCAAGAAGATGAGCCTGCACCAGACCGGCTTCCAGGAAGTCATCAGCGCGGCCGACCTGCTCGGCCGTTGCCCGAAACATCTGGTGCTGATCGGCTGCCAGCCGCTCGATCTCGAAGACTGGGGCGGGCCGCTGACGCCGCCGGTGCGCGACCAGATCGCGCCGGCGATCAATCTCGCTTGCGCCATCCTGGCCGAATGGGGCCTCACGGTGAGCCAGCGCGCCGAGCCATTGGCAGATATCGAGCGGCTGCTCGCCAATGACATCGATCATCTCCATTACGAGACGCGGCCGGCCCGATCGGCCACACTGCCGGAGATTTGCCCATGTGCCTCGGCCTGCCCATGACGATTGTCGAGACCGACGGGATCTCGGCGCTGTGCGCGTATCGCGGCGAGCAGCGCCCCGTCTCTGTGCTGCTGCTCTCGAATCCTCCGGTCGGCGCCAAGGTGCTGGTCTATATCGACGCCGCGATCCGGCTGCTGGACGAGGACGAGGCACGCCTGATCGCGAATGCGATCGAAGGTCTCAGCGCGGCGCTCGACGGCGAGGATTGCGACCGCTTCTTCGCCGACCTCATCGACCGCGAGCCGCAACTACCCGAGCACCTGCGGTCCGACTAGGATCGCCGCTGCTTCTCCCGTTTGATGCGTTGACGACATCAGTGACCGGCCGGCCTCGGCGGCCGCTGTGCGCCTGGAAGGTCGATTTCTACCTGCAAAGACAGCTCTCACCAGATATGGCAAGTATCTTTCCATTGAAGCTTGGCTTACAGTCGGCGCCAAGAAATACATGATCTGGATCAATCGGATAAATCCGGACATGTGATAACCGATCCTGGCACGTGGCTTGCTAACCTCTAGTTCGGCAAAAACACAAGCTTGTCAGGAGAGGTTCGTGGAATTCCAGGTGGGAAAGCATGATCTGGCGCGGAGTGGTCTGCCCGAGGTCGATGCTGCGACGGTCGATCATTTTCTTGGCGGAGCGGACGAGGCCGGTGCGGTCGCGGTGCTGCTGTCGGCGGGCGATCCCAACCGCTTTCCGGAGGCAATCGATGTCGCCGTGGTGCTGCCCGAGCTTATCGCAGCCCGCAATCGGCTGCGCGGTGCGATCATCGCACGCGACGCTGAGCGTGTGCTCGGCGAGCGCTTCGAGGTGCGGGTGCAGCCGACGCTGATCTTCGTCGCCAACGGCAAGACGCTGGGGTTGATCGCCAAGATCCAGGACTGGTCGGTCTATGCCGACCGCATCACCAAGCTGATCGACCGGCCGCGCGGGCAAGGCGCCGCAGTCGCCGTCACCATCGTTCCCCAGCATCGCGCACAAGAGGTCGGGCTATGAAGGCCGGCTTCTGGGATGCGCCCGAAGGCGCCGAGCAACCAGTCAACGTGTTTCCGATCGGCGACGAGAGTCTCAATGCAGCGAAGGGCAGCCTGACGGCGGCCGGCGCGCTCGCAAAGCTTGCAACGCTCGACAGTGCGGAGCTTGCAAAGAGCTGCCCGAACGCGGTCGCGCTGCTCTCGAGGATCGCGGATGCCATCGCGGATCAAAAGGCGAACGCGCCGACAAGACTGTTTCGGCTGGCCAATCTCAACGATCTCGAGAGCAAGCTGGTGGCCGACGTGCTCGGCGAAGGCGAGGTCGCCGGCGTCGTCGCGCTGCCGGACGGATCGCTGGCGCAGATCCAGGAATCGGCGCTGGCGGGAATTTGGCGTGTGCGGCTCGAGACTGACGCCACTTCCGAATATCTCGAGATCGGCGCGGTTCCCGAGATCGTCAAGCGTGCGGCTGCCGACCTGACATCCGCCGATTTCGAGATCGGGCAGGTGCCGGAAGGCGCCATGAACGTGCTGCCGGTGCTCGCCGAAATCCGCGAGCGGGCACAGGCCTGGCGCCCCGGCATTCGCTCGCAGATCATCAATTTCACGCTGCTGCCGATGAGCCCGGTCGACATGAGCTTCCTGCAGGACACGATCCGGAACGGACCGATTCAGCTGGTGTCGCGCGGCTACGGCACCTGCCGGGTGCTCTCCACCGGCATCCGCAATGTCTGGTCGGTGCAGTTCTTCAACGCCATGGACACTATCATTCTCGATACGCTCGAAGTCGGCGGCGTGCCGACGGTTGCGCTGGCAGCGGACGAGGATTTCGAGGATTCCGCCGAGCGGCTGCAGGAAATCATCGAGGCCTACTTCAAATGAGCGCCTTCGAGAATTTTGGCGTGCGCCAGGACGTCGCCGACGTCACGCGGCTGGAATGCGGCATCTGCTGGACCGTCTACGATCCGGCGGATGGCGATGAGGTAGCGCAGATCGCGCCGGGCACGCCGTTCGCGGCGCTGCCGGAGGAGTGGCACTGCCCGAATTGCGACGCGCCAAAATCCAAGTTCATGGCGATCGAAACATGACAGGCAGCGCGCCAGCGAGTGCGTCGGGTCCTGCCGGCGACGCCGACGCCGCGGCGTGGGGCGAGCTTCTGACCGCAGGCTACCGGGAGATCGGCGAGCGCGCGATGCGCGATCTACCCATCTACAACGATGCGCTCGGCGTCGAGGCGGTCGGTTTCCGTCCCTTCAACGGCACGATCGTCGGCACCATGGTCACGCCGTGGTTCATGAACGTGGCGATGCCGGCGGGCGCGGTGACGCCAGCCACTTCGGGCGCGACCGTGCGAATGCGTTTTCCCGCGCGCGATATCGAATTCACCCTCAGCGAGGTCGCCCGGATCGGCCGGATCGCGAGCTGCTCGCTGTTCTCGCCGATGTTCCAATTCGCCGACATGGATGCCGCGCGAGCGACGGCCGAAGCCGCGCTTGCCGAATTGATGCTGCCGGCGGACAGCGAGGAGGCGGTTCGCCGCCGCGAGCCCGCGACAAGCCCGATCGATCGGCGTCACTTCCTGCGGGGCGCCTTGACGGAGCGGCATGGATGAGTCTCTCCTTCCGCAACGAGATCGATATTACGGTGCTGTTGTCCGGCGCCACGATCGCCGACGTCGCGATCAAGCCGCGCAACCGGCCGCCGCTGACGCGGCTGTTTGCGGGAAAGCCCGCGGCTTCGCTGCTTCCGGTGCTGCCGCGTCTGTTCTCGCTGTGCTCGATCGCCCATCACGTGGCGTTCCAGTCGGCGGTGGAAGCCGCGCAAGGGCGGGAGGCGGCTCCCGCAACGGTGCGGCGCCGCGTCACCGCAGTCGTCGTCGAGCGGCTGACCGAACTGCTGCGCGGCCTGTTCGTCGGACGGCTCGCGCTCGACGGCACAAACGCTCCGGCGGTGCGCGCCGTAATGCAGGCAAGCGCGCTGCTTGGGGGCGCGGACGAGGCCGTCCCGCCGGCCTTGCATCGCGACGCGGTGGTGCAGATCAAGGCCGCGCTCGGCGCGATGGGGATCGCCGGCGAAGAAGACGAGACGCTCGCGCCGGGCAGCCCGCTCGCCGCCTCCGTCGCGGGATGCCACGGCAAGCTGGTGTCAGAGCCGGAGGCCGCTCCATCCTTCCTGACGGTGGCGGACGATCTAGACATCGTCACGCGCTTGCTGGCGGACGGTGCGGCCTATTCCGATGCGCCGGACCTCTGCGGCCGGATTCCGGAAACCGGCGTCTGGGCGCGCAGGGCACGCCGTGAAGCGGTCTCGGCGGCGGAAGCGGGCTCCGCCGCGCGTCTGAAGGCGCGGATTGCCGAGGTCGCGCGGCTCTGCGCCTGGCTCGATCGTGGCGATGCGGATCTCGATGAAGGCGTCGTCGCGAGCTACCGGCTCGGCGCGGGCAAGGGGGCAGCCGCGGTCGAATGCGCACGCGGGCGCCTCCATCACGCCGTCGCACTGGACGACGAGGATCGCGTCGTCAACTTCGAGTTCCTGGCACCGACCGAGTGGAATTTTCACGCCCGCGGACCGCTGGTCAGGAGCCTCAAGGGCGCGACGCTCGCGACCGGCCGGCAGGGACAGGACGCGGTTCGCGCGCTGGTCGGCTCCTTCGATCCATGCGTCGGCTTCAGCCTGCAATTTCGCGAGGCCGGCCATGCATGAGATGGCGCTGTGCGAAGGCATCGTCGGTATCGTCGAGGAGGAAGCGCGCAAGCGCGCTTTCACCAAGGTGAACGTCGTCTGTCTGGAGATCGGTGCGCTGAGCCATGTCGCGCCGGAGGCGCTGAAATTCTGCTTCGAGGCCGTGGCCGCGCGGACCATCGCGCAAGGCGCGCGGCTCGAGATCGTCGAGACGCCCGGCACGGCTTGGTGCATGGCCTGTTCCAAAACCGTTGAGATCGGGCAGCGTTACGAGCCGTGCCCGTCCTGCGGCGGCTACCAATTGCAGGTGACGGGCGGCGAAGAGATGCGCGTCAGGGAATTGGAGGTCGACTGATGTGTACGGTCTGCGGCTGCAGCGACGGCAAGGCATCGATCGAAGATGCGCATGGTCATCATCATGATCACGGCGATGGCCATGAGCACGGCGGGCACCATCATCATCACCGCGGTCATGGCCACGACCACGGTCACCACCATTACCACGGTGGTGCCCACGACCACGCCCCCGATGAGGCCGGGCTGCTCGACTGCGGCGCCAATCCCGCGGGCCAGAAGATCGCCGGCATGAGCAGCGACCGCATCATCCAGGTCGAGCGCGACATCCTCGGCAAGAACGACCGGCTTGCGGCCGACAACCGCGCCCGCTTCGCGGCCGACGGCGTGCTCGCCTTCAACCTGGTCTCCAGCCCCGGCGCCGGCAAGACCTCGCTGCTGGTCCGCGCCCTGTCCGAGCTGAAGGCAACCTTTGCGATCGGCGTGATCGAAGGCGACCAGCAGACCTCCAACGATGCCGAGCGCATTCGCGCGACCGGCGTGCCGGCGATCCAGGTCAATACCGGCAAGGGCTGTCACCTCGACGCCGCCATGGTCGGCGAGGCCTATGACCGGCTGCCCTGGCTGAACGGCGGCCTGCTCTTCATCGAGAATGTCGGCAACCTGGTTTGCCCGGCGGCGTTCGATCTCGGCGAGGCCTGCAAGATCGTGGTGTTCTCGACCACCGAGGGCGAGGACAAGCCGCTGAAATACCCCGACATGTTCGCAGCCTCGTCGCTGATGCTGATCAACAAGATCGATCTCGCGGCCGTGCTCGATTTCGATGTGGCGCAGACCATCGACTATGCGCGCCGGGTCAACCCGAAGATCGAGGTGCTGACGGTGTCGGCGCGCACCGGCGAAGGCTTTGCGGCGTTCTTTGCCTGGATCCGCAAGCGGATGGCGGCGACGACGCCTGCCGCGATGACGGCGGCGGAGTGACGATGGGCGGCGAGGCCACGGCGCGGGACGGACGGCGGCTGCGCCTGCACGTGCGCGGCGCGGTACAGGGCGTCGGCTTTCGCCCCTATGTCTACGGCCTCGCCACGCGCTACCGCCTCGGCGGCTTCGTCGCCAACGATTCCCATGGCGTCGTCATCGAGGTCGAGGGCGAGCGCGCGTCGGACTTCGTCAGGGCACTGCCGCTGGAAAAGCCGCCGCTCGCCCGGATCGACGAGATCTCGGTGCAGCCGGTCGGGGCGGTGGCGAGCGAGGGGTTTTATATCCGCGCGAGCGACCAGGGCAGGGTGTCGACACGCATCGTCGCCGATGCCGCGACCTGTCCAAAATGCCTGAGCGAGCTGTTCGATCCAGCCAGCCGGTTCTATCGCTACCCCTTCGTCAACTGCACCCATTGCGGTCCGCGCTATACCATTGCCGAGCGGCTTCCTTACGACCGCGCGACCACGGCCATGAAGCGCTTTGCGATGTGCAAGGCCTGTGCGGGCGACTATGCCGATCCCGACAGCCGCCGCTTCCATGCCGAGGCGATCGCCTGCTCGCAATGCGGCCCGCGGCTCAGCCACGGTATCGAGGACATCGCTGCCGCGATCGCCGCAGGCAAGATCGTCGCAGTAAAGGGGCTCGGCGGTTATCAGCTCGTCTGCGATGCCCGGGACGAGGCGGCCGTGCAGCGCCTGCGCCAGCGCAAGCAGCGCGACCAGAAGCCGTTTGCCGTCATGGTCGGCTCGGTGGACGCGGTCGCCGGCATCGCCGACGCCGATGCTGCCGAGCTCGCCTTGCTCGAGACGTCGCCGCGGCCGATCGTGTTGATGACATCGCGCCATCGGCTCTCGCCGGCGATCGCGCCGGAGCTGGCGCGGATCGGCATCGCGCTGCCGGTCACTCCGCTCCTTCATTTGATCTTCGAGGCGCTGGATGCGGCGCATCCGCTCGCTGGCGAGAGCTGGGCGATCGTCGCCACCAGCGCCAATCCCGGCGGCGAGCCGCTTCTGATCGACAATCGCGAGGCCGAGCTGCGGCTTGCCGGCATCGCCGACCTCATCGTCAGCCATGATCGCGACATCGTCACCCGCGCCGACGATTCCGTGGCGGCCGTCGTCGCCGGCCGGACGCAGTTCATCCGCCGTGCCCGCGGCTACGTGCCGGAGCCGGTTCGGCTGGCGCGACCGGTGCCGCCGATCCTTGCGGTCGGCGGCGCGTTGAAGTCGACCGTGACGGTCACGCGCGGCAGCGAGGCCTTCGTTTCCCAGCACGTCGGCGACCTCGACACCGCCGAAGGCGTCCGTGTCTTCGAGGAAACCATCGGCCACCTGCTGTCGACGCTGGACGTCGAGCCGGCGGTTATCGCCCATGATCTGCACCCGAACATAGCCTCGACCCGCTTCGCCGAAGCGAGCGGGCTGCGGCTGATCGCAGTCCAGCACCATCATGCCCATGCCGCCTCCGTGATGGCGGAGCATGGCCTCGCGGGATCTGCGTTGGCGCTGGTGCTCGACGGCTTCGGCCAGGGCAGCGACGGCGGCAATTGGGGGGGCGAGCTCCTGCTGTGCGAGCGCGCGCAGTTCCGGCGGCTCGGCCATCTGGCGCCGATGAAGATGGCGGGCGGCGATCGCGCCGCGCGCGAGCCGTGGCGCATGGCTGCAAGCGCATTGCATGGCCTGGCCCGCGGCAACGCGATCGCGACCCGGTTTGCGGCGCAGCCGCAGGCTGCGCGTCTCCATGCCTTGCTCGACCAGCCGGGCGTACCGGTGACGACCAGCGCCGGCCGGCTGTTCGACGCGGCGGCGGGGCTGCTCGGTCTTTGCCAGGTGCAGAGCTATGAGGGCGAAGCCGCGATGAAACTGGAGGCGCGGGTTCGCGCGCCGCGCTCCATGAAAGACGGCTGGACGATCGAGGATGGGGTGCTGTCCCTGTTTCCGTTGCTTGCGTGCCTTGCGGCCGAGGGCATCGATCCGGTCGAGGGGGCCGGGCTGTTCCATGGCACGCTCGCCGCTGCCTGCGTCGACTGGATCGCCCGTGCGGCGCGCGAGACCGGCGTCACGGCCGTCGCCCTGAGCGGCGGCTGCTTTCTCAACGCGATCCTCAGTTGCGAGATCGAGCGCGGCTGTATCGCCGCCGGTCTCTTGCCGCTGCTGCCGCGGCAAGTGCCGCCCAATGACGGCGGTCTCAGCCTGGGCCAGGCCTGGATCGCCGCGCTCCAACTCGAACAGTACGGCCTGGAAGGAACCGCCTGATGTGTCTCGCGATACCTGCTGAGGTCACGAAGCTCCTGCCCGACGAGATGGCGATCGTCTCGATCGACGGCGTCAGCAAGGAGATATCGGTCGCCTTGATCGAGAATCTCGCCGTCGGCGACTATGTGATCATCCATGTCGGCTATGCCCTGACGAAGATCGATCCGGAGGAGGCAATGCGGACGCTCGAGCTGCTGCGCGAGCTTAGCGCCGAGGGGCAGGGAGCCGCGTCATGAAATATGCCGACGAGTTTCGCGACAAGGAGATCGCGCTCGGGCTTGCGAAAGCGATCCGCGCGGCAGCCGATCCGCAAAAGCACTATCGCTTCATGGAATTCTGCGGCGGCCATACCCACGCGATCTCGCGTTACGGCCTCGAAGACATGCTGCCGAAGAACGTGCGGATGATCCACGGCCCCGGCTGTCCGGTGTGCGTGCTGCCGGCCGGACGCATCGACATGGCGATCCGGCTCGCCGAGCGGCCGGACGTCATCCTGTGCGTCTATGGCGACCTGATGCGCGTTCCCGGCTCGCCGGGCGCATCGCTGTTGAAGGCGAAGGCGCGCGGCGCCGACATCCGCATGGTCTATTCCACCATCGACGCGATCCGGATCGCCGAGGACAATCCCGGACGCGAGGTCGTGTTCTTCGCCATCGGCTTCGAGACCACGACGCCGCCGACTGCAGTCATGATCCGGCTGGCGGAGAAGAAGCAGCTCGAAAACTTCACCGTGTTCTGCAACCACGTGCTGACGCCGCCGGCGATGCAGAACATCCTGGAAAGTCCCGACATCCGCAACGTCGGCCGGGTCGAGATCGACGGTTTCGTCGGGCCGGCCCATGTCTCGACGATCATCGGCACGGCCCCTTACGAGTTCTTTGCCGAGGAGTTCGGCAAGCCCGTGGTGATCGCGGGCTTCGAGCCGCTCGACATGATGCAGGCGATCCTGATGCTGGTGCGGCAGGTCAACGAGGATAGGCACGAGGTCGAGAACCAGTACAGCCGCGCGGTGAACCGCGACGGCAATCTGCGCGCCAAGGAGGAGGTCTCCGACATCTTCGAGCTGCGCGATCAGTTCGAATGGCGGGGGCTCGGACAGGTTCCCTATAGCGGGCTGAAGCTGAAGCGCGTTTATGCCATATACGACGCCGAGGTGCGCTTCGACATGCACGAGCTGCGCGTCGACGACAATCCCGCCTGCGAATGCGGCGCCATCCTGCGCGGCGTGAAGAAGCCGGTCGACTGCAAGCTGTTCGGCACCGTCTGCACGCCGGAGACGCCCATGGGCTCCTGCATGGTCTCCTCCGAAGGCGCCTGCGCCGCACACTGGACCTATGGCCGCTTCCGCGACCACCAGCAAAGGCGCGTGTCATGAAGGCCTACCAGCGCAAGCTCGACATCAGGAACGGCTGCGTCGACCTGTCCCACGGCTCGGGCGGCCGGGCCATGGCGCAGTTGATCTCGGGTCTGTTCCACGAGGCCTTCGGCAATGAATGGCTGGCGCGCGGCAACGACCAGTCGGCATTCGACGTTGGTGCCGGGCGCATGGTGATGACGACCGACGGCTATGTGGTCTCGCCGCTGTTCTTCCCCGGCGGCAATATCGGCTCGCTTGCAGTGCACGGCACCGTCAACGATATCGCCGTGGCCGGTGCACGCCCGCTCTACCTCTCTGCAAGCTTTATCATCGAGGAAGGCTTCCGCTTCGCCGACCTCAAGATGATCGCGGAATCGATGGGCGAGGCTGCGCGCACGGCCGGCGTTCACATCGTCACCGGCGACACCAAGGTTGTCGAGCGCGGCAAGGCCGACGGCCTGTTCATCTCGACCGCCGGCGTCGGGGTCGTGCCCCACGGGCTCGATCTCTCGGCGGAGAATGCCCGCGTCGGCGATCGCGTCCTGATCTCGGGCACGCTCGGCGATCACGGCGTGGCGATCATGTCGAAGCGGCAGAATCTCGCCTTCGAGACCGAGATCGTCTCGGATTCGGCGGCGCTGAACGATCTCGTCGCGAAGATGGTCGAAGCCGGCGGCCGCGGCATCCGCCTGATGCGCGATCCCACCCGCGGCGGGCTTGCCGCCACGCTGAACGAGATCGCCCAGCAGTCCGACCTAGGCTTCCATCTTCGCGAGGAGGCGATCCCGGTCAAGCCGGGCGTCGCGGCAGCGTGCGAGCTGCTCGGGCTCGATCCGCTCCATGTCGCCAATGAGGGCAAGCTGGTCGCGATCGTGGCGCCCGAAAATGCTGCTGCAGTGCTGGCCGCGATGCGGGCGCATCCGCTTGGCCGCGACGCCGCCGACATCGGCGAGGCCGTGGCCGACGATCATCATTTCGTGCAGATGGCCACGAGCTTCGGCGGCGGGCGGATCGTCGACTGGCTGTCGGGCGAGCAATTGCCGAGAATCTGTTGAGGCAAATCATGCGCATCCTGCTCCTGTCGCATTCCTTCAACAGCCTGACGCAGCGGCTGCATGTCGAGCTCAGGGATCGAGGCCACGATGTCGCGGTCGAGCTCGACATCCATGCCGAGGTCACGCGCGAGAGCGTGGCGCTGCATCGGCCGGACCTTGTGATCGCGCCGTTCCTGAAGCAGGCGATTCCCAACGACGTCTGGCGCAGCCTGCAGTGCCTGGTCGTCCATCCCGGTCCGCCCGGCGATCGCGGTCCGGCGGCGCTCGACTGGGCGATTCTGGACGGTGCAAGCGAGTGGGGCGTCACGGTCTTGCAGGCGGATGGCGAGTTCGACGCCGGTCCGGTCTGGGCGTTCCGCAGCTTCCCGATGCGGCGCGCGCCTAAGTCCAGCATCTACCGCAATGAGGTGACGCCCTGCGCGGTTGCGGCGGTGCTCGAAGCCGTCGCGGCGATCGAATCCGGACGGCCTGCCCCGCAGCCGATGGACACGGACGACCCGCGCATTCGCGTGCGCGGACCTTGCCGCCAGGCGGGCCGGGCGATCGACTGGCAGCACGACACCACCGCGACCGTGCTGCGCAAGATCGACAGCGCCGACGGCATGCCGGGCCTTGTCGACAGCCTGTCCTTCCAGGAGGTCAGGCTGTTCGATGCGCATAAGGCGCACGGCATCTTCGGCGTGCCCGGCACCGTCGTCGCGCAATGCGACGGCGCGCTGGCGCGCGCCACGGTCGATGGTGCGGTCTGGATCGGGCATGTCAGGAAGCTCGCGCCGAAGAGCCTGAAGCTGCCGGCGGCGAAACTCTTCGCCGCCGAGGCGGCGCATCTGCCGCACCGGCCCGGCTGCGGCTACGCCCCGATCCGGTATCGCGAGCATGGCGAGGTCGGCGAGCTCGCGTTCTCCTTCTACAACGGCGCCATGGCGACCGGCGACTGTGAGGCCCTGCTCGAGGCCTATCGCGCGGCGCTGGCGCGCCCGACCAGCGTGCTGCTCCTGACCGGCGGCCGGGATTATTGGTCGAACGGCATTCATCTTGCAGAAATCGAGGCGGCCGACAGCCCCGCGGATGAGTCCTGGCGCAACATCAATGCGATCGACGATCTTGCCCGCGCGATCATCGAGACCACCAACCGCCTGGTCGTCTCGGTCATTCGCGGCAATGCGGGTGCGGGCGGCGTCTTCCTGAGTCTTGCCGCCGACGAGGTCTGGGCAAGCGACCAGATCGTCCTCAATCCGCATTACAAGGACATGGGCAATCTTTACGGCTCGGAATACTGGACCTATCTGCTGCCGCGCCGTGCGGGCGCCGCGAACGCAACCCGGATCACGCAATGCCGGCTCCCGATGGGCCTGGCGGACGCGCGGCGCCTCGGCATCGTCGATCGCGTGCTATCGGGCGAGGAGCTTGCCGATATAAGCCTTGTACAGCGCGGCGCCACCATGGCGTCGGATGCCGGCTTTGCCATGCGCCTCGCCGCCAAGCGGCAGCGGCGCGCCGCCGATGAGGCCGAGAAGCCCCTGCAAGCCTACCGCGACGAGGAGCTGCGGCGGATGAAGCTGAATTTCTACGGCTTCGATCCGAGCTACCACGTCGCGCGCTACAATTTCATCCACAAGGTGCCGAAGTCGCGCACGCCGCTGACCATCGCTGGTCACCGGTCCCGGCGTGCGCCAGATCGGCCTGTCGGCATGGCGGTGCCATCGTGAGCATTCAGCGAACCATTCTTTTCGTCGACGACGAGGTCCGCTCGCAGGAAGCGCTGCGGCGCGTGCTCAGGGAGGATTTCGAGGTGCTCTGCGTCGGCAATGCGACCGATGCGGAGAAGCTGCTGGAGGGCGAGATCGTCCACGCGATCCTCTGCGACCAGCGGATGCCGCACGAATCCGGCGTGAGCTTCCTGAAGCGCGTCCGCGAGCTCTGGCCGGATCCGGTGCGGATGATCATTTCCGGCTATTCGGAGTCCGAGGACATCATCGCAGGACTGAACGAGGCCGGCATCTATCAATACATCACCAGGCCCTGGCAGCCGGACCAACTGGTCGAAACCGTCAAGGAGGCGGTTCAGCTCTATCGGCTGCAGAAGGAGACCGAGACCGCCGGCGTCGACGTCAAGGCGACCTCGGGGCACATCAAGAAGGTCGTCTCGGTTAAGCGCGGAGTGCCAAGCAGCTCTACGATTTCGACCGCATCGTGCATTCGACGGAAAGCCCGATGCACGCCCTGATCGGGTTCGGCAGGCGCGCCGCCGACTACGATATCTCGGTTCTGATCACCGGAGACTCCGGCACCGGCAAGGAGCTTCTGGCCCGCGCGATCCGTTACGGCTCGGCGCGGGCCAACAAGGCGTTCGTGGTCGAGAACTGCGGCGCGCTGCCGGACGAGCTCTTGGAAAGCGAGCTGTTCGGTTGCAAGAAGGGCGCCTTCACCGGCGCCTACCAGGATCGCATCGGCCTGTTCGAGGTCGCCGATGGCGGCACGATCTTCCTCGACGAGATCGGCGAGACCTCCCCGGCGTTCCAGGTCAAGCTGCTGCGTGTGCTGCAGGAGAGCGAGATCCGGCCGCTCGGCGCGCAGCGCGTGCGCAAGGTCGACGTTCGCGTGGTGGCGGCGACCAACCGCGACCTGGAGGCCGAGGTCGAGGCCGGTCGCTTCCGGCGCGACCTGTACTACCGCCTCGCCGCATTCCCGGTGCACATGCCGGCGCTACGCGAGCGCCCGATGGACATCCCGCTGATTGCGGAGGGCGTGCTGTCGGCGGTCAAGAGCTCCTTCAACCGGCCGAATCTGCGCTTTGCGCGTACGGTGTCATCTCCACCTTCCCGAAGACAAGTCGTCTCCGGCCAAGGCCCATCATGTTTCATGATGGCCAAGGCGGCAATGCCGACAATGGCGCCGCGCCCTGCGACGAAATGACGAGATGGAGGGAGCCCCTGACGGGCTTTGATCCGGACCGCCGCCTGAGAGACCCAGGCGGCGATCCAGTGCGAATTAAGCGAACTTGGGGAAGTTCTAAGGCCGTGCGAAACGCTAACCCGGCCGGTGCGGGCACATCAAGTTTCGTAGTGTTGCTCCGGCCGAGATTCATTGCAGCCACCAGGAAATTGCCACACATCGCCAACGGAGGTTCCAACGCATCACGGCCCATTCGCAAGCCTCAGCGCCGCCTCGACCGCGTCCGCCAGGATCTCCTCCGACAATTGCCGATCGCTCACCGCGCGCGACAAGCCGGCATTACAAACTTCGTCGCGGGTCAACCGGGCGCCGGCAAATCGACGCTCACGCAATTCTCGAAGACGAATCCGGGATACAGCGGCCTAGCGCGCGTTGCCGCCGAGGATCTAACCGCGATCTCCCCGCAGCATTACTTTTCGCACGTTGACTAGCTAAGCCGTGTAACGGCAACTTGAGGCGTGGGCCGATCTCTGCAAAACCGGCCTTCAAGTACAATGCTGAGTTGGGGCTACGGCTCCACATGGGTTGCCTCGGCGCCCCCACTTCAAGCTGGACCCAGTCCTTTAGCGTACCCAGGCCCACCGCAGCCTCAATGAGACGCATCGCGACCCCAGACGATCGCTGATCGGGCACCACGTAGAGTTCGGTGATAATACCGTAGGTTCCGCCCGCAAAAAGGGCGGCGCTTTCCGACAACATAATGAGGCCGACCGGACGTTCCTCCGTGAAAGCCAGAAAACCATAGACGCGCTCTTTCATGGCCAGGAGCTCGACAACAAGCTGGGTATCCAGTCCACCCTGCTTTTGTCCGCCCTCAAGTTCGGCAAGTAGTGCAGCAACCATGTGGGTCACCGTTGTGGCGTCATCGATAGACACTTCACGCGTGGTCACCATGTCATATCCTCTTCTAAGTTTAACCAACATACGACGTGATCCAGAGACGGCATGGGGCAGGAGGCTGCCGCAGCACCCGATTCAAAACAGATACGCCGCGCCGTTGAAGGTCAGATGACGCCTTAGCTCACACTGAGGTGATAGCGTCTTCGTGTCGCTCCTAGCTAAAAACATCTCAGAAACTCGAACGATAACTTATCGAATATCGTAATGGTTGCACGGAGCGCTCTCTTCTTTGGACCTGCGTGTCGCCCCACATCGTGTTCATGCTCGCTCGGACGTTGCAGGAGTGCGGCTGACCGCTTGCGAACACGGATGGATCTACTTTCCCCTTGTAGAGCAGCTCAAACGGCAGGCCGACCAGCGATTTTCCGGATCCAATTCCGAGCAACGACGTTCAGCGGCCCCATTGCGATGGCTGCGCGCGAGCATCATGAGCGTCCCTGACCAGCAGCATTGCCTGAGATCAATGCTCTCAGAAACTTGTCGAACGCGCGAGTCCAAGACACACTGTTTTTCTTGTGTTTAGATAATCAGCTTTCTTTAATTTCTCATCGGACGCGCCATTTGTTGCCGCGACGTAGACCATCGCGGACGTCCGACGACGGGTGCAATTTGGTCGTTGAGCTCGCGATTAGGCCAGCTTCTCTCGTGTTCTTCGAATAGACAATGTCCCGTCCTGATGAGCCGGGTTCACGGCGAACCATCGCATTGCGGTTCAATGCTTTCTGAGAGTATCGTCAGGCCGTGTCGTGCCAGATCGTCTCTATCGTTCCCTTGGATCACTTTACGGATCTGTTTGTTGGAAGACTGTTCTAACGCTTGCGGACACGCGTTACAGCGTAAGACGGTCGCGGCATTTCAGCAGAAGAACGCTTAAGGTCACCGATAAAGCGGCGGGCTTCTGCCATTCCAGAATCAGGTAGTGCTGCACGACGAAGATACCGGGCTATGGGCGCTTACACTCCTGCCAGCGCGCAAACGGCAAGAAGGATGAGGCATACGTCTGAAGTAACCTACTACGCCACTTTGCGGTTCGTAGCCCTCCTATGACAGAGCGGGCCCGAAACGGCTGACGCGCGATTCGCCCTCCATGGTTGCGCCGGCTAGCATGAACCAAGGCTTAGTTGATTCGGGATTACTCCATTCTGCGCCCGCCGTGACATTTCGCCATCAATGCGTATCGGCATTCCTCTGCACCGGCGCCGTCGGAACGATGTGAACGACGTGATAGCCGTTGTCGTGCAGGTACCGTAGGAAGGCGGGCATCATCGCGGCGGTATGTGCCTTGGCGTCGTGAAACAGAATGATGCCCTTCCCCTCAGCATTCAGTCGGCTGGTGATGAGCTTCAGTTCCTGGTCTGGCGTCATTTCCTCCCAGTCGCTGGCCCACAGGTCCGCTCCAAACACGACGATACCCCGATCCTGAAGCAGATCGAGCGTCTTAGGCGTCGAGCCGAAATTGGGGAAGCGGAAGAACGGCGTCGAGGGCGCAATTGTCGATATGCCATGGAGCGCTATTTCGTCGGCCGCGATCCCGCGGTCGTTGTCCTCTTTCGCCTTCTCGAAGCTGATCTTCGACGCCATCGAATGCGACCATGTGTGGTGCGCGATGGTGTGGCCTTGCGCGGCCGCGCGCCGCACGAGCTCGGGAAATTGGGCCAACGACTTGCCGACCAGGAAGGATGTGGCTCGGACGCACTCCTGCGCGCGCGCTGTCAAGCACTTTTTCCGTGTACGGCGGCCGCGGCCCATCGTCGAAGGCCAGCACAACTTCGTGGTCGGCCAAGGGCGGGGTCTGAGGAAAACTCTTTAGTCCGACCCGCGGATAAGTCTTGACGTCAACGGCGAGCACGCGTGAAGTTCCGAGCGCGTCCTTGCGCGGGCAGTCGGCCGCGTCCGCAGCCGTGATGCCGGCAAGCACCGCCGTCGCGGCGCTCACAAGCAGCAGGATCCATTCGTCCAGACATCTGCCATCAAGGTTGTGCCCGGACAGGTCTCTGGTTGCGGCTTTGAACAAGATAGTCCTGCCGCCCTGGCTGGAGTTACATTAGCTTGCCGGCGGTTTCAGCCGCCTCGTTTCCATTCCGGACTAGCTGTCCCGTCGCGGTCGACCAGCGCTCGGATCGGACTACTTCGCTCCCGAGCGCATCAGATTGTCCTGCAGCCAGATCATTTGCTGCTTCGTCGTATTGGATGGGTTAAGCCGCGCAATTGTACTTTGCCGGTCCCCACAAACGTCGGCTCCTGCTATGGTTACGTTCGCCCCTGCACAGTAGCCATATGGCGATATTGATTAATGCAATGTCGCGGCACTGACGCCTGAATTCCGTGTTCTAATGCCTTTTTCGATGGATTTCGGATACGGCTTCTTCGCGAAGCCGCCAATACATCGTTCACAGCAGCGAGACCATCGGGATTTCACACTTCCTTGTGCACGATCTCGATCGGCTCCTCGTGGTCCGATGTAGACGAGCAGGCTCGAGCAGCGCGACGCTGGCCGCGGTCAGTGCCAGGAAGCTACCGGAAACAAGGTCATGATTTGCGCATGAAATATCCTCGATTGCACCTCAGACGAGAGAGCAGCAATCGCTGCGTTTCGCCGTTTGACCGATCAACACATAAGTTGATACTCGAAAATCGGCGCACTATTGCTGCCGTTGTTAGAAGGGAATGCGTTTTCCAGCGTGATTACGGCTCGCTCCGCCGTCTTGCCGCGAAGACAAAGAAATCGCTCATGAGAGCTCTAGGATTGAGAGCCTTGGCGCGAACCGCGTTTGCAGCCCTAACAGACCAGGTCTGATTGAACGCCTGCCATTTGCGCGCTCCGCAGGTTCCATCCGATCCGGCGTCAACTTTTGAATCAAAGTGAGTAAGGCAGGAGTCGTCAAAAATGGCCATGTCACGCTTTAGCTCAGTCATCGGTGCGAATTCGTCCGGATAGCTCACCAGGATCTTCAGGACTGTGACCTGGAAATGTCATTTGAGGGACTACCTCCACATGGTCGGTCTTTGGGAAAGGGCTTCGCGGCCGATTTGTTTGAGGCGGTCGGGCGTCGTCTCGCCTCTGATAGCGGCCTCCAGAATCTTCGAGGCGACGTAGGTGCGGGCACCGGTATCGTATGGGGAAAGGCTCTCGCAGACCTCGTCGAGGATCGCGCGCAGAAGCGCGGTGGTAGCGGCATCCAACATTTGGAGATCTCCCCCATCCCTAGCGAGGAAGATAATGCACATCTCGCATTTCGCGATTCAAGTGTGTTTGATCGGATGAGAACTATGCGACTCCGGCGCCTCGCCACAGAGCGCTCTCTAGCTTCTCCTGACGCCTAAATTCTGCGTTCGAGCGGCTTGTTTCGATGGAGTTCAGCGCATCGATGGCGCGCTTGTGCTGGCCGACAAATCGCCGTGGCCGCGATCGCCAGGTCGCCAGATAATTGGTCTTGGCATACGCGACGTACCTTTGGGAGGCGAACTCGCCGACCCCAGCACCGGAATTCACAATTCCATCTGTACGATCTCAATCGGCTCGCCGCCGAGACCATGGGAGAAGTCGCCTCTGCCCAGGCTTCTGAACCCGAGCTTTCGGTAAACTCTTTCGAGGCAAGGTAAATAACCGAGTTACCTCACCAGGCTGGGCGTCGACAAATCCAACCACAACACCGTCGCGCAGACACGCGGTCACTCGTCCCTTGGCATCAGTTCTTCGTAGAAAGCCGGCGTGGGCTTACCCATCCAATTCTCGATTTGATTCCGATAGGACGCCCCTGCAAGGCCGGCGATTGACGCCTTCGTGATGCAGTAAGTCGCCTCCGCGTCTTCGGAGCACGCTTCTCGGAAAGAACATTTGCCGTCGGCTGTCATAAGAAGCGAGTTCCAGATCGTCGCTCACGCGTCATCGCGTTTTCGAATTGGCTACACCTCAATCGGGTGCGGCAAAAGCGACAGGGCGCCTGGCCAAATAGGCGGGTGGGCTGGCCGCGGAATTCTGCTCGATGTGCGCCGAAGGGACCGGAAAGTGCATCGCAGTCCCAAATGAAAATTGCAGGATTCGGACCCAGACCTTCTTCGTCGCCTGAGATGGCCGGCTAATACGTACCGTCCCGCAAAGTCCCGCAGTCTCATTCTGACGAAGGGTCTGCCTGTCCGCTAGATGGCGAATAATCCGACCCCGGTCCCTCAAAAACTGTTCGTCCACGAAAAAAACCCATTCACTGAAAACTTCATATTTCATTTCTGAGCTCATTCCGTCGTTTGGTTGCGAACCGCACTAAGGGGTCGACAACGGCAGTATCACGTTGTCGATCAACCGTGTCGAACCGACGTAGGCTGCGGCGCATAGTGCAGCTGTACGCCGCAGAGGACTCTCGGCGGGCTTGAGCGTATCAGCGTCGACAAGCTCAAGGTACTGCAGTTGATCGACTGTATTCAAATGCTCCCTTGCGATCGCAATCAGCTGTTCCACGTCGCGCTCTCCTAAGCGAAACTTATCCGCTGCGGCGAACAGCCCACGGCTGATGGCAAGAGCGCGCCGGCGTTCTTCCTCGCTTAGATAGCGGTTGCGGCTGCTCATCGCGAGCCCGTCCGGTTCCCGCACGGTTTGTACGGTGACGATCTCGATTGGAAGATTGAGGTCAATTGCCATGCGGCGCACCACCGCGCATTGCTGAAAATCCTTTTGCCCAAAAAAGGCGACATCCGGCTGCACCATGTTGAACAGCTTGCCGACGACAGTCGCCACCCCACGAAAATGATCAGGCCTGAAAGCTCCGCACATTGGTTTTGCGAGCTCGCCCGGTTCGACGAAGGTCTCAAATTGAGTCGGATAGATCTCCTGTACATCCGGCGCAAAGACGATCGCAACGCCCGCATCGCGACACAGCTCTTGATCGCGCAAGAAGTCGCGCGGATACGTGCTGAGATCCTCATTTGGCCCGAACTGAGCGGGGTTGACGAAGATGCTCACGACCGTGACGTCGGTTTGAGCCCTGCTCGCCTCGACCAGTGTCAGGTGGCCCTGGTGCAGGTAACCCATGGTCGGAACGAACCCGATGCGCTTGTCAGCCTTGCGAGCTCTCGCGAGAACGCGACGCAGCTCAGCTACCGTCGTTATTGTTTGCATGTTGTGTCTTCGATCACGTTGGATTACAGGGGGTCCAGTTCGCGAATCTATCGCGAAGGCCTTCAGGAAGTCGATAGGACTCTTGTGGTGCGGAAATGCACCCTTACGAACATCCGTAGCCCAGCGCGACAACACCTCTTGCAACAGCTGAAAGCAATCTACATAGGCCCGAACGAATTTGGGACGATGACCTTCGGTCAATCCTAGCGCGTCGTGAAGTACCAGCACCTGGCCCGAGCAATTGGGTCCGACGCCGATTCCGATCGTCGGTATCCTCATGGATTCGGTCGCTCGCGCTGCGAGCTCAGCCGGAATACCCTCCAGGACGAGAGCGATGCAGCCGGCCTCCTGTAGACGGTGGCGTCATCGAGCAAACGCAAAGCGTCATCGGCCTTCCGGCCCGCACCTTGAACCCACCCATGACATTGACGCTCTGAGGGGGTGAGGCCGAGGTGGCCCATCACGGAATTTTCGCGATCGAAAGGCGCGCACCATTTCGACGCGCTTGACTAAGCGGCCTTGGATAAATGTATCCGGCCTTTGATTGGAGCGTCGAATAAGAACTTTTCAGCCGTTCTTTCCTCATGCGGAGCGGTTTTGGGTCACGTTGACGCACACCGCACGACCAAGCTCAGCTTAAGCCGAGGGAGGTCCCTTAGCCGTAGACGGTTCGCCGGCACGGCTCCGCCGGATTGATCCATTGACCTCGATCGAGGCCGCCCAAACCACGAAGCCGTACTCAGCAAGGCTGCGAGCCCAAGAGGAACGAGATCTTTCGTGTCGGACTTAGAATCGGCACGCGCTGCAAGGCACGGGAAGGCGATGTCCATTAAGTGTCAGCGTCGATAGCAATTGTAGTCGCAATATCCTCTCCGCGTTAGCACATCTCGCACGTAACCTGCACCTAAGGACCGAGAACATTCGATGCAGGTTTTGTCGCCGCGCGGGGTCCTTTGCTTCACGAGTATAAATTTCATAGCGGGGCCCCGTTAAGTCATGTATTAAGCCGCTCGCAACCAGCGAAACCATTGATGGTCGGCCTCCCGCCGCGCCTTGAAGCGGTCGACGCATTTCTTGGAACAAAGGGCCGTTCGCCAGCAGTAGTAACGGATCAGCCCGAACCTTCCACCGCATATCGCGCAGCACCTTACTGAACTGCGGTGCGAACTATGAGAGCTGTTGTGCATTCCTCGCCTCCTGTCGGCATTACGTGGATAGCCCCCTTTTCTTCGCTGCAACACCATGCCCGCACGTGAAGTGCGACGCTGGCGATGCCTAGTACCCGGTTCGCGGCATGTACGGACACTGGGCGCAAGAGTTTGAGCTCTGAATTGCGCCTCCTTGGCGAAGCGGCGCGCTCCATCGGGGTGCTTCGCCGGACAAGTCTTAATTGTTGACTCTAACGATATTTCGATCTTGATTAATGCAATGAGTCGCGCGTTGACGCTTAAATCCCGCGTGCGGGCCACTTTCCTCGACGGAATTCAACTGGCGCCGGTGGGGTGCGTACAGCAACTCGTTTGGAGTTATCAGCATCACCCTCTTTGCGATTACGCGGTCAAAGGGCGGCAATCCGAAACCCGACGGTCACGAACTGCTGCCCTGAAAATGGAATTGTCTGGTGCCTAATCAGAGCCCCGCAGTGCGCAATGACCGGCCGCCGCCCACCCATCGGACGGTTACTTTAGAAGACCACCGTCCCTCCATCGCGGGTCGCCCCCGGTCATTAGTTGAAAATGACCCTGAACCTGGCTTCCGAGGATTTTCTGCGCCGTGAAGCCATTTTGCGGTGAAATTCACCTCAAGGTTGGGGTCCGATTATGCGGTACGATCGGATAGATGCCCGCATCCTAGAGATCGTGCAAAGAAACAACCGCATAACTTCCGAGGCAGTCGGCGAACTCGCCGGGCTTTCTGCCACCGCGTGTCAGCGGCGACCGAAGAGGGCTCCGTTGTGAAGGCATCATCGAGGCCGACATCTCGATCGTTTCGCCGAAGGCGGTAGGCAGACCTATTCAAATGCTTGTGCTTGTGAGTCTGGAGCGGGAGCGTGCCGATATAATCGACAAATTCAAGAAGGCCGTTAGATCGTCAGGTGAAGTCGTCAACGGCTTCTACGTCACCGGCGATGCGGACTTTGTCCTATACGTTACCGCCCGCACCATGGAGGATTATGAGGAGTTCACCCGGAAGTTTTTCTATGTGAACCCTGACATAAAGGGCTTTAAGACGATGGTCGTGTTGGATCGCATAAAAGCGGGCTTTGCCGTACCAGTCGAAGCTCCCCCGGAGGATTGACCGCTGATTCAGGTTGTTCATACCGCGGATCGCTGCGTTTGCCTTTCTTCGCGAACGCTAACGACGCGCAAGACCATCAACCGAGCCACGGTCGAGGCCTTGCAAGGCCGAGCGAGACAACCTGAAAAGGCGGCCACGACAAAGCCATCGCTTGTATCAACGCTGGTCGGAGTCTGGCTCGGGGGTCAGCGGCGCGCCCCCGACCGAGACTGGCCCTTCTGGTTTAGAGGGCTGGATCAGTCTCTTTGCTGGCCTCAAAACGGGATGGGGTGCCGGCGCAGAAGGAGTCGGTGGCAAGACGTAGCGACGGGTAGATTTCTGCAAAGACACAATATTCGCAGTCAGCGCCTCGATCTGATCCGCCATCCGTTTCAAATCGGCTTGCTGCGCACCGATGTTGTGATTGAGCTCTGCGATTTCAACAATTACCCGCCGTTGCCCCGATCGAATCTCCGAGAGAGCGTCCCTATCCTAAGGGCCCGTCCATAAACAACTGCGTCATAATTGCCAGAGATCGCGAGGATTTTTTGATGAGTCGCGCGACGTAGCGTCGTGGGATGATTCGAGCCGCTCAGGCGCGCGCCGCGCGGAAGCGCTATCGGGAGATGGCCCCTGTTCTGAATGAACAGAGCCTCCGGCGCTTTGTCGCCCTGGA
>NZ_JAACFT010000031.1 GCF_029051685.1 Bradyrhizobium sp. CSA207 | reverse complement strand
GCACCGTGCCGGCGTTGCCGGTCTCCTGATTGAGCTTGGCGACGCTGCCGATGGTGTCTGTGACCTCGCGGGTTCCCTGCGCTGCCTGCTGGAAGTTGCGCGAGATCTCGGTGGTGGCGGCGCGCTGCTCCTCGACGGCCGCCGCAATCGCCGTCATCTTCTCGTCGATGCCGCCGATGGCGCCGCCAATCGCGCGGATGGCGGCGACGGCCTGGCCCGTCGCACCCTGGATCTCCTCGACCTGGCGCGAAATCTCTTCCGTCGCCGTCGCCGTCTGCGCCGCGAGACTCTTGACCTCGCCGGCGACCACGGCGAAACCGCGGCCGGCCTCGCCGGCACGCGCGGCCTCGATGGTGGCGTTGAGCGCCAGGAGGTTAGTCTGGCCGGCAATGGCGTTGATCATCTTCACGACCTCGCCGATGCGATTTGCGGTCTGATCGAGAATCTCGACCGTCGCGTTGGTCTGCTCGGCCTGCGCCACGGCTTCGCGCGCCTCGCGCGCGCTCGACTGCACCTGCGCGGAGATCTCGCCGACGGAGGCAGAGAGTTCCTCGGTCGCCGCCGCGATGGTTTCGAGATTGTTGGTGGCCTGTTCGGCGGCGGAGGAGACCGCGGCAGTCTGGCTGCTCGATTCCGAAACCAGCGAGCGCACGCCGGTGGCGGTGGCATCGAGCTCCTTCGTCGATGCCACGACGCTCTGGAGGACCGACTGCACCGTGTCGTCAAAACCGCGGCATGCCGCATCGACAGTCCCGGAGCGGGCGAGTTGCAAGGCTTGCTGCGATTCGCGTTCCAGGCCCAGGCGCTCGGCGGTCGCCGCACTCTCGCGCAGGCTTTCGAGCGCGGCCGCCATGGTGCCGAACTCATCGGGATGCCTGGATTGCGGCACGGGTGTCGCATAGTCGCGCGCACCGATCCGCGCGATGGCGTCCAGGATGGCGCGCACCGGGCGCATGAGGCGATTGCGTATTACATACACACCGGCCAGGGTCACGGCGAGCGCGAGCAGGAACGCGAGCGACTGCACCACGAGGTTGGTGAGCGCCTTCGCCTGAACGGTCTCCGCACGCGCGATCGACTGATCCAGCGCCTTGTTCGCGACCGCAACGATGAACGCGAAGGGCGACTGGCACAGCGCGTTCCACTCCGAGGCGGGCATCGCGGGGCGGCCGCTGCCGTCGAAGTTCTTGGTAAGCTCTCCGATCTGCTTGAGCACACCGTCGGTCTTGGCTCGTGCGTCCTTCGCTGCGGTGACCAGGTCCGCCGTCACGTCGGGCGCGGCTAGCAGTTCGTCCATCCCGGTCCAGCCGGAGCCGATGGAGCCGTTCCAGCTCGCGACGGTCTGCTTCAGGGTCTCGTCGAGCGGCTTGCTGGCGTTGACATGCGGACGCAAGGTCGAGCACTGGATGCCGTAGCGGTCGCGCACCTGCCAGGCGAGACGGCGAACCTGGATCATGCGGGCGATGAAGGGATCATCCATCCAGGCGCGGTTCGACACCGCGGTGGATGCAAGGTTCGCGGTGTCGATCACCTTGGTGACGGCATCGTACCAGGCCGCGGTGCGCTCCAGCTTGCGCTCCGCACGCGGCTGCTTGGCTTCATCGTAGAACAGCTGAAACTTCGGCGCGGCCTCGCTCCAGCGTTGCTTCAGCGTGTTTGCGAGCTCGTCCCGGCGGGCAAACTCCACCGTCGAGACCGCCGCGACGATAGCCTCATAGCCCGCCTGCTCGGCCTTCTCGGCGGCGCCCAGCTTTGCGCGCGGATCATCTTCGCCGAGCAGCGCGCTCTGGGCGTCACCGCGATTGCTGCGCAGGGACAACACGCCCTGAAAGATCGCCTTGTCGGCGGCGGCGAGCCGCTCGGTATCGAGACTGTCGCGATGGCGGCCGAAGGCCCCGAGCATCTGGATCGCCGTGCTCGTCAGCGCACCGGCGGCCAGCAGGGCCATCAGCACCAGGAGAATCGTACTTACCGATTTCTTAAGCATGGTCGCGCTCGGAGGCCCACTTTTTCAAGCGGCCACCTTGCCGTGCAACATGCCAATGTTCGGTTAAGTTTTAATCAAGTTGCCGGCAGTTCCCGATTTGCCGGGCGGCGGCGCCGTCATGCAACCTTCGTAAAGTCCGGCGGACGGCGCTCGGCAAACGCCGTGAAGGCCTCGCGCGCCTCGGCGGTGCGCAGGCGCTGCGCGAACTGCTCGCCCTCCGCCTGCATCTGCGCGACCAAAGCTTCGCCATTGCGCATCAGCCGTTTGGTGGCGATGAGCGCGCCGGCCGGCTGGCGGGCAAGACGCTGGGCGAGCGCGAGCGCCTCGGCATCGAGCTTGTCGAGCGGCACCACGCGGCTCGCGAGGCCCCATTCCAGTGCGGCCTTGGCCGGCACGGTCTCGCCCAGCGCGAACATCTCGTAGGCGCGGGCATGGCCGATGCGGGCCGGCATCAGCAGGCTGGAGGCGGCTTCCGGCACCAGCGCTAAGCTGACGAAGGGAGTCGACAGTTGCGCATTGTCGGCGAGCACGATGAGGTCGCAGTGCAGCAGCATCGTGGTGCCGACGCCGACGGCGCGGCCCTGAACGGCGGCAACCAGCGGCCGGGTGCAACGCGCCAGCGACTGGATGAAGCGCACGACGTTGCGGCTGCCTTCGGACTTTCCCGATGCGACCGCGGCGAACTCGCCGACGTCGTTGCCGGCGGTGAACATGTCGCCCTCGCCACGGATCAGGACCACGCGGACGGACGGATCGAATTCCGCGGATTCGATGCTGTCGGCGAGCTTGCCGTACATCGCATCCGTCAGCGCGTTCTTCTTGTCGGGACGTGCCAGCGAGAGGGTGAGAATTCCAGCATTGTTCTCGATGCGGACGTGCTCGGTCATGGGTGTGCTCCTGCTATTGTTCTGGATCCGTTGGAAACTTGTCCTTGGGAAATTTGTCCTGAATGCTCGTCAGCCAGCGCGCGACGACGTCGATCTCCGCGCTGGTAAATCCTTCCGTCAGCGCCGCGTTGACTTCAGCGGCTCCCGCTTTGGCCTGCGCCAGCGCGGTACGACCCTTCGGCGTCAGCCAGATGCGCCAGGCGCGTCCATCGTCACGGTCGGCCCGCCGCTCGACCAGCTTTGCCGCCGCCGTGCGATCGACCAGGCCGGAAATGCCGGCCGGCCCGAGATCGAGCGCAGCGCCCGCCTCGCCCATCAGGACGCCGTCCTGCTTGCCGAGGATGAACAGGAGTCCGGCCTGCGCCGGCGTCACATCGTTGTCCGGCCGGGCCGCCATCCACCGCTGCAACCGCCGCTGCGCGACGTTCAACAGGTAGATCAGCCGATGATGCTTCGCGGCGGCCAAGTTATTTCGCATACGAAATATATAGCCGGGCGGGATCGGATTGTCAAAATGGCGGCTGCCAGGCCGATCTTCACATTAGCGTTCGCTTAAATCGGCAATTTGACGCTGTCGTCTCGCTTGACGGCGGCCGCATTCTATGTTCCTTATTTGTTCTATTCAATCATAGATTGTTGCGGAGATTTGGTGATGGACAGTATGCGTCGCGACGACCAGCCGGCCCAGCTCGTGATTCACAATGACGACGACACGCCGGGCGAATTCGTGATCGATCTGCTCCGTCAGGTTTTCGGCAAGACGGAGCGTGAGGCGGTCGCGCTGACGAGGGAGATCGAGCGGAAAGAAAAAACGTCGTGCGGGCCCTATCCGCAAGCCGTCGCCGACGCCTTGTTGAAACTGGCACAACAGCGCATTTCGATCGAGGGCCACGACCTGCAGATCACGATCGAGGCCATCAGGACACCTTGCGAGCTTTGCGACAAGCCCGATGGGCAGGTGAGCGTGCGGATCGGGAGCCGCACCATCTGGCTGTGCAGCGATTGCAATCGCGCGGCGGAGACCCGGGCGGATGAACGGGAACAAGAGTTCGAATATGCCTGCGACGTGCTGGATTGGCACTTTACTGATGTCCCGCGCAGCAAGCTCGTGACGACGATTCGTCAGTTTCCCGGTCACATGCGGGCGGATGTTCAGGCCGCTGTGGATCGACTGTTCGGCAATGCAATCCGGCTTTTCGGGCTCGATGAAGAACAGCGTTACGAAACGCTCTCGATTTCACGACTTCTCCGCGAAGGCCGCTATGCGCTGGCGCTTGCCCCGCTGCAATATTCCGATCTTGAAGTCGGCGAAAGCAGTCCGGTCAAATGCCTCGATAATGGATTATGGCTGTGCGAGCAAAATAATGTTCCTTACGCGGTCCTGCTCTGCGCGCATCGCGAATATAGCCGCGAGCCGGGCATCCGGATCGAGATCATCGTGCCCTCGGGCGCCGCAGGCGCGGCGCTCGTCCAGCAATGCTTCGTCGAATTGGAGCAGGCGGTGCAGGCCGCACGTACCTATCGCGGCAAGATTCTCTCGCTCGATGCCGATGCCGACTATCGCGGTCGCTCGCGCGGCATCACCGTGCATCGGTTGCCGTCGGTTGCGCGTGACGACGTGATCCTGCCCGAGCCGACATTGCGGCTGCTCGATCGCAATGTGCTGAATTTCGTCGGCATCCGCGACCAGTTGCGCGGACTGCAACAGTCGACGCGCAAGGGCATCTTGCTTTACGGCCCACCGGGCACCGGCAAGACCCACACGATCCGCTATCTCGCAACACATTTGCCTGGACATACGACATTGATCATCACCGCCGAGCAAATTGGCCTGCTCGGCGCCTATATGAGCCTGGCACGGCTGCTCCAGCCATCGATGGTGGTGATCGAGGACGTCGATCTCATCGCCCGCGACCGCGATGACATGGGACCCTGTGAGGAATCCATGTTGAACAAGCTGCTCAACGAGATGGACGGGCTGAAGGAGGATGCAGACATCCTGTTCGTCCTGACCACCAACCGGCCGGAGGACCTCGAAGGTGCTCTCGCTGGGCGCCCCGGCCGTATCGATCAGGCCATCGAGGTGCCGCTCCCCGATGAGACCGGCCGCGGCAAGCTGGTCCGGCTCTACGGCAAAGGACTGCCGCTCCACGACGCGGTTGTCGCCGAGGCGGCCCGACGCAGTGAGGGCACAAGTTGCGCCTTCATCAAGGAATTGATGCGACGGCTGGCGCAGGCGAGCCTCGCCCGCGACGGCGGCAACTCCATCGTTTCCGCCGATATCGACGAGGCGCTCGACGACATGCTGTTCTCCGGCGGTCGGCTGAATGCGCAGTTGCTGGGAGGCGCACAGGCAATGGCGGCGAGGTAAAATCCGCCGCCATCACGGTCCATCGCATTCGCCTCACGGCGCGCAAGTAAAGCTCGACGCCTCCGTCACCGCACCCGTCTTGTAATGCGGCCAGGCCGGCCAGCGGCACAGCGGCAGCGCGCGCAGGGTCGCGAATGATGGCGCCTCGACCTTCTGCTCGGTGACTTCGAGATCGCCGGGCGCCTTGCCCTTCTCGACCCAATCGACCAGCGCGCTCAGCATGTCGACATTGGCCGGCGCGCCGGAGCCGACATGGTCGACGCCCGGCGCGGTGTAGAGCCGCGCGAACTCGGCCGTCTCCGCCTTGCCAAGCTTGCGCTCGACGCTTTCGAAATAGCGGATGCCGGCATAGGGGCTCTGCGCATAGTCGGCCATGTGCTCGAGCATGATCAGCCGGCCGCCGCGGGCGCGGAAGCGGCTGAGATCGGGGTCGGTCGAATCCATCAGCCTGGAGACCTCGAGCAGCCGGGCCTTGTGCTCCTCCACCTTGTAGGTGGTGACGTCGAGCTTGGGATCGCGCGCGAACACATATTGAATGCCACCGGCGCCGTAGATCCAGGCGATGCCATTGTTCGGCGCAGGCGGCTGCGCCGGCGGCGCGGTGCCGAGCCACCACGCGACCCAGCCGCCGGTCGGCCCGACCGACGGCGTGTCCTCGCCCGAGACGCCCCAGCCCGGATAGTCGTCGAGATCGTTGGCGAGCGCGAAGGGGAATTTGTAGGTCGCATGCAGCGTGTCGATCGCCTTGATCTGCGCATCGGTGAGGCACTGATCGCCCGCCTTGCCGCCGGAGCAACGCAAGCTCTCCGCCTTGAACGCCGCCTTGCAGGCGACGGGATTTTGCACCAGCGCGTCATCGGAGCCGTCGGCCTTGTCGCAAGCGGCCCGCACCGCGTCGCCGACGAGCTTCACCTGCGCCGGATTGATCCAGCCGTCGCCCATGGTCACGAGACCCGAGCTGGTGCCGGCATGCTGCAAACCGACCCAGTTGATCACGGGCACGCGGGCGAAAATGCCGTCGAAATCGTCGGGATAGCGCTGCGCCATGGTCAGGCCCTCGCGGCCGCCTTCGGACGAACCCATGAAATACATCTTCTCGGGTTTCTTGCCGTAGGCGCTCTCCATCAGCGTGACGGCGACATCGCGCACCTTTTTGTAGGCGCGATGGGCGAAATTCTCGAAGGCCTCGTCGTTGAGCGCAAATACCTGCGGCGGTTCGCCTTGCCTGGTCTCATGACCGGAATCGGTGCCGTAGGTGACGAAGCCGCGCCCCAGCGGCGACGGCTTGTCGAAGGGATAGGCCGGCGGCAGCCCTAGCCCCGTGATCAGCACGCCGTTGAAGCCGCCGCCGCCATATTGCACTGAACGCCCGTTCCACTCGACGGGAAGGTTGACCTGGAATCTGATCGGCGGCGCCTTGGGATCGACAGGATCGATGTGACCGAGCACCTTGCAGAAGGCGGGATTGGCCGGGATGACGCGTCCCGACGGTGTCGGTCCGCGCTCCGCAATAGCCAGTTGCGACGGCGCTTGCAGCACCGCGGAGTCGATTTTTACGGCATCCACGCTACCGACGAGACCCTTGCAGACGGTGTCTGCATCCTCCGCCAGGGTCACCGCCGATGCGGCACTTGCGGCCACTACAGCCGCCGAGCCCAGGAGCAACGCACACAGCTTCACACGCATACGCGCCATCGTTTCCCCCGACTTTATCTGTTCTCGTTCAATCCGACTGGAAGCCGCATTGAATGCGACCTCCTGCCGGCCGTCAACAAGCGCTCTAGTGCTCGAACACCAGCCGCGCGCCCACCGTGCCCTCGAGGCCGCTAATCTGCGCAAGCAGCGCGGCCGAATCCTGGCCGCCGAGGTCGGCGTCGAGCACGACGTAGCCGAGGTCGCCGGCGGTCTCCAGATATTGCGCGGCGATGTTGATGTCGCGCTGGAGGAAGACCTCGTTCAGTCGCCGCAGCATGCCCGGAATGTTGCGATGGACGTGGCTGAAGCGCGCGCCGGAGGGGCGCAGATGCAGCTGCACCTCCGGGAAATTCACCGCACCCATGGTCGAGCCGGTGATGAAGTAGTCGACCAGCTTGCGCGCCACCTCGCCGCCGATCCGCTCCTGCGCCTCCTCGGTCGAGCCGCCGATATGCGGGGTGAGGATGACGTTGCCGAGGCCCTGCACCGGGCTCTTGAAGCGATCGGAATTCGACGAGGGCTCGACCGGAAACACGTCGATGGCGGCGCCCGCGATGTGGCCATCGCGCAAACAAGCCGCAAGCGCCTCGAGATCGACCACGGTGCCGCGGCTGTTGTTGATCAGGAACGAGCCCGGCTTCATCGCCCGCAGCTCCTTCTCGCCGATCATGCCGGCGGTCTCCGGCGTCTCCGGCACGTGCAGGCTGACCACGTCGCTCTGCGCCAACAGCTCGCCCAGCTTCTCGACCGGCTCGGTGTTGCCATGACGAAGCTTGTCGGTGCGATCGAAATAGATCACCCGCATGCCGATGGCCTCCGCCAACGTCGAGAGCTGCGAGCCGATATTGCCGTAGCCGATGATGCCGAGGGTGCGGCCGCGCACCTCGCGGCTGCCGGTCGCCGACTTGTCCCAGCCGCCGTCATGGGCCGATACCGAGCGCGGAAAAATCCGCCGCAGCAGCATCACGATCTCGCCGATCACGAGCTCGGCGACACTGCGGGTGTTGGAGAACGGCGCGTTGAATACGGGAATGCCGCGCTTGCGCGCGGCGAGCAGATCGACCTGGTTGGTGCCGACGCTGAAACAGCCGACCGCGAGAAGCTGGTCGGCGGCTTCGAGCACGTGATCGGTGATCTGGGTGCGCGAGCGGATGCCGAGCAGCGACACTCCCTTCAGCGCCTGGCGCAGCGCCTCGCCGTCCAGCGCCTTGGTCAGCCGCTCGACATTGGTGAAGCCGGCACTCCTGAACAGGTCGACGGCGCTGTCATTGACGCCTTCCAGCAGCAGCGCCTTCGCGCTTCGCTCGGGGCTTTGGCCTGGGGCTGGCATGGTGTCTCCATAGATGGCGGCTTTGCCCGCAGCTCATAGACCGCGGACGAGATGCAGCACAATAGGGTTCGGATATGGGGAGAAGATGGCGGGGCGGCAGGTAAGCTTAGTGTACCAGACCCGTCATCCGAGGATGCGAGCCATGCGACGCGAAGCGCCGCGTGGGGAGCCTCGAAGGATGAACGACCGAGATGCAGCCGGGGCGTCGCCCTTCGAGGGCCGCTGAAGAAGCGGCCACCTCAGGGTGACGGTGAGAGATTAATGCCCGTGGCAGGAAACGCGGCCACTCGACCTCAAATCACGTAGAACCCGTGTGTCGCATCACGGCGGAGCTGCTCGACGAGGCCATATTCCCAATCGAGGTAGGCCTGCATCGCCCCTTCGGCGACGTCGGTACCTTCATAGGGACGTCGATAGCGATGCGCCGGATCGGGCTTCGGCAGCACAAGCGGCGGGCCGACCTCTAGCGCGCCGTCATAGCCCCCATCCAACACGTAGACCTCCCACCCCATCTGCGCGAGCCAGGATGCCGTCATGTCGGCGCGAACGCCTTTGTCGTCGGTGAGGAGGATGCGCGCACCGCGGACCGGCGCGGCCATGTCGGTTTCCTGGACCAGCTGGCCGCCGGGATAATGGCGGAAGCCGGGGAGATGGCCGGCGGCATATTCCTCCGCGTCGCGCACGTCGAAGCGATAGAGCGTGCGATCACTTTGCGCGAGCAGCGCCGACATCTCGCCCGCCCCGATATGGCGGACGCCGGCGCGATAGGCGACGTCGCGCGCATTGGCCGGACCGCCATCGAACGGCCCGATGGCGCCGCGCCGGTCGGCACCGTGATCGAGTTCGCGCCGTGCCAGCGTCCAGCCGATCGTGCCGTTGCGCAGCGCCCGCACCTTGTTGGGCACGCCGGCATTGATCAGCGATTGCGTGCCGATGATCGAGCGCGTGCGCCCGGCGCAATTGACGATGATGGTGGTGTCGGGATCGGGCGCCGCGCGGCCGGCGCGCAGCACCAGCTCCGCGCCGGGCACGCTGACCGAGCCGGGGATGTTCATCGTCGCATATTCGTCGAAGCGGCGGACATCGAGAATGGCGATGTTGGCTTTGTCCGCAATCAGCTTGGCGACCTCGTCGGCGCTGAGCGAGGGCGTGTGGCGGCGCGCCTCGACCAGCTCGCCGAAGGCCTTCGAATAGGAATTGACGTCCTCGAACACCTCGTAGCCCGCCGCGCGCCAGGCCTTGAGCCCGCCGTCGAGCGCCCTAATGTTGGTGTAGCCGAGGGCTGCAAGGCGTTCGGCGCCGGCCGCGACCAGCCCCTCCCCGTCATCATAGAGCACGACCGGCACGTCCTTGCGCGGCAGCCTCACCTCGGCTTCGATCGCGATCCGGTCCAGCGCCATATTGGCGGCGAACAGCGGATGGCCGGCGGCGAACGCGGCCTCGTATCTGAGGTCGAGCAGCGCGACCTCCTCGCGCAACAGCAGTGCGCGGCGGATATCGGCGTGGGTGACGGTCGGGAGCTTCATGGCATGAACTCTGAACAAATGGCCATGAGCTTTTGAACCATTGTGGCGGCATTGGCTAGCCATGCCAAGCAAGATCAAGTCGGCAGGCTTTATCAGACATAGCAAGATCGAGGTGGAGGTTCCTACGCGCGAACGCGCTTGACATAACCGCAAGTCCGCGGCGCAGCCCTCGCTTCAGTCGCATTCGTATGTGGCGACGACATTCGCAAAGTCGAGCCGATCGAGAGCATCGCGGTCGATCCAGAAATGAAGCGCGCATCCGATGTTGGAGTGCCAGTCAAGAAACGCGAGATCACCTTGTATCTGGAGCAATAATATATCCTCCAAGTGCTCCTCGGTCGCATCTTGCGGGCCACTGCCGTACCCCAGCATCTGATGCAGGGCAGTGCGAAAATGACGGTGTTTCCCATCTTGGGCGGTCGGCGTCTTCCAATGATTCCGACGCGCGAGATTCGTAAGATAGTTGACAGGAACGTCGTCGAGAGCATCGACATCCTGCTCCGCCATGGATCGGATCGTGTGATCGATGGCATGGCCGAGGTCCGTCGCGATTGTGGACGTATAGGTGTAGACGTATTCGCGCATCTTCTCATAGGTCTGCACGACGTCGATCCACCAAGCCCGAAAGGTCGCGCTTGTGTCCGCATCCACATCATCCATTGGAGTCAGCGCCCGACAACGCTCAAGCCACCCGATTGCGCCGGCGCGAAGGCGCTTCAATTCCGCGACTGCCTCGTCGTTGAACGGCTTGTAGGATGATCGGGGTGTCAGATCGCGCATTACGTGAGATAGTACCGACCGAACCACATAGGTAATCAGGAGCCAGTTGAAGGGCCAATGCTCGTCTTTCTCATATTCAGACGCGCTTCTGAATTGGAGCAAATCAACGCCCGTCGGCTCACCTGGGCCCAACACCTTGCATAATTCTGCGATCATGAGCTCACCTCCGATAGCGTCCTCTCGGAAATAGAAGTCGCGGAACACCTGGAAGGAAAGTGGATACTTGAATTCGACCTTGGAATGAAAATCGAGAGTCGGATCGAGCCATTTGACCTGGGCATCACCATCAGTTCCCGCCAGCGGCATCAGATCTGGCGGTGGCGCGCGGTCGGGATACGCGTCACCACCAGCGGCACTATAGAGAACGCGGCAAGGCGGATGTCCTTCGCCAACAAACACGGAGCTGCAGAAGAAATAGAGCGTGCCTCGGTTCGGCAGCGGCGACCAACCGGAGCCCGGCACTTCGGCCAGGTCGATCTGGGCAACGAAGGTGAGCGCGACGGTCTCTAACGTTTCGTTCGCTCTGACCTCCGCCGTCGGCCACTCGAACTGCGGAGGCAGCCTGGGAAGCCCGCCGAAGAAACTCCGCGCCGTGTCCGAGAGTGGCACGGGCAGGTCACTGCGTCTGACAAGTACAGCAGGCAGTGCGGTCTCTTCGATTTCGTCTCGTTCGGATAACGCCATCAGATCACCACGACTCTAGGGTGCACCTTGCCAATCGAACCATTTCGCGAAACCTCAGACAAGTGCTTCTTGCCCGCCGCGCCAACGCGCTTCGTTGTCACGACCCGCGGTGAGCTATTTGGTGACCGCTGAGCGGCCCGCCGACGCGGTCACTCGCCCGGCACGAGCCGCCCGAGCGGTGGCTGCGCGGGACGGCGCAATCGCCGGCGCGACAGATAGAGCAGGGTGCCGGTGACCGCGAACAGCGGCATCAGCGCTGCGGCGATCATGAAGGCGAGCTTGCCGGGCCAGCCCAAAAACGCGCCGCGGTGGATGTCGAGCAGGTTTGCGATGATCTTCTCGCCGAGCGTCTTGTCGGCATAGCGTTCTGCGGAAACCAGCTGACCCGTGACGGCATCGACACGGAATTCGTCGCGGGTGGTATCGAGCGTGGAGTCCTTCCCCCACGACCGGATCCGTATCGCGGTGCCGGGACCGGCGGGCAACGTCAGCAGCGCCCTGGAGAAGCGGCCACCCTCATCGTGCAGGAAGGTCGACCACGCGCGATCGAAGCCGATCGGCTGAGCGGGCTCCGCACGGCCAGCCGCGCGCGGCGCCTTTGCAGGCATCTTGGGCTGCATCTTCGCTGGCGCAATTTGCGGACGCGACAGCAGCCAGACGACGCCGTCCTTGTACCAGTCGAACGAGTACCAGAGCCCGGTCAGCGTCATCACCAGATAGACCGGCAGGACCCAGGTGCCGATGACCGCGTGCAGCGAGCGGTGCAGACCACGGCCGCGGAGCGCGAGATTCGGCTTCAGCCACATCTTCGCGCTGCTGGCGCGGCGCGGCCAGCGCAGCACGAGGCCGGAGACGAGCATGACGATCAGGCCGAGCGCGGCGACGCCGGTGATCTGGCGTCCCCAGCCCTTGGCATCGCCGGGTATCAGCAGCCAGCGATGCAGCTTGCGAACGGTCGCGAAAAATTCCTCGCCGCGCGGCGTGCCGAGCACGCGGGCGTCGTAGGGATCGACATAGAGCGAGGACGGGCGCGCGCCCTGCTCGCCGCGGGCGAAGCGGAGGCGCACCGCCGCGGACGGGTCGCTCGATAGCGTGACGGCGGAAACCTGGCCAACGTCCTGCGCGGTCTTCAGGCGTGCAACCAGCTCATCCGGCATCAACACCGGCGCCGTGCGCGGCGCCACCCGCATGATGTCGGTGTTCAGATAATCGACGATCTCATCCTCAAAGCTCATGGCCGCCCCCGTCAGCGCGATCACGGCAAGCAGCAGCGCAAGCACGAGACCCGCGATGGAATGGAGCTGGAACAGAATGGCCTTGATCGCGCGCCCGGGCTCACGCATCGGCGCCGATCCTCCTGATCGGCACGATCAGAAAACCCGTGCTTTTGCGCGGTGTCTGCATCGTTAGAACTTCACCGTCGCGGAGAGCGAGAAGCGTCGGGCATCGCCGATCGCAACGTTTAACGCGTTCCCGGTGGTGGACGTATAGTAGAGCTTGTCGAACAGGTTCTTGACGTTGAACTGATAGGTCACCGGCAGATTGTCGACTTTGGTGTCGTAGGTCGCAAAGACGTCTGCGACGGTGTACGCCGGCAGAAAGAATGTGTTGGCGGAGTCGCCTGGCCGGTCGCCGGCATAGTGCGCACCGCCGCCGAGCCGCAAACGTCCGGGAAGCGCATCGCCGAAATCGTAGACGAGATAAAGCGAGGCCGTGTTCATTGCGGCGTTGAGGAGCTTGGCGTTACCGACAACGGGATCGTTGATCAAGCGTGCGTCGGTATAGCCATAACTTCCGATCATGCTCCATTGATCGGTCAGCTTGCCGGTCACGTCCAATTCGACGCCGCGCGACCGGGCCGCGCCGGACGTGCGACCTGTCGACTTGCCGTTGCCGAGATCGTCCAGCACCAGCACGTTCCTCTTATCGATATCGTAGAGCGCCAAAGTGCCCGACAGCCGCTTGTTGACGTCGAACTTGAGCCCGGTCTCCCACTGCGTTCCCTCCTCGGGCGCAATGGTGGAATCGACAACAAAACCGCTGGTGAACGCCGCGATAGTCGAGGTCGGCTTCAGCGACTGTGTATAGCTCACGTAATACGAGAGCTGATCGTTCAGCTTGAAGATGACGCCGCCGAGCGGCAGCACCTTATCGCCTGACAGATTGGTGTTCGTGACGAAGATGGGCCGGCCTTTTCCGGCGAGCTGCTCGTACTCCATCCAGCGCACGCCTCCGACCACAGACAGCCAATTGGTCAGGTGGAACGTGTCCTGGGCGAAGAAGCCGCGGGTGCCGAGCTTATCGGTCTGTTCGCTGTCGACTGGCGAAACAGCCGTACCCGGCGAGATCAGTCCGTACACCGGGTTGTAGAAATTGAAGCTCGGGGTCGCCTGACGAATCAGGTCGCGGCGATCGATCGTGCGATACAACGCCTCGCCTCCGAACAGGATCTCGTTGCGGAAACCGCCCACCCAGACGTCACCCTGCAGGTACGAAGTGCCGTAACTGGCGTTGCTCAGCGAGTTATGGGTGCCGTCATTGCTGCGGGTCTCAACGCCGGTCGTCGTGTTGACGCCGGTGATGCGCAGCTGATTGGCGCTATAGGTCTCGGTGTTGTAGCTGTAGGCCGCGGTAACCTTCCAATTGTCGCTGAGCTTCTGCTCGACCGAGGCCTGCATCAGGTCGGACGTGCCCCACATGTTGTTGAAGGGCTCGTCGAGCCGGCGCGTCGCCGGGATCGCCAGCGGTGCGCCCTTGACGAAGGCTG
Source organism: Bradyrhizobium sp. CSA207 (assembly GCF_029051685.1). Classification (GTDB taxonomy): domain Bacteria; phylum Pseudomonadota; class Alphaproteobacteria; order Rhizobiales; family Xanthobacteraceae; genus Bradyrhizobium. The sequence continues at coordinate 88,672 of NZ_JAACFT010000031.1, read as the reverse complement.
TGCCGCGATCGAACGGATAGATGAACTCACGATGTTCATAGGTGAGCTGGACCGTCGTGGTGTCGCCGTACCAGGCAAGCGACGGGTTGACCAGCATTTCCCTGTGGCGGCCGAAATTGCGCCAATAGTCCTCGCTGACGCCGTAGCCGACGAAGCGATAGGCGAGACCGCCGTCGCCGATCGGACCGGTGATGTCGAGCGTGCCGTCAGCGCCGCTGCGGTTGTTCGCGAAGGTCGAGCCGAGCAAGGTGATCGAGCCGTGCTGGTAGAGCTCGGGACGCTTGCTGATGGTGTTGACGATGCCGCCGGGATCCATGATGCCGTAGAGCAGCGACGCCGGTCCCTTCAGCACCTCGACGCTCTCCACCGCGGCGTTCAGGCTGCGCCCCTGCACCAGCGGCATGCCGTTGCGCATGATGGAGCCGTCGCGGTTGTCGCCGAAGCCGCGGCGGATCACGGCGTCCTGGGTGCCGGCCAGCGTGTTGGTCTGAGTGATCCCGCTGATGTTGACCAGCGCATCGTCGATGTTGCGCGGCAGTTGGTCCTTCAACACTTGCGCCGGGACGACGTTGACGGCCTGCGAAGTGTCCAGTGGCGAGGCGCCGCTGCGCAGCGTGGTCGCGCTTGGCATCGCGCGATAGCCGAGCTTGGCCGCTTGTTGCGCGGCGGCTTCAGCCGCAGCGCGTTCCGACAGCGTCGGTGCGACCGGGGTGGCGGCATTGCGGCCGCGCTGGCGTGCTGCCGTTTGCGCACGGTGTTGGGACTGCTCCGATGCGCGCGCCGGCTTCGGCCGCTGCTTCGGCGCATCCACGGTCACCGGCGGCAAGGCCGATTGCGCCTGCGCAGTCGGCGTGTTGGAGGGGCATTCGGCGAGCAGCACGGCTGCACCGATGAGAAGACGCGCACGGCTCTTGCCGGCGCGGTTTCGATGGCCGCTTACGCGCTGACCATCAGCATTGGCACGCACTTTCGATCCACTTCAAGTCAGACGCAGTATTGAAGTGTGCGCCTGTAACAGCCACAGCGGATCAAGAGAACCGTAGACGGGTTTGAATCGCTCTAGTGTTGAATCGTTCTAGGCGCAGATGAGCGCAAAACGGCAATCACCGATTGATGTCGTGGGAACCGTGACACCCTCCGCGCGAATTCGCGGCCGCGCGGCGCGGCGTTGTACGATTTCACACGTTGGCGAGAGCCACCAACTCGTCGAGCTTGCGCTTGAGCGCGGTGCCGTCAGACAGGGCACGCAGCGGCGGACGCACGCGCAGCCAGGCGGCATCGCCGGTCTGCGCCGCGAGAATGGCCTTGAGTGTCGCGAGGAAGGATGGCGTCTTCACCACGATGTCGACCGCGGCCTGCATGCGCGCTTCGACATCCTTGCCGTCGATCATCGCCTTGACCAGCTCCGGCGCGATATTGGCCATGCCGCAGATCGTGCCAGCCCCGCCGGCGGCAATAGCGCGGGCGATGTCGGTTTCATTGCCAACGGTGATGGCGAGCTCGGGAGCGGCGGCGCGGAACGCCTGGAACTGCTTGAAGTCGCCGCTGGAGTCCTTCAACCCTGCGATCAGCTTGCCATAGCGCTTGCGCAAATTCGCGGCGACGCTGATCGGAATCGCAACGCCCGAGACCTGCGGGATGTGATAGAGCGAAGCGCGCAGGCGTTCGTCGGCAGCGCCGTCGATGATCGCGGCGAAAGCATCCTCGATGCCCTCAGGCGTAACGCTGCGGTCGAAGTAGGGCGGCAGGTACAGCACGTGGCGCAGGCCGAGACCGAGCACGGCGCGGGTCAGCGCGATGCTGTCGCTGATAGCGGGAAAGCCGCCGCCGATTCCGATGCGCTCCGCGGGGACGCCGGCCTTGAGCACGGCCTCGATGGTCGCGACGCGCTCGGCGACATTGAACGAGGTGCCCTCGCCGGTGGTGCCGAACAGCACGACGCCGTCGACGGCTTTGCTGAAGAGCTGCTTGGCGTGGCCGGCGAGCCTGGCGGTGTCCACGCTGCCGTCCGGCGCAAGCGGCGTCGCCGACGCCACCCAGAACCCGCGAATTGCCTCCGTCATCACACCACCCATTGCTGCGGCTCGGACTAAGCCTCTGATCCGTAACGATCTTCAGAGCCTGCTGGAGCCTTGTTTTTGCTTTACTTTTGGTCTTGTACCTTACATACAAGGCGGGCGCAATTCCCTTGCCGCATGGGCGCCGTTGGGCGCTTCCCGATCTTGATGAGGTCTCGGATGGACATGGCGACCCCCGTCGAACATTCCGACCGATTGCTCGGCGCTCTGCGCGAAAAGCTCGGAGCCGCCGCCGTGCTGACGGGCAGCGACGTGCCCGCACGCAATTGCAACGACTGGAGCGCGAGCCTGCCGCAGACGCCGCTCGCCGTGATCCGTCCGCTCGACGCACAAGGCGTCGCCGACGCGATTCTGACATGCCGCAAGGCGCGGCTGCCCTTCGTGCCGCAGGGCGGATTGACCGGACTCTGCCGCGGCGCCTCGCCGGAACCAGGCTGGGTCGCAATCTCGCTCGAACGCATGACCGGCATCGAGGAGATCGATCGCGCCTCGGCAACGATGACGGTGAAGGCCGGCACGCCGCTGGAGACGATCCAGAAGGCCGCCGACGAGGCCGGATTCTTCTTTCCGCTCGATCTCGGCTCGCGCGGCTCCTGCGCTATCGGCGGCAACCTCTCGACCAATGCCGGCGGCAACCGCGTGATCCGCTACGGCATGACGCGCGAGCTGGTGCTCGGCCTAGAGGTGGTGCTGCCCGACGGCACCATCATCACCAGTCTCAACAAGCTGATGAAGAACAATGCCGGCTACGATTTGAAGCATCTCTTCATCGGCTCGGAAGGCACGCTTGGCATCATCACCCGCGTGGTGCTACGGCTGTTTCCAAAACCGCGCTCGACCATGGCCGCGCTGTGCGCGCTGAAGGACTATGCCGCGGTGATCGCATTGCTCGATGCGGCACGCAGCGGGCTCGGTCCGCTGCTGTCGGCGTTCGAGGTGATGTGGCCGGACTATTGGCACGTGATCACGGCGCGCGCCGGGGTCAAGCCGCCGGTGGCCGCCGGCCACGGTCTCTACGTGCTGGTGGAGGCGCAGGGCACCGACGAGAGCCTGGATGCGCCGCGCTTCCAGAGCTGGCTCGAAGAGTTGGTGGAGCGCGGTCTGCTCGTGGACGCTGCGGTGGCGCAATCGCTGGCGCAGACGCAAGGATTCTGGCGCGTGCGCGACATCTGCGCCGAATTCGGTCAGGTGCTGGGGCCGCACGTCTCCTACGACATCGGGCTTGCGGTGGCGCGGATGGACGCGTTCGTCACGCGCTGCAAGGCGGCGCTCGCCGATGGCATCAAGGGATGCGAGAGCGTCTATTACGGCCATATCGGCGACGGCAACCTCCACCTCGTCTCCTGGGTCACCGGTCTCTCGGTCGAGCAACAGCCGAAGGAAGAGATGGACACGATCGTCTACGGCCTCGTGCGTGAGATGGGCGGCAGCATCTCCGCCGAACACGGCATCGGCACGCTGAAGAAGAAATGGCTGGGGCATGCCCGCAGCGAAGCCGAGATCGCGCTGATGCGGACGCTGAAGGCCGCGCTTGATCCCGATCATCTGCTCAACCCCGGCAAGGTGATCTGACCCAGGGATAGCCGATGAGATCGCTCAAGCTCGATACGCCGAAATCGCTGTCGCAGCGGGTGATGCAGCGGCTGCGCCAGGCGATCATCGACGGCGAGTTCGCGCTCGGCGCCGACATCTCCGAGGAGATGGTGGCCAATTCCCTCGGCGTCAGCCGCACGCCGGTGCGCGAGGCGATGGGACAGTTGCAGGCGCAAGGGCTCGTGGTGATCAGGCCGCAAGTCGGCAGCTTCGTGTTCACCCCGAGCGCCGAGGACATCAACGCGCTCTGCACCTTCAGGATCGCGCTCGAGCCCAAGGCCGCCGAGCTCGCGTTCCGTCACGACCGCGACGGCGCGGTGGCGACGATGAGCGCCGCGATTGCGGCGATGGAGCCGGCGGTCGCGGCCAAGGACAATATCGCATACGGCCGCGCCGACGCCGCCTTTCACGAAGCGCTGTTCGCGCATTGCGGCAACCGCTATCTCGTCGAATCCTACCAGCTCGTCTCGGGCCGCGTCGCCGCGCTGCGCACCAACCTGACCTCGCCGATCGACGTGCGCACCCGCACGTCGTTCGACGAGCATCGCAAGCTGCTCGATCTGTTGGGCCGCGGCGAGTTTGCGGCGTTCGAACAGCTGATGACGACGCACATCACCAATTCCGGCGTGACCTATGCCAAAGCCTTGAAAATGGAGGCGCTGAAGATGGATTGAGCGGCCGCTACTGCGCGTCGCTCGGTCCCGGCCTGTCCAGAAAATCCAGTGCGGTGTTGATCTGTTCGAGCTGTTGCTCGATCCTGTCGCGCTCCTCGAGCGACTGCGTCCTTTCGAGCTGTTCCACCAGCTGCTGCTTCCGCGACAGCAAATTCTCTATGACTGTACTCACAGCTCCCCCATCGACCGAGGCGGCGCGACGCAACCATCGCCATGGTGGGCGCGAGCGCCGTGATTGCGGACGCGCGCGAACCGGGCCGGCGCGTCGATCCCTCGACCTGAATGTTCGCGGAGCCCTTTGGTTCCGTGTGCTGCGCCTAACGCGTCGCGATGGCGCCGGCGAGTTGCATCGCTGCAACATGCGTGCAGGTGAGGGAGACCGAGAACACTGCCAGCGGCGCGCACAGCATGCAGAGCTTCATTCGCGCCACCGGGAACCGCGACCCGCTCGCGCAGCACATCGTTGGTTGTCTTCGCGGGCCCGCAGGCTTATGCGTAGGCGCCATGAACACCCCTGCCATCGCCGAAAAGCCCCTGATGTCGCGGTCTCCTGACCGTGCGCGCAAACCCGCGCCGTTCCTCCCCATGAGCCGCGCCGAGATGGACGCGCTGGGCTGGGATGCCTGCGACATCGTGCTTGTGACCGGCGATGCCTATGTCGACCATCCCAGCTTCGGCATGGCCATCATCGGCCGGCTGCTGGAGGCGCAAGGCTTCAGGGTCGGCATCATCTCCCAGCCCGACTGGCATTCGGCCGAGCCGTTCAGAGCGCTTGGCAAGCCAAAGGTGTTCTTCGGCGTCACCGGCGGCAACATGGACTCCATGGTGAACCGCTACACGGCGGACCGCCGCTTGCGTCATGACGACGCCTATACGGCGGGCGGCGAAGGCGGCAAGCGGCCGGACCGCTGCACCATCGTCTATGCCCAGCGCTGCCGCGAGGCGTTCAAAGACGTGCCGGTCGTGCTCGGCGGCATCGAGGCGTCGCTGCGCCGGATCGCGCATTACGACTATTGGTCCGACAAGGTGCGCCGCTCGGTGCTGGCCGACGCCAAGGCCGACCTGCTGCTCTACGGCAATGCCGAGCGCGCGGTCGTCGAGGTGGCGAACCGGCTTGCCGCCGGGCAAGCGCCGCGCGAGCTCGACGACATCAGGGGCGTCGCGCTGTTCCGCCGCGTGCCCGAGGATTATTCGGAGCTGCACGCCGACGATCTCGATTCCGCCGACGAGGGTGCGGCGCGCCAGGCCGGAGCCACCGTGATCCGGCTGCCGGCGCTGGACCAGGTCGAGCAGGATCGCGAAGCCTATGCACGCGCCTCACGCGTGCTGCACCGGGAGAGCAATCCCGGCAATGCGCGGCCGCTGGTGCAGCGGCACGGCGACCGCGACCTGTGGCTCAACCCGCCGCCGATCCCGCTCAGCACCGACGAGATGGACGCGGTCTACGACCTGCCCTATGCGCGCGCGCCGCATCCGTCCTATGGCGAAGCAAAAATCCCCGCCTGGGACATGATCAAATTCTCGGTGACGATCATGCGCGGCTGTTTTGGCGGCTGCACCTTCTGCTCGATTACCGAGCACGAAGGCCGCATCATCCAGAACCGCTCGGAGGGGTCGATCCTGCGCGAGATCGAAAAGATCCGCGACAAGACCCCGGGCTTCACCGGCGTGATCTCCGACATCGGCGGTCCCACCGCCAACATGTACCGGATGGCGTGCAAGGATCCGAAGGTCGAGGCGGCGTGCCGGCGGCCGTCCTGCGTCTTCCCCGAGATCTGCCCAAACCTCAACACCTCGCATGACGATCTGATCCGGCTCTATCGCAAGGTGCGCGAGACCAAGGGCATCAAGAAGGTGATGGTCGCCTCCGGCGTGCGCTACGATCTCGCGGTCGAAAGCCCCGAATACATCAAGGAGCTCGTCACCCATCACGTCGGCGGTTACCTGAAGATCGCGCCCGAGCATACCGAGCGCGGCCCGCTCGACAAGATGATGAAGCCGGGTATCGGCGCCTACAACAAGTTCAAGCGGATGTTCGACGCCGCGGCCGAACAGGCCGGCAAGAAATATTACCTGATCCCATATTTCATCGCGGCGCATCCGGGCACGACCGACGAAGACATGATGAACCTCGCGCTCTGGCTGAAGAAGAATCGCTATCGCGCCGATCAGGTGCAGACCTTCCTGCCCTCGCCGATGGCGACCGCAACCGCGATGTACCACACCGGCGTCAATCCGCTGCGCGGCGTGCGGCGCGGCGGCAGCGACAAGGTCGAGGCGATCAAGGGCCTGCGCCAGCGCCGCCTGCACAAGGCGTTCCTGCGCTACCACGACCCCGACAATTGGCCGGTGCTGCGCGATGCGCTGAAAGCGATGGGCCGCACCGATCTGATCGGCTCCCGCCCCGACCAGCTCGTCCCCGCGCACCAGCCCCCCGGCACCGGCAAGGCCGCCGGCACGCGGCGGCCGGTGCGCCCCGGCGACAAGGCGCAGCGCTTCACGACCAAGGGCCTGCGGGTGATGAAGTAGCGGGCCGGATGAGATCCGGTTCAGCCTGACGCTTCTGAGCCTCCAAAACAAAAAGTCGAAAAACAACCCCATGCACAGTAGCCGGCATGAGCCAGATCAATGGCTTACACGAGGTGCCTTGCCGGGCCGTTTGACCCGTCGGGCAAAACAGGCGCAGGATGGCATCGTCGGGCGCATGGGATGGGTCGAGCCTCTACCGCTACTCCGTATCGATACCCTCAAGCTTCACGCCGCGTCCCGCGCGCACGCGCCGACAGCCTTGGGTCCCACAATTGTTGCCCGGTGAGTAACGGTGGGGGTGATCAGCGCGCCCCGCAGGTCTGCGGTTGAATCCCGTTCGGCGCGGCCCGTTACAATGGCAAAGCGGAATACGGCACCAATAGTGCTGCGAGCGCGGGTCGCGGTCTCGTGCCGTCCGCGCTTCTCTATCTTCCGCAATGCGTCAAGGATTCCCGTCGATGTCATTGAGCGCATGGATGGTCGACGTTTGGGATCTTACTTCTCGGGCCAAATCACACGGTCGCAGATCGATTACTGCTCCTTCTTGAACAAATCCTGGAAGATGAGCTGGCCCCAAGTGCGGCCGCGTGCGTGCACCAGCGCGCCACCCTCGTTGAGCTTTCCCAGCTCGACGGGTGCGAACCCGAGTTGTTTGGCCAAGGCCGCCACGGGAGCGGTCGCGTCCTCGTCATCGCTCGACAGAAAGACGACCCGGTGGCCGCCCTCGACGATCGGATCGGCAGCCAGGGTGGCCGCAACCAGGTGATTGAAACCTTTCACGAGCTTGGCGCCAGTGAATGCCTTCGCGACGACGACGGAGGACGGGAGACCGTCCAGCTCTTCAAGGGGAACTCCAAACGCGTTCGTCGCGTCGATGACCGTCTTGCCTTTCCAGCTCGGCAGGGCCTTCGCAACCTCGCGGTGCTTCCCGAACGGGACCGCCAGGATGATCGTGTCGGCCTCGAGTGCATCCCGCAGCGACTTGGCGACGACCGTGGGTCCAATCGCCCGAGCCTGCGGCGCCAACGCCTCGGGCGGCCGGCGGCTCGCGACGGTCACGTCGATGTTTTTACGGGCGAAGGCGTGGGCGAGGGCCTGGCCTATCTTACCGAATCCTACAATCGCATAGCTCATAACGCTTCTCCGATCCGTGTTGATATTGATTCCCCGGCCTCAGCCTTCACGGAACCTGTGCGCCATCAAATGGGCCGCTCCGGATGTTCCAGAAGAGCCGAAAGCGGCATTCTTTCCAGTCCGGGTTGGAATGGTCGACCGACTCTCGTGATCACCACCCGCTATGGCGCCACCCCCACTCTTAGCGGGCCTTACGGGATCGCCTCGTTTGCTCTAGTAGTAGAATCCTTACTGTAGAAAACGAGGAGCGGAGTCATGGGACGACCCAGAGAGTTCGATCTCGACGCGGCGATCGACCTCGCGATTCGCGCGCAGTCCGGTGCGACACACAAGGATCTGTGTCGGATGATCGACGGGATGCTGGCCGACTGGCCCGTGCCGAAGGAAGCGTAGATGGACCGGCTCGATCAGATGCGCCTCTTCATACGCGTGGTGGAGACCGCAAGTTTTTCCAAGGCCGGGAAGGCGGAGGGCGTGGTGCAATCAACGGTCAGCAAACAGGTCTCCGCACTGGAGGCGATGTTCGGCGTACAGCTCTTGCGCCGGACATCGAGAGGCATGAGCGTCACGGAAAGTGGCCTGGATTTCTACAAATTCGCCGTCGGGATGCTCGCCGACCTCGAGGCGGCGCGAATACGCATTGGCCAAGGGCAGTTCCGCGGCCGTCTGCGGGTGACGGCCTTCGCGGACCTTGCCAGCCGGTTCATCGTACCGCGCTTGCCGGAGTTTCTCGCGACCTATCCCGAGGTGTCGATCGATCTCGACGTATCGGAGCGCCTAGTGAGCCTGAGCGAGGACGGATATGACGTCGCGATCCGCGGAGGCGACTTGACCGATGCGACACTGATCGCTCGGCAGATCGGCGTGATACGGGCGGTCGCTGTCGCAAGCCCCAGCTATCTCCAGCGCTATGGCGAACCAACTTCACCGCACGAACTGAAGGAACACGCGGTCGTCGGACTCATCTCGAACGGTCAGCAGTTCTCCTGGCCCTTCGACACCCCGGAAGGCCGTCTCCTCCTCGCGCCGAGCGCCAGGGTCCGCACGAACGATGCCGCTAGCATACGAGTCGCCGTGAAGGCGGGCCTCGGCATTTGCTTCGGACCGAGTTGGCTGTTCGAAGACGAATTGCGATCGGGAGACGTCATACAGATCCTCGCCGAGCATTCCTTGGCGACTTTTCCAATCCACGCGATCCGCCCCGTAGGCCGTCGACCGAGCAGCAAGGTCACCGCTTTCATCGATTTCGTGGCCGAACTTCTCGCCAACGAGCCGCACCTCAGCATGCCGTTGGCGGCGAAGCGCGTTCGAGCCCTCGCCTAACTCGTTCGTATTCGTCGTCCCCTTCGCCCGGCAGCCGCTCCAACTTCCAAGGGGAAACCAACCGATGGAGCGATAGAGCGGCCGCGGACAGGGTGCTGCACGTCCGGTCCGAATGTGCATCGGGATGGAAACGCAGCACGCGCGGCGTGATTTCCGGCGGCAAGGCTAGACGGCGAATGCGGGAGAGATAGGTTTTTTGCGACCGTGCCGGCGTCGTTTTCTACCGGATGCTCACCTATAAGCGCGGCATTCCTTATGCGACTTTGGCGCAGGCCTTTCGGAGGCCTGATCTCCTACAAGCGTGGTGATTACGAAAGTCGGTCGGCCATTCCAACCCGGACTAGAAAGAATGCCGCCTTCGGCTCTTCTGGAATATCCGGAGCGGCTCATTTGATGGCGCACAGGTTCTGTGAAGGCTGACGGTCGGACGCGTTGCTCGTGTCGACGACCTTCGGGTGTCGAAGCACCGACGTCTGTCCGCCTGTGCCTCCGCGAACTATGGAGTGATTATGGAAAGGTCTGAAACGTGGCGAAGCTGAATGGAAAAGTAGCGGTAATTACCGGTGGTACCTCCGGCATGGCGCTTGCGACGGCGCAACTGTTCGTCGAAGAGGGGGCCTATGTATTCATCACCGGCCGGCGGCAGGAGAAACTCGACGAGGCGGTGAAGGCGATTGGCCGCAACGTGACCGGCGTTCGCGCCGACTCCGCCAACCTGGCGGACCTCGACTGGCTCTACGAGAAGGTGAAATCCGAAAAGGGCCATATCGACATCGTCTTCGCCAGCGCCGGCGGCGGAGAAGTCGACAAGCCGATCGGGTTGATCTCGGAGCAGTTGGTCGACGATACGCTCAATCTCAACGTCCGCGGTACGCTGTTCACTGTCCAAAAGGCGCTGCCCCTAATGCGCGAGGGCGGCTCGATCATCCTCAACGCCTCGAACTCGCACCTCAAGGGATATGCTGGAGCAAGCCTGTACGCGGCTGCCAAGGCGGCGGTCAGGTCGTTCGCGCGAAGCTGGACGAATGACTTGAAGGACCGCAAAATCCGGGTGAACAGCATTAGTCCGGGAGCGATCGGCGACACGGCTGCCTTCGCCGGAATTGCCAAGGAGTTGACGGACTTCTTCGTCACGCTGGTTCCGTTGGGACGCTTCGGGCTTTCTCAGGAGATCGCGGCTGCGGTACTCTATCTCGCCTCGGACGACAGTCGTTTCACGACGGCCATCGATCTCGTTGTCGACGGGGGCATGTCGCAGGTCTGACCCCGACGCGGTCCTGCGGCTTGGCCCTCGGTCGCGGGACCGCCTTTTCCGATCGCAACCCGGACGGCCATGTCACGGCTCGACCTCAATCGCGACCTTTCGCTAAGCCGGAGAGCTCGACCAGTTCTCGGCGTCGACCAGCAGTCTCCATACCACTTGAGGGGCGCCTTCACGTCGATGTCATTGAGCGCATGGATGGCCGACGTTTTGGGATCGTACCTCTCGGGCCAAATCACACGGTCGTAGATCGATTACTGCTCCTTCTTGAACAAATCCTGGAAGATGAGCTGGCCCCAAGTGCGGCCGCGTGCGTGCACCAGCGCGCCACCCTCGTTGAGCTTTCCCAGCTTGACGGGTGCGAACCCGAGTTGTTTGGCCAAGGCCGCCACGGGAGCGGTCGCGTCCTCGTCGTCACCAGACAGAAAGACGACCCGGTGCCCACCCTCGACGATCGGATCGGCAGCCAGGGTGGCCGCAACCAGGTGATTGAAACCTTTCACGAGCTTGGCGCCGGTGAACGCCTTCGCGATGACGGCGGAGGACGGGAGACCGCCCAGCTCTTCAAGGGGAACTCCAAACGCGTTCGTCGCGTCGATGACCGTCTTGCCTTCCCAGCTCGGCAGGGCCTTCGCAACCTCGCGATGCTCCCCGAACGGGACCGCCAAGATGATCGTGTCGGCCTCGAGTGCATCCCGCAGCGATTTGGCGACGACCGTGGGTCCAATCGCTCGAGCCTGCGGCGCCAACGCCTCGGGCGGGCGGCGGCTCGCGACGGTCACGTCGATGTTTTTACGGGCGAAGGCGTGGGCGAGGGCCTGGCCTATCTTACCGAATCCTACAATCGCATAGCTCATGATGCTTCTCCGATCTCGTGTTAGAACTAAAATTCGCGAAGCGAACGTTGGCCAGGTTGCTCGTCCAATCGATCAAGACCTGCGTGCACGGCTGGGAACGAGCAGCGACGGCGCTCTAGGCTCCGCGCAATGGTCGTCCCGCGACTGGCGGGCCGGAGGGACAGCCGCGGGACCGCGCCGGGGTCAGACGTGCGCCAAGCCCCCGTCGACAACGAGATCGATGGCCGTCGTGTAACTACTGTCGTCCGAGGCGAGATAGAGTACCGAAGCCGCGATATCCTTAGTAACCCCGAGGCGTCCCAACGGAACCTGCGAGACGAAGAAGTCCCTCGCCTCTTTAGGAATTGCGGCGGAGGCACCCGAGTCAATCACTCCCGGACTCATGCTGTTCACCCGGATTTTGCGGTCCTTCAACTCGCTCGCCCAGCTTCGCGCGAACGACCTGACCGCCGCCTTGGCAGCCGCGTACACGCTTATTCCGGGATATCCCTTGAGATGCGAAGCCGATGCGTTGAGGATGATCGAGCCGCCATCGCGCATGAGGGGCAGCGCCTTTTGGACGGTGAACAGCGTACCGCGAACGATGAGATTGAGCGTATCGTCGACCAACTTCTCCGACATCGACCCGATGGGATGGCCGACTTCTCCGTTGCCGGCGCTGGCGAAGACGATGTCGATGTGGCCCTTTTCGGATTTCACCTTCTCGTAGAGCCGGTCGAGGTCCGCCAGGTTGGCGGAGTCGGCGCGCACGCCGGTCACGTTGCGGCCAATCGCCTTCACCGCCTCGTCGAGTTTCTCCTGCCGCCGGCCGGTGATGAACACGTAGGCCCCCTCTTCGACGAACAGTTTCGCCGTCTCAAGTGCCATGCCGGAGGTACCACCCGTGATGACTGCAACCTTACCCTCAAGCTTTCCCATGACTTTTCACCTTTCGTCGTGCCGGACAGCGTCAACTGTTCTCATTTGCACACATGCGCTGTATGTTATGCATGATTAGATCGCATCAGATCTAATCGGATACGCTCTGAAATAATCTGCCGACCACGGCGATGTCAAGCACTTCCGATTTAATCGCGTCCGATTTATATTGATCGCATCATCACAAACTCAGGAGGCGCCGGTGACCCGCTCCCCAAAAGCCCAAGAGACGGCCCAGGCCAAAGGCCGAAAACTCTCGAATTTCCTGTGCTTTGCCGTCTATTCGGCCAATCTGGCCTTCGGCCGCGGCTACAAGCCGATCCTGGACGCGGTCGGACTGACCTACACTCAATACATCGCGATGGTGGCGCTGTCGGAGGCGGACGAGCAGACCGTCAGCGAACTCGGCGAGAAGCTGTTCCTGGAATCCAACACGCTGACGCCGATCCTCAAGAAGCTGGAGCAGACTGGCTATATCAGCCGCATCCGCGATCCCGCCGACGAGCGGCAGGTGAGGGTGAACCTGACCGCAGCCGGCCGGCGCCTGCTCGAGAACGATCTCGGTGGGGCACTGGTCGAGGCCTGCGGCTTGGGTGACGAGTTCTCCGTCGTGCAGAAGAACGTCGTCAGGCTCCGCGACAATCTGCTGCGCAACACCAGGGGCAAGCAGGATGAGACGTGATGCCGTTCGGCGTACCGCGGCGAGAGCCGGTGGTTGTTTTGAATCATTCGAGCATTGCTGACGCGCGGGCACCTAGGCGCAGTTGCCATTCCCTGTGGAGTCGTTGGAACAGCTCGATGGAATTGGTTGGCCTCACACACAAAAAAATGACCGTGAACAGCTGGACGTTGGCTGAATTCGCGTCGATCGACCGCTTGACCCACCATTGCGACATCGTCGAAACCGGCAACGACAGTTGGCGCTTCAAAAGCCGAGACGATGATCACGCAGCCCGCGCTCGCCACGTCTCCCGCAATCCCGGCCAGCTCCGACGAGGCGAGCGCTACCGCCAAACCACGCCGTTCAAAGGGATCAAAATTGGACGCCGATACGGGGTGAGGCGGGCGCAATCCCCGCAACTTCTCGATCCGGCTGCGACTTATCTTCTCGGGCTCGTGCCTCAGATGCGTTTCCAGCGCAGTACGAACGACCGCCCCGTATATGCGATTTCACGCGCTAGAAGTTCTTCAACAGCTTCTGGAGCGAGGACTGTCGCCAGTTGACTTGAGCGCCATCATGTAACATATAAAGTTATATGAGACGCGACAGCAAACTATCAGGCGTGCTCCACGTGCTGCTGCACATGGCGCAGCAGCCCGGTCCGTTCACGTCCGAGACCCTGGCGAAGGCCATGGACACCAACCCCGTGGTGATCCGGCGCATCATGGCGGGCCTGCGGGAGATCGGTTACGTCCGCTCCGAGAAGGGGCATGGCGGCGGCTGGACGCTGGCTTGCGACCTTTCGAAGGTGACGCTGCGCGACGTCTACGACGCGCTCGGCAGTCCCTCGCTGCTGGCGATGGGCAACCGGACGGAGGCGCCGGGCTGCCTCGTCGAGCAGGCCGTCAATGCAGCGCTGGACGAGGCATTCCACGATGCGGAGGCGCTGCTGCTGTCGCGCCTCGGCGAGGTGACGCTGGAAATGCTGAGCGACGACTTTCGCAAGCGCCTGGGGTCGCGAAAACCTCAGGGCATGAGCGCGCATCGCGTGTGATGAGCCGGTTCAGCAAGGACGACATCGTGACCAACATTCAAGACATGTTCGCCGATCCGCAAGCCGTGGCGAAATACACGGACGGGCCGCCGCGGTTCGTTCCGGGCTACAACGCCATGCTGTCCATGGCGGCGATTCTTCTGGGCGAGCGCGCGCGTAACGATGCACGGATACTCGTGCTCGGTGCCGGCGGCGGCCTGGAGCTGACGGCCTTCGCGCAAGCGCATCCCACCTGGCGCTTCGACGGCGTGGACCCGTCCGCGGCGATGCTGGGACTTGCCAGGCAAACGCTGGGATCGCTCGCGCCGCGCGCACATCTTCATCAGGGGTACATCGACGACGCCCCTGAAGGACCATTCGATGGCGCCACGTGCCTGTTGACCCTGCACTTCGTCGATGCCGGGGAGCGGCGCCGCATCACCTCGGAAATCCGCCGCCGCCTCAAGCCGCGCGCCCCCTTCGTGGTGGCGCATTTGAGCACCCCCGATGGCGAAGAGGAACGCCCGCTGTGGCTGTCGCGATATTCCGCGTTCCTGGCCGCGTCCGGTGTCGAGCCCGACCAGGCGGCCGCCGCACGGGAAGCGGTCACCAACCATCTGGCAATTCTGGCGCCGGAGCGGGACGAAGCGATCTTGCGTGACGCCGGCTTTTCCGACCCAACCCTGTTCTACACCGGCTTCACCTTTCGCGGGTGGGTGGCCTACGCTTGAGGCGTCACGGCTTCGTCAACACAGCCGGGCATCAATGCAAAGCCGGATGCGGCAGGGCGTGCACTCGTAAAATCGATGAGCCCGCGAGATATACCGCGTCCGTTCTGTCTTCGAATCCGGACATGGCCAGTTCGCCTCTGCGAGTCAGCAAGGGGCCCAATAGCAGATGCCCGCTACAAAACCGCCAACTCAGGCGGCCTGAAAGCCCCCCGCCGATCTGGTGATCCAGCCCCGTCAAGCGGGGAGCCCTCAGAGCGACGATCAGCGTCGCATCCATAGGCTAAGACCGTAGTATGACGATCAGATGAAACGTTCGCTCAGTGGACTTTGATGTCGTCCAGTGGAAGCCGAAGCTCCGCCGCGCGCTCTTGACGATCCTTCTTGCGGAACTCGTTCTCGCGGCGCTCGAACTCGGCAAGCTCCTTTTGGGCTGCCTCTATGGTGCGATCTCGCCGCTCCGACATTCGCTGCGTTCGTTCCGTCATAAGCTCACCCCGTCACCAATGCCGCACCCCGTGAAAATCTTGGGGCCATGAAATCTCCACTGCCGTAGGATTACGGATTTATGACGGCGGTGTTCGTCTCACGGAACGCCTGGGAGCGAAACTAGGCCACTCCAAAAACCAAAAGGTCGGAAACGGTCAACAAATCAGGCTGCGCTGAAGGCTGCTCTCGATGACGTCCACAAAGCACAATGGTTGAGCGCAGCGGACACCAAACGCAGCTATACCACGGCCAGGGCAGCCTGAGGCCTCCGAGCGATTGAGAAACAGGGCCGCGGAGGCGGCTCATCTTGCCGTCTTTCCTGCGGCCGACGTATCGCAAACTCTTCCGGTCATCCCTATGTTGCGCCCATGAAAAAGATCGGATTCCTCTCCTTCGGGCACTGGACGCCCTCGCCGCAATCGCAGACCCGTTCGGCCGCGGACACGCTGCTGCAATCCATCGAGCTCGCGGTGGCGGCGGAAGAGCTCGGCGCGGACGGCGCCTATTTTCGCGTGCACCATTTTGCGCGCCAGCTCGCCTCGCCCTTTCCTCTGCTGGCAGCGGTCGGCGCGAAGACCAGCAAGATCGAGATCGGCACGGCCGTGATCGACATGCGCTACGAGAACCCGCTCTACATGGTGGAGGACGCCGGCAGCGCCGATCTCATCGCCGGCGGGCGGCTCCAGCTCGGCATCAGCCGCGGCTCGCCCGAGCAGGTGATCGATGGCTGGCGCTATTTCGGTTATCAACCGGCCGAGGACCAGAGCGATGCCGACATGGGCCGGCGCCATGCCGAGGTCTTTCTCGACCTGCTGCGCGGCGAGGGTTTTGCAGAGCCCAATCCGCAGCCGATGTTTCCGAATCCGCCCGGTCTGCTGCGGCTCGAACCCCATTCGGAAGGCCTGCGCGAACGGATCTGGTGGGGTGCCGGCTCGAACGCGACGGCGGTGTGGGCTGCCAAGCACGGCATGAACTTGCAGAGCTCGACGCTGAAGAACGACGAGACCGGCGAGGCCTTTCATGTGCAGCAGGCGGCGCAAATCCGTAGCTATCGCGCCGCGTGGAAGGAAGCCGGCCACGCCCGCGAGCCGCGCGTGTCAGTGAGCCGCAGCATCTTCGCGCTGATGAACGATCGGGACCGCGCCTATTTCGGCGGCGAGCGTGGAGGCGAGGACCAGATCGGCTTCATCGACCCGCGCACCCGCGCGATCTTCGGCCGCTCCTATGCGGCGGAGCCGGATGTGCTGATCGAGCAGCTCCGGCAGGACGAAGCGATCGCCGAGGCTGATACGTTGCTGCTGACGGTGCCCAACCAGCTGGGTGTCGCGTACTGCGCGCATGCGATCGAAGCGATCTTGACGCACGTCGCGCCTGCGCTGGGGTGGCGGTGAGGCCATCTGGCTTCTCGCACTTCCCTCGTCATTGCGAGTTGGGACCGGCGGCGAGGCGCCGACCCGACGTAAACGAAAATGGGTCAGCACATCTGGTCGGATTCTGATCTGGAACCGACCACTTTCTTCCTAGCACAGCGAAGCAATCCAGACCGTCACCGCGGAGAGATTCTGGATTGCTTCGCTACGCTCGCAATGACGGAGGATGTTGAAGCGACACCGCGCCTACGAAGTCTTCATGTGGGGCGAGCCCTGCACCATGATGATCGCCACCCTCGCTCGCATTCCGCGAGACCGTAGCCCCTCACCCGGATCGCATCTTTCGATGCGATCCGACCTCTCCCTGCGGGAGAGGTGAACCGAATTCCGGGCGCGCATCGATTCAACCAAGAATTCATCCCGCCCTGGCGTTGGCGCCGCCCTGATGTCACGCGGACGCCTCGGCCGGCTCCGACATCGTCACCCGGTTTTTGACGCTGGGACGCTGCTGCATCTTTGCGTACCAGGCTTGAAGCGCCTCGCATTCCGCAGGCACCGGCAGCTTCAGGAGCTCCGCAAAGATCAAGCCGCCGATGACCGTGATGTCGGCCATCGAGAAGGTCTCGCCGGCGACGAAGGACTGCTGTCTCAGAATGCCATCGAAATAGTGCATGCCGCGCAGGGCCTTGTCGCGCTGGCGGAGGCCCCACTCGGCGTTCTGATAGATCTCGACGTCGGGTCCGAGCCCCGGTGTGGCGTGGTGAAAATAGACGCTGATCGCGTCGAGCAGCTCCAGCTCGGCGCGCTTGCTCATCATGTGGATCACGCCCTTTTCGCGCGGGGTCCTGCCGGTCAGCACGGGAGCCCCGTCGAGCGCGTCGAGATATTCGGTGATGGCGGTGCATTCGCCGATGAAGGTGCCGTCCTCGAGCTCGAGCACCGGCAGCGTGCCCGAGTAGTTCTTGGTCAGAAACTCCGGCTTCTTGTGCTCGCCCTTGCGAAGGTTGACCGTCACGAACGCAACGCGCGGCCGCAAATTTTTCTCGGCCAGAGCGATGCGGACGCGCGCGGGGTAAGGGCCGGTCGGCCAATCATAAATCTTCATCATTGGACGGTTTCCTTTCTCTACCTGCCACATGGTAGGTGACCATACTCTTCAAAACCCGGCGGTCAAAGCCTATCTGTCACTTGGTAGATAACGAAGCGGTGAGGCGGCAACATGAGTTCCAGCGCGCGGGAAGCCATTCTGGCGGCCGCCAAGCGGACTGCACAGGCACACGGCTATGGTGGCCTGAACTTCCGCGATCTCGCCGCTGAAGTCGGCATCAAGGCCGCCAGCATCCACTATCACTTCCCGAGCAAGGCCGATCTCGGCGCCGCGGTCGCCCGGCGCTATTGGCAGGATACCGCGGCGACGCTCGAATCAATGCTGGCCGAAACCTCCGATCCCCTGCGCTGCCTGCACCGTTATCCCAACATGTTCCGCAAGGCGCTCGAGAGCGGCAACCGCATGTGCCTGCACAGCTTCATGGCGGCCGAGCATGACGATTTGCCGGAAGCGGTGAAGCAGGAGGTAAATACCTTTGCCGACGTCAATATCGTCTGGCTCGGCAAGGTCCTGTCCGCTGCGGGGCTGGCGGGTTCCGAGCAGAGCGAAGGGCGCGCACGCGCGATCTTCGCCGCCATCGTCGGCGCCCAGCTGCTTGCGCGGAGCCGCTCGGATCTTGCGCTCTACGACGCCCTGATCGACAGCTACCGCGCGGCCGGCCTGCTGCCGGCATGACGGATGGCGCCCGCGCCGACGGGGGCGATGTGCGGCGCAATCCTGGAGTGGCGGCGCGGCTGGATTGCGTGCACCATGGCGGACGATTCGAACGTCGTGGACGCCTGCGGTCGCGGCGCCTAGCTTGGTGCCGAGGACGATTTCGGTGTCGGGGAGGACTTCATGCGTAAACCCGAATGCAAGTTCGGCTAGCGTTGGCCGAAATGCATCACCATGCGGCTTTTCACGATCCCGTTCTGGTCGCACTATCGATCCTGATCGCGGCGCTCGCCTCCTATACCGCATTGGACCTGGCGACTCGCATGCGAGCCGCTTCGGGGAGGGCCCGCCGATCCTGGCTGCTGGCCGCCGCGATCGCCATGGGCGGCGGCATCTGGTCGATGCATTTCGTCGGCATGCTGGCCTTCAGCCTGCCGGGACTCGATATCTCGTACGATCCATTCCTGACTCTGCTGTCGCTGGTCATTCCGATTGCCGTCGCCGCTGCCGCCTTTGCCGTTGTCGGACGACGCCCACAGGCGCTGCTCGTATCCGGCTTCGCGATGGGACTTGGCATCTCCGGCATGCACTACACCGGCATGGCCGCGATGCGAATGGCGGCTAGCATAGAGTACGAGTCCCGCTGGGTCGTGCTCTCGATCCTGATCGCAATCAGCGCCTCGGTCGTGGCGCTCTGGCTCGCCTTTCGCAACACCAACGCGGTCCAGCGGCTGTTCGCCGGCCTGGTGATGGGCCTTGCGATCTCCGGCATGCACTACGCCGCGATGCAAGGCGCCATGTTCGTGCCGACGACCGCCGCGGCCCGGGAGGCAGGCCATCTCGGTGTCGGTCAGGCGCCGCTCGCGTTCCTGCTCGCCGGCATCACGATTCTGATCCTGAGCATCGGGATCGCGGCGGCCGTCTATGACAGGGCGTCCGCGGAGCGCGCGCAATACGAGGCCGACACACTGAGGCGAAGCGAAGAACGTTTTCGCCTGCTTGTGGAAGGCATCGCCGACCACGCGATCTTCATGCTCGATCCGGACGGGCGGGTGGGCAACTGGAATCTCGGCGCGCGCCGGCTGATGGGCTATGGCGATGACATCGTCGGGACAAGCTACAGCATTTTTCATACCGAGGAAGATTGCGTGGCCGGGGCACCCGGGCGCGCCCTCGTCGACGCCGAGCGGGATGGCAAGTTCGCCATCGAGGGCTGGCGCGTGCGCAAGGATGGCAGCCGGTTCTGGGCAGAGGCGACGATCGTCGCGGTCCGCAACGAAAGCGGCGCCATCGCGGGTTTTGCGAAGATCGTGCGCGACGTCAGCGAAAGGAGGCGCGCGCAGGAGGAACTGGATCGGGCGCGCGAAGCCCTGATGATGTCGCAGAAGATGGAGACCATCGGCCAGCTCACCGGCGGCGTCGCCCACGACTTCAACAATTTGCTCGCCGCCGTTCTCGGCAGCCTCGAGCTTCTGAAGAAGCGCCTGCCGTCGGGCGATCCGAAGATCCAGCGCCTGGTCGAGAACGCGATGCAGGGCGCGGTGCGGGGCGCCTCCCTGACCCAGCGCATGCTCGCATTCGCGCGCAAACAGGACCTCAGGCCGGCGGTGGTCGATGTCCGCGACCTGGTGCGCGGCATGGCGTCATTGTTGAAATTCGAGGCCGGAATTCGTGTCGAGACGCTGTTTCCGATGCACCTGCCGAAAGTGACGGTCGACGCCAACCAGCTCGAACTGGCAGTGCTCAACCTGGCGGTCAATGCGCGCGATGCGATGCCGGATGGCGGCCTGATCACCATCGCCGCGCGCGAGGAGCAGGACGGCAGCGGCCTTTCGACCAGTGGCTATGTCGCGCTCTCGGTGAGCGACACCGGCTGCGGCATGGACGATGAGACCCTCAGGCACGCCCAGGAGCCGTTCTTTACGACCAAGGGCGTCGGCAAAGGCACCGGGCTCGGCCTGTCGATGGTCCACGGACTTGCCGAGCAGTCCGGCGGCAGGCTGGTCTTGAAGAGCCGTCCCGGCGAGGGCACCACAGCCGACATCTGGCTGCCGATCGCCGAGGAGACTGCGGTGCCGGAGCCGCGCACGGAGGCGCCGGCACCGATAGCCCGGGCCAGCCGGCAGCTTTCCGTGCTCGTCGTCGACGACGACCTCCTGGTGCTGGAGAACACCGCAGCGATGCTGGAGGATCTCGGCCACATCGTTGTCGAGGCGCGCTCGGGCGATGAGGCGCTGGCCTTGCTCCGCCGCACGCGGACCGTCGACCTGGTCGTGACCGACTATGCGATGCCCGGCATGACCGGACTGCAGCTCGCCAGCGCTGTCGCCGCAGAGCGCCCCGAGACGGTCATCCTCCTGAGCACGGGATACGCCGACCTTCCCAGCGATGCGCGATCCAGTCTGCCGCGCCTGTCAAAGCCATTCGACCAAGCCGCGCTTGCGAGGGCCATCGAGGCGGCGATGGTCGAACAAGAGGCAACCGGATCGATCGTCGCCTTTCGGCCGAAAAGCGCATGAATGCCGGGTGATGATTGGCGCGCCGCGGCCGATGAAGATGGGCCCTGTTGCGTCGCGGTGGCGCTATGACGACGTGTGCGAGTCCGCAGCCGATACTGTGGATGGGAGGAATCCCCGGAGCATCAGTGGCCGCCGGAGCGTCGGTTCATTTCCTCCAGGAGGTCGCGCATCGCATTGAACTGGGTGCCGAAGCCTTTCCAATCTCCGGCCTTCAATCGCTCCACTGCTTGATTGTAACGATCGAGCGCCTCTCGTGACTGATTTGGCGCCGGGCTGGCCAGGGGCATCTCTTCGGCAGTGCTTGAGATTGCCGGCGCGGCGCCGGATTCCAAGAACAGCGCTGACAAGGCCTCAACCAGCGTCTCTTTCATCACGACATGTTCGCCATAAGCTGCGATCACACGTTTCAGCTCCGGCAGATGCCCTTGCTGTGCTCGCAAATAGAGCGGCGATACATAGAGGATCGAGTTCTCGATCGGAATCACAAGCAGGTTTGCACCGCGTATCACCCGCGAGCCCATCTGGTTCCACAGCGTGAGTTGTTGCGAGATCTCCGTATTCTGATTGATCCGCGCCTCGATCTGGAACGGCCCGTAGACAAGCTTCTCCTTGGGGAACTCGTAGACGATCAATTTGCCGTAGTCGGGCGCGTCGCAGCGCGCGGCGAGCCACGCGATCATGTTGTCGCGCCGGCTAGGGACCATGGGAAGCATGAGGAAGAACTCCGCCTGCGCTTCGCCGGGTAACCGCATGATGATATAGTAAGGGGTCATCGTCGAGATGCCGTCGCCGCCCGGCTGGCGTGGAAACTGCCATAGATCCTCGCGATTGTAGAAAACGTCGGCTGCTTCCATGTGGTACACTTGATATAGTCGCGCCTGAATCAGGAACAGGTCCTCCGGATATCGAACGTGCTTCTGCAAGTCCGGTGGCATCGCCGTGAACGGCTTGAACAAGGTCGGAAAGATGCGCTGGTAGGTCGCCGCAATCGGGTCGCCTGAATCGATCAGATAGAACTCGACGATCCCGTTATACGCATCGACGACAACCTTCACCGAGTTGCGAATATAGTTGAGATCGAGATCCCGCACAGGCTGCGCGGAAGGGAAATAGGAACTCGTCGTGTAGGCGTCCTGCATCCAGAACATCCGCCCGTCGCTGATGACTAGATAGGGATCATGATCGAGCCTGAGGAACGGAGCGATCGTGCTCACTCGTTCCTGGATACTGCGCCGGATCATGATCCGGCTGTCGATCGTGATATAGTTCGTGAGCACAAGATTTGGGTCGTTGAAATAATAGGAGAACAGGATTCTTCTGCCCATTGTCCCGATCGGAACGCCGCCGGCGCCGTCGTAGGCCGCATAGGCGTTGTCTTTCCCTTTCGGATAGTCAAACTCCGGTGTGCTGCCCTTGACGATGACGTAGTCGTCGCTCTGTTCGCCGAAATAGATGCGCGGCTCGCGGATTTTGGGACCGCCGTCTGCGACAGGAGGAATATCCCGCAAATAAAGCAGCGGCAGTCCTTCAGTGCTCTTGCGTGTGACCGGGCTCATCACCGCGCCATTGCCGTGCGTGAACAGCACATGGCGGTTAACCCATGTCTGGGCGTTCGATGGCAGCAACGAAGGCCGCAGTTCGCGGGCCGAGAGCATTACGCTCTGGTAGGAGCCATCGAGCCAGTATCGATCAACGTCAAGATCATGGAATTTGTAGTAGGTACGGATTTCCTGCAGCTGCGCGTAGGTATCCGACAGGGGCAGCCAGTCCCACAGCCGTATATTTTCGATTGTCGCCTTGTTGGATTCGAGTACCTCGGGGGTAAGCTTCTGTTCGGCCGCAAATGGCTTGGCTGCGATCCGATCGAGATTGTATGCCTGCCGCGTGAGCGCGATATTGCGTTCGATGTAGGGCCTCTCCAGCTCCAACTCGCTTGGTTTGACGAAGAACTGCCGGAACAGCACAGGGACGGCACCGGACAGCACAAACGTGCCGACGCCGACGAGCACGATCGCCACGGCGGGAAGCCGATAGGTGCGAACCCGGAGGTTCGCCCACGCAGCAAGCGCCGCAATGATCGAAAGTCCGATCATCAGCCACAAGCCGGGCAGCCCAACATGCACGTCGGTGTAACTTGCGCCGACAACTACGCCGTTGTCGCCATAGAGCAACAGATAGCGGTCGAGAACATAGGACCAAGCCTTCACCGCCAAGAGACAGCCGAGCAGCGCTGAACCATGAGCAATCGCTGTCGGCGATATTGATCGGTGGTTGATGTCGTATTCGATGTCGCCACGCGCCCAATAGATCGTTCCGGCGAAAAGCGCGCTCAGAACGAGGGTGAGCAGCATCCAGTTCTTGATGAGGATATAAGCGGGCAGCGAGAAGAGAAAGAAGCCGATGTCCCTGTTGTAGAGTGGATCGGCCATGCCATAGGGCACTTGATAGAAATACTGCAGCAGGACGCTCCAGTTGCCGGCTTCTGCCGTCGCGACCAGCAGGGCGAGCAAACCCGCACCAGCCGCGATAACCCTGGGCCATTGCAATTGATCGCGCATGTACGCGAACAAGTCAGGGGGCGGCGCGTTGCCCGCCAGTTTCGACAAGAAGGCGGCAACGGCTTGTGGCGGCCGCTGGGTGAGACGCAGGGCAAGCAATCCGTTCAGCCAAAGCATGGCGGCGGTTGCCGTCAAAACGGCCAACAACAGCACGGCTTGGGCGCCGATGCTGGTCAAAAAGACAGGCAGATAACCGATCGAGGAAAACCACAGCCAATCGACGAGGAAATCGGTTGCGAGCTTGAGCAGGATCAAGCAAATCCCGACGACGAAGGCCGCAAGGATGAGCCTCACCACGGCGTTTTGCCTTGGTGCCTTCCGCTCGGGTCCGGTGATCCCGATCGTCATGGTCGCATGATAGCGGAACTGAAGGACGCTTGCCGCTTGATTTATGCCGGGGATTGAATTGGGCCAAGAGCTCTGCCCTATCGGCGGATCCGAACGCCGCGACGATCCCTGCTGCAGGCAGGCACTGGAAACATACCCAACGCCAGAAGTCGAGGTGTTGCATTGCACTCCCGGTCAGTGACGAAGAATTGCAGCTGGGAAGTGATAGGCCTATGTTGACCTAGTAATCACGCAGCCGCCCATCGTAAGGAGAGGCTCTGCTGGAAGACTTACGGCGGATGGTCTGCCTACCGCATCGGAGGTCTGTCATGTCCATCGCTCCCACACTGCAAAAATATCTGGCGGCTGAAAACATCCAATACGAGGAGATCCAGCACGAACTCAGCATGTCGTCCACTCGTACGGCTGAGGCATGCCATATCTCCGGCGATCGTCTCGCCAAGGGCGTCGTGTTGCGGCGCGACGGCCAATATGTACTTGCCGTTGTGCCCGCATCGCATCACCTTCGCCTGTCGGATCTGCGGACAACGCTCGGCAACAATGTCGATATGGCGAATGAAGCCGAGATCAGTCAGCTGTTCCGCGACTGCGCACACGGCGCAGTTCCTGCCGTTGGCAAGTGCTACGGACTCGATGTCATCGTCGACGACAGCATCGAGACACAGCCGGAGATCTACATGGAAGCCGGCGATCATGAGACCCTGCTTCGTCTCACTCACGCGCAGTTTGCGCACCTGACGGCGAACGCGCCGCATTGGCGCTTCAGCGCACACGCCTGAGGAGTTGTCGGCTGCACCATCCTCAAATCCGGTAATGGAGATCTGCCATGAAAGTCAAAGAAGTGATGCACAAGGGCGTCGACTGGGTCAGCCCCGACACCCCCGTCGCCGAACTCGCGAAGTTGATGCGGGGGCATGACATCGGCTGCATTCCGATCGGCGAAGACGACCATTTGATCGGGATGGTGACCGATCGCGACATCGTCTGCAAAGGCCTTGCGAGCAAGAACTTCAACGCCGCGCGCATGACAGCGCGGGATGTGATGACCGAAGGTATCCATTGCTGCCGGGAAGATGACGATCTGGCGAAGGCGGTGCATCACATGCAGACGCTGAAGATCCGCAGGCTGCCTGTGATCAACAAGAGCAAGCGGATGGTCGGCATGATCAGCCTGGGTGATGTCGGCCAATTCGCCGCGGTTGATCTGTTGACCGAATGCGTCAAGGGCGTGTCGGCCCATCACTGAAGCAACGCCGGCTCGATTTCGGAACTTGGTCGGATCGCCCGCAGACCCGCGCGGCCGGTGAGCGCGGACGCCATCGCCACGCGGCCAAGCACGAAGCTGCTCTGCCGTCTTCTCGCCCCCATTGTCATTCAGGGAGTTGGGCGGGGCGGCGTTATGGTGGGCAAAGTTCCCAAAGGTTCCGTGTGATCGTCCGACGTCTTCCGCAACACGACTCTCGCCACTCTCTTTCGCGCCGCGCGCTCCTGGGCGGGCTTGTGTCGGCAGGCAGTGCGCTCGCGCTCGGAGGATGCGCAGGCCTGGGCGCGACCGGCGCGCGCTACGACGCGTCGTCCCTTTCCGTTGACCCCACATTGCTCGTCGCTACCACGCGCAAGCCCGTGAACGGCGGTCGCACGAAACCCTGGTTCGGGCCGGAGCGCGCGACCAGAATGACGGTCGCGCAGGCAAAGCTGGTGGTGCCGGACGAGAGCCGCCTTTCTCTCGCCTCGGTCGGACTTGGCGATTGGCGCCTTGATAGGGTCGAACCGGTGTCGGCCGAAATTGGCGATCTCCTGGCGCAGGCCGGCGGGGGAGGAGACGCGCTGATCTATGTGCACGGCTTCAAGCAGACATTCGAGACCGCGGCGCTCGATGCCGCCCATCTCTCCGATGGGATCAGGTTCCGCGGCCGGACCATGGTGTTCGCCTGGCCCTCCAAGGCAGGACTGTTCGACTACGCCTATGACCGCGACAGCGCGATGTGGTCCCGCGACGATTTCGAACGCGTGCTCTCTTCTCTCGTGTCGGCTTCAGGCGGCGGCCGGGTGCACATCGTTGCGCACAGCATGGGAACCATGCTGGCGCTCGAAAGCCTGCGGCAGCTCTATGCGCGATACGGCGACACTGTTACGAGCAGGATCGGCGCGGTCGTGTTTGCCGCGCCTGATATCGACATGGACGTATTCTCGTCGGCGATTCACCGCATCGGTCCGCTGGCCGGCAAGATCACCGTGATCGCCTCAACGAACGATCGCGCACTGGCGTTGTCGGGGCAGATCGCAGGTGGAATGACCAGGGTCGGCGCCGCCGAGAAGGCTGCCATCGAGCAGCTCGGCGTGCGCGTGGTCGATGCTTCCCAGGAAGGCTGGGGCCTCATCAACCACGATCTGTTTCTATCGAATGCGGAAGTGCAGCGGGTGATCCGCCGCTCGATCGACGGTACGGCCGCGTAAGAAGGCACCTGCACCGAGCCATGGGACGTGGGCGGTCAGCATCAAAGCTCCGAGAGCCAGCCGGAGTACACTGTCGTGCTAAAGGACCGGTTCGGTCCAAGCCATGATCGCCTGGCTGCACCCTGCCGGCCCGGCGCCAGCTGGACAAGACTCGCGCTCCGCTCGATCCGCTCCGCCGGCTTCCTGGCTGCCGAAATTGTTCGACTGTCGCTTCTGATTTATTGTCAGGCGACACTTTCGACGGTTTCCCGCGGTTCGCGGGAGGGCTGTCGCTGGCATTATCCCGAGGCGCGGGGAGGACGCCGATGCATCCGCACAATCGCGAGAAACTCGATGACCGCGTAAGGAGAGCGGCTGAGGCGGCCCTTGCAGCCCGGAAGTATGTGAGTCCGGTTGATGTGCTGGTGGGAATCGGATGGCTCGATCCCGGTGCACTTAAGCGTTGGCAGCAAGGACAGGTCGGGTATCTCGAGGGAGTCGTGCAAACCAATCTGCCGCGCATTTCCGAGGCTATGAAGCTGTTTCGGTCATGGGCGGCCGCGAAAGGGCTGAGGCCAAGCGAGACGGCCTACATCGCGCGGACGCCGGCGCGGCAGATGCTGCGCTTCAGCAAGAGCGGTGATCCGGCCATCGAACAGCTGTACCGCACTCATTGGATATCGGGCGACCTTCCGCAGAAAAAGCAGAAGCGCCTGGTGGAGAGGGCGAGCCGTGCGCCTGAGCTTGTCGTGATCCAACCGCTGAACGAGGCCTGGAAATGCCACCGCTGCGCTGGAACGGGCGATTCTCTCATCATGGAGGCGCCCGGTCCCGTATGCCTGCGATGCGCGGGTCTTGACGACCTCGAATTCTTGCCCGCCGGGAATGCGCTGCTCACGCGTCGGGTCAAGGCGAACAGCGCCCGGCATGCGGTGGTGGTGCGCTTCAGCAGGAGCCGGCAACGCTATGAGCGACAAGGCCTGCTGGTCGAACACTGCGCTCTATCGGAAGCGCAAACTGAACTGGAGCAGCACAACCGCGAGTGTTCGTGAGTGTCTTAACGCGCGATTGTCTCGGGCAGGAGCCCCATCATTATGCATACGGCGATGTCAGATCCTCAGCGCTATTGCTTCAAAAGCTTTTGTGCGTTTCTCCGGGCAGTAATCGCTGCGGAGAATCCGGAATCAATCTTGATCGCCCGGTCATAGTCAGCAACCGCACGGCTCAGATCTCCCTTCTTAGCATAAGCTTCGCCCCGGTAATAGAAAAGCAGACCTGTCTGCGCCAGCGCGATCGCCTGGTCATAGTCCGCAATCGCCCGGTCATAGTCGCCCTTCTCGTAATAAGCATGTCCCCGGCCCTGAAAGGAATGGGCACGTGTCGGATCAAGCTTAATTAGATCGTCATAGGCGGCAATCGCTCCGCCGAAATCTTTTTTTCCGACATAAGCATCAGCTCGGTACTCAAGGAGCAACTCATTTTTCGGTTTAAGCCGGGCCGCCTGGTCATAGTCGGCAACCGCCCGGTCGTAATCTCCTTTTCTGACATAAACCCCAGCGCGGTAATCATAGCCAAGGTCCGGCCTAAGCTCGATGACCTTAGTAAAATCAGCTAACGCCAGATCGTAGTCATTGAGCCCTACATTCCCGAGATGAAGGTTGGCGCGGCGTATGAAGAACCATGGATTTTTTGGATTAAGCCGGATTGCCTCGTTGAAGTCGGCAAGCGCCCGTTTAGGGTCCTTCAAGTCGTAGACGCGTCCTCGGTAGTTGTAGGCCTTGGCCAGGTTCGCGGTCGTCTCCTTCTTGGCCTGGATAATCGCCGTGCAGGCACGGGCTGATTGTTCAGTATCGCCGTCCTCCTTGCACAAGCCCAGGTCACCCAAGTCGGTGCCCGCAGCAAACCCGTCCCTAGCAAACCCCACCGTAGGCAGGCAGCAAAGCAGCAATACTGCTGCAACGCGCATGAATGTCTTCATCTTATAACCTCAGGTGCCTCCGCATATCGCCGGGAGTCGCATGCGGGCTGCACAGAAGCCGGAAAAGGAAAGGCGAGCGATTGCACATCTAGCCTAGCATAGAGATTCGCGATGTCAGCCGACCCTTTCATCCAAGGGAGTGAGCGTGACTGATCGGACATCAACACCACTCTTAACCTGATCAAAGCGAAACCTTTTGACAGGATGTTCGCCCGCTCCACGCTTTGTAGCGGCGAGAGCCTTGGGTTATCTTTTTTTGCCAGCCTCACGTTTTTTGATTTCTTCAGCTTGGCTGCAATTTTCATCCATCTCCTTTTGGTTCTGTGTCACTTCCTCTTCGAACACCTTGTTCCAATAATCCACTTTGTCCTTGGTATAGTTGCAAGCAGTCGAACGAATTTTGTTCAATTTCAGCGACTCGCGGGCTTCGTCGAAGAACCCCTTTTTCAGCGCGCATTGGGCCTGATAATATTCAAGGCCTGACCCCTGAAGCTTCGGGGCGTCGTTTATCGCCTTTATGCCCCGCTCGTATACCTTATTGCCGTACCGCTCCAATGCGCCTACGGCATCCTTGCATTCATCACCGTTTGCACCGCCGCAATGAGCGAGGCTTGCGAGCGCGACTGCGGCGGCAAGTACGATTCTCTTCAAAGGTTTATTCCGTTTTGAAACAAGCTGCCAAGCAACCCATCATGGTTTGGAGCGGATCGATTTCGTAAGCCTCTGCGGCAGATCCAAGCAGCGTTTTTGCCTGCTCGTATGTCGTGCTAAAGGCCACCTTCCCGGGTGCATCCAGTTTGGCGCGGTGTTGCTGAGCGTAGGCCGGAATGGCCCAATTCATCGCGACGCCCAACGCAATCAGAATCTTGATCATTGCTGCTCCTCTCCTCTCGCCAAGGAAGCTTCACCAAATGGAAAGAACGTTAGCGCCGATGTGACATCCCAGATCTGAAACCGGACCTACTCGCACCCTTGTGCTCGCAACCCTTGCCTTTGATTGACCATATCTGCGCCATCAGCTTCCAACACCGCTATTTGCTTCAGAACCTGCTGGCACTTGAGACTGTACTTGCTGTAGTGCATCCCGGCTCGTCGCTGGCTTGATGTATCTTGTTGTGACCTGACGGCTTTTGCTTTCGCAAGCTGTGCGTTTCCGAGGGCTATTCTTTCATTCTTTGGATCACCAGCCTTTCGGTATTGGGAGGCAGCCTCTTCGAAGCGGTTGGTGGCGCCTGACCAGTTCTGCACGACAAATTCGGCCTTGCCCGCTTCAAATAAATTCCGAGCGGCCGACGCAGCCTGCGAGTCCTGCTCGTTCGGCTCAACTGGTCTGTTGGCTTGTCTAACTTCTGGCTTCTGACTCGAAGGGGTGTTTATAGGCACTGTTGTATCGACACCGTAAAGCTTCGCGGAAACCATGCCCGCATTGCCCAGGTCCAGCTTCCGCGTGCGTCCAGCCCGAACGACCGTGATGCCACCCCTGGCCGTCATCGTTCCGTCTGGTTGCAGCGTGTAGTCAGTTTTGTAAATCGTATTATCGTAAGTCAGTACGTTGCCGGCACACGTCCATGTTCCCTGCAGACAGTTCGGATGCCCATCGCACTTGGCTGTGCCGTCTGCGGTCAGGGTCGCGTCATTGGTCGAGCCAATGCCATAATGTTTCCATACCCCGACAAACTTGCCCGCACAGCTGGACGACGGGGCGGCGCTTGCATTGACACTTATCAAAACAAGGATACTGATCAACGACGCTTGAGGGACTTTCATATTCGACTCCGTGAGGCGGCATGCCTCAAGCTTTCGTGCAGGCAACTGATATACTCAGCGAAACGCAGTTTTTCGACACCAGCATGAGCTTCCTCCGCTCGTTTCTCGGCCGATCAACAATCTCGCGGCTGCCTGAAAGCGAACAGGTCGATCCATCCAGCGCGGTCGGCTTGAACCGGTCCAACTTCCTGGTCGATCCCTCCGGCGCGAACCACATTTTGTGCACCGTGATGGTTTCGATCCAAGGGCCACGTCCGATGACCGTCGTGAAAGTGATTGGGGTGTCACCTCCGCGATTTTTCTTAACGAGGTCTGACTTGCCAAAAGGATGCCGTCTCTCGATCGTGTCGCCGCCCATCCCGGTCTCGGTCAGTGTGCCGTCGGCAGGGAACGCGATGGGAGGCAGCCCGCCGCCGCAATCCTTGGCCGGCGGCGTGCACCAAGATGCGTTTAAGTATACCGTTTTGCAGAAGAACGGCGATTTGAGAGCGTCTTGCGCGCCGGCGGCCGGAACAGCACAAACCGTCAATCCGAATACGAGAACCCTGCGCAACAAGCCCCTCCAGATAATCGAATTCATGCCGCGGAATGCAAGGCAGTCACACCAGACAGGCGCTGTGTTCGAGAATTTCGGAAATGCTCCCAAACCGATACCCCCATATGGGGGTAGTGGTGAAATTCAATGGCAATCAGATTGAATGTAAGCATCCGGTGAGGACCGCGGGGCGGTCACTCGGGCTGCCTGATTGACTTGCTTATTTCGGTCTCGCCAACCTTTGCTGCAAGGCGCTCTAGAGTCCCAGTTTGGCCCTTACTTCAGTCCGGAAACACCACTGTCCCTAGTTCGTGGCGGAGACCCGCGTGGCACCGACGGTGCTGAGCGAGTATTGAAGCCGCCACTACCAGCAACCGCGCCAGCAACGCCGATAGCCGCGCCCAATAGATCCGCAGCACTCAGGCCGCTGGTTTGTTGAGATTCCTCGTGGCCTGTGTACTCCAAATTGAACCCCGCGACGCTTCTGGCGCCGCATGTTGCACAACAACCGGTACAGCCGTGAGCATTACTGTAGCCAACGCCCCAGCTGGGGCGACTACTTCCAGCGGCCCAAGCACCCATGCAAATCTTTTCGCCTGGCACGCAGGCCAACCGATACTTATGCACTTGTGAATCATTCAAGGTGTAAGCCCTGCCATTTCCGGGCCAGTAAACGTCCCGGGATTTCGAGGAAAACTCGACCTGTACGCTATACTGATAGCTATTCTTGACATGGAATGTGACGGATCGGTCATCTTCAGCGGCTTGGGCCGCGCGTTCCTGTCGCTCTGTACGGTCTCTTTCTTCTTTTTGAGCAGCTCTTTCTTTGGCTCTCTCGTCCATACCGTGGATATTTTCATCGAGACGTTCCTTAAGCGCATCCATGAATTCATTATCAAACCTCAACGTGATTTCTGCGATACAATCGGTAATTTCTTGCGGCGACGCCAGATCGCATTTTTTATTCCGGTCGTCGAGGAACGTCCGAAATCGTTGCAAATTGGATCGGATTTCGGAGGTTTGATAGAGCTCCGACGTCAGATACTTATTGAGCCTCCGTCTCAACGCATCATCAAACTTTTTTAATTCCGGATCGGCACAAATCCTCAGCTCGACTGTGCCTTGTGGGGTAGCGCAACCCAGATAGGCAATGTCAGCAGCACCGAGCGCGACGCAAATTTGGGAAGTGTATGTCGTGATTGCGCAAAAAATCAGAACAAAAACTGTAGCGTTGATCTTCATCCATGCGGCCTTTAATCTAAAGAGGATCGAAAAGCGGTCCGGCGAAGCGGCCAGGGAACGGAAAAGATCGAGCGCCGCTGTGGTCGGCGCCTTGCCTCGAACTCGGACGCATCAGGAAGACTCGAGAATCGGCAACGCCATGATTATTCACTCGCGGTAGGGCCGGCTAAATCATTCGCCGCTCTCCATCCCACATACTGGCCTCCTCGGCGGCAAGCGGGTTAGTGCAATACTATCGACGTTCCAAGGCATTTAACTCCGAGTCGTCTACGTTGAGAGCTTCAGTTATTGGGCGGAGCACGGACGCCACTTCGTGCTCCGGCCGATCGACCGAGGCCACATCAAAGGCTGACCGGGCAATGAGAGCCTTCAGCTCCGGGGTAAGATATTTGCTCTTTTTCTTCAGATATCCAGCCACGCCCATTGGCACATGCGTCATTGCCAACGCGATCTCTCCGATGCGGGATTCCGGTATCGGATGAATCAGGATACCGAGAGATTTCGCCGCGTCCTGCAATGCCAGTTGAAACGCCTGGGTTTCGTTCGCAGTAGGTGCGCTTGGATCTCGAATAACTCCCGCATTCACGGCAATCAAGGTGCGGACACCTTCCGACACATCGTTGATCAGATCGTCCACACCGGCACTAACGCCACTATCGCGGCGAGAAAACAGCAGTTGGACCACTCCAAACAGGATAGCCCCCCAGGCGACAATGATCACGCCTCCATGTGCAGACGCCATGACCGAAAATGCCGTTACGGCCACTCCTACAAAAATCCACATCATGTCATTCGTCGCTTTCGATCTTCATATAGCTCGACGCGGATGAATTCATTTTCTGTACGATCTAGTGAGAGGTCCGCGCACGCGGAAAGCAACCGATGTAGCCTAGCGGCATCCAGACGGCCGTCCACCTTCCAGGGAAGTTGCGCACCTGATTGATCGGATTTGCCAAAGCCATCCACTTGCCGAGCACGAAGAACTGCTCAGCGTGACCAACAAACGAAATCGGGCTGAACGGATACCCCCATTTGGGGGTAGTGTCTGCAATTCATCCCCCGCCAACCAGTTCAGCGCGTCTACCGCAGCACCAGTTTTGAGAGCAGCGCCACAAGCTCGCTCTGCCGGGATATGCCCACCTTTCCGAATACGCGCTTGAGGACGCTGCGGGCTGTTTCTTCCGCAATACCCAGCCGCTCGGCTGCCTCCCTTGGTGGCAGTCCTGAACCAACCAAAGCCGCGATGCGCGCCTCGCCCAGCGTCAGCCCCAGCACGTCCCGAACGACGGCGGGATCGGCCGGTTCACCGGATTTTTGTTCGATGGCGAGCACGATCGCACGCGCATTGGTGAGAAAGTGCTCTCCAGGTGTGGTCGGGACCGATATCGGCAGCAGGTAGATAACCACCCGTCGGCCCGATGCGATGGAGTGGACAAGAACCGGCCTTGGCTCGGCTGTCACATCAACTGGATTCCCGCAGAGCGCTCGCGTTATCGCATCGTCGAACGCACTCCGAGCAGCGCTGACAAGGACACGCAAATGACCATCGACGACATCCAGAGGATCCCCCACGAGCCTTTGCGCCGCCGGGTTGGAAAACACCACACGACCCATCGAATCGAGGGCGAATACGCCGATGCCAATCCGGGTCAAGGCTTCTCCAAGACCGAGATTGGCAAGCTCTGCATTGAGCAGCCTGATCGACAACCGCAGCGATTTCTCGACATGCCGCCCGATCAAGGCAAGCATTTCAAGCTCAGCATCGGAATACTGCGGCTTGGTCCGGAAATCCCGCTGTATGCTCAACCCTACGTGGATATGCGGGTCCGGCGATACGGTGACGGCACCAAACCAGCCGAGACCGTGCTTCGCCAAAAATTGAGTTGAAAATGGGCTATTTTGAATTTCAACTTCAGATCCGATATGACGGTCCGAGAATGGTTCACCACTGAAGAGGCATCCGCTCTGTTCGGAGCGCACAGCTTTGATATCTCTTCGCGACCATCCTTGCTCTACATAGTCTCGTTGCGCCTCCAGGAGACTATCCGACGCAATCGCGCCGAATGAATCATCATCCCTTCGCCATTGTATGATCGCGCCGACATCGTCGAAGCAGCCAGCAATTTCAGCTAGAGCTCGCGGCCATTGCGTTGGATCGGGCGCCGCATCGTAGATCGCCTCGACGGTCTGAAGTAGCCGGCTGGAGAAAGGGGGCATGACCTTGCAAATTCCAAAATCTTGGTCCGGGACAAGTTCAAGGCTTGCATAACCCATTGATTCTATTGCAGCAACTTTTAGTTATTGCCTGCGCGCAAATAGCCCCACTCCAGAGAGGCTGCTGGTCCGGCTGAATCAGTAGCCGACCGCACACGAGCCTCCGCCACAGTGCAGCGAACCACCGGCCATGTCTTCATCGCGACAAGTCTCGGCGGCTATATCGCCGGGCCGGATGGCGACCTCGGCTGGCTCGCCCCTATGCATCGAGCGGGGAGGATACGGGTTACGAGGCTTTCATCGCCTCAGTCGCTACAGAATCGAGGTCGACGATGGCGTCGTCTGCATTGTTGCGGACAAGAGTACGCTGGAACAAGCTGTTGCCGGCCGCGTCATGGCCGCAGGCTGTGTTCGCAGATATGTACCGAAATGGCGCGCCCGGAACGATTCGACCAGGCGAAGGGGGTTAATCCCAAAACACGCGAGATGATCATCCTGCAGATGATCATCCTGCGTGCGGCGAAGGTGTTAAATGCGCCTTACGAGGCGCAAGCCAACGTGCAAGTGGCTAAGAACGCGGGCCTGTCTGCCGCGGAGATCGACGCTGCAGCCGCCGATGGTCCGGTATCTGGTATCAATCCGGAGTACGTTCTCGTCTGCAAAGCGACCGATGAGTTGTCAAAGAGCGGAACATTGCGCGATGAGACCTTACGCGAGCTTCTAGACAAGTACGGTGAGACGATCTCTCGCAAGATCGCGCTTATGATCGGCTGGTTCAATATGCTCAGCCTGTTTTTGAATGGGTGCCGGGTGCCGCTCGAGACCACCGACAAGATAGGAACGAGGACCTCGCCACTCGGATGAATGCCACCAAACGCAATCAGGACGGAGACTTGACGTCGCGCATCGGGAAATCGGCGAGATTTAGCGTCAATTGCGTATACCGAAGTGGCGCGCCTTTCAGAACAAACCCACGAACTCCTACACCATTGAAATTCCTTGTGATTTTGCGAGCCGCCCGACGGTCGGCACCGGATTTCGGCCTTAGGCACGCCTCACAACTCTGCGCGCCTTGGAGGCTCCAGGGTGCTAGTATCGTCGGGGCCGCAAGATCGAAGATCTTCGCGTACGCAATTGAACCGCGGTCAAGATGATGGCGCTCGAGGAGATGCACTCCAAAAACAATGCCTGACTGTATTTGCGGTTCGTCAGCCGGGACATGGAGGACGCTATGGCGTGGCGTGACGACAAAGCCCGGGCAGCTCTGATCCGCGACGCGGCGGGAAGCGTTCAACCTGGCAAGAGCCCCCGAACTTTCGCCGAGCTTTTGTTCGGCTACACCAATATCGAGGACCTCGCCAATCACGATGCCTCCTCGCTTGCCTTCCTGGCGGAGCAAGCGTGGAAGCATGTGCAGCAGCGCACGGCGGGCAGGGCCGATATCCGCGTCGTCAATCCGATGATGCCGGACGGGCGCGAGATTTCCGTGCTCGAAATTCTCAACGACAACATGCCCTTCCTGTTTGATTCCACCATGGCGGAGCTCGTCGAGCAGGGCATCGAAGTCACCCTCGTTGCGCATCCGGTCATCGCGGTGGAGCGCGATGACAAAGGCCAGCTCCTGCGCTTCCACGGCGAAGCATTGCCGGAAGGGACAAAGGGCGCGAGGGAGAGCCTGATTCATCTCCACATCGCCCGCCTGGACGCCGATGCCGATCGCAAGAAGCTGATTGACGGCCTTACCACGACGTTGAACGACGTGCGCGCCTGCGTCACCGACTGGCGAGCCATGCGCGACCGGGTCGAGAAAGCGATCAAGACCTTCGCTTCCGATCCGCCGCCGCTGCCGATCGAAGAGGTCGCCGAAGCCAACCTGTTCCTGCAGTGGCTGTGCGCGGACAATTTCACGTTTCTGGGCCTGCGCGAATATCGGTTCTCGCCCGACAGCGATGCATCGGACGACATCACGACCGGGGAAGGCCTTGGCATCCTCCGCGATCCTAATGCGAAGGTCCTGCGCCGCGGCAGCGAAATGGTGGTGATGACGTCGGAAATTCGCGAGTTTATGCGGGAGCCGACCCTCCTCATTGTCATCAAGGCCAATGTCAGCAGCCGCGTTCATCGCCGCATCCGGATGGACTATGTGGGTATCAAACTCTACACGCCCGACGGCCGACTCGAGGGCGAGTTGCGCCTTGTCGGCCTGTTCACCTCGGGCGCTTATACTCGCTCGGCACGGCAGATCCCTTATGTCCGCCACAAGGTGGCGCAGGTGCTGCAGCGCGCCGGCTTCGACCCGAATAGCCATTCCGGCAAAGCGCTGATGCATATTCTCGAAGAATATCCGCGCGACGAACTGTTCCAGGTCGACGTCGAGACCCTCTACAACTTCGTCATGGAGATCCTGATCCTCTATGAGCGCCCCCGCGTCCGCGCGCTGGCACGGGTGGACAAGTTCGATCGCTTCGTCTCCGTCCTCGCTTTCATTCCGCGCGAGAAATACGATACCGATGTGCGCACGCGCGTCGGTGCCCTTCTGTCGCAGGTCTACAAGGGGACCCTGTCCGCCTCCTACGTGTCATTCCCTGAAGGGGCGCTTGCGCGCGTCCACTACATCATCGGGCGCTATGAAGGCAAAACGCCCGTCGTCGAGCGTGCTACGTTGGAAGCCGGGATCAGTGCGATTGCCGCAACCTGGGCTGACAAGCTGAAAGCCGCGCTGACCGCGTCTACCGACGGCATGCGGGCGCGTATGCTCGCCAATCGCTATGCCCAGGCCTTTAGCGGCGGCTATACCGAGGTTTTCACGGCGGAACAGGCGATCGCCGATATCACCACCATCGAAAAGCTCACGCCAGCCCGTCCGGTCACGATTTCGGTTCACCGCGATGATGGCGAGAGCGATCCCAGGCGCTTCGGCCTGAAGGTCTTCTCGGACGCCGCACCGCTGTCGCTGTCTTACCGCGTGCCGGTGATCGAGAATCACGGCCTGCGCGTGGTCAACGAGCGGACTTATCAGATCGTGCCCCGCACCAGGCTGGCGCCGGTCTGGCTGCACGACATGACGATTGAGATCAGCGACGGCCAGCCGATCGAGATCAGCCCGGAGTTCAGCCATCGCCTGGAAGCCTCGATCATGGCGGTGGTCACTGATCGCGCCGAATCTGACGGATACAATGCCTTGATCCTGCGCACGGCCCTGGGCTGGCGGGAAGTCTCGACCATCCGGGCGCTATCTCGCTATTTGCACCAGATCCGCGCCCCGTTCAGCCAGGACTATATGTGGGAGACCTTGCGCAAGAACGCCGTGATCACCGCCAACCTCGTCGCGCTGTTCCAGGGTCGCCTCGATCCACGCCTCGCCGTTACTGATTCCGAGCGCTCGGCACGCGAGACGGCCCTCCTTGCCGAGATCGAGGAGCAGCTCAAATCCGTCGCCTCGCTCGATGAAGACCGCATCCTGCGCCGTTTCACCAATCTGGTGCAGTCGACCATCCGTACCAATTTGTGGCAGGTCGGCCAGGACGGACATCCGCGTCCGGTGATCTCCTTCAAGTTCGACGCACGCGGGATTGAGGACCTGCCGGCTCCCCGACCGCTGTACGAGATTTTCGTCTATTCGCCCCGTGTCGAAGGCATTCACCTGCGCTTCGGCAAGGTTGCGCGCGGTGGCTTGCGCTGGTCCGATCGGCCGCAGGATTTCCGCACCGAGATCCTCGGCCTGGTGAAAGCGCAGCAGGTCAAGAACGCCGTGATCGTGCCAGTCGGCGCCAAAGGCGGCTTCGTGCCCAAGCGCCTGCCGTCGCCGTCCAATCGCGAGCACTTTATGGCGGAAGGCACTGAAGCCTATCGCATCTTCGTTCGCTCGCTGCTCGAACTTACCGACAATCTCGACGGCGACGACATAGTGCCGCCCGACTCCACCGTGCGACATGACGGCGACGACCCCTATTTGGTCGTCGCCGCCGACAAGGGCACCGCCACCTTCTCCGACGTCGCCAACGCGATTTCGGCCGAGAAGAACCATTGGCTCGGCGATGCCTTCGCCTCCGGCGGCAGCCAGGGCTACGACCACAAGAAGATGGGGATTACGGCGCGCGGCGCCTGGGAGGCGGTCAAGCGCCACTTCCGCGAGCTCGGCACCGACATTCAGACCATGCCTTTCACCGTGGTCGGCGTCGGCGACATGTCCGGCGACGTCTTCGGCAACGGCATGCTGCTCTCGCCGGCGACGAAGCTCGTGGCGGCATTCGATCACCGCGACATCTTCATCGATCCCTCCCCCGATCCGGCGATCAGCTTCGCCGAACGCAAGCGTCTGTTCGACCTGCCGCGATCGAGCTGGCAGGACTACAACAAAGCACTGATCTCGCAGGGCGGCGGTGTGTTCTCACGCTCGCTCAAGGCGATTCCGCTCGCACCGGAAGTGCGCACCCTGCTCGATCTCGACAAGCCGGAGGCCACGCCGTTCGAGGTGATGAGGGCGATCCTCAAGGCGCGCGTGGACCTCTTGTGGTTCGGCGGCATCGGCA
The DNA here is from genome assembly GCF_029051685.1 of Bradyrhizobium sp. CSA207. Taxonomy (GTDB): domain Bacteria; phylum Pseudomonadota; class Alphaproteobacteria; order Rhizobiales; family Xanthobacteraceae; genus Bradyrhizobium. The sequence continues at coordinate 50,133 of NZ_JAACFT010000031.1, read as the reverse complement.
CCTATGTCCGCGCGTCGGGGGAAAGCGACGATCAGGCCGGCGACCGCGCCAATGATCCGATCCGTATAGCGGGCGCAGACGTCCGCGCCAGGGCGATCGGCGAAGGTGCCAATCTCGGCGTCACCCAGCGCGGCCGCATCGAGGCGGCGCAGAAGGGTGTCAAGCTCAACACCGACGCGATCGACAATTCGGCTGGCGTGAACACCTCGGACGTCGAGGTCAACATCAAGATCGCGTTGGCGCGCCCCGAGCGCGAGGGACGCCTCGATCCGGCTGACCGCAACAGCCTCCTTGCCGCGATGACCAGCGAAGTTGGTGCGCTCGTACTGCGCAACAACTATCTGCAGACGCTGGCGCTCTCGCTCGCCGAACGCAAGGGCGTGGCCGAGACCGGCTTCCTCACCCGCCTGATGCAGTCGCTCGAGCAGCGCGGCCTGCTCAGCCGCACCGTCGAATTCCTGCCCGACGACGCCGCCATCACCGAGCGCACACGGCGCGGGCAGTCCCTGACACGGCCTGAACTTGCCGTGTTGCTCGCCTACGCCAAGCTGACACTCTACAACGACCTGCTCGCTACCGGCGTGCCTGATGATCCTTATCTCGCCCGCAGACTGTCCTTGTATTTTCCGCGCGAAGTTCCCGACAAATTCCCGACCGCGGTCGAGCTCCATCGCCTCCGACGCGAGATCATCGCAACCAGTCTCGTCAATGCCGTCATCAACCGTGGCGGCCCCGCCTGCATCGTGCGCCTGACCGACGAGACCGACGCCGATATCGCGACCATCGTCATGGCGCAGGTGGCGGTGTACGCGATCTACGAGCTCAGGCGACTCAATGACGCGATCGACGCGCTCGACACCCGCATCGACGGACAGCTGCAACTCGGCCTTTACGCGGCGATCCAGGATCTCCTGCTCTCCCGCATGGTCTGGTATGTGCGCAATGTCGATTTCAAGGATGGCCTGAACGCGGTGATTGCCCGGTTCGGCCCTGCCATCCGCGAGATCTCAACCTCTCTCGACAACGCCCTGCCACCGGACTTGCAGGCCGCGCGCAGCAAGCGCCGGCAGGACCTGACCGATGCCGGCGTCCCGACCGGACTCGCCGGCGAACTGGCCAACCTCGACGCCCTGGTCTCGGCGCCGGACATCGTGACGGTCGCCGAGCGCACCAGTCGCAGCATCGGCGATGCCGCCGCGACGTTCTTTGCCGCCGAAGCCAATTTCCGCCTCGACCGCATCACCGCCGCCGCGCGCAGCGTGCCGGCCAGCGATCATTTCGAACGCCTGGCCATCGACCGCGCCGTCGAGCTGATCGCGGCAGCAGAAAGACGCCTGGCCGCAGATATGCTGACCATCGGCCAATCCGGTCAGCAGGCTGCGGAGACCTGGCTTGCAGCTCATCCCGAGGCGACGCGCATTCGCCGTGCGGTCGAAGAGATTGCCGCTGGTGGCCTGACGCTCGCCAAGCTGATGGTGGCGGCGAACTTGCTGGGGGACCTGGTCAAAGCCTGAGAGCGTGTGAGGCAGCAATGCAAGACGTGCAATGCCAGCGCAGGTTGTTACCGGCAAACGGAGGAAGTCAATGATCCACGCCACTTGCCATACCGCCGACAATGTCCGCTGCATCGAGTTCGATGCCACACCTTGGTTCAGCGAGGCTAATGCTCCGAGCATTATCGATTTGGCCCAACGAGGATGGACCGGCACGGCGATTGCAGATTCCCTCGAGCACCGACGAGGATACGAACGCTTGCACGACCTCGTTGAGTATGCGGCGAAGCGGCTGCAATCGGAATCCCTGGAGGACCCAACCTGGGAGACTTTCGAGTGTGTCGTCGACGGGCCGGAAGCTCAGGCCTGGCTCGAGAAGAACCGGCCTGAGGTTGTGGCGAGGATGAAGCCTTGATCCGCAATCTGCAACACCGTCATGGCAAGAATTGTATTCCTGCTGCCGCAGCCTCGCCTTCGCAACTTTCGCGCGCGGGACCCGGAACGGTTGGCCAGGTCGAACTTTGCTGTTGCTGCGCAAGTGTCTCGTCACGCACGCACTCGCCGGCGTCCTGCGCCAGGGCGAGCGTTGACGCCTTGTCGTCAGCGGAAGCGTCCCTGCAAAGCGCTTCCACGTTGAAGACGGGCACACGGTCTGAAATCGGTATCGCGCTGGTGAAGGTCGACGGCCAATGGCCGGTCGCCCGGCGTCACGGCTCGCCCGTGTCGAAGTGAAGTTGCACGTGTTGCGCGGGGGGGCGCGCGCATGCCGGCCTTCGGCACTTCCGACGTGATCCAGCGCGGCACGGAGAGACTCAATCATTCGCAATCGTTCTCGGCCGCGAAAGATTTTTCGGTGAGGCAGCAAGAACGGCTCGGCGAGATGCCACCGCGACTTAGAATTGGTCAAAATTAGAATCCCTCAAAAAGAGAAATCGGGAAGAAGCGGCGCAATAAGCAAGCCATTCTTCTTGCTCACCTACTTATCTTTCCCGAAGCTTGGCGAAGTGACGTTGGGCGTTACGCGATTCAACGCGCCGCGTACGTTTAGATCGATTCCGAACTGTGACCTGTTGTCACATCATCGTGTCTCACTGTAGCGAGACCCACAGGCTTTTCTTTGATGGGGACAACAGTGAAGCGTTTAGTGGGACCAATATGCGCGGCGGCTGCGATGCTGTCCGCTTGCCAGGTACACGCAGGGGAATCACCGTTCGGCTGGATCTACACCGCCGATCTGCATCCCAAAGGCACCGGCGAATACGAGCACAAGTCGTTTCTGCAGTCCGGGCAATCCCAGGGGCAGTATTATTACCTGCAGAACAAGGAAGAGATTGAATACGGCGTGACGGACCGGCTGCAGCTTTCCGGCTATTTCAACTGGAGCTATGCCAACGCCTTTCGTAACGGCTTTGACGGGACCACAGGCGGCCCGGGCGTCACCCAATTCCTCGATGCCTCGTTCGATCCTTATGCCCGTTACGAGAAGGCGCGTTTCGATTCAGTCGCGCTGGAGGCGATCTACCAGGTCCTGAATCCCGTTACCGATCCGATTGGTCTGGCGCTCTATATCGAGCCCGAGATCGGACCGAAGGAAAAGGAGCTCGAATGGCGGGTCATCCTGCAAAAGAACTTCCTGGACGATCGCCTCATCGTCGCCCTCAATATCATGGGCAAGCATGAGCGCGAGGTCTACGCCGACGGCTCGATCGAAAGAGCCTCTCCGATCGACGTGACGGTCGGCGCGTCCTATCTCGTCGCGCCGAACTGGATGATCGGCCTGGAGACGCGCATCCACAACGAGTTCACCGGCTACTGGTTCAACAATCCCGAGCATTCTGCGTTCTTTGCCGGACCTGTCATCCACTACGGTCAGAAGGAGTTCTGGTGGACGCTGGCCTGGCGTCATCAGCTTCCCATGGTCATCACCTACAACGAGGACCAAGCGTCGGTGGTGAAGCATGGGCGCATCTATGGCGATGAACATGCGCGCGACGAGGTAATGTTCCGCCTCGGCGTGCCGTTCGGCGTGAAATGAACTCCGGCGTTTCGAGACAGCCAGCATGAAGTGGACACCACTCTTAGCGGCGCCGGCAGCGATCGTCCTGATCGCGCCGGCCAGCGCCAACGTCTATATGAGTGAACAGCAAGCGATGAAGTCGATTTTTCCTGGTGCGTCGTTTTCTCCCGGCGGCAGGGCGGGCGTCTTCCGTGCCTCCTCGGGCGGGATCGTCGTGATCGACCGCGTGCTCGGCAAGCACGAATATATCAAATACGCGGTCGGGATCACCGCCGGCGGCACCATCAAGCAGATCGAGATCCTCGAATATAACGAGTCCTATGGCTATGAGGTTCGCGAGGCCTCGTGGCGCTCGCAATTCGTCGGCAAGAGCGCTAGCTCGCCGCTGCAGCACAATGTCGATATCAAGAACATCAGCGGCGCGACCCTATCGTGCAAGCATATCACCGACGGCGTAAGACGCGTCGTCGAGCAGTTCCAGAGCTTGAAAGGGCAGTAGCCATGAGGCGTGCACGACCGTTGCTGGGCACGATCGTGGAGGTCGAGGTTGGCGGACCAACACAAGCTGCCGCCGAACGGGCGGTCGCTGGCGCATTCGAGGCGGTGTCGCTGGTTCAGCGTTTGATGAGCTTCCACGATGCCAACAGCGACATCGGGCGCATCAATCGCGAGGCGTTCCGGACGCCCGTGACAGTCCATCCTTGGACGGCGCGGGTTCTGCGTTACGCCCAGGTCTTTCATGCCGCGAGCAACGGCCTGTTCGACTGTGCGGTCGGTTTCGAACTGATGCGCCGCGACCTGCTGCCATCGGACGATCTCGACCATGTCTTCGCGGGCGACTTCAACGCGGTGCGCCTGTCGGCCGATCGATCCGTGCGCCTGACGGCGCCGGTGGCGATCGATCTTGGGGGAATAGCCAAGGGTTATGCGGTGGACCGTGCAATCGCCTCGCTTCGGGCGGCGGGCATCCGACATGCGACCGTCAATGCCGGCGGCGATCTGCGCGTGATGGGCGAGATTGACCAGCCGGTCTATGTGCACGTTCCAAACGGGGGCCTGCTCCCGGCAGGATATTTGCGCAACGGCGCCATTGCGACCTCCTCCTCCGTCGCCGCCGTCGACCGAGGCGGAGCGCCGCGATCGCCGCGCTCCGCAACGGACGGAAGAGCCTATTCGGTTGTCGCACCAAGCTGCATCATCGCTGACGCGCTGACCAAGATCCTGGTCCAGACCGGCCAGACTCAGCACCCCTGCTTCGACCGTTTCGGCGCGACCGCTTTCATCAGCGGCGGTGACCTGCGATCAATGGCGGCCTAGCCCATGCGCCTCGGCTCTGTTCAGAAGAGCGCTGTCTGGACCGCAACCAGCGTGGTCGCGCTGACCGGCCTGGCCTGGTTCGTCCTGCACGACCTCATCGAGACGGAGCCCGGTGAAACCGAACGGCTGCTGCTGATGCTCCACGGCATCTCGGCCTACGCAATGTTGATTGTGATCGGCTCGCTCCTGCCACTGCACGTGCGTTCGGGCTGGCATCGGCGGCGCAAGCGATGGACCGGTGGCACCACGCTGGCCACGCTCGCGTTGCTCGCCATGACAGGCCTCGTTCTCTACTACGGGGGTGAGCAGACGCGCGAGCCGGCCCGGTGGATCCATATCGGAATCGGGATTGCCTGCATCGCCCTGTTTCCCGTTCATGCGATGCTCGCTGCAACGATCAGGCGCAGTGCGGACAGCTCCACATCACCTCAGGATGCGGCGGCGGGGAGTCGGACTCGCCTTGCATCCGCATTATTGGGCCGACGCTAGCTCGCTTGTTCAATCGCTCGTAAGATTAGCGGATGTCTGCCTCGGGGTCATTTGCGACGGAATGACAACGTGGGTGGCAAGTTCGCCTTGCCTCCGATCGCTACGGGCCGCGGGTGCGCTTGATCGTATCGGGCCGAGCGTCACAACTCAGTCGCTGAAAGCCTTCGCCGGCCAGGCCCGTAGGCGCATGCGGAACGAGACCGGCGGCTACCGCCGCGACCACCTGCGAGCGCTGGCCCAGCGCGTGGAAGCCGACACGAAAGAGATTCGCATCATGGGGTCAAAAAGCGAACTGCTGCGCACGCTCGTCGCGCATCAAGCGCAAAAACGGCAGGGTTTGGAGTGCCCAGTTTTGTACCGAAATGGCGCGCCCGGAACGATTCGAACGTCCGACCCTCAGATTCGTAGTCTGGGTCGAAGCATCGTAATCGTTGAGGTCAGTTACCGTAAGAACGACGCAAATCCCATCAACGCGCGGATATCCAGACTTTTCATCCCCTGAGGTAGTTACCTTACTGAGGGGGTCAGCGAAACGCATATTGGGGAGGATTGCGACCCTTTTTGAACTCGCTCGTCAAGGACCAGCGCCGCAATGTGTCTAGCTCTAAAGAAGGAGAGAGAGAGAGAGAGAGAGAGAGAGAGAGAGAGAGAGAGAGAGATTCCCCACCCAGCAGCCGCCACGCATGGTTGGAGCGCATCCGGCAACGTTGCTGATTGCCGGTCTCCCTCTTGTCCTGGTGTGCTCCAATCGTGATCGAGCGCCGTGCCTGAGGTCGCGCCAGCGAAACGGGCAGGAGATGTCAAATCCCGCTGTTGTAATCGGCGTGGGGTCTCGACGCCGATCGAGAAGCCAAGCCATTGATTTCTTGAGCGGCGAAGGAGCAATCTTGGGAGGCTATTCACAGCCAGTTGGATCGTTGTCCACGACGCAGCTATTTGCGTCGCGTCGGTTTGCCCGATCCTACAACATCAGCACGATCCAACCGGCAGATCGCGGCTCCGCAATCTTCCTCGGCGGATAGCCCACCGTTCATGGCTCTGGCGCATGACGCGATCGAGCGCCGCCCGCGAACCCAGCGTTTTCTCGGGCATGCAGACGATGACGGCATTCCGGTCCTCGACGCCCTGCTCATCGACGATCCATGTCCGCAGTTCCTCACCGGCAAGCCGAGCGGCGATGCGGTCAGGTGTCGGATCAATGTCGTTGGACACCGTTACGTTCATCACGATCCGGCCGCCCGGTGCCAAGCGCGAGCGGATTGCGTCACAGGTCTCGGCATCGAACTCATGCATGAACCTAAATCCGGGGCCGCCGACGTCGATCGCAATGCCGTCGTAGTAGGTGCGATCGTCGAACACGAATTTTCGAAAGTCGGAGACGATGCAGGGCAACTCGTCCGGCAGCTCGAAATATCGTTGTGCGAGGATGAAACTGATCGGGTTGTTGTCGACGATCGTCAACCGTTTCCCAAGTCGCGACAGTCTCGTCGCAAGATTTCCACCGCCGCAGCCCAGGACGAGGATTTGTTCGCAGCGGGACAGGAGTTCGTCCATGAGCTTGACGTAGGTGAATACGCTTTCGCCGTCGGGCGTTGCCTGGCTCTGCCTTACACCTTCTTCGAAGTACACGCGTGTTCCATCCCAGGAACACTCTACGATTTCGATCTGCCCGTTCCGCCCTTGATAACGCCCCAGCAATTTCACGGCAGGTAAACCACATCAAGAGTTTAGCATCAGAACACATGTACCAGACATCTATTATCATGCGACGTGCGGTGTGCCAATTGTTTCGGGAATTGCACTTTCCGCATCCTTGCCGGAAATCGGCTGCATGGTCGGTGCCCGACACCTTGGTGCGTTGCAGACAATCAAATTTGCGTCTGATATATTCGGCATGTAAACTGATGCTTGAAACAATAATTTGGATGGTACAGATATATCGACGCATCTTACGGGAGGCGACCAATTCATGATCACGGCCAACCAACTCAGGGCTGCTCGTGCGCTCCTGAACATAGATCAACGGCAAACTGCCGACCTTGCGGATCTTTCAGTCCCTACCATCCAGCGCATGGAGGCGAGCGACGGTGTTATCCGCGGAAACGTCGATTCTCTGATGAAGCTGGTGTCCGCGCTGGAGAATGCGGGGATCGAATTGATCAATCCGGGGGTTACGAGCTCAGCCGGTGGTCGCGGCGTTCGCCTCAGGGAACATGTTACGAAGCCAAAGACCAAGAACATAAAGCAGTCCAAGTCCTCGCCGCTGCGGACGATGGAGCGGACTCGAGAATAGCGTGGTGCTCGAACAACGGATTTCCTGATCGAAGAAGATAAGAGCGCTAAGAGCAAACAGTCTGGCAAGCGGCCTCTGACAGCTCAAGACGCGCAGACAGCATCTCACACCAATGGCGTTTTTCATGAGGACTATTGCGGTTTGAACGCATCCCGATCAAGCCGGGTGGAATAGCCGAAGTCGTCTCCAGAGCCTCACGTGGAAGCGACATTTTTTGCGGTTCGATCGAGCAGGGAAAGAAGTCCCTGCAAGATCGTAACGGGCGGCGGCGGACAGCCCGGAATATGAAGGTCGACGGGAACGATTTGCGAAACCCCGCCGACCACCGCGTAGCTGCCGGCAAAACACCCGCCATCCCGTGCACAGTCTCCAAGGGCAATGACCCATTTCGGGTCGGGGGTCGCGCGATAGGTTCGCTCCAATGCATCGCTCATGTTTTTGGTCACTGGCCCCGTGACGAGGAGAACATCGGCGTGGCGTGGCGAGGCGACGAAGCGAATACCGAAACGCTCGACGTCGTAATAGGCGTTGCTCAGCGCATGGATCTCCAGCTCGCAGCCATTGCATGACCCTGCATCGATTTCGCGGATCGAGAGGCTTCTGCCGAGGCGCCGCCGCGCGGCGCGCTGCAAGGCGGTGGCGAGTTCTTCGACGGCGGCCTCGTCGAGTGCGGGAGCCCGCTCCGTGAGTGGACCCCGGAAGAAATTTTGAAAGAGAAGTTTGCGCATCGTCTTCTCCTACAGGTCCTGCCCGGAATAGGAACAGTTGAACGATTTATTGCAGAGCGGAAAATCGGCGACGATGTTGTTTTCGATGGCTGCTTCGAGCAACGGCCATTGGAACCAGGATGGATCGCGAAGATGGCAGCGATCGACCCGGCCACCGTCGAGCCGGAGCCAGACCAGGATGTCGCCCCTGAACCCTTCGACCAGCGCCATACCCTCGCGCGCCCCAGCCACGGCGGCGATCGGTACGTTTGACGGACCGCCGGGAAGCCGCTCCATGATCTGGCGCACCAGGGAAAGACTCTGTTCGACTTCCCGAATCCGGATCCAGACACGGGCATTGACATCACCGTCGTCGAGCACCGGCACCTCGAAACGCAGATCGCCATACGGCGGATAACCGGGAGCGCGACGGGCATCGAAGGTCCTTCCGGACGCGCGACCCACATAGCCTCCCGCACCGTATTGTTTTGCCAGCGCCGTCGTGACGATGCCGGTATCGACGGTACGATCCTGAAGTGAGGCGGTGTTGTCGTAGAGTTCGATCAAGGCGGGAAAGCGAACGTGGAGATTGTCGAGCACCGCGGCGATGCTTGCCTTGCCTTCTTCATCGAGATCGCGCACCAGCCCGCCGGGAACGATGACGTCTCGCATCAGACGGTGACCGAAGGCTGTGTTTGCGGCGCGGAGAATGTCCTCACGCAGCACGTTGCAGTGGGCCTGCATCAAGCCGAACGAGGCATCGTTGCAGATTGCGCCGATGTCGCCGAGGTGATTGGCAAGCCGCTCGAGTTCGGCCAGCAGCGCCCGCAGCCACACAGCGCGGTCCGGCACTTGCAGTTGCAGGGCAGCCTCGGCGGCCTTCGAAAACGCATAGGCATAGGCAACCGTGCTGTCACCCGATACACGCCCGGCCAGTTGCGCCGCGCGCTCGATGCCGGCGCCTCGCATCAGCCCTTCGATACCCTTGTGGGTATATCCGAGCCGCTGTTCCAGCCGGACCACGGTTTCTCCGCTGGCGGTGAAACGGAAATGTCCGGGTTCGATAATGCCGGCGTGCACCGGACCGACCGCAATCTGGTGCAGGCCATCGCCTTCCGTTGGCAGGAAGCGATAGGGCGACGTCGTCGCCGGTGCGTCGATCCGGTTTCCCAACGGGGAGCGCACGCCCCAGCGGTTGTGATCGAGCCAAGGGCGGGCATCGGGCAGGCCTTGCGCGGACAGTCCGAACAAATCGTTGATCGCGCGCTCCAGCCGAAGCGCCGGCGGGTGGTGCTTGGCGACGCAAGGGTAGACACGATCGGGGCAATCCAGGCTGACGACAGCGGTCGCATCCCCGTCCATGATCGCCATGTGGACGGTCGAGGGTTCGCCCCAGAGGCCAACGAGTGTCCAGCGTCCGTACGCCAGTTCGCTCGCTGCAAATTGCCAGATCTGCGCATCGACCACGACGCGCGGCCATGGATGGTGCTGCTGGATGTTGCGGCCTTCGAGCACCAGATCGATCAGTGATGGCATGTCGCGTCCATTCCTTCGCTATCCAAGGAGACGAGCCACGTTCTGGAACCAAATGACGAGCGGCGCGGGCAGATAGATTCCGGCGCCCAGAACCAGTGAAAGATGTGCAAACATCGGCACGTAGGAAGCTTCTGCCGACGCCTTGCTGCCGCGGGGCTCGCCGAAGGCGACGCTGGTCAGGCGCAGCATCAATGCGCCAAACGCCAGCAGAAGTCCGAACACCAGCGCGATCGCCAACAGCGGCTGCCGCGCGAACGTCGAACTCACGACGAGAAATTCGCTCATGAAGATGCCCAGCGGCGGTAATCCGGCGATCGCGACGACGCCCGCGACGAAGCCCCAGCCCAGCGCCGGATGGGTCACCGTCAAGCCCCGGATCCTGCTGATCCGCTGGGTGCCCTTGATCTGCGAGATGTGGCCGACGGCGTAAAAGATCGCCGACTTGGTCAGGCTGTGCATCACCATGTGCAGCAGCCCGGCAAAATTGGCAAGCGGACCGCCCATTCCGAACGCAAAGACGATGATGCCCATGTGTTCGATCGAGGAGTAGGCGAACAGCCGCTTGATGTCCCGCCTGCGGTAGAGCATGAAGGCCGCGAAGATCAGCGAGACGAGGCCCATCGTCACCATCAGGGGGCCCGGAGCGATCGCGTTGGGGTTGGCGGCGAGCAGGATCTTGAAACGCAATAGCGCATAGAGCGCAACGTTCAGGAGCAGGCCCGACAGCACGGCCGATATCGGGGTCGGACCTTCGGCGTGGGCGTCGGGCAGCCAAGCGTGCAGCGGCGCGAGGCCAACCTTGGTTCCGTAGCCAAGAAACAGGAATATGAAAGCGACGTTGAGGAGGGCGGGATCGAAGGCGGCGGCATGCTGCATCAACAGCGTCCAGACCATGCCGTCCTGACCCTCGCCGACGACCGGCCGCGCCGCCATATAGATGAGGATCGTGCCGAACAGGGCAAACGCAATCCCGACGCTGCCCAGGATGAAATATTTCCACGCCGCTTCCAGGGCTGCATGGGTGCGATAGATCCCGACCATCAGCACGGTGGTGAGCGTTGCGATTTCGACGGCGACCCACATCAGGCCGATATTGTTCGACACGAAGGCCAGATTCATGCCGAACATCATGGTCTGATACATTGCGTGATAGAAACGCAGGTACACCGGCGTCAACCTGCCGGTCTCGAGTTCATGGGCGATGTAGCTTGCGCTGAAGATGCTGGTCGTGAAGCCGACGAAAGTGTTGAGCACGATGAAGACGACGTTGAGATCGTCGACGAGAACGTACGGCCCCGGCTGCGGACGTTCGATGACGAACAACGAGAGCGCCGAGGCAAAGGTGAACAAGCTCGCGACGACATTCAGCCGGGCCGTCAGCCGGTAACCGGGCAAAACGGCGAGCAGCGCCGCCGACATGATCGGAATCAGCAGCACCGCCGTCACGGGATCGAAGGAAGCCATGCTCATCGCCGCTCGCCCCGGTAGTCATCCAGGGCGGAAACGTCGACGGAATCGAAGCGTTCGCGGATCCGGAACAGGAAGATGCCGATGACGATGAAGGCGATCAGGATCGAGAACGCCACGCTGATCTCGACGACGAGCGGCATGCCTTTGGCGCCAGTCGCTGCCAACACCAGTCCGTTCTCGAGCGACATGAACCCCACGACCTGACTGACGGCGTTGCGACGTGTCACCATGACCAGAAGTCCGAGCAGTACGACCGACAGGGCGAAGGCGAGATCTTCGCGCGCCAGCGGATCGGCCTCGGCGGTCACCCGCAGCATCAGGACCATGGAGAGCGCGACCAACGCCATCCCGGCCAGCATGGTCGGGCCAATACCCACGGCTGACTCAATGTCGCGATGAATGCCGAGCTGCTTGACGATGCGATGCAGTGCCACCGGAATGACGATCGCCTTGAACACGAGGGCTATGGCCGCCGTGATGTAGAGATGAGGCGCGTGCTGGACAAAGGCTTGCCAGGCGACGGAAAGCGCAAGCACGACGGCGTGGAGAGCAAAAACGTTGAGCAGCGAATAAAGGCGGTCTTGGTACAGCATCATGAAGCTGATCAGAACCAGGCCGCCGGCGAGCGTATGCGAGACGTCGAAGGCGAGACTGTGCATCTGCATTAGAAACTCCTCGATACGAACAGGAGGAGCGTCCCGAGCAAGCCCAGCATGAGGGCGGCCCCGAGGAATTGCGGAATGCGAAAAATTCTCATTTTCGCGGTGGCGGTCTCGAACAGTGCGAGGAAAAAGCCAGCAGCCGCAAGTTTGACGACGTAGGCGCCGGCGCCAACGGCGTAGGCAAGCGGCCCGGCGCCGAACACCGCGATCTTCCAGGGCAGGAACACACAGGCAATCAGCGAAATGTAGAGCAGCAGCTTGAGAAACGCGCCGAATTCGATCATCGCGAGATGGCGACCGGAATATTCGAGAACCATCGCCTCATGCACCATGGTGAGTTCCAGATGCGTGGCCGGGTTGTCGACCGGGATGCGCGCGTTCTCGGCCAGCGCCACCATGATCAGTGCGATGACCGCCATTCCCAGCGATACCCGTAGTCCGATGTGCGACGACGCCATGAAATCGGCCACCGTTGAAAGCTGGGTTGAGCCGGCAACAAGCGCCATGCAAAAGAAAATCAGCAGCATCGCAGGCTCCGCCAGTGCCGCGATCATGACTTCGCGGCTGGAGCCGATGCCGCCAAAACTGGTGCCGACGTCCATTCCGGCGAGCGCCAGAAAGAATCGGGCGCTTCCGAGCAGCGCAACGATGGCGATCAGATCTGCGCTCCAGTTGAACAGCAGGCCTGTCGCAAAGGTCGGCACCAGGGCGGCGGCAACCCAGATCGCGGCAAAAGTCACATAGGGTGTCACGCGGAATAGCCATGAGGCGTTGTCAGCCAGCACCACCTCCTTGCGCAGCAAGCGCAGGAGGTCGCGATACGGCTGAAAGACCGCCGGTCCCTGGCGCAGCACCAGCCGCGCCTTGATCTTGCGTACGAAGCCGGTCAGCAGCGGCGCGAGCAGGAGCACCAGAAGCATCTGCACGCCCTGTACCACGATGTCCGAGATCACGACCATATCGCGAGCACCAGGAGCAAGGTGACGAGGGTGGCAAAGACGAGACTGAGATATCGCCGGATCGTCAGGAACTGGAGCCGGTTGAGCCGATCGGCTGAAAAGCCGACCGCGCCCGCGATGGGCTGATACATTCCCTCCCAGACCAGATCATGCAATTCGATCCGCAACCGCGCCGGCCTGATATCTCCGGGTGCCGGCATCTCGACATGGTCACGGGCATGGAACACGAGCGTGCCGAAAACACGGCGAATCGGCTGTGCGAAGCTTCCGGCCGAATACTGGGCCGCAGGCGTCGGATCGGAGAAACCGCAGCCCCAGGCGGGTCCCCGCCGCAGCGCGTGCGAGGCGAAGCGATGGATAACGAAGACGGCCAGGGAAGCGGATATCGCGATGAACAGCATCACCAGTAGTCCGTTGTACGAACTGCGGCTTTCCGCAATCGGCACGATCGAAAGCCAGGGTACATTGGCCTGGATCGGCATGCGGCCACCGAGGATCTCGGTCGTGATCGGCGAAAGCGCATCGATCACCAGTCCCGGCAGGATTCCGGCCAGCAAGCACAGTCCGGCAAGGACGAACATGGCGGTGAGCGCGTAACGGTCGACCTCGCGGGCGGTTTCCGCGGCCGTGCTGCGCGGTCTCCCGAGGAACGTCACGCCGAACGCCTTGACGAAGCATGCCGCGGCCAATGCAGCCGCCAAGGCCAATAGCGCGCCGACCGCGGGCACCGTGATCTTCAGCGCCCATTGCGGCAACTCCGGACTTTGCAGCACGGCCTGGAACATGAGCCATTCTGAAACGAAGCCGTTGAAAGGCGGCAGTGCCGAGATCGCGACGCAGCCGACGAGAACGACGAAGCTCGTGAGCGGCATGCGATGGATGAGACCACCCAGCCTGTCCATGTCCCGCTCTCCCGTCGACATCAGCACCGCGCCGGCCCCGAAAAACAGCAGACTCTTGAAAAAGGAATGATTGAGAACGTGAAACAGCGCCGCCGTGAAGGCCAGCGCCGCCGCAAGCTTCAACCCGTTGGCCTGGAAGGCCAGGGCGAGGCCGAGGCTGGCGAAGATGACGCCAACGTTTTCGATCGTGCTGTACGCGAGCAGGCGCTTCAGATCCTTTTCCATCATGGCGTAGAGAATTCCCATGACGGCGGTGATGCCACCGAGGATCAGCACGACCACACTTGCCCACCAGATCGGTTGTCCCAGCAGGTCGAAGATGACGCGAATAAAGCCGTAGATCGCGACCTTGGTCATGACGCCGCTCATCAGCGCCGAAACATGGCTTGGCGCGGCCGGATGCGCGAGCGGCAGCCACACATGCAACGGCAAAAGGCCGGCCTTTGAACCGGCTCCGAGCAACATCAGAATCAACACCGATGTCGCGGCGTATGGTGTGTGCCCGGCGGCGCGGATGGCCGCGAATCCGTAATCTCCGGCCGGTCCCGCCAGCAGGCCGAACGCCAGCAGCAATGCGAGCGTGCCGAAGCTTGCCATCACCAGATAGACGTAACCCGCCTTCGCGTTGCCCCGCTCGCGATGGTGCGCCATGACCAGCGCCCAGGAAGCGAGCGACATGAATTCCCAGCAAAGCAGATAGGAAAAAGCGTCGTCCGAAAGGACCACCAGGTTCATCCCGGCAAGAAAGGCGGGGAAGAAGGGAAGCACGCGATGCGGCGCCGGATCGTGGTGACCGTAGCCGAGACCGTAAAGGCTGGCCGACGCTCCCCCCAGATTGACGACGACCAGGAAAAACGAAGCCAGCGCATCCAGGCGGAAATGCGCGCCAAGCCACGGGAGTCCGATCGGCAAGATCAGTTCGGAGCCGTTCGGGACGCCACCGAGCAGGCTGCGAACCGACCCGAACAAGGCGACCAGGGAAACGGCCATGGTGAGGCCGTAGATGATGGCGGTGGAGCTCTTTGCGCGGCTCAGAACGATCGCAAGCCCGGCGATCCCCAGCAATCCCGCGACACATGACATTTGCAAAACGACGGGAGACATCAAGCGCCGCTCCGCGTTCTGCGCGATGCTTTGTGTTCCGGCTGGCGGTCCAAATCGGCTTCAGCCGGCCTCCAATTCAACTTCAGTCGCACGCCGCGTCCCTGCGAATTGCTGACGGCTCCTTCATCGATCATCTCGATCCCGGCGGCATCGAATGCGGCAATCAACTTGATCAGCGAATCGACATTGCCCCGAACCATCGTTTCGCTGGCCTCCATTCGCTGGATTGTAGGCGCGGAAAGACCGGAGAGTGCGGCGAGCCGGCGCTGATCGATTCCGAGAAGCAGCCGGGCTGCCCGCAACTGAGCTGCCGTGATCATCGATATCTGCTTCACCGTCGAGGGAACCCCGGCCAATATCAAGCGCCATCTCGCATCCTAACTTGTCATGTAATATTGTCAATAAATGATATCTAGGATATCTATTTTAAGGGATGCACCTCAAGCGCTGGAATACGCGTTTGCGAAGTCCGGGCCTTCCGACACCGGATAGGTAGCATCGGCTTGATTGCAGCCCATCGGCGAGTTCGTAGCGCATGCTTCGTCACCCTCGATAAGGGCTTGAAAATCGCCGCTTGGGAACGCAAGTGAAATGCCGCCCGCTCACGCATCAAACGGATGTTCACGACAGACAAGGCACGCGCCAAAATGGGCCGCGCCTATCCCGTCACTTCCAAAGAGTCATAATCACTCTGCAGAGCCACTAGTCTCAAATAGGCTTAGTCGTGAGCCAGCTTGCCAAGGTTGCAGGAGAAGCAAGTCTGAGAGGCGGTTTCATCGGGGGCGGGATCAGGAAGAGCCAGGCCACCCTGGAGAGGTTTCTCGCCGATCGCATCGACGAACGCCCGATGCATATCGAGCCCGAAAGATTGAATCGAGTCGAGGGTCGCTCGTTCGGATCCAGGCATCTCGCCCGGACGGCGCTTCAATTGTACGAGCCGCTCGGAGAGGCCACCGAAAATCTGCCGCGCTATGCCGTGGTGAGGTGGCTCGAACGTAAGGGGCACAGCATGCGGAAAATCTTCGGAAACAATTGGGGATGAGAAACCGGACGAAGCCGATGCCGGAGCCGCGGAGCTACATGACGTGCTCGCTCAATACCCGGCCCACCAGCTGTTTCAAGTAAGGGTGATCAGACGCGAGGCCTTAATCGCGATCGCCGCCGCAATCGAGGGCGTGGAGAATTACGGTAACGCTTACGGTACCACTCGGTAACGGCGTCGATCTGCGGGGGAAAAAACAGCAAAAACAAGACGAAATGGCGCGCCCGGAACGATTCGAACGTCCGACCCTCAGATTCGTAGTCTGATGCTCTATCCAGCTGAGCTACGGGCGCGTGTTTCGCGAACGGCGTTGCGGGCGTTAGCCCGCACGCAGCCCCCGGCGGAGCCGGAGGGGATGCGAAAGAGCGCTCTGACTAACCGCTCTTGCCGGCGTTGGCAAGGTCTGCCTGGGCGGTATTTTGGGGCCAAAAGATCATATTCGACGTCATTCCGGGCTGGCCCGAAACCGGGGTCGCAACTTCGTTGCGCCCCGCAATGACGGGGGTGCGAGGCGGAGCCACGCGCCAGGACCTTACGATGTGGGCCTGCCGCCCCCGCAAGTCGGCCTCCGGACGACTACGCCCGCGCCCGCTCGTTGCGGATCGAGAGCAGCTCTACCGGGCGATCGGGAATGACGATCCGGAAGGTGGCGCCGAGGGTGCCTTCGACCAGATGGATGTCGCCGCCATGGGCGCGGACAAGCTCGGCGGCGATGGCGAGACCGAGGCCGCTGCCGCCGGGGCGGCCGGAGGTCTGGAACGCCTCGAACAGGTGCTCCCGGGTCTTCTGGGGCACGCCGGGACCGGTGTCGGAGACCTCGATGATGGTGACCGCGCCTTCGCGTTTTCCCGTGATCCGGATCTGCTGCGGACCGCCGTCGCCGGACGAATGGCTTTCCAGCGCCTGGGCGGCGTTGCGCACGAGGTTGAGCAGCACCCGGAACAGCTGGTCGGGATCAGCATCGACCGTGAGCCCGCGCTCGATTGCGGCGACCCAGGCGATCGAGGCCTCGCTGGCGAGGCCCGCGGTCTCGCGCACCTCCATGACGACAGGTTCGATCAGCATGATGCGGCGGTCGGGCGCGGCTTCCTGGGCGCGGCCGTAGGACAGCGTCGACTGGCAGAAGGCGATGGCGCGCTCGAGCGAGCGCACCAGCTTCGGTGCAAAACGTTGCACCCGCGGATCGGGCACGCTGGCAAGCTGGTCCGACAACAGCTGCGCCGAGGCCAGCAGGTTGCGCAGATCATGGTTGATCTTGGACACGGCAAGGCCGAGCGCCGCGAGCCGGCTCTTCTGATTCAGCATCGACATCAGGTCGCGCTGCATGTCGGACAATTCGCGCTCGGCGACCCCGATTTCGTCGCTGCGCTGGCTCGGCACGATGATCCGCGCCGAGCTTTCAGGGTTTTCGTGGAAGCCAATCAGGCTCGCGGTCAGCCGCCGCATCGGCCGCACGAAGAGATAATGCAGCGCAAGGTAGACGAGGCCCGCGGTCAGAGCCGCGATGATCAGCGCGACCACCACGACGTTGCGGGAGAAGCGATACATGGCCTGCCGCAGCGGCAGCTCGTCGGTGACGATTTCGATGAACTGGGCGTTGCCGACGCCGGGGCCGACGATGCGGATCGCCCGGTTGCCGGTCTCCAGCATCATCCGGAACGAGCCGGTGATCGCCTCCCACGCCGTCATGTCGCGCAGGTCGATGTCGTGCCCGATCGCGGACGGCAAATTGTCGCTGGCAAGCAGCCGGCGCTGCTGGCCCATCTTGATCGCGACCGCGCGGGCATTGATGCTTTTCAGGATCTGCCGCGACAGCGAATCGGGAACCATGCCGAGCGGGGCGGCATCGAGCACCAGCGCCGCCGTGTTGGCCGCCGCCACGCGGTCGTTCAGCCGGTTGACCCAGAAGTTGGCGATCGCAGGCACGTAGAGCAGGACGGCCGCGATCATCACCAGGGGAATGGTCAGCAGCAGCAGCTTGCCGGACAGGCCGAGCCCGCGCGGCCCGCGCAGCCGCGTCACCGGCTGGTCCGCCTGGTCTGGCTGATCCGAAACGCGATCCAGATCCTGGGTCCGCTGGAGGTCTGTCGCTACCACGAAGTTCGCCCCTGCTGGCCTTGGCTGACGAAGGATGCGACCCGCCCGGGGGCCCGGTCAAATTACGGATCGCTAATCTCCCGGGGTGTGATGTAAGCGTGATTATCGCGAGTCGCTACCTCAAGGGGTAAACCCCGGCGAAACAGTGATATTCAAGTGACATACACGTCGGATTCACGTCGTATTCTTCTTGGCCTGCGCGGTCCTGCAGCGTTGACGAGAAGGGGACGGTCCCTTATAAGCCGCGCAAATTGTCCGCGATGACCCGGCGTGATGCCGGGAGCGGCTCTCTTAGGGCCGGAAAAGGGCCCATTTTGGGCCGCATCTTCCGGACTTTATCATCAATTCTACAGGCAAATTGCCCGGTCAGCGGAGAGAAACCCGTGAAGCGGACTTATCAACCCAGCAAATTGGTGCGCAAGCGCCGTCACGGCTTCCGTGCCCGCCTCGCCACGACCGGCGGTCGCAAGGTTCTCGCCGCCCGCCGCGCCCGCGGCCGCAAGCGCTTGAGCGCCTGAGCCTGACCCTTTTGGGATTTCATCATGGATCGGCTGAGGCAGCGGGCGGATTTCCTCGCCGTTGCCAATGGCGCGCGGGTGAATAGCCCCGCGTTCGTCCTGCAAAGCCGTGGCCGCGACGACAGCGGCCCGATCCGGATCGGCTTCACCGTTACCAAAAAGAACGGCAACGCCCCCCAGCGCAATCGCATCCGGCGTCGGCTTCGCGAACTGGTGAAGCGGCTCGATCCGGTATCGATGCAGCCCCATCATGATTATGTGCTGGTTGGCCGAAGGGACGCGCTCTCGCGCGACTTCGCCACCATGCTCGACGATCTGCGCATAGCGTTTACACGGCCCGCGCGGCATACGGCCAAGGGGCGCGGCCAGGGGCCGGGCCCCGCGACAAGCCGCAAACCGGATTGATGACGAGAGAATGATGACCGACAACCGCAATACGATCCTCGCCGTCATCCTGTCGGGTCTGGTCCTGATCGCCTGGCAGTATTTCTACAACGTGCCGGCGATGGAGAAGCAGCGCGCCTTGCAGCAGACGCAGGCCGAGCTTCAGAAGACCACGCCGCAGCCGACGGCCTCCGCGACGCCGGGCGCCACGCCCCAGGCCGGCGGCACAGCCCAGCCGTCAACGCCGGCCGCAAACCAGCAGGCCCAGCCGGCCGTCAGCCGCGACGCCGCGATTGCCGCCGCCCCGCGCGTGAAGATCGACACGCCGCGGCTTGCCGGCAGCGTCTCGCTGAAGGGCGGCCGCATCGACGACCTTGCGCTGGTGCAGTACCGCGAAACGGTCGATCCGAGCTCGCCGCCGATCATCCTGTATTCGCCCTCGGGCACGGCGGAGCCCTATTACGCCGAGTTCGGCTGGGTGCGGGCGACGGGCGTGACCGCGAAGCTGCCGGACTCCCAGACGCTCTGGCAGCAGGACGGCAGCGGCAGCCTGACGCCGTCGACGCCGGCGGTGCTGAAGTGGGACAATGGCGAGGGGCTCACCTTCCGCCGCACCATCTCGGTCGACGATCACTATCTCTTCACCGTCAAGGACGAGGTGATCAATGTCGGCAACGCGCCGGTCACGCTCTATCCGTTCGCGCTGATCTCGCGCCACGGCGCGCCGCAGGTCTCCGGCTACTACATCCTGCATGAAGGCCTGATCGGCTATCTCGATGGCTTGCAGGAATACGCCTACAAGAAGATCGACGAAGCCAGGCAGGTGAACTTCAAGGCCACCAATGGCTGGCTCGGCATCACCGACAAATACTGGGCCTCGGCGCTGCTGCCGGATACCAGCGCTCCGCTTCAGGCGCGCTTCTCGTCTAACCCCAGCGGCAACGTCCATACCTACCAGACCGACTATCTGCTCGACCCCGTCACCGTCGCAATCGGCGGCACAGCAACCGCGAGCGCGCGGCTGTTCGCGGGCGCCAAGGAAGCCGGCGTCGTCGGCATCAACTTCCCGCTCGCGGGTCACGGCGGCTACAACAAGGAGCTCGGCCTCAACCATTTCGATCTCTTGATCGACTGGGGCTGGTTCTACTTCATCACCAAGCCGATGTTCCTCGGCCTCGACTTCTTCTATCGCTTCTTCGGCAATTTCGGCGTCTCGATCCTGCTCGTGACCGTGATCGTGAAGCTCTTGTTCTTCCCGCTGGCGAACAAGTCCTACGCCTCGATGGCGAAGATGAAGTCGGTCCAGCCGCAGCTTCAGGCGTTGAAGGAGCGCTATCCCGACGACAAGGTGAAGCAGCAGCAGGAGATGATGGAGATCTACCGCAAGGAGAAGATCAATCCGGTCGCCGGCTGTCTTCCCGTGGTGATCCAGATCCCGGTGTTCTTCTCGCTCTACAAGGTGCTGTTCGTCACCATCGAGATGCGGCACGCGCCGTTCTTCGGCTGGATCAAGGACCTCTCCGCGCCCGATCCGACCAACCTGTTCACCCTGTTCGGGCTGATCCCGTTCGATCCGACCACGATCCCGCTGTTCGGCCATTACCTCGCACTCGGCATCTGGCCGATCATCATGGGCATCACGATGTGGTTCCAGATGAAGCTGAACCCGACGCCGCCGGATCCGACCCAGCAGCTCATCTTCAACTGGATGCCGCTGATCTTCACCTTCATGCTGGCGGGCTTCCCGGCGGGTCTCGTGATCTACTGGGCCTGGAACAACACGCTCTCGGTGCTCCAGCAGAGCTTCATCATGCGCCGCAACGGCGTGAAGGTGGAGCTATTCGACAATCTCAAGGCGACGTTCGCGAAGAAGGCGACGTAGTATTCGAGCGTTGCCGGGCGCAACTGCCTCCACATCGTCATGCCCGGGCTTGTCCCGGGCATCCACGTTTCGGAGGGGACCGTGCGGACAGGCGTGGATGGCCGGGACATTTTGAACGGGAAAGACGCGCGTCGCGCTTTTGCCCGGCCATGACGAGAGGATAGACCCTTCGCATGACTGAGAAGTCAGACGACAACCTGATCGAAACCGGGCGGAAGCTGTTCGCCCGCGACTGGCAGTTCATTTGGGCCTCGCCCTCGATCGAAACGCTGCCGCCGATGGCGGGGCTGGAGATCGCCTTTGCCGGGCGCTCCAATGTCGGCAAGTCGAGCCTGATCAACGCGCTCACGGGGCGTAACGCGCTGGCGCGCACCTCGCATACGCCGGGCCGCACCCAGGAGCTGATCTTCTTCGAGGTGCCGGGCAAGACAGACCTGCGGCTGGTCGACATGCCCGGCTATGGCTACGCCAAGGCGCCCAAGTCCCAGGTCGCCTCCTGGACCGAGCTGATCCACAAATTCCTGCAGGGGCGCGCCTCGCTCGCGCGCGTCTACGTGCTGATCGACGCGCGGCACGGGCTGAAGGACGTCGACTTCGAAATCCTGGGGACGCTCGACCGCTCCGCCGTCAGCTACCAGATCGTGCTGACCAAGGCCGACCAGGTGAAGGCCTCCGAGCTGCAATCGCGCATCGCCGAGACCGGCGCCGCGCTCGCCAAGCATGCCGCCGCGTTTCCCGATGTGCTGACGACCTCGTCGCGCTCGGGAGCCGGAATGGCCGAGCTGCGCGCCGCGATGGCGCGGCTTTTGGAAGAGCGCAGCTCTTGATGGCTCCGTTCCGCCTGCTGATCGCCGTCGCCGGTTTGATGGGGGCCGCCGGCATCGCGCTGGCAGCCGCGTCCGCACACGGCGCCGATGCGAGCCGGCTTGCCTCTGCGAGCGCGATGCTGCTGTTTCATGCAACTGCCATACTTGCGACGGTTGCGCTGATCGAACGCGGCCTTCTGCATGGCGGAATTGGCCTCGTCGCCGCCTTCGGCCTCGCGATCGGCGCCGCGCTGTTCGCGGGCGACCTCACCTTGCGGCAATATGCGGGACATGGGCTGTTTCCGTACGCGGCGCCAACCGGCGGGACCACGGTGATTTTGAGCTGGCTGGTGGTGAGCGTGGCCGCGGTGGTGCGGCGGAAGTAAAATCCTTCCCTTCTCCCCTTGTGGGAGAAGGTGGCGCGAAGCGCCGGATGAGGGGTCTGCCTCTGCGGATAGAGACCCCTCACCCGTCTCGCCGCTATCGCGGCGATCCACCCTCTCCCACAAGGGGAGAGGGGAAGAACATCGCTTTGCGCCTCGCCCGGCAATCGGATAGAACGCGGCCCGACAGTCCCGCCAGCGAGATCCGCCTCATGACCGACATCTCTCCGCTCGACCAGGCCCGCATCCTGTCCGAAGCGCTGCCGCATATGCAGCAGTATGACGAAGAAACCATCGTCATCAAATATGGCGGCCATGCCATGGGCGACGAGGAGACCGCGAAGAACTTTGCCCGCGACATCGTGCTGCTCGAGCAGACCGCGATCAATCCTGTGGTGGTGCACGGCGGCGGGCCGCAGATCGCGACCATGCTCAAGCGGCTCGGCATCGTCTCGGAATTCGCGGCCGGCCTGCGCATCACCGATGCCGCCACCATCGAGATCGTCGAGATGGTGCTCGCCGGCTCCATCAACAAATCGCTGGTCGGCTACATCAACGAAGCCGGCGGCAAGGCGGTCGGCCTCTGCGGCAAGGACGGCAACATGGTCACCGCTACCAAGGCGACGCGCACCATGGTCGATCCGGACTCGCACATCGAGAAGGTGGTCGATCTCGGCTTCGTCGGCGAGCCCGAGAAGGTCGATCTTACCCTGCTCAACCAGCTGATCGGCTACGAGCTGATCCCGGTGCTGGCGCCGCTCGCGACGTCGAAGACCGGACAGACCTTCAACGTCAACGCCGACACGTTTGCCGGCGCCGTCGCCGGCGCGCTGAAAGCCAAGCGGCTCTTGCTGCTCACCGACGTGCCGGGCGTGCTCGACAAGTCGAAGAAGCTGATCCCGCAATTGTCCGTCAAGGATGCGCGAAAACTGATCGCTGACGGCACCATTTCCGGCGGCATGATCCCGAAGGTCGAGACCTGCATCTACGCGCTCGAACAGGGCGTGCAGGGCGTCGTCATCATCGACGGCAAGATGCAGCACGCGGTGCTGCTCGAGCTCTTCACCAACCAGGGCACGGGAACGCTGATCCACAAGTGATGGGCGAACGCGAGCAGCGGAAAACGGTCGTCATGCCCGGGCTTGACCCGGGCATCCACGTTCTTTCTTCGATGCCGAAACGAGGCGTGGATGGCCGGGTCAAGCCCGGCCATGACGAACGGAGAGTTCGGCGCCTTCAGCGCTCGCCTCTGACCCGCTTCCTGATGACGCTGCCCGCAGCAGTCGTCTCGCTGTTCTTCTCCTCCGCCCCTGCCTTTGCCGACCTGAAAATCTGCAACCGCATGTCCTATGTCGTGGAGGCCGCGATCGGCATCGACGACAAGGCGGCGACCGCGACGCGCGGCTGGTTCAGGATCGACCCCGCCACCTGCCGCGTGGTGGTGCAGGGCACGCTTTCGGCCGACCGCATCCTGCTCAATGCCCGCGCGCTCGGCGCCTACGGTGCTTCCCCGATCCCGCAGAACGGCAGCGACATGCTGTGCGTGGCGCAGGACAATTTCGTCATCGCCGCGGCGCGGCAGTGCCGCAGCGGCCAGACCCAGGCCGCCTTTACCCAGATCACGCCAAGCCGAGGCGACGACGGCAACTTTACCGCCTATCTCGCCGAGGATTCCGAATATGACGACGAGCAGGCCCGGCTCGCCGGCATCCAGCGGCTACTATTGATCGCCGGCTATGACGCAGCGCCGATCGACGGCGTCGACGGGCCGAAGACGCAGGCAGCCCTTGCCGCCTTCCTAAAGAGCCGCGGGCTGCCGGCCGACTCCGTGTCCTCGCCGAACTTGTTCAAGACCATGGTCGAGGCGGTGCAGACGCCGTCGCCGAGCGGCCTGACCTGGTGTAACGACACGCCGCACAAGGTGATGGCGGCGGTCGCCACCGACGACGGCAAGTCGGTGACGAGCCGCGGCTGGTATCGCATCGACCCCAAGACGTGCCTGCACCCCGACGTGACCGGCCAGCCCAGGCAGATCTTCAGCTTCGCGGAAGCCATCGACGCCGACAACCGCGCCGTCAAGCTGAAGGACCGGCCGCTGAACTGGGGCGGCGACAGGCAGCTCTGCACTCGCGAGACCAAGTTCGAGACCAACGAGCAGACCGATTGCCCCGCGCGCGGATTTGTGGCGACGGGATTTGTTGCGGTCGACATGAGCAGCGGCGGCAAGACGCTGCGCTTTGCGATGCCGTGATCGAGAAAGTTGCGATGAAAATCCCCCGCATCTTCACCCACATCGACACCTGGGTGTTCGACCTCGACAACACGCTCTATCCGCATCACGTCAATCTGTGGCAGCAGGTCGATGCGCGGATCGGGGAGTTCGTTTGCAACTGGCTGCACGTCACGCCGGAGGAAGCGCGAAAGATCCAGAAGGATTACTATTTGCGCTTCGGCACCACCATGCGCGGCATGATGACCCTGCACGGCGTGCGCGCCGACGACTACCTTGCCTATGTGCACAAGATCGACCACTCGCCGCTGGAGCCGAATCCCGCGCTCGGAGCGGCCATCGCAAAGCTGCCGGGGCGCAAGCTGATCCTGACCAACGGTTCGGCCAGCCATGTCGACGCGGTGCTGGCGCGGCTCGGTCTCGCCACGCATTTCGACGGCGTGTTCGACATCATCGCCGCGGAGTTCGAGCCCAAGCCGGCGCCGCAGACCTACCGGAAGTTTCTCGGCGACCATGCGGTCGACCCGACCCGCGCCGCGATGTTCGAGGACCTCGCCCGCAACCTCACCGTCCCGCACGAGCTCGGCATGACCACGGTGCTGGTGGTGCCCGACGGCACCAAGGAGGTCGTGCGCGAGGACTGGGAACTGGAAGGCCGCGATGCCGCCCATGTCGACCACGTCACGGATGACCTGACGGGATTTTTAGCGGGGCTGTCGCGTTGAGGCCGTAGCCCGGATGGAGCGCAAGCGAAATCCGGGATCGCGCCGCCGGAGAGACTTTCCCGGATTACGCTGCAGCGTAATCCGGGCTACGCGGCCGCTGTCTCGATTCATCACGACCGCCGCGGCGTACTAGATCACCCGCTTTCGCGGGTGATGACAGCGAACCAAGCTTGACTCCACCCCGCCAAATCCCGAAAAAGCGCTCCAATCCATCGCAAATTCTGCCCTCCCGAGAGGAAATCCCGATGTCGCTCCAAGCCCTCGAATCCACCATCAACGGCGCCTTCGACGCGCGCGACGGCATCTCGACCTCGACCAAGGGCGAGGTCCGCGAGGCCGTGGATCAGGCGCTGGAGAGTCTGGACAAGGGCGAGGCGCGCGTTGCCGAGCGCGGCGGCGACGGCAAGTGGAAGGTCAATCAATGGCTGAAGAAGGCGGTGCTGCTGTCGTTCCGCCTCAACGACATGGGCGCCATTCCCGGCGGCCCCGGCAAGGCGACCTGGTGGGACAAGGTGCCCTCGAAGTTCGACGGCTGGGGCGAGAACCGGTTTCGCGACGCCGGCTTTCGCGCGGTGCCCGGCGCCATCGTGCGCCGCTCGGCCTTCATCGCCCGCAACGTCGTGCTGATGCCCTCCTTCGTCAATCTCGGCGCCTATGTCGATGAGAGCACCATGATCGACACCTGGTCGACGGTCGGCTCCTGCGCGCAGATTGGCAAGCGCGTGCACATCTCCGGCGGCGTCGGCATCGGCGGCGTGCTCGAGCCGCTGCAGGCCGAGCCCGTGATCATCGAGGATGACTGCTTCATCGGCGCACGCTCCGAGGTCGCCGAAGGCGTGATCGTGCGCAAGGGCGCGGTGCTGTCGATGGGCGTGTTCCTGGGCGCCTCGACCAAGATCGTCGACCGCGAGACCGGCGAGATCTTCATCGGCGAAGTGCCGGAATATTCGGTTGTGGTGCCCGGCGCGCTGCCCGGCAAGCCGATGAAGAACGGCCAGATGGGCCCGAGCACCGCCTGCGCCGTCATCGTCAAGCGCGTCGACGAGCGCACGCGGTCGAAGACCAGCATCAACGAATTGCTGCGGGATTGATTGGGCGCGCATGACCGATGCTCTGTCCATTGCCCGCGATCTCATCCGCTGCCCCTCGGTAACCCCGGCCGATGCCGGTGCGCTGGGTGTGCTTGAAAAAGCCCTGAGCGAAGCTGGCTTCGTTTGCCATCGCGTGACGTTCTCGGAGCCCGGCACGGCCGACGTCGACAATCTCTATGCGCGGATCGGCACTGACGGGCCGCACATCACCTTTGCCGGGCATACCGACGTGGTGCCGCCCGGCGACGAGAGCGCCTGGAGCGTCGGCGCGTTCTCCGGTGAGGTCCGGGACGGTTTTCTGCACGGCCGTGGCGCGGTCGACATGAAGGGCGGCATCGCCTGCTCGGTCGCCGCGGTGCTGGAGCATCTCGCCGCCAACGGTGGCAAGCCGCGCAGCGACGGCAAGGGCTCGATTTCGTTCCTGATCACCGGCGACGAGGAAGACGTCTCCATCAACGGCACCATCAAACTGTTGAAGTGGGCCGCCGAGCGCGGCGAGAAATTCGACCATTGCGTGCTGGGCGAGCCCTCCAATGTCGAGTCGCTCGGCGACACCATCAAGGTCGGTCGCCGCGGCTCGCAATCCGGCACGCTCTATGTCGACGGCGTGCAGGGCCACGTCGCCTATCCGCACCGCGCGTCAAATCCAGTGCCGGATATTTCCCGGTTGATCGTGGCGATCAGTGACGAGCCGCTCGACCATGGCAGCGCGGCGTTCCAGGCCTCCAATCTCGAATTCACCTCGGTCGACGTCGGCAACAGCGCCTACAACGTCATCCCCGGCCAGGCCCGCGCGAAATTCAACATCCGCTACAATGATAACCACACCCAGGCGAGCCTGCGCGAGCTGGTCGAGACGCGGTTGACAAAGGCCTGCGGCAACCGCATCCGCGCCCGCATCGTCTGGGAGCCGTCGAACTCCAACGTGTTCGTCACCAAGCCCGGCCCGTTCACCGAGCTTGCGGTCGCCGCGATCGAGGAAGTGACGGGCCGCAAGCCGGAGCTGTCAACGAGCGGCGGCACGTCGGACGCGCGCTTCATTTCCAGCTACTGCCCCGTGATCGAGTTCGGCCTGGTCGGCCAGACCATGCACCAGATCGACGAGCGCGTGCCGGTGGCGGATTTGGAGAAGCTGACGCAGGTGTATCGGGGGATATTGCAGAGGTATTTTGGGTAGGCCCCTGGCCTTACGCTCCGTCGTCGCCTCCCACCCCGCTGTCATCGCCCGGCATTGACCGGGCGATCCAGTATTCCAGAGACGGCAATGATTGAGCCGAGAGGCCGCGGCGTACTGGATTCCCCGCCTTCGCGGGGAATGACAGTAGCAGGCGGGGCGAGAGCATCCGCCTCACGCGCTCCTAATAATCCACCTTCACCAGATACAGTCCGTCCGGCGGAGCGACGATGCCGCAGGCGGCGCGGTTGCGGGCTTGCAGGGCTGCGGTGAGATCGTCCGCCGTCCAGCGGCCTTCGCCGACCCAGACCAGCGAGCCGACCATCGAGCGGACCTGGCTGTGCAGGAAGGAGCGCGCCGAGGTGAGGATCGTCACCTCGCGGCCGTCGCGCAGCACGTCGAGCTGATCGAGCGTCTTCTCCGGCGACTTGGCCTGGCACTCGGTGTCGCGGAACGTGGTGAAATCGTGCCTGCCAAGCAGGCGCTTTGCCGCCGCATGCATCGCCTCGGCGTCGAGCCGGCGCGGCACGCGCCAGGCGTGGCCGATATCGAGGGCGAGATTGGCGCGGGTGTTGACGATGCGATAGCGGTAATGGCGCTTCACCGCCGAGAAGCGCGCCTCGAAGCCATCAGGCACGATCTCGGCCTCGAGCACCGCGATCGGAGCGGGGCGCAAATGCGCGTTCAATCCGTCGCGAAAACGGCCCTGCGGAAACTGCTTCTCGATGTCGACATGCGCGACCTGGCCGAGCGCGTGCACACCGGCGTCGGTGCGGCCGGCGCCATGCACACGCGCATCCGCGCCAGTCATCGCCTTCACCGCAGCTTCGAGCGCGCCCTGCACCGAAGGCAGCGTCTCCTGCACCTGCCAGCCGAAGAACGGCGCGCCGTCATATTCGATGGTGAGCTTGTAGCGGGGCATGGTTTCCAATTCTGCCGTCATCGCCCGGCTTGACCGGGCGATCCAGTACGCCGCGGCCGATCCGTTCGACCGAGAAGTCTCGGCGTACTGGATACCCCGCCATCGCGGGGTATGACAGCGTCAGGTGAATTTGGCACCCGCCTTCACCGGCACACCGCGCAGGAAGTTGGTGGCCTGCATGCGCGCCTTGCCTTCGCGCTGCAGCTCGAGAATGCGGATCGCGCCCTCGCCGCAGGCAATGGTGAGGTGATCGTCGAGCACTGCACCCGGCGTGCCGGATCCCCTCGCCAGCTCGCAGCGCAGGATTTTCACGCGCGCATTTTCGCTGACATCCGCGAGCTCGCTCCAGGCGCCGGGAAACGGCGACAGGCCGTGGATGTGGCGCAGCACGTCGCGCGCGGGCCTGGTCCAGTCGATCCGCGCCTCGGCCTTGTCGATCTTGGCGGCATAGGTGACGCCGGCCTCGCTCTGCTTTTTAAGCTGAAGGGCGCCGCGGTCGAGCGCCGCCATGGCGCGCACCATCAAATCGGCGCCGAGCCGGGACAGGCGGTCGTGCAGATCGATCGCGGTCATGCTGTCCGTGATCGCGATGCGCTCGGCCATCGCGATGTCGCCGGTATCGAGCCCGACATCCATCTTCATCACCATGACGCCGCTCTCGGCGTCGCCGGCCATGATGGCGCGGTTGATCGGCGCAGCACCGCGCCAGCGCGGCAACAGCGAGGCGTGCAGATTGTAGCAGCCGAGCTTCGGCGCATCGAGGATCGCCTGCGGCAGGATCATGCCGTAGGCGACGACAACCGCGGCATCGGCATCGAACGCGCGAAATTCGTCGAGGGCTTCCTGTGTCTTCAGCGTCTTCGGCGTCAGCACGGGCACGCCGAGTCTTCGCGCGGCCTCCTCGACCGGCGTTGGCTGCAATTGCAGCCCGCGCCGCCCGCCCGGCTTCGGCGCACGGGTGTAGACAGCCACGATCTCGTGGCCATGCGCGACCAGCTCGAGCAGCGTCGGCACGGAGAAATCGGGCGTGCCCATGAAGATGAGGCGAAGGGGCATGACATGAACTCGATACGTTCCCTCCCCCCTTGTGGGGGAGGGCTAGGGAGGGGGGTGCCACACGATGCGCTCTCTCGGCTTGAGCGCGAGCGATGCAGACGCCTTGTTGCTGGCGCTCGCGAAACGACGAGCACCTTTTGCTGGGCTACCCCCCTCCCCTGCCCTCCCCCACAAGGGGGGAGGGAGCAGAGCGGAGTGCTTGGCTACTAATCACTCACTCCCCGCGCCTGGCGGCTTTCTCGAACTTCTTCAGCACGCGGTCGCGCTTGAGCTTGGACAGATAGTCGACGAACAGCACGCCGTTGAGATGATCGATCTCGTGCTGGATGCAGGTGGCGTAGATGCCTTCGGCGTCCTCCTCGTGCACCCTGCCGTCGAGATCGGTGAAGCGCACGCGGACCTTGGCGGGACGTTCGACCTCCTCGTAATATTCGGGGATCGACAGGCAGCCTTCCTCATAGACCGAGAGCTCCTCGGACGAGGAGAGAATTTCCGGATTGATGAAGACGCGCGGCTCCGGCTTGGTCTCGCCGTTCTCGTCGCGCTTGGCGAGATCCATGGTGATGAGCCGCAGCGGCTGCGCGACCTGGATCGCCGCCAGCCCGATGCCGGGCGCATCGTACATGGTCTCGAGCATGTCGTCGGCAAGCTTGCGGATCTCCGGCGTGACCTTCTCGATCGGCTTGGAGACCAGACGCAGCTGCCTGTCGGGCAGGATGATGATTTCTCTGAGGGCCATGGCCGCGATTTAAGCCGCGCGCCCGATGCGGTCAATGCGGCGAGGAACTCCGTTAACGGTCTGCTAACCATAAAACTTAGGGCTTCGTTAACCATAAAAATTAGGGGGCTATTTACCATAAATGTTCGCTATTCGTTCGCGGATACCGCCGAATCGGCTAAAAGGCGGCCATGAACGAAATCATCTTCATGCTCGGCGACTGGCCGGTGCGCACCATCGACGCGCTGCTCGGCTTCGGAGCGCTCGTCCTCATCCTGCTCGCGGTCATCGCTGTCGTGATTGCCCGCTCCTCGCGGCGCGGCGCGGAACTCGCGATGGCCAACGCCATCCGCGCCGACGAGCTTGAGGAGCGCGTCAGCCAGATGCTGCACGCCCAGAGCGAAGCCTCGGGCCGGGTCGATGCCATGACCCAGGCGCTGGCCGGCCGCCAGGCCGACATGGCGCGCGCGGTCAACGAGCGGCTAGATTCGGTGACCCACCGGGTCGGCCAGTCCATGGAACATTCGACCCGCAACACCATGGAGAGCCTGCGCGCGCTGCACGAGCGGCTCGGCATCATCGACAGCGCGCACAAGAACCTCACCGACCTCACCACCCAGGTCACGACCTTGCGCGACGTGCTCGCCAACAAGCAGTCGCGCGGCGCCTTCGGCCAGGCGCGGATGGAGGCGATCGTCCAGGACGGCCTGCCGAAGGGCGCCTACGAATTCCAGTTCACGCTGTCGACGGGCAAGCGGCCGGACTGCGTCGTTTTCCTGCCCGACCAGCGGCCGCTCTGCATCGACGCAAAATTTCCGCTGGAAGCGATGACCGCGCTGCACGACGCCCGCACCGACGAGGAGCGGCGCATCGCCACGCAGCGGCTGCGCGGCGACGTGATGAAGCATGTCAGCGACATCGCCGAGAAATATCTCGTCGCCGGCGAGACCCAGGAGATGGCGCTGATGTTCGTGCCGTCGGAATCGGTCTACGCCGAGATCCACGACGGCTTCGACGACGTGATCCAGAAGGCCTATCGCGCCCGCGTGGTGCTGGTGTCGCCCTCGCTCTTGATGCTCGCGATCCAGGTGATGCAGCAGATCATGAAGGACGCGCGCATGCGCGACGCCGCCGACCAGATCCGCACCGAGGTGATCAAGCTCGGCGACGACCTCGGCCGCCTGCGCGACCGCGTGCTGAAATTGCAGAAGCATTTTGCCGACGCCAACGAGGACGTCCGCCAGGTCCTGATCTCCGCCGACAAGATCGAGAAGCGCGCCGGGCGAATCGAAGAACTCGATTTCAGCAAGACCGACGCGCCCGAAGCCCCGCATCTGGTGGCAACCAGCGCCGCCGAGCTGTTCCCGAGGAAACTCCAGGCGGGGGAGTGATTTCATGTGATGTCATGCCCCGCGAAGGCGGGGCATCCAGTACGCCGCGGCAGGTGTAACTGAACGAGACGCTGGTGAGTACTGGATCGTCCGCCCCAGTGCGCAATTGCGCACAAGGCGGACGATGACAGCGAGGGGATGCGGTAGATGGGCGCACGCTGCTACTACGTCTACATCCTAGCCAGCAAGATCGGCGGCACCCTCTATATCGGCGTGACCAATGATCTCATCCGCCGGGTTGCGGAACACAAATCGAAGCTGATTGAGAGCTTCACAGAAAAATACGACGTCGCTCGGCTTGTCTATTTCGAGAAGTTCGATGACCCCGAGAACGCGATCAAGCGGGAGAAGCGGTTGAAGAAGTGGAATCGCGCTTGGAAGGTGCGATTGATCGAACAGCAAAATCCCAATTGGGATGATCTCTATCACGAAATAGCCGGGCCGCCATGACGCTGTCATGCCCCGCGACCCGGCTACGCCAAGGCTTCGCCGGGGTTTAGGGCTAGGGACGCCGAAGCTTTAGCGTAGGCGGCAGGCGGGGCATCCAGTACGCCGCGGCGGTCATGATTAGACCGAAACGCTGGTGATTACTGGATCGTCCGCCTTCGCGGACGATGACACTGAGGGAGGGCACCGACTTCTGCCCCACGGACAGTGGCGAGAGTCTTTTACGCCAGAATCTGCTAACACCCGCCCATGACCGCACCCGACGCAACTTCCCCCGCCGGCACCGACACCCCAACCGCGTCCTGGCGTGACAGCCTTGCCGTCTACCTGCAGCCGCGGGTGCTGATCGTGCTGTTCCTCGGTTTCTCCTCCGGGCTGCCGCTGGCGCTGTCGGGATCGACGCTGCTGGTGTGGATGCGGGAATCCGGCGTCGATCTCGGCACTATCGGGCTGTTCGCGCTGGTCGGCACGCCGTACACGCTGAAATTTTTGTGGGCGCCGCTGGTGGACGCGCTGCATGTGCCGCTGTTCACCCGCGCGTTCGGCCGCCGACGCGGCTGGCTGCTGTTCTCGCAATTGCTGCTGATCGTCGCGATCCTGCTGCTGGCGCTGACCGATCCGGCGCGATCGCCGTTCTATGTCGCGCTCGGCGCGCTGCTGGTCGCGACGGCCTCGTCGACGCAGGACATCGTGGTCGACGCCTTCCGCGTCGAGAGCCTGCCCGAGAGCGAGCAGGCCGCCGGCATGGCGTCCTATGTCGCGGCCTATCGCATCGGCATGCTGGTCTCGACCGCGGGCGCGCTGTTCATCGTCTCCGGCTTCGAGGGCACCGGCATTGCGCGCACATCGGCCTGGATGTGGGGCTATGTGGTGATGGCGGCCATGGTGCTGATCGGGACGATCACGGCGCTGGCCGCAACCGAGCCCGAGCAATCGGCGCGGGCCGAGGCGGCGACGAAAGCCGAGACGGCGTTCGCACGCGTGCTGCACGCCGCGATCGGCGCCTTCTCGGAATTCCTGTCGCGCAAGGACGCGCTCGCGGCGCTGGCCTTCGTGGTGCTGTTCAAGTTCACCGACGCGTTCTCAGGCACCATGACCGCGCCGTTCGTGATCGATCTCGGCTTTTCGCGTAACGATTACGCGGCGATCGTGAAGGGCGTCGGCTTGGCCGCCACGCTGATCGGCGGCTTCGCCGGCGGTTTCGTTGCGCGGCGCTATTCGCTTTCGACCAGCCTTTGGATCGGCGGCGTGGTGCAGGCGCTCGCCAACCTCTCCTTCTCCTGGCTGGCTTTCGTCGGCACCAGCCAATGGGCGCTCGCCTTCGCCATCACCTGCGAGAACTTCACCAGCGCCATCGGCACTGTGATCTTCGTCGCCTATCTCTCCGCGCTGTGCCAGAACCCGCTGCATACGGCGACACAATACGCGCTGCTCACCGCGCTCGCGGCCGTGGGACGCACCTATCTGTCATCGGTGGCCGGCTATGTCGCCAAGGCGACCGGCTGGCCGCTGTTCTTCGTGATCTGCGTGCTGGTGGCGATCCCGAGCCTGATGCTGCTCAGTTGGCTGCAGAAGCGCGGGCATTTCGAGGCGCTGGGGCCGGTAAGGGTTTAGGCCGACGCTCTTACCACGTCATTGCGAGCGAAGCGAAGCAATCCAGAAATCTTTCCGTGGAAACAGTCTGGATTGCTTCGTCGCAAGAGCTCCTCGCAATGACGAGGAGAGTGTAGCCCCCTACTGCTTCTTGATGATGCTCCACTTCGTGATCACGGCTTCGCTCATCTGGCCGGGGTCGCTGGCGCAGGCGACTTCGTCGACCTTGACCGAGATCTCCTTGCCGGCGAACGTCTTCAACTGCGCGGCCTGCGTGTCGCCATTGGGAACGAGCTGGAAAGTCTCGGGGCCGGTCTCGAGATTGCACAGCCCGTTCGGCGGCGGCAGCCGGCGCGGCTCGGAGGTGATCTGGTAGGTCGCAACCTTCTTGCCGCCGTTCTTGACGTCGCGCACTTTCATCGCGTTCAGCTCGCCCGAGAGCACGTCGCCGGTGTTGATCGGCTTGCCGGGCTTTGGCGGCGGCGGAGCCGCGTCATCGCTCTGCTGCGCGGAGATGGCCGGGGTCACCAGCACCGTCATCGTCGCGACCAAAGCCAATCGAGTGGCGAATCGTTTCGTCATGTCGTCCGTTCCGTGAGTCTGTAGGAGGGCTAGAACAGGGTCCGCTGCCGCATCGCGGCCGACAGCGTACCTTCATCGAGATAATCAAGCTCGCCGCCGACCGGCACACCATGGGCGAGGCGCGTTACTTTTACGTTGGCGTCCTGAAGCAGGTCGGTGATGTAATGCGCCGTGGTCTGGCCGTCGACCGTCGCATTCAGCGCCAGGATGATTTCGTGCACCTGCGCATCATGCGCGCGGGCGACCAGCGCGTCGATGGTGAGATCCTGCGGGCCGACGCCGTCGAGCGGCGACAACGTCGCCCCCAGCACATGATAGCGGCCCTGCGTCGCGTTGGCCCGCTCCAGCGCCCAGAGATCGGCGACGTCGGCGACGACGACGATGATCGAGGGATCGCGCCGCGGATCGAGGCAGACCGTGCAGGGATTTTGGGTATCGATATTGCCGCAGGTCTTGCAGACCTGGACCTTCTCGAGCGCAACCTGCAAGGCACCCGACAGCGGCATCATCAGCGCCTCGCGCTTCTTGATCAGATGCAGGGCCGCGCGCCGCGCGGAGCGCGGACCGAGGCCCGGCAGCCTGGCGAGGAGCTGAACCAGCCGCTCAATCTCGGGACCTGCAACCGCGCCCATAATTATTGGCCGAACAGCCCCGGCGGCAGGCCGAGCCCGCCGGTGAGCGACTGCATCTTCTCCTGCATCGCGGCTTCGGCCTTGCGACGGGCGTCACCGAGCGCGGTGACCAGCAGATCCTCGAGCACTTCGCGCTCTTCCACCTTCATCAGCGAAGGATCGATCTTGACGCCCTTCACGTCCATTTTCGCGGTCATGCGCACGGCGACCAGACCGCCGCCGGAGATGCCCTCGACCTCGACATTGCCGAGCTCGTCCTGCATCGCCTGCATCTTGGATTGCAGCTGCGCCGCCTGCTTCATCATGCCGAGAAAATCAGCCATCGGTGCGTGTCCTTGGATGGGCTCTAGAGATCGTCGCCGTCGGAACCGTCGAGCGGATCGTCACTGCCATAGTCGGCATTTATATCGGTTTCCGGCACCTCCGGGGCAAGCCTGCGGACCTCGACGACCTTGGCTCCGGGGAAGCGCAATAGCACCTCCTGGACGCGCGGATCGGCCTCGGCGGTACGCGCATGCGCCTGCTTGGCAGCCTGGTTCACCGAGCGCAGCGTCGGCTGGCCCGGCTCGTTGGAGACGATCACGGTCCAGCGCCGGCCGGTCCAGAGCTCGAACTTGCGCGCCAGGTCCGAGATCATGGTCTTGGAGGCGTTGGGCTCGAGCGCGACTTCCAGCCGGCCCTCCTCGAAACGAACCAGCCGCATGTCAGATTCGAGCGCGCCCTTGGTCATCAGATCGCGCTTCTGCCCCGCCAGCGCGACGAGCTGGGTGAAGCTCGTTACATGCAGCACGGGTGCTGCGCCTTGGGGATCCGGCGCGGGCGCGGCCATCTGCGGCCGGGCACCGCCGCCGAACGATGGCGGCGAGGAGGTCGGCGCGCGCACCGGCGCTGCCGAGGCAACAGGTGCTGCCGCCGCGTTGCGCGCAGCACCGCCGCCATTCGCAACCAGCGAGCCGCCGCCGTTCTGCTCCAGCATCCGGATCGCTTCGTCCGGCGTCGGCAGGTCGGCGACATAGGCGATGCGCACCAGCACCATCTCGGCTGCCGCGGCGGGGCGCGTCGCGGCCTGCACCTCGGTGATGCCCTTGAGCAGCATCTGCCACATCCGCGACAGCACGCGCATCGAGATCTTCGACGCAAAGTCGCGCGCGCGCAGCCGTTCGGTCTCGCCATAGGCAACGTTGTCGGCGGTCGCCGGCACGATCTTGACGCGGGTGACGAAGTTGACGAATTCGGCGAGATCCGAGAGCACGACGATGGGATCGGCGCCGACGTCGTACTGGTCGCGGAACTCCTTGAAGGCGGCCGCAATGTCGCCGCGCGCCAGCGAATCGAACAGATCGATCACGCGGGTGCGGTCGGCTAGCCCCAGCATCTGCCGCACGGCATCGGCCTTTACGGTGCCCGCCGCGTGCGCGATCGCCTGGTCGAGCAGCGACAGCGAATCACGCACAGAACCTTCCGCGGCGCGCGCGATGATGCCGAGCGCTTCCGGCTCGATCTCGACGCTCTCTTTCGCGGCGATATTGGCGAGGTGCTTCATCAGCACGTCGGCCTCGACGCGGCGCAAGTCAAAACGCTGGCAGCGCGACAGCACCGTGACCGGAACCTTGCGGATCTCCGTCGTGGCGAACACGAACTTGGCGTGCTCCGGCGGTTCCTCCAGGGTCTTCAGGAAGGCGTTGAACGCCGCCGTCGACAGCATGTGGACTTCGTCGATGATATAGACCTTGTAGCGGGCGCTGGCCGGCGCATAGCGCACGCTGTCATTGATCTGGCGGACGTCGTCGACGCCGGTATGCGAGGCCGCGTCCATCTCCAGCACGTCCATGTGCCGGCTTTCCATGATCGCCTGGCAATGCACGCCGAGTGTCGGCATCTGGACTGTCGGGCCCTTCACCGAGCCATCCGGCATCTCGTAGTTGAGTGCACGGGCCAGGATGCGCGCGGTGGTGGTCTTGCCGACCCCGCGGACGCCGGTGAGGATCCAGGCCTGCGGGATGCGCCCGGTCTCGAACGCGTTGGAGACGGTGCGGACCACGGCCTCCTGGCCGATCAGATCGTCGAAGCTGGAGGGGCGATATTTGCGGGCCAGGACCCGGTACGGCGTGCCGGCTTGCGCGCCAAGCCCAAAGCCAGCTTGGCTTGCGCTATCGGAATTGGGAGGGGCGCCAGCGTCGGTCATCGGTCGATCCGCAATGGAATGTCTTTCGGCCGGCGTTTGCGGAAAGGAGCGCGCTGGCGGCTTTTGCCGCCGGCGCAATTCGCTCGAAAAAACAGGTAGGAGACTG
Source organism: Bradyrhizobium sp. CSA207 (assembly GCF_029051685.1). Lineage (GTDB taxonomy): Bacteria > Pseudomonadota > Alphaproteobacteria > Rhizobiales > Xanthobacteraceae > Bradyrhizobium. Next base: position 13,220 of record NZ_JAACFT010000031.1, on the reverse strand, counting down.
ACGAGCGACCCGATCCGGACCTCGTTAGGGCTGCTTCCTTCCGGACCTGACCCGGTTGGCGAGTGGCTCGTCCACCGCCAATCTCCCGGTCCCTATTTGGGGCCAAAAGGGCCGGAAAGCAAGCGGGGATCGGCTCGAACGGACAGCCTTGGCTTGGGCTTGCCCAGCATCCGGGCAATTTCCGGTTTGCCCAGCCGATAGGCTGTGCTTTCGCTGATAGGGCCACCTTGGTATGAACGCTGCCGGAACTCATCCAACCAGAAAAGCGATTGATCCCAATGGTTACACGTCGTGATGTTGCATCGATTGTCGGACTTGGCGCCATTGGCGCGGCGACTGCGGGCGCGCTGGCGTCCCCGGCCGTGGCCCAGGCGGCCGTTCCGAACGAATCGACCTTTGCCCGCATCCGCCGCACCAAGAAGATGCGGATCGGCGCAGTCGGCGGCGGCGCGCCCTATTACATGAAGGATCTCGCCAGCGGCCAGTGGAAGGGCTTTTACGTCGACATCTCCAAGGCGCTGGCCGACGACATGGAGGCCGAGCTCGACATCACCGAGACCACCTGGGGCAATTCGGTACTCGATCTGCAGTCCAACAAGATCGACATCTTCTTCGGCCTCAACCCGACCCCGAAGCGCGCGCTGGTGATCGACTTCTCGGTGCCGGTCTTCAACAACGCCTTCGGCATTCTCTGCAAGAAGGACTTCAAGCCGAAGAGCTGGGTCGAGCTGAACTCGCCCGACGTCAAGATCGCCGTCGACCAGGGCTCCTCCCACGACCAGGTGGTCAGCCGCCTGACGCCGAAGGCGCAGATCACCCGGCTGAAGAGCGCCGACGACGCCACCGCCGCACTCCAGACCGGCCGCGTCGACGCGCAGTGCCTGATCACCATGCTGTCGCTGACGGTGCTGAAGAAGAACCCCTCGCTCGGTCAGTTCGTGCTGCCCACCCCGATCTTCGCCACCACGTCGAACGCCGGCTTCCGCCGCGAAACCGACAAGACCTGGCGCGACTACGTCAACACCTGGATCGACTTCAACAAGGGCCTCGGCTTCATCCGCAACGCCATCATCACGAATATGGAGCTGGTGGGCGTGACCGAGGCGGACATTCCGCCGGGCGTGTCCTTGTAAGGTGTGATGAGTTTGGGTCGAGCTCGATCCCCAAGGCGCGGTGCGCTCCCTCTCCCGCTTGCGGGAGAGGGTTGGGGTGAGGGTGCCTCCGCCAGGGAGACTCCCCGAGTGGATAGAGCCCTCACCCGGCGCTTCGCGCCGACCTCTCCCGCAAGCGGGAGAGGTGCAGCGAGAACGCCGCGCGTCTGTTCCCAGCTTTCTGCCGACTGAGTTAAGCACGCATGTATCAGTGGGACTTCGGCATTCTCTGGAGCTATCGCTGGCTCTTTCTCAACGGGCTCGGCGTCACCGTCGGCTTCACTGTGGTCATCGTGGTGCTTGGACTGGTGTTCGGCCTGTTCGGCGCGTTCGGCACCTTGTCGCGCTTCCGAGCAGTACGTCTGGTCGCGCTCACCTTCATCGAGGCGTTCCGCTGCACGCCGATCCTGGTGCAGCTGATCTGGTTCTATTACGCGCTGCCGATCCTGGCCGGGGTCGAAATGACGCCGATCACGGCCTCGGCGCTGGCGCTCTCGCTCTATGGCGGCTCGTTTTATTCGGAGATCATCCGCGGCGGCATCGTCTCGATCGACAGCGGCCAGTCCGAAGCCGGCGCCGCGCTCGGCATGACCCCTATCCAGGCCATGCGGCGCATCGTGCTGCCGCAGGCGATCAAGCGCATGATCCCGGCGCTGACGAACCAGTCGATCATCCAGTTCAAGAACACCTCGCTGGTCTCGGTGCTGGCGGTGCCCGATCTGGTCTACCAGAGCCAGGTCGCCGCCCATGACAGCTACCGGCCGCTGGAAACCTACACGGCAGTGGCGGTCGCCTATGCGGCGATCCTGATTCCCCTGACCATCCTCGTCCGGCGCGGCGAGAAGCGACTGGCGGTCGGCGAATGAGCGAGACCTCCAGGAACGCCTCCAAGAACGCCTCGAAGATCGAGATCCGCGGCCTGCGCAAGAGTTTTGGCAGCAACGAGGTCTTGAAGACCATCAGTCTCGACGTCGCCAAGGGCGGCGTGGTGGCGCTGATCGGCCCGTCAGGCTCGGGCAAATCGACGCTGCTCCGCTGCATCAATCTGCTGGTGACGCCTGATGGCGGCAGCGTCCGCGTCGGTGACACGCGCTTCGCGTTCGGTGCGGGCACGAAGCTGCCGGACCTCAAGACGCTGGCGAAATTCCGCGCCACCACCGGCATGGTGTTTCAGCACTTCAACCTGTTCCCGCACATGACGGCGCTCCAGAACGTGATGGAGGGACCGGTCACGGTGCGGCGCATGGCCAAGACGGACGCCGAGACGCTCGCACGCGCGCAACTTGCGAAGGTGGGCCTTGCAGAGAAGGCCGACCAATATCCTGCGACATTGTCCGGCGGCCAGAAGCAGCGCGTTGCGATTGCACGGGCGCTTGCGATGGAGCCGGACGTGATGCTGTTTGATGAAGCGACCTCCGCGCTCGATCCCGAGCTCGTCGGCGAGGTCCTCGCCGTGATGCAGCGCCTCGCATCCGAAGGCATGACCATGGTGATCGTGACCCACGAAATCGCCTTCGCCCGCGAGGTCGCCGACCGCCTCATCTTCATGCGCGACGGCGTCGTCGTTGAGGAAGGTCCGGCGCGGCAGGTGATTGACAATCCGCAGAAAGCTGCGACGCGCGCCTTCCTCAGCCATTTCCACCGCACCGGCGCATTGCCGCCGGCCACAACGGCATCGTGATGTCCGATATCAATCGCGTTTATCTCGTCACCGGCGCCGCCAGCGGCATCGGCCGCGCCACCGCGAAGCTGCTCGCGGCGCCCGGCATCGGGCTCGTTCTGCACACGCGCTCCAACGCGGCCGGTCTCGAGACCACCGCGGCTGAGGCCGAAGCGCAAGGCGCCGTGGTGGCAAAATGCCTCGGCGATCTCGCCGAGGAGGCCGCGGCCAGCGATGCCGTCGCCGCCGCAGAGCGCGCCTTCGGCCGGCTCGATGGATTGATCCTGGTTGGCGGCCATGCCCGCCGCGGCAGCGCGATCGGCACGCCGGCGGACGAGTTCCGCCGCGCGATGGATGAATCGGCGCTGGCCTTCACACGGCTGGTCGACGCCGCGCTTCCGTTGCTGCGTGCCGGCCGCGACGCACGGATCGTGGCGGTGTCGTCATTCGTAGCGCACGCGATCCGGCCAGAGTTCGCACCGTTCGCGGCGACGGCCGCGAGCCGTTCCGCGCTGGAAGCGCTGGTGCGACTGACCGCGGTCGAGCTTGCCAAAGACGGCATCACCGTGAATGCGGTTTCGCCGGGCCTCATCGTCAAGGACAGACCGAGCGAGAGCCGGCTCTCGCCGGAGCAGATCGCGGCAACGGAGGCGCTGATCCCGATGCGCCGCCGCGGACGGCCGGACGAAGTGGCCGAGATCATCGCTTTCCTGGCGTCGCCAAAAGCGTCCTACGTCACCGGCCAGGTCTGGCACGTCAATGGAGGCCTGACATGACCGAAGCGACCGTCGAACGCATCAGGCTGTTCTTGATCGAGAGCCCGATCAAGATGGCGCGCCTCCAGGGCGTCGGCAACGTCAAGGGCACGGTCAAGCGCGTGCTGATCGAGCTCACCGCCAGCGACGGCATCGTCGGCTGGGGCGAGGCGGCGCCTTGGGAGGTGTTCACGGGAACGCCGGAAGCGGCGTTCTCCGCACTCGACATCTATCTGCGCGGAATCGTGCTCGGCAAGCCGGTGCGCCGCATCCGCGCACTGATGGCCGAGCTCGACTGCGCGCTGGTCGGACAGGCCGAGGCCAAGGTCGCGATCGAGATGGCACTGCTCGACATCGTCGGCAAGTCCTCGGGGCTTTCGGTCGCCGACCTCCTCGGCGGCCGCGTGCGCGACACGATCCCGCTGTCGTTCTCGATTGCCGATCCCGATTTCGCCGCCGATCTGGAGCGCATGCGAAAGATGGTTCCGGACGGCAACGTCATCTACAAGGTCAAGACCGGCGTGAAGCCGCATCGCGAGGATCTCGATCATCTCGAAGCGATCCGGAAGGAATTCGGCGACAAGGTCGATCTGCGCGTCGACTACAACCAGGCGCTGGCACCGTTCGGCGCCATCAAGATTTTGCGCGACGTCGAGCAGTTCGCGCCGACCTTCATCGAGCAGCCGGTGCCGCGCAAATATCTCGACGTCATGGCGCAGCTGACCGCTGCGCTGGAGACGCCGGTGCTCGCCGACGAAAGCTGCTTCGACCGCCGCGACATGATGGAGGTGGTGCGCCGCGAGGCCGCCGATGCGGTCTCGATCAAGCTGATGAAGGCCGGCGGCCTGTTCGAGGCCCAGGCGATCATGGCGATCGCCGACGTCGCCGGCCTGCCCGGCTATGGCGGCACGCTGTGGGAGGGCGGCGTTGGGCTGGCCGCCGGCACGCAGCTGATCGCAGCAACACCCGGCATCTCGCTCGGCTGCGAATTCTACATGCCGCACCATGTGCTGACAGAGGACGTGCTGGAAGAGCGCGTCGCCAACCGCGCCGGCCATGTCGTGGTGCCCGATGGTCCCGGCCTCGGCATCCGCGTCAGCGAAGCTTCGATCCGCGCCAATGCGCGGGTGCTGGCGGAGGCGTAAGGACACGCCACAAGTTCGCTGTCGTCCCGGCGAAGGCCGGGACCCATACCGCGTGATCTCTCGATAGGCGCAGGTGGTCGTACCGCGGGAAGACTCTTCACTACGAGCTTTCGCCAAACTTCTCCCTGGGACGACAACAGAGCATGCCGCCCCCGCGGAGCCTTATCCTTCCCCTATCGGACTCCGTATCGTATGGTCGGGGCAAATATTCAGGGGTTCCGCCCCGCCATGCCCGATCCCATCGGGCCATCCGGAAACCTTCATGTCCGATTCCGCCTGGTCGCTGCACTCCCGCCTGAAAGAGGACACCATCGACATCGGCGACCTGCCGTTGTCGAAGGTGCTGGTCATCAAGGACGCGAATTACCCTTGGCTGCTACTGGTGCCGCGGCGCGCCGACGCGGTGGAGATCATCGATCTCGACGAGGTGCAGCAGGCGCAGCTGATGACGGAGATCTCGCGCGTCTCGCGCGCGCTGAAGGAGATCACCAAATGCGACAAGCTCAATATCGCGGCGCTCGGCAACCTCGTGCCGCAGCTTCACGTCCACATCATCGCGCGCCGCACCGGTGACGCCGCCTGGCCGCGGCCGGTCTGGGGCGTGATGAAGCCATTGCCGCATGACGCCACAGAGGTGCAGAATTTCATCAGCGCGCTTCGCCGCAAGATCTGGTTGGGTTGAAAGAACAAGAAATGTCAGCATTCGACTCGTTTCCGCTGGGGCAGCCGGCCTTCGTCACCAACGTCCTCGATCGCGCCGCGCATCTGCGCCGCGATGACGAAAAGCTGTTCGCGCTGGAACAAAAGGCGTCATCGCGCGCCTATGTCGTCCACCGCGACTCGCTGCTGGTGAGGCGCGAGGGCGAGAAAGTGCGTGCGCTGCTGTCGATCGACGAAGCGCTGAAATGCGGCGCCAATCCCGGCACGATCTTCTTGGGTCTGCGCGACGGCGCCGCAATGTTCGGCATGGGCCTGTCGCAGGCCGCCGCCGAGAAGCTGGTCGGTCGCGAGGACTACACCCTCACCGAACTGCGCGGCATGGCAATGCAGGGCGCGGTCCGTCCCGACGAGCTCTCGGCGGTCGCGATGGCGAAGTCGATGGTGAGCTGGCACCAGCGCCACGGCTATTGCGCCAATTGCGGCACACGCAGCGCGATGAAGGAAGGCGGCTGGAAGCGCGAGTGCCCTGCTTGCAAGGCCGAGCACTTTCCGCGCACCGATCCGGTCGTGATCATGCTGGTGGCGTCCGGCGAAAAATGCCTGCTCGGCCGCCAGAAGCAGTTTCCACCTGGCATGTATTCCTGCCTCGCGGGCTTCGTCGAGGCCGCCGAGACGATCGAGGATGCGGTGCGCCGCGAGATTCTCGAAGAGTCCGGCATAAGCTGCACCGACGTGCAGTATTACATGACGCAGCCCTGGCCCTATCCGTCATCGCTGATGATCGGCTGCAGCGCGCGGGCGCTCAACGAGGACATCGTCGTCGATCACCTGGAGCTGGAGGATGCGCGCTGGTTCACGCGCGAGGAGGCGGCCCTGATGCTGACGCGGACGCATCCGGACGGTCTCGCCGGCCCGCATCCCTTTGCCATCGCCCATCATCTGCTCGGCCGCTGGGTGCACGACAAGAGCGGCGCTTGAGCCGAGGCCGCCGATGATGGCATCCGGGATCGCGCCGCGCATCCTCTGCATCGGCATCCCCGTACGCGACCTCACCTTTCGCGTCGAGGCCGTGCCCGAGCGCGGCAGCAAGGCAAATGCCAGCCATCTGGCCGAGATCTGCGGCGGCAACGCACTCAATGCCGCGATCGCTCAGCCTGGCGGCCGCGTCGCGTTCGCCTGGCCGAAGGCAATGATCTGCGCGAGGCGCTGCGATTCGCCGCGGCCGCCGCAGCGCTCAAATGCAGCCGCCACGGCGGTGGGCTGGCTGCCCCACAACGCATTGAAGTTGAAGAGTTTTTGCAGAAGCGGGTAGAGGTCGAGCGCGATCACCCGCCAAGAATATAGGCTTGCGATAGAAGAATTTTCTCTATATGACGGAAAGTAGCCATCATAATGGAACAAAGTTCTTCAAATGACTGACCTCGCTGTCCCGATCCCCGAGACCAGCCGCCGCCTCGACGCCATCGACCGCAAGATCTTGATGGTACTCCAGGAGGACGCCTCCCTGTCCGTTGCCGAAATCGGCGACCGGGTCGGGCTGTCCTCCACCCCCTGCTGGAAGCGCATCCAGCGCCTGGAGGCCGACGGCGTGATCCTGAGGCGGGTGGCATTGGTCGACCAGAACAAGATCGGGCTCGGCATCTCCGTGTTCGTCTCGGTCGAGAGCTCCGATCATTCCGACGCCTGGCTCAAGAAGTTCGCCGAGGCCGTCAGCGCCATGCCCGAGGTGATGGAGTTCTACCGCATGGCCGGCGACGTCGACTACATGCTGCGCGTCGTGGTCGCGGACATGCAGGCCTATGACGTGTTCTACAAGAAGCTGATCAGCGCGGTGCCGCTCAAGAACGTCACCTCGCGCTTCGCGATGGAGAAGATCAAGTCGGTCACTGCGCTGCCGATTCCGGCGGTGGTGGCGGCGTAGGTCTCGCGTCTCGCCACAGAGAAGGTGTCATCGCCCGGCTTGACCGGGCGATCCAGTACGCCGCGGCTCCTCCGCTCGATCACAACCGCCTCTGGAATACTGGATCACCCGCTTTCGCGGGTGATGACAGCGGTGGATGCAGGCGTCTCGCACCTCAGATCTTCTGATTGTACTCGCCGACTTCCGGATGCGTGCGCAGCACGCTGTTCACCATCTCGAACATGTCGTGCATGCGCTGCTCGGAAACCGGGCTCTCGACGACAACGACGAGCTCGGGCTTGTTGGAGGAGGCGCGCACCAGGCCCCAGCTTCCGTCCTCGACCGTGACGCGCACGCCGTTGACCGTGACGAGATCGCGGATCGATTGTCCGCCGATCTTGGAGCCCTTGGCCTGCAAGCCCTCGAAGTGCTTCACCACGGCGTCGATGACGCCGTACTTGACCTCGTCGGCGCAATGCGGCGACATGGTCGGCGACGACCAGGTTTTTGGCAGCGCGTCCTTCAGGTCGGCCATCGACTTGCCGGGGGCGCGGTCGAGCATGTCGCAGATTGCGATCGCCGAGACCAGGCCGTCGTCGTAGCCGCGGCCGAACGGCTTGTTGAAGAAGAAGTGGCCCGACTTCTCGAAACCCGCGAGCGCGCCCATCTCGTTGGTGCGGCGCTTCATGTAGGAATGACCCGTTTTCCAATAGGCGACCTTCGCGCCCTGCTTCTGCAGCACCGGATCAGTGACAAAAAGGCCGGTCGACTTCACGTCGACGACGAACTGCGCGTCCTTGTGGATCGCCGACATGTCGCGCGCCAGCATCACGCCGACCTTGTCGGCAAAGATCTCCTCGCCGGTGTTGTCGACGACACCGCAGCGATCGCCGTCGCCGTCGAAGCCGAGGCCCACATCGGCGTTGTGCTGCAGCACCGCGTCGCGGATCGCGTGCAGCATCTCCATATCTTCCGGATTCGGATTGTATTTCGGGAACGTGTGGTCGAGCTCGGTGTCGAGCGGGATCACTTCGCAGCCGATCGCCTCCAGCACCTGCGGTGCGAACGCGCCGGCGGTGCCGTTGCCGCAGGCCGCGACCACCTTGAGCTTGCGCTTCAGCTTCGGGCGGCTGGTGAGATCGGCGATATAGCGGGCCGGATAATTCTCGTGGAACTGGTAGGAGCCGCCGGCCTTGTTCTTGAACTCGGCGCCCAGCACGATCTGTTTCAGCCGCGTCATCTCGTCCGGGCCGAACGTCAGCGGTCGGCTCGCCCCCATCTTCACGCCGGTCCAGCCATTGTCGTTATGCGACGCCGTGACCATGGCACAGCAGGGCACGTCGAGATCGAACTGCGCGAAATAGGCCATCGGCGTCACCGCAAGCCCGATGTCGTGCACCTTGCACCCCGCAGCCATCAGGCCTGAAATCAGCGCGTATTTGATCGAGGCCGAATAGCCGCGGAAATCATGTCCCGTGACGATCTCCTGACCGACGCCAAGCTCGGCGATCAGCGCGCCCAGCCCCATGCCGAGCGCCTGCACCCCCATCAGGTTGATTTCTTTCTGGAACAGCCAGCGCGCGTCGTATTCGCGAAAGCCGGTCGCTTTCACCATCGGCTCGGATTCGAAGGCATAGGTGTTGGGCAGCAACACGGATTTCGGCTTGGGGAACATTGAGACGATCTCATGAAAAGAGCAGGATTTCATGCAGCCTTAGCGAATGCCGGGCCGCAGCGGAAGGCGGGAAGGGAGGCTTATGGATTATAATTGCGGCAGTTTGGTAACAGGGGAACGCCGCCGGGAGAGAGACCAACATGTCTGGCTAGGACCGGTTAAATCTCCAGGCCTGCAATCTCCTCCTCGATGACCACCCGTAGAGGTGGAAGGGCCCGTTGAACGGTCTCCCACACGAAATGGGCAGCGACATCTTCATAGTCGTGCCGGTAGACGTTGCCGGCCGCCGCCATCTGCTTCCACGTGATCGCTGGATGCCTCGCCTTCAATTCCTCAGGGAGGCGGCGCGATGCTTCCGAGATAATCTCCAGGCATCGCGTGACCGCATATACTGACCTCAAATCTGAAGTGAAAGCTTCGCGATCCAAACCTACGGCGAACTGAGTCGCCAAATCAATGTGATGCAAGATATCTCGAAGCGTTCCATCGGTACGATCAGAAGGCATAGACGGCTTGGGCGATCGCAGCAGGAGCAACGTATGATTTCAATGCATCGCGGTTGACGACATCCACCGGACTATCGAAAAGATTGGCAATATATTCCTTGAGTTCGACGTATTCGAAGACGGTGATCCGCACGTTCGGATCGATCTCGACCATGATATCGACATCGCTGCCGGAGTGATTTTCGCCCCGGGCCACTGAACCGAACAACGCGGCATGCAAGACACCCCGCTCGCGCAGAGCAGGTTCGGACTGTCGCAGGATCGCTATGACATCGGGACTATTCATGGACGGAATATAGCATGCCGTCCGCGCCGGCGGGAGGCCTGACCAGCCCCCTGTAGAGCTGCCTTACTGCTCCAGCACCATCTGGCCGTTGGCGTATTCGAAACGCTTCAGGCGGGACAGGAAGGAGAGGCCGAGCAGGTTCTCGGACAGCGCCTCGTCCGGCAGCACCATGGCATCGACATCGCGCACGACGAGGCCGCCGACATCGAGCATGGCGATGCGGGTGCGCGCGGCCTTGATGGTGCCGTTGGCGGTGGAGACCGTGGCGTTGTACTCGCGGCGCGACGGACGCAGGCCGAAACGCGCGGCCGAGGTCTCGTTCAGCGCCACCACGGAGGCGCCGGTGTCGATCATGAAGCCGATGCGCTGGCCCTCGATCCGGCCCTCGGCCTGGAAATGACCGCGGCCGTCGCGGGCAATATTGAGGCTTCGGCTGCCGGCCGGCGCCGTCGTTGCAACTGCGACCGTCGTGCGGGGCGCTGATGTTGCGGAGGCGGAGCTCATCTTGTCCGCCATCTGCGCCATGAAGGTGCCAAGCCCGATCATGATGGCCGCGAAGATCATTATGTTACGCATCACACCACTCGGAGCCCGAAAGCTCGATTTCAACACGCCACACGCCTGTCCGCGAGCGCAGCCGCGGCCAGGACGGTGCCATTTTGACGAAAAGGATGAGTGAACGGTTAATGTGCCTTCGTGACTTCTCACGTCCCGCGCGGCTTGACCCGCCGGGTCGGTAGCGCGCTTGCCGGATCTTCCGGCCAGGGATGGCGCGGATAGCGGCCGCGCAGGTCGGAGCGAACGGCGCTGTAACTGCCGCGCCAAAACCCGGGAAGATCGCGCGTCACCTGCACCGGGCGCTGCGCCGGCGACAGCAATTCCAGCACCAGCGGCACCTTCCCGGCCGCGATCGACGGATGGGTGTTGAGGCCGAACAATTCCTGGAGCCGCACCGCGATGGTCGGTCCCTGCTCGGCCTCGTAGTCGATCGCGAGCATGGTGCCGGTCGGCGCCTCGAAATGGGTCGGCGCCTCGCGCTCGAGCCGGGCACGCATCTCCCACGGCAATAGCGTCATCAGGGCATCGGAGAGATCGCCGGCGGAAAGATCCTTCAGCGCGATCTTGTCGTAGAGCGCCGGCACCAGCCAATCGTCGCGCCGCGCGATCAACCCGTCATCCGACAGGTCGGGCCAGCTATCGCCTTCCGCCCTGCGCAGGAACATCACCCGGTCGCGCCATTGCCTGGCCGCTTTCGACCAGGGCAACCGATCGAGGCCTGCCGCAATCAGTCCGTCGGCAAGGATGCGCGCGGTTTCCTCCGAGGGCGACAGCGCGAGCGTGGTTTCGGACAATGTGATGGCGTGCAGCGAGCGCTTTCGCCGCGCACGCAGCGCCATCGCACCGCGATCGAACGATATCTCATCGACGGTTTCGATGTGCTCGGCGAAATGCCGCTCGATATCCTCCTGCGCGATCGCCGCGGCGAGCAGAATGCGCCCGCTCGCGGCCGTCCCCGTCATTTCACCAACGGCGATGTAGGGCGCGCGCGAGAGCGACGAGGTCTGCTCGACTGCCGCGCCGCGGCCGTTGGCGAGCACGAAGCTGCCGTTGCCGCGGTTGCGGGCAACGCGGTCGGGAAAGGCGTAGGCGAGCATCAGGCCGGTGGAGAGTTCACCTTCCTCGGGCTTGATCTTCTCGGATGCAGCCACCTGCGAAGCCCAGCGCCGCGCCAGGTCGCGCGCGCTCGACGCGCGCGGCGAGCGGTCGCGGCGGAACTGGTCGCGCCTGTGCTCGAGATCGGCGCTGTCGCCGCCGAGTCCGCGCTCGGTGAGGATGGCAGCGATCTCGGCGGCGGCTTCGCCCGCGCCGGCGCGATGCGAATCCACGATCATGCGCGCCAGCCGCGGCGGCAGTGCCAGCGCGCGCAGGCTCTTGCCTTCCACGGTGATGCGGCCGTCGCCATCGAGCGCATTGAGCTCAGTGAGCAGGCTCTTGGCTTCTTTCCAGGCCGGCTGGGGCGGCGGATCGAGAAACGACAGCGCTGCCGGATCGCTCACACCCCATTGCGCGAGATCGAGCACGAGCGAGGACAGGTCGGCGCTGAGGATCTCCGGCTGGGTGTAGGGCGCAAGCGACGCCGTCTGCGGCTCGTCCCAGAGCCGGTAGCAGACGCCAGGCTCGGTACGGCCGGCGCGGCCCCGGCGCTGATCCACTGCGGCGCGCGAGGCACGCACGGTCTCGAGCCGCGTCAGGCCGATGTCGGGCTCGTAGCGCGGCACGCGGGCAAGGCCGCAATCGACCACGATGCGCACGCCCTCGATGGTGAGCGAGGTCTCCGCGATCGAGGTCGCCAGCACCACCTTGCGCGTGCCCTTGGGCGCGGGCGCGATGGCGCGATCCTGCACGGCGGCATCGAGCGCGCCGAACAGCGGTACGATCTCGATGGTCGCATCCTGCACGCGCTCGGCGAGAAAATTCTGTGTGCGGCGGATTTCGGCGGCGCCCGGCAAGAACGCCAGCACCGAGCCGCTATCTGCGCGCAGGGCCGAGGCGATCGCATCCGCCATCTGCCGTTCCACCTGCACGTCCGCCTTGCGGCCGAGATAGCGTGTCTCGACCGGAAACGCACGGCCCTCGCTTTCAACGACGGGCGCTTCGCCGAGCAGCCTGGCAACACGCGCGCCGTCCAGCGTTGCCGACATCACGAGAATGCGCAGATCCTCACGCAGGCCCAGTTGCGCGTCGCGCGCCAGCGCGAGGCCGAGATCGGCGTCGAGCGAACGTTCGTGGAATTCGTCGAACAGGACGGCGGCGACGCCGGAGAGCTCGGGATCGTCGAGGATCTGGCGGGTAAAAATGCCTTCGGTCACCACCTCGATGCGCGTCGCGCGCGATATTTTTGAGCCGAAGCGAACGCGGTAGCCGACGGTCTCCCCGGCGCGCTCGCCAAGCGATTTGGCCATGCGATCGGCACTGGCCCGCGCGGCGATGCGCCGCGGCTCCAGCACGATGATCTTCTTGTCCCTGGCCCAGGGCGCATCCAGCAGCGCCAGCGGTACCCGCGTGGTCTTGCCGGCGCCCGGAGGCGCCACCAGCACGGCGGCGTTATGCGCCTCCAGCGTGCGCGAGAGATCGTCGAGCACGGCATCGATCGGAAGGGGCGTGTCGAAGCTGCGGGGCAAGTATCTATCCGTTCGTCATGCCCGGGCAAAGGCGCGAAGCGCGTCTTCGCACAGGAGGCGCCGGGCATCCACGTCTTCCGCCTAGAGAACAGACGTGGATGGCCGGGACAAGCCCGGCCATGACAGTTTCGATCGACAATAATGTGCCGCTATCAGCCCTGCACCGGCGACCGCCCGATGCTCTCATAGACGAAGCCGGCGGCTTGCATGTCCTCGGGGCGGTAGATGTTGCGGAGATCGACGACGACCGGCTGCGTCATGGTCGCCTTCAGCCGGTCGAGATCGAGCGCACGGAACTGC
>NZ_JAACFT010000030.1 GCF_029051685.1 Bradyrhizobium sp. CSA207 | reverse complement strand
TCCGCGGCGGAGGTGGTGGGGCTGCCCGCGGCGGCGGCGGCGCTGGCGCGGGGCGCGCCGTGACCTGCGGACGCGGCGGCGGAGCTGCGGCGCGTGGTGGTTCGGGCCTCACCTGCTGCCGGGCCACCGGCGGTGGCGGCGCAGGAGCCGCCGGTTTGACAGAGGTTACGGCCGGCTTGGCGGTCGCAGACGCTGGAGGCTGCGCGACGGCGTGGCCTGATCCAGGCGGCCTTCCAACGGCCGGCGGCGTTGCGGTGGCTGGCGCGGCAGCGGTCGGTGCCGGCGCATTTGGCGCAGGCTTGCCGCCAGGAGCTTGGCTAGCGGGAGCTTGGCTACCGGGAGCTTGGTTACCAGGAGCGTGGCCGCCGGGCGTCTGGGCCGTGGCTGGCGGCGGACCGGTTCGACCGGGCACCGGCGGCGTTCCATGGGCACCGGGAACCGGAAGTGCGTGCGCGTTCGGCTGCCCTGGCGCAGGAGCTGCCGCGGGCGCATTGGCCTGCGCCGGCGGAGCATTGGCCGCAGGCGCGGTTGCCGTCGGGGCCGGCTTGCCATTCGGAGCTGCGCCCGAAGGTGGCGTCGGCCCTGCCCCCGGACGCACCGGCGTGCCGGGCGCAGGCAGCGTGCCTGCCTGCGGCAGCTTCTGTGGGCCGGGCGTCGGCGCGCCTGGTGCAACGGCAGCCGGCGTCGCGGGCCGCGCCGTCGGATTGATCGCGGCGCTCGGCGGCATCGGTGCCTTGCCCTGCTGGATCAGGGCCGCACGCTGTGCGACGGCCTGCGGCACCGCCGGCCCTACCGGGTTGGGGCGGCCGGCAACGGCCGGGGCGAGATTGCCCGGTCCGGGGCCTGCCCCCGCCGGCTGTGCCAGCGGCCGGTTGATGACCGTGTTGATGACCGTCGTATTATGGATGTTCTGATAGATGATGTTGTTCGGCGGCGGCGCGACATAGAGCGGTGGCCTGACGAACACCGGGATCGGCACGAACACCGGCTGCGGAAGCACGAACAGGCCGTCCACGGGCAACGGCGGCGGCAGCACGACGAAGTCCGGCGGCGGCGGCGGCAAATAGTAGACTGGCGGCGGCGGCGGCGGTGCGAAGTCGAACACGGGATCGCCGAACAGAAGCACGGGACGGTCGACATAGACGATCTCCTCCGGCGGCGGCGGCGGCACGTCATAATCGATCATCGCAAAGCTCGGCGGCGGCTCGACCGGCGCGGTCAGAATCGCCAGGCGCCGGCGCGCGTCGGCCGCATGCGGACCGCGCGGATAGCGGCGCAGATACGACCAATAGGCCTCCGGCGTGTCATTCCGATAGGTCCGCCGCCAGGTGATCGCCTCGCGCCGCGCTGCAACAATCGCCATGACGCGCTTCGACAGGGGATCATTCGGATAGGCGGCGAGAAACTCTTCGTAGACCGGCAGCGTGTCGCGCTCGAGCGCGGCCGCGTAGGCATCCTGCGCGCCGAGATCCCGAATCGGCTTGTTGCGGATCGCCGCGACCTGGTCCGGCGTGGACTGCGGCGGCGGCGCATCGGGCCCGCGCTCGAAGAATGAGAATTGCGCGGTGACCTTCTGCTCGTTCCAGGGCACCTGCGCGCCCTTGCTGGCCTCGTTGACGCGCAGGCGAACGCGGTCGAACACCTCCGGCAGCGATAGGCCGCCGGTGCGGATCATCTCGGCCAGCGACTGGGCGTAGATGCCGTAAGGTCCGGGCTCTTCAGGCGCGACGGTGCCGGGCGCTGCATTGAAGGCGATCAGCATGTTCGCATCGGGCTCGACCAGAGCCAGCCCGCTCGCGATCTGCTGGCCGCCCTCGATGAAGGGCTGCGCGCGCGCCGCATCGAGCACGACGATGTTGGCCTTGAGCGGAAGGGCGGCGAGCTGGCGGAGATAATCGCTGACGCGCAAGCCTTCGGTCGGAACGTCGGTGTCGCGCGCGATGTTGGAATCGACCGGGATGAAATAGTTCTCGCCGGCGAGCTGGATGCCGTAGCCGGCCAGATAGATCATCGCGACGGTGCCCGGGCCCGAGGCCTGAGCCTTCTGAATGAAATCGCGAAAACTTTTGCGCAGCGTGTCGCCGTCGAGATCGCGTGCTCCGACCACGTCGAAGCCCGCCGCCTGCAGCGTCTGCGCGATCAGTCCGGCATCATTCGCCATCGTCGCCAGCGCGGACTTGGCATAGGCGCCGTTGCCGACCACGAGCGCGATGCGCTTTTCCTGCTGCTGGGCGCGGGCCGGAGCGAGCGCGCCTGCGGCAAGAAGCAGGATCGGCAAGAGGAGGCAGAGGAAGGCCTTGTAAGTCCCACGCATGGCTTGCTTGCCCAGTTTGTTGTTGAGGTGCCACCACGCATGAAACGCGCGGCCGGCTGAACGGCAGTTGAACGAGAGGCTGGGATTGAGGCGGCGGCATGACCGGGACGCTCCCCTCGTCAGCTTCAAGTCAGCCTCACGAGCGCAAGTCGCTGCAAGGCCAGGCCAGGTCATTCAGCCCGGCGCGATCAGACCGACCGCCTCCGTCGTAAGCCGGAAAATCGGCCCAAGACCTTAGCCTGCCCTGCTCCACGGCCGCGTCGCGGCAATGATGCGGCGCATCCTACTCGATGGCCTGCAACTCGGCGAGCTTCGTGCGCGCGGTCGCTTCGTCGAGTGGCACAACCTCCGCCGGGCCGGGATTTGCCTCGCCAGCCGTCGCGACGGAAACGACGGCAAGCCCAGCCAGGCCGCCGAGTATCGCTCCCCCCGTCGTAGCATCGTGCCTGGCACTGCTCTTGATGAGGTAAAAATGCGTCCGGCCGGATTCCATCATGATCTCGCGCTTGGTGTCGCCGGGAAACATCAGCTCCGTCACCAGCACGTCGTGACGGCCGGCCGGACGATCGGCATAGGCATATTTTCCGGCCAGGACCTTTCCGAGCGGCGCCCCATCGAGCTTCACCTCGCAGGCGCAGAACGCCATGCTCAGGCCGTTCCGCTTGTCCTGCAAGAACACGATGCGCGACTGCCCTGCGCGCGGAGGTCCCACCTTTCGTGACACCGACGCAAAGTCGGTTCCGACCTGATCGCTGACACAGCCCGCCAGCATGGCACCAACGGCAAGCAACAGCACGCCCAGTCGCAGCATAAACGCCCCCAAATCATTCCCCGGAGGCATGCTAGCCAAAAACAGCGGAAGGTTGCAACTGATCTGGCATGGCTACTTCATAGAATGATGGACCGACTGCAACAGGGCAGCGAATGCGGTTACAGCTGCTGCACGTCCACGACGCCCGCGACCGCCTTGATGGCGCCCGCGATCTGCGGCGAGACCTTGAAGCGGCCGGGCAGCTTCATCTCCACCTCGGTCTCGAGATCGAGCATCATCACCAGCGAGACCTCGCCATCGCCGTTGGAGCGCGGCGCGGCGCCTGCGCTGCCGACTTTTGCCGCGGCGCCATTCGAGGCCGCCATGTCGGGTCCGGCGAGACGCTTGGCGATCGAGTCCAGCGGCTTGGTATCGCGCACGAAGATGCGCAGGCCCTTCTGGGTCTTGGCGGCGGCGTCATCCAGCGGCTCGGCGTGCAGCACGCGGGCGCGGACGTCCTCGCCTTGCAGCTCGGCGCCGAGCTGGAGCAGCACCGCGGCGCCCGGCTCCAGCACGTCGCGATATTGCGCGAGGCCCTCGGAGAACAGCACCGCCTCGAAATGGCCGGTTGGATCGGACAGGCCCATGATGCCCATCTTGTTGCCGGTCTTGGTGCGTCGTTCCATGCGCGACACCACGGTGGCCGCGACCTTGCCGGCGGTGGCGCCGGTCTTTACCGCGCGCGAAAACTCCGCCCAGCTCTGCACCCGCAGCCGCTTCAGGACGGTGGCATAATCGTCGAGCGGATGGCCCGACAGGAAGAAGCCGATCGCGTCGTATTCGCGCCGCAGCCGCTCGGCCGGCAGCCACGGCTCGACCTGCGGCAGCATGATGGTCGGCGCGTCGGCGGCGCCGCCGAACATGTCGTTCTGGCCGATGGTCGCGGCTTCATGAGAACGCTGGCAGGCGGCGAGCACCGCATCGGCACCGGCAAAGACGCGCGCGCGGCTGGGCTCCAGCGTGTCGAAGGCCCCGGCGGCAGCCAGGCTCTCGATGATGCGCTTGTTGATCGCGCGCGGATTGACGCGTGCGGCGAAATCGGCAAGCGACGTGAACATGCCGTTCTTGGTCCGCTCCGCGATGATCTGCTCGACGGCCGCAATGCCGACGCCCTTCAAAGCGGCGAGCGCGTAGTAGATGGTCTTGTCGCCGACCTCGAAGGTCGCGCCGGAGCGGTTGATATTCGGCGGCTCGACCTTGATGCCGAGGCGCTGCGCCTCGGAGCGAAATTCCGAGAGCTTGTCGGTATTGTTGAGATCGAGCGTCATCGACGCCGCGATGAACTCCACCGGGTAATGCGCCTTCATGTAGGCGGTGTGGTAGGACACCAGCGCGTAGGCCGCCGCGTGGCTCTTGTTGAAGCCGTAGTCGGCGAACTTCGCCAAGAGCTCGAAGATGGTATCGGCCTGCCCCTTCGGCACGCCGTTCTTCACCGCGCCGGCTACGAAGATCTCGCGCTGCTTCTCCATCTCGGAGCGGATCTTCTTGCCCATGGCGCGCCGCAAGAGGTCGGCATCGCCGAGCGAATAGCCCGACATCACCTGCGCGATCTGCATCACCTGTTCCTGGTAGATGATGACGCCGAAGGTCTCCTTCAGGATCGGCTCCAGCACGGGATGCAGATATTCCGGCTCCTCGTCGCCGTGCTTGCGCGCGCAATAGGTCGGGATGTTCGCCATCGGACCCGGGCGATACAGTGCGACCAGCGCGATGATGTCCTCGAAACGGTCGGGGCGCATGTCGATCAGCGCCCGCCGCATGCCCTGGCTTTCAACCTGGAACACGCCGACCACGTCTCCGCGCGCCAGCATCTGGTAGCTTTCGGCATCGTCGATCGGCAGCGTCGCGAGATCGACGTGGATATCGCGCGGCTTGAGCAGCTTGATTGCGACATCGAGCACGGTCAGCGTTTTCAGGCCGAGGAAGTCGAACTTGACGAGGCCGGCCGGCTCGACCCATTTCATGTTGAACTGGGTCACCGGCATGTCGGATTTGGGATCGCGGTAGAGCGGCACCAGTTCGCTCAGGGGGCGATCGCCGATCACGATGCCGGCCGCGTGCGTCGAGGCATGCCGCGTCAGGCCTTCGAGGCGCTGCGCGATATCGAAGGCGCGCGCCACCACCGGGTCTTCATCGCGAAACGCCTGCAGCTTCGGCTCGCTCTCGATCGCGGCGGCCAGCGTCACCGGCGCGGCCGGATTCTGCGGCACCAGCTTGGTCAGCTTGTCGACCTGGCCGTACGGCATCTGCAGCACGCGGCCGACGTCGCGCAGCACGCCACGCGCCTGCAGCGTACCGAAGGTGATGATCTGCGCCACCTGGTCGCGGCCATAGCGCTGCTGGACGTACTGGATCACCTCGCCGCGGCGGTCCTGGCAGAAGTCGATGTCGAAGTCCGGCATCGAGACGCGTTCCGGATTGAGGAAGCGTTCGAACAGTAGGCCGAACTTGATCGGGTCGAGGTCGGTGATGGTCAGCGCCCAGGCGACCAGCGAGCCTGCGCCGGAGCCACGGCCCGGCCCGACCGGGATGCCCTGCCCCTTCGCCCATTTGATGAAGTCGGACACGATCAGGAAGTAGCCGGCGTACTTCATGCGCATGATGACGTCGAGCTCGAACGCCAGACGCTTGCTGTAGTCCTCCTCCGTCGTGCCCTGCGACAGGCCATGCACGCGCAGGCGGTTGGCGAGCCCCTCCTCCGCCTGCCGCTTCAATTCGGCCGCCTCGACCGCGGCGGCGTCCGAGCTCGACGCGGCACCGACGGTGAAGAACGGCAGGATCGGCTTGCGCGTCATCGGGCGGAAGGAGCAGCGCTCGGCGATCTCGACGGTAGAAGCCAGCGCCTCCGGAATGTCGGCGAACAGCACCGCCATCTCGGCGCGCGTCTTGAAGCGGTGATCGGGCGTGAGCTGCTCGCGCTCGGTCTCCGCGATCAGCCGCCCGCCGGCGATGCAGAGCAGCGCGTCATGCGCCTCGTAGTCGTCGGCCGCGGCGAAATACGGCTCGTTGGTCGCGACCAGCGGCAGGCCCTTCGCATAGGCGATGTCGATCAGCCCGCTCTCGATGCGCCGCTCCTTGTCGAGGCCATGGCGCTGCAACTCGACATAGAGGCGGTCGCCGAACAGGCTGGCGAGACGCTCGCAGCGTGCGGCCGCAAGCTCGGAATGGCCTCCTTGCAGCGCCAGCGAGATCGGCCCGTCCGGACCGCCCGTCAGCGCGATCAGGCCTTCGGTCTCGCCTTCGAGCCAGTCGAACTTGATGTGGGAGGCGTGGGTGTCGGGCGTCTCAAGGAACGCGCGCGAGTTCAGCCGCATCAGGCTGCGATAGCCGCGCTCCTGCGCTGCCAGCAGCACCACGCGCGACGGCAGAAGCGCGTTCCGCGCATTCGGATCCTGGTCGCCGAAATCGATCGCGAGTTCGCAGCCGACGATCGGCTGGATGCCGGAGCCAGCCATCTTGTCGGAGAACTCCAGCGCACCGAACAGGTTGTCGGTGTCGGTCAGCGCTAAGGCCGGCTGGTGATCTTTCTTCGCCAACTCGGCGAGCTTGGCGATCTTGATCGAGCCCTTGAGCAGCGAATAGGCCGAATGAACGTGAAGGTGGACAAATCCGGCGCTCGGCATGGTCGCGTGACGGCCTCTTGCAGATGAGATGGAGCGGTCGCCGGCCCCAGGGGCATCCTGCATTCGCCCGGCCGACTCGCCTCACAATGGTGGGGCGTCGCCGCGCCAGAGTCCACGCCGGAGCGGCCGATCGGCCGCGTCGTCCCGCTTATCCCCAAGGGGGCACTCACAAGGGGCACTCACAAGCGGGCACTCACAAGCGGGCACTGAGCCGCCCCTAGAGCTGCGGAAGCACCTGGGCCCAGATCGCGATCATCCCGACGAACAGCGTGATCGACGCCAGTGCGGCGGCCTCTTCCACGAAAATCCTGAACATGGCTTGCTCCCTTGGCTGGAACGTATGAAGAACATTGTTCTCATTTCGTTCTCAGGAGTCAAGCAATCTCGGCCATCTCGCAGCGCGATGGTTAACTCGCTGAACCCGAACAACAAAAAAGCCCCGGCGCAAGGCCGGGGCTTTCGTCAACCGCTCGAATGGAGCGATTAATCTCAGTAGCGACCGAGCATCTGGCCGGCGCCGAACTTGTAGTTCAGGCGGACGAGGCCCATGTCGACGTCCTGACGGATGCGATCGGTCGACGGCACCAGCGCGAACGAGACGTCCTTGTCCTGCAGGAAGATGTGGTTGTACTCGACGCCAACCGACCAGTTCGGCGCGAAGCCGTACTCGAGGCCGGCACCAACCGTGCCACCCCAGCGGGTCTGGTCGTTCGAGCCCAGCAGCGCACCGGAGGCGGTGCTGAAGACTTCGTACTTGGCGCCGACCACAGCGGCACCGCCCTTGGCGTAGAGCAGGACGTTGTTCCAGGCATAACCGACCTGACCGGTGATCAGACCGAACGAGTCGATCTTCGAGCGATTGCGGGTTGCGAACAGCGAGCTGAGGTTGTCGCCGCTGAAGTCGGCCCAGTTGCCCTGACCTTCGACGCCGAACACCCACTGGCCGGACTGCCAGCGATAGCCGATCTGGCCACCAACCGTGCCGCCGGTCGCATCGTGGGAGCCTTCGCGACCGAAGCCAACCGCATCCCAGGTGCTGCGCGCGGAGGCGCCGCCGCCGTTGATGCCGATATAGAAGCCGCTCCAGTCGTAGATCGCAGCAACCATCGCCGGCGCCTTGGTGTAGGGCCGCGCAGCGAGGTCAGCCGCCAGCGCCGGTGCAGCGGCGCTCAGCGCGACGAGGCTCACAGCGGCAAGCAACAGATTCTTGTTCATTTGATTCCCGTTCCAGTTTCTTCAGTAGGCCCCCGGGCCGTGGCGCCGTCTTACCAGCGATCGACGGAATTGCTGTAACCTCGACGCAACAGTCCGCTCCAAAGGCCCGCGCTTCATTAACGAACGTTTAGCAGCGCGCGCTGGAAACCCTTTGAAACAAGAGTTTTCATGCATTCCATTGCCGACTACACGACATACGCAGGATGCGCGCGTAACAACGTCGCGCGCACAATCGCGTGATTGGAGTATCGAGATGCGCGCACTGTTTGCTCTCCCCATTGTCGCCACATTTGTGGTCGCGCTCGTCACCGCGCTAGGTGGGCCGCGCCCACCTCGCGGTCATCGCGCCCGCACGCGCAACTGAACGCAACCGGAAAATGCTGCCGACAAGTCGGGTAGCGAACAGACGTCCAACGATCAGTAGCGCTAGATTTCTTCCGTGCCCCATCCGCCGCCAGGTCCGCGCGAATGAGCTGTCATGAAACACCGATCCGAACCGCATACTTACGAAAGCTATATTGCCGCATCACAAAGAGCGTCTTGAGGCGCAGCCCTCTCGGCTTTCCGATGGTCCTGAACGAGAGTAACTGCGCGAAAAAATTCAGGCAGCTTGAGACTGCGGCCGCCATGAACCCTTTTTTATCTGCTGATAGGTAACCGCCATGTCCACCGGCAAACCCGATGCAATCGCGCCTTCGCCGCTCATGAGACATGCCGCGGATGCGCTCCGCAGAGCACGTAAATTGCCGGTTGGGCATGCAAGAAACGATCTGAGGCAATTGGCGATGGGGCTGCTCTGGCTCGAGCGTCGCGGCACGCCCGAGACAATGCAGCGGGTCGCGGCGGCATTCCGTGAAATCGGAACTCGAGGCTAAGGCCATCAATGCCGAAGCCCGATCCCGAGCTGTTGCCGATACGTCCGCGGTGCCCCAAGTGTCAGATGCGGATGATCAGCACCGACGTCGTCCTCGATGCCGATGGTATTGAAGACAGAACTTTCGAGTGCATCAAGTGCGGACATATCGAAACCAGGCGACTGGCCGCCGATCCCCCGGTATCGCCGCCCGCCGGGCCGGGACCAACAGCGCATTGAAGCCGCCGAAAGGCTTCGACTTCCGTCGAACTAGGTGAGGGTTGCCTCCTGCTCCACGAGGGTCTCGTAACACTCGCAGGACAGCTGCTTCAACGCGTCTCGATCCAGGATTCTGATGACACCGCGCGCATATGTGATCACGCCTTTGTCCTGCATCTTGCGCGCGACTTCGGTCACGGAAGTCCTGCGGACGCCGAGCATTTCTGCGAGCAGTTCCTGGGTCAGGCTGACAGTGTCGCTCGCGGCACGATCGGAAGATTGCAGCAGCCAGCGGCAGAAGCGCTCGTCGATCTGATGCAGCGCATTGCAGGCGGCAGTGATGCGAGCCTGTGTCAACATGACCTCGTTGTAGCGCACGCAGACATCGCGAAGCGCATCGCTGGCACCAACCGCTTTCCGGAACGGCGCCGCAGCGATTTTGCTGCAGTGAAGCGGCAACTGGACCACCACGCGAACGAGTGACGTATACAAACCCAGTCCGGCCATTGCACCGACCACGCCTTCGCGCCCGACCGTCGCAGTTTCGATTGCCTTGCCGTCCCGCATCACCGCGAGCATCGAAATCATGCCGTTGTGAGGGAAATAAACGTGATCGACCTCGGCGCCGGCCTCATAGATGACTTCGCCCTGCGCCAACGACCTCGTCACCAGATGCGGTTCGAGCGCATCGAAATCCCTGCGCGGCAACAGCGCAAGTAGCTTGTTATCCAGTGAAGTGGGCGAAGGTGCGTGCAACTACGGCTTTCGGCCCGGTCGGTCGGGCATGATACCGCAGGGGAAAGATTGCGCTCCGAGGGGGCGCTCCGCGGGAATTTGCCAGATACTAGGATCGGCACAAACCCTTGTCGGTCCGATACCCGTCTTTGGCCTGCCCTTGGCTATCTCGACGGATAACCCAAAAAATATAGCACTCTCTGGCGCGCAGGTGTGATCTATTTGCGTCCACGGCCTCTATATGTACGATTCCCGACCATTCTGGCTGCCATTGCCGGCAACCAGGCACCGCGGCGCCGATTGAGACAAATAATTCCAAATCGGCCATAAATTTGCCTCTTGGCCGGAACGAACGACGGAATTCGTCGTTCGCCTTACAACACCGCCTTTGTCCGGTATCCGACGAAGGAACAGGGTGAAGCGCAACTGCCCGGGAAAGCGGGCATAGGGCGCATCCTGCGATATTGCCGAGGAAGCCACGTCATGCAGCATCGCGCCTGCAGTCGCCCCCTCGTGCTCGTTGTCGAGGACGATATTCTGCTACGATGGACGGCCACTGAAGCCCTCCAGGCCGCCGGGTTTGACGTTATCGAAGCCGGAAGCGCAATCGAAGCAATCTCGATCCTCGAGAAGCGAGCCGATATCCGTGCGGTCTTTACCGATGTTCAGATGCCCGGTTCAATCGACGGTCTGAAGCTCGCCCACCTCATCAGCTACCGTTGGCCGCCGATCAGGATCATCGCCACGTCCGGTCAGGTCAAATTGCGAGACGACGATCTGCCGGAGGGCGGGCGCTATCTGCAAAAGCCATATCCCATGGCCGAACTCACGGGCCTGCTGGGTGAGATGGTCGGACAATGACAACACGCGCCGGGCTTTGTTCATCTGGTCTCGTACGCCGCCGATCATGATCGAGGGCCTGCCGGTTTATGCGCTCAACATGAGCGCGCAAGATATCGAGCCCACTGACGCTTTTGCCGAAGAGATCGGCGAATACCTCGTGGCCTTCGCGTCACGCTGCAAGGAAGCGCTTGGAGCCCGCCATTGGTAAGGTGAGGCATGGTCCAGCCACACGAGGCACTGCTGCGGATCTCGCGCGCTTTCCGCCAACAGAGCCGGCAACGTCAGCGCTTTCGCAACGAGACC
Source organism: Bradyrhizobium sp. CSA207 (assembly GCF_029051685.1). Lineage (GTDB taxonomy): Bacteria > Pseudomonadota > Alphaproteobacteria > Rhizobiales > Xanthobacteraceae > Bradyrhizobium. Next base: position 96,690 of record NZ_JAACFT010000030.1, on the reverse strand, counting down.
ACGATTTCCGCCGCGGCGGCCTGAAGATCCGACAAATAGCGCGCCGCAAATGCTTCGACGGTAAAGACAGGGCGGAGCCACAGCATGTTGATGGCTCCAATGGTGCGGCCGGCGTCCTGTAGGGGCACCGCGATGGCCAGTAGGCCATCGGCGTGCGGCGGACCACCATATTGTCCGCCGAGATGCATTGCATCCCGCGTTCCGTATCCGCGCGCCCGCGTCTCCGCCAGAATCGCGTTCAGCCTTTCCGGATCCCGCGCTAGGCCGTCCTCGGGCCGGGAGGACGAACGTAGCAAGTTGATTACCCGCTGCCGCTCCTTCGCCGGACAGAAGGCGAGATAAGCCCTGCCGACGCCACTCCGTAGCCAATTCACCTGCCAACCGACGCGCTCCCGGTCCAGCAAGAACGGGCTCCGGGTTCGGGTGGTCTCTCGAATCTCGAGGTGATCTCCCGAGGGCACCATTAAGTCGGAGGGCCAGGAGGCGCGCTGACAAAGTCGTTCGAGAATCGGAGCGGCAGCCTCGGCGATGCGATCGCGATGCTCACGCCGGGACGGCGGTTGCAAAAGATTCGATCCGACACGGTAGCGCCCATCGGCCAGACGCCTCGTAATCACGCCCGATTGCGCCAGTGTACGCAGTATGCGCAGCAGGCTGGGCTTGGAGATCCGCGTGAGAACGTGCACCTGCAGATGGGCATTCACTTTTGGCGATGTCATTACCATCGACGGTTGCTCCGTCACTGGTTCCCAACATCTCGTATCATCTTGAGCAAGATTTCGAGCCCGTGATCAAGGCGGCCGTGTCCTACAACGTCCTGGTGGTCAACCCGTCGGTGCCGGCGAACACGGTTGCAGAACTTGTGAGCCTCCTGAAAAGCCAGCCGGACAAGCTGACATTTTCCTCTGGCGGATTTGGCACGCCCGCCCATCTCATTGGCGAGCAATTCAAGCTGGAGGCCGGGGTCCGGGCGCAGCACGTACCGTATCAGCAGTTTCCTCAGGCCATTGGCGATCTGCTTAATGGCACCCACGCGTTCATGTTTATCACCATGCTCCCCGTCATTGACCTCATCAAGACGGGCAAGCTGCGTGCCCTGGCCGTCACCGGACCGAAACGGGTGGCGGCGCTGAGCGAAGTTCCCACCATCGTGGAGGCAGGATTTCCCTCACTCGTCGTGGAGGACTGGACCGGATTCGCGGTGAAGCGCGGGACGCCGCCGGCCGTCGTCGTGCAACTGAACGCCGCCATCAACAAGGCGCTCGCCAAGCCGTCCGTTCGCGAGGCATTTGCCAAGCTTGGTGCTGAAGCGGTCGGTGGAACATCCGCTGAATATGGCAGTCTGGTGAGCGAACAGGTTGCGCACTGGAAGAAGGTAGTGACAGAGGCCAACATCAAGGTGGCACCTTAATGGCTTCGATGTTTCGGGTGACGTTGCTCGGGACAGGGGTTCCTATTCCCCGTCCCGACCGCTTTGGTCCGGCTACGCTGATCCAGGCCGGCGATCGGACCATTCTCATCGACGCCGGGCGCGGCGCCACAATCCGATTGTTTGAGCTCGGGGTTCCGATCGGCCGTATCGACGCCCTGCTGCTCACGCATTTTCATTCCGATCACACCGTCGGCATTCCCGATCTGTGGCTGACCGGCTGGCTCGGCTCGTATTTTGCCGCGCGGCAAAAGCCATTCCACGTGATCGGGCCGACCGGGACGAACGAACTGATGCGACATCTGGAGGCGGCTTACGCCCGCGACGTCGAAATTCGGGTGGAGGACGAAAAACTTGCAAGGGCGCACGCCGCCATCACGACAGAAGAGTTCGCGCGAGACGGTATCGTTTACGAAAGCGGCGGCTTGCGTGTGATCGCCTTCACGGTCGACCATGGTGACGCGATCAAGCCAGCCTACGGCTATCGTGTCGAATACGACGGCCGCTCCGCCGTGATCTCGGGGGATACGCGTTACAACGAGAACGTCGTCAAATTCGGCGCCGGGGCCGATCTGTTGATCCACGAAGTCGCGATGGCACGACCCGAATTGGCGGTTGATCCACACATCCGGCGCATTCTCAATCACCACACGACCCCTCGGGAGGCGGGACTTGTATTTGCGAGGACGAAGCCGAAGCTTGCAGCTTACACGCACCTTGTGATGCTCGCGGGCGAGGACATCGCTCCGCCGTCCATTCAGGAACTCGTCGCCCAAACCCGGGAAACCTACGCGGGACCTCTCGAGGTGGGAGAGGACCTGATGTCGTTTGAAATTGGCACCACCGTAGCCGTTCGGCGTTTGCCCCGATGAGAGTCGGCCGTGGGACGCAGCGGCGATGCTCCGATTGATCATTTCAGCGTAGCCACCAGAATTCGGCGTCCGTCCGCTCAGACTAAATGCTCAAGCCCTTCACCGGCGTGTAGATCACCAGTTTCAGCGCCGGATCGTCACTGGCCTAGAAGCTCGGTGGTGGAATGCTTTCAGTCCGACAAGGATCGCGATCATGTTCGCTCTACTGACGAGATCCTCCTGCGATGGATCGGATGCTTGCATCAATTGACGGCTTACGCCCAAGTTCCGCGAAGTCTCCATGACCTCTCACGGCCTTCGCCAACGAACCGCAATGCTGGCCGGCTCGGAACTTCTCCCCGTCGCGCCACTTTTGAAATCGAGTGACGGAAGCACGCGCAATGAACGCAGAAACGGAACTCAAATTCCAGGTTGCGCCACGAAAGCTGGCATCCATCCTGCGGAACGGCAGCGGCCGGCGCGATCGATCCGAGCAGGCGCTCGTGTCAAATTACTATGATACGAGCAAGCACAAGCTCAAACGAAATGGCCTCACGCTTCGGGTGCGCAAGGTCGAAGGCCGCTACGTCCAAACCGTGAAGGCTGGCGGCTCGGGGAGCGTGACACGTGGCGAATGGGAGCATGAGGTCAGCGGCGCAAAGCCTGACCTCAAGCGAGCGAGGAACACAGCGCTCGACGGCGTGGCCACCAAAAAACTCCCTCGCAAGCTCAAACCGGTGTTTCAGACCGACGTGCATCGGACGGCGGAGATACGGCGGGTCCGGAGAAGCCAGATCGAGCTCGCGGTCGACCGCGGCCGGATCCGCGCCGGCCGCCGCTCGCGACCTATCGCCGAGCTCGAACTGGAGTTGAAGACTGGAGGTATCGCAGATCTGTTTCGTTTGGCGCGAGACATCGAACGCAAGACCGGCGCCGAGCTCGATCCGCACTCGAAATCCGAGCGAGGTTACCAGCTCCTGGCGCGAGAGGGCGAAGGCGCGCAGCGCGCCGAGCCGATCCGGCTGAAGCACGACCTTTCACCGCCAGATGCCTTCCGTGTGATCGCGCATTCGACACTTCGGCACATCACCGCCAATGCCGATCCGGTGCGCAATATGGATTCCGAGGGCGTTCATCAGATGCGTGTCGGCCTGCGGCGGTTGCGGGCAGCCATCTCCCTTTTCGACGATATCCTGCCACGAGCGAGCACGGCCCGGATCAAGACTGAACTCCGATGGCTCACGGGCGAGCTTGCGCCGGCGCGAGAGATCGACGTTTTTCTGAAGGAAAGTATTCAGCCGATCGCCGAGCAGAACGTCCCAAAGCGTGGGTTTCGCGCGATTCGCAAGAAGTTCTCGGCGCAACGGATGGCCGCCTTCCGGCGCGCCCGTGACGCTATTGATTCGGCCCGCTACCGCCGCCTTCTGATTGATGCGACCGAGTGGATAGAATCCGAACGCCCCCGCGGCGCTGATGATCAAACGATCGCAGTCTACGCCGCGGCAGTGCTCGACCAGCGGATCAAGAAAGCGCGAAAGCAAGGCAAGCTGCTGCGGGATCTTGATCCAGGGCAGCGCCACAAATTGCGCATCAGGATCAAGAAAATCCGGTATGCCATCGACTTCTTCGGAAGCCTGTATCGGGATCGCGACCAGAGCGAGGTCGCCAGACTTTCCGACCGGCTAAAGCAGATTCAATCCGCCTTGGGATCGTTGAACGATTTCATGGTTCATCGCGAGTTGGCGACCCAGGCCGCATTAGAGGCGCCTCCCGCAAACCGGCGCGCCCAGGCTTTTGCAGCAGGATTCATCGTGGGGCAGGAGCGCGAGGCGGCTCAGGACTTGATCGAGGACGCGTCGATGGCGCTGCGCCGATTGCGTCGCCTGAATGTCCAGCCGAGCAAGTGACCTTGGGAGCACCGGTATGGCGTGGGTCGGCAATTGGCAAAATCAATTCGGCTCAATCTTGCGCATCACAAGCGATGCAGAGGGCCGCATCGAGGGCAATTTCGAAACCGCATTCGAAGACAGCGGCTTTTATGGGCAAACAGTTCCGGTTCTCGGGCTTCACAAAGGCAATTGTATTGGCTTTGTCGCCGTAGGCTCGTCCGTCACGGGCGACCGGGTTGTTTCGTACACGGGACTGTTGCGTCACGGGAAAATCGAAACCGCCTGGTTCGTGGTCGCCGATCAAGCGCTGAGCGCCGCCAGAGAGGGCGATCCCGCAACGCTCAAACCCGTGAACTGGTGGCGCGCCGTGACAACCAATGTCGACACCTTCGGACCTAGCAAGCTGTTGAAGAAATCAGCCGCGTTCGCAAACGAGGCCTGAATCGTCGCCATTGTGGATATAGAAGTGGCCGACGAGCCTGCCCGCTGTGCCGATCGTAACCCATCCGCGACCGCAGACGGGGTCGTTCTCGTCGTGCCCTTCCCAAGAGAACTCCGCGCAGGCCGATCCGTCTCGCGCGCCGTAGCGGACGTCGAGAAAGCCCTTCAGCGCACCGAAGGCGATTTCACCTTCGGACTTGCCCTCGAAGGTGACATACGCCTCTCCGACAAGATCGAGGAAATCGCTGTCCCAATTGTCCATTTCGACAATGCGCCAGCGGCCGGCAAAAGCCTTGGCGAAGCCGGGCACCTTGGCCATCAGCCGGTCTCCGTGATCAGCTTAGGCAGCCGCACTAGATTGTGGGCGGCGGCAGCGAAGGTAAAGGCCCATTCGAAGCAATCGTGGCCACGGAAGTGGGTCTTCTCTGGGCCGCCGATCGTCCTGATCCAACCGAATGCCTCCTCGATGCGCTTGCGGATGCGCTGGCTCGCGGCATGGCGGCCGTGCCGGGTCATTCGCCCGTCGAGGGTGGGCGAGCCGCTTGCACTTGGCGGTTTGCCCCTCCTCGGTGTGGCCCTCATGATCGCGCTCAGGGAACATCGTGCTCGCATGGATCCTGACCCTGCCGGCGGCGACGCTTATCGCCGGATGCCCCTATCTAATGTTTCGGGGCGCTGTTTCATCGCGGATCCGGCATCGTTCGTGGCGGACCCCGCGCCCTTCACCGGCGTATAGATCACCAGCTTCAACGCCGGATCGTCGTTGGCCTGAAAGCTCGTATGCTCGAAATGCAGCACGCCGAGGGTGGGATGAGACATGGTCTTGAGGCCTGAAGCGGTGCTGCGGATTTCGTGGGCTTCCCACCATCTGACGAATTCCGGACTGCCCTGCCGCAGCCGCGCCAGCAGGTCCGCGAAGGCGGGATCGCCGGCCCAGACGTCGTGGGTGGTGCGAAACATCGCCACCATGCGCTTGGCCACGTCCGCCCAGCCCGCGCCGTAAGCCTTGCGCGTCTGCTTGTTGGTCATCATCAGGAGCATCGTGTTGCGATCCTCCTCGGGCAGCCGCCCGAACGCAAACACCGCCTCCGCGGCATTGTTCCAGGCCAGCACGTCCCAGCGCCGGCCCGTGATGTAGGCCGGATGGCTGAGGCTCTCGATCAGCCGCAGGATCGGCGGCGGCACGGTCTCGCGCGTGAATGCGCGCTTGTCGCCGTCGCGTGCCAGCGCCTTGAGATGGGCATGCTCGGTCTTGCTGAGGCGCAGTGCGCGGGCCAGCGCATCGACGGTGGTGACCGACGGGCTGACGGTGCGGCCCTGTTCGAGCCGGATGTACCAGTCGACGCCGATGCCGGCGAGCTGCGCCACCTCCTCGCGGCGCAGGCCCGCGGTGCGCCGCCGCTGGCCGGCGGGCAGCCCGACAGTCTTCGGCGACAGCTTTTCGCGGCGGGACCTGAGGAAATCGCCGAATTCGACGCGTCGTGGGTCGGCCATGACTTGCTTCCGCGATGGAGGGTCCGAACAATACTAGGATAATACCAGGCCTTCCTGCCCGTTCAAGCACGCGTATATGGGCCTCACCCGAACATGAGGTGGACACCATGAAAGCCGCAGTACTGAAATCTCTTGGATCGCCGCTGGTGATCGAGAATGCCCCGGAACCGGTGCTCGGCACCGGCGAGGTCATCGTCGATGTCGTCGCGACCCGCGTGCTGTCCTACATGAACGAGGTCTTCAGCGGGGTGCGCAACTACGCGCTCGATCTGCCGATCATCCCGGGTCCGGGCGGCATCGGCCGGGTGCGTGCGGTCGGGCCGGACGCAACCAAGCTCGCGATCGGCGACTGGGTGTTCTGCGATCCCACGGTGCGGTCGCGCGATGACGCCGTTGCGCCCGACATCGCCCTGCAAGGACTGACTGCCGCCGGTACGGGCGGCTTGCTCCTGCAAAAGCATTTTCGCCACGGCTCGTTTGCCGAGCAAATGCGGGTGCCGACCGAGAACGTCAAACCCCTCGGTGCGATCACGTCCGGGGAAGCCACGCAATGGTGCGCGCTGGGAACGCTGCTGGTGCCCTATGGCGGCTTCCTCGCCGCCAACCTTCAGCCCGGCGAGACTGTGCTGGTGAGCGGCGCCACCGGCAATTTCGGCAGCGCGGCCGTATCGGTCGCGCTCGCGATGGGCGCGGCCTGCGTGGTGGCGCCCGGCCGCAACGAAAAAATTCTCACCGATCTCGTCCGCCGCTTCGGCGGCCGGGTGAAGCCGGTCAAGCTCTCCGGCAATGAGAACGACGACCGCGAGAGCATGAAGCGCGCCGCGCCAGGGCCGATCGATTGCGTGCTCGATATCATGCCGCCGTCAGTGAGCACGACCGTGGTGCGCGCCGCGATCATGACGGTGCGCCCCTATGGCCGCGTCGCGCTGATGGGCGGGGTCGGCATGGCCGGCGGCGCCGGCCTCGAGCTGCCCTACCCCTGGATCATGCGCAACTGCATCAGCATCCACGGCGTCTGGATGTATCCGCCAGATGCGGCCACGCGCCTGATCGCGCTGGTGCGGTCCGGGCTGTTGCGGCTGGAAGAATACGAGGCAAAGGCCTTCGACCTCGACCATGCCAACGAGGCGGTGGCGCATGCCGCGGCCCATGCCGGGCCGTTCAAATTAACGGTGATCAGGCCGTAATCTCCCGGCCGCTGCGGCGATGCGCCGCCGCAGCGGGTTTGCTGGAGATATCAAAGAGCTGGAGCGCCTCACCCCGCTCGTCGCCGGCAGAGGCCGGCTACTGTGCATGGGGTTGTTTTCGCGCTTTTTATTCGAGCTCGACCACCTGGCCGTCCGACAGCGACACGCGCCGGTCCATGCGGCCGGCGAGCTCCATGTTGTGGGTCGCGATCAGCATCGAGACCTGGGTAGCCTTCACGAGCTGCATCAGTGCCTGGAAGACGTGGTCCGCGGTGTGCGGATCGAGGTTGCCGGTCGGCTCGTCCGCGAACAGCACCCGCGGCGCGTTCGCCACCGCGCGCGCGATCGCGACGCGTTGCTGCTCGCCGCCGGACAGCTCGGCCGGACGATGCGTGATGCGGTCCCCGAGCCCGAGATAGCCCAGGATCTCCTTGGCCCGCTTGACGCTCTCGGACTTCTTCAGGCCGCGGATCATCTGCGGCATCATCACGTTCTCCAGCGCCGAGAACTCCGGCAGCAGCCGGTGCGACTGGTAGACAAAGCCGATATCGGTGCGGCGCAGCTGCGTGCGCTCGATGTCGGGCAGCTGCGAGGTCGGTAGGCCCCCGACATAGACCTCGCCGGAATCGGGGGCTTCGAGCAGGCCTGCGATATGCAGCAGCGTCGACTTGCCCGAGCCCGACGGCGCCACCAGCGCGACCGACTGCCCGGCCCACAGCGCGAGCTTGGCGCCGTCCAGGATCGTCAGCGTCGCCTCGCCCTGCAAGTACTGCCGCTTTATCTCGTGGAGATAAATGACCGGTACATCTTCAGCCCCCTGCTGCTCCATCAGCCCCTCACTCGTACCGCAGCGCTTCGACGGGATCGAGGCGCGCGGCGCGCCAGGACGGATAGAGCGTCGCAAGGAACGACAGCGTCAGCGCCATGATGACGACCGCCGTGGTCTCGCCGATGTCGATCTCGGCGGGCAGTTTCGACAGGAAATAAAGCTCCGGCGAAAACAGCTCGGTGCTGGTGAGCCAGGACAGGAATTGCCGGATCGATTCGATGTTGAGGCAGATCACGAGCCCGACGAAGAAGCCGACCAGCGTGCCGACCACGCCGATCGAGGCGCCCGTGATCAGGAATATCCTCATGATCGAACCTTGCGAGGCGCCCATCGTGCGCAGGATCGCGATGTCGCTGCCCTTGTCCTTCACCAGCATGATCAGGCCGGAGACGATGTTGAGCGCCGCGACCAGAACGATCATGGTCAGGATCAGGAACATCACGTTGCGCTCGACCTGGAGCGCGTTGAAGAAGGTGGAGTTGCGCTGGCGCCAGTCGACCAGGAACACCGGTCGGCCCGCGGCATCCGTCACCGCCTTGCGGAACGCGTCGATGCGATCAGGGTTGGTGGTGAACACCTCGATCGAGGTGACGTCGCTGCTGCGGTTGAAATAGGCCTGCGCTTCCGCAAGCGGCATGAAGACGAAGCCGAGATCATATTCGGACATGCCGATCTCGAACACCGCGACGATCTTGTAGGGTTTTATGCGCGGCGTCGTGCCCATGGGGGTGACCGCGCCCTTCGGCGCCACCAGTGTCACGCTGTCGCCGGCATGCAGCGACAATTGGTCGGCCAAACGGCGGCCGATCGCGACGCCCTGGCCCTCGTCAAAGCCGTCGAGCGAGCCCTGCTTGATGTTCTTAGCGATCGAGGTGAGGTTGTTGAGATCGTCGGAGCGAATGCCGCGCACCAGCACGCCCGAGGCATTCCAGGGCGAGGACGCCAGCGCCTGGCCGTCGACCACGGGAGCTGCGAGCCGGATGCCCTCGACCTGGCTGATCCGTTCGGCCACGTCCTTCCAGTCGGTCAGCGGCGATTCCAGCGGCTGCACCAGGATATGGCCGTTGAGGCCCAAAATCTTGTCGAGTAGCTCCTTCCGGAAGCCGTTCATCACGGCCATCACGATGATCAGCGTCGCCACGCCCAGCATGATGCCGAGAAAGGAGAACCCGGCAATGACCGAGATGAATCCCTCCTTGCGGCGCGCCCGTAAGTAACGCGCCGACAGCATCCACTCGAATGGCGCAAAAGGCGCGGTTTTCGCGGTTTCGGTCATGGTCTCATCCATCGCTCGATAATCCCATGATTCGGGGTCAAATGTGGCCGGATTGGCGGCCTCGACATCGCGCGATGAACAATATTCAGCCGACCAGGCGCGCGACGACGTCCGAAGGCGACATCGTCTCGCGGGCGCCGTCGCTGCGCCGCTTGAGCTCGATCTTGCCGTCGGCGAGCCCCTTCGGCCCGATCATGATCTGCCAGGGGATGCCGATCAGGTCGGCAGCGGCGAATTTGGCGCCGGCGCGCTGGTCGGTGTCGTCATAGAGCACGTCGACGCCCTTGGCGCTAAGCTCCGCATAGAGCTTCTCGCAGGCCGCGTCGACGGCCGCATCGCCCTGCTTGAGGTTCAGCACCACGGCGCGAAACGGCGCAACTGCTTCGGGCCATTTGATGCCGGCATCGTCGTGGCAGGCCTCGATGATGGCGCCGAGCAGGCGCGAGACGCCAACTCCGTAAGAGCCGCCATGGATCGGCACGTCGACGCCGTCGGGGCCCGCCACCATCGCCTTCATCGCTTCGGAATATTTGGTGCCGAAGTAGAAGATCTGGCCGACCTCGATGCCGCGGGTGTTCAGGCGCTTGTCCTCGGGGACTTCCTGCTCGAACCGCGCGGCGTCGTGGACGTCCTCGGTGGCGGCATAGACCGACGTCCACTGCTTGATGATCGGCGTCAAATCGCCATCATAGTCGACGTCCTCGCCCGGCACCGGCAGATCCAGCACGTCGCGATTGATGAAGACGCCGGATTCACCGGTCTCGGCGAGCACGATGAATTCGTGGCTGAGATCGCCGCCGATCGGCCCGGTCTCGGCGCGCATCGGGATCGCTTTCAGCCCCATCCGCGCGAAGGTGCGCAAATACGCGACGAACATCTTGTTGTAGGCGACGCGTGCCGCCGCCTCGTTGAGGTCGAAGGAATAGGCGTCCTTCATCAGGAATTCGCGGCCGCGCATCACGCCGAAGCGCGGACGCTGCTCGTCGCGGAATTTCCATTGAATATGATAGAGGTTGAGCGGCAAGCTCTTGTAGGACTTCACGTAGGCGCGGAAGATCTCGGTGATCATTTCCTCATTGGTCGGCCCGTACAGCAGCTCGCGCTTGTGGCGGTCGGCGATGCGCAGCATCTCCGGGCCGTAGGCGTCGTAGCGGCCGCTTTCGCGCCAGAGGTCGGCGAGCTGCAGCGTCGGCATCAACAGTTCCAGCGCGCCGGAGCGGTCCTGCTCCTCGCGCACGATCTGCTCGATCTTTTTGAGCACACGAAAGCCGAGCGGCAGCCAGGCGTAGATGCCGGCGGCTTCTTGCCGGATCATGCCCGCGCGCAGCATCAGGCGATGCGAGACGATCTCCGCCTCTTTCGGATTTTCCTTCAGGATTGGCAGAAAGAACCGCGACAACCGCATGGCAATACTCGAAGAATCAGCGACGGTTTGCAGTGAAACCGGATTGGGAGCGAAAATACAAGACCGGGACTGAGGAAAAGCCGCTAAGGCAGCGAAATTCCTGTCATTTTTCCGTCGACCTCAGGTTCAACTTGAGCTGCCGGGCGCGGCGGATTTAGGGCGGCGCCACCTCGAACTCGTCCTCCAGCGTGATCTTCTCGAAATCGGTCACGAGGGCATCGATGCGCATGTGCCAGCGGCCGGCGAAGGGAAGCTCGACCTTGCCGACGTGCCAGTAGCCATCCGGTCCGAGTTCGGCGGCGCGCTCCATCGGCTCGATGCCGCGGTCGGGCAGGCTGAGGGTCAGCGTCGCCTCCTTGGCCGCCAGCGGCATCGCCTCGCCGGTCATGAGTTGGAGCACGAAATCATCCACACCAGCTTTGCCCGGCGACACCAGGACCTGGAACATGGCCTTGTCGGTGTGAATATGGATCGCCAGCGGCGTCTCCGGAACGATGGTTCGCGGCGGCGGCGTGAAGCGCCAGCCGGCAACCACAGCGAGGATGCCAAGCGCGATCACGCATTCGCACAGGATCGCGCGCTTCAATGCGGGCGCAGTCTTGCGATCCCTTGCCAGCGCCGGGGTCAGGCGAAAGCGATTGATCGCAGCGAGGGTCAGCAGGGTAAGGACCAGCGCCAGCTTGATCGAGAGAATGAGGCCGTATCTGGTCTCAACCAGCGCGGACAACTTTTCGAGCTGAACGATCGCGAGCACAAGGCCGGTCAATGCCAGCATGCCGACGACCGGCACGGCCAGACTGGAGAAGCGGTTCACGACCGGCAATGTTGCTGCTGTCGGTTTAGACACAACCGCAACCAGCGGCGCCAATGCGCCGATCCAGAAGGCGACACCGAGTCCGTGGAAGAAGATCGCCAGCCGCATCAGCACCTCGGGCGGCGCCGTCGCGGCATGCCCGGTCATGGCGAGTGACAGGCCCACACCGACAAACGCGATCGCAGCAAGAGCGCGCGCATACCAAGCGCCGCGCAACGCCATCATCGCGAGCAGCATCGCGGCGATGGCGACCAGCAAGGCGGGGCCGGCGCTGGTCGCGAATGCGACCTTCCAGGGGGCAATAGTCGCGAGAGCCCTCAGCGGCAAGCCGAGGAGATCAAGACCTACCACGCCGAGCGAGATAATGGCGCTGGGAAGGCCAACCGCGAGCGCGACGCGCGGCACTGTCGTGCCCGTCATCGCCCATGCAATCCACCGCGCAAAGAACACGCCGCCGACGCCGCCGAAGAGCCCGAGATAGAGACCGACCCGCGCAAGCCAGATCAGCGCATTCAGCCCGCGCTCCGCCGTCGCGTCAGGTTGTGTCGCCGTCGGCGTGCCAATCGAGAACATCACCGATCCCGCAATGGGATGGCCGTCTTGCGAGATCACGCGGTAGCTCACAACCGTCGTCCCCTGCGGCAGGTCGGGCGGCATCGCAATCGAGATGGTCTCGCCCGATGCTCTGACGCGCGCATCGTCCCGCGCCCTGCCCGCGCCGTCGATCAACCGGACCGCGCCCGGCGTCACAGCCTCGTTGAAGCGCAGCTCCACCGCCATCGGCGCGGTCGTAAGCAAGCTGCCGCTTGCCGGCTCGACCGACACCAGTGCCGCGTGCGCCAACGCTGTCGTCGCGAAGCCGACAACGAGGAGCAGCGTCGCGAGCGCGGCGAGAAGGCGCATCAGGGCTTTTGCAACAGCTTCACGCCGGGTGCCGGCGACTTGCCCTCATGCGAATGCCCCGCCCCCTCTGCCGGAATTTCGATCCAGCGGCTGACGCCGGTCTCGCACTCCTGGACGACAGGAAAATACAGGGTCATGTTCGGCTTGAGCGTGTCGGTCAGGACGGTGTGCATGACGAACTCGTCATAGTTCTTGTCCGGCAGCTTGCCGCCGGACCACGTCACCTCCTTGGCGCCGGAGGAAAGCTTGTTGCCGTGATAGTCGTATTCGCCGGCATATTTACCTTCGACCACATCGACGCTCCAGCCCGCCTTCGGCATCGGCTTCACCGCGATGACGCCCTCCGGGATCTGCACGCGGATCTTCACCGTGGGCGAACCCGCGCAGCCGTGCGGCACGGCGAAGACGGCCTTGTACGATCCTCCGACCGTGGCCTGCTTGGCCTCGAGGAAGACGTGCGCACTCGCCGGTGTTGCCGCAAGTGCGCCCAGAACAATGAGCCAGGATGTCTTTGCCATGTTTGGTCTCCCGCAAGTCCAGATCATGCTCGTCACATCTTCATTCCCGAATGATCCGGCATTTTCTTCATCATTTGGCCGCCATCGCTGGGCGCCTGGGCGCCGACGCCCTGGACGTCGAGGGTCACCGCAACCTTCCCGGCCTTCTCGAACTCCAGCGTCACTGGCACCTTGTCGCCCTGCTTGAGCGGCGCTTTCAGCTCCTGAAGCATCAAATGGTAGCCGCCTGGCGCGAACTTCACAGTCTTGCCCGGTTCGATTGCGAGACCCTTGTCCAATGGGCGCATTTTCATCACGCCGTTCTCCGTCGTCATCTCGTGGAGATCGGCCTTGCCCGCGATCTCCGCCGAGACGCTGAGGAGCTTGTCCGGCGCAGCTCCCTTGTTCTCGATCGTGAGATAGCCGCCGGCGACCTTTGCGCCGCTCGGCGTAGCGCGGCTCCAGGCCTGCGAGATCACGAGATCGCCGGCCTTGACGTCGCTGGCGCGAACCGGAACGACGCAAAGCGCGAGGGCGAACGCCGCGAGCAGCCCATCTTTCAACATAGCCTTCATATCGAGATCCTGTTTTGCAGACTGAGTATCAGTGTGTGGAGATTTGTTCGGCCGACCATTTTTCGAGATCGGTAATTTCGGCCGACCCTTCGATTGTCGCAATGGTTCCGTCCCGAGAGATAAGCATTGTCCTGGGGATGTCGCCCTGCCAGGCAGGATCAATCTCGAACCTCAAACGCTCGACAAAGCCATCACCGAAGATGAAATTCTCGGTCGACGAAAGCCCTGCCTTGTCGAGCATCGATTGCGTCGCGGCCGACAGGTTGGGTACGAGATCTGCGCTGATCGTGACCACATCAATCTCAGGATGGTCCTTCACAAACTGCCCAAGCAACGGCAGCTCGATCTTACAGGGCCCGCAAGTTACACCCCAGAAGTGGACGAGCGTCGGACGACCCGCATGGCTCCTCAGCACGCGTTGCCACGAGCCCCGCTCAAATGGTTTGAGAGCCGCAGGTGCCCCGAGCGCAGACGCTGACGCGATCAGGATACTCAATCCCAGAATGCCTGCAAATCGACGTCTCATGGCTGGTCCTCAATCGCTCTGAGATGATAGCCATCCGCCTTCGTCATCCATGACAGGTACATTTGTCGGCCATTGGAAACCAGCAAGGGATGGTCTGAGGTATCCGATGTGCTCGAAATGGTCCTGGGCGACGACCACGTCTCGCCATCGTCGTGGGACATCATCATCTGGACCGAAGTCTTCTCGCCGTCGAACTCCTTCCAGACCATCACGGTTCCCAGCGCGCCAGCGAGGACAAAGGGGCGCGTCGGGTTGCGATCTGGTCGGCCCAGCGCCATAGGCGCAGAGAACGTGCGGCCTTCGTCGCGAGAATGGGCGTAGAACAATCCCCTCCGCGTCTTCCCATTGGTGTACCAGGCGACGTGATAGGTTCCGTTCGGCGCAACGGTCAGGCTCGGCCCGTGATGCGGGCATGCGTTGATCTTCCAGTCGTCATTGCTGACCCGACGGATTTCACCTGGCGTCGAGACGTCGGTGAACGTCACCACCGCGTGATCGCGTACGCCACCTTCGAAGATATTTCTGAAGATCACGACCGGTCGGCCCGGTGCCGCAAATGTCAGCCCCAACCGACAGCATTCGCAGGTGTTGTCGTGCGCGAGACTGGCCTCTGCGTAAATAGCGCCGCCATCGCGTGACGAGGCAAAGAACAGCCCCGCACCATCGTACTTCTGGCCTGCCTGCTTCGCAGGGACGCGATTGCGCTTGTCGAGCCAGGCCGCAAAGACCGTTCCATCCTGATCAAGCGCCACCGCTTCAAAACGCTGGCTCTCGTTGCTGGCGGTGATCGGCTCCAGCTCCGCAAAACTCTTCCCGCCGTCGCCCGAGCGCGTATAGAGCACCTGGCCGTTGAATGCCTCATCTCTGAAGATCGAGAATGCGAGCGCGATGCCGCCCTTGCGATCGACCACGATCTTCGGTCGGGCATCCGGCCCCCAGTCAAGATTCAGCCGCTTCGTCGTGACCTGGCTGGGGGGCAAGAAACTGTGCCCCGCATCCGGCGAACTCGCGACCGAGACCTGCCCACCCGCCATCCAGGCCACCCACAGCGTCCCGTCCGGACCGAATGCAGGCGTCACCTTGGTTGCACAACGCAGCGTCGGCTCGTCACAGGCGGCCTCCGACCCATGCTGACCATGCATCTGCCCAAGTGCGGTGCTCTGCAACAGTGCGAGGGCGACCATTCCGAGCAAGCCAGTTCGGACCATGGCCCTACTCCCTTCGAGAGCCCGGATCATCTGAACGCCACCTTCATACCCGCAACGAACGTGCGCGGCGAGCCCGCGTAGATCGACCCCGTCGTGTTTGCAAGCACGCTCGCAGGATTTTGAATGCCGGCCGCCGTTACCGTGTTGGCGATGTTGTTTGCCGAGGCAACGTAGGTACGGTCGAACACGTTTCTGACTTCGAGAAACAGGTTCAAGGACCTGAAGGAGTCGGACACCAGATCAGTCCTGTAGTGAACGTTTACGTTGACGAGTTCGTAACCGGGCGCCTTCAGCAGATTCGCATTGTCCATATAGAAGGAGTCCTTCCACTGGATCTCGAGGAAGCCTCCGAGACCCGTCAGCGGTCCGGCAAACTCATCGTAACCAATCCGGGCCGTCACCTCGTTCGGCGAGACGCCGGGGATCTTGTTACCGGCCCGGTTGAAGCTGAACACCGCGCCATTGGTGATGTTCTCGACGTACTCGGTGTAGACCTCATCGAGATACGTGTACGCCGCCGTGAATCTCCAGCCCGGGAAGAACGTCCAGTCAGCCGCAAGCTCCACGCCCCGGTGCTCCGATCGCGGCGCATTGAACGAGTAAGTTGTACCGACGATCGGCGTTGCCTGGTTGACGATCTCATTGCGGAAGAACTCATAGAAGCCCGTCGCGCTCAGCTTGAGCGTGTTGTTCGGCGTCCAATCGAAACCAAGGTCGTAACCGAGATTCTTCTGCGTATGGAGCTGGGTGTTGTTGCCTGAAAGCCCGGTCGGAAGAACAAAAAGATTCGAAACCTGCGGGGTGCCATAGCCGGTGGCGACCCGCCCACGGAACAGCCACTCGTTGTTGAGATTGTAGAGGAGCGCCAACTCCGGAGCGGCATTTTGAAACTGTCGATCCGCGGTCGTGAGCGTTGTCGTGGTGATGCCGGTGGGGCCGGCGTACGCATACGCAGTGTTTACTCCCTTCAGAACGGTGGTTTCCCAACCGACGCCAGCGACTGCTGTCAACGAGGTCGTCAGTTTGAGTTCCTCCCGCGCACGCACGCCGTAGTTGGTGGTCTCGCTATAGAGATTGCTCGACAGCCTACCGAGCGTGGCGTTGCCACCTGGCATCACGTTGCGCGTGTCGCTCGACGCGCTCAAGGTGTTGTAGAAGGCGCCGAGGAACGTGGTCGACTCCAGGCCGAGAATCTCGCCCCGCTTAGTCAGATCGCTCATGTAGTTGTATGACGGAAAATCCCCGATGGTGCTGGTCGAACCCGTCGGCTGACTGATGTTTCTGTCATCGAAGACGAACTGGTTGCGCCAAGTCGTCGTATTGTCGAAATCGTGCTCCCATCGGCCGCCAGCGATCGTGCGGCGGTCGTTGCGGCCGAGACCAGCTTGCACCGCCGTCTCTTTGTCGGTCCCCGCTACCGCGTTGAACCCGTTGTTGAACAACGTCACCGTGCCGCAGCCGGGGGCTGCCGTAGCGCTGGTCGCACATCCCTGCTGGAAGGGATTTTGGTCGTACTGGTTCAACGAGGAGCGGATCGGCAGCCGCGTGCTGAGGTCGTTGTTGATGATCTTGACCGTGAAGCGGTCGTCCGGCGTCGCTTGGAGCGTTCCCAAGAAGTTGACAGTCTGCGTATTGAACCAGCTGTTGCCGACGTAGCCGTCACCCCGCGCGTCGCTTGCAAATAGCGAGCCCTCGAAATTTCCGACCTTCTTGCCGGCCGCGAGATAGTTGTTGAGGTAGCCATAGCTGCCCCCGTCAACGCCGTATTCGACGCCGTCGATCGTCCCGCCCGGCCGTGTTCGAAAATTGAGCGCGCCGCCGGTCGCGTAGTTGCCATAGAGCGCCGACGAAGGACCGCGGATCACGTCGATAGCACCATAGGCGTGAGGATCGATCAGATCGCTCCGCGACAGTCCATCTGGCTGGGTTACAGGAAAGCCGTCCTCGAAAATCAGGAGATTGCGGATGCCGAACCCGTTCCGCGCGTTCGATCCGCGAATCGAGATGCCGAAGTCGCGCGGTCCATTTCCCTGCTTGACCGATATACCTGGACTGTCCCGCAACACGTCACTGACCGAAAACGATGGTCGGTTGTCGAACTGGCTGCGATCGATGGTCGTCGAGGTCTGACCGGCGGGCGACCGATTGAGACCATCTCGCGCGGCGCCGGCTGTCGCTGCCGTGTTTTGGGCCGGAGCATTGAGGGTTGCGTTCCGTGCAACGGGCTTGGTCGAGTGACCCGGGGAAGCAGAGCGCGGTCTCGATTGCCGGATTGCCGGCTTGGGCTTTGCCGGTGCGGGGGCATCGACCGTTACCGGTGGCAGCACCGCGCTGCTGGTTTGAGCGAAAACTCCACCCGATGACGCAAGCAACGCGGCCTGAACGGCCACGACACTCACGCCGCGGCGGGCATGACAACGTAACATGGGGCATTCCTGACGCCGGCAGCCATCGCCGGCCAATTGACAGCATCAATCGCCGACGGACGGGCCGCGGCGACGTTGAAGGTCGTCAGGAAGAATGGGGCGGCCCGCGCGCCTGGGCGCTTGAGCCCTTAGGGGTGGCAACAGCGGGGGCTTCCGCCTCGCGCCACACCACACGTTCGACATGGCGGAAAGGAATGGAAAGCGCGGCTTGCGGCGGCGAATCAAATGACGCGTTGGCCTGGGCCAGGCAACAGAGTGCGCACGCACCGGCATGTGCGGTCGGATCGCTCTGACCGCCCTGCTCGCTCGCACTGTGGCAGATGACAGCGGTCTGGAGCGGATCGGCAACGGCCTGGCCTGCCGCCAAGCAGGCGGCAATCGGCGCCAGCACCTGCATCACCAGCGCGAGCAGGACGATGGGTAGGAATTTTTGCAGTCGTCCGCGCATCCGCCGAGCCATTCGTTCGCCTGCTAACTAAACACCGCGCCAGGGTCGAGTCGAGGTCCGTTCCGCCGCCCGCTTGGGCCAGCGCAAACTTCCGGAAAACTGTGGTCCGGACACTTCACTGAGGGAAAGTCCGGCAAATGAGGCAGTCCCATCGCCCTGCCCTCCCACAGATTTCTTATATTTGTCATATGCTTATGCGGCGAAAAGCCCGAACATTTCGTTGATTGCTCGAATTTTGAACATTCGTTGCCGAAAATGATGACAAGTGAGAAAAGTTGATCTAGCATCCCCCTTGCTCAGGCTTGACCGTGAGGTTGAAGTCTGGTGGTCCAAGTCTCGGGAGGAGCCCCTGGCGCGCAAAACGCAGCGTCGCCCCGTCAATCAAGAGCAAATCTTAGAATCGGGGATAATAGGGTCGACACAATTTTCGAGCGGGGCTAGGGCCCCGCTCTTTTTTTGTCTGCGTGGCTGAAGCGGTCATAAATGCTTCCCCTCATCCGATCGAACAGAGCTTCCGCGTGCAAGGCAGCGAGCTCGTGAAGGGTCGATGCTGGCGCTGACGATCGAGGCGATTCTCGACTTCGCAGGCACACGCAGCAGACATTTTCGCCTGATTGCCTGCGGAGTCGCTTCGCACGATGCCGATGGCACGCCGCGTGAGCTGTTCATCGCCTTCTTCGCCATCATCAGGGATACGCTGCGCGACCTGCTCGGCGCCGAATGGTCGCCGGACATTGCGCGGGCATGGGATCAACTGCTGGTCGATATCGATGCATTCGCCGGCATCGCAGCGTAACGCTTTGCGCTGCACCACCGCGCCGCAGCGATTTGTCCCGCGATTGCAGATTGGGTGGCGTGAGCTTTCCGATTGTGAGACACTTTCGCATCGGTCGCGCAATCAATGACGCGCCGACGACAAATTCATGGGAGCGAGCGATGTCCGGGACGAAAGATTTCTCGACGACCAGGCGCGATCTTCTTCAGGCGGCAGCGACCGCCGGCGCCGCGACTGCCATCCTCGGCAGCTTAGGCATAAACCCTGCGCTAGCAGCCGAAGTCGGACGATCGGAGAAGCCATTGAAGGCGGCTTTCTCCAACGCGGGCCTTCAGGCAACTTGGTGCGCGCAAGGAAAGCAGGCCGCGGAATTCTGGGGCAAGCTATTCAACGTCGAGGTGACCTGGTTCGACGGGCAGCTCGACGCCGTAAAGCAGCGCGCGGCGATCGACAACATGGCCTCGCAGAAATGGGATTTCGTCGCGATCCAGGCCTTCGGCATCGGCACCCTCACCCAGCCGGTGCAGAAGATGATCGACGCCGGCACGCCCGTGATCGACATGGACACGCTGATCGCCCCGCTCGACCAGATCAACGTCCACTCCTTCCTCGCCCCTGACAACGAGTTCATGGGCGCCTCGGTGACGCAGGCGCTTTGCAACGCCATGGGTGGCAAGGGCAAGATCATCATGACCCAGGGCGCGCTCGGCCATACCGGCGCGCAAGGGCGCGCAAAAGGCTTCAACACCGTCGTCAAGCAGTTCCCGAACATTGAGGTGCTCGACACCCAGCCGGCCGATTGGGACGTGTCGAAGACCGCGCGGCTCTGGGAAACCTATCTGACGAAGTATCCGCAGATCGACGCGGCGTTCTTCCACAATGACGACATGGCGCTCGCCGCCGCCAACATCATGAAGGCGCGCAATCGCACCAACATCCTGATCGGCGGCGTCGACGCCATGCCGCCGGCAATCCAGGCGGTGAGCGAGGGCCGCATGTTCGCGACCGTGCGCAATCCGTCCTGCCGCATCCATGGTGGCGCCATTATCGCGGGCGTTTCCGCGGTCGTCGGCGGCGAGAAGAGCGGACAGGGCATCCCGAAGAACGTCGTCACCGACGGTCCGGTCGTGACCAAGGCAAACGCCGCCGGGATGCAGTGGATGCAGGATCACTTCCTGATCTGAGCCTCCAAGATCTGAGCTTCCATGCCTGCGGGACAACAGCCCATCCTCGAACTCCAGGGCATCACGAAGAGTTTTGGCGGCGTCGAAGCGCTTCGTGGTGTCGACTTCGCGCTCTCGCCCGGCGAGATCCATGGTCTCGTCGGCGAGAACGGCGCCGGGAAAAGCACGCTGATGAAGATCATCGCCGGCGTGCATACCGAGTTCTCCGGCCGCTTCCTGATCGACGGGGCGGAGACGCATTTCCGCTCGGCCCGCGATGCGCACGCGGCCGGCATCGCCATGGTGCACCAGGAGCTCAGCGTCGCGCCCGACCTGACGGTCGCGGAGAACGTGTTCCTGGGCAACCAGCCGACCAACCAGCTTGGCCTCGTGCAATGGCGGCGGATGGCGCGCGAGGCCGGCGAGCAGCTCGCCCGGTTCGGCATCGACGTCGATCCGATGAGCAGGCTGGGCGATCTCCCGATCGGGCTCCAGCAGCTGATCGAGATCGCCCGCGTGCTGTTCTCCGGCGCGCGCATCGTCATCCTGGACGAGCCGACCTCAGCCCTCTCCCCGCCCGAGGTCGAGCGCCTGTTCGCGACGCTGCGGCGGCTGCGCGAGCAAGGCACTGGCATCGTCTTCATCTCGCATTTCATCGAGGACATCTTGCGCGTGTCCGACACGGTGACCGTGTTC
The DNA here is from genome assembly GCF_029051685.1 of Bradyrhizobium sp. CSA207. GTDB lineage: Bacteria > Pseudomonadota > Alphaproteobacteria > Rhizobiales > Xanthobacteraceae > Bradyrhizobium. The sequence continues at coordinate 75,858 of NZ_JAACFT010000030.1, read as the reverse complement.
CGCAACGGGCGGAAGGTCGCCGAGACAGCAAGCACCGCAACCAGCAAGGGCGCGCTGATCGAGGCCATGATCGGCCGCGGCGGCGAAGTGCTCGAGCACAGCTACAACGATGAATTGATGCTGCCGCGCCCCAGCAACAGCTCGGTGGTGCTGAAAGTCGACCAGCTTTCATTGGCCCGCAGCCTAAAGGACGTCTCCTTCGAGGCGCGCGCCGGCGAGGTGCTTGGCATCTACGGCTTCATGGGCTGCGGCCAGCAGGAATTGTCGCGCATCCTGTTCGGCAAGCTGAGGCCGGACGGCGGCACGCTCGCCGTCGACGGCAAGGCCAGAACCTTCGCCAGCACGGCCGCCGCACGGCGCGCCGGTGTGGCGCTGGTGCCAGAAAGCCGGCGCGCCATGCTGTTCCACCAGGAGCCGGTCTACAAGAACATCTCGATCAGCATTCTCGATCGCATCTCGTCCCTGCTGCTCAAGCCGGCGCAGGAGCGCGACATCGCCAAGCGGCAGGTCCAGCAGTTGCAGATCAGGCCGCCGGTGGTCGGCCTCGACCTCGGCATGCTCTCCGGCGGCAATCAGCAGAAGGTCGCGCTGGCAAAGTGGCTGACCTACCCGCCGAAGCTCCTGGTGCTGTGCGAACCGACCCGCGGCATGGATGTCGGCGCCAAGAACGACGTCATCAACATCGTCCGCGACCTCCGCGCCAAGGGGCTTGCCATCATCGTGCTGTCGACCGAGCCGGAGACGGTGCTGTCGCTGGCCGACCGCATCCTCGTGCTCAAGCGCGGCGCATTGGTGCGGGAATTTGCCAATGAGCCGGTCAGCAAGGACCGCCTGCTGGAAGCGGCGTGACGGAGAAGCACAATGGCGAGCAGTGAGACGGCTTTGGCGGCAGGGAAGCGAGCGCGGGGGCTCGCGCCCTTCCTGCGTTCGCAGATGCGCAACATCGCCCCGTTCCTGACGCTGATCTTCCTCTCCGGCTTCTTCGCGTTCGCCAGCCCGTCCTTCGCGACGCTGGACAATCTCGGCAACATCCTCACGCAAGTGTCGGTGACAGGCATCATCGCCGTCGGCCTCACCTTCGTGATCCTCTGCGCCGAGATCGATCTGTCGATCGCCAGCATCGCCAATGTCACCGGCATCGCCGTCGCCTACTTCACGCTGCAGGAATCCTACGTCAACATTCCCAACATTCCCCTGCCCGGTGCTGCTGCGATCCTGCTGGCCATCCTGCTCTGCGCAGCTCTCGGGCTCGTCAATGCGCTGGGGCTGACCGTGATCGGCATCCCCTCCTTCATCATGACGCTGGCGATGATGCAGATCGCAGCCGGCATCTCGGCGCTGCTGGTGCGCGGCCAGATCGCCTACAAGGTGCCGGATGTGATCACCACGCTCGGCTCCGGCTCAGTCAGTGGCATTCCCTGGATCGTCATCGTCGCAGCCATCATGCTGCTCGGCGGCCATCTGGTGCTGACCTACACGCGCTTCGGCCGCTACGTCTACATGGTCGGCGGCAACCGCGAGGCGGCCGAGTATTCCGGCCTCAACGTCAAGCTGATCCTCGGCGCGGTGATGGTGATTTCGGCGGTCTGCTCCGGCATCGGCGGCATGCTCGGCGTCGCCCATTTCGGCAGCGCGCAGCAGAACGAGTTCGACACCTATCTGCTCGACTCCATCGCCGCCGTCGTGGTCGGCGGCACCAGCCTGTTCGGCGGCCGCGGCGGCATCGGCAACACCATCGTCGGCCTGTTCGTACTGGGCGTCCTCAACAACGGCCTCGACCACGTCAACATCGACAGCTTCCTGAAGATCCTGATCCGCGGCCTGATCCTGCTGGCGGCGCTGGTGATCAATGTCTACGCCCAGCGGCTGCGCGAGAAGGCGGTGGAGTAGACAAGCCTCAAAACAAAAAGCGCGAAAACAACCCCATGCACAGTAGAACTCGCATGGAATCGTTGAGGAATTTTGCTCGGAATTCGGAGCCCACAGCCTCGGAAAGTTCGAGCCCACAACAGCGACGTTTGACCCGTCGGGCAAAACAGGAGCACGATGTCATCATGGCGGCCGGTGTGTAGCGCCCCCCAAAATGCTCTGACGTTCATGCTGCATCAACCCAGTCATTGCGAGCGCAGTGAAGCAATCCAGACTGCAGCCGCGGAAAGATTCTGGATTGCTTCGCTGCGCTCGCAATGACGATGCGGCGGCAGGCGCAATCCAGGGCCACCTCTATCGCGGAATATGGGAACGCAGCTTAACTCTCCGACGTCGCATCGGGCGCGAGCCGCGAGAACCGGAAATTGCAGTGGCTGGCGCCGCCAGCCAACGTTTGTGTCCTTTCCAGGCGGATGCCTCGCGTTGCATAGGCATCGAAATCGAGGCCACAAATGTTCGGCAGGATTTCCTTGTCTCCATGGCGAGCCGCGAATTTGCAAAAGCCGCAGGCCTTGTAGTTGATGCCGAATTCAAAGTCGTCAGCCGGCGTCGGCTCGACGAAATCGTAGACGAAATCTTCCGGAAACTCCTTTTGATGGCTTGCTGTAACGCTTTCTGCCGCCTGCTCGCGCAGCAGAGCCTGGCTCTCTCGCGACATGAATTGACGCCCCGAGGCGAGACGTTCCGCTTCGGGCACGGCGATCAATTGCGCCTTGTAGGTTTCCCGTTCGATGTCGCCGATCACAGGCACCGACACGCCACGTCGCAGGAGCACCCGGCTGATGGCGATAAACCCGATCAGACGCATGAAGACCTCGCTCATACGACTTGCCGTGCCTCCGACATAGGGCATTTGGGTGAGCACGATTTCGAATTCGTCCATCACCTCCTGCCTGATCCCGTCGATGTCGGTGAGATACGCGCGCTCGCGCAACATCGCTTCGGCGAGGTCGAGGCGATGATGCATGGCCGCCTCCATTGCGTCGCGATGCGACTCGTAAAAGGGATGGATGATCGCAGCCATTGGGCACCTGACATAATTGGCTCATTGCAAAGTCGGCCGGTCTCACTCCGCGGCGATCGCCTCGATCTCCAACAGCCATTTGCTGTCGACGGTCTCAGCGATCATGACCGTTAGCGGGGGCTGGTGTTCCCCGAGCATCGTGCGACGAATGGTACGGTTGGTCACGACCTGGTTCCGGTCGGTCAGGAACGTGGTGACCTTGACCAGATGCTCGACGCCAAGGCCGGCGGCGGCGAGCACCTCCATGACATTGCGCCAAGCCTGCTCGCATTGCGCCTCGAAACCTTCCGGCACGGCGCCGTCGGACGTCTGCGGCACCTGGCCGCTGATGAACAACAGGCGGCGATGCTGCTTCAATTCCAGTCCCATGCAGTAACCGCCGGCGGGAGCGTGGACCGTTGCGGGATTGTGGCTGACGATGTGAGCTGGAGGCATAGGGTTTCTCCGGATTGCGGGCTGACCGTATCCGGCGACATCGCGCCGGCGCAAAGCAGAGTTGCTGCGGTTCAGCGCAAGAAAATCTATTGCAAGCACGCAGCCATTCGGTGACAAACTGGCCAGCGATGACCTACACCCTTCCACCACTCAACGCGCTTCGCGCATTCGAAGCGGCCGCGCGGCATCTCAGCTTCAAGCAGGCCGCGCACGAGCTGCACGTGACGCCCGCCGCCGTAGGGCAACAGGTGAAAGCGCTGGAGGCGCGGCTCGGTGTGCAGCTGTTCGAGCGGCTGCATAAGCAGCTCATCCTCACCGCAGCCGGTCAGGCCTATCTGCCCGGGATATCCGATGGCTTTCGCCACATTGCGGATGCGACCTCGCAATTGAAACCGGCAGGTGCGGTGCTGCTGCAGCTGGGAGTCCATGGCAGCTTCGACCTGCGCCGCCTCGAGCTGGCGGCGTTTCGCGGCGCGCATGCGGAGATCGGTTTGCGGGTGCTGCAGCCCGCGGGCTTGCACGAGTTGATTGAGGGCAAGGTCGACCTGCTGATAGCCCGCGGTCTTGGCCACCATCCGGGCTATCGCTGCGACCGGATCAATGAGGGATCCGGTTTGGGTGATTGGCTGATTGCGCCTGAAGGCACCGCGGATTGTCCCGAAATCGTCAGCTTCCGCAAATGGCTGCGCGCCCTGCCGGCCGAGAACCCGCTCGCAAGCCACCGCCGCCCTCATCTAGTCGGCAGCGTCGGGAGTTAAGGCGATAGCCTATTGCTGACCTTACCGCCTACGAACAAGCCCTCGCCTCGCGCGTTTGCCGATCGAAATGCTGTGCCGAACATAAAGATAAACGGTGAGAAGGACGATAAACAGGCCAGCTATCCAATGACCGGCAGCAAATACTGCAATGCAAAGCGAGTAGATGAGAAACGTCACGATGGTCCAAACCAACGCGAACCCCAAGTAGGTCCGCCCCGTCGGAATATTGCTTACGTTACGTGGCATAGGCTTCCGTTCAACCCGATGCCCATTACCTGTCCATTGCAGGCCAGTAACGCAATGGGCGATCGCAAAACGCACGCCTTCAGACTGGACCGATGCGTACTGCGATAGGTTAAGAACCGATGATCAGAATGGCTAAAATCGCTGTGCAAATCGTATGGGCGGTTTCGATCGTTGGCATCTTCACGGCCATTGGCGGCGCCTACGGTTGGGCACACCACGAGTGGTTGGGTGCCATCGCACTCGGGACCGTCGGATTTTGCGCAGGAGCGATGCTGGCCGCGTCACCTCTCGCATTTCTCCAAATCCTGGGCGGCGGATTGTGACTAGCTCGCTGACCTCCCGTCTGGCCATTAGCGACTGCTGCCATCGTTCCCATTGGCCTCGGGCGGGGCCGCGCTTGGCTTTTATCGATCCGGCTAAGCGTCCTTTAGGACATGCAAAGCATTATCCCGCGCACAACTGGGGGACGCAATGCTCTCTGCCTTCGCGCTGGCCTTCGCGGGCGCTACCATGATCGAGGCTGCCGGCCACTTCTTCAAGCTCAACAGGAACCTGGTCGCAGGTGTCCGCACGTTGATCATCATGATCGGACTCTGGTTTGCGGTCGCAGCAACCCGACAAGAGGAGCCGCGCAGACCGCTTGCGCCGACAGCGTTGACCCTCGGGAAAATGTTATCTCATGGCGGGGAGCGTGCATGAGTGAACTCGAGCTTTCGGGTGTGATTGCAGCCGTCTGGGTGGTCACGTTCCTTGTCCTGGTTCCAGGCCGGTGGCTCGGGAATTGGATTGCCAAGTCCAGTCCCAACACCTTTTTCGGCATCCTTCTTCTGCCTTGCATTCACGAAGCTCTTTGTGGCCTGCATCGCGATCGGGCTCGCCAGATTTCCCTCTTTGCCCCACGTCAACACAAACAAGGACTTCGCGCTGATATTCACGGGGCTGTTCTTTTTTGTGCCCGCGCTCGTTGCAAATTTTATAGGTTTCCGTCGCGCTCAGGCGCAGAGGAAACTTGCGATTATTGCCTAGCCGAACAGCCAAAGGCCTGGGGTCGGTACGATTGAGGTCAATGAATGCGAAACGCGACAGTCGGCGCGCTCACTTACGAATTCCTCTTCGAGGTTTATCGGAAGATGGATCACGATCGAACGACCGGGTTTATCCAATCCCTACCCGATGAAAATGGCGCGCAGCGCGAGGCCTTCTACCACGATTGCCTGGGGCAATGGGAGTGGATCGGCGGGGCGTTGAAACAAGTTGGCGTTCTGAGGGCTCTCCAACAACCAACTCCACCTCCATGGGCCCAGCCAACATCGAGGCCACGGAATGATTTCTTTTACCCCGCCATGACCTTGGCCGAATGCGGCGCAGCCGACTTCTCAAATTTCGAGACCTTTGACAATTATTGCGTGGCAATGTTCTCCTTTGAATCTGCACGACCCTTTCAGATATGCCGGGGACCTCGTCGATCTGGCTATTCGATCGCCCCGCTTCGTGGATTCTGTCGCGGCCCAAGACGACATTTTCCGGATCGAGGACAGCAACCGCGTCGTATTTGATCGCTCGCGCTACGAAGAAAAAATCATGACACGATGGAGAGGCGGGCTGGACAATCGCACCATACGTCCCAAAAACGGTGCGTAGCTATCCGCCCCCGGTCGCGGCCAAGATCACCTGCCCCGCAATCTTCTCACTTCGCCAGCACCTCACCGCATGTCCGTCAGGACGCGTTTCCAGCGATGGCCCCGGCTCGCGACGACACCTGTCTTCGGCATAACGACATCGTGGGCTGAACGCGCATCCGCTCGGCGGGTTGAGCGGGTTGGGAAGGTCGCCCCCGGTCGTAGCCAGCGGTGCGCGGCGCAGCGGATCGGGGATGGCGGCGATCAGGGTCTGGGTGTACGGGTGCGCCGGCCGTTCGAAGATTTCGCGCCAGTGGCCGGCCTCCACGATGCGGCCGAGATACATGACGGCCACCCTGTCGCTCATGTGTTCGACGACGCCGAGGTCGTGGCTGATCATGATGTAGGAGAGGCCGAGGGTTTCCTTCAATTCCAGCAGCAGATTGATGATCTGGGCGCGGATCGAGACATCGAGAAAAAACCGCGAAAACTCCCCCAAGGCAAAGTAGAAATGATTGAGGAATTTGGCGCCGAGTGACTTGAGCCCTCCGCCACGACCAGGTTTGACTCGTCGGACAAAACCGGGGCAGAATTTCACGGTGGCACCGATAGCGCATCCGGTCAGCGGTAGGCTCAAGCTGAGGGCGAGGCAATTGCAGAGAAAGTGGTGCACCGGCCTTGCTGCAATGCTGTTGTTCTCAGCCGCGGCTGCTGGCAACCTCGCACAAGCGCAAAGTGCGTTGGCCAAACTTCCGATCCTGCTCGCCGACCAGTACCGCACCGTTCGAAGCGTAGTGCTCGCGCGGCGCGATTGCGTGGAATTCGAGTACTACAAGGCCGGCGTGAATTCCCGGACATTGTTGCCCGTGCACTCGGTCACGAAGAGCGTACTTTCGATCCTGGTCGGCATCGCACTCGACAAGGGCTACCTGCGCGTCGATCAAAAGCTTTCTGAGCTCTTGCCTGAAGCGTTGGACCCGACTTTCGATGCACACGTCCGCGACATCACGGTTCGCGATTTTCTGACGATGACCTCCGGCTTCGATTCGGCGGCGCCGTTCGGTGCCAATGCTGTCATTCCACCGAACGAGATGTGGCAGTGGACACTCAGTCGACCAATCCGCCACGAGCCCGGCACCCGGTTCGAATACGACGATGACAGCGTCAACCTGCTGTCGGTGGCTCTGGCAAGGGCGATCCGGCAGAACTCCAAGAGCTTCGCGGAGCAAAATCTGTTCGGCCCGCTCGACATAGCGAATTTCGATTGGAAAGCCGATGCCGAAGGACATCTGATTGGCGCATCTACGTTGTCACTCAGCGCCAGGGACATGGCCAAACTCGGTCTGCTCTATCTCCAGCATGGCCGCTGGGGACATGATCAGCTCGTGTCGAGCGAATACGTGGCCGACTCCACGTCAAGGCACAATGACGGCGGCGCGCCGGTTGGCGCGGCCTACGGTTATCTTTGGTGGGTTACGCACACCAGTACGGGGTTGGATGCCTTTTTCGCCGCAGGCAAGGGTAGCCAAATCATCTATGTTTTACCCAAGCTTGATCTTGTCGTCGCGGTGACCTCGCTCTCCAGCATTCCAGGTGGAAGCGTCCACTTCGTCAATGAAGTCCTTCTGCCCGCTCTAACCGACCATCCCGCTCCGTCGCCCTGTGTCGATCGGCTGATGAGAGAGGGCCCTCGTTGAACATTGCCGGTTCGACGGCGGCACCGAGACAGGCCCAAAGCTGGAACGCCCAAGATGGCCCCGCTGCGGCGGTGAGATTGACGATGGTCATGCCCCCCCGGACGAGGCGGCACTATCGCATATGCAGGCTGTATCTGTGGCCATCCTTCGAGACGCCCGCTATGGCGGGCTCCTCAGGACGAGGATGGAGTGCGCGGCGGGAGTTTCAACGGGCGCCGATAGTGCTTAGCCTCATCCTGAGGAGACCGCGAAGCGGTCGTCTCGAAGGGCGAGGCGCGCGCTCAACCGCTCAAAGGGCCATATGCACTACTCTGCTCTCGTCCCTAGAGGTGTCCGCCCTCCGTCAAGGCCAATCCCCTCTCCGCCTGCCCCGCAATCTCATCAGCGCGCCAGCACCTCACCGCGTGCCCATCGGCTCGCGTCTCCAGCGATGGCCCCGGCTCGCGACGACACACCGCCTCGGCGTAACGACAGCGTGGGCTGAACGCACATCCGCTCGGCGGGTTGAGCGGGTTGGGAAGGTCGCCCCCGGTCGTAGCCAGCGGTGCGCGGCGCAGCGGATCGGGGATGGCGGCGATCAGGGTCTGGGTGTACGGGTGCGCCGGCCGTTCGAAGATTTCGCGCCAGTGGCCGGCCTCCACGATGCGGCCGAGATACATGACGGCGACCCTGTCGCTCATGTGTTCGACGACGCCGAGGTCGTGGCTGATCATGATGTAGGAGAGGCCGAGGGTTTCCTTCAATTCCAGCAGCAGATTGATGATCTGGGCGCGAATCGACACGTCGAGCGCCGATACCGGCTCGTCGCAGATGACGATTTTGGGATTGAGGATCAACGCGCGCGCGATGCCGATGCGCTGGCGCTGGCCGCCCGAGAATTCATGCGGGTAGCGGCCCGACTGTTCGGGCCGCAGGCCCACGTGCCGCAGCATCGTCGCAACGCGGTCCTCGATCTCGCTTGCGGCGGTGACGCCATGCACACGCAGGGGATCTTCAAGCGTGCGACGAACGGTCTGGCGTGGATTGAGCGAGGCGTAGGGATCCTGAAACACCATCTGCACGATGCGCGCCAATGCCTTTCGATCGCCGGATGGCCCGCTCGTCACCACCTGCCCGTCCAGCACGATGCGGCCGCGCGTCGGCGTCAGCAGGCCAAGCAGCGACAGTGCGACCGTCGACTTGCCGGAGCCGGATTCGCCGACGAGGCCGAGGCACTCGCCGCGCTTGAGCTCGAGATCGACGCCGTCGACGGCACGGAGCAGCCGCCGGCCGCGGCCCAGCAAGCTGCCACCCACGGGAAAATGAACCGCGAGATCCTCGACGCTGAGAATGACATCGTCGCCCGGCCTCCCCTTACCCGCCCTGTCCTCACCCGGCATGTTCTGGGGTTCATGCATGGTGATGACACCTGACCAGACCGCCGGCTCCCAGCCATGTCGTCTCCGGCGCGGCGGTCCGGCAAATCTCGGTCGCATGCGCGCAACGCGGATTGAACCGGCAACCGGCCGGGAAATCCGTGATCGCCGGCACCACGCCCGCGATCTCCGTGAGCCGGGTCCGTCCAAGTGCCGCCCTGCTCCCCAGCCGCGGCAGCGAATTGACGAGGCCTTGCGTATAGGGGTGCGAGGGCGCCCGGAAGATATCGGCCGAGCCGCGCTCCTCGACAATGCGGCCAGCATACATCACGGCAACGCGGCGGCAGACGTTGGCGACCAGGCCGAGATCGTGGCTGATCATCAGAACAGCTGTTCCTCGCTCGGCGCATAAATTCCGCATCAGTTCGATGATTTCGGCCTGCACGGTCACATCGAGCGCCGTCGTCGGCTCGTCAGCGATCAGAAGATCCGGACCGCATGCCAGTGCAATCGCAATCATCACGCGTTGACGCATGCCGCCCGACAGCTGATGCGGGTAATCCTTGACGCGCCGCTCCGGTGCGGGGACGCGGACGCTCGCCAGCGCCTCGACCGCCAGCTGGTCGGCTTCCCGCCAGCTTTTTCCCTTGTGCAGCACGAACATCTCGGCGATCTGCCGGCCCACGGGTGAAACCGGGTTCAGCGCCGTCATCGGCTCCTGGAAGATCATGGCGATGCGATTGCCGCGCAGCGCCCGCTGCCTGGCGGCTGAAAGACTCTGGATCTCCCGCCCGTCAAATCGGATGGTGCCGCCACTGATCGACAACGGCGGCCGCAACAGGCCTATCAAAGCGAGCGCCGTAATGCTCTTGCCGCAGCCGGATTCGCCGACCAGGCCGAATGTCTCGCCGCGATCGATGCGGAACGAAACACCCTCGACGGCGGCAACCCGGCTGGAACCGTGGTTGAGGTCGATGCGCAGGTCCTCGACTTCGATCAGCGGCGAGCCCGTCATATACGCCGGCTCCGCGATTGTGGATCGAGAATGTCGCGCAGGCCATCGCCGAGCAAATTGAGACCGAGCACCGTCAGGAAGATGGCGAGGCCGGGAAAAACCGAGAGCCACGGCGCCGTCGTGATCTGCTCGCGCGCCTCCGACAGCATGCTGCCCCAGCTTGGAAAAGGCGGGCGAACGCCGAGGCCGAGGAACGAAAGCGCCGCTTCGGACAAGACCGCGCTGCCCATGCCGAGCGTGCCGATGACGATAATGGGGCCGAGCATGTTCGGCAGCAGCTGCGTGATCATGATGCGCAAATCACCGTAGCCAAGCACTCTTGCAGCCTGCACATAGCCTTGGCTCCTAAGCGACAGCGCCGATGCCCGCGCGAGCCGGCAGGTGAAGGACCAGTTGGTCAATCCGAGCGCGATCAGAAGGCTGGTCAGGCCCGGTCCAAGCACCGCCATAATTGCGAGCGCGAAGATCAGTGAGGGGATCGCGAGCATGAGATTGGTCAGCCCGTTCACGAAATCGTCCCACCAGCCGCCCCAATAGCCGGCGCTCAGGCCCAACCCTACGCCGATGACGCTGTTGATGAGCTGCGAGACGATGCCGACCGTCAGCGAGATGCGCGCGCCGTAGACGACGCGGGAATAGATGTCACGGCCCTGCGCGTCGGTGCCGAACCACCAGGTCCAGCTCGGGGCCTCCTCTGCATTCATCAGGTTGGCGTCCAGGACGGGATCGGTGTGCGCCAGCCAGGGCGCGAGCAGCCCGACGACAATCGCAAGCGCGAACAAGGCCCCGCCGATGATGAGATTGGCTCTCAGCTTCATGCGTATCTGATCCTGGGATCGATCACGCCGTAGAGCAGGTCAATCAGCAGGTTGATCGCGAGAAAGAACATCACCACCACGAGAATGGAGCCCTGGACGGCCGGAATGTCGCGCTGCAGGACACTGTCGACGAGCAGCGAGCCGATGCCCGGCCACGAGAACAATTTCTCGACGACGACCGCCTGTCCCATCAACGCGCCGAATTGCAGGCCGATTGTCGTGAGAATCAGCACAGCCGCGTTGCGCATCACGTGCCACTGCACGACCCGGGTCTCGCTCATGCCCTTCGAGCGTGCAGTGCGGACAAAATCGGCGGTCATGATCTCGAGGACCGCGGCGCGCGTCGTTCGGGCCAGCAGCGCCATCGGCGAGACGCCGAGGGTCACGGCCGGCAGGATCAGATATTTGCCTCCGCCATCCCCATAGCCAAAACTCGGCAGCCAGCCGAGCTTCAACGCGAACAGGTACATCAGCAGCAGTCCAAGCCAGAATTTGGCCATTGAAAGGCCCGAGACCGCAACGACCATCGTGGCCGTATCGACGATGCTGCCCGGCCGCAATGCAGCGATGAAGCCGAGCGGCACGCCGACGACAACCGCAAACGCCATGGCTGCGAATATCAGTTGCAGCGTCGGCCAGGTCCGCTTGGCGATCATCGCCGTGACCGGCTCGCGCGTCCGGAATGACGTTCCGAAATCACCGGTCGCGAGCTTGGCGATGTAGGCGCCGAAGCGGACGTAGACGGGTTCGTCGAGGCCGAGCTGCTTCTTCATGCGCGCCTCGACCTGCGGATCGACGTCGTCGCTCATGGTCGAGGCGATGCTGCCGGGAACGATGCTGAACAGCACGAACACCAGCAGCACGACAGCGAGCACGGTCGGAATGGTTTGCAGGATTCGACGGATCAGGAAGGAGAGCATCGGCATCGTTCCTCTCTCCCTCCATCGTTTGCCGCGATGGAGGGAGCGCGAGAGCGCGTGTCACTTCGCGGGCGAGGTCTCGTCGACCCAGAGGTTTTCGACGTTCTGGTGGGTCAGTTCCGTCGCGTTCAACTGAATCCCCTTGAGCCACGGCTGCACCGCCATGACCGCCTTGTTGTAGTTGAAGAACCAGACCGGCGCCTCTTCGTAAAGCAGCGCATTGGCCTTTTGCAGCAGCTGGCCGCGCTTGGCGACGTCGTCGGCCTGCCCGGCCTCATCGAGCAGCTTGTCGAACTCGGCATTTTTGAAGTTCATGTAGTTGCAGGCCGATTGCGGCGTCGACGAGTGGAAGCATTTCAGCGCCGCCTGGGGATCCGGGCCGGTCGCCTGGGAATAGACGAAGGCCTGGTAGTCGCCGCTGCGAACCACCTCCGCCAGCACCGCGGTCTCGACCTGCTTGACCTTCGCCTTGATGCCCACCCTGTCCAGCATCGGGATCACGGCGGTGACGATCGGCAGGCCCCAGCTTTCATTCTGACTTGTGGTCCATTCGAACTCGAAGCCGGTGGGATATCCGGCGTCAGCGAGCAACTGCTTGGCCTTGGCGGGATCGAAGGCATAGGGCTTCATGGTCTTGTCGTAGAGCGGAGAGGTCAGCGGCAGCCAGCTGGTGGCCCGATAGGCCTTGCCCTTGACCAATTTGTTGATGATCAGGTCGGTATCGATGGCATAGTTGATCGCCTGCCGGACGCGCTTGTCGGCGAACGGCTTGAAGGCGGGATTCATTCCCATGTAACGCGTGAAGACCTCGGCGACTTCGACAATGGTGCCCTTGAGGTCGGCGTCGGCCTGATAGGCGACATACTGTGCCGGTCCCAGCACCGAGGTGTCGATTTCCTTGTTGCGGAAGGCGACATCGCGCGCCGCGGCCTCGCCCATGACCGACACGATGAGCTTGTCGGCGTAAGGCTTGCCGGGCTTGTAGAACCGGTCCCAGCGCTCCAGAACAATGCGCGATCCCGGCACGTGCTCGACGAATTTGAAGGGTCCGAGGCCAATCGGCTTCTGGATGAAGCTCTCTTTTGCGGCCTCGTCGGCGGGATAGATCGACGTCAGCGCGTTGAAGAAGTAGAAGCCCGGATCGACCTTCTCGGTCAGCTTCATCTCGAGCGTGAAGTCGTCGATCTTCTTCAGGCCGGAGATTTCCTTGGCCTGGCCCTTTTCGACCGCGGCCGCCCCCTCGATCACGCGGACAAAGCGCGCGCCGGGATAGGCCTTGGTGCCGTCCATGATGCGGTTGTAGGACCAGATGACGTCGTCGGCCGTCATCTGGCGGCCATGGTGGAAATAAGCGTCGTCGCGCAGCTTGAAGGTGTGAACGAGACCTCCGCCCGAAACCGCGTCCTCCTTGGCCAGCTCCAGGACCGGCTTGCCCGCAGCGGAGTCCCAAATGTAGAGCGACCGATGCAGACCCTTGGCGTAGATCTCGTCCTGGGCGCGCTGGGTCGTATGAATGTCCAGGCTGGTGAAACTCGAGCCATAAGGCGCCGTCATGCGGATGGTTCCGCCCTTGCGCGGCGTCTGGGCCTCCGCCGTGGCGGCAAGTGCCAGCCCCAGACCAGCGACGATCGCCATCATCCTGAACGTCATGTTCCCTCCGACCATACAGACGTGCTCCGATCAGCGAGTTGAACATTCGTAGTGTGTCGAATGCAAGCACCTTGAATGGGGTGACGTATGCGAGCGTAGCGCTCGCGAGCTCGCGCATTGTGCGTATGCCCCCTAGCCAGTCGCGAACTCCGGCTGCCAGTCGCGCAGTTTTCGCGCCGCCGCGGTGACATCCGCGATATTCGGGAACGATCCCGTCTCCACCATCATCGCCCTTGCCAGCCGCAGGGCCCGCGTCTCGCAGGCCGCCCGCCTCCGCGGGTCCTCGATCAGCTCGAAATCGATGTTGTGGGCGAGGCCGAAGATGCGGCGGATGGTCTTGGCGGCGGCGAAGCCGACGGTGTCGGCGAACAGGCGCTGCATGTAGGCGTGGCGTTCGGCCTCCAGCCGCGCGGCGCCCTTCTCGGCGGCGAAGAGCGCGGCAGGATAGGCGTCACCGGCGGCTCCAGCACGCCACAGATCGAGGAACTTGCGCGCGAACTCGTTCCATACCGTTTCCACGATCTCCAGCACCCAGCCCTCGAACGCGCGGCGCTCGCCCAGCGAGCGCTCGTGGCCGGAGGAGGCAAAATAGGCCATCAGCAGATTGGCCAGCACTGCGCCGACGTCGAATCCCATCGGGCCGTAGAATGCGAATTCGGGATCGATCACCCGCGTCTGGTTTTCCGTCACCATGACCGAGCCGGTGTGGAGATCGCCATGGATCAGCGCCTCGGGACTCGCCATGAATTTCAGCTTCAGCCGGGAGACCGCGACGTGCAGCTCCATGTCCTCGCGCAGGCTTGCGGCGAGCGCGTCGAGGTACGGCGCGGTCCAGCGGTTCTGCTCGGCGATGCGATAGGGATCGGTGAAGATCAAATCCTCGGTGATCTTGCACAGCGCATGGTTGCCTGCGAAGGCGGCTATGGCGTCCTTCTTCTCGGCAGCAGCGAGCGCGTGATCGGAGGTGAAGAATAGCGTCCGCGCCATGAAGGTGGTGATGTCACTGGCGAAGCGCGGATATTGCGTGCCCGCGACCAGCCCCTTGCGCATGATGATGTGGGGCTCGAGCAGCTCCATCACCGTCAGTGCCAGCGCCTCGTTGTGATGCAGCAGGACCGGCACGAGGCCGGGTGCGAGCTGGGCCTGCTTGGACAGAGCCAGATATTCGTAATGGGCGCGCGACAGCGGCAGCGGCCAGCTCTCGCCGACCAGACGGACATAGGGCAGCGCCTGCTTCACGGCGACGCCGCCGCTTGCGCCCTTGACGATGAAGACGAGGTTGAGATTGCCGTCGCCGACCTCGGTGATCGACCAGGACGGCGGCTCACCGCCGAGCGTTGCCGCCAGCCCCAGGACGCCCGCGAGATAATCCCGCAAGGCCGCTTCATGCAGAATCCGGTAGTCTCCCCGCTCCTCGGCCATGACGATCCCATCCCATGCCTGGCATGGCCGGACCGTTACTCCCGCTCCAGGAAGCTCGAGCCGATCCCGGCCTTTCTTTTGATCGGATCGTAATCACAATAAACGCTGTCCGCCACCAGCGTGTAGCTGGCGCTGACGTGGTATTTATCTGGCTTGACCGAGTTCAGCCCGATCACCGAGGTGCTCTTGCCGCCGTTCCATTTGAACGGCGTCGAGCTCTTCGCCTGCTCGCAGGCCATCACCGCCTCGTTGAAGACGTAGCCCTCCACGAACGCCTTCAGCGTCCGCACCTGCCCGGCCATTCGCCACTCGACGTAGCCGATGGCACCGATGCCGGCGACGATCAGCACCAGAAGCGCAATGACGATCCTCTGAAAAGTCATTCGTTTTCCCCCAAAAGCAATAAACCAAGTGCAAAATTCTAAGCGAGTGATGAGACTAAGCAAGGTCTGTCGCCGAGGCGGTACACCTCTCCCCAGCGGGGAGAGGTCGGATTGCGCAGCAATCCGGGTGAGGGGCCGCAGCGCAAAGCGAAACAAGAACCCCTCACCCGGATCGCATCTTTCGATGCGATCCGACCTCTCCCTTCGGGAGAGGTGAAGCTAGAACGGCATTCCCATCAATTTCGACAAGCGTTCGACTGAGAGATAGCCGGCCTGATAGGCGGCCATGCCGATTCCGTAGATGACCGCCGAGATGATCGTGGTCCAGATCAACTTGCGCCGCATGCCGGTCAGGATCGGCGCGCCGGGATCGGTGCCGGGCGCGCCGACGCCGTCCTCGTGCTGGCTGCGCACGCCGAACGGCAGCGTCAGGAACAGCGCGACCCACCAGATGACGAAGTAGATCGCGAGCGCGGTTGATATCTGGACGGCCATGGTTCGGCCCTACGCCTGCTCGATTTCGACGAGGGCGCCCGAAAAATCCTTCGGATGCAGGAACAGCACCGGCTTGCCGTGCGCGCCGATCTTCGGCACGCCGTCACCGAGCACCCTTGCGCCCTCCTTCACCAGCGTGTCGCGCGAGGCGATGATGTCGATGACCTCGTAGCAGACATGGTGGATGCCGCCGTCGGCATTGCGCTCCAGGAACTTTGCGATCGGCGAGCCGTCGCCGAGCGGCTCGATGAACTCGATCTTGGTGTTGGGCAGCGTCGCGAACACGGTGGTGACGCCATGCTCGGGCAGCGCGACGGCCTCCGAGATCTGTGCCCCGAACGCCGCACCGTAAATCTTTGCGGCCTTGACGGCATCCTTGGTCGCGATCGCGACATGGTTGAGCCGACCCAGCATGTTTCTCTCCCTCAGAGCATGATCCGGAAAAGTGTGAAGCGGTTTTCCGAAAAGATCATGCCTAAATTAGACTGTCAGGACATGTACCAGACAGGGGGGCTTTTTGCCCCAATGTTCGTTGATGACGGCCCGCACCGTGCGGCGGACGGATTCCGCCAGCGCATCCGCATCGCGGCGGCGTGCCTTTGGCAGACCCTCGATGGTCGACATCACGGCATCGAAGACGAGTTCGTCAAAAAGCTCGCCCGCCCTGTTCTTCTCGGGGACGCCGACGAGATCGACCTCGGGATCGTCGGCCAACTCGCCCTGCTCGGTCATGGCGATGGCGACAAAGGCGCAGCCCGAGAATCCCAACCGGCGCCGCTCGACCACCGCGCGCGATTTGGAATCCTCCAGGATCGCGCCGTCCTTGTAGAGGCGGCCCGAGGGCACTTCGCCGATGATGCCGGGATCGCCGGGGCCGAGCTTGATCAGGTCGCCATTGCGGACCACCAGCACGCGCGGCACACCGGCCGCCCGCGCGAGTTTTGCGTGCTCATGCAGGTGCAGGGCCTCGCCATGGACCGGGATCAGGAGCTGCGGGCGCACCCAGGCGATCATGTCGCGCAACTCGTCGCGGCGCGGATGGCCGGAGACGTGGACCAGATGGGTTCGGTCGGTGATGACCTCGACGCCCTGGAGGATCAGATTGTTGATGATCGAGCCGACGGCCTTCTCGTTGCCGGGAATGGTGCGCGAGGAGAAGATCACGCTGTCGCCCCTGTTGAGCGTGATCTCCGGATGGTCGTCATTGGCGATGCGCGCCAGTGCCGCGCGGGCCTCGCCCTGGCTGCCGGTGCAGAGCGCCAGCACCTTGTCCTGCGGCAGATGGCCGTAAATGTCGGTCGAGCGGAAATTCTGCACGCCGTCGAGATAGCCGGTCTCGCGCGCGACCTGCGACACGCGCTCCATGGCGCGCCCGACCACGACGACCTCGCGGTCGGCGGCCTTGGCGGCATCGGCCACGGCTTTGATGCGAGCGACGTTGGAGGCGAAGGTCGTGACCGCGACGCGGCCCTTGGCGGCCTTGACCAGCTCGATGATGGTCTTGGCGACCTCGGCTTCCGAGGGCGAGCGGCCGTCGCGGACCGCGTTGGTGGAATCGCCGATCAGGGCGAGCACGCCCTGATCGCCGAGCTCGCGCAGCCGCTTTTCGTCAGTCGGGCGGCCGATGATCGGGGTCGGGTCGATCTTCCAGTCACCGGTGTGCAGCACCGTGCCGACCTCGGTGTGGATCGCCAGCGCGTGCGATTCCGGGATCGAATGCGCGACCGGGATGAACTCGACGTTGAACGGGCCGATATCGACGCGCCCGCCCGACGGCACAACCGTCACCGGGATCTTCGGCGCGTTGCGCTCGGCGGCGCATTTGGCCTCGAACAGCGCGGCGCTGAACTGCGTCGCGTAGATCGGGCATTTCAGCTTCGGCCAGAGGTCGATGATGGCGCCAAAATGGTCCTCATGGGCATGGGTCAGCACCAGCCCCATCAGGTTCTTGCGCTCCTTCTCCAGGAAGCTGATGTCGGGCATGATCAGGTCGATGCCCGGCAGATGCTCCTCGTCGCCGAAGGAGACGCCGAGATCGATCGCCAGCCAGGCACGCTGCTGGCGGCTGCCGAGGCCGTAGATCGACAGGTTCATGCCGATTTCGCCGACGCCGCCGAGCGGCGCAAATACCAGTTCGTCAGGTTTCGCCATCACGCAGCTCCCACGGAGGCGGCCGAGCCGAAGAACACCTCGCCGGCCGCCACCGGCAGGCGTCGGCCGTCAGCGGTGCGGACGATCAGGCAACCGGTGTCGTCGATGGTGTCAAAAATGCCTTCCAGCGTCGTCGCTCCCGTATTGATCGCGACCCGCTCGCCAAGCCCGGCGGCACGCTCCAGCCACAGTTTGCGAATCTCCGCAAAGCCCCGGCCATTGTCCCAGATGCCGCGGAGCTCCACCCAGGCGTCCGACAGCGCTGAAAACAGCTCTTCCGCGCTGATCTGGACGCCCAGGGCGGCCAGAGACACGGCCGGCGTGGGCGTGCCCTCCGGCGCCGCCACGACATTGGTGCCGATGCCGACGACCACGGCAAGGCGGTCGCCGACGGCTTCGGCTTCGAGCCCGATGCCGACCAGCTTCTTGCCGTTCGCAAGAACGTCGTTCGGCCATTTCAGGGCGTATCTCGGCCTGTCAGGACCGAGCCGCAGCGCGGCCTCGAGGCTGACCTTCTCAAGGGCGGCTTCTTCCGCGAGCCCCGCCGCAAAACCGATCGTGGCGGCGACCGCAGGGGCGACGTCGACGATCTCGAGCACGCTGGCCGCCAGATTGCCGCGCGGCGCGATCCAGGGGCGCTGGCGCCGGCCGCGCCCGGCGGTCTGCTCGGATGTCACGAACCAGGTCGGGCTTCGTTCGCCGGCGCGAGCGCTTGCGATCGCCTCGGTGTTGGTCGAGCCGGTCCGCTCGAAGGCTGCGAGCTTGTAGCCCGCCGACGCTGCGCGAGGACCTAGCGCGAATCCCATCCTAAAACAGCGACTTTGCCGCGGCGGAGGCGACGCTCACCACCGGCCCCGCGAACAGCGCGAACAGAATATTGAACAGGCCCGCGACCGCCAGCACCGTCTTTACCTCGACGCGCACCGGATCGACCTGGCCGGCCGGCTCGTCGAAATACATCGTCTTGATGATGCTGAGATAGTAGTAGGCGCCGACCACGCTGGTCAGCACGCCGATCACCGCCAGCGTGAACAAATTGGCCTTGATCGCCGCGACGAAGACGTACCATTTGGCGAAGAAGCCGGCGAGCGGCGGAATGCCGGCCAGCGAGAACAGCAGCATCGCGAACATGAAGGCGAGCAGCGGATTGGTCCGCGACAGGCCGGCGAAGTCGCTGATCTGCTCGACCGCTTGGCCGTTGCGCCGCATGGCGAGGATGATCGAGAACGAGCCGAGCGTCATCGCGACGTAGATCACGATGTACATCAGGACGCCCTGTGCGCCCTCGACCGTGCCGGCAGCGAGGCCGACCAGGGCAAAGCCCATATGGCCGATCGAGGAATAGGCCATCAGGCGCTTGATGTTGCTCTGGCCGATGGCGGCAAACGAGCCCAACGCCATCGAGGCGATCGCCACGAACACCAGGATCTGCTGCCACTGCGAGACGATGCCGGGGAATGCGGTGAGCGTGACGCGGGTGAAGACGGCGAGCGCGGCGACCTTTGGCGCCGATGCAAAGAAGGCGGTGACCGGGGTCGGCGCACCCTCGTAGACGTCAGGCGTCCACATGTGGAACGGCACCGCCGAGACCTTGAAGCAGAGGCCGGCGAGCAGGAAGACAAGACCAAACACCAGGCCGACATGCGAGACGGTCGCGGCCGCCGCGATGCCGCTGAAGCTGACAGTGCCGGTGAAGCCGTAAATCAGCGAGGCGCCGTACAGCAGCATGCCCGAGGACAGCGCGCCCAGCACAAAGTACTTCAGGCCGGCTTCGGTCGACTTGGCATTATCGCGGTTCGAGGCCGCCACGACGTAGAGCGCGAGCGACATCAGCTCGAGACCGAGATAGAGCGAGATCAAATCGCCGGCCGAGATCAGCACCATCATGCCGAGCGTCGAGAGCAGCACCAGGATCGAATATTCGAAGATGCGGCGCGACGGGTCCGACAGGAATTCGGTCGACAGCACCAGCGTCACGGCCGACCCGATCAGGGCGAGGATCTTCATGAAGCGGGCAAAATCGTCGACGATGAAGCTGCCGCCGAAGGTCACCTGCTTGCCCGCGGGCTGAAGATACACGAGCACGCCGACCGCGACCAGGAGCAGGACCGAAAGCGAAGTGACCGTCTTGGTCGTCTCCTGCCCGCGATAGGCGCCCAGCATCAGCAGTGCCATGGCGCCGACCGCGAGCACGAGCTCGGGCAGCACCGGCGCCAGTTGATAACCTGCAGTCTCAAAGCTCATGACGATATCCTGACCTGCCCGCTCACTGGAGCAGTGCGGCGGCCTTCACGGCCGTCACAGCGGTGTTATAGTTGTTGACGAGTTGCTGGACCGAGGCGGCCGACATGTCGAGCACCGGCTTCGGATAGATGCCGAACAGGATCGTCAGCGCGATCAGCGGAAATAGCGTCAGGCACTCCCGGAAGGTGAGATCCTTCATGCTCATCATCGAGGGCTTGACCAACGCCCCGAATACGACCTTGCGGTAGAGCCAGAGCGCGTAGCAGGCCGACAGGATAACGCCGAAGCTGGCGAAGAACGCGGTCGGGATCGAGACCTTGAAGGTGCCGAGCAGCGTCATGAACTCGCCAACGAAGCCGCTCGTTCCGGGCAGGCCGACATTGGCCATGGTAAAGACCATGAAGGTCAGCGCATAGAGCGGCATCCGGTTGACGAGGCCGCCATAGGCCGCGATCTCGCGGGTGTGCATGCGGTCGTAGACGATGCCGACGCAGAGGAACAGCGCGCCGGAGACGATGCCGTGCGAGACCATCTGGAACACGCCGCCGGCGACGCCCTGCATGGTGCCGGCGAAGATGCCCATGGTAACGAAGCCCATGTGCGCGACCGAGGAGTACGCAATCAGCTTCTTCATGTCGTCCTGCATCAAGGCCACCAGCGAGGTGTAGATGATGGCGATCGCCGAGAGCGTGAACACCAGCGGCGCGAAGTCATACGAGGCCAACGGGAACATCGGCAGCGAGAAGCGCAGGAAGCCGTAGCCGCCCATCTTCAACAGGATCGCGGCCAGCACCACCGAACCCGCGGTCGGCGCCTCAACGTGCGCGTCGGGCAGCCAGGTGTGCACCGGCCACATCGGCATCTTCACCGCAAAGGAAGCGAAGAAGGCCAGCCACGCCCAGGTCTGCAACGAACGCGGCACCGCGGTATGCATCAGGGTCGGGATGTCGGTGGTGCCGCCGTTCCAGTACAGCGCCATGATGGCGAGCAGCATCAGGACCGAGCCGAGCAGCGTGTAGAGGAAGAACTTGAACGAGGCGTAGACCCGGCGCGGGCCGCCCCAGACCCCGATGATCAGGAACATCGGGATCAGGCCGCCTTCGAAGAACAGATAGAACAGCACGAGATCGAGCGCCGAGAAGGTGCCGATCATCAGCGTTTCCAGGATCAGGAACGCCATCATGTATTCGCGGACGCGGTTGGTGACCGCCTTCCAGCTCGCGATGATGCAGAACGGCATGATGGCGGTGGTCAGAATCAACAGCGGCAGCGAAATGCCGTCCACGCCCATGTGGTAGGTAATGCCGGTGGCGAGCCAGTTCGCCTTCTCGACGAACTGGAAATCGGCGTTGGACGGGTCGAAGCGCATCACCAGGATCACCGACACCGCGAAGGTGATCAGCGTGGTCCATAGCGCGATCCAGCGCGAATTGCGCCGGGCGGCCTCGTCATCGCCGCGACTGAGATAAACGATCAGCGCACCGACCAGCGGCAGGAACGTCGTGACCGATAGGATGGGCCAGGTCGTCATTTACTGGCCTCCTAAGCCGAACATGAACCAGGTGATCAGGCCGGCGGCACCGATCAGCATGGCGAACGCGTAGTGATAGAGATAGCCGGTCTGGATCTTGACCACTTGGCGGGTGAGATCGAGCACGCGTGCCGAAACGCCGTCGGGACCGAGGCCGTCGATGATGAAGCCGTCGCCCTTCTTCCAGAGCTGGTAGCCGATCCATTTCGCCGGACGGACGAAGATGATGTCGTAGAGCTCGTCGAAGTACCATTTGTTGAGCAGGAACTGGTACAGCATCGGCTGGGTCTTGGCGAGCTCGACCGGCAGATACGGCCGCCGGATGTAGAACAGATACGACACCAGGAAGCCGAGTACCATCATCACTGTCGGCAGCAAGGCGATGGTCTCAGGGATGTGGTGCATCTCCTCAATGATGTGGGGGTTCATCTTCACCGACTCGCGGAAGAACTCCTCGATGCCGTGACCGGCGAACAGCTCCTTGAACGGGAAGCCGGCCATGATGGAGCCGACCGCGAGCACGCCGATCGGGATCAGCATCCAGACCGGGGCCTCGTGCGCCGCCTCATAGTGATGGTCGTCATGCGGCTCGCCATGGAAGGTCTTGAAGATCAGGCGCCAGGAATAGAACGAGGTCAGGCCGGCGGCGACAACGGTCATCAGGAAGCCGTACATCGCGAACGGATTATGCGCGGCGTAAGCGGACTCGATGATGGCGTCCTTGGAGAAATAGCCGGCGGTGAGCGGGAAGCCGGTGAGCGCGAGCGTGCCGACCACCATCACCGCATAGGTGTAGGGGATCTTGCGCCACAGGCCGCCCATGCTTCGGATGTCCTGCTCATGATGCATCGCGTAGATCACCGAGCCGGAGCCCAAGAACAGCAGCGCCTTGAAGAAGGCGTGCGTGAACAGATGGAACATGCCGACCGAATAGGCCCCCGCCCCCATCGCCACGAACATGTAGCCGAGCTGCGAACAGGTCGAATAAGCGACGATGCGCTTGATGTCGTTCTGGACGAGGCCGATGGTCGCGGCGAAGAACGCGGTGGTGGCGCCGAAGAACATCACGACGGCCTGGGCGTTCGGCGCGAGCTCGAACAGCGGCGACAGCCGCGCCACCATGAACACGCCGGCGGTGACCATGGTCGCGGCATGGATCAGCGCCGAGACCGGGGTCGGGCCTTCCATCGCGTCCGGCAACCAGGTGTGCAGCAGGAACTGCGCCGACTTGCCCATCGCGCCCATGAACAGCAGCAGGCAGGTCAAGGTCAGCGCGTCGGCGTGCCAGCCGAGGAAGTCGATGGTCTTGCCGGTGAGGCCGGGGGCGGCGTGGAAGATGGTCTCTAAATCGGTCGAGCCGGCCAGCATGAAGATTGCGAAGATGCCGAGCGCGAAGCCGAAATCGCCGACGCGGTTGACCACGAAGGCCTTGATCGCGGCCGCGTTCGCCGACGGCTTCTGGTACCAGAAGCCGATCAAGAGATAGCTGGCGAGACCGACGCCTTCCCACCCGAAGAACAGCTGGACCAGGTTGTCGGCGGTCACCAGCATCAGCATGGCGAAGGTGAACAGCGAGAGGTAACCGAAGAAACGTGGCCGGTACGGGTCCTCGTCCATGTAGCCGATGGAATAGAGGTGCACCAGCGAGGACACGGTGGTCACCACCACCAGCATCACGGCGGTGAGCGTGTCGACCCGCAGCGTCCAATAGACCTGGAGGTCACCGGAGAAGATCCAGGGCAACAGCTGGATCCGGGCGTCGTGGTGCATGAAGCCGACGTCGACCAGCGTCATCCAGGACAGCGCCGCCGACACGAACAGGAGTGCCGTCGTGATCAGCTCAGCCGCGCGCGAACCCTGCGCCGGCGGTTCGGCCGGGCCGTGGTCGTCGTGCCCGTCGCCGGGCTCGTGATGGGTCTCGTGGATGACGGACGCATCCTCGTTGATCGTATCGGACACATGCGCCTGCGCGCCGTGACCGTGGTTGTCGTGATGCTCGACCGTGTCGCCTGAGGGGTTACGGGCATGCGCGCCGAAAAGCGAGATCAAGCCAGCAAGAATGGCGCCCAGCAGAGGCAGAAAGACAATTGCCTGAACCATAGCTGGGTTAACCCTTCATCAGATTGACGTCCTCAACCGCGATCGAGCCGCGGTTGCGGAAATAGACCACCAGGATGGCGAGACCGATCGCAGCTTCCGCAGCCGCGACCGTCAGCACCAGCAGCGCGAAGACCTGGCCGACGATGTCGCCGAGGAAGGTCGAGAACGCCACCAGATTGACGTTGACCGAGAGCAGGATCAGCTCGATCGACATCAGGATGACGATGATGTTCTTGCGGTTCAGGAAGATGCCGAGGATGCCGAGCGTGAACAGGATCGCGCCAACCGCCAGATAATGTCCGAGCCCGATCGTCATTTCACCCACTCCGCCGCATCGGCATCCGAGAGCCCCTGCCCCGGCGCCACCTTGCGCATCGCCATCGCCATTTCGGGCGTGCGCGCGTTCTGAACGTTGATGTCCTGCCGCTTCACGCTCGCCTTGTGGCGCAGCGTCAGCACGATGGCGCCGATCATCGCAACCAGCAGCACCATGCCTGCGAGCTGGAAGTAGTGGATGTACTTCGTATAGAGCACGAGCCCGAGCGCCTCGGTGTTGGAGACGTTGGCCGGGATCGCCGCCGTGATGGTCTTGGCGACGCCGGGATTGATGACCCAGAAGCCGACGGTAAGCAGCAGTTCGAACAGGAAGATGCCGCCGATCACCAGGCCGATCGGCAAATACTCGATGAAGCCCTCGCGCAGCTCGAGGAAATCGACGTCGAGCATCATGATCACGAACAGGAACAGCACCGCGACCGCGCCGACGTAGACGACGATCAGGATCATCGCCAGGAATTCGGCGCCCATCAGCACGAACAGGCCGGAGGCGTTGACGAACGCCAGGATCAGGTACAGCACCGAGTGCACGGGATTGCGCGAGACAATCACCATCACCGCCGAGGCGACGCAGACGGCGGCGAACAGATAGAAGAACAGCGCGGGAAGGATCATTGGGCATTCCCCGTCATTCCGGGGCGCGGGCAAAGCCCGCGAACCCGGAATCTAGAGGTTGTGGCGCGAGATTCCGGGTTCGCGCTTCGCGCGCCCCGGAATGACGAGGAGGTGGCGGGAAGGATCATGCTCTCATCTCACCGGTACGGCGCGTCGAGCTCGATCGCTTTGGCGATCTCGCGTTCCCAGCGGTCGCCATTGGCGAGCAGCTTGGCCTTGTCATAGTAAAGCTCCTCGCGGGTCTCGGTCGCGAACTCGAAGTTCGGACCTTCGACGATGGCGTCGACCGGACAGGCCTCCTGGCAGAGGCCGCAATAGATGCACTTCACCATGTCGATGTCGTAGCGCACCGTGCGGCGGGTGCCGTCGTTGCGACGCGGGCCGGCCTCGATGGTGATGGCCTGCGCAGGACAGATCGCCTCGCACAGCTTGCAGGCGATGCAGCGCTCTTCCCCGTTCGGATAGCGGCGCAGCGCGTGCTCGCCGCGGAAGCGCGGCGAGATCGGCCCCTTCTCGAATGGATAGTTCAGCGTCGGCTTCGGCTGGAAGAAATAGCGCATGGCGAGGAAGAACGCCGAGACGAATTCCGACAGCAGAAGCGAGCGTGCAGTGGCGTTGATGTTGATACCCATGACGGCCCTCACTTCGGCGCGATGCCGGCGAAATGCAGCACGCCCGCCACCACGATCACCATCGCCAGCGACAGCGGCAGGAATACCTTCCAGCCGAGGCGCATCAGTTGATCATAGCGGTAGCGCGGCACGATCGCCTTTGCCATCGCGAACAGGAAGAACATGAAGAACACTTTGAGCGAGAACCAGATGATCCCCGGCACCCAGTTGAAGGGCGGCAGGTCCACCGGCGGCAGCCAGCCTCCGAGGAACAGGATCGTGGCCATCGCGCACATCGTGACGATCGCGACATACTCGCCGAGCATGAACAGCAGATACGGTGTCGATCCGTACTCGACCATGAAGCCGGCGACGAGCTCTGACTCCGCTTCGACGAGGTCGAAGGGCGGACGGTTGGTCTCCGCCAGCGCCGAGACGTAGAACACCACGAACATCGGGAACAGCGGCCAGACGTACCAGTTCAGGATGGTGAGCTGCGGCAGCCCGATCAGACTGGCGAGGCCGCGCGCATGCTGCGCCTCGACGACCGCCGACAGGTTCAGCGTGCCGGCGCAGAGCAGCACCGTGATGATGACGAAGCCGATGGAGACCTCATAGGACACCATCTGCGCCGCCGAGCGCAGCGCGGCCAGGAACGGGTATTTCGAGTTCGACGACCAGCCGGCCATGATGATGCCGTAGATCGACAGCGACGAGATCGCAAAGATGAAGAGGATGCCGACATTGATGTCGGAGATCACCCAGCCGAGATTGGTCGGGATCACCGCCCAGGCCGCAAGCGCGAGCACGCAGGACACCAGGGGCGCCAGCAGGAATACGCCCTTGTTGGCGCCGGACGGGATAATCGGCTCCTTCAGTACGAACTTCAGCAGATCGGCGAAGGACTGGAACAGGCCCCAGGGGCCGACCACGTTCGGGCCGCGCCGGATCTGCACCGCCGCCCAGATCTTGCGGTCGGCGAGCAGAATGTAGGCGATCGCGACCAGCAGCACGACGAGCACCAGCACGCTCTGCGCGATCATGATGATCAGCGGCCAGAGGAAGCCGGTCCAGAATGCGCTTTCGAAGAATTCCATCAGCTCACTCCGCTGCGGTCAGCATCTGCCCGGAGGCAAGCCGCGAGCATTCCGCCATCACGGCGGACGCACGCGCGATTGGGTTGGTCAAATAGAAGTCCTCGACGAGCGGCTTGAACGGCGTCTTCTCCGTCGTGCCGCCCTTCCCCGCCAGCTTCTTGATCTGGTCGACGGAGCCGGCCTCGATCTGATCGAGACGGATCAAATGCGGCACTGCCTTGAAGATCGCCTGGCGCAACGCGGACAGCGAGTCATAGCCGAGCTTCTTGCCGAGCGCTTCCGACAGCGCGCGGATAATCGCCCAATCCTCGCGGGCCTCGCCCGGCGGGAACGCGGCGCGGCCGGTCATCTGCACGCGACCTTCGGTGTTGACGTAGATCGCGGACTTCTCGGTATAGGCGGCCGCCGGCAGGATCACGTCGGCGCGATGGGCGCCGCGGTCGCCATGGGTGCCGATATAGACGACGAAGGTGCCGTCCGGCGCCTTGATCTCGTCGGCGCCGAGCAGGAACAAGAGGTCGAGCGTACCGAACGTCGTCATCTGCGCCGCATTCAGCCCGCCGGGACCCGCGACGAAGCCGATATCGAGCGCGCCGACGCGCGAGGCGCTCTCGTGCAGCACGCCAAAGCCGTTCCAGCCGTCCTTGACCGCGCCGACATCGAGCGCGAGGTTGGCGGCGCTGGCGAGAATGGCGGCGCCGTCATGACGCGAGGCCGCGCCCGCCCCGACCAGGATGATCGGATTCTTGGCGTTCTTCAGCACGTCCATGAAGGAGTGCTTGCCGGCCGCGAGCTCACCGAGGGTGTCGGTGCCCGCGCCGAGATGGTCGTAAGTATAGGTCAGGTCGGCCTTGGCGCCGATCACGCCGACCTTGAAGCCGCCGGCGCGCCAGCGCTTGCGGATGCGGGCGTTGAACACGGCCGCCTCCTTCCGCGGATTAGAGCCGATGATCAGCAGCGCATCGGCCTGCTCGACGCCCACCAGGGTCGGATTGAAGATGTAGGAGCCGCGGCCGAGCGCGGGATCGAAGGCGTCGCCGCCCTGCACCGCCAGATTGCCCGAGCCGTATTTTGCCAGCAGGTCCTTCAGCGCGAACATCTCTTCGACGCCGGCGAGATCGCCCGCGATCGCGCCGATCCGCTTGCCGTCGGTGCGCGCCGCCTTGGCGGCGATCGCGGCAAAGGCCTCCTGCCAGCTCGCCGCGCGCAGCTTGCCGGCTTCGCGGATATAGGGACGGTCGAGACGCTGGGTGCGCAGGCCGTCGACGACGTGACGGGTCTTGTCGGAGATCCACTCCTCGTTCACGGCCTCATTGATGCGCGGCAGGATACGCATCACCTCGCGGCCGCGGGTATCGACCCGGATCGCCGAGCCGATGCCGTCCATCACGTCGATCGACTGGGTCTTGCCGAGCTCCCACGGGCGGGCGGCGAAGGCGTAAGGCTTCGAGGTCAGCGCACCGACCGGGCAGATGTCGACGAGGTTGCCCTGGAGTTCCGAGCTCAGCGCGTGCTCGAGATAGGTCGTGATCTCCATGTCCTCGCCGCGGCCGGTGGCGCCCATCTCGGGGGCGCCGGCGACTTCCGCCGAGAAGCGGACGCAGCGCGTGCACTGGATGCAGCGGTTCATCGAGGTCTTGACCAGCGCGCCGAGATATTTATCCTCGACCGCGCGCTTGTTCTCGGCGAAGCGGCTGGTGTCGACACCATAGCCCATCGCCTGATCCTGGAGATCGCACTCGCCGCCCTGGTCGCAGATCGGGCAGTCCAGCGGATGGTTGATCAGCAGGAATTCCATCACGCCTTCGCGTGCCTTCTTCACCATCGGCGAACGCGTGGAGATTTCCGGCGGCTCGCCCTTGGGACCCGGACGGCAGTCACGCACGCCCCAGGCGCAGCTGGCGACCGGCTTCGGGCCGCCCTTCACTTCGACGAGGCACATCCGGCAGTTGCCGGCGATCGACAGCCGCTCGTGATAGCAAAAGCGCGGAATCTCGGCGCCGGCGGCCTCGCACGCCTGGAGCAGCGTGTACTCCGGCGGGACATCGATCTCTTTGCCGTCGATGATGAGCTTGGTCATTCTTCCTACTCCGCCGCGACCATGTTCACGGGATCGCGGACGCCGATATCGTCGATGTCGGACTTGTGCGAATACTGGTCGATGCGCGCTTCGATCTCATGACGGAAATGCGCAATCAGGCCCTGGATCGGCCAGGCGGCTGCGTCGCCGAGCGCGCAGATGGTGTGGCCCTCGACCTGTTTGGTCACTTCGAGCAGCATGTCGATCTCGCGCTTGTGGGCGCGCCCCTCGGCCATGCGAGAAAGCACGCGCCACATCCAGCCCGTGCCCTCGCGGCACGGCGTGCACTGGCCGCAGCTCTCGTGCTTGTAGAAATAGGAGATACGGGCGATGGCTCGGATCAGGTCGGTCGACTTGTCCATCACGATCACGGCGGCGGTGCCGAGGCCCGAGCGCAGCTTGCTCAGGCTGTCGAAATCCATCGGCGTATCGATGATCTGCTCGGCCGGCACCATGCGCACCGAGGAGCCGCCGGGGATCACGGCCTTGAGGTTGTCCCAGCCGCCGCGGATGCCGCCGCAATGCTTCTCGATCAGCTCACGGAACGGAATGCCCATGGCCTCTTCGACGTTGCAGGGACGCTCGACATGGCCGGAGATGCAGAACAGTTTTGTGCCGACATTGTTCGGACGGCCGATGCCGGCGAACCAGGCCGCGCCGCGGCGCAGGATGTCCGGTGCAACCGCGATGGACTCGACGTTGTTGACTGTGGTCGGACATCCGAACAGGCCGACATTCGCCGGGAACGGCGGCTTCAGCCGCGGCTGGCCCTTCTTGCCCTCGAGGCTTTCGAGCAGCGCAGTTTCCTCGCCGCAGATATAGGCGCCGGCACCGTGCGCGACGTAGATGTCGAACGGCCAGCCGTTGATATTGTCCTTGCCGACCAGCTTGGCCTCATAGGCCTGGTCGATCGCGGCCTGGAGGTGCTCGCGTTCGCGGATGAACTCGCCGCGGACATAGATGTAGCAGGCATGCGCGTTCATCGCGCAGCTCGCGATCAGGCAGCCCTCGATCAAGAGATGCGGATCGTGCCGCATGATCTCGCGATCCTTGCAGGTGCCGGGCTCGGACTCGTCGGCATTGACGACGAGATAGCTCGGCCGCCCGTCGGTCGATTCCTTCGGCATGAACGACCATTTCAGCCCGGTCGGGAAGCCGGCGCCACCGCGGCCGCGCAGGCCCGACGCCTTCATCTCGTTGATGATCCAGTCGCGGCCCTTATCGATGATGGCCTTGGTGCCGTCCCAGGCGCCGCGGCGCCGCGCCCCCTCGAGCCCCCAATCATGGAGGCCGTAGAGGTTCTTGAAGATGCGATCCTTGTCCTCGAGCATTTCAGTGCTTTCCGATCAACGGTTGGCTTGCTTGTAGGCAAGCCCGGCCGCGCAGACGGCGAAGGTCAGCGCCCAGAGCAGACTGGATTCCAGCGACGCGCTCATCGTGAAGCGCTGAAGCAGGAAAATGAACGTGGCCGCCACGGCGGCATGCAAGGCGATGAAGCCCCATTTCTTCATGGCGTCGCCCCTCCCCGCTTCCGGTCTCGCGAGATCACCCATCAGGTGGTCTCCTTCAGCGTCGTCGGCCCGCCGATCGGCGCCGAGAACTGGCGGCCGTTCTGCGGACCGGGCTTGGGCGGATTGCCCGAAGCGAAGCCGTCGAGCACCTTGCCAAAGCTCTCCTTGGTCAGGTCCTCATAGGTGTCCTTGCCGATCAAGACCATCGGCGCGTTCACGCAGGCCCCCAGGCACTCCACCTCTTCCCAGCTGAAATTGCCGTCCTTGGAGAGATGGAAGGGATCGTGATGGATCCGGCTCTCGCAGACATGGATCAGGTCCTCGGCCCCGCGCAGGCGGCACGGCGTGGTGCCGCAGACCTGGACGTGGGCCTTCTTGCCGACAGGAGCGAGCTGGAACATCGTGTAGAAGGTCGCAACCTCGAGCACGCGGATATAGGGCATGTCGAGCATGTCGGCGACGACGCGGATCGCGGCTTCCGAGACCCAGCCCTCGTGTTGCTCCTGCGCGCGCCAGAGGATCGCAATCACAGCCGAAGCCTGGCGTCCGGCCGGATATTTCGCGATCTGCTGCTTGGCGAACGCGAGGTTCTCCTCCGTGAACGCAAAGCTCGCGGGCTGGACTTCCTTCGGTGCTAATCGGCGGACGGACATATCTTCAATCTCTCACTGCATGCGGCGCGCGGACTTGGCATTCAGGTTCTTGGCATTCAGGGCATCGATCCTGTCCTGCCAGAATGCGCTTGCGGTGCCGAAAACGTTGTAGCCGACGTGGGTCGAGACCTTGATGCGATCGAGGATCGACAGCTCGGTCACGGTCTCCATCCGGTTGCTGCGCGGATCGAACACGATCAGCTTCAGCGGGGTCTGCTCGAGGATGAAGCGCGACACCGCGTGGGTCGGATCGCTGCCGTGCTCCTCGCACATGATGACGCTGTCGGCCTCAAGCAGCCGGGCGCCGCCCTTGATCGCCTCGATCTCGACGCCCTCGACGTCGAGCTTGATCAGATATTTGCCGGTGCCCGCGACCTTGCCGTCATCGATCAAATTGTCCAGCGCGATGACCGGGACCTCCTCGCCCGCCGCATTATCGCCGGCGATACTGAAGGCCTCATGCTTGGTGCCAGACAGCCGCGCGGTGCCGCGGGCCGCGCCGATCGCGCATTTCATGGTCTCGAAACGGTTGCCGTTGACGCGGGCATTGTTAGCAAGCTTCGGATAGTTCTGCCCTGACGGCTCGATCGCGATCGCCTTGTGGGCGCCGAACGGCTTGCTCGAGACCAGCACCGACCAGTAGCCGTAATTGGCGCCGCAATCGAGCAACGTGTAGTCGACATCGATGGAGTCCACGAACAACAACTCGAGCTCGTCCTCGTAATTGTAGGAGCGGTTGAGCAGCTTGCTCCAATAGCCGTCGCCGTAGGGAAATTCGAACACGGCGTCGGGGTTGAGCTTGATCGCAATGTTGCGCTCGGGCAGCGTTTTCCGCAGCAGGTTGGCGCAGGCGATATAGCCCATGTGCGAGAAGTGCGACGAGATCTTCGATCCCGTCACCAGCGCCAAGGCAGCCGTCCGCTCCCACAGGTTGGCCCCTTCAAGGGCCCCCGAGGCACGGTCAAACTGGATCGGCGCCTGCGCCATCACCGATCGACCTCTCCGAACACGATATCGAGCGAGCCGAGGATCGCCGAGACGTCTGCGAGCAGATGGCCGCGGCAGATGTGATCCATGGCCTGAAGATGCGCAAACCCCGGCGCACGGATCTTGCACTTGTAGGGCTTGTTGCTGCCGTCGGAAACGAGATAGACGCCGAACTCGCCCTTGGGCGCCTCGACCGCGGCATAGACCTCGCCGGCCGGCACGTGGACGCCTTCGGTGTAGAGCTTGAAGTGATGGATCAGCGCTTCCATTGAGCGCTTCATCTCGCCGCGGCGCGGCGGCGCGACCTTGTTGTCCTCGACGACGACGGGCCCCTGCCCCTCCGGCGCCTTCAGCTTCTGGAGGCACTGCTTCATGATGCGTACCGACTGACGCATCTCTTCCATGCGGATCAGATAGCGGTCGTAGCAGTCGCCGTTCTTGCCGATCGGGATGTCGAAATCCATTTCGGCGTAGCACTCATAAGGCTGCGACTTGCGCAGGTCCCAGGCCGCGCCCGAGCCGCGCACCATCACGCCCGAAAAACCCCACTCCCAGGCTTGCTTCAGCGGCACCACGCCGATATCGACGTTGCGCTGCTTGAAGATGCGGTTGGCGGTGAGCAGCCGGTCGAGGTCCTCGACCACCTTCAGGAACGGATCGCACCAGGCCTCGATGTCGTCGACCAGCTTCTGCGGCAGATCCTGGTGCACGCCGCCGACCCGGAAGTAGGCCGCGTGCATGCGGCTGCCGGAAGCGCGCTCGTAGAACACCATCAGCTTCTCGCGCTCTTCAAAGCCCCACAGCGGCGGGGTGAGCGCGCCGACGTCCATCGCCTGCGTGGTGACGTTGAGCAGATGCGACAGGATGCGTCCGATCTCGCAATAGAGCACGCGGATCAACTGGGCGCGTCGCGGCACCTCGATGCCGAGCAGCTTTTCGGCCGCGAGGCAGAACGCGTGCTCCTGATTCATCGGCGCGACGTAGTCGAGCCGGTCGAAATACGGGATCGCCTGGAGATAGGTCTTCTGCTCGATCAGCTTCTCGGTGCCGCGGTGAAGCAGGCCGATATGCGGGTCGACGCGCTCCACCACTTCGCCGTCCAGCTCGAGCACCAGGCGCAGCACGCCGTGCGCTGCCGGATGCTGCGGCCCGAAATTGATGGTGAAATTGCGGAGTTCTTGCGGTTGCTGGTTCATGGTCAGCTCTTCGGCCCCGCTTTTTCATCGCCTGGAAGGACCGGATAGTCGCCCCCCTCCCACGGCGAGAGGAAATCGAACTTGCGGAATTCCTGGTTGAGCCGCACCGGCTCGTACACCACCCGCTTCTCCTGGTCGTCGTAGCGGACCTCGACGAAACCGGTGAGCGGAAAGTCCTTGCGCAGCGGATGGCCTTCGAACCCGTAATCGGTCAAGAGGCGGCGCATGTCGGGATGGCCGACGAAGATCACGCCATAGAGGTCGTAGGCCTCGCGCTCGAACCAGTCCGCGCCGGGAAACACTTCGATCAGCGACGGCACCTGCGTGGTCTCGTCGGCCTGGGCCTTCAGCCGGATCCGCGTGTTCAGTGCCGGTGACAGGAAGTGATAGACCACGTCGAAACGCTTTTCGCGGTCGGGGTAGTCCACCGCCGTGATGTCGGTGAAGTTGATGAAGCGGCAATTCGGATCGTCGCGGAGATACTTGACCACCTCGACGATCTTGCTGACCTCGACATCAACCGTGAGCTGGTTGAACGCCACGGAGTGACCGGTGGCGGCGCCCGCAAGCGCGCTAACGATCGTTTGCCCAAGGGCGTCAAGCTTGCCATCGTCCATGACGTAAAACCTTAGCGTTCGATGGTGCCGGTGCGCCGGATCTTCTTCTGCAGCAGCAGCACGCCGTAGAGCAGCGCTTCCGCGGTGGGCGGACAGCCGGGCACGTAGATGTCGATCGGCACGATGCGGTCGCAGCCGCGCACGACCGAGTAGGAATAGTGGTAGTAGCCGCCGCCATTGGCGCAGGAGCCCATCGAGATGACGTAGCGCGGCTCGGGCATCTGGTCGTAGACCTTGCGCAGCGCCGGGGCCATCTTGTTGGTCAAGGTGCCGGCAACGATCATCACGTCAGACTGCCGCGGCGAGGCGCGCGGCGCGAAGCCGAAGCGCTCGACATCGTAGCGCGGCATCGACACCTGCATCATCTCGACCGCGCAGCAGGCAAGACCGAACGTCATCCACATCAGCGAGCCGGTGCGCGCCCAGGTGATGAGATCGTCGGTCGCGGCGACGAAGAAGCCCTTGTCGGACAGCTCGTGATTGACCTCGAGGAAGAACGGATCATGGGCCCCGACCGGCTTGCCGGTCGAAGGATCCAGGATGCCCTTGGCGGCCGGTGCGACGACCGGACCGGCGGACGGTGCGAGGTTCAATCCCATTCGAGCGCGCCTTTCTTCCATTCATAAGCGAACCCGACCGTCAGCACGGCGAGGAACACCACCATGGACCAGAAGCCGGTCGCGCCAAGCTTGCCGAACGCCACCGCCCAGGGGAACAGGAACGCCACCTCGAGGTCGAAGATGATGAAGAGGATGGCAACTAGGTAAAAGCGGACGTCGAACTTCATGCGGGCATCGTCGAACGCGTTGAAACCGCACTCATATGCCGACAGTTTTTCCGGGTCCGGCTGCTGGAACGCGACGATGAAGGGCGCGATCAGCAGCACCAGGCCGATGATAGCAGCTACCCCTATAAAGACGACGAGTGGAAGATAGTTCTGTAGAATGCCGCTCATTGACGAGCCCTTTTTCCCGCGGTCTCGGGATAACCACGGATTCGTCCGATTTGGAATTATTCTGAGCCTTAGCGCAGTGCACCAATGGGCGCAAGACACGCTCTTTTCAGGCCCTTTGCCGCCCCCAGAACGGTAGAAATCCCGGAATCGCCCCGCGGCTGGTATGGAGCAGATCGACCGCCCCAGCAAGGGCGATCCCGATCAGTCCAAGCTCGCTCTGCCGTGACGTCCGCTTTTGGGGAGGCCGCCTTTATCTAGGCTGTGGCGCAACAAAGTCCAGATTGCGACGAGGACGGGCGCTCCAACCGTCACCCAGGCGACATATTGGCCAACCGCGCCCCAAAGCAATGCCGCCAGCAGACCCGTGATGGTCGCAGCTGCAAGCAGAACAGGTGCGGCAAAGACACGTATCCACAGGCGCGAGCTGTCCGGGGAGCCATGCATCATGACGGGACCGAGGCTCGTCTGGCGAATGCGCCGCTCCGGACCGGGGCCCGCTTCCGCCGCCGCGCCAGCCAGAGATAGAGGCCGCTGCCGATCACAACGATGGTGAGCAGGTCGAGCGCGGCCCAGATCACCTTGAGCGGCACCCCACCGTAATCGCCGAAATGCAGCGGCTGCGAGATCAGCAGCGCCTGGAGATAGACCGGCAGCGCCCGGCTGTCGGCGACCTCCCCTGTTTCGCCATCGAGCAGCACCGGCTTCAGCAGCCGCGACGTCAGCGCCGTGTCGCCGCGCATGAACGCGGCGAAGTGGTGCGAGGAGGTGAACGGCGTGCCCGGAAACGCGATGAAGGCGATCTCCATGCCGGGGGCCGCCGTTTTGGCGCGCGCAACGACGCCGTCGAGCGAGGCGAGATGCGAGGGCGGCGGCTTGCCGGCATAGGGCGCGACCATGCTGGCGAGCTCAGTCGCTTTCCACTGGTTCAGCATCAGCTCGGCCCAGGTGTTGACGACACCGGTCAGCCCGACCACCAGGGCCCAGGCCACCGTCACGACGCCGATCAGATTGTGCCAGTCGAGCCAGACCACGCGGCGCGAGGCGCGGTCGCGGATGGTGGCAAAGCGCAGCCGGCGGGTGAACGGCCAATACAGCACCACGCCGGAGACGATGGCGACGGCGAACAGCAGACCCATTGCGCCGAGAAACAGCTTTCCGGCCTGGCCTGCGAACATGTCGGTGTGCAGCTTGAGCACGATCAGCATCGGCCCGACACCGACCGGCCCGAGCAGCTTGGCCGATACCGCATCGAAGGCGCGCACGGTGGTGTTGTCCGGCAGCCCGTCGACGGTACTGTTGGTGAAGGCCGTCACGATCCCGGGCTCGTACTTGTCCCAGGAGATATATTGCAGCACCCGGCCGGGATCGGCGGCGAGCGCGGCGTCGGCGACTTGCTGGGTCGTCGCATGCGCCGCGCTCGCATGAGCTTCGGGCTGGGGGGCATAGCCCAGGAGCTGATCGATCTCGTGATGGAAGACCAGCGGCAGGCCGGTCAGGCAGAGCAGCAGTAGGAACACGGTCGAGATCAGGCTGGTCCAGGTATGGACCACGGACCAGAGCCTGACCGTCCGCGCTTTCACGATGGCGTTCCCTCGCCCGCGCCTACCATTTGTAGGAGACGCTGGCGGTGACGCGCCGGCGGTCGCCGTAGAAGCAGGACGTGGCCGAGGCGCAACTCGCGACGTAGATCTTGTCGGTCAGGTTGATCACGTTGACGGCCGTGCGCCAGTTCTGCCATTCGTAGTGCACCGCGAGATCGCCGAGCACCACCGCGGGGACCTCAAGGGTATTGGCGGTGTCGGCCCAGGACGAGCCGACATAGCGCACGCCGCCGCCGAAACCGAAGCCCGCAAGCGGTCCGTCCTTGAAGGTGTAGTCGGCCCAGCCCGAGACCAGGAGCTCAGGCGTGTTGGTCGGCGTCTTGCCGACCAGCGCCGGATCGAGATCCCTGCTGGTGAAGAGATGATAGGCCGTGAAGGCGCCGATCAGCTTCAGCTCTTTCGTGGCATTGGCCACCGCTTCGAGCTCGATACCGCGCGAGGTCACCTCGCCGGTCTGGTTTTGCAGGACCGGCGTGGAACCCGGCACAGTCGTCGGCACGTTTTGGCGAATCAGATCGAAGGCCGAGACCGTGAAATAGCCATCGAATCCCTTGGGCGCGACCTTCACGCCGATTTCGGCCTGCTTCCCCGTTTCCGGCAGGAACAGCTGGTTTTGCGCGTTGAGGCCGATGATCGGATTGTAGCTCGTCGCATAGGAGATGTAGGGCGCGATGCCGTTGTCGAAATTGTAGATCAGCCCGGCGCGCCCGCTGAACCGGCTGTCGTCATGCTCGGAGATCAAAGCGCCGGTGGCACGGCTGGCCTGGGTCGTCTCGACCCAATCGTTGCGGCCGCTCAGAACCAGCGTGAAATTGCCGAGCTTCATCTGGTCCTGGAGATAGGTGCCGGCCTGCTTCTGCGTGATGAGGAAATTTCGGAACGGATCCCCCGTCAACGGAATATCGCCAACGCCGTAGGTAGGATTGAGGACATTGATCGACGGTACACCAGCGAACACGAACGCCTGGTAGTCGTCGATCTGGTAACCCTTCAGGTCGACGCCGAACAGCATCGTGTGCTTCACCTGACCGGTGTTGAAGCGATACTCGAGCTGGTTGTCGAGATTGGCCTGGTTGGCGGTGTTCTTCGCATACCAATTGTATCGAAACATGTCGCCGGCCGGTTCGTTGGTGTAGCCGTTTCCGACATAGCCTCGATAGGTGAGGTCGATATGCGCGAAACGGGCATTCTGCCGGAACGTGAGATCGTCGGTGAGATTGCGCTCGAACTGGTAGCCAAGCATCTCCTGCTCGCGCGTGAACTTGTCGACACCGGGATCGCCAACGAAGAAGCTGGTCGGGATCTTGCCGAACGGTTCGTTGGTCACCGTGCCCCTGGAAGGCAGGAAGTTGATGCCTCGGGTGTCCTGCTTCGAGGCCGACGCCAAGACCGTGAACGTCGTGTCGGCATCCGGCTTCCACGTGAATGACGGCGCGATGAAATAGTTGTTGTCGGAGATGAAGTCGACCTGGGTGCCGCCATTCTGCACCTGGCCGACGACGCGGTAGAACAGCTTGCCGTTGTCGGCTTGCGTTGCGACCGGGCCGCCGAAATCGAAGCCGACATAGGCGTTGCCGAAATTGTTGACACCTGTCTCGATGAAGCGGATCGGCTCGGCTGGCGGCAGCTTGCTGATGACGTTGACGATGCCGCTCGGGCTCGATCCGCCATAGAGCACGGCCGAGGGACCGCGCAGCACCTCGACTCGCTCCATGTTCGGGGTCTGGAGCTTCCAGCTCGCATAGGATGTGTAGAACAGCTGCATGCCGTCGAGGAACAGCCCGACGTCGTCGGACTTGAAGCCGCGGATCAGCCACCAGTCGTTGCGGGTGTCAGCGCCGAAGGTCCCGGCGCGCACGCCGGCGGTGTAGCGCAGCACCTCGTCGAGCTTGTTCGGCTTCTGGTCGCGGATCTGCTCCGCTCCGATCACCGACACCGACTGCGGCGTCTCCATGATCGGCGTGTTGGTCTTGGTGCCCGACGAGCTGCGGCCTGCGACGTAGCCGTTCACGGGGCCGCGCGGTGTCTCGACGAAGCCGACG
Source organism: Bradyrhizobium sp. CSA207 (assembly GCF_029051685.1). Taxonomy (GTDB): domain Bacteria; phylum Pseudomonadota; class Alphaproteobacteria; order Rhizobiales; family Xanthobacteraceae; genus Bradyrhizobium. The sequence goes on along the minus strand of NZ_JAACFT010000030.1, from coordinate 37,765 downwards.
TTACGCTGCGGCTGCGGTTTCTGGCTGTTGGCACTCTGCGGCGACCGCTGGGCGCGGCGCGGCGCGCTCGTGGCTGCACGGCGGCGTTGTTCCGGCGCGGCGACTGTCACCGGCGGCAGGTTCGTCGCGCCGGATTGCGGCGAAGATTGTGCGAACGACGCTTGCGCCATCAATACCCAAGCGGATGCGGTCGCCAATACGGCCGACCGCAGCATTCCAAGACTGTTCAACGCGCCACCCCAAAACTTACGTCATTCATGCGTCATGCCGTCAGTCCCATGAGGACATGCGCTTAAGGTGACGCTTAGGTGAGGAAGCGCGATTTCCCTAATTGAAAACTTCTTAGAAAGAGTCTTAGAAACACTCCAACGTTTCCAAATGTTGGCATGAAATCAGCGCGGAGCTTTCTCCGCCTCTAACATCTCGGCGGCGGTTGCCGTGAGCTGATCGATCTGCACGAGTAGCGTTTCGAATTCTTCCTGGCTCAGATGTTCCAGCAGACGCCGATTGCGCTCCTGCGCGCCGGCGACGATCGCATCATGCGCGGCAAGGCCTGCCGGGGTCAGCGAGACCAGCACTTCGCGGCTGTCTTTCGGGTTCGCCGATTTCGCGATCAGCTTGCGCGACACGAGTTCCGCCAGCGCGCGACTGATCTGACCCTTGTCCTGGCCGACGGCTTCGGCCAGCCGCGCTACGCTCATCGGCGGTCGCCGGCCGAGCGAGGCGACCAGGCCAAACTCGACCGAGGACAATCCGGCGAGGCGCTTGTAGCGCAGGATGGCGCCGCGCTTGAGCAAATTGGCCAGCACCATCAGCCGTGACGACAGCATCACGGTGATCGGCGCCGGCGGATCGTTTTCGTCCGTCCCGGGCGACGATCCACCCCTGCTCGGTGTCTGGCTCATGGTCCACCTCTGCCAAGAAAGCCGTGGCCTGCCAAGCCCGTGCGGAGGGTCCGGTTCCCTGTGGTCAAATGCAATTAAGAGGCATCCGGAAATTCGTTGACATTGTCATCGATCGGCTTTTGACTGGGTCCAACCATAAAAATGGCCCATCGAGGCCAAGCGGCGCGAGGAACAGCATGACCATCACCCAGCGTGATCGCGATCTCGGCACCACCTATGCGATGAAGCCGGCGTATACGCGCACCGAGCTGACCTCGGTCGTGCGCGGCACGCCGATGGGCGAACTGCTCCGCCGCTACTGGCATCCGGTCGGCGTCGCCGCCGACGCCACCGACACGCCGAAAAAGGTGCGCGCGCTCGGCGAGGACCTGATCCTGTTCCGCGACAGGTACGGCCGCGTTGGCCTCTTGCACGCGCGCTGCTGTCACCGCGGCACCACGCTCTACTACGGCAAGGTCGAGGAGGACGGCATCCGCTGCTGCTATCACGGCTGGAAGTTCGACACCGAGGGCCACTGCCTGGAGCAGCCCTGCGAGCCCGACGGCGGCCAGTTCAAGGATAAGGTGCGGCAGCCCTGGTATCCGGTCGAGGAGCGCTACGGGCTGATCTTCGCCTATATGGGCCCGGCCGAGAAACGCCCGGTGTTGCCGGCTTACGAATGCCTGGAAAACATGGACGATGGCGAGTTCGTCGAGGCCGACGATTCCTCGATCGGCGGCGGCGGGCCGGCGATCATCCCCTGCAACTGGCTGCAGCATTTCGAAAACGTTGTCGATCCCTATCACGTGCCGGTACTGCACGGCTCTTTCTCGGGTCCGCAATTCACCAACATGATGGCCTCGATGCCTGAGGTGACGTTCGACAGGACGCCGCGCGGAATTGCCGTGCGCTCGATCCGCAAGCAGGGCGACGGCAAGGTGTTTTATCGCGTCACCGAAGCCGCCCTGCCCACCTTGCGCGTGGTGCCGAACCCGCGCGTGGCGCAATTCGCCCGCGTCGAGTCGATCGGCTGGACGCTGCCGATCGACGATACTTCGTTCCGCATCTACGTCGCCGGCCGCGTCAAGAATGCCGGCGACATCGGCCGCATGCGCTCGAAGTTCAACGGCAAATTCTGGTGGGACATGACGGAAGCCGAGCACCAGCAATTCCCGGGCGACTACGAGGCCCAGGTCGGCCAAGGGCCGCAGACTATCCACTCCGAGGAGCATTTTGGCCAAAGCGACCGCGGCATACTGATGATCCGGCGCATGCTGAGCGACCAGCTCGATGCCATGGCCGCAGACCGCGACCCCATCGGCGTGTCGTTCGACGCCAGCGCAGCGCCGGTCGAATTCGAAGCGGGGAACTACATCCGCGACGCCTGAAGCAACCGGCTCCAATCAGGGCTGGACCGACGACGACAACAAAGACAAATTGGGGGAAGCGATGGTCGATGTGACGTCACAGATGTCGGTGCAAACAGCCGCCGCGGCAACGCCGTCGGTGCGGCGCTATTACGTGCTCGGGCTGCTCACCATCATCTATGCGCTGAACTTCCTCGACCGCACCATCTTCAACGTCCTGATCGAGCCGATCAAGAAGGAGTTTGCGCTCAGCGACACCATGATGGGCCTGCTCGCAGGCTTCGGCTTCGCGCTGTTCTATTCGCTGCTCGGCATCCCCATTGCCCGCATCGCCGATCGGCTCAACCGGCGCAACATCGTAGCCGTGGCCTTTGCCTTCTGGAGCGCGATGACGGCGCTGTGCGGCACGGCCTCCAGCGTGACCTCGCTGGCGCTGGCGCGCATCGGCGTCGGCATCGGCGAATCCGCGGGCTCGCCGGCCTCGCAGTCGATCGTCGCCGACCTCTTTGCCAGGAACGAGCGCCCGCGCGCGCTCGGCATCTACGCCATCGGCACCTATCTCGGCGTCTTCCTCGGCTATTTCATCGGCGGCTACGTCAACCAGCACTATGGCTGGCGGATGGCGTTCTATGTCGCGGGCCTGCCGGGCATCCTGCTCGCATTGGTCCTGTGGCTGACGATCTCCGAGCCGAAGCGCGGCGCGATGCAGGAGAGCTTTGTGCCCGAGCCGCTCGGGCCGACGCTGCGCTTCCTCGCCTCGCAGCAGAGCTTCATCATCGTGCTGATCGGCTTTTGTCTCACCACCTACACCAATTACGCCACCGCCGCCTGGATCCCGCCATTCCTGGCGCGCGTGCATCATCTGTCGAGCACCGAGATCGGCACCTATGCCGGCACCTTCAAGGGCCTGGCCGGCATGGCCGGCACGCTGCTCGGCGGATTCGTGGTTGCGCAAGTGAGCCGCCGCGACGACCGCTGGAAACTGTGGGCGCCCGCGATCACCTCAGGCCTTGCCGGCCCGGTGTTCGCGCTGTGCATGCTGACGCAGGATTTCGCGATGATGGTCGCGATGCTGGCACTGACCTCGTTCCTGGTCGGATTCCATCTCGGGCCGATCTTCGCAATCGCGCAGACCGTGGCAAAGCCGAGCATGCGGGCGCTGGCCTCCGCCCTGATCGCGCTCACCGCGACCTGCTTTGGCCAAGGCGTCGGTCCGCTCGCTGTCGGCGTGGTCAACGACGCGCTGAAGGGCAGTTTTGGGGCTGATGCCGTGCGTTATTCCCTGCTCTCGGCGGCGGTCACGACCACGCTCGGCGCCCTGCTATTCGTCTGGGCCGCCCGGTCGATCCGGACCGATATCGGCCGGGCCGCCGCCTGAGCCGGTCGAAACCAGCCAGATGAAACCATTTTGCGGAACCCGCGAAACCATCCGGAAACAGACAGTCCTTAAGACAAGAGCCAACAGGCGACGGCAAAGTCCGTCGGGAGGCTCAGATGAACCACTCAATTCATTCGGCTGATCGTGGGACCCACATGAAGATCGTGGTGGTGGCGCTTGTGGCCGGCATCGCAGTGGCCGGCTTCGGGATCGCAGCCCGTACCAACGCCGATTACAGCCAGACCGCCCAGTCCACCCACGTGATCAAGGCCGGCAAACCGGTGGTGGTCACCAGCGCGGGGACGTCGGAGATCCGCTAACGGGCCCCATTCCGGGACGCCCGATGGCCGCCTCCGGGCGGCCTTTTCGTTTTCCCGAGCAATACTTAGCCGGGGCGTGCAGGCCAAGCGCAACGTCCTTGACTTCACCAAGCCCCGCCTTTAAGTCCCCCTCGTTCCGCGCGCTTTCAGCGAACCACGCGGGAGTAGCTCAGTTGGTTAGAGCGCCGGCCTGTCACGCCGGAGGTCGCGGGTTCGAGCCCCGTCTCTCGCGCCATTTTGGCAATCCCTTCATAGCCTTAGCACGAACTTCTCGACGCCTTTCGCATCTGCTTGGCCGTTGACGGCGTCCGGCCGCATCCGGGACGTAGTCAGCCTCCGCCCGAATCGTCTACGCCTGCCGGGATATTTGCAGGTTCCCCTCACGTTGCTCGACTTTTCCGGGGATGCCCTGCCGTTGGATCATCGAGGAAGGCCAGACAGCATGGCGAAGAAGGCAGCCGCTCCCGTCACCATCACCCTCAGGCACCTCGCCGCGGACATCGCGGAAAGCCAGGATCTGTCGAAGAAGCACGCCGAGGCCGTGCTGACCGATATGGTCGACCTGATCGCAAAACATTTGAAGAAGGGCGACCGCGTCCGCATCGTCGGCCTCGGCATCCTCCAGGTCCGCAAGCGCGCCGCCCGCACCGGCCGCAATCCCGCCACCGGCGAGCCCATCCACATCAAGGCCAGCAAGAAGGTCTCGTTCCGCCCGGTCAAGGAGCTCAAGGAGGCGATCTAGCCGCTTACGCTTCGTTAAGGCTGATCCAGCGTCGTGCCCGCATCAGCGCGGTCCACGGAATGACGCTTTTCTGGTATATCGCGTGGCTTCCCTCAGGCCCGGTGGTTTGACCAGAAATGTCCTCCCTCACCTTTTCGCACACCGTGACCGAGCGCTTCCTGCGCTACGTCACCATCGACACCCAGTCCGATCCGGAATCCCCGGCCTCGCCCTCGACCGAAAAGCAGAAAGACCTCGGCCGCGTGCTCGCCGCCGAGCTGAAGGCCATGGGCGTCGCGGATGCCCATCTCGACGACTACGGCTACGTCTATGCAACGATCCCGGCCAACACCGACAAGAAGGTGCCGGTGATCTGCTTCTGCTCGCACATGGACACCTCGCCCGACTGCTCCGGCAAGGACGTCAAGCCGCAGGTGGTGAAGGACTATCGCGGCGGCGACATCACCCTGCCGGGCGATTCCAGCCAGGTGATCCGTTTCGCCGAGCACCCCGCGCTGAAGAACCAGATCGGCAATGACATCATCACCACCGACGGCACCACGCTGCTGGGGGCCGACAATAAGGCCGGCGTCGCCGAGATCATGGATGCCGCGCACTTCTTCATCAACAATCCGCAAGTGAAGCACGGCACCATCAAGATCCTGTTCACGCCGGACGAGGAGATCGGCCGCGGCGTCGACAATGTCGATCTGAAGAAGCTCGGCGCCGACTTCGGCTACACCATGGACGGCGAGAGCGCCGGCTGCGTCGAGGACGAGACCTTCTCGGCCGATGGCGCCACCATCACCATCAACGGCGTCAGCGCCCATCCCGGTTATGCCAAGGGCAAGATGGAGCATGCGATCAAGATCGCAGCCGCCATCGTCGAGCGGCTGCCCAAGGAAGGCTGCTCGCCGGAAACGACATCAGGCAAGCAGGGCTTTCTGCATCCGATCGGCATCGACGGCGCGCTGGAACAGGCGACGCTGTCCTTCATCGTGCGCGACTTCACCGAGGAAGGGTTGAAGGAGAAGGAGATCCTGCTCGAGGGCATCGTCAAGGATGTGATGAAGGATTATCCGCGCTCGAGCTACAAGTTCGAGGTCAAGGAGCAGTACCGCAACATGAAGCAGGTGATCGACCGTCACCCGCACATCCTCGAATATGCCATCGAGGCGATCCGCCGTGCCGGCCTCCGCCCGATGCGCACCGCGATCCGCGGCGGCACCGACGGTTCGCGCCTGTCCTTCATGGGCCTGCCCTGCCCCAACATCTTTGCAGGCGAGCACGCCTTCCACTCGCGCCTCGAATGGGTCAGTCGGCAGGACATGGAGAAGGCGGTGCAGACCATCGTGCACCTCGCGATGATCTGGGAGGAGAAGGCGTAGCGCCCGCGCGAATGCAAGACGCGATGCGACATCAAGTTCCCCGCACGTAACAATGTTGCGGGTCGACACTGTCGCGGCCGCCATGCTACCGCAGCCGGACCGGGAACCAGAGTGAGACCGTGACTGAGATCCGCCGAGCCAATCGATCAAGCCATCTGCGCACCTGGCGCGGGCTGCTCGCTGTGCTGATCGCGGCGGTCTATTTGCTGACGGGCGCGCTGCACGGCCTGCACGACATCGACGTCACCGCGCCCGCCGGCGGTGCGGAGATCGCCGCGGTGCTCGACAGCTCGGGCCACGCTGATGACAAGGCGGTGGGCGGCCATCATTGCCATGGCTGCTTCTCGGTGACGGTAGCGCAGCCGGTGCCATCAGCCGCATCGATCGAGCTCGTGTCCGCGTCAGTCCCGCAATGTGCAGCCCGGCTCGCGGGCATCGTCCCCGATACCGACTCCCCGCCTCCCAAGCATATTGCCTGAACGGATTGGTCGGGCGCTCGCGCCCATTAGGTTCATCCTTCACAGGTCGATTTCATGTTTTGCAGGGGAATGGCCGCGCGCCTGGCGTGCGCGGTGGCGTGTCTGATTGCCGGGCTGGCGCTTGCACCGTCGCACGCCCAGACTTTGACGATGCGAAGCGCGCTGTCGCGGGCGCTGGCCGCAAGCCCGCGCCTGACCGCGGCCGAGCGCGATGTCGGCATCGCCACGGGCCAGCGCATCCAGGCGGGCGCACTCCTCAATCCGGAGCTGTCCTACGAACAGGACAACTCGCTCGGCTCCGGCACCTATCGCGGCACCAAATCGGCCGAGACCACGCTCCAGATCAGCCAGGCGTTCGAGCTGTTCGGCAAGCGCGAGGCGCGGATCGCCGCAGGCGAGGCTGGAACCGAGGTCGCGGCGATCCAGCGCAAGGCTGTCAGGCTCGAGCTGCTGTCGGAGACCGCGATCGCCTTCCTGAGCGTGCTCGGCGCGCAGCGCCGCATCCAGATCCTCGACGAGCAGATTGTCGCCATCGACCGCCTGACGCCGCTGCTGCGGCGCCGCGTCGAGGCCGGCGCCTCCTCGCCGGCCGAAACCGGCCGCGCCGAAGTGGCGTCAGCCCTGGTGAAAGGCGATCGCGAGCGCTTCAAGGCGACGCTCGCCAGTGCCCGGCGCGAGCTTGCGGTGCTGATGGGCGATCCGACACCGAAATTCACCGAGGTCTCCGGCCGGCTCGACGACACCACCGGGCGACCGCCTGCGTTCCAGTCGGTGGTCGCCGCCATCGATGCCAATCCGCAGCTGGCGCGCTGGACCGCCGTTTATGCCCAGCGCAATGCCGAGCTGCTGCTGGCGCGGCTCAAGCCCTATCCCGACGTCCGGATCGCTGCCGGCTGGCGCCACTTCAACGAGACCAATGACGATGCGGTGCGCCTCACCGTCTCGGTGCCGATCCCCGTGTTCGACCAGAACCAGGGCAACATCCTCTCGGCGCAGGAAGGCCTGGCCAAGACCAAGGCCGAGCGCGAAGCCAACCGCAACACGCTGGTCGTGATCGCCGGCCGCGCCTACGACTCGGTCCAGGGCTCGCTACGCGAGCTCGCCGTGCTGCGCGAGACCGCGATTCCGAAGGCCGTCGAGGCGGCCGAGGCGATCTCGCAGGGCTACGGCCAGGGCCGCTTCACCCTGCTCGAAGTGCTCGACGCCCAGGCCAGCGTCGCGCAGGCGCGATTGCGCGAGCAGGAGGCGCTGCAGAATTTCCACGCGGGCGTTGCCACCATCGAGGGCCTGGTCGGCAATCCGTTCTCGCTCGCCCGGGAGGGCGCACGATGAAGACATCCTCCACCATCCTCGTGGGAATCGTCACGGCCGCGCTCGGCGCCTATGGCTATGCGATGTTGGCGCCGGCCTGCGTTGCGCCAACTGAACACGCCGCGGACAGCAAGCCGGAGAAGCCGAACGAGCATGTCGAGCAGGACGAGCACGGCGCCGATCGCATCCGCATCTCCGACGTCAAGCTTGCCGCCGCGGGCGCGACGCTGGCGGAGGCCGCGAGCGCCACGCTGACCGACACGCTCGCCTTCAACGGCATCTTGCGCGCCAACCAGGAAGCGGTGGTGCAGGTGACGCCGCGCTTTCCGGGCATCGTCAAATCGATCCTGAAGCGGATCGGCGACAAGGTCGGCAAGGACGATTTGCTGGCCTCCATCGAGAGCAACCAGAGCCTCACGGTCTACGAGCTCAAGGCGCCGATCGGCGGCACCATCATCGAACGGCAGATCTCGCTCGGCGAATATGCCTCCGAGCAGAAGCCGGCCTTCGTCGTCGCCGATCTCTCCAGCATCTGGGTCGACCTCTCGATCTATCGCCAGGATCTCAGGCGGGTTCGCCTTGGCGACGAGGTGCTGATCGACCCCGACGACGGCGGCGGCGAGATCAAGGCCGCGATCTCCTATATGGCGCCGATCGGCGCCAGCGAGACCCAGACCGCGCTCGCCCGCGTCGTGCTGCCCAACCCGGATGGCCGGCTCCGTCCCGGCCTGTTCGTCACGGCGCGGCTGATCCTGGCCGCACGCGACGTTGCCGTTGCCGTCCGCAAGAGCGCGATCCAGACGCTGGAGAACAGGACCATCGTGTTCGTCCGCGAGGACGGCGACAAGATCGAGGCGCGTCCGGTTGAGCTCGGCGATTCCGACCCGAAATTCGTGGAGATCCGTGCAGGGCTTTCGGCCGGCGAGCGCTACGTCGCCGAGAACAGTTTTGTGGTCAAGGCGGAGATGGGCAAGGGAGACGCCGATCATGATTGAGCGCATCCTCGCCGCGTCCATTCGTCAACGATGGCTCGTCGTCCTCTTCGCGCTCGCAGCCGGCGCCTTCGGCGCCTGGAATTTCACGCGCCTGCCGATCGACGCCGTACCCGACGTCACCAACGTCCAGGTCCAGATCAACACCCGCGCACCCGGCCTGTCGCCGCTCGAAGCCGAGCAGCGCATCACCTTCCCAATCGAGACTGTGATGGGAGGCTTGCCGAAGCTCGACTACACGCGCTCGATCTCGCGCTATGGCCTGAGCCAGGTCACCGTCGTATTCCAGGACGGCACCGACATCTATTTCGCGCGCCAGCTCGTCAATGAACGCATCCAGCAAGCCCGCGACCAATTGCCGGCCGGCACCGAGGTCGCGATGGGGCCGATCTCGACCGGCCTCGGCGAGATCTACGTCTATTCCGTCGAAACCCAGCCCGGCGCGAAATCGGCGACCGGCGCCGATTTCACCCCGACCGAACTGCGGACCATCCAGGACTGGATCATCAAGCCGCAGCTCCGCACCGTTCCCGGCGTGATCGAGGTCAATTCGATCGGCGGCTATGAGCGGCAGTTCCACGTGCTGCCGATCCCGGGCCGGCTGATGGCCTATCGCCTCGGCTTCCGCGACATCATGACGGCGCTCGCCGCCAACAACGCCAATGTCGGCGCCGGCTATATCGAGCGCAACGGCGAGCAATATCTCGTCCGCGTCCCCGGGCAGGTCGCCAATATTGCGGACATCAGGGACATCGTGATCGGTTCGCGCGGCGGCGTGCCGGTGCGCGTCCGCGATGTCGCCGACGTGCAGGAAGGCCAGGACCTGCGCACGGGCGCGGCGTCGGCGAACGGCAAGGAGACCGTGCTCGGCACCGCCATGCTGCTGATCGGCGAGAACAGCCGCAGCGTGGCCCAGCGCGTGGCCGCAAGGCTCAAGGAGATCGCGAAATCGCTCCCCGAGGGCGTGATCGCGCGCGCGGTCTACGACCGCACGCATCTGGTCGAAGCGACCATCCAGACCGTCGAGAAGAATCTCGTCGAGGGCGCAGCGCTGGTGATCGCGGTGCTGTTCCTGATCCTCGGCAACATCCGCGCCGCGCTGATCACAGCCTGCGTCATTCCCCTCTCCATGCTATTCACGATCTCGAGCATGGTCGAGAGCAAGGTCAGCGCCAATTTGATGAGCCTGGGGGCGATCGATTTCGGCATCATCGTCGACGGCGCCGTCATTATCGTGGAAAACTGCCTGCGGCTGCTTGCTGCCGAGCAGCACCAGCGCGGGCGGCTGCTCACGCTGGAAGAACGGATGCAGACGATCCGTGCCGGGAGCAACGAGGTCATCAAGCCGAGCCTGTTCGGCACGCTCATCATCGCCGTGGTCTACCTGCCCGTCCTGACCCTGACCGGCACCGAGGGCAAGATGTTCACGCCGATGGCGCTCACCGTGCTGATGGCACTCGGCGGCGCAGCGCTGCTATCGATCACGTTCGTTCCAGCCGCCATCGCGATCCTCGTCACCGGCAAGGTCTCGGAGACGGAGAACATCTTCATGCGCGCCGCCAAGCGGCTCTACGTTCCCTTGCTCGACGGTGCCATCCGCAACCGCGGCAGCGTCGCACTTGGCGCCGTCCTGATCGTCGCCGGGAGCCTGTTCGCCGCAACGCGCATGGGCGGCGAATTCATCGCGAGCCTCGACGAAGGCGACATCACCATCGAGACCATACGGATTCCCGGCACCAGCCTCAGCCAGAGCGTCGACATGCAACTTCGGCTGGAGAAGGCAATCAAGCAGGTTCCGGAGGTGGCGACCATCTTCTCCAAGGTCGGGACCGCCGAGATCGCCAACGACCCGATGCCGCCCAACGTGGCCGACACCTATGTCACGCTGAAGCCGCGCGAGGAATGGCCGGATCCTGCGAAGCCTAAGGATGAAGTGGTCGCCGAACTCGAACGTGCCGCCAACACCCTGCCCGGCACGGCCTATGGCATGACCCAGCCGATCCAGATGCGGTTCAACGAGCTCATCGCAGGCATCAGGAGCGACGTCGGCGTCAAGATCTTCGGCGATGACCTCGACGTACTCGCGGGCATCGCCCAGCAGGTCCACGGCGTGGTTCGCGGCATCGAAGGCGCCGCTGACGTCAAGACGGAGCAGATTACCGGCCTGCCGATCCTCACGGTGAAGCTCGACCGCCAGGCGCTGTCGCGTTACGGCCTAAGCGTCGGCGAGGTTCAAAACCTCGTCGAGATCGCAATCGGGGGAAAACCGGTCGGAAAATTGTTCGAGGGCGATCGCCGCTTCGACATCGTGGTGCGCCTGCCGGAAAACCTGCGCGCCGATCCGGATGCCATCAAGTCGATACCGATCCCGCTGCCGCTGGGCGAGGACACGGCGGCCGTCACCAAGACGGCATGGCCGGGGACCGCGAGTACAGGCCTGCGCTACGTCCCATTGTCCTCCGTCGCGGCGATCGAGATCGCGCCCGGCCCCAACCAGATCAGCCGCGAGAACGGCAAGCGGCGGGTGGTGGTGATGGCCAACGTCCGCGGACGCGACCTGCGCTCCTTCGTCGCCGAGGCCCAGGAAACTGTCGCAGAGAAGGTCAAGCTGCCGCCGGGCTACTGGATCGGCTGGGGCGGACAGTTCGAGCAACTGGTGTCCGCAACCAAGCGGCTGACGATCGTGGTGCCGGTGGCGCTGCTGCTGGTGTTCCTGCTGCTGTTCATGAGCATGGGATCGGTGGCGGACGCGCTGCTGGTGTTCTCCGGCGTGCCGCTGGCACTGACCGGCGGGGTCGCGGCGCTGCTGCTGCGCGGCATCCCGCTGTCGATCAGCGCCGGTGTCGGCTTCATCGCGCTGTCAGGGATGGCTGTGCTCAACGGGCTCGTCATCATCGCCTTCATCGAGCGGCCGCGCAGCGAGGGACGACCCATTGCGGAGGCCGTGCGCGAGGGTGCGCTGACGCGCCTGCGCCCCGTCCTGATGACCGCACTGGTCGCCTCCCTCGGCTTCGTGCCGATGGCGCTCGCCACCGGCGCCGGCGCGGAGGTGCAGCGGCCGCTGGCCACCGTCGTGATCGGCGGCATCATCTCCTCGACCGTGCTGACGCTGTTGGTGCTACCGGCGCTCTATGTGCTGTTCCGGCGTGACGGAGCGAACGAAACGCCTACAATGGCGCCTGATTTGGCGACCTCCGGGGAGCGATAGATTGGGCGGGCATGACCATCACGGTCACCACCACGATGATCACCGTGGCCACGCGCACGGTCACGACCACAGCCATGGTCATGGTCATGGGCATGTCCACGCGCCCGCCAATTTCGGCACGGCGTTTGCGATCGGCATTTCGCTCAACACCGCACTGGTCGTGGCCGAGGCGGTCTACGGATATATCGGCAACTCCACTGCGCTGCTGGCCGATGCCGGCCATAACCTCAGCGACGTGCTCGGCCTGATCGTGGCCTGGGGCGCATCGATCGCGGCCCGGCGCGCGCCGAGCGGCCGTTTCACCTATGGCCTTCGGGCTTCCACCATCCTGGCGGCGCTTGCCAACGCGATGTTCCTGCTGGTCGCCACGGGCGCGATCGGCTGGGAGGCGATATTGCGCCTGCGCGAGCCGGAGCCGGTCGCCGGCGTCACCGTGATGGTGGTCGCCGGCATCGGCATCCTCGTCAACGGCTTCACCGCCCTTCTGTTCGCGCGCGGTCGCAAGGACGACATCAACATCGAGGGCGCCTACCTGCACATGGCGGCCGACGCCGCGGTCTCGCTCGGCGTCGTGGTCTCGGCGGCGCTGATCATCTGGACCGGCTGGCTCTGGCTCGATCCCGTCACCAGCCTCGTCATCTGCGCCACTATCCTCTGGAGCACCACCAGCCTGCTGCGCGGCTCCATCGCTATGTCGATGGCGGCAGCGCCAAAGGGCACCGACCTCACCGCGATCCGGGCGTTTCTGCTGGCGCGGCCCGGCGTCGCCGGGATCCACGATCTCCACGTCTGGCCAATCTCGACCACAGAGACGGCGCTGACCTGCCATCTCGTCATGCCGGCCGGTGCCACCGGCGACGCGTTCCTGATGGAGACCGCGCAGCTGCTGAAGGCCTCGTTCCGCATCGGCCACACCACACTTCAGGTCGAGGCGCATCCCGACAATGGCTGCGCGCTGGCGCCGGATGATGTGGTGTGAGGCTTGCGCCTCTGCCTCCACATCGTCATTGCGAGCGCAGCGAAGCAATCCAGACTGTATCCGCGGCGGCAGCCTGGATTGCTTCGTCGCAAGGGCTCCTCGCAATGACGACGAGGAAGCAGCGGCGCTACGCCGCCCTCGCCGTCACGATCCAGATCGCGCCCTGCAACGCAACGCTCTGCCCCTTCAGGAACGGCGCAAGCATCTCGCGGATCGAGGCTTTTGCGGCCTCGTAGATCTCCGGAGGATGGCCCTGGAGCGCGCGGCTGGCGGGGCCGATCTGGAGCGAGCCGTCGACGGCGGCATCCAGCCCGCCTCCGATGGCGACGTCCATCGCGAGATTGTGCGGCTCCATCGCGACGTCGACGAAGCCAGCATCTTTCAGAATGCGCATCACGCGCTCCTCCGAGGCGAAGGCGAACGGGCCCGGCTCCTCCGGTCCGACCGGCGGCATCTTCGGCACGTGCTTGTAGACCGCCATCAGCGGCGTCATCATCCACGGGTTTTCCTTCGGCTCGCGCCAGCAGGCAAACGCCAGCCGTCCCGAGGATTTCAGCGCGTGATGCAGATTGGTAAACGACGCTATCGGATCGGCGAAAAACATCACGCCGAAGCGTGAGGCCAGCAAATCAAAGCTCGCCGGCTCGAACGGATGGACCGTCGCATCCGCCAGCACGAAATCAAGCGGCAGCCCCTTTGGCGCCAGCGCACGCGCCTGCGACAGCATCGGGTCGGAGACGTCGAGGCCGAGCGCAAGACCGTTCGGCGCCACCGCTTTCGCGAACGCGACCGTCGTAGCACCCGAGCCGCAACCGACATCGATCACACGCTCGCCCGGCTGCGGCCTGGCGCGGCTGATCAAGACATCCGCGATCGGTCCGAGCAGCGTCTCCTGCACCGCATGGCGATCGGCCCAGCGCTGCCCGCTCGGCCCGTTCCAATAGGCGATCTGATCGGCATTAAGTTCGTGGCCGGTAGTACTGCCCATTATTCCTCTCCAATATTGTCAAGACGACATGTCGTGTGACTGCATCCCGCCCGGTCCATCGCGTCGACTTCAGAGCAAGACCGGCAGATGAGGGAACATCACCAGAGCCGCCGCGGCGTGTGCGCATTGCAGCCGCATTGGTTTCACCGAACGGCCACATCAGAATCAGACGCCAACCAGATTTGGTCGATAGTTTTCCCATTCCTCAAACCGGAAAGGAAAGGCATGACCATGCGCAGCTTCACGGCATCCGTCATCGTTGCAGCTCTCTCCCTCGGAACTCCGGCTCTGGTGCAGGCACAGCGAGCACCTTCGCAACCCGGCGCCGAGTCTCCGTCCGATCAGTCCAGGACAGTGATACGGAGCATAGAGGTCGTCGATGTCAAGGAATTGCAGCCGGCAGTGCGCGCGAAAGTCGATGAAATCGTGGCGCATACAAGCGACGAAGACATACAGTCGCTTCGGAAGTCTATCGACGCCACGCCGCAGGCAGCGTCCGTCCTCAAGGCCAAGGGCTTGAATTCGTCGCAAGTGGTCGCGATCAACATCGCCGACGGTGTCCTGACGATGTTTACCAAGACCGCCTGAGACCAGGCGAGAGGTCTCGTCGAAGGGCAGTGTGGCGGGGGCAGATCGTCGCCTGCCCGCCGCGAAGCGGCGTTGAAATCGATCCGGATCGGACGACCGATTCACACTACCGGAAGAATGCCCTGCAGCGAGACCTGCTGCGGGGTTTCTCGTGCGACACGAACAAAGCGGTCAAATGCTCGCCGCATTTGGCCAAGGGTACGCCGTCAACATCCCGTCGGAAACCTGCCCCGCGCCCAATTGCCTGGGGCCGAACTACGGTGCGTACGGCCCCTTGCTCCAACACCCGCGGCGGGGCTAAAGAGACGCTGTGGGGCGGTTAGCTCAGCTGGTTAGAGCATCTCGTTTACACCGAGAGGGTCCGCGGTTCGAATCCGTGACCGCCCACCAGCCTTGGCTCGCTTCGCGAGCTACGGCTCGGCAAGCCATCCGAAGCGGGCGAAGGCTGCCACGCCGAAGCCGTCTAGGCGAAGGCGGGCTCCTCAACATGAGCAGTGTCTCTACAAGCCCGGCTCAGTCTTGCGGCCGGCCCGGCAGCCCAGGCACCGCATCGATCCAGGCCACGGCCGACTGGCACCAGATCTGCCTCACCGGCCGCAGGGTGTCGCGCTGGCGGATGCTGCCCCAGCGGATGCCCCAATCGCCGGCCTGGTCGCCCTCGCCGCTGGTGAACAGCGGGGAACCGCAGTCGCCGCAAAAGTGCTGGAAGCGCATCTGGCCGTTGTCGCCGCGCTTGCCGTAGATCCTTGGCATACCGGCGGTCAGGTGGACATCGGTCCCGGAACAGACGGCCGTCACGCGGAACGGCGAGCCGGTCAGCGCCTGGCAATCGGTGCAGTGGCACACCGAGATCGCGTCGGGGTCGATCTCGGCCTCATAGGTGATCCGCCCACAATGGCATTGTCCGTCGATCCGCATGCCTCCGCCTCCGGAACTGCCCCCTAAACCAAAACGGCGCCCGAAGGCGCCGTTTTATCATTTTCGTAGCAGATCAGTGAGCGGTCAGGCCGCCGGCGGCTTCGTCGCCGTCCGGCTTCACCGTCACCTTGGTGTCCTCTTCCCAGACGATCGGCACGGGTTTCTTCACCAATGCCTTGGCAACGACGTCATCCAGCCGCGAGACCGGAATGATCTCCATGCCGCCCTTGATCGCATCGGAAATCTCCGTGAGATCCTTGGCGTTGTCCTCGGGGATCAGCACCGTCTTGATGCCGCCGCGGGCAGCGGCGAGCAGCTTCTCCTTCAGGCCGCCGATCGGCAGCACCCGGCCGCGCAGCGTGATTTCGCCGGTCATCGCGACGTCATGGCGGACCGGGATGCCGGTCATGACCGAGATGATCGCAGTGGCCATCGCAACGCCCGCCGACGGGCCGTCCTTCGGCGTCGCGCCTTCCGGCACGTGCACGTGGATGTCGCGCCGGTCGAACAGCGGAGGCTCGATACCGTAGACGATCGCGCGCGAACGAACGTAGGACGCCGCCGCCGAGATCGATTCCTTCATCACGTCACGCAGATTGCCCGTGACCGTCATCTTGCCCTTGCCGGGCATCATGACGCCTTCGATCGTCAGCAGCTCGCCGCCGACGTCGGTCCAGGCAAGGCCGGTGACGATGCCGACCTGCGGCTCGCTCTCGATCTCGCCGAAGCGGTACTTCGGCACACCCAGAAACTCTTCGAGAGACTTCTCGGTGACCTTGACCGACTTCTTCTTGGAGATCATCAGCTCCTTCACTGCCTTGCGGGCGAGTGTCGAAAGCTCACGCTCCAGATTACGCACGCCCGCTTCGCGGGTGTAGCGGCGGATCAGAAGCAGCAGCGCGTCGTCGTCGATCGAGAACTCCTTGGAGTCCAGACCGTGCTTGGACACCGCGTTCGGGATCAGGTGCTTGCGCGCGATCTCGACCTTCTCGTTCTCGGTGTAGCCCGCGATCCGGATGATCTCCATGCGGTCCATCAGCGGTCCCGGAATATTGAGCGTATTCGCGGTCGTGATGAACATCACGTTGGAGAGATCGTAGTCGACCTCGAGATAGTGGTCGTTGAAGGTCGCGTTCTGCTCGGGGTCCAAAACCTCGAGCAGCGCCGAGGACGGATCGCCGCGGAAGTCGGCGCCCATCTTGTCGATCTCGTCCAGCAGGAACAGCGGATTGGACGACTTGGCCTTGCGCATCGACTGGATGATCTTGCCGGGCATCGAGCCGATATAGGTGCGGCGGTGACCGCGGATCTCGGCCTCGTCACGCACGCCGCCGAGCGAGACGCGCACGAACTCGCGGCCCGTCGCCTTCGCGATCGACTTGCCGAGCGAGGTCTTGCCGACGCCGGGAGGCCCGACGAGGCACAGGATCGGTCCGGTCAGCTTGTTGGCGCGTGTCTGCACCGCCAGATACTCGACAATGCGGTCTTTGACCTTCTCAAGCCCATAGTGATCCGCATCCAGAACCGCCTGTGCGGCTTCCAGATCCTTCTTCACCTTGGACTTCTTGTTCCACGGGATCGACAGCAGCCAATCCAGATAGTTCCGCACGACGGTCGCTTCCGCGGACATCGGCGACATCTGGCGCAGCTTCTTCAATTCGTGCTGCGCCTTCTCGCGCGCTTCCTTGGAGAGCTTGGTCTTGGAGATCTTCTCTTCGAGATCAGCGAGCTCATCGCGGCCTTCGTCGTCGCCGAGCTCCTTCTGGATCGCCTTCATCTGCTCGTTGAGATAGTACTCGCGCTGGGTCTTCTCCATCTGGCGCTTGACGCGCGAGCGGATGCGCTTCTCGACCTGGAGCACCGAGATCTCGCTCTCCATCAGGCCCAGCACCTTCTCCAGGCGCTGCGTGACCGACAGCGTCTCCAGGATGCCCTGGCGATCCGCGATCTTGACGGCGAGATGCGAGGCGACCGTATCGGCGAGCTTGGCGAAATCGGTAATCGCCTGCACGACGCCGACGACCTCGGCCGAGATCTTCTTGTTGAGCTTCACATAGCTCTCGAAGTCGGACACGACCGAGCGCGCCATGGCCTCGGCCTCGACCGACTTCGCATCGGTGTCGGCGAGTGCAATCGCAGTCGCTTCGTAATAGTCGGCGCGATCGGTATACTTCTGCACGCGCGCGCGCTCGAGCCCTTCGACCAGCACCTTCACGGTGCCGTCGGGAAGCTTCAAGAGCTGGAGCACGCTGGCAAGCGTACCGGTCTCGTAAATGGCATCGGGCGCTGGATCATCGTCGGACGCGTTCTTCTGCGTCGCGAGCATGATCAGCGCATCGTTCTTCATCACCTCTTCGAGCGCGCGGATCGACTTCTCGCGGCCGACGAAGAGCGGCACGATCATGTGTGGGAAGACGACGATATCGCGCAGCGGCAACACGGGATAAGCGTGCGTTTCGCCATGGACGATGGTTGGCCTGGGTTTTGGATTGGTCATGGCCTTTTCCTTTTGCTTTGCCCCCTTGCACGCAGCCCGCCATGCTCATGCGCAACCGCCACAAGGTGCCGAGGTGATCCGCAAAACCGGTCGGTCCTTCGCAGGGTCGGACCGGGCTCTGCCGGATCGGAACTGAGGCGAATCTTGAAGAGAATTGTTACTCGCCGCCGACATTAGGTGGCTATCGACCCGGGGGGTGTCAAGTCATTGAAAAACGCGCGCCATCAGGCGCTTACGCACGCGGACAAGCGACGCAACACCAGCTGCGGAGATACGTTCCGCAGCCGTCATTTCTGACAGGACGATTAGAGCTCTCAGCGCCCTTGGCTCAGGCGCTGGCGTTCTCGACGGCGCGATCGGACCGATCGGCGTAGATGTACAGCGGACGGGCCGTGCCTTCCACGACTTCGCGCGAAATCACGACTTCTTCCACACCTTCGAGGCCCGGCAGGTCGAACATGGTCTCGAGCAGGATCGCCTCGAGGATCGAACGCAGGCCACGCGCGCCGGTCTTGCGCTCGATCGCCCTGCGGGCAACCGCGCCAAGGGCCTCGTCGGCGAACGTCAGCTCGATGTTCTCCATCTCGAACAGCCGCTGGTACTGTTTCACCAGCGCGTTCTTCGGCTCGACCAGGATCTTCTTGAGCGACGTCTCGTCGAGATCCTCCAGCGTCGCCACCACGGGCAAGCGGCCGACGAACTCGGGGATCAGGCCGTACTTCAGGAGATCCTCGGGCTCGACGTGACGGAAGATCTCGCCGGTGCGGCGGTCTTCCGGCGCCAGCACCTGAGCGGCGAAACCGATCGAGGTCGAACGTCCGCGCGCCGAGATGATCTTCTCGAGCCCGGAAAACGCACCGCCGCAGATGAACAGGATGTTGGTGGTATCCACCTGCAGGAACTCCTGCTGGGGATGCTTGCGGCCGCCCTGCGGCGGGACCGAAGCCACCGTGCCTTCCATGATCTTCAACAGCGCCTGCTGCACGCCCTCACCCGACACGTCGCGCGTGATCGAGGGATTGTCGGATTTGCGACTGATCTTGTCGATTTCGTCGATATAGACGATGCCGCGCTGGGCGCGCTCGACGTTGTAGTCGGCGGCCTGGAGCAGCTTCAGGATGATGTTCTCGACGTCCTCGCCGACATAGCCGGCTTCGGTCAGCGTTGTCGCATCGGCCATCGTGAACGGCACGTCCAGGATGCGGGCGAGCGTCTGCGCGAGCAGCGTCTTGCCCGAGCCGGTCGGACCGATCAGCAGGATGTTCGACTTCGCGAGCTCGACGTCGTTGTGCTTGGTCTGGTGGTTGAGGCGCTTGTAGTGGTTGTGCACCGCGACCGACAGGACCTTCTTCGCATGGCTCTGGCCGATCACGTAATCGTCCAGCACCTTGCAGATTTCCTTCGGCGTCGGAATGCCGTCGCGCGACTTGACCAGCGAGGATTTGTTTTCCTCGCGGATGATGTCCATGCAGAGCTCGACGCACTCGTCGCAAATGAAGACCGTGGGACCCGCGATCAGTTTGCGGACTTCGTGCTGGCTCTTGCCGCAGAACGAGCAATACAGCGTGTTCTTGGAGTCGCTCGTGCCGACCTTACTCATTCATGTCTCCGTCCGCGGTTCGATCCCGTCCGCTCGATCGCTCTATTCCGGCACGACAGCCGGTACAGACCATCAAATAGAGCAAATTCCGTACCAAAAAAGACCCTACGCGTTGCATCCCGTGCGAATCACGGTCGCTCGATTCTCCGCGATCATAGTCGATCAATCGTAGCCAACCATGCTGTCACCCGACTATCAAGAATTCGCTAATCGGGGGGCCGCCGGCTACCCGTGACAATACCGTGATTTCAGGTCTTGGCACGGGCGAAGTGATCGAAATCACCCCGGCGTTGCTGGATTACCACGAAAAACAAGCACGAAAGCGGAACCTTCCGCCTGCCGCGGGGCGCAAAGGTACTTTTTGCGCCCGTGCGAAGTGAGCCGTTAACGCCAACGGCGCTCCGACGATCCCGAAATCCCAACACCTATTCCAAGGAGCTTCCAAGGATCGATATTGCAGCCCCCGGTCGTGTTACGGGGCCTTCGTGCCCGCCGGCTCCTCGGCGCGCTTGTCGATGACCTTGTCGACCAGGCCGAACTCCTTGGCGTCCGACGCGGTGAGGAACTTGTCGCGTTCCAGCGCATCCTCGATCGCCTTGTAGGTCTGGCCGGTGTGCTTCACATAGATCTCGTTGAGCCGCTTCTTCAGGTTCAGGATTTCCTGGGCGTGCAGCATGATGTCGGTGGCCTGGCCCTGGAAGCCGCCGGAGGGCTGATGCACCATGATACGCGCGTTCGGCAGCGAGAAGCGCATGTCCTTCTCGCCGGCGGCGAGCAGCAGCGAGCCCATCGAGGCGGCCTGGCCCGTGCACAACGTCGAGACCGGGGGGCGGATGAACTGGATGGTGTCGTAGATCGCAAGGCCCGACGTCACCACGCCGCCCGGCGAGTTGATGTACATCGAGATTTCCTTCTTCGGATTTTCCGCTTCAAGGAACAGGAGCTGCGCGACCACCAGGGTCGACATGCCGTCCTCGACCGGCCCGGTCAGGAAGATGATGCGCTCCTTCAACAGGCGCGAAAAAATGTCGTAGGCGCGCTCGCCACGGTTGGTCTGCTCGACCACCATGGGCACGAGGTTCATGTAGGTTTCAACCGGATCGCGCATGAGTCACCTAGGTTTTTCGGACGCGGACGTCGCCACTCTTGGCTGCCAGTTTCCTGGCTGGATTTGCCTGAAGGGCGACGAACGTCCCGTGATGCAGGAACTTTGGTAGAGGGCGAAGCCACAGATATAGCCCAATTCGCGCCAGACAAGTGCGGAGCGCATTAAGGCTTAATCGTCGCGGCAGTTGAAGCTGATTCGCGCAAAGAGGCCCAGCCGGCCACCTGGCTAGTTGGGCCTGTTACGCAGATCATCCTTAATAGAAGGCGTTCTCAACGCCCTCAGGCGGCGGTCTTTTCCGCTTCGTCGTCCTTGTAAAGGTCCTCGCGCGAGACCTTCTTCTCGGTCACGTTGGCGAGTTCGAGGATGAAGTCGACGACCTTGTCCTCATAAATCGGTGCACGAAGCTGGGCCAACGCTTGGGCGTTGCTGCGGTAATAGTCCCAGACTTCCTTCTCGCGGCCCGGCATCGAGCGCGCCCGCTCGATCACGGCGCGGCCGACCTCGTCGTCGGTCACGGTGATCTTGTTCTTCTCGCCGATCTCCGACAGCACGAGGCCGAGCCGCACGCGGCGGTCGGCGATCTTGCGGTACTCTTCCTTGGCGGCATCTTCAGTGGTGTCCTCGTCGGCAAAGGTCTTGCCGGCGGAGTCCATCTCGGCCTTGACCGAGTTCCACATCAGATTGAACTCCTCGTCGACGAGCGAGGGCGGCGCCTCGAAACGATGCGCCTCGTCGAGCTTGTCGAGCAGCGCGCGCTTGACGCGCTGGCGCGTCGCGGTCGCGAACTCCGCGACCAGCCGCTCGCGCGCAGCTTCCTTGAGCTTGTCGAGCGATTCCAGGCCGAGCGTCTTGGCGAACTCGTCGTCGATCGCGACGTCCTGCGGCGCCTCGATCAGCGTCGCGGTGGTCTCGAACTCGGCCGGCTGGCCGGCCAGCTTGTCGTTCATGTAGTTCTTCGGGAACGACACCTTCAGCGTACGGGTCTCGCCCGCGCCGATACCGGTCAGCTGCTCCTCGAAGCCGGGAATGAAGGTGTTGGAGCCGATCACGACCTGGATGCCCTCGCCGGCGCCGCCCTCGAAGGCCTCGCCGTTGATGGTGCCCTTGAAGCTGATGGTGACGCGGTCGCCGGATTCGGCCTTCGCGCCCTCGGCCTTCGCGGCGTAGCCGCGGTTCGAATCGGCGATGCGCTTGATCGCCTCGTCGACATCCGTGTCGGAGACTTCAGCAACCGGCTTCTCGACCTGGAACGACTTGAAGTCGGCGAGTGCGATCGCCGGCACCACTTCGATCGCGACCGTGTAGGTCAGGTCGGACTTGCCCGACAGCAGCTCCTCAACCTCGGCCTGCTCGGTCGGCATCGTGATCTTCGGCTCGGTTGCGAGGCGGAAGCCGCGCTCGGAGAAGAGCTGCGTGTTAGTGTCGCGGATGGTCTGGTCGATGGTCTCGGCCATCACCGAACGGCCATAGACCTTCTTCAGGTGATTGACCGGCACTTTGCCGGGACGGAAGCCGTTGAGGCGAACCTTGTCCTTGAGATCGACGAGCTTGGCGCCGGCCTTGGCGTCAAGATCAGACGCGGGAACGCTGATCTTGAATTCGTGCTTCAAACCTTCCGAGACGGTTTCTGTGACCTGCATGGCGTCCAATCTTCTTCTCGTTCGGTCCCGGCGCGTTGCGCGTCGGGACGCTGTCATCAATCGATCCAGCGCGCGAGGCCAATGCCCCTGCGCCAGTGGGTTCATCGGACTTAGCTCCTTGCGGAAAAACATCCGCGAGGAACAGGCCCTTCAGTAATCCGTGCAAACGCTGAAAGCGCTTGGTGCGGGCGGAGGGACTCGAACCCCCACAACTTTCGTCACTGGAACCTAAATCCAGCGCGTCTACCAGTTCCGCCACGCCCGCGAGAATTTGCATCAAGACCGGCCGCGATGCCGCGGGCGGCGGGCTTATAGCATGGGCCCGCCTGTTCGCAGCAAAAAAATGGCCGTGTCGACGCTCACTTCAACTAGGCATGGCGACTGGACTTATCCAGCGCAGCATGGTCGGGATCGCCGCATGAGAATGCGGATTTTTGTCCCCTCCCGACGCGAGGTCCTGGCCGGCCTGGGCGCCTCGGCGGCGGGGGTGATTGGCGGCGGTGCAGCCCCGTCGGTTACCGCCCAGCTCGCCCTCCAGGCCCGCCTCGCGAGTCTGGTTCTGAGGCCGGCTCAGCCGGCTACACCAATCTGGGAGCTGGCCGCCGTAAGCCATATCGGGAACGTCCACCTCAAGCGCGGGGACCGCTGCGAGGTGGTGTTTCGCAACGACCTGCCTGTACCGCTTGCTCCAGTCTGGTACGGCCTTAATGGCGCGGCCGCGGCCGATCCGCTGCGGGGGCGCGCGCCAACCCCGCCAGACACGACTGAAACATCAATCATTTCAATACCAAGCGCAGGAACCTTGCTGGCTGACTTTCGTCTCTTCGAGGACGGCCTGAAGGCACCCGGCCGCCCGCTTCCGGTCATCGCCGAGGAGGCGAGCCGCGCGGCAGTCGACCGTGACGAGGTGCTGTTGATCGAGGAATGGCGCCTGCGGCCGGATGGGACCGCGCTTCCCCCGGGCCGAGACCCGAAGGACACTCAGCCGCTCTATACGATCAACGGGCAGACTTCATTTGAACTCTCAGCTGCAGCCAACGAGCGGTTGCGGCTACGCTTTATCAACGGCTCCCAACGCACTGTCCTGGCGATCAAATTGGAAAACCACGACGTCCGCGTGATGGCCATGGACGGACAGCCCGCCGAGCCGTTCCCGGCGCGCGGCGGCGCTGTGGTGCTGGCCCCCGGCGCGCGCGTCGACGCATTTGTGGATGCGGCCACATCGGCCCCGTTCCTGCTGCACGACGGCAAGGAGGCGCGCCAGGTCGGGAGCCTCACGATCTCTGGCACACGGGAGCGGCGCGTCCCGCTGTTTGATCCACAGCCCCTCCCGTCGAACGGTCTCCCTGAGCAGCTCGATCTGAAAGGCGCCCTGCGGTTCGATGTCGCGCTCGGCGCACCCGACGCCGGTTGGACACGGCCTGCAAGCTTCTCCACCGCGTCTGCCCCCGCCTTCCGCGCCAGGGCCGGCCGCACCGTCGTGCTGGCACTCAAGAATCCCGGGGCTGTCACCACCGTCTTCCACCTCCACGGCCATCATTTCCGCCTGCTCGACCGGCTCGACGATGGCTGGAAGCCTTACTGGCTCGACACGCTCGCAATCGAGCCAGGCCAAACCCAGCGCATCGCGTTCGCCGCGACCTCACCCGGACGATGGCTGATCGAATCCGTCGTGGCCGACTGGGCGGCGCCGCTGCTGGTGCGCTGGTATGCGGTGGAGTGAGCGCTAGCTAGTACTCCACCCCCAACGCACTATAAACTCGCCGGTGCACCGCCGGCAGCGTCTCGGTCAGGTCTTCCGCGATCAGGCCTGGCCCTGCCTCGCTGGCCGCCTCGCCGTGCATCCAGACGCCGATGCTGGCGGCCTCGAACGCCGGCACGCCTTGCGCCAGCAGCCCTGCGATGATGCCCGAGAGCACGTCACCGGCGCCCGCGGTAGCGAGCCAGGGCGGCGCGTTGGCGGCGATGGTGGCGCGGCCGTCGGGCGCGGCGATCGTTGTGTCCGGGCCCTTCAGCAGCACGACGGCGCCGGAGCGCTCGGCCGCGGCGCGGACGCGCTCGAGCTTGGAGCGGTGCGGATATTTGTTGCTGAGGTCGGAGAACAGCCGCGGAAACTCGCCCTCATGCGGTGTCAGCACCACCGCATTGTCCTGCGAGGACTTGATCGATTCAAACAATCGCTCGGGGTTTGCGGCAAAGCTCGTCAGCGCATCCGCATCGAGCACCAGGTGCCGCTGCGCCGTGAGCGCGGTGTGGACGAAATCGCAGGTGCGATCGCCGATGCCCGCACCGGGGCCGATCATGCAGGTGTTGTAACGCTTGTCGCCGAGCAGCTCGCCGAATTCGACCGCAGTATCGACCGGGCGAACCATGACCGCCGTGAGCGCGGCCGCATTGATGGCGAGCGCATCGCGTGGGCTCGCCAGCGTCACGAGGCCCGCGCCGGCGCGCAAGGCCCCGCGGGCGGCGAGCCGCGCCGCGCCGGTCGCGGCGGCGTCGCCCGAGACTGCCAGGACGTGGCCCCGCGCAAATTTGTGGCCGTCGATGCGGGGCACCGGAAAAGCTGCGCCCCAGAAATCCGGATCGTTCTCGAAGATCTGCGGCCTGATCTCGTCCAGCACCTGCGCGTCGATGCCGATATCGGCGACACGCACGGCACCGCAATGCACCCGCCCCGGCAGCAGCAGATGCGCCGGCTTCTTGCGGAAGAAGGTGACAGTCTCAATGGCGTTCACCGCGACGCCCATCACGGCAGCGCTGGTGCCGTTGATGCCGCTCGGCAGGTCGACGGCGAGCACCGGCGCGCCGTTGGCGTTGATCGCTTCGATCATCTCGTGCGCCTCGCCGCCAACGGCGCGGCTCAGGCCTGCGCCGAACAGCGCATCGATGATCAGCGCCGGCCTGCCGATCGCCTGCGGATTAAACGGGAGCACCGGGTGCTTCCAGCCGCGCGCGGCGGAAGCTGCATCGCCCTGAAGCTGATCGCGCTCGCACATCAGGATCACCGAGACCTCGCGCCCCTGGGCGGCAAGCTCGGCGGCTGCGACAAAACCGTCGCCGCCATTGTTGCCGGGGCCGGCCACGACGAGGATCGGCCCCTCCTCCACCAGCGCATTGGCGGCTTCGGCGACCGCCTGGCCGGCGCTCAGCATCAGCTTGAAGCCGGGCGTGCCGGCCGCAATGCTGAGCTGGTCGGCCCGCTGCATTTCAGCGTTGGTCAGAACTTCCATGCCACTTCCCTGGTACAAACGCCTCTTCAACAGGCATCTTCCGTGCCGATCCCATATATGGGAATAGACGCCTGCACACACATTGACCGTTTGCCTATTTCGTAGTCTTCGGTATTTTGGGCCGGTCGGCTCCACCTATCAGAGATGCTCGTTAAAGGGCTGATAACGCTCCAACAATCAGGGCATTTGCAACTTGGCATAGACCCTGCTTTCGAGGAAGCCGCTTCGGTTCGTCGTGCTCACTGGCATATATGTAAGGTGTGGCCGGCCGCCGCCGGGTTGGTCAGGCATCCCGGCACAGCGAAGACAAGTTCGTGCGTGAGAAAAGCGCATCCTGACGAAGACGTTGCTATTTGTTCGAAAGGCCGGGAGGCGCGCAGTGAAGAAAATCGAAGCCATCATCAAGCCGTTCAAGCTCGACGAGGTGAAGGAAGCGCTTCAGGAAGTCGGCCTTCAGGGCATCACCGTGACGGAGGCCAAGGGTTTCGGCCGCCAGAAGGGTCATGCCGAGCTCTATCGCGGCGCAGAATACATCGTCGACTTCCTGCCCAAGGTGAAGATCGAGATCGTGATCGGCGACGATCTGGTCGAGCGTGCGATCGACGCGATCCGCCGCGCCGCGCAGACCGGGCGCATCGGCGACGGCAAGATTTTCGTCTCCAATATCGAGGAGGCGATCCGCATCCGGACCGGCGAATCCGGGCTGGACGCTATCTGAGCCGGGTGCTATCCCGCATTTTGCGACACTCTGACAAGAAATAAGGCTGCTTCGGCGGCCTGAATTCGTTTGTGCGGTCGCGCAAAACTCGCCGAAAGCGAGAATAATTTTGCTCATCTGGAAACCGACCCGCAGAGCCAAAAGGGGTATGCATGAAGACCGCCAAAGACGTCCTGAAATCGATCAAGGACAACGACGTCAAATACGTCGACCTGCGCTTCACCGATCCGCGCGGCAAGTGGCAGCACGTGACGTTCGACGTCAGCATGATCGATGACGACATTTTCGCCGAAGGGACGATGTTCGACGGCTCCTCGATCGCCGGCTGGAAGGCGATCAACGAGTCCGACATGTGCCTGATGCCCGATCCGGTGACCGCGACGATCGACCCGTTCTTCGCCGAGACCACCATGGTCATCACCTGCGACGTGCTCGAGCCGACCACCGGCGAGCCCTACAACCGCGACCCCCGCGGCATCGCCAAGAAGGCCGAAGCCATGGTGAAGTCGATGGGCGTGGGTGACACCGTCTTCGTCGGCCCCGAGGCCGAGTTCTTCGTGTTCGACGACGTGCGCTTCTCCTCTACCCCCTACAACACCGGTTTCCGGCTCGACTCCTCGGAGCTGCCGACCAACACCGACACCGAATATGAAGGCGGCAATCTCGGCCACCGCATCCGCACCAAGAGCGGCTATTTCCCGGTCCCGCCGCAAGACTCCGTGCAGGACATGCGCTCGGAGATGCTCGGCGCCATGGCCAAGATGGGCGTCAAGGTCGAGAAGCATCACCACGAGGTCGCATCCGCCCAGCACGAACTCGGCATGAAGTTCGACACGCTGACGCTGATGGCCGACCATTTGCAGATCTACAAATACTGCATCCATCAGGTCGCGCACATCTACGGCAAGACTGCCACCTTCATGCCCAAGCCGGTTTATGGCGACAATGGCTCGGGCATGCACGTCCACCAGTCGATCTGGAAGGACGGCAAGCCGGTGTTCGCCGGCAACAAATATGCCGACCTCTCGGAGACCTGCCTCCACTACATCGGCGGCATCATCAAGCATGCCAAGGCGATCAACGCCTTCACCAACCCGTCGACCAATTCCTACAAGCGTCTGGTCCCCGGCTATGAGGCCCCGGTGCTGCTCGCCTACTCCGCGCGCAACCGTTCGGCGTCCTGCCGCATTCCCTACACCGCTTCGCCGAAGGCCAAGCGTGTCGAGGTGCGCTTCCCCGATCCGCTCGCCAACCCCTATCTCGGCTTCGCCGCGATGCTGATGGCCGGCCTCGACGGCATCAAGAACAAGATCGATCCGGGTCCGGCGATGGACAAGGACCTCTACGACCTGCCGAAGGAAGAGCTGAAGCAGATCCCGACGGTGTGCGGCTCGCTTCGCGAGGCGCTCGAAAACCTCGACAAGGACCGCGCCTTCCTCAAGGCCGGCGGCGTGTTCGACGACGACTTCATCGACGCCTATATCGAGCTGAAGATGACGGAAGTCGAGCGCTTCGAGATGACCCCGCATCCGATCGAGTTCGACATGTACTATTCGGGCTGATCGGGCCCGACTGTATCTGACAAGCAAAAGGCGCTCCGCGAGGGGCGCCTTTTCGTTTGAGGAGCGTAGGATGGGTAGAGCTCTTGCAAGGCCGCTCCTGCAATCTATGCGGCATTCAAACGGTACGGCCTGATCAACAGTTCAGCAGGCACTTTCCAGGCTTCGCTAATCTTGAAGATCATCTCCACCGTCAGCGCACGCCTTCGGTTCAAAATCTCGGAGGCGCGCGAGCGGGAGCCCAGCAACTCAGCAAGCTCCGCCTGTGTATGCCCGCCCTCATCGATCAGGTAGTTCAGCATGTCGACTGGATCGATGCGCGACGTGTCGATCGGCCAATGCTCGTTCTCGTATTTTTCAACGAGCGTCGCAAGGATATCGAGCTTATCGCCGTCGTCGGTCCCAGGATCGGCTCCCCAGAGCCGCTCGATCTCGGCGATCGCCGCATCATGATCGGCTTCGGTACGGATGGGATGGATTTCCATGATAGCTCCTCAGTACTTTGCAACCGTCAGCGCATCGACCTTGTCGTATTCTGCATGGCTGCCGATGAACTTGATGAAAGCGATCTGATGTCTGAACGAGAACGAGACGATCAGCCGAAAGTTACCTCCGGCAATTTCAAACCTCGCCCGCTCGCCGTTCAGAACGACGACCCCAGGAACGGTCACCTGGACCTCATTCATCGAACTCCACTTGGCTGCCTTGACCAGTGTCACCCATCGGGTCAGCGCAGGCTTTGCCTTGGGATTTACCGCCGAGAATTTGGCCAAAGTGGATTGCTTGATGATCCTCACAAAGCATATTCCCATATTGGGAACAATCCGTCAAGCGCGCGTTACACCCCTCGCGATCCGGGCGCCACCCTCGCCGCAATACCGGACAATCACGTTGCCTCCCGCCGCGGAATCAGATGATCGAGCAGGCCTGCCGGCAGCGGGAAGACAATTGTTGACGACCGCTCGCCCGCGATGTCGTGCAGAGCCGCGAAGTAACGCAACTGCATCGCCTGCGGCTCCTGCGCGAGGATCCGGCCTGCCTCCACGAGTTTTTCGGCGGCCTGTTGTTCGCCCATCGCGTTGATCACCTTGGCGCGCCGCAGCCGTTCCGCCTCCGCCTGCTTGGCGATCGCGCGCACCATGGTTTCGTTCAGATCGACGTCCTTGATCTCGATCCCGGTGACCTTGATGCCCCAAATGTCGGTCTGCTTGTCGAGGATCTCCTGAATGTCGGCGTTCAATCTGTCGCGTTCGGCGAGCATCTCGTCGAGTTCGTGCTTGCCGAGCACCGAACGCAGCGTGGTCTGGGCGAGTTGGCTGGTGGCAGCCATGTAGTCGCCGACCTTGATGATGGCGCGCTCGGGATCGACGATGCGGAAGTAGAGAACGGCGTTGACTTTGACCGAAACGTTGTCCCGCGAAATCACATCCTGGGGCGGCACGACCTGCACCATCACCCTGAGATCGACCTTGACGAGTTGCTGCACGATCGGGATGAGGATGAACAGGCCCGGCCCCTTCACCCCGGTGAACCGGCCGAGCGTGAAGATAACGCCGCGCTCGTATTCCCTGAGAATGCGAATGGCCTGGGTGAGAAACATGACGACGATCAGCGCAAGCACTGCGTAAACCGAATATTCAATCATCAGAGTTGACCTCCCTTGCCGTTCGCTGGATTCGGGCGCCGGACCACCAGCGTCAAGCCGGCGATATTGGCGACCTCGACCCTCTCGCCGGGCTTGAAGGTGTCAGCGCCACGCGCTTGCCAGCGCTCGCCATGCGTAAAGACGTGCCCCTCGTTCTCGTTCCAGTCGATGACTTCCGCGATGAGGCCTCGCATGGCTAGCGCGCCCACCCGTACCGGACCTTTGCGGGCGCGCCGAAGCGCGCCGAGCACGACGAGAACGAGACCTATGAACATCGCTGTCACGAGAGCGATGACCGACCACGACAGCCGGTAACCCGGCGCTTCGACCCTGATCAGCATGACGGCGCCCAGCACGAAGGCGACGACGCCGCCAAGGCCGATCACGACGGTCGGATTGAACGCTTCAATGGCGAGGAGCGCGATCCCGACCAGCATCAAGCCGAGACCGGCATAATTGATCGGCAGCAGGTTGAGGGCGTAGAGGCCGAGCAGCAGGCAGATGGTCCCGACCACTCCCGGAGCAACTGCCCCCGGGGACATGAACTCAAAGATCAGGCCGTAAATGCCGACCATCAGGAGAATGAACGCAACGTTGGGATCGGTGATAACCGCCAGGAATCGGGAGATCCACCCGGGATCGACGGCTTCGATGACCGCGTTCTGCGTCGCCAGGCGTTGCGTCTTGCCGCCCCCGACCTCGACCACGCGACCATCGATTTGCCTGAGCAAATCGGCCGGATCGCGCGCCACGAGGTCGATGGCGTGCGCCTCCAACGCGCCGTTGGCGGACAGCGTGGCGGCTTCACGGACCGCCTTCTCGGCCCAATCGGCGTTGCGGCCGCGCAGTTCGGCCAGGCTGCGGATAAAGGCGACGGCATCGTTCGTCGCCTTTGCCGTCATCGCGTCCTTCGGCTCATCCTTCTTGTCTTTGTTGTCCTTGTCGGGTGTGCCGCTCGGCAGGCCCGGAAGCGGTCCGCCAATCTGCACCGGCGTCGCGGCACCGATATTGGTGCCCGGCGCCATCGCTGCGATATGAGTCGCATAAAGGATATACGTCCCGGCGCTCGCTGCGTGGGCGCCTGCGGGCGCAACGTAGCCGACGACTGGAACGGACGAGCCGAGCACATCCGCGATGATCTCGCGCATGCTGGAGTTGAGGCCTCCGGGGGTGTTCATTCTCAGGATCACGATCTCGGCGTGTCGTTCGCCTGCCTTGACCAAGGCCTCCTTCACGTAGCTGGCCGACGCCGGTCCGATGGCCCCGTCGATCGTCACGTTCAATGCAAGCCGGCCGCTCTCCTCCGCTGATCCCGGAAGGAGGCAAAAAAGAAGAGCGACCATACCGATCGCCGCAACGAGAACCGCCTTGATGGTCTGCACGGCAAGGGCTCCCTTGCCGAAGATATGGCGTCCCGTTCCGGAAGCTCAATGCCCGGATAAGGCATAAGGGGAATCATGGGCGCCGTTGTGCGATGCGATGGATTTGGGCAACCGAACGACTCTTGCTGCGAGCGCGCTGCAAACAGCGTTCACGAGATCTGCTCCAGGTCCGACTTGAGTGCGACCATGAAGCGGGCAGCTTCGCCGCCCGTCACGACGCGATGATCAAAGGTGAGCGACAGCGGCAGCGTTCGCCTCACGGCAGGTTGCCCCCGATGCGGGACCACGCGCTGTGAAATTCGCCCAGCTCCTATGATGGCCGTCTGGGGCGGCACGACGATCAGATTTGCGAACCGGCCGCCGATCATCCCGAAGTTCGACAGGGTAATCGTCGCGCCACGTAGCTCGTCAGGCGGTATCGAGCGCGCGATCGCATCGGCCCGCAGCCGGTCAAGCCCGATCCGCAAGTCCGATACGCTGCGCTCCGCGACATTGCGCAACACAGGAACAATCAGGCCGCCCTCGGTATCCACGGCAATGCCGAGATCGACACGCGCCATGAGACGCCGTTCGCCTGCGCTGGGATTGTACCAGGCATTGAGCGCGGGCTCCGCCGTGCAGGCGGCAGCAATGGCCCGCACCAGACGGATCGTTACGTCCTCTCCGGTCGGCCAATCGTCGATGTCGGCTTCATCGGTCACTGTGGCGGGAACAACTTGCGCATGGGCTGTTGCCATGCGCTGGGCCATGGCACGCCGAGTGCCTCGGAGGGGCTCGGCGCTGCCGGCTTGGGACGCGATCTTCATCTTCGCGGCCCGCTCGACATCGGCCCGCGTGACGGTGCCGCCAGGTCCCGTGGGCTGCACGCTCTCAAGATCGACGTCGAGCTTGCGCGCGAGTGCCCGTACAGCCGGAAACACCTGCGGTCCAGTCAGGGGCTCGGAAGGCGTTCCTGAAGCGGGCAGATGTTCGCCGCCGCCGAGCTCGCCAACGATGGTGCCGGTGTCCCGTTCGGCGCCCTCGGCAAATTCGACGAGCGGCGCGCCGACCTTGACGATATCGCCCTTGGCGCCAAACACGCGTGCGATGCGCCCGCTCGACGGAGATGGTATCTCAACCACCGCCTTGTCAGTCTCGACAGAAACGAGGGGCTGATCGGTGACGACGTGATCGCCCTCGCCGACATACCAACTCACGATCTCCGCCTCCTCGAGGCCTTCTCCAAGATCCGGCAATGTGAACTGGCGCATGGCCCAAGTCCGCTAAGATCAAGTCCGCTAAGATCAAGTCCGTCAAAATCAAGTCCGTTGACACCTAGCCGAACTGGCAGACCCTGCGGGCGGCAGTCATGACGCGTTCGACCGAGGGCATATAGTATTGCTCCAGGCGCGCCATCGGAACGACGGTGTCGTAGCCGGTGACGCGGGTCACAGGCGCAAGCAGTGAGGACAGGCGGCGCTCGGCAATTGTAGCGGCGATCTCGGCGCCAAATCCGCCGGTCCGTGCGGCCTCATGCACGATCACGCAACGGCCGGTCTTGGCGACCGAACCGAGCACGGTGTCTTCGTCGTAGGGTTTGAGCGTGGCGAGATCGATGACCTCCGCCGCGATGCCTTCGGCGGAAAGTGCCTCCGCCGCAGCCATGGTTTCCTTCAACATGGCTCCCCAGCTGATCAGCGTGAGA
The DNA here is from genome assembly GCF_029051685.1 of Bradyrhizobium sp. CSA207. Classification (GTDB taxonomy): domain Bacteria; phylum Pseudomonadota; class Alphaproteobacteria; order Rhizobiales; family Xanthobacteraceae; genus Bradyrhizobium. The sequence continues at coordinate 5,181 of NZ_JAACFT010000030.1, read as the reverse complement.
TCGCGACCTTCCCTCAAGACAAAAGCGGCATCCAACGGCAAGGCTTCGCCATTGTCCTCCACCTCGCCTTTAGCCGCGCGGTACAGGCGCGTCGGCTCGAGAAACACGACGGGATCGGGATCGCGGATAGCGGCCAGCAACAATCCATAGGCACGTTCGGGCGAGGAAGGCATGACGACGCGCAAGCCGGGAATATGGGCGAGCATTGCCTCGGTGCTTTCGGAATGATGCTCGGGCGCGCGGATGCCGGCACCGTGGGGCGTCCGCAGAACCATGGGACAGGTGAGCCGTCCCTGGGTCCGGTTGCGCAATCGGGACGCGTGGTTCACGAGCTGATCCAGGCAGGGATAGATGAACCCCATGAACTGGATCTCGCCGACCGGTTTCAGTCCCTGCGCGGCCATGCCGACGCAGAGCCCGGAGATCAGGAGCTCGGCAAGCGGCGTATCGAGCACCCGCTCCGTCCCAAACCGCTTCTGTAAGCCTGCCGTTGCGCGGAAGACGCCGCCGTTGACGCCAACATCCTCGCCAAGCACGACCACGTCAGGATCATCCTGCATCGCGCGAGCGAGGGCCAGGTTGATGGCTTCGACCAGTGTTGCCTCAGGCATCGGGTTCTCCCGCAAGTTCGCGGCGTTGCGCGGCATAGGCCTCGGGCAGATCGGCATAGAGGTGGTCGAACATGGTTTCGGGACGGCGCGGCGCCGTTGCCAGATAGCGTTCGGCTGCCGCCTCGACGCGCGCATGGCACTCGGTGGCGAGCTGCTCCTCATCCGCCTTGCTCCACATTTTCTGCGCCACGAGATAGGCCCTCAGCCGCGCGATCGGCTCTTCCTTCCAATGCGCCTGGACCTCCTCTGCCGAACGGTAGCGTGCGGCGTCGTCCGAGGTGGTATGGTCGCCGAGCCGGTACGTGACCGCCTCGATGAACCGGGGTCCATTGCCGTCGCGGGCGGCGGCAATGGCCTCCTCACTCGCGGCCCGCATCGCCACCACGTCACTCCCGTCGACCTGCTCTCCGATAAAGCCTGCGGCGATCGCCTTCTGTGCCAGCGTTTCGCACGCGGTCTGCTGTCGCAACGGTACCGATATGGCCCATTGATTGTTGGCGACGACAAAGACGAGTGGCAATTTGTGCACGCCAGCAAAATTCATCGCCTCATAGACGTCGCCTTTCGAGGTGGCACCATCGCCGAACAAGCACACCGCGACACGCGGTTGCTTGCGCAGCTTGAGGGCGTAGGCGACACCGGCGGCATGCGGCGCCTGGGATCCGACCGGAACACAGAATGGGAAATCGTGAACCGGCCCCGAAAACCGGTTGCCGCGTTCGTCGCCGCCCCAGAACAGGAGGATCTCCTCCAGCTTGACGCCGCGCCAGAGCAGAGCCCCATTGTCGCGATACGACGGCAACAGCACGTCCTCCTTCCGCATCGCACTGGCAATTCCGACCGATACGGCCTCCTGGCCGAGCGAAACGGCGTAAGTCCCAAGCCTGCCTGTGCGCTGCAACGCAACAGCCTTCCGATCAAACAGGCGCAGCAGCACCATTGACCGGTAAAGCTCAGTCAGCAGCCTGGAATCGGAGGCGAAAGAAGGAAGCGGCCGCTGGATCGAACCATCTGGCGCGAGGTAGTTGCGATGACGCACCTCGAAGCGCGCGATGACAGGGAGATCCTGATTTACCCTTCGGCTGGCCACGCTCTCGCTCCTGGAGCGATTGTGCCCTCTACAACTCACTCAGGTGGTGTTTGTGCCAGATGATGCAAGACCGCCGCGGGACTGCTCGGCAGGGTTCGCAATCCTTGCTGCACCGCCCGCTTGCCGCGGTCGATTCACACGATCATAGGTCGCGCCATTGAGAGGCATCAACGAATCGATGCGACTTTTCTGATGCAAGGGTGTTCTGATGCCGGGTCTTCGCGCGGCCCGCGGCCGCGGCGGCTCGACTTGGTATTATTGGAGTATTATTGGACCTTTGCGGCACGGCATGAACCGTCAGTGCTGGTTGGCGGCCGGCTTACTCAAAAATCGTGCGGCGTTCCCTCCCCACGCATATTGATTTGCCTCAAGCCCAACCCGGTCCAGATCGGCATCGTTGTGACTTCAGACCAACGCCGGAGGAACAGCCATGCGACGTCCAACCATTGCTGCAGCGCTGTTGTTTACTGCCCTGAACTATCCCGCATTCGCTCAGACGCCATCCGATCACGAGTCCCATCATCCGGGATCGGACCAGGTACCGGCGCCCGCGCAAACGACGCCCCCCGCAGGCCAGTCTGGAGGACGACAAGGCATGATGGGTGGGGGAGACATGATGGGTCACGCCATGAAGGGTCGGAGCACGATGAGTGCGGACGCGATGGGACCTCCGATGATGTTCCGCATGATGTTTGCACTTATGGACGCCGACGGCGACGGCGCCATCTCGTTGGCAGAGTTTCAGGCTGCCCACGAGCGAATTTTCAAGGCAATGGACGGCAATAAGGATGGCAAGCTCACGCCGGAAGAGATGCAAGCCTTTATACACGGAACTAGAAAATAGGTCTGACTGTCTGAGCTGCACCCCTTAAGTGAGACACGATAATTCCTGTGACAGGCATTCTAAGGATGACCTGTGGCAGCAAGAGCGAAGAACTATCAGTTTCGGACGGCCTACAAACTGAAGGCAGCTCAGCCTCTAGCAACGTATGGCGACAAGCGTTCTGCGCTCGCGCGCGCAAATGTCCGCATCGACGACGTTGCTGCTCGTCGCATCACGACGCCGCCTCCTCGCCGTCATTCCGGGATGCGTGCGCAAGCGCGCAGGCCCGGAATCCATCGGGCTGCGTATTCCGCCGCGCAATGCATCGCTCCCCGAGGAGAACACGAACGACACCGTTAAAACCATCCGCGTAGGGAAGGTCGGGCGATCGGCTACACTTGTGGTCCAACCCGTGTGCATTTCCGTAGCGCACGGCCAAGGGTGCCGCTGGCGCCGGGCCTTCCCTGCGCCCTTTGGTCTCCATTGGGCGGGACGAACCGCAAAGCTCGGGCAAAACCTGCCGCGAGACTACGAAGGCGTCTGCTATTCGGAAAGCCACTTGAAAGATCGATCGAGTTGAGTGAGACCGTCGATAACCATGTTGTTGGTTGTCGGAGGAAGCGCAGAGCCAATAGCTTTACCAAGTTCGGTCGAGGTATGTTTTCCTATTTGATTTGCTACAGACTCAGCGAAGCCCATCGATTGCCCCTAATAGAAGTTGAAAGGTGTACACAACGCCTTGGTTGCAAATTCTATTGGCGAAGTCGTCGGCTCTGTGCGGCAGCACGAACCTGGGTCCACGTACTATCGGGGGCTAGATTCATTCGCTTAAGCTTCCATCTCGCAAAGACGTAGGAAAAAGCGACGGCGAAGCCGATTACTAGGACGTTTCGCCACCAAGCAGCCTCAAACAATAGTAACCGGACGGCCGCAACGCTACCTCCGCACCACATCGCTGTAACGGTCGCGAAAGAACGCTCTTCGAACAGCTTCATCACAACCATCCGTCTTTGCTTAGCAAAATGCACCGGAAGGTTCTCATTAATCGAATCTCCAACAAAAGTTGAACCATATTCCGGTCGGATCCCGACACGTCGATCTCACTAGCAGAGAAACACATATTTCCAGCTCTCGGAGGCAACAGGAAACCCGTCGACCGAAATCAAATAGATCAACGTGCCAATCTACGTTGCAACTCGCATCCGCGGCCTTCCGATCGTGCCCTTTATCAAGCGCACTTGACCGACGAGCCTACGCCGCCGCTCGCTGCCGCTCCGCCAGCGCTTCGCCGAAGGCCTCGAACAGCCTGCGGTTGATCGGATTGTGCTGGGGGTCGTATTCGGCGTGCCATTGCACGCCGAGCGCAAAGGTCGGGGCCTCCGCGATGCGGATTGCCTCGATGGTGCCGTCCTCGGCGATGCCTTCGATCAGCACGCGCTTGCCGGGATCGAGGATGCCCTGGCCGTGCAGCGAATTGACCCGGATCCTCTCGCAGCCGAGCAGCTCTGCGAACGCCCCGCCGGGTGTGAGATCGACATCATGGCGGTCGGCAAAGATCACGGTCGGATCGGGATGGATCTCGCCGTTCTCCAGCCGCGGCATGCGGTGGTTCATACGGCCGGGAATTTCGCGGATTTCGGGATGCAGCGAGCCGCCGAAGGCGACGTTCATTTCCTGGAGACCCCGGCAGATGCCGAACAGCGGGATACCGCGGGCGACGCAGGCGACCGAGAGCGCCAGCGCGACCTCGTCGCGATGGATATCGTAGGGCTCGTGCTTCTCGCAGGGGTCGACGTTGAAACGGGTCGGGTGGACATTGGCGCGGGCGCCGGTGAGGATGATGCCGTCGACCGCATCGAGCAGCGCGGCGATATCGGTGATGTCAGGCGAACCCGCGAACATCAGCGGCAAGCCGCCGGAGACCTCGGCCACGGCGCGCAAATTACGCTCGCCGACCATCTGGACCTGAAATCGATTTTCGACGCGATGGGCATTCCCGATCACGCCGACGACCGGCTTTCTCATCGTCCGTTCCGACCTCCCGTAAGAAGATTCTCCAAACATGCCCTCCCGATAGAACAAATTCAACCGAAGGGATCGCGGGACGGCAATGCTATTTTCGCGCAGAGTCCCGCCCCAAGGGCCGACCAAGGGCCGGGTGAGGCCTCCTGCGCCCCGCTCCGGCTTGATCCCGGGCGGGATTTCGCGAAAGAGTGCCGCCCGCCCGCCGCCTTCGAAAAGGACGTGACGTGACCATTCCCGCAGACGAACGGCTCCGGACCCGCACCGATCTGGCTCGAGATCAGGCTTGGGCAATTTCGGTCGGCGGCATCGGCGTGGTGCTGTTCGCCGCGCTACTCGCCTTCACCTGGCATTTTGCCACCACCCTGCTGCTGATCTTCACCGGCATGCTGCTCGGCGTCGGTCTCAACGCGCTGACCAACGCGCTCGGCCGCCGCGTTCACCTGCCGCATACGTTGCGGCTTGCGATTGTCTGCGTCGCGCTTGCTCTGATGCTGGCAGGCGTGGCCTATCTCGGCGGGGCAACGATCGCCGAGCAGGCCTCCTTGCTCAGCAAAACCATCAAGTCGCAGATCACCAACGTCAGGTCATTCCTCGAGAACCACGGCATCGACACCAGCTTCTTCGATTTCGGC
>NZ_JAACFT010000002.1 GCF_029051685.1 Bradyrhizobium sp. CSA207 | reverse complement strand
TCCCTGCCCCTCCCCCACAAGGGGGGAGGGAACGGAGAGAGTGTGCCAGTCTCCATCACGCCGCTTTCGACTGCGCCGCCAGCGACGCAAACGTCTTGCCCTCCGCCGCGAGCTTCTTCAGCAGCGGCGCGGGCTCGAGGCTGGGGTCGTTGGTTTCCTTGGCGTAGAACGACAGGCGGTCGGCGATGTGCTTGAGGCCGACGCTGTCGGCCCAGAACATCGGGCCGCCGCGGTAGATCGGCCAGCCATAGCCGTAGAGCCAGACCACGTCGATGTCGGACGGGCGCGCCGCGATGCCTTCTTCCAGGATCTTCGCGCCTTCGTTGATCATCGGATACATCATGCGCTCGAGGATCTCCTCGTCGCTGACGACGCGCTTCTTGCGGCCGAGACGCAGCAGGGTCTCATCGATCAGCTTTTCGACCTCGGGATCGGGCAGCGGCGAGCGCGAGCCCGCCTCATACTTGTAGTAGCCCTTGCCGGTCTTCTGGCCGAAGCGGCCGGCTTCGCAGAGCGCGTCCGCGATCTCCGACTTGATGCCGCGATCTTTTCGCGAGCGCCAGCCGATGTCGAGGCCGGCGAGGTCGCCCATGGCGAACGGCCCCATCGGCATGCCGAACTTGGTGACGACGGCATCGACCTGCTGCGGCAAGGCGCCTTCGAACAGCAGCTTCTCGGACTGCTTGCCGCGCTGGGCCAGCATGCGGTTGCCGACGAAGCCGTCGCAGACGCCGACCACGGCCGGCACCTTGGCGATTTTTCGCGCGATCGTCACCGCGGTCACCAGCGCATCCGGCGCGGTCTTGTCGGCGCGCACGATCTCGCACAGCTTCATGACGTTGGCCGGCGAGAAGAAGTGCATGCCCAGAACGTCCTGCGGACGCTTGGTCGCCTTGGCGATCTCGTCGATGTTCAGATACGAGGTGTTGGAGGCGAGCACGGCGCCCGGCTTGACGTACTGGTCGAGCTTGCCGAACACTTCCTGCTTCACCGCCATGGTCTCGAACACGGCCTCGATGACGAGGTCGGCATCGCCGACGTTCTCGATGCCGACGACGCCGTTGATCAGCGCCATGCGCTTTGCAGGCGCATCCGCCGGGATGCCGCCGCGCGCCGCGGTCGCTTCCCAGTTCTTCTGCATGATGCCCATGCCCCGCTTGAGCTGCTCCTCCCCGGTCTCGATCAGGGTGACGGGAATGCCGGCATTGGCGAACGACATCGCGATGCCGCCACCCATGGTGCCGGCGCCGAGAATGGCAACGCGGTTAACGGGCCGCGGCTTGGTGCCTTCGGGCACGCCGGCGATCTTGGCGGCCTCGCGCTCGGCAAAGAAGGCGTAGCGCTGCGCCTTGGACTGGTCGCTGGCGACGAGCTTGAGAAAGCCCTCGCGCTCCTTCTTGAGGCCCTCGTCAAACGGCAGGTCGATGGCGTAGCCGACCGCGTCGGCCGCCGCGAACGGCGCTTCCAGGCCGCGCGACTTCTTGGTCATGGCGGCAACGGCATTGGTGAAGATCGAACGGTCGGCCTTGGCCGCCGCAATCTTGGAATCGTCGTCGCGCAACCGGCGCAGCGGACGCTTCTCGGCGAGCAGCTTTCGCACGAAGGCTTCACCGCCGGCAGCAGGCCCTTCGACGATCTCCTCGATCAAGCCGTTCTTGAGCGCTTCGGCAGCACCGATCGGATCGCCGCCGACGATCATCTTGACGGCAAGCTCGGGGCCGACCGCGCGCGGCAGGCGCTGGGTGCCGCCGGCGCCAGGCAGCAGGCCGAGTTTCACCTCGGGCAGGCCGAGCTTTGCCTCTTTCACAGCCACGCGGAAATGACAGGCCAACGCAACCTCGAGGCCGCCGCCGAGCGCGGTGCCGTGGATCGCGGCCACGATCGGCTTCGGCGAGTTCTCCATTTCGGCCAGCACTTCATTGAGGCCCGGCGGCTTCGGCGGCTTACCGAATTCGGTGATGTCTGCACCGGCGATGAAGGTACGCCCGGCGCAGGTCAGCACGATGCCCTTGATCGCGGGATCCGCGACCGCGGCCTTGATGCACTCGAGAATGCCGCCGCGGACTGCGGCGCTCAGCGCGTTGACCGGAGGGCTGTTGACCGTGACGATCCCGACCTCGTCATGACGCTCAAGTTTGACCACTTCGCTCACGGTGTCCCTCCTTGGTGGGGCTTGCTTTTATCCATTTCGCATTGCGGAATTTAATTCCGCATCTTGACGGCAGGGTTATTTTGAAGCACGTGGCTTGTCAACGACTCCGCGCAAGAAGCAGATCAGGGATGAAGCGTACAGGAAAGAAGACTGCGACCGACCGGAATTTCGTCGTCGCGCTTTCCCGCGGGCTGGACGTATTGCGCGCATTCGAACCCAATGACGGCCTTCTCGGCAATCAGGAGATCGCGGCGCGGACGAATCTGCCCAAGCCGACGGTGTCGCGGCTGACCTATACGTTGACGAAGCTCGGATATCTGGCGCCGGTTCCCCGCTTCGAGAAGTACCAGCTCACGCCCGCCGCGATGTCGCTCGGTTACGCGGCGCTCGCCAATCTCGGCGTTCGGCATTTGTCCGAACCGTTCCGCGAGGAAGTGATGCGCGCGACGGGAGGCGCCGTCGCCGTCGGCGGCCGCGACCGTCACAGCATGATCTATTTCGGGCAGAGTCGCGGCAGCGAGACGGTCGGCGTTCAACTTGACGTCGGCTCCCGGGTGCCGATTGCAACCAGCGCGATGGGCCGCGCCTATTTCTGGGCACTGGACGAACACGATCGCGCCGAGCTGTCGCGCGTTCTGCGCGAGCATTACGGCAGTCGCTGGCCCAAGATGCGCGACGGACTGGAACGTTCCGGCGAGACCGTCGCGAAATACGGTTTTGCGATTTCGGTCGGCGACTGGCACGACGACATCGGTGCGGCCGGCGTCGCGCTCAGGCTGAACGACGGAACCGGGCCCTATGCATTCAACTGCGGCGCGCCCGCATTCCGTTTCACGGAAGAGCGTTTGATCAACGACATTGGACCGCGTCTGCTGACGATGGTAAGGAACATCGAAGCGGCGCTCGGGGGTCTGATGCCGCATTCAAAAAAACAAGACAGCAAGAAGCTGAAGTCAGGAGGAAAAGTTGCGCGTGTGGCCGAGGGGATCAGATAGCCTTCGTCATTGCCGGGAGCGGTTCGCATCGCTCCTCCGCCCACTCAACAACGTGGGCGAGACGAGATGACGCAGGCACAGCTCGCGCAGGGAACATCGCCCCTGCTCGCCGTTCGCAACGTCAGCGTCGTGTTCGGCGGCATCGTCGCGCTCAACGGCGTGTCCTTTGACATGCATAAGGGCCAGATCCTGGGATTGATCGGCCCCAACGGTGCCGGCAAGACCACGCTCTTCAACTGCCTGTCCCGGCTGTATCAGCCGTCGTCCGGCGACATCCTGATGGAGGGCGTCAGCATCCTGTCGCGGCCGCCGCACCGGATCGCCGAGATCGGTATCGGCCGCACCTTCCAGAACGTGGCGCTGTTTCCGAATCTGTCGGTGATGGACAACGTCCGGGTCGGCGCCCATTCGAAGACCTCCAGCGACATCATCAGCGACTCCCTGAGGCTTGCCTGGGTCCGGCGCAGCGAGAGCAGCGTCAACGACAAGGTGCAGGAGATCCTCGCCTATCTCAAACTCGAGGACGTCGCCCATACCGTGGTCTCCGGCCTGCCCTTCGGCACCCAGAAGCGCGTCGAATTGGCACGCGCGTTGGCTGCCGATCCGAAGATCCTCCTGCTCGACGAGCCCGCCGGCGGCCTCAACCACGAGGAAGTCTATGTGCTCGGCGACCTCATCCGCCGCATTCGCGACGACCGCCACATGACGGTGCTTCTGGTCGAGCACCATATGGGTCTCGTGATGTCGATCGCCGACCACGTCGTCGCATTGAACTTCGGCAAGAAACTTGCGGAAGGCACGCCCGCCCAGGTGCAGGCCGATCCCGACGTCATCAAGGCCTATCTCGGGAGCAAGGACCAATGACGACGCTGCTCAACGTCAAGGACCTGCGCGCCTATTACGGCCAAGTCCAGGCGCTCCACGGCCTGTCCTTCTCGCTCAGCGAGGGCTCGCTGACGACGCTTTTGGGCGCCAACGGCGCCGGCAAGACCACGACCTTGCGCGCGATCTGCAACATGGTGCGGTCCACCGGAGGCATTGAGTTCGACGGCAAGCCGCTGAACCATCGCTCCACCGAGAGCATCGTGCGTTTCGGCATCGCCCATGTGCCGCAGGGCCGCGGCACCTTCACCACCATGACGGTGGAGGAGAACCTCCAGCTCGGGGCCATCACCCGCAAGGACAATGCCGGCATCATCTCGGACATCGAGCGCATGTACGCGCATTTTCCGGTGCTGAAGCAGCGGCACACCCAACAGGCCGGCACGCTCTCGGGCGGCGAGCAGCAGATGCTCGCGGTCGCCCGCGCCCTGATGCTGCGACCGCGGCTGATGCTGCTGGACGAGCCCTCCTTCGGGCTCGCGCCGCTGGTCGTGCGCGATCTGTTCAGGATCCTCGGCAAGATCAACCGCGAGGACAAAGTGTCGATCCTGGTGGTCGAGCAGAACGCCCAGCTCGCGCTCGAGCTTGCCGACCATGCCTATGTGATCGAGACCGGACGCATCGTGATGTCGGGCAATGCCAAGGACATCGCGAACAACGAAGAAATCCGCAAATCCTATCTGGGTTACTGAGGTGGGTGCATCGATGGGATCGATCTATCCGCGCGCTCGTTACACCTCTCCCCGCTGGGGAGAGGTCGGATTGCGCCTGGCGATGCGGAGCATCGTCCAGTGCAATCCGGGTGAGGGGGTGCCGCTCCGAGGAGAGACCGTAAGCCCTCACCCGATTTGCTTGCGAAAATCGACCTCTCCCTACGGGAGAGGTGAACTTCGCGGCGCCGTTCCCGCTCAATCCCAACCTGCAGCGTTTTAGGGGAGCCTAAGGTCCATGGAGCTTTTCACCAACCAGGTCCTGGCGGGGATTGCCACCGGCGCGATCTACGCCTGCATGGCGCTCGCGGTGGTCATGATCTACCAGGCGATCGACCATCTCAACTTCGCGCAGGGCGAGATGGCGATGTTCTCGACCTTCATCTCCTGGCAACTGATGCAATGGGGCATACCCTATTGGGCCGCCTTCGTGCTCACGCTGGCGCTTTCCTTCGTCGGCGGCATCGCGATCGAGCGCATCCTGTTCAAGCCGCTCGCGAAGGCGCCGATCCTGACCAACGTCGCCGGCTTCATCGCGCTGTTTGCGATCATCAACTCCTCGGCCGGCCTGATCTGGGACTTCACCATCAAGCAATATCCGACGCCGTTCGGCTCCGCGCCGTTCCTGGGCAGCCAGCTGATCTCGACCCACCAGGCCGGCATGATCGGCGTCACCGTGCTGCTGTTGCTCGGCCTCTACTTCTTCTTCCAGTACACCAAGATCGGTCTCGCCATGCGCGCCGCCGCCTCGGTGCCTGAATCGGCCCGGCTGGTCGGCATCAACACCTCCTGGATGATTGCGCTGGGCTGGGGCATGGCCTCCGCGATCGGCTCGATCGCCGGCATGCTGATCGCTCCCGTCGTGTTCCTCGAGCCCAACATGATGGGCGGCGTGCTGATCTACGGCTTTGCCGCCGCGGTGCTGGGAGGACTGACCAGTCCGTTCGGCGCCGTGGTCGGCGGCTTCCTGGTCGGCGTCTTCGAGAACCTCGCCGGCACCTACATCCCCGGCGTCGGCAACGAGCTGAAGCTTCCGATCGCGCTCGCGCTGATCATCTCCGTCCTGGTCGTCAAACCCGCTGGCCTGTTCGGCCGGCACATCGTCAAGCGAGTTTGATCATGAGCGCTGCAGAAGACGTCGTCACGGAAGCCCCGGCCGTCGAGGCCGTTCCGAAGCGCGCCATGACGCTAGGCACCGGCACCTCGCTGCTGGTGCTCGCGGCGCTGCTCATCATGCCTGTCTTCGTCAAGAACTTCATCATCTTCCAGATGACGATGCTCCTGATCTACGGGCTGGCGGTGCTGGCGCTGAACATCCTGACCGGCGGCTCCGGCCAGTTCTCGCTCGGCCAGAGCGCGTTCTACGCCGTCGGCGCCTACACCACGGCGGTGCTGATGGAGCACTTCAACGTCAACTACGCCCTGACCTTGCCGATCGCCGGCGTGGTCTGCTTCGCATTCGGCTTCCTGTTCGGGCAGCCGGCGCTGCGGCTTTCCGGCGTCTATCTCGCGCTTGCGACCTTCGCGCTGGCCACCGCCATGCCGCAGCTGTTGAAGCTCAACTTCCTCGAGCACTGGACCGGCGGCGTGCAGGGCCTCGTCGTCACCAAGCCCGATGCGCCGTTCGGCCTGCCGATGTCGCAGGACATGTGGCTCTACTACTTCACGCTCGTCGTCGTGATCGCGATCTACATCTTCTCGGTGAACCTGCTGCGCTCCCGGTCGGGCCGCGCCTTCATGGCGATCCGCGACAACGAGATCGCGGCCTCCGCCATGGGCGTTGACGTCGCGCTGTACAAGACGCTGGCCTTCGGCGTCTCCGCCGCCGTCACCGGCGTCGCCGGTTCGCTCGGCGCCATCGCGGTGCAGTTTGTGGCGCCCGACAGCTACACCATCACGCTGGCGATCTCGCTGTTCCTCGGCATGGTCGTCGGCGGCGTCGGCTGGCTGCCCGGCTCGATCGTCGGTGCCGCCTTCATCATCTTCGTGCCGAACATCGCGGAGGGCATCTCCAAGGGCCTCTCCGGCGCCGTGTTCGGCGTGCTGCTGTTCCTCGTCATCTACCTCGTGCCGCATGGCGCAAGGCAAGTCGCGATCCTGGGCCAGCAGTTCGCCGGAAAGCTCAGGAAGAACTGAAAATTCTCATAGTGAAATGAAGGAGACCGAATTGCTTCTCGGAAGAACACTGCGAACCGCTGCGCTGGTCACGGCAACGGCGGTCATCACTTTCACCTCCGGCGCGGCATTTGCCCAAAAGAAATACGACACCGGCGCGTCCGACACCGAGATCAAGATCGGCAACATCATGCCGTACAGCGGTCCGGCGTCGGCCTATGGCATCATCGGCAAGACCGAAGAAGCCTATTTCAAGATGATCAATGACAAGGGCGGCATCAACGGCCGCAAGATCAGCTTCGTCACCTATGACGACGGCTACTCGCCGCCGAAGGCAGTCGAGCAGGTCCGCAAGCTGGTCGAGAGCGACGAGGTTCTGGCCGTGTTCAACCCGCTCGGCACGCCCTCGAACAGCGCGATCCAGAAATACCTGAACGCCAAGAAGATTCCGCAGCTGTTCGTCGCGACCGGGGCCACCAAGTGGAACGATCCGAAGAACTACCCCTGGACCATCGGCTGGCAGCCTTCCTACCAGAGCGAAGCGCAGATCTACGCGAAATGGCTGCTCAAGGAGAAGCCCGACGCGAAGATCGCGATCCTCTATCAGAACGACGATTTCGGCAAAGACTACCTCAAGGGCACCAAGGACGGCCTCGGAGCCAAGGTCTCGTCCATGATCATCATGGAGGAGAGCTACGAGGTCTCCGAGCCGTCGATCGACGGCCATATCGTCAAGATCAAGGCCGCCAATCCGGACGTGCTGCTGATTTATGCGACGCCGAAATTTGCTGCCCAGACCATCAAGAAGACCGCCGAGCTCAGCTGGAAGCCGCTCCAGATCCTCACCAACGTGTCGATCTCGGTCGGCAGCGTGATGAAGCCGGCCGGATTCGAGGCTTCGCAGGGTGTGCTCTCGGCGGCCTATGCCAAGGACTCCACCGACCCGCAGTGGGCCAACGATCCCGGCATGAAGAGGTGGAATGAGTTCGTCGACAAGTACATGGCGGGCGCCGACAAGTCCGACACCAGCATGGTCTATGGCTATGGCGCTGCGTCGACTCTGGCCAAGGTGCTGGAAATGTCCGGCGACGATCTGACGCGCGCCAACCTGATGAAGCAAGCGGCGAACCTCAAGGACTTTGCGCCGGACACCCTGCTGCCTGGCGTCAAGATCAACACCGGCGCCGCCGACTTCGCGCCGATTTCCCAGCTCCAGATGCAGCGCTTCAAGGGCGAGAAGTGGGAACTGTTCGGCGAGATCATCAGCGGCGACGTCGCTTCCGAGTGACCCGCTGACGACACAGTCCCGGCCAACGAGCCCCCGCGCGCGATCGCGGGGGCTTTTTGTTTGACGTCGGGCGTCAATCTTGTTCAATGCAGCGCCGATGCAACTCGGGGTAGGAGAGCAATGACTGCCGTTCGTTTTCAAGTTGCGGTTGTTTTGGTCGCGGTCGCATTGTGCACTGCGATGAGCAGCGCGGCCCTTGCGCAAAAGAAATACGACAGCGGCGCTTCCGACACCGAGATCAAGATCGGCAATATCATGCCGTATAGCGGGCCGGCCTCCGCCTATGCCGCGATCGGCAAGGCCGAGGAAGCGTATTTCAACAAGGTCAACGCCGAGGGCGGCATCAACGGCCGCAAGATCAAGTTCATCTCCTATGACGACGGCTATTCGCCGCCGAAGACGGTGGAGCAGGCACGCAAGCTGGTCGAGAGCGACGAGGTGCTGCTGATCTTCGGCTCGCTCGGCACCTCCACCAACGGCGCCATCCGCAAATACATGAACGAGAAGAAGGTGCCGCAACTGTTCGTGGCGAGCGGCGCCTCCAAGTGGAACGATCCCGAGCAATATCCGTGGACCATGGGCTGGCAGCCAAGCTACGCCAGCGAGGCGCGGATCTATGCCAAGTACATCATGAAGGAGAAGCCGGACGCGAAGATCGGCGTGCTCTACCAGAACGATGATTTCGGCAAGGACTATTTGAAGGGATTGAAGGACGGCCTCGGCGCCAAGGCGTCGATGATCGTGCTCGCGGACAGTTACGAGACCTCTGAGCCGGCGATCGACGAGCACGTCGTGAAGCTGAAGGCCGCCGGCGCCGACGTCCTCATCAGCATCACCACGCCGAAATTCGCCGCACAGGCGATCAAGAAGGCGGCCGAGATCAACTGGCATCCTATGCACATCATCTCCAACGTCTCGGCCTCGGTCGGGGGCGTGATCGAACCGGCGGGGCTCGAGATCTCACAGGGCATCCTGTCGGCGACCTACACCAAGGACGGCTCCGATCCGCAGTGGAACACCGACGACGGCATGAAGAAGTTCTACAATTTCCTCACGCAGTATGATCCCAAGGCCAACAAGCTCGATGCTGCCGTGGTGTTCGGCTATGCCGCCGCGCAGACCATGGCGAAGGTGCTGCAGATGTGCGGCGACGATCTCACCCGCGAGAACGTCATGAAGCAGGCCGCACACCTGAAGGATTTCGCGCCCGATACGCTCTTGCCCGGCATCAAAATCAACACCGCGCCGGACAATTTCGTCCCGATCGAGCAGCTCCAGATGATGCGGTTCAAAGGCAAGAAATGGGAGCTGTTCGGCGAGATCATCTCGAGCGAGACGGGGCATTAGAGCTCTTTGAGCAGGGTGCAATTTTAGGTCAGGCTTGAATAGCAGCACAACTCAGGATCAATGCGCCGACGCAAGGGACTGAATCTTACCAGCCGGAATATTCCGCGCCGCATCGATCAAATTGCGCCGGCTGCGACATTCGCTGAGGCGTTTTTCTTGCTGGCCGGACGGGAAGGGTATTCAATGTGTGCAGGAGCGGCGCGAACGAACGCTCCCAATCAAAAAAGCGACACATTGAAATGGACCAAGGGAGATCGAGATGCCTGCAATGCATGTGCGGCTGGGGGCCCTTGCGGCCGCCCTCGCGCTAGCCGCGACCTTTTCCACCGCAGCGTCAGCGCAAAAGAAATACGACACCGGCGCGTCCGATACCGAGATCAAGATCGGCAACATCATGCCCTATAGCGGCCCCGCTTCGGCCTATGGCGTGATTGGCAAGACCGAGGAAGCCTACTTCAGGAAGATCAATGCGGAAGGCGGCATCAACGGCCGCAAGATCAACTTCATCAGCTACGACGATGCCTACTCGCCGCCGAAGACGGTCGAGCAGGCGCGCAAGCTGGTCGAAAGCGACGAAGTGCTGTTGATCTTCCAGTCGCTGGGCACGCCGTCGAATTCCGCGATCCAGAAATACATGAACTCGAAGAAGGTGCCGCAGCTCTTCGTCGCTACCGGCGCCACCAAGTGGAACGATTCGCAAAACTTCCCCTGGACCATGGGTTGGCAGCCCAACTACCAGAGCGAGGCACGCATCTACGCCAAGTATATCCTGCAGAAGATGCCGAACGCCAAGATTGCCATCCTCTATCAGAACGACGATTACGGCAAAGACTACCTGAAGGGCGTGAAGGAGGGGCTTGGCGCCAAGGCGGCTTCGATGATCGTCGCCGAAGAGAGCTACGAGACGTCCGAGCCAACCATCGACTCCCACATCGTGACGCTGAAGGCAACCGGCGCCGATGTCTTCTTCAACATCACCACGCCAAAATTCGCCGCCCAGGCGATCAAGAAGAACGCCGAGATCGGCTGGCATCCGACGCACTTTCTCAACAACGTCTCGGTTTCGATCGGCAGCGTGATGAAGCCGGCCGGCTTCGAGGCCTCGCAGGGCATCGTCTCCTCGAACTACTACAAGGATCCGACCGATCCGCAGTGGAAGCACGATCCGGCGATGAAGGCCTGGAATGAGTTCCTCGACAAATACTATCCCGAAGCCAACCGCGCGGATTCGTCGGTGATGTACGGTTACATCGTCGCCCAGGCCCTTTTGCACGTGCTCAAGGCGTGCGGTGACGATCTGACGCGTGCGAACGTCATGAAGCAGGCGGCCAGCATCAAGGACTTCGAACCTGCCGGCCTCTTGCCGGGCATCAAGGCCAATACGGGCCCCACCGACTTTGCTCCGCTGTCCCAGTTGCAGCTCATGCGCTTCAAGGGAGAAAGCTGGGAGCTGTTCGGCGACGTCCTCAGCGGTGACGTCAGCGGCTGAGGACAGCACAGCCCCAGGGTGGCTACCAAAAGAGGTGACTACTAAAGAAGCAGTCCCTGCGGCGTCGTCGCAGGGGCTTTTTCTTGATGCTGCAACGCAAATCGTATTCAATTGCTGCAGCGTCGCCAAGAAACCCAGAAAAAGAATGACGCACACACCAAGAAAATAGGGAGATTGGAATGCTCGCTGTTACCGGCAAACTTGCGGCCGCGTCACTTGCGCTTGCGCTTATTGCGGCCTCGGCCTCAACTGCATCGGCCCAGAAGAAATACGACACCGGCGCGACCGACACCGAGATCAAGATCGGCAACATCATGCCCTACAGCGGACCGGCCTCCGCCTACGGCGTCATCGGCCGGACCGAAGCCGCCTATTTCAAGAAGATCAACGAAGAAGGCGGCGTCAACGGCCGTAAGATCAACTTCATTTCCTATGACGACGGCTATTCGCCGCCGAAGACGGTGGAGCAGGCGCGCAAGCTGGTCGAGAGCGACGAAGTCCTCCTGATCTTTAACTCGCTCGGCACGCCGCCGAATTCGGCGATCCACAAATACATGAACTCGAAAAAGGTGCCGCAGCTCTTCGTCGCCACCGGCGCCACCAAGTGGAACGATCCGAAGAACTTTCCGTGGACGATGGGCTGGCAGCCCAACTACCAGAGCGAGACGCAGATCTATGCAAAGTGGCTACTCAAGAACAAGCCGGACGCCAAGATCGCCGTGCTTTACCAGAACGACGATTACGGCAAGGACTATCTCAAGGGCCTGAAGGACGGCCTCGGGGCCAAGGCCGCCTCGATGATCGTCATCGAGGAGAGCTACGAGACCTCCGAGCCGACCATCGACAATCACATCGTCAAGCTGAAGTCGACCGGCGCCGACGTGTTCATGAACATCACGACTCCAAAATTCGCAGCGCAGGCGATCAAGAAGAACGCCGAGATCGGCTGGAAGCCGCTGCACTTCCTCAACAACGTTTCGGCTTCGGTCGGCAGTGTGATCAGGCCTGCCGGTTTCGAGAATGCGCAGGACATCATCTCCGCCGACTATCTCAAGGACGTGGCGGACCCGGAATGGGCGAACGACCCGGGCATGAAGGGATTTCTTGAATTCATGGCCAAGTACTTTCCGGAAGGCGACAAGCTCGCTCACGAAAGCATCGTCGGGTATGGCGTCGCGCAGACGCTGGTTCAGGTGCTGAAGCAATGCGGCGACGATCTGACGCGCGAGAACGTGATGAAGCAGGCCGCCAACCTGAAGGACTTCCGGACAGAAGTGCTGTTGCCGGGCATCCAGATCAACACGTCACCAACCGACTTTGCGCCAATCAGCCAGCTTCGGCTTGAACGATTCAAGGGCGAGAAGTGGGATCTGTTCGGCGACGTGATCAGCGCCGACGTCGGCGGCTAGCCGCCTGGCATCTTACGTCGACGAAAGCCCCCTGCGAGACCCTCGCAGGGGGCTTTTGCTTGCGCGCCGATTATGATCACGCGATTGCACAATCGAATGATGGCAAAGCCTGCTTACGCTTTGGCGCATGATGCGGTAGGCAGGTGAGCGGCGCGTTTGCCGCCAGCCTCTCCTGTCCGCTCAAGGCCTTTGTCATGACCGACCGACGTCCCCTGCTCCGCGCGCTCTACGACGCCGCGGTTGCCGCCGCCCATCCCAATGTCGTGCTGGCGCCGCATCTGCGGCCCGCTCCCAAGGGGCGCGTGATCTGCCTTGCCGCCGGCAAGGGCGCGGGCGCGATGGCTGCGGCCGCAGAGCGACATTATCTCGACACGCTCAAGCTTGCGCCGGAACGCCTGGTCGGCATCGCCACCACCCGCCACGGCTACGGCGTGCCGACGCGCCGCATTCGTGTAGTCGAGGCCGGCCATCCCGTGCCTGACGAAGCCGGCCTGAAGGGCGCAGCCGATACGCTCGCGCTCGCGGGTGAGGCCGGGCCCGACGATCTGCTGCTGGTGCTGCTCACCGGCGGCGGCTCGGCGAACTGGATCGCGCCGGTGGACGGCATCAGCTTCGCGCAGAAGCAGGCGGTCAACAAGGCGCTGCTCCGCTCCGGCGCGCCGATCGGCGAGATGAACACGGTCAGAAAACACCTGTCGCGGATCAAGGGCGGACGGCTGGCGCGTGCCGGCAGGAATGCCGCCGAGATCGTGACGCTCGCGATCTCCGACGTGCCGCATGACGAGCCCTCTGCGATCGCCTCCGGCCCCACCGTGCCGGACCCGACCACGCTGGCGGACGCGCGTGCGATCGTGGCGAAGTACAAGCTCGACATCGACGAGGCCGTGCGCCGCGCGCTGGGCGACGACCGCAACGAAAGCTGCAAGCCGGGCGATGCCGCCTTTGCGCGCGCGCATTTCGAATTGATCGCGCGGCCCAAGCAGTCGCTCGACGCCGCGGTGATGCTCGCCAAAGACGCCGGCTACGAGACGATCGATCTCGGCGCCGATCTCGAAGGCGAGGCGCGCGAGATCGCCGCCGATCATGCCAGGATGGCCATGGAAGCGCGCGCGCAAGGCAAGCGGATCGCGATCCTCTCCGGCGGCGAGCTCACGGTGACCGTGCGCGGCCATGGCCGCGGCGGCCCCAACCAGGAATACGCGCTGGCGCTCGCCGAGCTGCTGAAGAGCACCACCGGCATCTCCGCGCTCGCCGGCGATACTGACGGCGCCGACGGCGGCGCCGGCAATCCCACCGACCCCGCCGGCGCACTGATCGACGCGGCGACGTTCGCGAAGATGAAGGCGCAAGGGCTGGAGCCGCAGGCCTATCTCGACAACAACGATGCCACGACGTTCTTCGA
Organism: Bradyrhizobium sp. CSA207; assembly: GCF_029051685.1. GTDB lineage: Bacteria > Pseudomonadota > Alphaproteobacteria > Rhizobiales > Xanthobacteraceae > Bradyrhizobium. Next base: position 332,473 of record NZ_JAACFT010000002.1, on the reverse strand, counting down.
GGCGACCGGCGACCTGCTGCTGCCGGGCCCGACGCTGACCAACGTGAACGATATTCGCGTGATTTTGGTGGATTGAGGTCTTTTACCCTCCCCTGGAGGGCAATCGCATATGGGCTGATCTTGTTCTGGCCGATCCTTCGAGACGCCCGCCTTGGGGCGGGCCCTCAGGATGAGGATGGAGTGCGCGGCAGCGGTTTCAACGGGCGCCGATGCCGCTCAGCCTCATCCTGAGGAGACCGCGGAGCGGTCGTCTCGAAGGACGAGGCGCGCGCTCAGGCCGCCCAAAAGGCTATATGCGATTGCCCTGCCCTCCAGGGGAGGGTGAAGAGCCCCCGGCTCAAAACTCGTTGGCGATCTTCGACAGCATTTCGAGCAGGGCTGCGCGATTGGCGGGGCCAAGGAGCTCGTTGAGCCGGGCCTCGTGCTTGGTGGCGACCAGCTTCTTTGCCCGCGCCAGCACGGCCTTGCCCTTGTCGGTCAGCACCAGGATGTGCGAGCGGCGGTCGTTGGTGGAGCGGATCCGCGCGCAAAGGTCGCGGCTCTCCAGATTGTCGAGCAGGGCCACGAAATTCGGGCGCAGGATGCCGAGCGTGGAAGCGACCTCGGTCTGGTTACGCCCCGGATTCTTCTCGACCAGCAGCAGCACGGAGAACTGCGCCGGCGTGAGCTGGAGCGAGGCCATGCAGCGCAGGAAATTCTCGAACACCTTGAGCTGCGCACGCTTGAGCACATAGCCCAGCTGTTCGGAGAGTTCGCCGAGCTGGAGGGCCTCGGAGGCCCCTTCAGCCGCGTCCTTGCGGCCCCTGGCCGCCTCGGCCGGCTTTTCAGACGTTTTCGAAACGGTCATCGCCTCATGCTCGCAATCCCGCTAAGTTCGGGAGGGTCGCCCCACCACCCCTTGATGTTATATTTGATAATTGTTATGAACCATATCAAATATCGTCAGCGTTTTTCAATGGCTGTAGTCGGACCGTCCACCGCAATCGGGGGATGGATCCGGATCTTGAGGGGGAGCGTCCGGTCTTGAACACCACTATCATGCTGTTCCTGCTGCAGGACGGCATCACCAATGGCGCGATCTACGCGCTGCTCGGCCTGGCGCTGGTGCTGGTGTTCGCCGTCACCCGCGTCATCCTGATCCCGCAGGGCGAGTTCGTCACCTATGGCGCGCTGACCTATGCCTCGCTTGCGGCCGGCCAGATGCCGGGCACGGCAAAGCTCGCGCTCGCCATGGGCATCGCCGCCTTTGCGTTCGACCTGTTCGTGGCACGGCAGGCGCTGCACGCGCGGCTGGTCGTGCGCGCCTTCCTCACCAACATCGTGCTGCCGGCGATCGTGCTGGCGGTGACGCTCTATTTCGCCGGCCAGAAGCCGCCGGTGGCGATCTGCATCGTGCTGTCGCTGGTGATCGTCGCGATGATCGGCCTTTATCTCTACCGCATCGCATTCCAGCCGCTGGCGCACACCTCCGTGCTGGTGCTGCTGATCGCCTCGGTCGGCGTCCATCTGGCGCTTCAGGGACTGGGCCTGTTGTTCTTCGGCGCCGAAGGCCAGCGCGGGCCTGCCGTGCTGTCGACCTCGTTCACCGCGGGCGCGCTGCGTTTCACCGGCCAGAGCATCGCGGTCTACGGCATCACCATCGCCTTCATCGTCGGGCTGTGGCTGTTCTTCGGCCTGACGCTCTACGGCAAGGCGCTGCGCGCCACCGCCGTCAACCGGCTCGGCGCACGGCTCGCCGGCATCCGCACCTCATTGTCGGGACAGATCGCCTTCCTGCTTGCCTCGGTGATCGGCGCGCTCTCGGGCATTTTGATCGTGCCGATCACCACGCTCTATTATGACAGCGGTTTCCTGATCGGCCTGAAGGGTTTCGTCGCCGCGATCATCGGCGGCCTCGTCAGCTATCCCCTGACGGCGGTTGCGGCGCTCTTCGTCGGCATCGTCGAGGCGTTCTCGTCGTTCTACGCCTCCAACTACAAGGAGGTCATCGTTTTCATGCTCTTGATCCCCGTGCTGCTGCTGCGCTCGCTCGCCGCGCCCGCGGTCGAGGAAGAGAAGGACTGACGCTAAGATGCAGAGCCGGCTTCCCATCCTCATCTTCGCGCTCGTGATGGCGGCGATCCCGCATCTGCCGGGCATGCCGCCGTTCTGGATCGTGCTGCTCGACAATATCGGCCTCACCGCCCTCGTCGCCATGGGCCTCGTGCTGCTGACCGGCGTCGGCGGCCTGACTTCGTTCGGGCAGGCGGCGTTCGTCGGCTTCGGCGCCTACACCACCGCGGTGCTGTCGACGACCTACGGCCTGTCGCCCTGGCTGACGCTGCCGTTGTCGCTCGTCGTCAGCGGATTGCTGGCGGTGCTGCTCGGCCTGGTCACGGTCCGCCTCTCCGGCCATTATTTGCCGCTCGGCACCCTGGCCTGGGGGCTCGGGCTGTTCTACCTGTTCAGCAAGCTGGAATTTCTGGGCCGCAACGACGGCATCTCGGCGATCCCGCCGCTGTCGGTCGGCTCGTATAGGATGCTCAATCCCGGCTCGATCTATTACGCAATCTGGGTTGCCGTGATCCTCTCGGCGCTGCTCACCATGAACCTGCTGGACTCCCGCACCGGCCGCGCCATTCGTGCGCTCCGCCGCGGCCACGTCGCGGCCGAAGCGTTCGGCGTCCAGACCCCGCGCGCCAAGATGCTGGTGTTCATCCATGCCGCGGTGCTCGCCGGCCTGTCCGGCTGGCTCTACGCCCATCTCCAGCGCGCGGTGAACCCGACGCCGTTCGGCGCCCAGGCCGGCATCGAATATCTCTTCATCGCCGTGGTCGGCGGCGCCGGCTATGTCTGGGGCGGCGTGCTCGGCGCGGTGATCGTCGTGGTCCTGAAGGAGGTGCTGCAAAGCTATCTGCCGCTGATCCTGCCCGGTTCCGGCCAGGTCGAGACCATCGTGTTCGGCATCATGCTGGTGGCGCTGCTCCAGCTCGCCCCCGGCGGCGTCTGGCCCTGGCTGATGTCGCTGCTGCCCGAGCGCACCAGTGGCAGAAAGCCGGACACCTCGCTCAAGCTCGAGGCGCGCACCCGCGCACAGAGCCAGTCCAACGTCCTGCTCCAGGTCGAGAAAGCGCGAAAGCAGTTCGGCGGCGTGATTGCGGTGAATAGCGTGTCCTTCGACGTCCAGGCCCGCGAGATCGTCGCGCTGATCGGGCCGAACGGCGCCGGCAAGAGCACGACGTTCAACCTGATCACCGGCGTGCTGTCGGCCACCTCCGGCTCGATCTCGGTGCTCGGCAAGAAGGTCGACAACGCGCCGCCGCAGGAGATCGTCAAGCTCGGCATCTCCCGCACCTTCCAGCACGTCAAGCTGGTACCCGACATGACCGTGCTGGAGAATGTCGCGATCGGCGCGCATCTGCGCGGCCATTCCGGGCCGATCGCCTCGATGCTGCGACTAGACCGCGCCGATGAAGCCAAGTTGCTTGCAGAAGCCGCGCGCCAGATCGAGCGGGTCGGGCTCGGCGAGCAGATGCATCAGCTCGCAGGCAGCCTGTCGCTCGGCCAACAGCGCATCGTCGAGATCGCGCGCGCGCTGTGCGTCGATCCGATGCTGCTGCTGCTCGACGAGCCGGCCGCGGGCCTGCGCCACATGGAGAAGCAGCGCCTCGCCACGCTGCTGCGCGATTTGCGCGACGGCGGCATGAGCGTGCTGCTGGTCGAGCACGACATGGGTTTTGTGATGAACCTCGCCGACCGCATCGTGGTGCTCGATTTCGGCACCAAGATTGCGGAGGGCACGCCCGCCACGATCAAGACCAATCCCGAAGTGATCAAGGCCTATCTCGGAGTGGCGGCATGAGCGCGCTGTTGTCCGTCACCGACGCGCATGTCGCCTATGGCAAGGTCGAGGCGGTCCGTTCGGTCTCGCTTGAGGTCGGTGCCAACCAGATCGTCACCATCGTCGGTGCCAACGGTGCCGGCAAGACCACGCTGCTCTCCGCCATCATGGGCATTTTGCCGCTGAAGGGCCGCGTGAGCTTTGCCGGGCAGGACCTAGCGCGGCTCGACATCGAGGACCGCGTCGCCATGGGGCTCGGGCTTGTCCCGGAGCACCGCGAATTGTTCGTGACCATGAACGTCGAGGACAATCTCGAGCTCGGGGCCTTCCGCATCGAGAAGAGCAAGGCCAAGGCCTCGATGGAGCGGGTCTACACGCTGTTTCCGCGGCTGAAGGAGCGGCGCAAGCAGCTTGCCGGCACGCTGTCCGGCGGCGAGCAGCAGATGCTCGCGATGGGCCGCGCGCTGATGGGCGCGCCGAAACTGCTGATGCTGGACGAGCCGAGCCTCGGCCTTGCGCCGATCATCGTCGCCGACATCTTCCGCATCGTCACCGAGCTGCGCGCCAGCGGCGTCTCCGTGCTGCTGGTCGAACAGAACGCACAGGCCGCGCTGAAGATCGCGGACCAGGCCTATGTGATGGAGCTCGGCGAGTTCGTGCTCAGCGGCAAGGCCAGCGACATCGCCGCCAACGAACAGGTCGCGGCCAGCTATCTCGGCTTCCAGCACGAAGGCGCGAGCGTGTTGTGATCTCGCCGCGCACTCCGCTTCCTTTCTCCCCTTGTGGGAGAAGGTGGCGCGAAGCGCCGGATGAGGGGTATCTCTCCACGACTTTGATCGCGAGAGCCTCGCTCGCGGAGAAAGACCCCTCACCCGTCTCGCCGCTGCGCGGCGAGCCACCCTCTCCCACAAGGGGAGAGGGAAATCGCGCCGCTTGCGTGAGGTCGAACACGATGAAGTGGCTCACAACGCCTTCTCCCCCTTCAACGCCGCGATCTCCGCTTCCAATTCCGCGATCCGCTGATCCTTCGCCGCCAGCGCCGCTGCGACATCCGCGGCGTCGAACTTCTGCGGGATATGCTGCGGGCAGTTGGTGTCCCAGGCCGCGATCTTGAACACGATCGCCTGCTCGGGCCTTGCCCGGTAGCCCTTCGGCATCAAGGACTGCGTCAGCGCGTCGTCGTCCTCGACCACGCGCGCCTCGCCCCAGATCTTGACCCGGCGGCGATGGGCGTAGTCCATGATGTAGATGTAGGCCTTGGGATTCTCCGACAGATTGCCTTGGGTGATGAATTGCTGGTTGCCGGCATAGTCGGCAAAGGCGAGCATCTGCTTGTCCAGCACCTTCAAGAAGCCCTTCGGTCCGCCGCGATGCTGGATGTAGGGCTGACCGTCCGCCGCGGCGGTGGCGAAATAGAAGCTGTTGGCATCGGCCAGGAAGGCGGCCAGGTTTTCGTCGACCTCGGTGCGCCAGCCATGCTGCTCGGCGCGGGCATAGGCCTGCCGCGACCCCTTGCGGTTCTGGATCGATTTCACCGCCGGCGTGAAGGCCACGTCGCTGGGGTAAGTATGCGCTGCACCCGTCATCGGAACACCTCCTGAAATCCGCGCCTTCCTGCGTCTCTCGGAGCTTAAAATGGACCGCCCGGCGGCCAGAGCAATCAGCCCGCTTGACACTTCATCATTGCAATATATGCAATGATGCCATGGACCGCCTCGAAGCCATGCATGTCTTCGTCACCGTGGCCGACCTGCGCGGCTTTGCGCCGGCGGCGCGCAAGCTGCGGCTGTCGCCCTCGGCGGTGACGCGGCTGATCGCGGCGCTCGAAGAGCATCTCGGCGCGCGGCTGTTGCAGCGGACCACGCGGCAAGTGACCCTGACCGACGTCGGCACGCGTTATCTGGAACGCGCGCGGCGCATCCTCGCCGATGTCGAGGAGGCCGACGGCTCGGCCCGGGACGAACGCAACCGGCCGAGCGGGCGCCTCGTGGTGTCGGCCCCGGTCGGCTTCGGCCGGCTCCATATCGGGCCGGTCATGACCGCCTATCTCAAGCGCTATCCGGAGGTTGCCTGCGAATTGCGGCTGTCGGACCACCTCGTCAACCTGGTGGAAGACGCCGTCGATGCCGCAGTGCGGATCGGCCATCTCGCCGATTCCTCGCTGGTGGCCCGCCAGGTCGGCCAGATGCGGCGGATCGTCGTGGCCGCGCCCGGCTATCTGAAGCGTCACGCTGAACCGAGGACGCCGCAGGCATTGCTGGAGCACCAGACCATCCAGTTCGGGCCGACCAACTGGCGCTTCCTGGTCGACGGCCGCGACATCGAGGTGACGCCCTCTCCCCGGTTCATCAGCAACAGCGCCGACGCAGCGCTGCAATATGCCGAGGCCGGCGGCGGCGTGACGCGGGTGCTGGCCTATCAGGCCGCCGAGGGGCTGAAGCGCGGGCGGCTGAAAATCGTGCTGGCGAAGTACGAGCAGCCGGCGCTGCCGATCCACATCGTCTACCCGACCTCGCGCCTGCTCTCGGCCAAGGTGCGCGCGTTCATCGATCTCGTGGTGGAGACGGCGGACTGGAAGTTTGGGTGACGTCTCGTTTCCCGGACGTGCCGCGGAGCGGCGCAGAGCCGGGACCAGAAAGCCAAGAGAGCGGGCTCCGGATGGATGGGCCCCGGCTCTGCAGCGCACCGCTGAAGAGCGCTGCGCTGCGTCCGGGGCACGAGACCGATCACCCCTTCTTCGGCACCACGCGGAACGTGCCGCTGGCGCGCGCGATCAGGGTATCGTCGGCCCTGACCAGGCACTGCGCGAAGCAGATCGTGCTACCGGTCTTGATGGCCTCGCCTGCAACCGCGAGCCATTGGCCGATCTCGGCAGCGCCGACATAGTCGATGGACAGCGAGATCGTCACGAACGACGTTGTCCAGCCCGTCGCCTGCGCGCAGCTATAGCCCATGGCGGCGTCGGCCAGCGCGGCGATCAGTCCGCCATGGATCAGCCCGCGCGCATTGGTGTGCGGTTTCGCCAGACGCAGCCCGATGATCACGGCGTTGTCGGTTTTCTTCGAGTAGAGCGGCTCCCAGGGATCGGTGAGCGGCGCTTTACGGAAATGCGGCTCGAAGCCGGCGGGAATGTCGGTGCTGGTCATATCTGTCTCACATCGTTGGTTGCCGCCATTGAACGCGATGTGGATGACGGTTTCACCGCCTACAAAGTTTTAAACGGCATTTGCGGGGGTGTTTGAAACGACCTCCGCCGTTACCTCACAAAGACTGTCATGCCCCGCGAAGGCGGGGCATCCAGTACGCCGCAGCGTCTCCGTATCCACGCGCCGCCTCTGGAATACTGGATGCCCCGCCTACGCGGGGCATGACACCTGTGGTCAGAACGGCAGCCCCACATAATTCTCCGACAGCGACGTCATCGCCGCCTGCGATTGCGTGACGTAGTCGAGCTCGGCGAGCTGGATGCGCGCGCCGATGGTGCCGGTGTCGGGGAATTTGTGCAGCATCGAGGTCATCCACCAGGAGAAGCGCACCGCCTTCCAGACCCGTGCCAGCGCCTTGGCGGAATAGGCGTCGATCCCGGCGCTCGACTTCTCGTCGTAGAACTCGCGCAAGGCGTCCGAGAGATAGTGCGCGTCGGAGGCCGCCAAGTTCAGCCCCTTGGCCCCCGTCGGCGGCACGATGTGGGCGGCGTCGCCGCAAAGAAACATCTTGCCGAAGCGCATCGGTTCGGCGACGAAGCTGCGCAAGGGTGCGATACTCTTCTCGATCGATGGGCCGGTGACGAGGCTGTCGGCCGCCTTCTGGTCGAGCCGGCGCTTCAATTCATCCCAGAACCGGTCGTCCGGCCACTGGTCGACATGGTCGTCGAGCGAACACTGCACATAATAGCGGCTGCGCTTCATTGAACGCATGGTGCAGAGCGCAAAGCCGCGGGCGTGGTTGGAGTAGATCAGTTCGTGGCCGACCGGCGGCGTCTCGGACAGGATGCCGAGCCAGCCGAACGGATAGATCCGCTCGAACTCCTCGATCGCCGAGGGCGGAACGCTGGCGCGGCTGACGCCGTGAAAGCCGTCGCAGCCGGCGATGAAGTCGCAATCGATCTCGTGGGTGACGCCGTCCTTGACCCAGGTTACGCGCGGGTGACTTCCGTCGAAGTCATGCGGCTGCACGTCCCTCGACTCGTAGACCGTGGTGAGGCGGGCCGCCTTGCGCGCGTTCATCAGATCGAGCGTAACCTCGGTCTGGCCGTAGATCATGACCGTCTTGCCGGTCGCGGCCTTCATGTCGATGCGGTGACGGCGGCCGGAAAAGGCAAGCTCGATGCCCTCATGCACCAGGCCTTCGCCATGCGCCCGTGCGCCCGCCCCGACCTGGTCGAGCAGCGCCACAGTTCCCTCCTCCAGCAGGCCCGCGCGGATGCGTCCCAGCACATAGTCGGGGCTCTGACGCTCCAGAATGACATTGTCGATACCGTAGGCGTGCAGCAGTTGCCCAAGCAACAATCCGGCCGGCCCTGCCCCGATGATTGCGACTTTTGTCCGCAATACTTGCTCCTTCCGATCCTGTAGGCTTTCGTTGCGGCTCGCTTGTCGCGTTGCTCCGCGCGGGATAATTATATCATATAACGGTTGGGCAAAAAGGGGACGGCTCGTCGCCGGCAGCGACAAATCCATGCAACATGGCTGACGTAGATGACCTGGCGAGGCGCGCGCCAGTTCCGGCTTGAACGCGCCGGCCAATTAGATAACATGTTAATTAAAGAGACCGGGCCATCGAAGCCCGCCGTCGAAAACAGGGAGAGACGACCGATGAGGACAGCGTGTCTGGCGTTGCTTCTGGCAACATGCATGGCGCCTGCGTTCGCGCAGGACAAGACCTTCGACCTGAAGATCTCGCATTGGGTGCCGGCCTCGCATCCGCTGCAAAAGTCGCTGGAAGACTGGGCGGCCGCGGTGGAGAAGGATTCCGGCGGCACCATCAAGGGCAAGGTGTTCCCGGCCCAGCAGCTCGGCAAGGCTTTTGATCATTACGACATGGCGCGCGACGGCATCGCCGACGTCACCTATGTCAATCCCGGCTATCAGCCCGGCCGCTTCCCGATCGTCGGCGCCGGCGAGCTGCCATTCCTGATCTCGGACGCCAAGGGCGGCTCGATGGGGCTGGACGCCTGGTATCGGAAGTATGCCGAGAAGGAGATGAAGGACGTCAAATATTGCCTCGCCTTCGTCCATTCGCCCTCGTCCTTCCACTCCCGGACCAAGAAGATCGTGACGCCGGAGGACGTGAAGGGCCTGAAGATCCGCCCGGCCCACGCCACCATGGCGAATTTCGTCACTTCGCTCGGCGGCACCAATGTGCAGTCGTCCGCGCCTGAAGTGCGTGACATCATCGAGCGCGGCGTTGCCGACGGCGTCACCTTCCCGTGGGGCTCGCTGGTGCTGTTCGGCATCGACAAGGTCACCAAGTACGACATGGAGGCGCCGCTCTACACCACGACCTTCGTGTTCGTGATCAACAAGGACAAGTACAATGCGATGTCCGACAAGCAGAAGGCCGCGATCGACAAGAACTGCTCGACCGAGATGGCGGGTGTGGTCGGCGAACACTGGGGCAAGTTCGAGGACGCCGGCATCGACAAGGTGAAGGCCGAGTCCGATCATGTGGTCTACAAGTTGACGGGCGAGCAGACCGCCGCCTGGAAGAAGGCCGCCGAGCCGCTGGTCAAGACCTGGTCCAACGGCGCCAAGAAGGCCGGCGCCGATCCGGATGCCGCGCTCGCGGATTTGAAGGCATCGCTGAAGAAGTACAACGCGCTGGCGGAGTGACGCCAAGCTGCGACCGCGCACTCGCTGCACCTCTCCCAGTTGCGGGGGGAGGTCGGCGCGAAGCGCCGGGTGGGGGCTTTCTCCTCTTGGAGAGTCCCTCTGGAGGCCACCCTCACCCCAGCCCTCTCCCGCAAGCGGGAGAGGGAGCGCAGCTCCGATCGCGGGCACATCTCGAACTCGTCGGAAGGACTCTTTCTCCATGAAGCGCGGCTGGATGGATCGCGTTATCGACTCGATCGAATGGATCGCGGCCGGCTTTGTCGGCATTGTCGCGCTCGACATCTTCCTGTCGGTGCTGCTGCGCAACACGCTGAACTATTCGATTCCGGACAGCTTCGACATCGGCCGCATGTTGCTCGGCATCCTCATTTTCTGGGGCATCGCCGCGACCTCCTATCGCGGCACCCACATCACCGTTGACCTCGTCTGGGCCAATGTCGGGCCGCGCTACCAGCGCTGGATCGACGTGTTCGCAACGCTGGTGCTGCTGTTCGTCGTCTCCGTGCAGACCTGGACCCTGTTCGACAAGGTGCGCGGCACCTACAACGACAACGTCCAGACTTTTGACATGCACATGCCGACCTGGCCGTTCTTCGCGATCGCCTGGATCGGCGACGTCTCCGCCGTGCTTTTGATCGCGATCCGCACTTACCGGCTGATCTTCCACCCCGAAGAAATGCACGACCCCAAGCTGAAGGCGACGGAGTAAACATGAGCACCGATGCCGTCGCCGTTCTCGGCTTCGTTTCCCTGTTCGCGCTGATGCTGCTGCGCGTGCCCGTCGGCATGGCGATGGGGCTCGTCGGCGTCTCCGGCTTCAGCTATCTCGTCGGCGCCACGCCGGCGCTAAAGCTGGTCGGCCAGACCTCGATGCGCACGGTCACGGACTACACCTTCGGCGTCATCCCGATGTTCCTGCTGATGGGCTCCTTCGTAAGCAATTCCGGCATGAGCCGCGAGCTGTTCCGCGCCGCCAACGGCTTTGTCGGGCATTTGCGCGGCGGGCTTGGCATTGCCACCGTCGGCGCCTGCGGCGGCTTTGCCGCGATCTGCGGCTCTTCGGTCGCGACCGCCGCGACCTTTTCCGCAGTCGCCTATCCCGAGATGCGCCGCTTCGGCTATCCACAATCCTTTGCCACCGGCGTGATCGCGGCCGGCGGCACGCTGGGCGCGATGCTGCCGCCCTCCACCGTGCTCGCGGTCTACGGCATCATCACCGAGCAGGACATCGGCAAGCTGTTCATCGCCGGCATCATTCCGGGCCTGCTGGCGATGACCATGTACATGATCACGATCTTCCTGATCGGCTATTTTCGTCCCGACTTCCTGCCCAAGGGCAAGTTGCTGCCGTGGCGCGAGCGCTTTGCCGGATTGAAGGACATCTGGGCGCCGGTGCTGCTGTTCGTGTTCGTGATCGGCGGCCTCTACGGCCTGCCGTTCCTGCCGCGCTTCACGCCGACCGAAGCCGGCGGTGTCGGTGCCGCCGGCGCCTTCATCATCGGCGTGCTGACCGGACGGCTCGACCGCGAGAAGATCCTGGCTTCACTGCTGCAGGCGACGCGCACCGCGGCCGCCGTGTTCACCGTGCTGATCGGCGCCTTGATCTTCGGCTATTTCCTCACGGTGACGCAGACCCCGCAGAAGGTCACGGAATTCCTGACCGGTCTCGGCCTCGGCCCCTACGGCGTGCTGGCGCTGATCATGGTGATGTATCTCGTGCTCGGCTGCCTGATGGACGCCATGGCGATGATCATCCTCACCGTGCCGATCATCTTCCCCGTTATCATGCATCTCGGTTTCGACCCGATCTGGTTCGGCGTCATCATCGTCATGACCGTCGAGCTCGGCCTGATCCATCCGCCGGTCGGCATGAACGTCTTTGTCATCAAGAGCGTGGTGAAGGACGTGTCCTTCTCCACCATCTTCAAGGGCGTGATCCCGTTCGTGGCGACGGATCTGGTGCGCCTCGTGATCCTGATCGCGTTTCCATTGCTGGCGACGTGGCTGCCGACGCGCATGATGGCGCATTGAGAGACTCCTTGCTTATTTCGTTCAGGCGAGTTCCCTTCCCCTCTCCCCTTGTGGGAGAGGGTGCCGAGCGAAGCTCGGCGGGTGAGGGGTCTCTCTCCGCAAGCTCGCTGGTGGAGAGAGCCCCCTCATCCGGCGCTTCGCGCCACCTTCTCCCACAAGGGGAGAAGGGAAAGCAGCACCTGTTTGTCTTCTCACATTGGAGGTGACTGATGGCCCCCATGCTCGAAACCAAATATGTCTTCACCATCACCGCGAAAATCGGCGACGTCGTCACCGCCGGCGAGACCGGCGTCGGTGTTCGCCGCATCATTCCGATCGCCGGCGGCGAGGTGGCGGGTGCGATCTCCGGCAAGGTGCTGCCGTTCGGCGCCGATTTCCAGACCATCCGCCCCAACGAGCTGATCGATCTCGAAGCCAGATACGCCTTCGAGACCAACGACGGCGCGACCGTTTATGTCGAAAACAAGGGCATGCGCTTCGGTCCTGTGGAGCTGCTGCAGAAGCTCAAGCGCGGAGAGCCGGTCGATCCGAAGCTGATCTATTTCCGCACTATCCCCAAGTTCGAGACCGGACATCAAAGCTATCGCTGGCTGATGCAGCACATCTTCGTCGCCTCAGCCGCACGGCATGCGGACCGCGTGGTGATCGATGTGCACCAGGTGATTTGAATCTGGCATGGTGAGGGCGGCCCTGGATCAGGATATGATTAAAGGGTTCAGACAACGGGAGTCCCACCATGTCCCTTTTGACTTCCAGCGAATCAAGCCCTCAACACACCTTCGATTCCGCCGAAATGGGCGCCATCGCTCATCTCTACCGGGGCGAAGTCTATCGCTCGACGATTTGGCGAACGCGGCTCGACAACACGACCAATTGGGCGATCGTCACGATGGGCATCGCACTGTCGACGACCTTTTCGAGCCCGGAGGCTTCGCCTCTGCCACTCGTGCTCGTCGGACTGCTCCTTGCCGTCTTCCTCGGTATGGAGGCACGGCGTTATCGCTATTTCAATGTCTGGCGCGCCCGAGCCCGTTGGCTGGAGAAGAATTTCTACGCACCGATTTTTACCGGTGAGGCGCACGACGATAGCTGGAAGGCGACTCTCGCGCGCGATTACACCGCGCCCCGCCATCACATTTCGTTTTTCCGCGCTGCGGGGCGTCGGTTGCGTCGCAACTACGTTTGGATTCTGGCCATCCAGACCGCCGCCTATTACGGCAAGATTGCAATCCATCCGACGCCTGCGGTGACCTTGATGGAATATATCGATCGCGCCGCCGTCGGACCGATTCCCGGCTGGGTCGTTCTGATAATGGGCTTTGCCTACGATTTCGGCTGGCTGGCATTCGCTCTCGGTACGATGTGGCTCGACCAACGCGAGCACGGCGCCAAGGGCGACCTGGTGGCGATGGGCTAGCAACAGTGAGCTACAGCCGGAGTGTGTGTCTGGCGGTGTCCTTTAGGGGCTCGAAAGGGCTCATCGAACCCCCTCCTTGACTCCTCCCAAATTCGTTATACAACATAACTATTCTGACAAGGACGCAAATGACACAGGGAAACGCCGAGACCGCAAATGCGGGGGCCTCAGGGCTGCTCAGGATCGAGCGGGCGGACAGGGTTTTGACCGTGGGTCTGAACCGCCCCGCAAAGCGCAATGCGCTGAATGACGGCATCATCCTGGAAATCGGCGAGTGCTTTGCGTCCCTGCCCGAGGATATCGGCGCGGTCGTGATCCACGGCATCGGCGATCACTTCTCCTCCGGCCTCGATTTGTCCGAGCTCCAGGACCATGACGCCACCGGCGGGCTGCTGCATTCGCAGATGTGGCACCGGGTGTTCGACCGCATCCAGTACAGCCGCGTGCCCGTGATCGCCGCGCTCAAGGGCGCGGTGATCGGCGGCGGGCTGGAGCTGGCCTGCGCGGCGCACATACGCGTCGCCGAGCCCTCGACCTACTTTGCGCTGCCCGAGGGCCAGCGCGGCATCTTCGTCGGCGGCGGCGGCTCGGTGCGGCTGCCGCGGCTGATCGGCGTGGCGAGAATGATGGACATGATGCTGACCGGGCGGGTCTATTCCGCGACCGAGGGCGCCTCTTACGGCTTCGCGCAATATGTCACGGAAGCCGGCAACGGGCTCGGCAAGGCGCTGGAGCTTGCGACCAAGGTCGCCTCCAACGCGCCGCTGACAAATTTCGCCGTGATCCAGGCGCTGCCGATGATTGCGGAGGCCAATCCGCAGACCGGCCTCTTGATGGAATCGCTGATGGCGACGGTGGCGCAGAGCGACAAAGAGGCAAAACGCAGGATCCGCGAGTTCCTCGAGCACAAGACCGCCAAGGTAAAGCCGAAGTCATGAGCACCCAGCCGTCCTCTTCCAGCACGGAGCGCGGCGTGAGCAATTTCCCGCTGCGGCCGATCTCGTTCGGCGATCCCGTCGTCGATATCGAGCGGCGCGCGGACGGCACGATTTTTCTGCGGCCGAAGCAGCCGCTCGGCGACTATCCTCTTCGCATCACCGACCGCCTGCACCATTGGGCGAAAACCACGCCCGACCGCGTCTTCATGGCGGAGCGCGAGGGCGGCCGCGGCTGGCGCAAGATCAGCTATGCCGAGTTGCTGACCGCGAGCCGGCACATCGCCTCGGCGCTGATCCAGCGCGGCCTGTCGGCGGAGCGGCCGGTGGTGATCCTCTCCGGCAACTCGATCGACCATGCGCTGCTTGCCTTCGGCGCGTTCTATGCCGGCATTCCCTTCTGCCCGGTGTCGCCGGCCTATTCGCTGGTGTCGAAGGACTACGGAAAACTCTCTTACCTGATGAAGCTGCTGACGCCCGGCCTCGTCTTCGCCGAGGACGCCGGCAAGTTCGCCGATGCGCTGTCCGCCAACGTCTCGCTCGGCACCGAGATCGCCGCATCCTACGGCACAGTGCCGGGGCGCGACGTCACGATGCTCGCCGACCTCATGGCAACGCCGGTCCGCAGCGATCTCGACGCAGTGCACGGGAAAATCGGTCCGGACACGATCGCAAAATTCCTGCTGACATCAGGCTCGACCGGCAATCCCAAGGCCGTCATCAACACCCAGCGCATGATCTGCGCCAACCAGGTGATGCTGCGCGAGACGCTCGCCTTCCTGAAGGACGAGCCGCCGGTCATCATCGACTGGCTGCCCTGGAATCACACCTTTGGCGGCAATCACAATATCGGGCTGACGCTCTACAATGGCGGCTCGATGTATCTCGACGCCGGCAAGCCGGTGCCCGGCGGCATCGAGGAGACCGTGCGCAATCTCCAGGAGATTTCGCCGACGGTCTATTTCAACGTGCCCAAGGGCTACGAGACGCTGCTGCCCTATTTGCGCGACGACCAGGGCCTGCGCGCAAAGTTCTTCGACCGCCTGCACGCGATGTTCTTCTCGGGCGCCGCACTCTCGCCCTTCGTCTGGAACAGCCTCGACGAGCTCGCGGTCAAGGAGAAGGGCTATCGGGTGCCGATGCTGACCGGCCTTGGCGCCACCGAGACCGCGCCGTTCTTCATGTCGGTCAATCCGCGCACCAGCCGCTCCGGCCATGTCGGACTTCCGGTGTCAGGCAACGACGCCAAGCTCGTGCCGAACAACGGCAAGCTCGAGGTGCGTTGCAAGGGGCCGAACGTGATGCCCGGCTATTGGCGCCAGCCCGACATCACCGCAAAGTCGTTCGACGAGGAAGGTTTTTACAAGCTCGGCGATGCGCTCAAGCCCGTCGATCCCGATGATTTCAATGCCGGCTTCGATTTCGATGGCCGCATCGGCGAGGATTTCAAGCTCGCGAGCGGCACCTGGGTCAGCGTCGGCCCACTGCGTGCCCGTTTCGTCGCCGCCTGCGCGCCGCTGGTGCGCGACGTCGTCATCGCCGGCATCAATCGCGACGAGGTCTCCGCACTGGTGGTGCTCGATCTCGACGGCTGCCGGCTGGTCAACCCGACGCTGCCGGCGGACAACCTCACCGTGACCGCGCGCGACCGCCTTGTGCGCGAAGCCTTCCGCGAGCGCCTGACCGCCTTCCTCGGTTCCGCCACCGGCTCCTCGACCCGGATCACCCGCGCGATCCTCTTGGAAACGCCGCTGTCGATCGACAAGGGCGAGGTCACCGACAAGGGCTCGATCAACCAGCGCGCGGTGCTTGAGCATCGCAGCCTGCTGATCGAGGAGCTCTATGCTGCCAATCCATCGGACCGTGTGATATCGGTCGGCTAAACAAACACCGCGACAGGAGAACGCCATGTTGTTGAAGGATCAGGCAGTCATCGTCACCGGCGGCGCATCGGGACTGGGCGCGGCGACTGCGCGCAAGCTGGCGGCGCAGGGCGCCAGGGTCGCGGTCTGCGATCTCAATGCCAAGCTCGCGGAGAGCGTTGCCGCCGAGATCAAGGGCGTGGCCGTGACCTGCGACGTCTCCGATGCCGCCTCCGCCGAAGCCGCCATTGCGGCGGCCACGAAGGCCCACGGTCCGGCGCGGGTGCTGGTCAACTGCGCCGGCATCGGCGTGGCAAAACGCGTGGTCGGCCGCGACGGGCCGATGGCGCTTGCGGATTTCGACAAGGTGATCAAGGTCAATCTGATCGGCACCTTCAACATGCTGCGCCTCGCCGCAACCGAGATGTCCAAGCTGGAGCCGCAGGCGACCGGCGAGCGCGGCGTCATCATCAACACGGCTTCCGTTGCCGCCTATGACGGCCAGATCGGTCAGTCGGCCTATTCGGCCTCCAAGGGCGGCATCGTCGGCATGACGCTGCCGATCGCGCGCGAGCTCGCGCAGTTCGGCGTCCGCGTGCTGACGATCGCACCCGGCCTGTTCCTCACCCCCTTGCTCGCCAATTTGCCGCAGGAAGCCCAGGACTCGCTCGCCGCCGCGATCCCCTTCCCGCGCCGGCTCGGCCATGCCGACGAGTTCGCGGCGCTCGCGCTGCACATGGTCGAGAATTCCTACCTCAACGGCGAAGTGGTGCGGCTCGACGGCTCGCTGCGCATGGCGCCGAAGTGAGGTCAATGAAGTAGGGCGCGACGCATGTTCGTGAACCGGCGCGACGTACAGATTCAGTGGGGCGATTGCGATCCCGCCAACATCGTCTATTTCCCGCGCTATTTCGCGATGTTCGACGACTCGACCTCGGTCCTGTTCGAGACCGCCGGATTCTCGAAGCAGGACCTGGTCCACAAATACGGCCTGGTCGGCATTCCCATGGTCGACACGCGGGCCAAGTTCTACATTCCCTCGACGTATGGCGACTGGATCACCATCGAAACGAAGATCGAGAGCATCAAGCGCTCGAGCTTCGAGGTGAAGCACAACGTCTACAAGGGCGAAGCGCTGGCGATCGAGGGATTTGAGACCCGCGTCCTGGTCGGACGCGATCCCGTTAACCCCGACAAGCTGAAATCGGCACCGTTCCCGGCGGAAATGGTAGCCAAATTCACGGGGAGCCAGGTCCGGAGCTAAATCGCCGCATCACCAAAAGAGGGGGCTGAATTACCCCCCGATTTCTGCTTTCAAAGAAGCACGCAAAGGGAGGAATAAATGAGACGCTTTTACCTGACCGCCGCGATCGCTACGGCCACGCTTGCGCTGCCGGCGCTGCCCGCGCTGACCCAGACCAATGAAATCACCATCGGCATCACCACCACCACGACCGGTCCCGGTGCCGCGCTCGGCATTCCCGAGCGCAACGCGCTGGAATTCGTGCCGAAAGAGATCGGCGGCGTGCCGCTGAAGGTGATCGTGCTCGACGACGGCGGCGATCCCACCACCGCGACCACCAATGCCCGCCGCTTCGTCACGGAATCCAAGGCCGACATCATCATGGGTTCGGCGCTGACGCCGCCGACGATCGCGGTCTCCAACGTCGCCAACGAAGCCGGCATTCCGCATTTCGGCCTTGCGCCGTTCCCGATCACGCCGGAGCGCATGAAGTGGTCGGTGGCAATGCCGCAGCCGATCCCGATCGTGGGCAAGGTGCTGTACGAACACATGAAGGCCAAGGGCGTGAAGACCCTCGGTTACATCGGCTATTCCGACTCCTACGGCGACCTCTGGTTCAATGACCTGAAGGCCCAGGCAGTGCCGATGGGCATCACCGTCGTCGACGAAGAGCGCTTTGCGCGCCCCGACACCTCGGTCACCGGACAGGTGCTGAAGCTGGTCGCCGCCAATCCCGACGCCATCCTGATCGGCGCCTCCGGCACCGCGGCAGCACTGCCGCAGACCGAGCTGCGCGAGCGCGGCTATCAGGGCCTGATCTACCAGACCCATGGTGCCGCCAGCATGGATTTCATCCGCATCGCCGGCAAGGCGGCGGAAGGCGTGCTGATGGCTTCCGGTCCGGTGATGGACCCCGAGGACCAGCCAGACGAGGCCGCGACCAAGAAGCCGGGCCTTGCGCTCAACACGGCCTATGAAGCCAAATACGGTCCGAACAGCCGCAGCCAGTTCGCCGGCCATTCCTACGATGCGTTCGAGATCCTGAAGCGCATCATTCCGGCGGCGCTGAAGACGGCAAAGCCCGGGACCCCGGAGTTTCGCGAGGCGATTCGTCAGGCGCTGCTGTCGGAGAAGGAACTGGCGGCGAGCCAGGGCGTCTACAACTTCACCGAAAAGGACCGCTACGGCCTCGACGACCGTTCGCGCATCCTGCTCACGGTGAAGAACGGCAAGTACACGCTGGTGAAGTAGGCGTCTCGGGAGCTTTGAGACGACGAGAGCCGGCCCAATGGGCCGGCTCTTTTGCCTTGTGCGTCTGTCGTTGAGCTGCCGCGATCACAACAAGGCGTCATGCCCGGGCTTGTCCCGGGCATCCACGTTCTTCGTCCCGCGTGGCAGCGCGTGGATGGCCGGGACGAGCCCGGCCATGACGGTGCGGATGCGCGCGACCGGCTAAGCTGCCTGCCGCAGCGGCGTCCAGGCGAACTCGGGATAATACGTGTCCATCATGCGGTCGACATAGGCAGTGAGGTTCGGAAACCCTTCGGCGCGCTCGCGCAGGCGCGATTCGAAGAACGGCGTCAAAATTCCGGCAAGTGCGCCGAACGCGGTCGCATCCACGCCGCTTGGCTTGCTGCCCATCAGATAAGCCTTGTCGCCGAGCTGCACCGAGAGCGCGAACAGCGAGCGCAGGGCGAGATCGACGTCGTCATCAGGCGCGTGGCGGCCGAGGCCGGAGAGCAGGTAGTTCTCGGCGACACGGAATTGCGCATCCTCGCGTAGTTTTTCGCGATTATGCTCCGGCGCACCGTCGAAGAAATGCGCGGGTCCCTTGGCGAAGTTGACCGGATCTACCCAGCGTGCGCCGACCAGCGCCCAATAGACGTGGCTCTCGATCATGCGCTCGAACGCCCAGGCCTGCGCACGCTCGGCAAGCGTCAGCCCGGCGTCGAAGTCGAAGCCGTAGCGGCGCTCGATATGGGCACGGATGAAGGTGGAATCGGCCACCGCCTCGCCGCCATCGTCGATGAAGGGCAATTGTCCCTTGGGCGAGGCCGGCGGCATCGCCCGCTCCTTCCGGTACGGCAGTCCCGCCATCTTGAGCTGCACCTCCGTCTTGGTGACGAAGGGGCTGATTTCCGGCAGGCCGAAACCGGTGCCAAAGCCATAAAGCGTGATCATCTGAGTTCTCCTGAACCGCGACAGAGCCAATGGAACCTATCGGCCGGCTGCTGCCACCATGGTGGCAGCAGCCGTGATATCCTCTGCGAAGCGGGCCCCTCGCCAGGCGCGGCCCATGACATGACGAACGACATGGCGGACCAGCGCGTCCGCCGCCTGCGCTAGCGAGCGCGTCACCACGCTCAGGAGCGCAAAGCGGAGGTCAACGGCCATGAGATCGAGCGACACGAGGCGGCCGAACGCCCAGGCGTGCAGCGAAGCCTGGGCCCGCCACAGCGGACCGACCGCTACGAAATGGGTGGGAATGATCATGGACAAATCCTCTTCAGTCGAAGCGTTGTCCCGGTATAGAACTCCCCTGCTGCCAACATCCTGTCAGCATCCACGCGCCGTTTCTTAATTCGCCATCGCAAAGAGATTTGTCATGAGACGCGCCGACCGGCTGTTTCAGATCATCCAGGTGCTGAGGCGCACTCGCAAACCGCTGACGGCGGATGCGATCGCCGCCGAGCTCGAGACCTCGAAGCGCACCATCTATCGCGACATCGCAACGCTGATCGGCCAGCGCGTGCCGATCCGCGGCGAAGCCGGCATGGGCTACATCCTGGAAAAGGGTTTTGACCTGCCGCCTTTGATGCTGACGCCGGACGAGATCGAGGCGGCAGTGTTGGGCGCGCAATGGGTCGCGGGCCATGCCGATTCCGCGCTGGCGCGTGCCGCCGAAGACCTGATGGCCAAGATCGC
Organism: Bradyrhizobium sp. CSA207; assembly: GCF_029051685.1. Taxonomy (GTDB): domain Bacteria; phylum Pseudomonadota; class Alphaproteobacteria; order Rhizobiales; family Xanthobacteraceae; genus Bradyrhizobium. The sequence continues at coordinate 312,409 of NZ_JAACFT010000002.1, read as the reverse complement.
CGACACCGTGCCTGAGCGCCTGCGTCCCTTCGTGCTAGAGCCCGCGAGCCGCGCGCGGCCGAGCTGGAACAGGGAGCCGGATCGCCTGGACATGGCACGTACGCGCACCCAGATCCACGAAGGCAAGAAGATCATGCTGCGCTATCGTGACGAGCAGGGCCGCCCGAGCGAGCGCATGATCTGGCCGATTTCGGTCGGCTATCTCGAAGCGGTCCGCCTGCTTGCGGCCTGGTGCGAGCTGCGCAGCGATTTTCGCAGCTTCCGCACGGACCGCGTGGTGGATGCGACCTACCTCGACGAAAGGTATCCGGAGCGGCGCGACGTGCTGCGCGCGAAATGGCGGCAGAGCCTGGTCTGGGGCCCGCCGAAGGATACGTGACAATGGACGAGACACCCACCATCGATCTTTCGAGCTGCTGTCAGAGTTGCGGCGCCTGCTGCGGCTATTCGGCCAACTGGCCGCGCTTCTCGATCGAGAGCGACGAGGAGCTTGCGGCGATCCCGGAAAAGTTCGTCAACGAACGCCAATCGGGCATGCGTTGCGATGGTGACCGTTGTTCGGCGTTACAGGGAGAGATCGGAAAATCGACCGCCTGCGGCGTCTACGCCGTGCGGCCGGAGGTGTGCCGCACCTGCATGCCTGGCGATGCCGAATGCGCGATGGCGCGGCGGAAATTCGGGCTGCCGGTCATCGAGGCGGTTGGCTAGCGCATGATCCGGAAAAGCGTGCAGCGGCTTTCCGGCAAGATCATGATCATGCGCCGACAAATATCCCAAGCGCGTTCGATCGCGCTTTAAGCCGGAACGGCTTCCGCGATCTCATCGTCGAACTCGTCCTCGAGCGGTGCAAGCACCGAGAGCGGCTTGGTCGACAGCGTGATCGGCTTGCGGCCCCCCGACAGCGATGGCGCCGATTTCGCCGCGCCCCCGCGCGACAGCGCGTAGAGCGTCGAGCCGACGCGGCCGCCGCTCTCGATCAGATCACGCTCAGTGCAGCTTGCGGCGATCGCGACGGCCAGCGAGTGCAGATGGCTGCGGCGATAGCAAAACAGCGCCAGCATGGCGCGGACATCAGGGGCAACGGTCTCAACCAGCCTCGGCAGGCCGCCTTCATTGGCGCGATACATCTCGCCAAGGAGTTCGTCGCGGACCGGGCAGAAATCGCTTTCATAGGCGTCGCGGCTTGAAAACATTGCAGTTCTCCTCGATGCCGAGGATGCAGCGCAATTCTCTAATGAAAGGTTAACCACGCCGCCCGGTAGTCATCCGGGGACCTTGCGCCCTGGCCGCGAATCAGAGGGCTCGGGCTGGCGCTTTTGCCGTGGCCTATCCTTCGAGACGCCCCGCCTACGGCGGGCCCTCAGGATGAGGTCTTCTCGCTGTGAGATTGTCGACCCTCATGGTGAGGAGCGCCGTTCGGCGCGTCTAGCGGACGATGCTTCGCATCGCCGCGAAAACCACGAGGCCGAGCACGCAGCCAAGCGCGGCGATCAGTTCGCAGCCATGAAAATGGAGAGGCCGAACCCGGTGAGATGGTGCAGCGCCTGGTCGACGCCGATCAGGGTCCAGAACCAGGGATGCTCCTGGTTGACGCCGAAATTGGCCGAGACCAGACCCTTGGCCCGGTCGATCGTGATGTGAATCACGAAATCGATCACCGCCACGAACCAGAATCTCGGCGCGACGATCAGGATCAGCGGCAGCGCAACGGCAAAGTGAATCAGGCAGTGCACGAGAAGCGGCAGGGCCCAGCCGTGCTTCTGGTCCTTGCCGTGCGCCATCCAGGCAGTTTGCAGCACGAAATCGGCGATGATGTGCTTGAAGCTGAGCAGCAACATCCAGCCAATGAGCGCTTCAACGGGAATCGCCGATGACAGGGGTGGAAACGACAAGCTGACGCCCTCATTGACGTGACAAGAAAAATTGGAGCGTTCAGCGCAACTTCTTCTTGGACCGGTCAAATCGCCGGGACCTGTGATTTATGACATCTCCCGCGGCGGAATGCAGCCGGGGGAACCGGAAAATCGCCAACTGTGGCTAAACGGTGATAGGACGACCAATCGCCGCGGCGCGTCAAGTAAGGTTACCCTCGGCTCGAAATTTGCATTCCCTCCCCGGCGCGCTATCATCTCCAGGTAGAGGATTATCGTCCTTTTTTCAGACTCTTACGAATTATTCGAGCGCATGGACCGGCAAACCGGCGGCGCCCGCCATCCAGGATTAAGGGCAGGGTGCTGCCATGAGTACTGAAGGCCCGACATTATCGACCGAGCAGCCGTCGCGGCGCCCCAAGGTCATCAAGACCAATCAGCAACAAGTCTTGCTATACGTTGTGCTGACCCTGCTGCTGTCGCTTGCCACCGTCTGGGCCGGCCGCACGCTGGTGCATAGTTCAGAGACACTGACCTTTGCTGTCGGCGCTCCCAACAGCGATGAAGCGCTGTTCGCGGCCAAGCTCGCGACCGTCTTGAAGAACAACGCCTCGCGATTCCGAATCAAGGTCGTCAACAACCCTGACAATGCCAAGGCGGTCGCCCAGTTCGACCGCAAGCAGGCCGATCTCGCCATCCTGCGCACGGATGCCAAGGTGCCGCCGCGGGCGCGCACGCTGGCGATCCTGGAGCACGATCTCGTGCTCCTGCTCGGTCCCGGCAACAAGAAGATCAAATCGCTTGCCGAGCTGAAGAAGAAGAAAGTCGCGGTCCTCGCCGAGAACGAATCCTCGCTCGCCTTCGTGCGCAGCATCCTCGACATTCCTGACGGGCCCGATGCCACAAAGATCCAGATGGCGCCGCAGGGCGCAACGCTCGACAAGCTGTTTGCGCCGTCGAGCGGCTTTGGCGCGGTGGTCGGCATCGTCCACGCCTCCAGAGCGGTGCGGGACAAGGCCTATGAACAGGTCGCCAGGCGCGGCGGCTTCACGCTGAATGCCATCGACGAAGCCAAGGCACTGGCACGCAAATTCCCCGGCATTTCCGCCGAGACGCTGACGGCGGGCACGCTGTCCGCATCACCTGAGATCCCCGACGACGATCTCGACACGATCGGGCTCGAATGGCTCCTGGTCGCGCAATCCAAGATGTCCCTGACAACGGCCGGAGAGCTCGCGCGCACCGTCTACGAGAACAAGTCCGAGCTCGGGCTCGACAGCGGCTTTGCCACCAGGATCGAGCCGGCCTCGGTCGAGAAGGACGCCTATGTAATGGCGCATCAGGGAGCCGCCGACTACATCAACGACGACACCAAGTCGTTCATGGATAAATACAGCGACCTGATGTATCTGGGCGCGGCCGCGCTCAGCGTCATCGGCTCGATCTTCGCCGCAATCTACGCCAAGATTACCAGGATCGCGCCGGAGAAGGCCAGCGAGCTCGCCACCGCCATCCTCGACATCGGCGAGCGCATCGAGCACGCCCATTCGCTGGATCAGCTCGAATGTCTCCAGGACGAGCTCGAAGGCATCTTGCGCGGCGCCGTCATCGGCTTGCGCGACGGCACGATCAGTACCGACGGGCTCGACACCTTCAAGCTCGGCTACGAGTTCGTCCGCGACGAGATTGGCATGCGCCGCGACTACCTCAAACGCCACGCCGGCGAGGCCGAAAAGGCCGCGTCTCCCTCGCACGACGACAGCAACGTCGTGGTGGTGAAGACCGCTCAGAGTGCCTGACCTATCGTCTGCAGAGCTTGGGCCCGGGCCAGCGGGCCTTTCTGGTGGGATCGCCGGCCGGAAGTCGGGAACCGCCCTGACTTGCAACCGTTGGGTCGCGGCACAACCGGAGAACGCACCATGCGGATGCTCCTTCTTATCGTCCTCGCGGGAATGCTGGTTGCGGTCGGTTACTTCGCCTATTCGGCCATGACGGTCGAGGGCGAGCCGATTCCGACGCAAGGGTATTTGGCTTTGGCGCTCGGCGCAGGGTTCTCCGTGATCGTCGGCGTCGGGCTGATGGTGCTGTTGTTCTTCAGCAGCCGCCGCGGCTACGACGAGCCGCCACATTTCAAGTGACGGTTCAGCCCGCCGCCGCCACAACCACCCCACCGAGCGCCCGTGTCCTGATCCTGGCAATGGCATGCTTCAGCGCCACCTGCTGGCGGTCCGGCTCGGCCGCGGCGCGCGCCTCGGCCATCGCGCCGGCGAGGTCGCCTAGCGGCAGCGCACCATCGAAGGTCGGCTTCGCCAGGCCGTCGATGATGGCGTGCCAGTCGGCCAGCCCGTGGCGGTAGGGATCACCGTGGCCGGTGATCATGTTGGCGCTGTCGATGATCGCCGGTACGGCCTGCGGCTGCTTGACCAGCGCGCGCGAGATCATGTGCAGCCAGCGTTCGACCCAGGCCCGCTCCTCGGCGTAACGGATCGAGAACAACCGCCAGCGTTTGAGCGCGGCCTCGAGCTTCAGACGCCGGATCCCGATCCAGCTCGCGTTCGAGAAACGGATCGAGATCCGCCGGTGGCGCCATCCGATCATGTCGAGCGCGTCGAGCACCGGCTCGCCGGCAATCGCCGGCAGCGCGCCGATCAACTCGTCGAAGCGGAACTTCCTGACCTCGACCGATGGCGGCTTGCCATCGGCAAGCTCCATCAGCTTCAGCTGCGCGATCCGGATCGGATCCTCATAGGCCATCCGCATCGCCATCAGGCGTGCGATGTCGCACAGCGCGCGCCCGTCGTCACCGAGGCGGCCGACGAAACGGCAGACCCGGTCGGCGTACAGCTGGGCATAGCTCGTGCCCTGATATTCGGTGAGCAGATGAATGCCGTCGCTGACGGCGGGCGCCGCGGCTTCGGGCAGCCCCTCGGGCAGGAATGCCGGCGTGTCGTCCTCTTCTCCGATGATGTCCTCGAAGAGGTAGCGCAGCGAAGCCAGGATGCCGTCGTCGTTCGACACGCGATCATTCCCTCGAGAAATGCGATGCTTCAAGCAGGCTTCGATGCCGTCATCGCCATCGCCGCGGCCTGTTGAGCCAGCCGCTGCTCCAGCGTGTTGAGGTTCTGGAACAGGCGGGCGCTTGCAAGCCGCAGGAAGTAGAAGCCGAAGGCGGGGTTCTGCACGTAGAGCTCCTCGACCTTGTTATAGCCGACGCTGAGGACGATTCCGGGCTCGATGCATTCGAGCGTCTGGGTACGGGTATTCGACGGCGACAGCATGCCGAGCTCGCCAACGATGGCGCCGATCGGCAGCTCGATGCCGGATTCGACGAGGCGGAAGCGGCCGCTGACGATATAGGCCATGTCTTCGGCCTTCTCGTCCTTGTAGAACAGCACCTCGCCGGCCTTGCATTTGCGCTCGATCATGAACGGCTTCAGCCAGTCCATCGAGAGGTCGGAATTGACCGACTTGCGGACGTCGCGCACGAGCTGGAGCATCTGATGCAGGCGATAGCCGTTGAGCGCGAGCACCACGGTCTGCACGCCAATCACCAGATAATTATGCGCGGGGATGGCGGTCGCGATCAGGACGAGATTGGTGAGAATGCCGAACACGCGCAGCGGGATCATCGTCCGCATGGTCGTGGTGGCTACCACGAACACCGAGGCGAACAGGGCGCCGGCGGTTCCTGCGTGCTCTGCGATATGTGACGTATCCATCGGGCCAACAACCTTGAATGAATGGAGCGGGCTCGCCGGGGCGAGAGGGCCCGACATCGCGGCCGCGCATCCCATATATGGGGAAACCGCGCGGTTTGTCTGTGATTTGGCTCATTGGATGCGCGGATTCCGCCCCCTCATGGCGATCCGGCACGGCAGCCCACCGCGCCTCGTTGACGGCCTTGGCGCGGGCGGGCACTTTGGCACCGACATTCCCAGCCGGGACCTCAAACGCCACCCCAAGACCGGGCCGCCTTCGCGCATGTCCAAGCCGCTGATCTCCGCTCTGGCCCAGTTCGTGACCGCCACGGCCGGCCGCAACATGACCAAGGCGGCCTATCTGGCCGTGACCGTCGGCGTCGCGACCATGGTGCTGTTGACGGTCAACCCGGCCTATGAAGTGGCGCACCACTGGGTCGATGCCGTGCTCTGGGCCTGCCTGGCCTATTTCGTGTTCGAATGGGTGGTCCGGCTACGCCACATGGCGCGCCACGGACGCCTTTCGCTCTACCTGTCCTCATCCGCAGGCCTGGTCGATGCGGTCGGGGCGCTCGCCGTGCCGTTGGCGCTGACCGTCGGCCTCGAGCCGAGGACGGCCTGGCTGCTCAGCGTGCTCTGGGTCTTGAAAGTGGTGCCCGGCATTCCCGGCCTGCGGCAGCTTCGCCGGGTCCTCGTGCTGGAATCGGGCCCGTTGCTTAGCGTGCTCGTGATCTTCCTGATGGTGGTCTTCCTCGCCTCCGTCGCCGAGTATTTTCTGGAGCGGGACGTGCAGCCGCAGACCTTCGGCAGCGTACCCGCCGCGCTATGGTGGGCGGTGGTGACCTTGACCACGACCGGCTATGGCGACGCGGTGCCGGTGACCCCGCTCGGACGCATGGTGGCGGCGCTGGTGATGATCTCCGGCCTCGGCGTGTTCGGACTGTGGACCGGCATTCTGGCGACCGGCTTTGCCGCAGAGACCCGGCGCGACAATTTCCTGAAGACCTGGGAATCCGTCAGCAAGGTGCCGTTCTTCGCCGCGCTCGGGCCGGCTGCGATCGCTGACGTCACGCACATGCTGCGGACCATGGAGCTACCCGCCCGCACCATGATCATCCGCAAGGGCACGCAGGGCGACTGCATGTATTTCATCGCTGCCGGCGAGGTCGAGGTCGACCTGTCCGGCAAGAAGGTGCAGCTCGGCGAAGGCGCCTTCTTCGGCGAGATGGCGCTGCTCGGCAACAACATGCGCGGTGCCAACGTCTCGACCACGAAGGTGTCGCGGCTGCTGGTGCTCGACCTCGTCGACTTTCGCGTGCTGATGGCGCGGCACCCCGATCTTGCCAACACCATCGACGTGGAAGCCAGGCGCCGCACGCTCGAAAACAGCTAAATGGAGACAAGAATGTCGGATACAGCCGACGCGGCCTCTGGTCCCGTGCTCGAAATTGGCGGCGCCCGCGCCACCATCCGCCTCAACCGTCCCAGGCATCTCAACCGGCTGCAGGCGGAGGACCTCGGCGAGCTGACGAAACTGTTCGACCGGGTCGAGGCCGATCCGGCGATCCGCGTGCTGGTGCTGACCGGAACGGGGCGCGCCTTCTCCGCAGGCTATGACCTCAACTCGGTGGCCGAGCGCGCGGTCAGCGCCGGCGAGCAGCAGAGCGCGGGCTCGGCGTTCGAGGCGGTCGTCAACCGGCTCGAGGATCTCGGCGTGCCGACGATCTGCCGGCTCAATGGCGGCGTCTATGGCGGCTCGACCGACCTCGCCCTCGCCTGCGATTTCCGCATCGGCATCGACAGCGCCGAGATGTTCATGCCGGCGGCACGGCTCGGACTCCACTACTACAGCAGCGGCATCAAACGCTACGTGACGCGGCTCGGCATCGACAACGCGAAAAAACTGTTCCTGACCGCGCAAAAAATCAGCGCGCCGGAGATGCTCCGGATCGGCTATCTCACCGCCATGGTGCCAGAGGAAGCTCTCGACGAGGAAGTCGACAAGCTCGCGACAATCCTGGCCGGCAATGCCCCGGCCGCGATGCGTGGCATGAAGCGCGCGATCAACGAATTCGCCCGCGGCGAGCTCAATGAGGCGGCCGCCGACCAGCGCCACCGCGACAGCATGCGCGGCGACGAGATCAAGGAAGGCATCAAGGCGTTCGCGGAGAAGCGGTCGCCAAAATTCTGATCACGCCCGCTTCGACCGCATCGCGCGCACCTGCGTGAGCTTCGGATCGCGGACGAGCGCCTGGTAGCGTTTGCTGTCGATGGCGTAGATCGCGATCCGGCCCTCGCTGTCGGCATGAACGCCCCAGCCAAAGCGCTTGCCCAGGCTCGACGCCCTCATGCACGCCTGCCCCCGCGAAAAAAACGCTTCACGGGCCGCACGCTCCTCCGCTTTCGTCGTCTTCACGTCGAGCTCGCGTCCGGGTGCAGACGTCGCGAAGATCACGTCGTCGGACGTGTATTTGTAGGGTGCCTTGGCGATCATGCCGTATTGCAGGCAGGCCACCGTCGGCTTACCCGCGCGCAGCGGCGGCTCCTCGCCAGTACGCGCCGGACAATCTTCGGCAACCTGGATGAAGGTGTTGAAGCAGTTAGTCGTGTGCATCGGTTTCGTCATCTGCGACCTCGATCGGTTCATCCTCCAACAGCCGCGGCATGCTGCGCCGCCATCTCGTCATCCGCTGCATTGATGCGCTGGAATGCAGGCCGCGATGTCATGCGCTCGGCATAGCTTACGAAGACGTCTTTCTTCGGTACGATGCCGAACATGATGGTCCAGCTGAACGCGACGCCCCACAGAACATCCGCGGCCGTCATGCGCTCGCCGAGCAGGTACGGCCCCTTCGACAGTTGCGCCTCGAGCGCGCCCAGCATGATGTCGTAATCGGCATAGGGCGATTGTGTGATCGGTGCCGGCTCCCGCTGCATGAATTTGTCGATCAGGGCCGGTTCGAACGAGGCGCCGTAGTAGGCGATCCACCGCAGGTAGGGACCGCGCAGCGGATCGTTGAGTCCAGGCGTCAGGCCGGCCTGCGGAAACAGGTCGGCAAGATAGATGGTGATCGCGACCTGCTCGGTCACGAGCACCCCGCCGCGGCGGATCGCCGGCACCTTGCCGAGCGGATTGATGGCGAGATAAGCGGGCTGACGCTGCTCGCCCGCCTTCATGTTGAGGACATGGAGATCGTAGGGCGCACCCAGCTCCTCCAAGCAGCACCCGGGTGCCGGTGGCGCGGCTTTGCGGCGAGTAATACAGCGTCATGCGGTTCGGATCGGTCATGGCAGGTCTCCCATCTGGCGGGGCGGCGGCGGCGCATCTCTAGCGGACCATACCTGACATCCTCTGTCAGGTATGGTTTAAAGAACCATGCGTGCGAGCCGGATGCTGTCGATCCTCACCACCCTCCAGGCGCGGGGGCAGGTCACCGCGCCTGAGCTCGCGGAGGCCTGCGAGGTGTCGGTGCGCACGATCTATCGCGACATCGACGCACTCGCGGCGTCCGGCGTACCCGTCTACGCCGACCGCGGCGCGGAGGGCGGCTATCGGCTGCTCGACGGCTATCGGGTGCGGCTGAACGGGCTGTCGCAGAGTGAGGCGGAAGCGCTGTTCCTCGCGGCATTGCCAGGCCCGGCAGCGGCGCTCGGACTGGATGCGGCGATGCTCGCTGCGCAAAACAAGATGATGGCTGCGCTGCCGGCCCATTTGCGCCAGGATGCCGGCCGGATGCAGGAGCGTTTTCATCTGGATGCGCCGGGCTGGTTCGGCGAGACGGAAGAACCGCAGCATTTGCGCGCCATCGCCGGCGCGGCTTTACGCGGGACGCTGATCAAGATCCGCTACCAGAGCTGGCGATCGGAGAAGCAGCGCCGGGTCGCGCCGCTCGGGCTCGTGCTGAAGGGCGGCAGCTGGTATCTCGCAGGCGAGGTCGATGGCAGCGTGCGGACCTATCGCCTCGCGCGCGTGCTCGACTGCACGGTGCTGGACGATCGGTTCGATCGTCCAGCCGATTTCGATCTTGCCGCCTATTGGCAGGCAGCAACGCTCCGTCTCGAGGCCGAGATGCATCCCAATGTCGCAATCGTCCGGCTGTCGCCGTTCGGCGTCAAGCTGCTCGATGCGCTGAGCCAGCCTTATGTCAAGGCGCGCATGCAGCTTGAAGAGACCGCCGACGCGGATGGCTGGCGCATTGCCAGAGTGCCGACCGGCAAGACCTCGTGGCACGCCGCAGCCGAATTGCTGCGGCTCGGCCCCGAGGCCGAAGTGCTGGAGCCGGCAGATCTCCGCGAGAAGATCGCGGAGCTGACGCAGGCGATGGCCGCGCGCTATCGCGCATCGTCGCAGGCCGCGGATCCGGCGGCGCGGAAAGCCTGGCGGCGGCGCATACTGCCGCAGCCCACGAAACAATCCTGAAACACGATTCTCCCCGGGCGGCTTGAACGCGTCTGCGCTCCGGCTCGACCGAGATGCAGGGACACAACAACGGCTTTGTGCCACACTGGAGAATGAAGATGTTTCGCAAACTTGCACTTGGTCTGATCGCCGCCGGCTCGCTCGGCGTTGCCGCTCTCGCCCCCACCGCCGCGTCGGCCCACGGCTTCCACCATCACTGGGGTCCGGGCTGGGGCTTTGGTGGCGTCTACGTCAACACCGGCGTCAACAATTGCTACCAGGAGCGCGTCGTCCAGACCCGCCACGGCCTGCGCGTGCGCGTGGTGAACGTCTGCGCGTACGGGATCTACTGATATCAGGCGTCCACGACAGCCCCGATCGCTCCGCGATCGGGGCTTTGCGCGCTGAACTCGCATCGACTAGCCGGGCTGTCGCTGCCGGCGAAACCAGGCCCAGGTCTGGCGTGTGGTCGCGATGTAGCCACGGCCGCGATAGACGATCTCGCCATCGACGATCTCGTTCAGCTTCGGCAGCGCGTGAAAAGGGATCGAGGGATAGGCGTGGTGCTCGACGTGATAGGGCATGTTCCACGCGAACCATTTGACGATCGCGCCGGTATAGGTGGTGCGAGTGTTTTGGAAGGCGCTGCGGGTGCGCTCGCAGCCGGTATGCTCGGCATAGAGATAGGGCCGCAGGAAGAATTGCCCGATGACCAGCGGGACGATCCAGACCCAGAGCAGCAGCGCTGACGAGAACCACAGCGAGAGCGCAAATAGCGCCACATAGAATCCGGCATAGACGCGCGCTTCGGTCACGATGACGGCACGCTTGTTTTCGGGGATCCAGGGCACGGTGACCTTGCCGCTGATGGCGTGGCCGAGCATCAGCCAGAGACGGCCGGCGACCTGAAGCACGCCGCTATAGGCGATCGCGAGCTGCGTATCGGATGCCGGCTTGACGCCGACGATGAGCTCCGGGTCCTTGTCCGGATCCTGGGTGTAGCGGTGATGGTCCCAGTGGAACAGGCAGTAATATTCGTAAGGCAACCCGATGATGAAGCCCGAGAGATAGCCGACGGCGAGATTGAGGCTACGGCTTTTGAACGCCGTCTTGTGCGCGGTCTCGTGCACCGCCATGAACAGGAAGGCGACGAAATAGCCCTGCACCGCCATCAGCGGCAGCGCCCAGAACACGCCATAGCTTGAGGTAACCTTCCAGATCAGCGTCCCGATCAGCACGACCACGCCGTAATGGCCGAGGCTGCGCGCGACGCCTTTGAGGTTTGAGCGAACCGATAATTCGCGCAGCATTGCCGGCGCCAGCGGCTTCAGGCGATGGCCGGTCTCTGAAACGGTTGCGTCACTCATGATGGGGCCTGCATTCCTTGCCAAGGAGTTCTGCGATCTCGGCCTTGATGAAGGCGTGATCGCGCGGATTGTTGACGGGGTTGCCGGCACGATGGCCATGCACCGACGGGATCGGGTGCAGCGTGGCGGATCTTGCGTTGACCAGCCGGCCGAGCTCGTCATCGTTGTCGCGCACATCGAAATAGCGATCGGTCGCGCCCGGCATCAGCAGCATGTGCGCCGTGATCGCGCCGAGCGCGCGGTCGAGATCGCCGCCGTATGCGGCGCAGCGGCTGATGTCGCCGGTCTGCCAAATGTCGATCTGCGCCAGCAGATCGTTGGCGTCCCGCCGCGCGAAGGTCGCGTCCCAGGAGCGGACGAGATAGTCCTCGAGCGAGGTAAAGCCCGCCTCGCGCCAGACCTCGTCGCGATAAAAGCCGTGCGACATCGCCCAGCCGGCATAGACACGCCCCATTGCGCGGAAGCCGGCGACGGGCTTGTCGACGAAGCGGCCGTCTCGGAAGGCGGGATCGGCGGTCAGTGCGGCTTTGACACCTTCCAGGAAGACGTGGTTGTAGGGCGCGCAGCGTGCGCTGCCGCAGACCACCGCCGCGCGCTCGACCATATCCGGATAGCAGGCCGCCCAGTGATAGGCCTGCATGCCGCCCATCGACCAGCCATAGACCAGCGCGAGCTTCGAGATGCCGAGACGTTCGATGAGCAGACGGTGCTGGACGGCGACTGCATCATGGTAGGTCACTTTCGGAAACGCCGCGTTCGAATTGGAGGGCGAGGAAGACAGGCCGTTGCCGAGCAGGTTCGGGATGATGATGAAGTAGCGCGTGGGATCGAGCACGCCGCCGGGCTGGATCAGCCACTCGGTGTCGGTGTGCTGCGCGCTGAACGAGGTCGGATAGAGGATGACATTGTCTTTGGCCGGGCTCAGCGTGCCGTAGGTCTTGTAGGCGAGCTGCAGCGATGGGAAAACGGTGCCGGACTGAAGCGCGACGTCGCCCGCCTCAAAGACTTCGCGCTGCGCCGTCATCTCCAACTCCCGCTCACGCGGCCGCAGATCAGGCCGCTGCTCCGACAATGCATCGATCGTGCCGAGCCCAGCAAACGCACCGTTGCGTCGCATCTAATAACTGTACCAATAGTACAGTTATTGAGTGAAGGCAAGGCGGATCTGAACCAGCCGTGGCTCAGGCGATGGCTGCGATATATCGCTCGACAGACGCCGCGAACGCGGCCTTGGCACCGGCGGCGATGTTGCGGCCCCACCACGCGCCGTAGATGCGGTCGAAGCCGAGCGGCGCGACAGCGGCGGCAATCCGTCGCACCGCGCCGGCATTGAGCGGCATGTAGTTCGGATAGGAATACATGAAGCTGACGAAGCGGCGGTCCATCGTCACCTGCGCGATATCGCCGGTGAGGAGTGCGCCCTTGCCGTCGGCACCGCGCGACCAATGCAGCATGGCGGCGCCAGCGAAGTGACCGCCGGTGCGCAGAAGCAGCAAATCGTCGGAGATACAAAGGCTGTCGCCGGTCCAGTGCACGATCGCGGCGTGCGGCCGCGTCACCCATCGGCGGTCATCCGCGTGGAGATACACCGGAATGCCGCCGAAGGCATCGCTCCAGTCGGCGAGCGCGCCATAGTAGTGCGGATGCGAGATCGCGATCGCCTTCAATCCACCGAGCGAACGGACATGCGCGACCGCCTCGGGCGTCGCCAGCGGCACGCAGTCCCACATCACGCAGCCATCTGCCTGCGGCACCAGCAGCGCGCGCTGCCCGATGGCAAAACTTGGCTCGACCGCAAGGCCGGCGAGGCCGAGATCGTCGCGCCACACCAGACGATGGCTTTCCGTCAGCGCTTCGTGGGTAAGGAAGGTCTGCCCCTTCCAGTTCACGAACTGCCGTTCATCCTCGCAAATTGGACAGGACGCCGGCGGCGCCCCGCTTGCCGGAAATTGCGCGCCGCAGGTTTCGCAGGTCCAGAGGGGCATGCCGTACTCCCAAGAGAGACGATCCAGTTTCAATAAAGACTTGCCCGCAACAACCGCAAGGGGCCAACCACCTGTGCAAAGAACTGGAACCAACCCGATCAGCGCCCGTTACACTTTCATCCACGCCAGAGCGATTGGCTGAAAGGATCACGTCCCCACCTGCCGAATCCCGGCTGAGACCACGTTTTGGTATCAATGGCATCGCGGTCCCCCTCCTCGTCCCGTATCTGGCCACTGTTCGCTCTCAACTTCTTCATGGCCGACATGCAGTCGGGCATTGGACCGTTCGTCGGCGTCTTCCTTCAGGAGCGCGGCTGGGCGAGTGGATTGATCGGCACCGCGATGACGATCGGCAATGTCGCGGGCATGCTGATCACGACGCCGATCGGCGGCTTCATCGATGCCAGCCGCAACAAGCGGCTGTGGGTCGTCATTCCCGGCATCTGTGTAGTCGCGGCGTCCGCGATCATCCTGATCTCGCAAAATTTCTGGGCCGTCACCTTTTCCCAGGTTGCGCAATCGCTGGCGAGCGCAGCGATCGTTCCGGCGGTGACCGGCATCACGCTCGGCATCGCGAAGCAGAAAGGATTCAATGCGCTGAACGGGCGCAACCGGCATTCAATCATGCCGGCAACATGGTCGGCGCGGCGCTGTCGGGCTATCTGGGCTACAAATTGGGCTATGTCGCCGTGTTCGTGCTGGCGGCGGTGTTCGGCGCCATCGCGGTTGGCTGCGTGCTGATGATCCCGGCGAAGGCGATCGACGACCGCGCCGCACGCGGCAGCAAGGAGGATGATCCCGACAGCCAGCCGGATGCGCTCACGATGCTGCTCAAGCACAAGCCGCTGCTCGTTCTGGCGCTGGCACTCGCCCTGTTCCATCTCGGCAACGCCGCGATCGTGCCGCTCTACGGGCTTGCAGCGGTGGCCAAAGCCCAGGCCAATGGGCCGAGCTTCGTTGCGACCACCATTGTGATCGCCCAGGGCGTGATGATCGTGACCTCGCTGATCGCGATGCAAGTCGCGAGCAAGCGCAATTACTGGCCGGTGATCTTGGTCTCTTTCCTGTTCCTGCCCATCCGCGGCGTGCTCGCGTTCTTCGTCACGGGATGGTGGGGCGTCGTGCCGATGCAGGTGCTCGACGGCATCGGCACGGGACTTCAGACCGTCGCCGTCCCCGGCATGGTCGCCCGCTCGCTCAACGGCACCGGCCGCATCAATCTCGGCCAGGGCGCCGTGATCACAGTGCAGGGCGTCGGAGCAAGCCTCAGTGCCGCGCTCGGCGGCTGGATCGCCCAGTGGATCGGCTACGGCCCGACCTTCCTGCTGCTCGGCGGATTTGGGTTGGCATCGATGGCGCTGTGGCTCGCGTTCGGCGCGGCGGTGAAGAAGTATTGAGTTCTCGCCTCTCCCCGTTCTAACGGGGAGAGGAAGAGAAACGCCTCACGTGCCGAAATTCTTCTGGACCGCCTTGTCGAGTGTCTCGCCGCCGACGAAGCGCTGGCGCAGCTCGCGCTTGAGAAGCTTGCCGCTCGGATTTTTCGGCAGGCTGTCGACGAAAATCACGCGCTTCGGCACCTTGAAATGCGCCATCTGGCCGGCGCAGTGCTTGATGACGGAATCTTCGTCGAGCGTCTCGCCGCTCTTGACCACGACGATGGCGGTGACCGCCTCGATCCAGCGCGGATCGGGCAGGCCCACGACCGCGACCTCTGACACTGCGGGGATGCGATAGACCATCTCCTCGACCTCGCGGCTCGCGACATTCTCGCCGCCGGTCTTGATCATGTCCTTGACGCGGTCGACCACGGTGATGTGGCCTTCGGCATCGACGGTGGCGAGATCGCCGGAGTGAAACCAGCCGCCGGAGAACGCCGCCGCGGTCTTCACGGGATCGTTGTAATAGCCGGACAACAGATGCGGCGAGCGGTGCACGATCTCGCCGACTTCTCCGACCTTGACGTCCTCCATCGAGGTATTGACCACCCGCGTCTCGACATTGAGCACCGGCTTGCCGGCCGATCCGGCCTTGCGCAGCTGGTCCTCGGGCCGCAGCACGGTTGCGAGCGGGGCGATCTCGGTCTGGCCGTAGAAATTCCAGAACTTGACATTGGGCAGGCGGCGCTGGAGCTCCAGCAGCACCTCCACCGGCATGATCGAGGCGCCGTAATAGCCCTTCTGCAGCGTCGACAAATCGGTCTTGTCGAAATTCGGCGAGCGCAACATCGCGATCCAGATCGTCGGCGGCGCGAAGAACGAGGTGATCCTGTGGGCCTGGATCAGCGCCAGGATGTTGTCGGCGGTCGGCTTGCCCGTGATCACGCCGGAGGCCCCGAGATAAACTTGCGGACCCAGGAAGACGTCGAGCTGCGCGCAGTGATAGAGCGGCAGCGCGTGCAGAAACTTGTCGTCCACGCTCATGCCGCCGTCGATGATGCAGCTGACATACTGCCACATCACGGCCTCATGGGTCAGCATCGCGCCCTTGGGCAGCGATTCCGTGCCGCTGGTATAGACGATCTGCGCGAGATCGCGGCTGTCGACGGAGGCCTCCAGGAACGAGCTGTCATCGTGCAGGAGATCGTCGAAGGTGGTGAGGCTGGCGGGCGCTATGGCGGGATCCTCGCCCGGCAACCAGATCAGCTTTTCGACCGCGCAGTCTTTCGCGCTGGCGGCGCGCGCGGGCCCGACGAAATCGGGACCAGCCGCGAGCAGCTTTGCGCCGGAGCTCTTCAGGATGAAGTTGATCTCGTCCGGATTGAGCATGAAGTTGATCGGCACCAGCACCGCGCCGATCCGCGCCACGGCAAAGCGCAGCGCCGCAAACGCATGCGAGTTGCGCGAGAGCACCGCGAGGCGGTCGCCCTTCTTGACGCCGAGGCCGAGCAGCCCACGCCCGAGCCGGTTACAGATCGCGTCCAGTTCGGTAAAGGTCCAGCTCACACTTCCGCAGCTCACCGCGAGCTTGTCCGGCTCGCGGCCTGCCGAGCGGCGCAGGAGATCGCCGATGGAATGCTCGCGGGCCTTCGAGATGGTGTGAGTAAGGTCCTCGGCCATATTTCTCCCCATGAAGTTCTTGCTTCCGGTGATGATGCACGACCGGAACGTAGGGCTCAAGCCAATGATGGCCCGCAGGTCGGGCGAGGAAGCGCCGGCGTATCACCGGACGCTTCGAGTTCGTGGCGCATTGAGCGCCGAAACGCTCAGAGCTTGTGTCCCTTCTGGCGCAAGGCCTCGATCAGGCGCTGCTTCAGCTCGTCGGCGGCCTTCTGGCTGACGTCCTGACTGATCTGCGCGCTGGCCTGCGCCAGCGGATCCGACTTCTCCAAAAACTTCCGCCCCGCAGGCCCGGCGTAGAACGCCTCGATCTGGCGCAGCTCGTCGAGGGTGAAGCTCGTGGCGTAGAGGGCTGCGATCTGATCGATCATCGAGGCGACGTACGGAGCATAGATCTCGGATCCGGGCGCCGTCACCGTATCATAGTCGCGCTCAATCTCCGGCCTGTCCTGGGCAACCACGGGCCGGAGCTTGAGCAGCAGTTGCGGCAACAGGGCACGATACTGGTCCGCAATCTTCAGCGTGACGACGAGCTTGCGCGCCGCATTGATCGCCTCGGGCGACGGCGTCTGCGCCGATGCACCGCAGACGAGGAACAGGAGCGTGCCGGCGATCGTCAACAAACGTCTGGACATGGACATCTCCGTGAGAACGCGGGCGGCGCAGTGATTTCAACGGCTCGCAGGCACCGCGGCGGCGCTCGCGGCCGGGATGCTTTCCGATGCGATCTCGGGCTCCTCAACCTCCGTCACCTTGACGAACAGGTCCGGCACCCGCTTGGCACGATCGAGCAGCCAGGCGGCCCCGATCATGATGACGATGCCGGCGATGGAGACGGCGAACTGCTCCCACATGCCCTTGGTGTACTGGGTCAGAATCCAGTGCGCCGAGAACGACAGGAAGACGCCGAGGCAGAAGATCGGCAGCGAATGCTGGCCGCAGAGGATGACCGGACGCAGCCAGGCCCCGTGCAGCGCGCGCCATTTGCGCGAAATGAGATGGGTCATCCAGATCGCCAGCGCCAGGAAGTGGGTGAAGCGCAGCATGTCGAGATCGGTCTTGTCGATCGGGTAGATCGCCTTGATCATCCATTTCGGGATCAGCGCCTCGAGCGCGGGGACGTGCCAGGTCATCACGATCAGAAGCGCGAAGGCGAGCCAGGCTGCGGCCAGTGCCATCGTCGTCTTCGACCACACCCATTTTGCCACCTTGTCGATCTGGCCGATACCGCACCAGGCCGCGAACACGAACATCAGCTGCCAGCAGTACGGGTTGAAGTACCAGGTCGTGCCGGGCGGATAGGAGGCGATATTCCAGTTGAACCAGCGCGCCAGCACATAGAGCACCGCGGAGGCCGCAAGCATCAGGTTCGGCCGGCGCACCAGGCACCAGACGATGAACGGTGCGGCGAACACCAGCGCGATGTAGAGCGGCAGCACGTCGAGATTGACCGGCTTGTATTTCAAGAGGATCGCCTGCCCGATCAACTCGTCCGGATGCGACAGGAAATTGAACACGTTGAATTCGTGCTCGTACATCGGATTGTCGAAACGGCGCGTGGTGCGCGCGATCTGCGCCGTGAACAGAAGGAACAGCATGATGTGGGCGACATACATCTCGGCGGCGCGCCGCCACAGCCGCTTGAGCGCCGCGAGAAACCAGCCGCCCGCGACGATCGGCCCGTAGATCCAGCCGACGAGATAGCCTGATATGAAGACGAAGAACTCGGCGGCATCGCTGAAGCCGTAATTGCGCAGCGTCAGCCAGGCGACGACGTCGTGCGGGATGTGATCGAGGAAGATCATCCACAGCCCGATGCCGCGGAACAGATCGAGCCGCAGATCGCGCTCGATTGGCGCCAACAGAGCTTGCTGGTCCCGTGCAATCATGGCCCCGCCTCTTCCGGTGGGCGTCGCGCCGTCGCGGCGCCGATAAATCGGATGCTAAAAAATGTGAATCAAAAGTCACCTGGCCCTGCGGCTAGGCCGACGGTAGCCGACCTCTGTGCGCGCGCAAGGGGCTTTGTCATCGGAGCGGACGGGAGAAGCGCGGCGCCCTCTGCGCTGCACAAAAGGCGCGGCCTTCAAAGATGGCGAAAACAACCCCATGCACAGTAGCTAAGCCCTTGTGCGGCCTGCAAGATTTATCTGACATATCGGGCAGATATCGGCCGCGGCGGCGCGATCGCGGACCCGACCGTTAGCAGGGGCAAAGAAAGATCAGGTCAGCTCATCGCCCCGGGCGAGCATCTCGTTCAACATCGCCTCGGCCTTCTGCCTGAGCGGCAGCGCGCCGCTCTCGGAGCTGATCGCGACGGTGCCGCGCAGGGCGGCAAGGATGGCCACCCTGTTCTCCTCGCCAGAGACCGGCGTCACGACCGCCTCGCCGAACAGGGCCTCGGCCTCGAGGCCAGCAAACCCCTGCTGTCGGGCGGTGTTGCGCGCCTCGCGCAGCATGTTCTGCGCGGCCTGGACATCGCCGAGCCGGCTGGTGGCGAGCGCCAGGTAGATCGAGCTGCGCAGCACTGCCGAGGTATAGCCGACCGCCTTCGCCTCCTCGCGCGCTTCGCCAAGCATGCCGCGCGCCCGGTCGAACAGCCCCTGCTCCAGATGGGCGATGCCGAGATGGCAGGCGAGCACAGGGACGAACAGCCGGATGCCATGCTTCTGCGCGAGGACAAAACCTTCCTCGAGAATCGCCGCCGCCGCCGCCGGATCGTTGCGGCCGAGCATCAGCCAGCCGCCGCTATAGGCGGCGGCGACGCGGTCATAGGGACGGCCCGTCTCCTCCGCAATCGCGGCGGCCTGCTGCTGGAGCTGCTCGGCGACATCGAGCTCGCCCATCACGGTGTTGTTGATACTGTGCATCATTCTGCAAAGTAACAGCGCATATTTCGGCGTCGTGCCAAAAGGCGCGCTGGCCTCCGGCCCCGCCAATTGGGCGCACGCCCGCGCAAACAACCGGTCAGCTTCACGATAGCGTCCGGCAAGGAAGTACACTTGGCCAAGACCGTATTGCGCGGCATTGAGCCAACCCGGATTGCCCGCCCCCTCAGCCAGGCGCACGACTTCCTCACCGACGGTGACCGCTTCGATCGGCGTCCCGTAGAAGTTCTGTGCGGCAGCCATGACCGTCATGGCTGCTACCTTCCGTCCGATGTCGTTGATTGCACCGGCGCGGCGCTCGGCCTCCTTGCCAAGATTCAACCATTCGGCAATCTGGCCGGAGGCAATAAAGGCCGCTCTTGCCTCGATGCGAACATCCACGGCATTCGCTTCCCTCGAAGGAGTCGTCGGGGTCTGATCCAACGATTTCATCGCGATCTCGAAATAGTCAGCCGCATCGATAAATGCCGACCGCGCCAGACATTTTCGCGCCGAGGCTCTGCCGTAGCTGAACGACTTGTCCCAATCCTTCGCCCGCGTGGCATGATAGCAGAGCTTGTCAGGATCATCGGCTCCGACCTCGCCGCCTTCCAAGGCCGAAAGAATCCGCGCATGGATGTCTTCGCGCGCCCTTTCGACCATGGAGTCGTAGGTCACCTGCCGGACCATCTCATGCCGGAATTCGAGCGCATCTTCCAATTCGCTGTCGATCCTGACGAGTAGCTCGGCGCGATCAAGTGCGACGAGGCATCCCTGCAAAACATCCTCAGGCAGGGCTGCGATCTTCCGCAGCATGACTTCGCTCGATCTCGGCCCCAGACTGGCGGCGATCTGCAAAACGGATCGTTCCTGCTTCGATACCCGATCGAGGCGTGCTGCAATCACGCCTTGGATACTGGTGGGAATGCCGAGCTCGTCAATCGGACGCACGAGTGCGAGGTCGCCCCATTGGCCCCGTAGCGTGCCGCTGTCCTTCAATCCGCGGCAGACCTCCTCAATGAACAGGGGAACGTTGGCGGTATGAGAAATGATCCGGCTCTTCAAATCCGCGTTAGTTTCGGAGGAGCCGAGCATGTCTGCCAGCATGGCAAACCCCGAATCGTCGTCGAGGGGCCGCATTGCGACGATCTCGGCGTGACAACGCGCAATCCAGACCGGCATGCCATTTGGCCGGGAGGTAAAAAGCACGAGAAGACCGGCCGCCTGCAACGACGCAATGACGGCTACGACGCCGTCGCTCGCCCGGTCGATCCAGTGCAGATCCTCCAGCAGGAGCACCGTTCGCTGGCGATTGGCCAAGCTTCCGACGATGGCACAGCTTGCATCGGAGATGGCTCGTCCCCGTGCGTGAGGCTCCAGTTCGTCCCAATGCGAATTCGATATGGGCAGATCGAGCACCGCCTCGAGCGCACTTTGCTGAATCGCTGGCAGGCCCTGCCGAAGATCTCCCGGACTGTCAGGGTCCCTTGCAGCCGCGTCCATGGCCGACAGCAAAATCCGCTTGAGGGTGCTGAAGGGGGCACCCTGGAGATTCGGGCTGCACTCGGCGTCGATCAACCGCCAGCCGTCGGCCTTGAGCTGCTGGGCGAACTCATGCGCGAGCCGCGACTTGCCGATACCAGCATCGCCCAGCAGCAGTACAGTCTGCCGGTTTGTCCCGGCGCTTCCCGCGGTGCGCTCCAGCAGCGTGCGCTCGGTCGTGCGATCGACGAAACGGGAGACGCTGCGAGCCCTTCGCACCCGCCAGCTCGACAAGTCGCTCGCGCCCACGATCCTATAGACCGGCACAGGTTTGCTGAAGCCGCGCAATGATTTCCCGCCCAGGGATTCGAAGCGGACATGCCCGTCGGCGAGCTTCTGGCAGGCCTCCGAGACGTAGATCTGGTTCGCCTCAGCCGTCGCCTCCAGCCGGGCGGCCAGATGCTGGGCGGCACCCCCGATTTCATAGACCTTGGAAAACTCGCTGGCGACCATGTAGGCAACGACATGGCCGGAGTGGAGACCAACCCGGACCTGAAGCCCGGGATCACCAAGGCTCGCGACGCGCCGAACCAATTCGATCGCAGCGTGGCAGGCCAAGGGCGCATGGTTGTCGTCCGCGATCGGGGCACCAAACACCGCGGCAAGCCCGTCGCCCAATTCCTTGCTTACGATGCCGCCGAACTGCCGAACCGCCCCCCTCATGGCGGCCAGGGCCGGCTCCAGGCGCGAGACCGCCTCCTCCGGATCAAGCTCTGCAACAAGCCCGGTGGAATCGATGACATCGGCCCGGAGAATTGTGACAAACCGTCGTTCACTGTCGGGATCGGAGCGGCGCACGCCTGCACCGCAATTGGGGCAGCGGCTCTCGCCTGGTTCGATCGTCGACTGACACGCCGTGCAAAGCATTCCGTGCTCTCAAGACCTTGCTTGCAGCGGGTACGGTCGGTAGGCCACTGCGAACCATGGCGATAAGATCGCTTATGAAAACCTGCTTAGCAACGGGGCATGCGATGCATCCTGGGCAAAGCATTCCCCTGAAACGGTTGCTGATCTGGACGATTCACAGTCCCAGGTGGTAGCTTGCCAAAAGCTGCGCGAAAAAGAGGCTGCGAATAACGGGCCGCCAGGCTCGTGTTCTAGCCGTCAAGCTTCGCAGAGCTGCATATTTCCCGGGAAAGCCAAGCACTCATTGAGGGGCAAAATACATGGGCATGAGAGTCTACACGGGTAAGCCATTTAAGGACCTGATGAATGGTAATTACTATCCACTGGAGAACATGAAGAAGAGCGTAAAGAAACTCAAAGCCTCGGAAAATATCCATCTCCCGACATTGGAATACGGCCAGTATCATCTGATTTTGACGCCGAAGAGCAAGTGGCCGCAAGGCAGCGCGAAGCACTGGCAGAAGGAGAAGGGCCGTGCGCGCGTCGACCTCACGTCCCAACCGAATACCACGCCGCTGTCGAAGGACGAGCCGGACGTGATTCCGCTGACGCGATGTGCCTTGCTCGATGCCTGTGTCCGGAAGTGCTTCAACTCGGAGCCTCCGATTCCGATGAAGACCAACATCATCACGCATGCGTCGACCGATCGTAACGCCGATCGGCACGAGATCCGGCTGGAATGGGAGTACGAGGGCGACAGCAAAACGCCCAAGCTGCTCTACCTGACGATGGTCTGTCCGCATAAGCCACCCAAGTCCTGACCTCTGGTCGGACCCAACCGGTCGACAGCAGCGGCAAGGTGTGGTTCAAGGCGCTGGGCCACGCCCGCCTTCAGCTCGCCGCGCAGCCCAACACCAGATCGCTGTCGAACGACCAGCGCGTGGTGGTCCCCGCGACGAAATGCGCGCTGCTGGATGCGTCCATCCGCAAGTGCTTCAACTCGGAGCCGCCGATCCCGATGAAGGCCGACATCAGGCAGCATCAGAAGGACGACGCGAATTCGGACCAGCATGAAATCCGCCTGGTCTGGGAGTACGGCAACGGTGACGATCAGGCGCCGACGCTGCTCAACCTGACCATGGTCTGCCCCTACATGACCAAATCGCGGGCAGCGGACACTTCGGCCGAGGCTCAGCAAGAGCGCTCCGAGAAATAGAGGCGCGCTCCGGCGGCTCCATCTCTGACCTCGACGGCGCGGGCTGGCACATTACCGGCCCGCGTTTTTTTGTCGCTTGCGTTGGAGGCATTCCAAACCAGCGCTGCGGCCGTGTTCCGCTCAACCACTCCCGTCATGGGCCTGTCGCACGAAGATGATCCGCTGCCGCATCTGCGCGCGAGTTGCTTCTGTGGGGCGACCGCCGAGCATCGTGTGACAGGAGCGGCCGATGCCCGTGGGACTGCTGGAGGTCGAAGGCACCATCGATGTCAGCCAGTTCTGGCCGGAGGGCCGGTCGGACGCTGACACTACCAAGGTCGTTGTGACCGTCGCGCCGGACGCAATCCGCTTCCGCACGAATGACGCCTCGCCGTTCCAGCCGACCCGCGTCTTCGCCAACGCCAAGGTCAAAGGGCGAACCAACACGGCGCCGATCAAGAACGGCAAGCTCACCGTTCGGCTCCAGGGCATCGACGCGCCGGAGCTGCACTATCAGCCGTCGCCGCTGTCGGCCGCCGAGAACAAGGGGCTGACCGACGCCAAGCGCGCGGCCTATCACAAGGTCACGCATCCTTACCGGCAATTCCTCGGCGCGACCTCGAGCAAGGCGCTGCATGACTTCCTCGCCAGCAGCGGCGAGGCGACGCTGACGTGCCGGGTGTTCACCCATGTCGATGCGCCGAACGAGGTGTTCGACACCTATGGCCGGCTGGTCGGCGACGTCGAGGTGACGGCCGGCGGCAAGACGGTCGACATCAACCACTGGCTGGTCGCGCAAGGCTTTGCCTATCCGACGTTCTACTCCTCGATGAACGACGACGAGATCAAGGCCTTCCTCGCGCTCGCCAGGACCGCGCGAACGAACAAGCTGCCGGTCTGGAAGCATCTCGCCAAGACCGTTCCCGCCTTCGACTTCGAGCTGCGCGAACCCAAGAAGAACGAGACCGGAGTGCTCGCCACCGACAAGGGCCCGGTGATCCTGCCAAAGCTCTACCGCCGCCAGACCAACTGGTCGGCGCGCAAGAAGGCGAAGGTGACGAGCCAGAATTTTCAGAAGTTTTTGGGCGAAGGATCCGGCGGCAAGCCCGACACCTGCTATGAGATCGACGATTTCCTGGCCAACGGCGTGCACTCGGCGACGCCGCGCAATTTTGCGGAGTTCGTCGAGGGCGGGACAACGATCAAGTTTCAGCCGGAGGGGCTGGTGTTTGGCGAGGCGCCGTCGACGCTGGTTGGTGCGGACGGGAAGGTGATTACGAAATTCTGACGGCTCCCGGTCCCAAACAAAATGGCCCGCTGCAACCCTCCCAGTCGGCCATCGCTGCTCCCCTTCCCTCCTTTAACGATCCTCGATTTTGGAGCGCATTGTCCGTACGCTCAATGAGCATACGAAAGGCCGTTGTCTCATCCATCGGATGTCTTCTTAGGCCGCGACACGCGAGCTGGGTCTACGTGCCGGCTTGTGCCGGATAACCACGTCTACGCGATAGTTGAGTCGATCCAGGCAGCGAACCAGTCGATCAATCGAGAACTTCCCAACCCGGCCAGTCACAAGCGCAGACACATCGGGCTGCTTAAGACCAAGCAGCTCCGCGGCCTTCACTTGAGTAAGCCTACGGCGTTTGATGATCGCGCGAAGCTCACGGACAAGCTTGGCTTTGAGAAGCTCTTCTTCAGGATTGGCAAAGCCAAGGTCAGCGAAGATGTTATCGCTGCCGGCGGTTGCCTTGATAGCCTTGCTCATTTTTTGCCTCCTTTTCCGCGGTTCTTCTGGTAATGGGCCTCGGCTGCCTTCAGCCGAGTCCTGATTACCTCGATGTCGTGCTTGGGTGTCTCAATCCCCTTCTTCGACTTCTTCTGGAAGGCATGAAGGACATAGATGACGCCAGCAAAGCGCACGGTGTAGACCGTCCGGTATGTATCGCCGTCTTCATCGTCGACGACCTCCAGCACGCTTCGGCCGCCAAAACCCTTCAAGGCCTTGGCACGAGGATGCTCCTCGCCGCTTTGTGCATCGTTGATCGCGAACCCCATGACGCGGCGCGCCTCGTCGGGGAAAGCCCGTAAATCGTCCTTGGACGATCCGATCCAAACTACGGGCTTCTGTGTGATCATTCGCCCTTACCTTATAGCACTACTGCTATAGATTTTCAAGAAGGTTTCCCTGACAGGGCTGTATTGGCTGATTTCCCGAATCGAGGCGGCCGCACGACCAAGCGTCCCGTCGGAGCGCGAGACGGTCGGCACCCGCTGCAAACAAAAATGGCCCGCTTCAAGCGGGCCATTTGCATATCGGACGCGGTAAGATCCGACTTGGTTGCGCGGAGGCGCAACCATCTCAAATTGCCATTTGAGGCACTAGCATGAAGCGTGAATAGGTCCGGCGATCAGTGACGGCCTTCAGCACCGTCGAGCCGCCAAGCGGGACATCGTCAGCGCAGGCCGCCGGCGACGTGAAGTGTCTCGCCCGTGATGTAGGACGCGTCGTGCGACGCGAAGAAGGAGACCGCGGCAGCGATCTCCTCGACCTTGCCAACGCGGCCAAGGGGGGTGGCGGATTCGATCCAGTTGCGCATGTCGCCCTCGTGCAGGCCGGCGGACACGACGCCTTCGGTGACGATCATGCCCGGATTGACGGCGTTGACGCGGATCTTGCGCGGCGCCAGCTCCTTCGACAGCACGGCGGAGATCGCATCCACCGATGCTTTCGTCGCGGTGTAGACGGCGGTGTTCGCCGGCGCGATGGTCGATACGCCGGAGCTGACGTTGATGATGCTTCCGCCATTGGGATTGAAGTGCCGCACCGCTTCCCCCGAAATCAAAAGGAGGCCGAGAACATTGAGGTCGAAATGCTTATGGAAATGCTCGGCGGTGATGGCCTCGAGCGGCGCGAACTCGTAAATGCCCGCGTTGTTGACCAGAATGTCGATCGCGCCGAGCGCCTTCACGGTCTCCGCGACCACGCTTTTCACGCCATTGGCGTCGGCGAGGTTACCGCGAACTGCGACGGCTTTGCCACCCTTGGCGATGATGGCGGCGACCACGCGGTCGGCGGCCTCTTTGCTGGCGCTGTAGTTCACGGCGACCGCCGCACCCTCAGCTGCAAGCCGGGCGGCGATTCCGGCGCCGATGCCTTTGGATGCTCCGGTCACGAGCGCAACTTTTCCTTCAAGTCTCTTGGTCACTGCATATCTCCACGATCCGGCGGGGATGCCATTGTTCGATAGTTCATTAATAATGAACTATTGAAGAAGATCAAGGGAGATGCTATATTTTGAGCATGGCGCAGTTTGTTCACCCGGCGCGGGACGAGATTACACTGGCCGGAGTGCTGGGAGCCCTCGCGGATCCCATGCGGCTGCGCATCGTCAAGAGTCTGGCCGCGCAGAAGGACTGCATGTCGTGCACAGAGGCTGCGCCTTGCCCGGGTATGGCGAAGTCGACCCTGTCGAACCATTTCCGGATTCTGCGGGAGGCCGGCCTGATTCGGACGTCAAAGCAAGGCGTCCAGCACCGCAACGTCCTGCGCGAGGACGACATCAATGCGCGGTTTCCGAAATTGCTCAAACTGATCCTGAGCTTTCCGGACTGAGGGTGTTCGCTCGCGACGGCAGATCCAGCGGAGGCAATGTAAGACCGATGTTCTGCTCGGCGCGGCGGCCCAACAAAAATGGCCCGCTCGATGCGGGCCATTTTCTCGTCGGGGGCGGTCCCGAACTTGGTTGCGCCGACACGTAACCACCGATCCCGACATTCGCTGACGGTCCCGATCTAGCCAAGTTACGCGCACCAGTCCTGCTCTGCCGGATTTGCAAGTATGAGGTGGGTGGTCATCGCCACCCATCTTCGGTGCAGAGAGAAATGGCGGCTACGCCGTTGGGGCGAAGAATATGCTCCGGAGCAGGTGCGTGTAGTCGGATTCGAACACCATGATCGCCACAAATACCAACACCAGCACCGGCGGAAGCAGGATCGCGTAGGCCAGAGCCAGCCGCTCCCATGCCATATGCATGAAGACAGCGACGATCAGACCGGCTTTGAGCACCATGAACAGAAGGATCAGCGACCATCGGAGATGGCCGTGGATGCCAAAGTAGTCGACGAGATAGGAGCAGGTGCTGAGCACGAACAACCATCCCCAGACCACGAGGTAAAGCCTGATCGGGTGCTGCTGCCCCTTGGTGTGCGCGGCTCCCGATGCGACCGCGTCGGGCACATAGGTGTGTAACGCATGTTGTGCTGCCTGCCCTTCCACATGTACCGCTGCGTTCGTCATGCGCCACCTCACCAGAGATAGAAG
This sequence comes from Bradyrhizobium sp. CSA207, assembly GCF_029051685.1. Classification (GTDB taxonomy): domain Bacteria; phylum Pseudomonadota; class Alphaproteobacteria; order Rhizobiales; family Xanthobacteraceae; genus Bradyrhizobium. The sequence goes on along the minus strand of NZ_JAACFT010000002.1, from coordinate 285,265 downwards.
AAAGCAAAGATGAAGACCCACACCAGATCAACGAAGTGCCAGTACAGGCCGGTGATCTCGACGATCTCGTAATACCCCTTCCGGCTCGTGAAGAAGCCGCGTCGTTCGCGATCGAAATCCCCTCGCAAGACCTTTCGCGCAATCGCGATCAGGAAGATCACGCCGATCGTCACGTGGGTGCCGTGGAAACCGGTGATCATGAAAAAGCATGCGCCAAACTGCGGCGCACCCCAGGGGTTACTCCAGGGCCGCACGCCCTCCATGATCAGCTTGGTCCATTCGAAGGCCTGCATTCCGACGAAGGTTGCGCCAAATGCCGCGGTGGCCAGCATCAGGGCTGCCGTTCGGACCCGGTCACGGCGGTAGCCGAAATTGACGGCCATCGCCATCGTCCCGCTGCTGCTGATCAGAATGAAGGTCATGATTGCGATCAGGATGAGCGGGATGTGCCTGCCCGCGATATTGAGGGCGAACACCTCGCTTGGGTTAGGCCACGGCACGGTCGTCGACATGCGCGCCGTCATGTACGACAACAGGAAACAGCTGAAGATGAAGGTGTCGCTCAGGAGGAAGATCCACATCATGGCCTTCCCCCAGGACACGTTCTTGAACGCGCGCTGGTCTGAGGACCAGTCGGCGGCGATGCCTCGCCAGCCCGCGGGCCGCGTGATGGATGTCCCGGTGTTTGTCAGCGCGGTCTCTGCCATTGCGTCTCAGCCCTCCCTAGGTGAGCAACTGGCGACAGATGTCGACGAAATTGTCGGTCCAGCCCGTCAGCAGGCCGAGCAGGACCAGCCAAACCAGCAGCAGGAAATGCCAGTAGATGGCGCAGAGTTCCACGCTCAGGCGCAGCTCGGTCACCGCCGCGCCATGCCATACCTTGGCCGTCGTTCTGCCGAGGGCCACCAGCCCGCCCATCAGATGCAATCCGTGCACCGCCGTGATCAGGTAGAAAAAGGAATTGGCTGGATTGGACGCGAGGAAATATCCGGCAACGCTGAGCTCGCGCCACGCCAGGAGCTGCCCAATCAGGAAAATAACGGCGGATGCCCCGCCTACGCACAGTCCGACGATGACGCCGTCGACGTCGCTCCGGCGGGCGGCCATATGCGCCCCTTGCAGCGCCACACTGCTCAGGACCAGGACGGCCGTGTTGAACCACAGCAGCGCTGGCACCGGCAACGTCCGCCAGTCCACCATATTCATGCGCATGGAGTAAGCGCTGATGAAAAGCGCGAACAACGAGCCGACGACCGCGAGAAATACGCCCAGTCCGATCTTCGCCGGGGGCAGCGACGCCGTGCCCTCTTCGCGAAGATCGACCATCACTCCTTCCTCCAGCCAAGGCTTGGCTGTCAGCCGTTGCTGTGAGAGCCACCATCCCGCAATTGCGGCTATTCCGGCCATGAACAGGAGGATGGCGCTCATGGGTGGGCCCCCTGCGCCGACAATGCGGCCGGCGGTTCGTTTTGCGGCACGAAATCCCTGATGGCGCCGGGTACGCTGTAATCGTAGGCCCAGCGATAGACGATCGGGAGCTCCTTGCCCCAGTTGCCATGCCCCGGCGGGGTCTCGGGAGTTTGCCATTCCAGCGACGCGGCTCCCCAGGGATTACCGCCAGCCTCTTTCCCTTTGAACAGGCTCCAGATCACATTGAACAGGAACACGAGCTGGGCGAAGCCGACGATCAAAGCCGCCACGCTCATGAACGCATTGAGGTCATGGGCGGATGCCGGAACGAAGACCGTTTCGCCGATGTCATGATAGCGGCGGGGCATGCCCAACAGGCCCAGATAGTGCATGGGGAAAAAGATCGCGTAAGCTCCGAGGAACGAGACCCAGAAGTGGAACCGTCCAAGCACCTCATTGAGCATTCGTCCGGTGACTTTCGGGTACCAATGATAGATTCCGCCGAACACGGCCATGATCGGCGCAATACCCATCACCATGTGAAAGTGGGCGACAACGAACATGGTGTCGGACAGCGGAACGTCCACGACCACGTTGCCGAGAAACAGGCCGGTCAGGCCACCGTTTACGAAGGTGATGATGAACGCCAGCGCGAACAGCATCGGGACGGTGAGATGAATGTCGCCACGCCAAAGGGTCAGCACCCAATTGTAAACCTTGATCGCGGTCGGGATGGCGATGATGAGCGTCGTCGTGGCGAAGAAGAACCCGAAATACGGGTGCATGCCGCTCACATACATGTGGTGCGCCCACACGACGAAGCTGAGCGCGCCGATTGCCACGATGGCCCACACCATCATGCGATAGCCGAAGATGTTCTTCCGCGCGTGAACGCTGATCAGATCGGAAATGATGCCGAATGCCGGCAAGGCGACGATGTAAACCTCGGGATGGCCGAAGAACCAGAAAAGATGCTGGAACAGGATCGGGCTGCCGCCGCCATACTTCGTCAGCTGCCCCATCTCGACGAGCGTCGGCATGAAGAAGCTGGTTCCCAACAGGCGGTCGAGCAGCAGCATCACCGAGGCGACGAACAGTGCCGGGAAGGCCAACAGCGCCATGACGGTGGCGGTGAAAATGCCCCACACGGTCAAGGGCAAACGCATCAAGGTCAGGCCGCGGGTGCGGGCCTGCAGCACCGTCACCACATAATTAAGCCCGCCCATCGTGAAGCCGATGATGAACAGGATCAGGGAAGCCAGCATGAAAATGATGCCCCAATCCTGCCCGGGGGTGCCGGAGAGAATCGCCTGGGGCGGGTATAGCGTCCAGCCGGCGCCGGTTGGCCCGCCAGGCACGAAGAAGGTTGCGGCCAGCACCAGCACGGCGAGCAGGTAGACCCAATAGCTCAGCATGTTCACATAGGGGAAGACCATGTCCCGGGCGCCGACCATCAACGGGATGAGGTAGTTGCCGAAGCCGCCCAGAAACAGCGCGGTGAGCAGGTAGATCACCATGATCATGCCGTGCATGGTGATGAACTGGAGGTATTGGTTGGCATCGATGAAGGAGAAGGTGCCGGGGAATCCCAGTTGCAGCCGCATCAGCCATGACAGCACCAGCGCAACCATTCCGATCGACATCGCCGTGATCGAGTACTGGACGGCGATAACCTTGGCGTCCTGCGAAAAGACGTACCTCGTCCACCAGCTTCTCGGATGATAAAGTTCGACCTCGCCCACTTCAGCCGGCGGGATGCCTGCAACTGTGTCAAACGGGACATCGACCATTGGAATATCCTCCCTGGTCTTCTGTTCAGCGAGGAGTTCGCCTCATGATAGACGGCGCCTCCTCGTCGGCATTTTCATTCGCTGCCTGACCTGTAGGTCGCTTTCGCGACGTTCCTCTGCCCCGAAAGCTCCGCGAACGTGTGCTGCTTCTCCAGCCACGCGTGATATTCTTTCTCGTCCTGGACGATGACATTGCTCCGCATCTGCGCGTGCGCGGCACCGCAGAGTTCCGCACAGAGAACCTCGAATGTCCCGGTGCGCGTGGGCGTGAACCAGTAATATGTGACGGAGCCCGGTATCATATCCATCTTCGCCCGGAATTCGGGCACGTAGAAATCGTGTATGACGTCAATCGAGCGCAATAACACCTTCACCGGCTTCCCGACCGGCAGATGCAGATCGTCGTTTTGAACGACGACGTCGTCTTGTCCGTTTGGATCGTTGGGATTCAACCCCATCGGGTTGTCGGAACTGATGTTGCGGGCATCGGAGGTCCCAAGCCGGCCGTCCTTGCCGGGAAGCCGGTAGCTCCATTGCCACTGCTGTCCCATGACCTCGACCTCAGTCGCATCGGCCGGCACCGTGACAAACTGCTGCCAGACAACCAGCCCGGGCGCCAACATGGCTGCGACGCCGATTCCAGTCCCGACACTGAGCCACCATTCGAGCCGCTTGTTTTCGGGATTGTAGGCTGCCTGCCTCCCCTCCGTGTGACGAAAGCGGAAAACGCAATAGGCCATGAACGCGACGACCGCGAAGAAAACCGCCCCCGTGATCCAGAATGTCAGGGTGATCGTGTCGTCGATGTAGCGCCAGTTCGAGGCGAGCGGCGTCCACCACCACGGGCTGTAGAGGTGGAACAGCACCGAAGCGATCGCAACCAGAAGCAGTATGAGCGCTACAGCCATCCTTCACCCTCCCAGCCATTGAAAGCTACGGAGACGAACAAAAGGGCGGAGCTCGCGTCAGTCGGATGGTGTCACGTTCACCATCATCACGCCTCTTGCCTCGCCCATTTTGCCGGTCGCGACGTCGGGACATGACAAAGCTTCAACGTCACGACCGCAATCTCATCGGAGCTGGGGGCGTTCACGACTCTAAGATGATCCCCGTCGAGCTCGGCGTCAATAGAGGAGTAGATTGCACCTCTTGTCGGGCGCGGGTTGGGGCGAATGCGTTTGCGCCTCGGCGAACGCCATTCGGCACCATCATGCGATGGTGCGTCGCAAAATCGACCAATGCGAAGGCACGATTTCGCGGACCGCATGGTTCTCTTGCTTCTCCCGCGCATCGGACTAACTTGACTGGACCGGTTGCGACGGAAATCGTCCGACAAACTCCTTCTCGTTGAACCTGATTTGCCGGACTCAGTCGCGATTTTCGCGCAGGAGGCGGACGCACGCGTTTTGAGGGCGCTCCGCTCTGCGGCCACGAGCAAGGAGACCGGAGCCATGACCACCGTCTTCGCAAGACCCAAACTGCAATTGTTTGGCGTCTCCACCGCCTTTGTCGTTCGCAAGATCAGCCTTTCCGACCTGGGCAACGCGCTGCGCCTGGGCTGGGAAGACTTCAAGGCCATCCCGACCCACGCAATCGTCCTGTGCGTGATGTATCCCGTCCTCGGACTTTTCCTGTTCAGACTTGTCATTGGCTACTCGGTGCTGCCGCTGCTCTTTCCGCTCGCGGCCGGCTTTGCCCTGATCGGTCCATTCGCTGCACTCGGCCTCTACGAACTGAGCCGCCGCCGCGAGCGCGGAGAGGAGCCAGGCGCCTGGGATGCAATCGAGGTGCTGCGCGCGCCGTCATTCGGCGCCATGCTCGAACTTGGCGTTCTGCTGTTCGTTCTGTTCGGGGTCTGGATCGGCGCCGCGGACGCAATCTACACCGCAACCTTCGGCCATGCGCCGGCTGCGAGCATCCCCGATTTCGCGGAGCGCGTGCTGACGACGCCAGCGGGCTGGACCCTCATCATCGTCGGATGCGGCGTCGGTTTCCTGTTCGCAGTGTTAGCCCTGTGCATCAGCGTTGTCTCGTTCCCCCTGATGCTGGACCAGCATGCGACAGCGATCGATGCGATCCGCACCTCGATACGCGCGGTGAAGACGAATCCAGTTGAGATGGCCGTGTGGGGACTGGTTGTTGCGGTCTTGCTGGCCGTGGGCTCTCTGCCGTTCTTCGTCGGTCTCTGCGTCGTTCTGCCGGTGCTCGGTCATGCCAGCTGGCATCTTTACCGGAAGGTGGTCGAACCCGACCAGAATCCTCCGCAAGAAGAGCCCCGCACGCCGATCGGTCACCGCTACGCGGCAGATTTCCCGGCCTCTCTCTTCCCGTGGAGCCGTGAGCGCTAAAGGAGCAGCCACGAACGGTCGCAGCGTCACCGTGTTCGGCGGAACCGGCTTTCTCGGCAGCCGGATCGTCCGCCATCTGCTCGACCACGAATTTACCGTCCGGATCGCGTCACGGCATCCGGACCGGGGGCGGGGCCGGCCTGATCCGGAGAATCCGCGACTTCAATCCGTAGAGGCCAATATTCACGACGAGCGATCCGTCGCGAATGCGCTGGTCGGCGTCTACGGAGTCGTAAATGCGGTCAGCCTTTATCGCGAGCGCGGAGCGGAGACTTTCTACTCCGTTCACGTCAAGTCGGCTCGGCAGTTGGCAGCCCAGGCCCACCGGGCGGGAGTCGAACGGCTTGTTCAGGTTTCGGGGATCGGTGCCGATGCCGCCTCGCCATCCAGCTACATCCGAATGCGCGGCGAAGGCGAACAGGCGGTCCGCGCGGAATTCGCCGATGCATTTATCGTCCGCCCGGCTGTGATGTTCGGGCCGGACGATGCGTTTCTCAGCACCATCCTCAAGCTCCTTCGTCAGCTTCCAATCTATCCGATGTTCGGCCGCGGCCAGACCAGATTGCAACCGGCCTATGTGGAAGATGTTGCGGAGGCGGTTGTCCGAATCATGGAGCGAGCCGAGACCCGCCCGACGGTCTTTGAGTTTGGCGGCCCGACTTCCTACCCTTACGAGCAACTGATCAGAGCGATCGCGCATCAAGCTGGCCTCGCGCCTCTTCTGATCCCAATTCCGTTTGCCATTTGGCACGCGCTGGCATCGGCCTCCGAAATACTCCCTGGCCTGCCCCTTACGCGTAGTCAGGTGGAGTTGATGCAGATCGACTCCGTGTCATCGCCGCAGATGCCTGGATTTGCCGAGCTTGGCATTCCGCCACATTCGATCGAGGAAATCCTCCAGCGGATGTTATCGAATCGACGATGAAAGAGGCTTGCCGTTGGTCCGCTCGCTTCGCGGCTGACGCCTCACCGGCGACGTTGCGTCGAAGTAGCTTCCGATGGCGCACGAGCGAGCATTGCGACGTTATCTGAACCTCCCAGCCGGGCCGTTGATGCCAGTCGGGTCGATCACTGACCAAAAGAAAGCCCCGGCGATCAATTGATCGCCCGGGCTTTCTACGAACTTGGTTGCGGGGAGGCGTCGGCCACCGATGCCGACATTCGTTAATAGCGGCCATTTGACGGGTTCGCGCCTTAATTTCGATGTCCTCTCTTGCCCTCCGGCCCGAGGCACAGCCCGGCCGCAAAAAATCACTCAACCAAACCGGTCAGGCCGGAATGCACGAAGGTTCGGAGCGTCATTTCGTTTTTCGACGAGGCTTGCAACAACGCGGCTCGTTACGCCGGCCAGGGTCAGCCCAAGATGTCCATGGCCAAAAGCGTGGATGAGGTTTGGATAGCGTCGGCTGGGCCCAATGACGGGCAGCGAATCCGGAAGCGAGGGGCGAAAGCCGAGCCATCGCGATTGAACGGGTCCGAGATCCGGGAACAGCTTGCGGACGCCGCGCTCCAGAAGTGCAGTTTGCTTTGGATTGAGCGGTGCCGAGAGGCCGCCGAGTTCGACCGTTCCCGCGGCCCGCAAGCGGCCGGCCATGGGCGTGACATAGAAGCCCAGATCGACCGGGCTGACGGGCCGCTTGATCGGACAGGCATCCATCGCGAACTCGATGTGGTAGCCGCGTTCGGTGTCGAGCGGGATGTCCTCACCACCCTGTTCGGCGAGAAACTTCGACCATGCGCCGGCAGCGAGCACAATTGTATGCGCTTCGATCGTGCGGTCGCGGCATATCAAACGGATCCGTCCTCCGTCCTGCGGTTCCAGCCGATCGACGCGCGCGCGTTCGAACACTGCGCCTTTTGCCGCGGCCGCGGCCGCCAGTCGGCCGGTCATCGCGGCCGGATCGACGATGTGAGCCGCGTCGGGGAAAAAGATACCCCCGGCTGCACGAGGCAGCGCAGGCTCCAGCCTTGCGACCTCTTCCGACGTCAGGCGCTCCTGCCGGACGCCGAGTTCGCTGCGCAGGCGCGCGCCCCATTCGCTGTCTTCTCGCGGCATCTTGCCCCGATAGAAATACAGGCATCCCTCATGTCGAAAAAGGTCGGAAAGCTGAGCCTGCTCGGCAAGTTCGCGCCAGACCGGCATCGCCTCTTTCAGCAGATCCGCCAGCGCCTGTCCGTTGCGTCGCGCGCGGACCGGCATGGATTGCCAGACGAAACGCGACAGCCAGGGAATGAGCGCGGGTAAGCTGGCAAGCCTGACGGCGAGCGGACTGTCAGGATTGACAAACAGGCTTGGCAGATTCCGCAAGACGTCGGGGTTGCCGACCGGGGCGCAGGCGTAGGGCGCGAAAGTCCCGGCATTGCCGTAAGAAGCGCCCGAGCCCGGTTCGTTCGGGTCGACGACGACAACTTCACGGCCATCCGCCGCCAGCCGGAATGCAATCGCCAGCCCGATGATTCCGGCCCCGACGATCGCTACATCTGTCTTGATCAATGCCGCCACAACGCCTCAAACCGCGCCCGAGATTTCGAGATGACCGGCATTGAGCAGGTCGGCCATGATCGAAAGCGCCTGCCGCAATTCGCCGGATGACGGCGCGGCGCCCACATTGATGCGCACGGCATGGGCGAGCGTTTCGCGTCCCACCGCGAACGCATCCGCGGGCAGCACGCCGACGCCGCGCTGCCGGCAGGCGCGGGCGAACGCCGCGCCGCGCCAGGGTTCGGGCAAATGCAACCAGGCATGCGGCGACGTCTCCTGGGTCTGAACATCGAATGCCGCGAGCCCATCGCGCAAAATGGCCTGGCGCCGGCGCAGCTCCTCGCGCTGGAATTCGATGATCCGCTTCGCGGTCCCCTCTTCCAGCAAGATGGTGGCAACCAGTGCCGTGAGCGGGCTGATGCTCCAGCAATCGATCCGCAGCGCCGCCGCGACATTGCCCAAGACTGCGCGTGGCGCGACGACGAACCCATAGCGCAGGCCGGGCGCAATGCACTTCGACAGGCCGCTGATATGGACAGTGAGCTCGGGTTCCAGGGCGGCGAAAGATGGAATGGCGCGATCGAGCAACGGACGGTAAACGTCATCCTCGATGATCAGCACGTTGTGACGGCGCGCGATCGCCGCGAGTGCGCGGCGGCGCTCCTCACTCAATGTGACCGTTGTCGGATTGTGCAGGCTGGGCACGAGGAAAACCGCGCGAGGGCGTAAGGTCGCGCAAGCCGCCTCGAGAGCGTCCGGCCGCATGCCCTCCCGGTCGATCGACACCCCGCGCAGATCGACGCCCTGTGACCGGCAAAGGGCACTGATGCCTTGATAGGTGATGGAATCGGCGAGGACGACGTCGTCGGGCTGCGTCAAGGCCCGCAATACGCAGGCAAGGCCATGCTGGGCGCCGTCGGTCAGGACGACGCGACCGGCGTCACCATCGCCCGCTACACCGTTAAGCCAATCCGCTACCACGGTGCGCGCCCACAGCGGACCTTCAGGCGGATGATAGTCTTGCAGAGCGCTAAATCGGCGATCTTTTGCGATGTGCGGCAGAAGAAGCGACAGCGCCTCGCGATAGGCCGAAGTCGCCGGTCTGTTGACGGATAGATCGATCAGACCGGCCTCGTCGCTGGGCGCAGATTTGAAGGCGCCTTCCTCCGTCTCCTTCGCGGCGACGAGTGTTCCGCGTCCAGGGCGCGCCTCGACGAGTCCGCGCTGTTGCAGTGCCGAGAAGGCGCGGGTGACGGTCGTGACATTGATGCCGAGCAGGCGCGCAATTTCCCGATGCGGCGGCAGCCTGTCGCCCTCGGCCAGTTCGCCGCGAGCAATTCGTTCACCGATGGCATCCGCCAAACGCTGATAGATTGGTCGGTCGTTGTCCGGCAATTCCAGATTCTCGAGCATTACGGTTTGGCGCCCCGCGGCGGTCTTGTCTTCACCAAGGTCTTCATAACATGGAGAAAAGGATCAGACAATCGAACTTGAATGCATGCATAAAGACGTCAACAGCTATATTGTACGGCAAGAACTTGCCAAAAAATGCCTCACACGCGGTCCTTGACGCTGCCATTGCAGCATTGTATGGTCACTCAACAGTCAGTTGTGTGACCACATAACTGTGGCGGGCCTTCCTGGAGGTGGCGATGGTTTCGACCGGACAAAGCTCGTCGCTTCGTGAGGTCTCGGCGGCCGACGCCAGCCCCACGACAGGCCAGCCGGGAACGACAGGTCCCGCGATGACAAGCAGGCCAGTCAGCGGTCCCGCGGGCCAGGGCGATGCCAAATTCGTCGAATTCATCGATGTCGAGAAAATGTACGGCCATTTTCATGCCGTCCGCCGCTTGAATCTGAGCATCGGCCGCGGCGAGTTCGTGACGTTCCTTGGCCCGTCAGGCTCCGGCAAGACCACGACCTTGAACATGCTGGCGGGCTTCGAGCGCCCGAGCCAGGGTGTGATTACGCTTGACGGCAAATCGGTCGACCGCCTGCCGCCTTATGAGCGAAACATCGGCATGGTGTTCCAGAACTACGCGCTGTTTCCGCATATGAGCGTAGCCGACAATGTCGCCTTCCCGCTTTCGGTGCGGAAGGTTCCCAAGGCCGAGATCGGGCCGCGCGTCACGCGCGCGCTCGAAATGGTGCGGTTGGAGCGCTTCAAGGACCGCAAGCCGGCGCAAATGTCCGGCGGTCAGCAGCAGCGCGTCGCACTCGCCCGCGCGCTCGTGTTCCAGCCAACCCTCGTTCTGATGGACGAGCCGCTCGGCGCGCTCGACAAGAAGCTGCGCGAGCACATGCAGATCGAGTTGAAGCAGATCCACGAAATGCTCGGCGTCACCATCGTCTATGTGACGCACGACCAGAGCGAAGCGCTGACGATGTCGGATCGCGTCGCCATCTTCGAAAACGGCGCCATCGTCCAGATCGGCACGCCGGACGGACTTTACAACGAACCCGCGACCGCATTCGTCGCCAGCTTCATCGGTGAAAACAATGCGCTGGACGGCATCGTCGAACGCGTCGACGGCAATCAATGCATGGTCGCGTTGCCGACGGGATTGACGGCGACCGCGATGGCGGTCGGAAACCTTCGTCCCGGCGCAGCGGTCCAACTGGCGATCCGGCCCGAGCGGATCGCAGGCGCCGGCGAACACCCGGACAATCGCTTCAAGGCGACGGTCGATGGTCGGATCTATCACGGCGATCATCAACGCCTGCTCGCGCGCTTGCCGAGCGGGCAGGTCCTCACCGTAAAAATCGGACCCGACGCAACGATGGCAACGGGCGAAGCGATCGACCTTTGCTGGCGCACCGCCGATTGCCGCGCTTTTCCGGCTGGCGGCGTCCCGGACGGCAACACCGCGAACACAGGGAGCGTTACATGAAGCGAGTATGCAGGACGACCTTGCTTGCCTTGGCGAGCGCCGCGATCATTTCGCAAATTCAGCCAGCCGGCGCCGCAGAACTCACTGTCATGGCGACCGGCGGCGAATGGCAGGCGGCGCTGCGCAAGGCCTGGTTCGAGCCGTTCGCCAAGAAGATGGGCATCACGTTCAACGAACAGGAATACACCGGCGAACTCGGCAAGATCAAAGCGATGGTCGAGACCGGCAACGTACCGATCGACCTCGTGACCGTTGAGACCTCGACCGTTCTACAGGGCTGCGACGCCGGCGTGCTGATCCGCCTCGACTATTCGAAGGTCGCCGATCGTTCGAGATTCCTGCCCGGCACGGCTTTGGACTGCGGCGTCGGCATCGATGTCTACGGTGATGTCCTCGCCTACGACACGACCGTGCTGAAAGAGGCGCCGACTTCAGTACTCGATATTTTCGACACGAAGAAATTCCCCGGCAAGCGCGCCATGCGCAAGGCGCCGGCGCAAAATCTCGAATGGGCGCTGATGGCCGACGGCGTGCCGATCGCCGACGTCTACAAGGTGCTGGGAACGCCTGCCGGGGTCGACCGCGCTTTCAAGAAGCTCAACACGATCAAGAAGGACATCGTCTGGTGGGATGCCGGCGCACAGCCGCCGCAGTTGCTGGCGTCGAGGGAAGTGGTGATGACGACCGCCTGGAACGGGCGCATTCAAAACGCGATCGACAAGGACAAGCGGCCTTTCGCAATCGTCTGGGACAATCAGATCGTCGAATACGACATGATTGCCATTCCGAAGGGCGCCAAGAACCTCGACCTCGCCTACAAATATCTCGCTTATGCGACCGAAGCCGAAGTGAGCGCGCAACTCGGCCGCCATATTCCCTATGGTCCGGTGATGGCGGATGCGACCCCCTTCGTTCCCAAGGATGTCCTGTCGAAACTGCCGACGGCGCCGGACCACATGAAGGCCTATCTGGTCGGCGATGTGGAATTCTGGGGCGATCATGGCGAGGATCTGGTGAAGCGCTTCAACGCCTGGCTCGCCCAATAGGATATCGCCGGCGACACCAGGATCGGGCGGCCCTGCCCGATCGTCAGCGACTACGCGAGGGGATGTTCATGTCGTCGATCGCCATGCCAACAAGTCGCGCAACGATCAGCGCGAAAGATCATCGCGACAGCCTGCGCCCGCTGGCATTGGCAGCGCCGCTCCTGCTGCTGCTGTTGTTCAGCTTCGGCGCGCCGATCGTGGCGTTGCTGTCGCGCGCTGTCTATGAACCGACCATCGCCAATGCGCTGCCAAACACCGTCGCGGCCCTGCGGCTGGACAACGCCGCAGGCGTGCCGGCCGAACCGGTCTTCGTCGCCCTCGCGGCCGATCTGAAGCAGGCCCAGGCGGCGGGCGGTATCTATGAATTCGCCAAGACCCTCAACGCCCGCCTGCCCGGCGCACGCAGCCAGATGTTGCGCGTGGCGCGCCTCGCCGGTCAGGACCCGAAGCCCACCAAGGAGGCGATGATCAAGGCGGCGCCGCTTCTGGGCGAAGAACAAAGCTGGACGGCGATCCGCACGGGTACCAACCGGTTCACCTCGTTCTTCCTCCTCAGCGCTTTCGATCTGCGCTGGACCGACCAGGGAACGATCGGCGCGGTATCCGCCGATCAGGCCGTCTTCACCCGGGTGTTCGGCCGGACCTTTCTGATCGCGACGCTGGTGACGCTCGCGACGCTGGCGCTCGCCTTTCCGCTCGCCTATGTCATGACCAACGTGCGGCCCGTGATCGCCGGTATCGTGCTGGTTCTGGTGTTGCTGCCGTTCTGGACGTCGATCCTCGTGCGCACGGCGGCATGGACCGTGATCCTGCAAAAATACGGTCTTCTCAACGACCTGTTGCTCTGGCTCGGCATGACGTCGGACCGCCTCGAATTGATGTATAGCCGAACGGGTCTCATCATTGCGATGACACACATCCAGCTGCCCTTCACGCTTCTGCCGATCTATAGCGTGATGCGCTCGGTCCAGCCGTCGCAACTCAGAGCGGCCCAATCGCTCGGCGGCCGGCCTTTCACCGTGTTTCGGCGGGTTTATCTGCCGCAGGTCATGCCGGGTGTTCTGGCCGGCTGCCTGCTCACCTTCATCCTGTGCCTTGGCTATTACATCACGCCGGTCCTGATCGGCGGCGCCAGCGACCAGTTGATCAGCAATTTCATCGCCAACTACGTCAATGTCGAACTGAATTGGGAAATGGCGGCGGCGCTCAGCTTCGTGCTGCTCGCCTCCACGCTCGGCCTGTACGTGGTGATGACACGCTATCTCGGTCTCGACCTCTTCAAAATGGGATGAAGCGCCATGCCGTTGTCGCCATATCCGACCAACGCTGAACGGATCCGCGTCGCCGCGCTCTGGTTCTGGTGCGTCCTGGTGCTGATCTTCCTCGTCGTGCCGATTTTCGTGCCAGTACCGCTTTCCTTCAACAGCGGATCATTCTTCACCTTCCCGCTCGCGGGCCTTTCGACGCGTTGGTATGAGGTCGTGCTGGGGACGCCGCGCTGGCGCGCCGCCATCGGCAACAGCCTGCTGATCGGGTTGGGCGCGACGGTGCTGGCGACCTTTCTGGGAACACTGACCGCGATCGGCCTGTCGGATCCGAAATTCCCGGCGCGGCGCTTCGTCGTGCCGTTGCTGATTTCGCCCCTGATCGTCCCGGTCGTCGTGACGGCGGTCGGGACCTACCTCTTCTATGCCCGCATCGGGCTCGCCAACACCTATGTCGGCATCATCCTCGCCCACACCGTACTGGCGAGCCCCTTTGTCGTGGTGACCGTCGGCGCCAGCCTTTCGGGGTTCGATCGCAACCTGATGCGGGCGACTTCGATTCTCGGGGCGAAACCGCTGACCGGATTCCTTCGGGTCATGCTGCCGCTAATCCTGCCCGGCGTGTTGTCCGGCGCCGCTTTCGCCTTTGTGACGTCCTTCGACGAAGTCGTCGTCGCGCAGTTTCTCGCCAACGCCCAGCAGCGCACCTTGCCGCTCGAAATGTTCACCGGTCTGCGAGAGCAATTGAGCCCAGCGATCACGGCGGCCGCCACCTTGATGATGGGCCTGTCGATCCTGTTGTTGATCGTCGCCAATCTGCTCGCCCGTCGATCGCGGCAAAACGCCGGCGCCCTGGCCGAGTGAGGCGATGCATGTCCTATCACACCACGATCAACGGCACGCGCTGGAGCTTTCACGACCTCAAGACGCTGCTTGCCAAGGCTTCGCCGGCCCGCTCCGGTGATGCTCTGGCCGGCGTCGCGGCGCAAAGCGCCATCGAGCGTGTTGCCGCCCAGATGGCGTTGGCCGATCTTCCTCTCAAGACCTTCCTGAATGTCGATCTCGTGCCGTATGAGGAGGACGAGGTTTCTCGTCTGATCCTCGATAGCCATGATCTGACGGCATTCGAACCGGTGTCCCATCTGACCGTCGGCGAGTTCCGCGAGTGGCTGCTCGACACGCGGACCACGACAAGCCATCTGACGGCGCTCGCCCCCGGCCTGACCCCGGAAATGGCCGCCGCAGTGTCCAAGATCATGCGTGTGCAAGATCTCATCGTGGTCGCCGCAAAATGCAGCGTCATCACGGCTTTCCGCAACACGATCGGATCAGTCGGCCGACTCTCCACGCGGCTGCAACCGAACCATCCGACCGACGATTCCCGCGGAATTGCGGCGAGCCTGCTTGACGGCCTCTTGTTCGGCGTCGGCGATGCGGTGATCGGCGTCAATCCCGCGACCGATAGCCTGCAAGACTATATGCGGATCGTCGGCCTGCTCGACAATGTTCGGGAACGCCTCGATGTTCCGACGCAGACCTGCTGTCTGGGTCATGTCACGACCGCGATCCGGGCCATCAATCTCGGCGCGCCGGTTGATCTCGTCTTTCAATCCATAGCTGGCTCGGAGAAGGCCAATCGAGGGTTTGGGATCAGCCTGTCGGTTCTGGCGGAGGCCAATGATGCAGCGCTTTCGCTGGCCCGCGGCACGGTCGGCCACAACGTCATGTATTTTGAAACCGGGCAAGGCAGCGCATTATCCGCCGACGCGCATTTCGGGATCGACCAGCAGACGATGGAAGCGCGCGCCTACGCCATCGCGCGGCGATTCAAGCCGCTGCTCGTCAACACAGTCGTCGGCTTCATAGGTCCCGAATATCTCTATAACGGCAAGGAAATCACCCGGGCAGGGCTCGAGGACCATTTCTGTGGCAAACTGCTTGGCGTGCCGATGGGATGCGATGTCTGCTACACCAATCATGCCGAAGCCGATCAGGACGACATGGATGCGCTGCTGACGCTGCTGAGCGCCGCAGGCGTCACCTTCGTGATTGCAGTTCCCGGCGCCGACGACGTCATGCTGAACTATCAGAGCCTGGCGTTTCACGACATCCTCTACGCACGCCAGACTCTCGGTCGGCGATGCGCTCCGGAGTTCGAGGATTGGCTGGAGCGGATGGGCCTCGCCGACGTGGATGGCCGCCTGCTTGAGCCAGCGGCGTCCGGGGCGATCGGCCCGGCCATTGCACTGATCGAAACGATGAAAGCCGGATGATGCCGGATGACCCGCCAGATCAGAGCGATCAGCTCGCAGTGACCGACAAACTCGCGCGCCTGCGACGCTTCACGTCGGCACGAATCGCGCTCGGGCGAGCCGGATCCGGGCAACTGACTGCGACGGGCCTCCGCTTCATGCTCGATCATGCGCGCGCGCGCGACGCCGTTCACGCTACGCTTGATTTTGATTCTATCGGGCAATCACTTCGCGAGCGGGACTGGAGCGTCGTTCATGTCCGGAGCGCCGCGGCCGATCGGGCGGAATATCTGCGTCGCCCGGATCTGGGGCGCCGCCTATCGCCCTCAGGGCACCTTGTCATCGTCGGTCAGCCATGCTGCTACGATATCGCGATCGTGGCCGCCGACGGACTCTCCACGTCGGCCATCGCGATCAATCTCCTGCCGTTGCTCGATCATCTGCGGCCGCTTTTGTTGGCTCAAAGCCTCGCGATCGGACCACTCGTTCTTGCCGAGCAGGGACGCGTCGCAATCGGTGACGAGATCGGTGAATTGCTTGGCGCCAAGCTGGTCGTCGTCCTGATCGGCGAACGTCCGGGTCTGTCGGCGGCCGACTCGCTCGGTGCCTATATTACGTGGCGGCCACGGATCGGCATGATGGATTCGAGCCGAAATTGCGTATCCAATATTCGACCGGCTGGACTGTCGCCGGAAGACGCGGCTATGCAGATCGTCAGCGTGATCGAGCTAGCGTTCAAGCATGCCGTGACAGGCGTCCAACTGAACGATTTGCGGGGAGCAGACCCAATCCGCGCGGTCAATTTCGACACAAAATAAACCCCAGACAATCCGTTGAGATTGCTGGGGCTTATGTCTTGGTTGCGGGGACCCGCAACAAACACCCCCAGAGACTTCCGCCGCTCGTGATTTCCCTCACTTCTCGGGGCTAGGTCGTGGGCGGACACTACAAAGTGGCCCGGCGTCCAATTGAATAAGTCACCGTGAAAATGCGCCCAAAACACCGGATTGAGCCACCCGACAGCGGTCCCTACTGGTTGCCGCCCGCGAAATTGGCTTTACAGGGCCGCTCTTTAGGACAAAGTCATGATAGTTCGGTAGATTTCAATCGTGCATGTCCAACACAGGTAGCAAAAACCGCACCTTCAAACCTATGGGGCGCCCTCGCGTCCTATCTGGCGATGCGCAATACGTGACTTTTTCAATGGAAAAAGCGGATTGCGACGCTGTGGATGAGATCGTCAGGCAACACCCACGATACGCTACGCGGTCGGAATATATCAGGGCAGCGGTGAAGGCTGCCTTACAGCGAGACCAAGGACTTCCGACCGCCATCATTCCAGAATTTTCGCGCTCCAAGCTGGATGATTGGCTGCTCGGCGTTTTTCTAAACCCGAGTCATCCCGATCATGAATTCGTCGGGCAGATAAAGCTCGAATTTGTAGCGTCTCGCGATCGGCCCTTAGTGTACGAGACCACGCGCGACCTTCGCAGTAAGGGGCAAAAGCCTACCCTAGAAGATATAGCCGGGCAGTTGCGTCCCGATCTTTTGGATTGGATGCGTGAGCTTGTGACGGCTGCGGAAGCAATCGGGCTCGCCGATGTCTTCCTGACATTGAACGTGCGTTTCAGCGGTTTGCGGCTTGGGAACGATCCGCTCACTGTTATCCGCAATTTCATGGCTAAGACCAAAGAAGCTTCAGTCAAGTGAAACCCAGCGAACGATACCAGTTGACTCTCAGACTTACTTACATCACTTATATCATTTATAAGTCACGTTTGAAAAACCCCTCCCGCGTCAACGAGAGGGGCCTTGGAAAACGGGACCGACATCCCCGCACTCGAACTGCGAGAGATATCAATGACCGTGCGTCAAGAATCGCACGACGCCATTTTGGCGTCAACCCACTGTGAATTCAGCAGAATTCCTCAATTTCCATTCATCGTTGAATCTCATGCCGAGCCATTGCCGGCCCATCGCCCGGTACAGTGCCAGGAAACCGCTCTGACCAGAGCCGCGCGTCGAATGGGTATTGCGTGGGTCGCTGAATAAGCGTGCCGCGCCATGCTCGACCTTTTCAACGGCAGCGATGCTGAAAGGACGGAGTGGGTGCCAAGCGCCCACCTTCATCGCTTACCGAGCGATGAAGCACCGTATTTCTGCGATGAAATAGGCCTGCCCGACATTGGCAAGAAGCTCGCCAAAATCGGCAAGCGTGATTATCGGCGCATGCACCTCGAAAAGCTCGCCCTGGCCGACAGCCTCCAAGCTGCCGGTCGGGATGATGTCGCCAACCTGCTCCGCAATTGCTGCACTCAGTTAATCGTCGATCGCTACAGCAAGGGCGTGCGGGTGCGCGGGCCGAACGAGTGCAAGCATCCGCTTTGTCCGACGGCACAACTAGCGCGGAGGCGACGTCTCGAAGGCGAGCTAATTCCGCCCATCGAACGCTTCCTTGCCAAAAACGAAGGTATGCAAGGGAATCTGCTCACGCTCACGGAGCAGAGTTGCCCAGCCCACGAGCTGAACTATCGGCACGGCGAGATACTGCGCGCTTTTTCGCGCCTAATGAGTTTCACCAAGGTCAAGCGCGCGGTGAAGGCCTATGTGCGTTCGGTCGAGTTCACGCGCAACCCGATCACAACCCTGTGGCATCCTCATATCCACACCTGCATCTTTGTGTCCAAGACCGAGTATTTCCGAAAGGGCAGCAAGGTCTACATCTCGCAGGAACAGTGGGCCGCGCTGTGGCGCAAAGCCTTGCGCGCGACCTATACGCCGGTTGTCGATATCCGCGCGTTAAAGGGCCTGACATCGCCGCTGACAGACAAGGGCCGCGACGCGCTCCGCGAGGTCATCAAGTACCAGGTCAAACCTGGCAGCTTGACCTATTGGCAGAACGGCAAGGCCTTCGCAGTCGGCCGCCAAACGCCGGAGCTTTACCGCAAGCCCGGTGATGACACGTTGCAGCCGATGCTCAACGTGCCGGTGATCGCCTTCTGCGACGCCGTAAAGGGCCGCCGCCTGGTGGCCACGTCGCGCAATCTCCAGGGCAACGACGATCTCGATTTCACCGACGATCCAAGGGGCGAGGTCAAGGCGCTCGATCTCGGCGAGTTCATCTGCACGGAAACCTATCAATGGCACACGCGTGGCCGTGACTCGGGGTTTTACCTCGTCGGACGTTCGTTCGATGAGCCCGGCAGCACCAAGCGGGGAGGATCAGCGATGGGGCCGTGAGCGAAACACCGAAGCGGGCGAACAAATACTTCAACACCTCGATAAACGGAGATTTCCATGTCTGACTTTACTGATGGCGAGATTGTTCTGCGTGGCACCAGCCGCGGCGTCAAAGAGAGCCGCAACGATCGCGGTCAAGTCGTCGGCCACTCGGTGCAGCTGGTGAAGCGTAACGCCAAGAACGGCATTGAAGTGATGCAGGTGAAGCTGCCCGAAGGCGCCGATCCGGCCGGCTATGCCGACGGCAAGCAGGTCGAGCTGGTGGTCGATGTCTCTTCCTATGAAGGCACGATGTACTACCGCGGAACCCGCGAAACTCTGCCCGTATCCAGACCGGTCGAGAACCGCAACGCGGACCTCGCGCGCAAGGCGTTGCCGGCAGCCTCGTGACGAGAGCAACGACGGGGCCGCGCATCCGCGCGGTCCTGCTCCCCCAGCTACAAAGGTGAACCATGAACTACAACGCGGATGTGCGTGCCCGTTTTGAGGCGATCGACTGGAATACGATCAACCTCAACGCGGCATATGAGTTCTACGAATCGATCGGCCGCCCGCTTGCTCAGCGTGCGTTGTTAGTGGCCCCCATCGCGATCGAGGAACGCGATCGGTGGCAGCGCGAATGCGTAGCCGATCTTACTGCCCTCCAAGGCCGCGGATGCCCAGGGTGCGCAGCGTGAGTCACGCAAGTGTCGAGAGTTCAATTTTCCGGGCCGCGCCATCAAGCGCGGCCCGGAATTTATCATCCCATACTCAGCAATTGAGGAGTTAGAACATGGTCTCAAGGAGCTTTGCACGCGGCTTCGCGCGTGGCGCGAAATTGGCGGAAGAATACCAAGAAAGTGAGAAGCGTCGATTCTACGAACAGACGCCCCAAGGGGCCGCTGAGAAGGCCGCCCGCGAAGCGCTGGAAGCCGAACAGCGACGGGCAGCCGAGGCGACCGCTGCTAGACATCGGGCCAAAATGGAGCGGCTGGAGCGACCCATCCCTCTCGCTCAACAGCCTGGCCTGATCACTTTCGGTACGTCCGTCGAAACAGGTGATAATTGCGTGCTCCTGCCGCGCAGGATCCCGCACATGCTTGTTGCCGGCACGACGGGCTCAGGCAAGTCGGTCTTCCTGCACCAGCTCGTCTATCAATTGGTAAGGGCGCCCGAAGTCGAGCGAGCCATCCTGATCGATCTGAAGGGCGGCACGGAGTTCTATGCTTATCGCGATATGCCCAACGTTGAGATTGTTTGGGATTTTCGCGACGTAGTGCGCGCGATTGATTGCGTGATGGCACTGATGACCGCGCGCCAAGACGTACTTCGCAATCGTGGCATGCGAGAATGGCCGGACGGCCGTGTGTTCATCGTGATCGACGAATACGGCGATATTCAGTGGGAGATCGATAATGCGAGCACAAAGGAGGAGAAAGACGCCGCGCGGCGCCTTTCATCGAACCTGCGGGCGATTTCACGCCGTGCCAGGTCGCTTGGCATTGTCCTGGTCTGCGCCCTGCAGAAGCCGACAACGGATGCGATGGATTCGGCGGTACGCACCAACCTGAACCTGCGGATATGCTTTCGTGTATCGAGATTGCTGGCCGCTTCCGTGCTCGACGATTTGGACGCATTGCCGGTCAACCCGCCAGACCTGAAGACGGGGCGCTTTATCTACTACGATGCGAGCCGGGGAATCCGGCTACATCTTCAGGCGCAAATCGCGCCGGGTGTGACATTGGGGGATGATTCGTGAAAACCGGGGAAGGCGGTGGCGAGCACGGCGCGCGTCAGCGCGCCGCGCGGAGCCGCCGCCCTTTTCCTAGATACCTAAGAAACATCACGTCAAATCCTCACAGGGAAGCTTTGGACGTGTTGTTAGCCGGGGTCTCATGGGCGGTATTGTACCATGAGAACGGGTTATGCAGCGAACAGGGTAAGGCGTGACTGGCAATGAGACCGATGCAAGCGAGCACACTAAGGGCCGCGAAGCAATCGGCCGCGAGCGCGAGACGGCTACGAGGCTCGGATGTGAACGTACCGTCGGCCTGCTCCTGCCATTCATAGCCTTCTCTGAGCGGGCGAAGGGTCGGGCGACTGATACGGGGCGGAGAAGTCAGCAAACCGTCCCATGCAAGGTTCGTAGCCAGGTGCGCGTTGAGGTACTTGCCAATGACGTCCCGATTGGTACTCGGCACCGGCGCTGCATGGTCGCGCAGCCAAAGGCGCATGATGCCGATGTCGTAGGTTGATAGGTCGAGGGTTAGCGTCGATGTCCATGACTGGATGTCCATGGGTTAGTGCTTTCGTTGGTTTATATGGAGGCAAACAGCCGCAAGCGCGCCGGGCGCGTAAGCGCACGGTCGCTGGCGGCATTTTCCTTGATACCGCTCGAACATCGGCCGTTGGCGACGGGGGAGGCCTGCGCTATGATGTAGTCAGTCCTGGTTAGGGCAGGACTGATAAGGCCCCGTCTGGATGCGGGGCCTTTTTGCTCAGTATTCATCGGCCCGCATGATGGTGAGGACGCGAACGGTGACGGCTGGGTCTGCCGCATCGGGCGATGCAAACTGCCTGGCCCGGTCGTAGTAGTCGATTTTCCAGAAGTAGCTGACGCCGGCGTGCTCGATCGCGCCGAAGTCGTGTTCGCCGTGGGGATCGTTGTCGCGTGAGAAGGCGTCAAAGGTCTGGACCAGCCGAAGCAGCGCGGTCTTCGCCTCGGTATCGAGGGCGCTGACGCCAGACGTCAGGACGGTCTGGCCACCGAAGATCAGGCTGCGGCGAAAGCAGTCATTGAGCCTGCGGATGTTGCTGGTGGTGTCGTGCATGTGAGTTCTCCCGCTGTTGTCCGGTTGCGCCATCCGCGCCGGTCGGGAGAATTCGAGGCCGGCAGAACTGAGCGGCCAGGCAAGGAGGCTCCGCCCGAGGGTCCCCTTGGGAGACGGGTGGATGCCTTGCCGGGCTGCGCTGCTGGCCTATTCACCCGAACCTGACGGCCGGGTGGTGCTGCTTTGAGGGGGAAGGAAAACGCCACTGCCAATCGCCGTTGCTGGCAGTGCCAATGGCGGCCTCCTCGATGATTTGTTGAACATGGCGAAGTGGTACAACATCACCGCGGCGCATTTGCCTTTCGGCAAACCGATCCATCTCTGGTAGAACCGGTGCACAGGAGTTGGAGTGACGTGGTGGCAAAAAGGAAAAGGGGAAAAGCCGTAACGGTGCATCCCGTTCTGGTCTTTCTCGACACTAGCGTTTGGCTTGATATGGCTGGAAGTGAGGCTAACGAGCCGCTACTCGGCGCAGTGGAGAGCCTCTGCCGTGAGAAGGTGATTGAGCTCGTCGTGCCGCAAATCGTGCGCGATGAGTTTGCACGCAACAAGGACCGTGTAATCAGAGAGAGTGGTAAGAGCCTTTCCGGAACGCTAAAGCGAGCGAAAGTCGCCCTCTGGAAGTACGGAGACCCTAGGAGACGCCGAAAGGCCGCAGAGGTCCTAGAGGACATTGACCACCGGCTTGCAGGTTCCATAGACGTGACGGCCGACGCGGTCGCGCGCATTGAGAAGCTATTTTCGAAGTCAACCTGGGCCGGCGATCCAGACGCGGCTATGCGTGCTGCGTCGGCGCGCGCACTCCTGAAGATTGCACCTTTCCACGCGGGGAAGAACAGCTTCGCGGACGCTGTCATTATTGAGTTGTTTGGTCAGATGGTAAGCTCGGCTAAGGGCCGATGTGTGTTCGTCACGCACAACGTCAAGGAGTTCAGCCTTCCAAATGGTGACCAGCGACTGCCACATCCCGAAATTTCAGCATTCTTCTCACGCATTAAATCTCGCTACTTCATCAAGTTGGTAGACGCACTGCGTGCGTTGCGTCCGAACGAGTTCGCGGAGGCGATGTACGAACACGAGTTTACGATGGAGTCGCGGCGAGCAAGCGAGATCTCAGCAGCTGTTGAAGAGTTGATAGACCGTGTCTGGTACGACCGACACATGGTCATGATGCACAAGATCGAAAGCGGGCAGTGTAAGGTAATTGCCAAGAAGGATTTCGGTCCCAAGCATTATCGGAATAGCGCACTCGGTAAACTGGTCGTCGACGACATTCTCGCAGGCGCACAAAAAGCTGCTGCAAGGGTTGAGAAGAAGTACGGTAAGGGCAACCTAGGCCCGTATTCGAAATTTGATTGGGGCATGATAAACGGCAAGCTCTCCGCATTGCGATGGGTGTTCGGCGAAGACTGGGATGAGCTTTACACCTAGAGTGCGCGGCAGCGGTCTTTTGTCGAGCGAGCCAAATCGTAAATGCGATTTCACGATTCCAGGATCCCATCTCCAGCCTCGACCGAGCCCTAGCCGGTTCTGGCAATATATGAGAGTAAGCCGATGGTAACTCCCGGTAACGTATATCAAATTTGCGTTCGCAACCGACTCGAATCCATGCTATGGTTTGCTCATGACTCAAAAGCGTAAAGGTTCTGGCATCAACGCCTCCTCCCGTGTCCTGGGAGACAAAACTTTTGCGGCCATTTCGGCCGTTGAAGGGCTGAAGCTAGGCAAAGCTTCGAGGGAGCGCCTGTCGGCCCTCAGCAAAAAGAACCTGACGCCTGCTCAGAAGCGGGCTGAAGTATTGAGGGCGTACGTCCAACCCAAAGGTCGCTAGTAGACTTGAGCGGATACGACGTATTCGACGACCCCTATTGCTACAAAGGCACATCCGTCCTCAAGAACCGGGCTCACCTCAGGGATGCAAAGACCCTGGACGCTTTCGAGCTCGAAATGTCGACGCTGAGATCGCTAGAACCTCTCCCCGACGGCCGCTTCACTCCCACTCACTATAAACGCGTCCACCACCACCTGTTTCAGGACGTTTACCCCTGGGCGGGCAAGTACAGGACAGTCCGCACCGCAAAAGGCGGCAACATGTTCTGTTATCCCGAACACATAGCCTCCAGCATGGAGCAGCTGTTCAAGAAGCTCGCGCTCGCTGCCTTCAAACCGGGAGTCAGCGCAGCCGAATTCCTCGATGCGGCCACCGATTTTCTAGCCGAGCTGAATGCCATTCACCCGTTTCGCGAAGGTAATGGACGATCCCAGCTGTCATTCCTGCACTTGATTGGACAGCGGGCCGGTCGCCCGCTCGATCTCACCCGCGTCGAACGCGATACGTTCATGCCCGCGATGATCGCGAGTTATCTCGGCAACAACGGCCCACTCAAAAACGAGCTGCAGAAGCTGCTGTGAGCTATTCGGTGCCGGCCTGCCGCGCCAGTAGTTTGCGCGCACGCGCCAACCGGGCTTTCAGGTCTTCCTGAAAGGCCGGGTCTTTGCGCCGGTTTTCAATGTGCTCGCTGATTGCCGCCCGAATCACATCTGAAACGGCGAGTTGCTCCACCGAAGCGACGGTTTCCAAGGCTTCCGCCTGCTCTTCGGTCAGGCGAATGGTCATGGCTTTTGTGGTTTTCATGCGGGAAATCTGCACCTTAACACCGGGCTTGTCAAGTGCTGTGGTGTCGTGGTATCTTGGTATCAATCATAGGAGGTACCACAATGTCTGAACACGAAGAACACGGCACCGAGACCGACCGCGAGAAGGAGCTTGAGGCCTTCAAAGAGCGTCAGATTCGCGAATTGCGCGAGTTCGAGGAGCGCCAGCAGAAGGAGCTGGAAGAGTTCGAACGCCACGAGCAGGAAGAGTTGAAGGAGTTCGAGGAGCGCCAGCACCCGTACGAGATCAAGATCGACCGCACCGAGTTCAAGGTGAAGGAGCACTTCCTGACCGGCGCTCAGCTTCGGTTGCTTCCCACCCCTCCCATCGGCCCCGATCGGGACTTGTTCGAGGTCGTGCCGGGTGGCTCCGATGAAAAGATTGCGGACACGCAGAAAGTGAAGATGCGGGATGGCCTGCGCTTCTTCACCGCGCCCGCCCAGATCAACCCTGGCTTGGTCTAAGGGATAACCGCAGTGCTGCCTTCACATGACATGGAATATTTAAATGCCAAGGCCCCTGGCCATCAGGTCACCACCGAAGGCGGCGTCATCTGCGTGCTCGTTCCGTCGTACCCACTCCCGAAGGGGTTCGACCGGGAGGACTGCGACCTCCTCGTCCGGCTGGCGCCCGGCTATCCCGACGTACCACCCGACATGTGGTGGTTTGATCCTCCAGTCCGTCGCATTGACGGGGTGGTGATCCCGGCTACCGAGTCGCGTGAGGGACATCTGGGGCGCCAATGGCAACGCTGGTCGAGGCACTTCACGGCGGGCCAATGGCGCTCGGGAATCGACTCACTTCAAAGCTACTTCGCCTTAATCAGAAACGAGCTGCTGAAAGCGGCGCCGGGGGCATCATGATCACTACCCTTGTCCTGACAGAACCGCTCTTCCAGGAGATCGAGCAGACCGCCAGACTTCCGGTGGAAACCGCAGGCGTGCTGCTCGCCGGAATCGCTCGCGCGCCGAATGGCGATATCCGCCTTCTCGGACGCGGAATGCGCTGGGTGCCGCAAGAAGCCTATCTCGCGCGTGAAGGAGATCACCTGGCAATCGCGTCTCAGGGATACGTCCCTGCCCTTGCTGAAGCCGAGCGCATTGGCGCCATTCCGATCTGGTTTCACACTCACCCGGGCGCGATTGGCCATCCTACCCCCAGCATCGCGGACCGAAAGGTCGACCGGGAAATCGCCGATCTCTTTAGGCTGCGCTCGGGCTCGGAGCTGTACGTTACGCTCATCGCTTCGCCTCGCGACAACGGCATTGCGTTCACTGGGGAAGTGCATTGGGAGGATGGCGGTAAAGTCGCCATCGATCGAGTATGGCGCGTCGGCGACAAGTGGCAGCTGATCAACTCCTTCAACTCGGAAGCGCCGCAGATTCCCGCGATTTTCGACCGAAGCGTCCGCGCGTTCGGTCCTGACATCCAACAGACGCTCGGCCAGTTGCGGGTAGGTATCGTCGGCTGCGGCGGTACCGGCTCGGCCGTCGCCGAGCAGCTTGTAAGGATGGGCGTGCGCCATCTTACCTTGGTCGACGCAGATACGTTGACCGAAAGCAACATTACCCGCGTCTACGGCTCGACGCCTAGCACAGTCGGGAAACCGAAGACGGCCGTGCTGCAAAGCCACCTGACGGCCATTTCGCCAGAGCTGCAGAGCCACGCGGTCGCGGCCATGGTCACGCTGGAGAACACGGCGCGGGAGTTGATCCCCTGCGATGTCGTGTTCGGCTGCACAGACGACAATGCCGGACGTCTGGTTCTTTCTCGGCTGTCGACCTTCCTCGCCACGCCGGTCATCGACCTCGGCGTTTTGCTTGGTGGTGATGGCGCACTTGCGAGCATCAATGGCCGCGTCACGACCCTCGCCCCCGGGGGCGCCTGTCTCGTCTGCCGCGACCGGATCGACCTAGCCCGCGCACAGACCGAGCTGCGGACGCCGGAGGAAAGGGTTCGGCTGGAGAACGAAGGCTATGCGCCTGTGTTAGGAGGCGTTGAGCCTGCGGTTGTGAGCTTCACCAGCGGCATCGCTTCGGCCGCCATTAATGAGCTTCTAGAGCGCCTGATAGGCTTCGGTCCCAGCCCCAGGCCAACAGAAGTGCTTTTCCGCTGGCACGAGCGAGAGATTTCCACCAACAACGCGAAGCCGCGGCCAGGCCATTACTGCGATCCCGAGAGCCAGAAGATCGGCAAAGGCGAGAGCAATCCCTTTCTTGAACAAGCCTGGCCCGGGGCATGAAGGTTCGTTGGTGGCAGTGGCGATGGATCGACTGGCTTCCGCAGTGGATGACACGTCTGCCGCGGTGGCAGTGGCTACGGCTCGACTGGCTTCCTCAGTGGCTAACGAATCAGCCGCCGCTGTACTACCTCGGTCAGGTCGAGTCGGCCGATGAGATTCCGGAGAAGCTACCGAGGAATACCGCCGTCGTCGTCGGCGAAGCGTCGCGGTTGAAATGGATCGCCTTCGATTGTCCATGCCAAAGCGGTCATCGCATCATGCTCAATCTGGATCAAGCACGCAGCCCCTGGTGGAGCTTATCTAAGGTTGATGGCCCTCTATCTCTTTCTCCAAGCGTGAATTACTATGACGGTAGGCGCAGATGCCACTATTTCGTTAGAAATGGGAAAATTGACTGGGTGGGGGATTCTTTTGGTGATTGACAAAAGTGAGGTGGTCTCGGGGTCAGCGGCAACGACCGAACCGGTCAAAGCCGAACGACCGCTGACAAAGACGCCCATGTATGCGGCGATGAACGCCGGCCGCTATCAAAGGCAGGAACTCATCAAGCAGATCAACGCTGCCGAGCACACAAATCTTATCTGCTATGTCGGCGGCTTGGAAACTGAGATCGACCGTAACGATGTTATCGGCTTCGTGGAGATGCTCCACAACATCCCGGAAAATTCACCGATCGATCTTCTGCTCAATACCGGCGGCGGCGATGTCGACGCCTGCGAAAAGCTGGTCTCGCTTATCCATGCAAAGGCACGCGACAGGGAGTTCAGGGTCATCGTTACAGACCTGGCCAAGAGCGCCGGAACTCTGATGGCGCTGGGAGCCAATACGATCATTATGAGTGACGCTTCTGAACTCGGCATGATCGATCCGCAGTTCCTCATGAGGGATGCGCGCGGAAACGAGCTGTTTTACTCGGTAACGGGCTATTTGGAAGCCTACGAGGAACACTGTGGCGCGCTGCGCAAAAATCCTCAGGACCAGGTGGCGCTGCTCATGCTCGATGGCTTTGATGCACGGACCGTCAAGAAATTTCAGGGTATTCGCGACCGAGTCAGGACGTTTGCGGAAGACATGCTGAAACGCCGGGGCGCGCCCAGCTCGACGATTTCGCAGGAGTTGATGAGTTCTGCCCGGTGGAAAACGCACGGCCAGCCTATCGACTATGCGAACGCCAAGCAGATTGGCTTGCCCATTGAATACCTGCCGCCGACCAACGAGCGTTGGAGCCGTTATTGGGAGCTGTACTGTCTGCTTCGGCTGGAAACCCAAGAGGGCAAAAAAATCTACGAGTCGGCGTACGCTTCGCAGATTGTGTGATCAGCTAAGCCAAGCGGGGCACCGGCTGCACGAATTGCATCGTCAGGGGCTCGTGCGCCTTGCCGTCACTCCAACTCATTGTCAGCCAATTGGTCGAGGTCGGGTAGGATATGACGATCCTCCCCGGTCGATATCGTGCTCCACGCAGAAACGGATACTTGCTCTCATCCAGTGGTTCTAGCAGCAGCACGAAGCCCAGGCCCAAGATGTTTAGCGCCAGCGCCTCGATGTCCTCTTGGGCGTTCGTCAGCGGCTGTAACTGGAAGCGCGTATGGTTGAGAGTTCGGTCGCCAGTATTCATGGTGCAATAGAGCCCAGCCCCCTCCGGCCAATGGCTGGGATCGTCGAGCATGTCCAATAGCGCTGCGTCGCGTGAGAACGCGCCAGATAGCCGCTCCCTGCCTCTCGCCAGATTCTTCGAGACGGCCGCGGCTTTGGCCGTCTTCAGTAACCAACGCTCAATGTCATGTCCCGAGACAAGCGCATGCCTTGAGTCCGAATCATGCTCTAAAAATGATTTAAGCGACGCGAAAAAGTATTTGGCCGCATCGTCAAGAGGATGAAGCGCACTGTTGTGCTGGTGCAAAGACAATTCGCTCGAAGGCTTTGCGGCGGTAGAATTTTTGTCTCACCAGGCGCCAACCAAGGAAGGCCCGCAATCGAGAAATCGCCGTCAGCCATTAAAACCCGGATGACTGCCTCTGAAATAATGTGCTCGCCCGAGATCGGGCCGACGCACGAGCCCAGGTCCTTCATGTAGCATTTTTCTACGCCTGATCCCGCAGGCAGGGCCTTAAGCCCAAGTACCGCCGGTGGTTTGTGCCAGTTCTTGCCGTTGAAACAGCAGACTCGCGCGGGCCTTATGGAGCCGCACGGACACGGACCGCTTAAAACAGCTTCCCTCTTCCGCTTCGCTTCGCCCACGTTAGTTCAGGCCCTCACTCGGGAATTATACACGGCGATCCAAGCTTCGTGCTCAGCCTGGAGATTCTCGACGAGAGCCTTTACCGTCGCGTCATTGATCGCCTGCGGCCTTCCATGACTAAATTCATTTCTACGTTGATGGATGTCCTTTAACAGATCAGCAATGCTGCTAAAACCGCAGGCGCGAAGATCGTCGAAGTAATTGGTCCCAAAAAATATTCTGTACAGTTCGTGCAGACGAGGCCCGATACCAGAATAGCGCCGAAGCGTATCATCTAAAACGCGCTGCGGAAGGTGGCGCATGGCTGTGCGGTGAAGCCGCTCAATGCGCGTCTCAAAGTAACTCCAAAAAAGAAGCACTAAGGCCGCACGAGCCGAGGGGCGATTCTCCTCTGGGAAATGTGACAAACCTTCGAACTCAGCAGCTGGACGCTCCCACTCGCGCTGAAGCATCTGCGGATAGATGTAGTCTTCATAACGACCTTCGGCGCCCATGAAGGCCGCATGGATTATCGTTTCTCGACCGTCCATGACTACCGTTTGGGGCGAAGTATCTAGCGGGCCAGCTCCACACGCTGGACATGGCACGGCGATCTTGCGGATGCCGTGGCAGTCCGCTCCGCACCTTACGTAACCCGACCAGAGGCCCATCCACGAGTTTCCTGGTAGCTCGTCGTACCACATTAGATGACCTCTCTAGCGATAGCCTCGCCTTCTCTTTTCGGCCCATTTCAAGATCAAGGCCAGATCAGCCTTACCACGAGTCGGATAGGCCTCAATGCGAACCGTTCCAGCGCGGCCAATGCGCCCCCATTCTCGCACAAGCGAGGACTCGCCAAACAATGTGGGCTGAATATCCAGCTTGTAGTAACGAGCCATATTCCTGCGCTCATCGACGCGGGTGAGCATGATTGCGGTCATGCGATTTCCTCCTCTTCCTGTTGTCGTAAGGCGCGCGATACAGTCGAGGCGTGACAACCCAAAAGCCTACCAATCTCCCGCAAACCTTTCTCTTGGTTTTGCAGATCCCGCGCGTGCGCGATCTGCTCCTGGTTAAGCTTGAACTTTGGTCCAAAATGACGGCCCTGCGCCTTGGATCGCGCTCGTCCGTCAGCCGTTCGGGCAAGAATGAACGACCTCTCGAGCTGGGCAAAAGCCGAAAGCATCGTCAGCATGGCAGCGGCTTGCGGTGAGTTCGTGTTGGCCCAAGGCTCGGTTAGCGACTCAAAGGTCGCGCCCCTGGCCTCAACCTCATGCACAATATTGAGAAGGTCACGCGATGAACGCGCCAAACGGTCAATACGCGTCACGGCCAGCACGTCGCCCTGGTCGAGCGCAGCGATTGCACGGGCGAGCTGCGGCCGGTCGGCCCTCACCCCGCTTATCTTTTCACTGAAGACCTTGACGGCGCCGGCAGCATTGAGCGCGTCAACCTGCCCGGCATGATCCTGCTCGGTGGTAGAGACGCGGGCATAGCCGTATTTCACTGCCTGCAATTTGCAACAGACTTACGCAACGGTCAAAGCCGTTGCGCACGTTCATGCCTACCCCTGTTGCATATATTTTGACTTGTGCAACAGCGGGTAGCTGCACGGCGCCTAGCGGCGCTTCCAAACTTCGTCCCCGGCCGTCTTCTCCGTAACCAGAACCTGCCAAAGCGCATCGGCATTGTCGCGGAATCTGTCAGCGTTTGTACGCAGGCTGTTTAGCGCAACGCCCGTTGCTTCCGTCAAAGCCCCTTCAAGCTCCACCATGAAGCGAAAAATCTCGTCTGCGAAATCCGACAGATGATGCGCCCACAGCTGGTCCGTCGGGTCAGCGTGAGGGATGAGGCTGTGCGCCACCTGGATGTTTCTCAAATCGCGAATGGCCTGGACGAAGTTATATTCACCTTGGGCGCCGTCAGTTTTGATCTTCTCAAAGTCGCGCGTAAACTGGTCGACCTGCTGACCCGACAGAACGTCTTCTGATCGCGCCATTTCGAGGAGGCTTTCGATTGAAGCTGTAACTCCGGTCTTGCCCTTCTCGTTGGGCTTATCCAACAGCCGGTAAAGGGCCAGGACCAGATAGCGAACAATCGAGCGCCGTAGAAACAGGCTTGTCTGGTAGACATAGTCCGCTTTGATTTGGGTCATCTTGCCGAGAACCGGTTCGACCATGTGTTGGGCAAGGCGCGCCTCGAATGCATCGTCGTGAACACGAGACCGGCATTCCTGGAACTTTTCGCTCAAAGATGCCGTCGTAGTCATCATATCTCCGGGCAACAGGTCTTCACCTGGTCTCAGTATCCGAATATGGCTGCTAGCAACGAACGAGTAGAATTTCGAAAAGGCGTCAAAGCTCTCAAAATGAAAGGCCATATGGCCTGGCAGCACTTCAAGAAATCTTCCGGTGTTGCCCGCCAGCTCTTTCATTTGGCCATAGAGGGAATTGAAGTTGGGCGTGTCGGCTTTAACCCTGAGCACGTGCCTGCAATTTTGCGGAAACTGTGACCTCGGGCTTGTGGCCCGGGTAGCCCGCTGCTGGACATTTGTGAGCTTCATACTCTATCTCCGCGACAGGAATTGTTGCTCAACGATCCTTGGCCAATCGCGCATTCACGGGCAGCTGTGACGGCAATGGCGTCCACGCTGATCGGCTTCGCTTCGAGGCTGACGGCTGGCACCTCATTGGACCCGCTCGACTGTCCATTTGTCGAAATCTGCAGCGATGCGTACACGCCAGACGTGGGCGATACCAGCCTCCTCGTCCATCTGCGTGACGTTATAGACGTATTCCCCGGCCTCGACGCCCTGCAGCCCGACCACCCAGACCGCCCCAAAATGCAATGGCCGAGGCAACGCTTTTGCTACCTTGTTCGGAAACCATGGGCGTTCGCCGCCCCCCTCAAGAAGCACAACAAGGGTTTTGCCGGTTGCGTAGGCGGCACCTCCCTTGTCGAGCTTCTGCGCCACCGCGGCCAATACCCGTGGCTCGATCTCTCCGACGTCGCCGGGAGGCACCAGCGCAAGAACATGCTCCGTCGGCCACGTCTCCTCCGTTGCGGTATCGACCAGGACGCCATCCCCGCCGATCGGATCGCGCGTGCTCGCGAACGTCAGGCGTTCCGGCTGACTCTCGCTGTTGAATGCCGCACAGATCAGCCAATTCGCCAGGATTTCTCGGGAACGCATATCGCCGAAGTTACCGAAGGGCGCACCGGACCGCAGGTGCTTGCCGTTTCGGATGAACGGCTCAATCTCCTTCAATGCGACGGTCAGGCTTTTGAAGCGTTTGACGGGGTATTTCATGGCTGCGCTCGCCGGACGGGATCAGACGCGCATATCAATCCGTCGCATACAACACCAGCCTTTTTAGGGCCGACACATCTGCATCATACCGGTGCTCGGGTTGACGCGGAAGCTGTACCACGTCGCCGCGTTACAAACCTCGTTGCCGGTGTTCACCATCGCCAGCGTGCCACTCACCCGCACGGTGCCGCTGGTCTGCTCGGCGACCATGTTGACGCTGCCGCTGACGATGCGGTCACCTGTCGAGGCAATGCCCGTAAGTCCCGAGCCGTTGCCGACGAAGTTAGTGGCGGAGACGGTGCCGGAGACTTCGAGGGCAACACTAGGGGTGATGCCGATGCCGACCTTGCCATTGGAATCTATGACCATAGCCCGACCTAAGCCAAAGCTGTTGCTTACGTTGAATTCAATACCTTTGCCTGCGCCGCCCTGGATAGCGGCATTTTGAGTGGTGCCATTGTAACCAAACTGAACACGGCCGGTAAAACCTATGTAGTTCCTGTCACTTGCTGCACCTATGGGGTTTACTTGAATGGTCGCAGTGCTTCCGCTTATGTCGAGTTTTGCAGTGGGGGTACTGGTGCCAATCCCTACGTTGCCGCTGCTGACGATGCGCGCGGCTTCGGTGCTGTTGCCGGACAGTAACGCGAGGCCACCGCTAGCGGAGGTAGTGCCGATTTGCATCAAGCCTGGGTCGGTATTGCCGGAGCCGCGCACCCGCACGATACCAACGCTGCTACCACGCTCACGGAGCTGGAGTTCGGCGCGGCCGCCAGCGTTCATCGTATCAACGTCGATTTGCTCGAACCCTGAGGCGTTTACAACGTGCAGAGTGGCACTCGGCGAGTTTGTACCTATACCGACCATACCGCTGCTGACGATCCGCATGGCTTCGGTGCCGGAGGTAATGAAGGCCATATAACCGCCTGTGGAGTTACCGACCAATTGTGTTGTCCAGTTACCCCAGTTCAAACCAAAGCCGTTCGTCGCCTGGTAGGCATTTGCGACGACATTGTTTGTTGCATAAACATTCGTTGCGCTGATGGGGCCGGTGCTGCTGACGCCCGGCAGCACAAAGACGCCGGCGGTGTTCATGTAACCGGTGGTGGTGCCGCCCGTGGTGAAGCTGACGTAGCCCGTGCTGTTGGCGGTGACTTTAGTACTGCCGGAGGTGATGCTATCGCCCGACGAGCCGCTGATACCGGTGAGGCCCGAGCCGTCACCCACAAAGCGGGTGGCGGAGATGGTGCCGGAGACTTCGAGCGGGGCAGTGGCAAGAGTGCTCATGTTCAGCGCCGTCCAGCTGGTGTTGATAGCTGTACCGCTGACATACAGGGTGGCGGTAGGACTGAGCCATCCTGTCACTGGCGAACCGATGTAGGTGTTGCCGTTTTGAGTCTGTATAAAGGTATTGCCGCTCGCTGTGTAAAGCGAAATCGCCTTGGCGCCGATATTCCAGGCCACTTGCCCTGAGGCCTCGTTGGTTGGATCGCCGAAAAAGATGGCGTCGGTGCCGCTGCCGCCGATAATCGAAATAGCGGCACCCGAATTGGCGCTGCTGTTTTCGAAGGCCGCAACGGTGCGGGCGTTAAGTGCACCGTTAAAGCCGGATGAGCCCTTTTTGACATACAACGTGGTGCTGGGCGCGAGAGTGCCGATGCCGACGTAGCCGCTGCTGACGATGCGCATGGCCTCGGTGCCGTAGCTACCGTAATTGTTGAAGCTGAGGCTCTCGTTGGCCACAAAGAACGCGAGATCGCGAGGAGCGGAAATAAGGGCTTCACCATAACCACCGGTGTTGTTACGTTTTTGCAACCCAAAATAGGCGCGGTTATAGGTGCCGGAGACGCTGTCGTAAGCATCCGCCGCGTAACCGGCGAACGGTGCACCCGCCGAGGGGTTGGGGTTAGTGTTGCGGATGATTTCGATCAGCCGCTGATCGACCGAACCTGCCGTATAGGTGGAGGTTATCGCGGAACCGGTGCTGGCAGTGGGAATATTGAGCTTGAGGGAGGCATCGGTAGTGGAGACCCCCATAATCACGGGGCCGCTGAAGTAACCGTTGGTGCCGCTGATGGGGCCGGTGCTGCTGACGCCGATGGTCACCAACCCGCGCGAGGGGTCAAACCAGCCCGTGTTGACGCCGCTCTGCGTGAGCGAAACGTAGCCCGTGCTGCTGATGGCCAGCATCGACGTGGTGCTGCTGACGATACGGTCGGAACTACCCGCCGCGCCGATGTTGGTAAGGCCCGAACCGTCACCGTAAAACTTGCTGGCCGATAGGTTGCCGCTAATGCTCACGTCACCAGCCGTGGTCACGCTAGGTGCATAAGCCGGACAGCCGATATCCCCGCGTGAACCTTCACCCAGGCACAACCGACTGGCACTCACACCCATTGTGCTGGAAATCGTCGCCATCTTGCCCCAGTCCTGGGCAACAGCGGCGCTGGCCATGAGACCAAACACGACTGCGAGCACAAGTGAGCGCATGGGCAAACCCTAGCGCCAAGCAATTGTATTGTCTCGCGAGCCGCCTATTGGGACGTCAGGTGTGTGCTCGCTTCGCTTTAACTCGGCTCAAGCCACACTTCGGCTTAAAGCCGATGGCAGCCCCTCGCCTCACGGGCACGGCCGGGTCAAGGCCGCGTAGCGCCCGCAGGGCTTGGCCTTGATGCGGTTGTGACGGTGTGGCTCTTGTCTGACCTACCAAACAGCGGAGCAGCGCGGAGCCGAAATATGCACCCGGGACAGCAGCAGTGATAGCGGTGCCGCAGGCAGATGCTGGAGCGAGTGCAGCGACGAGACCGGTTAACAACGGCACCCGGCGCGCGCATTAGTGATAGCGATGCCGCAGGCAAATGCGAGACCGAGTGCCTCCGGCGAGGAGTACATTACGCCATGCGTGAGGGATTGTGACCCGCATGGGCGGAGACGAAGCAGCATCTCACTGGAGATCCGCGCGGCTCCGGGCAACGCCTAAAGCCCGGCCCTCTCGGGCCACGCCCAACGTGTCGAAAATCTCAAGCCTTACGCCACTGGTCCGGCTTACCCGCGTTGGTGTGCTTGACGCGTTCAACGACAGGGCTGTGACCGGGATTGAGTTCACGGGCACGCTCGATCGCTTCGCGCTGGGTCGGCAGCACGTCGCTGGCACGCTCCGAGCCACCGCGGCGAACCGCGTAATCACCCTGATCGCGGCGCTCAACGTACATCTTGTCTTTGTTATTGCTCATCGGGAAAACCTCTTGGTTCAGATGACCCGACAGATAACCGGCGATTCGGGTGCCAATTTAGGCCGGCCGAAAAAAGAATCCGGTTGCGCACGGACGACTCACTGCGAAGCGGCGGCCGATTCGTCGGGAGGCCGGCATGGGGTGCCGGGAATCGCCCGGGCGCGTGAGGTGCGGAGAGCGGCGCAAGCTCTCTGCTGGCCGCTGGAAGGCGAAGCCCTAAGCGGCCATAGGAAGGGTTTGGGGAGCACCCTCCCCGATGCCGGCAAACCGGCAACAGCGGCTAACGCCGCCGTCACTACCCATTCTTGCTCGGTAGTGACGGCGGCGCCTCGCAAGCTCGGCGCCCGCGGCTAAGAACGCGGAAATCAGCCACAACCAGCTCTTTCTGCGGGGGTGTCAGGACCCTGTCAGGAATGAGTGCTGACGAGTGCCAGAGGGGGTCGAACAGTCTTGAACGGGGCTGTTCCGGTAACACACCGCCGGGCCGTTGGGCCGGGGAAGCGGGACACCACCGGCCTCCGGGCCACGACCATTTGAAGAAGAAGAACAAGACCTGATGCACGTCATCAGAGCGAGCCGGGCGCATCCCGGCACAACGGCCGTTTTGTACAACCCCACGGGCAATGTCGGCGGCAAACCTGAAAGAGGTAAGCGATGAACGGAACGGAAAAAATGCGGCAGCGTATGCGCGATACTGAAGGAATCCAGCACGCTCCCGGTACGAACCGATTGCAGACTCATGAGACGGAGAAACAGCACTGATCATGCAGAGTAACCTGACCATCCTGCCGGCGACGGCGGGCCGCGTGCAGCTACGGCGCACGGGGCGGTCATAATCACTAAACAAGAACAAGAAAGCTGAACGACGTGGACGCGCTGGCCTATGACCTGAAGAATCTCACCCTCAAGGGCGAAGGGTCGCATCTGACGCGAACACAACGGCACCGGGGACTGCAAGCGATCGCGCGTGATCTGCGCGGCCTTGGTTTTGCTCTCCCCGGTGCAGCTTCCCTCAAACCGAAGCACGTTGAGGCCCTGGTCGCGCATTGGAAAGCGGCCCGGCTCACGCCCGGCACGCTCAAGAACCGCATGGGTTGGGTGCGCTGGTGGGCGCAAGGCGTCCGCAAGGCCAGCGTGTTGCCACGCGACAACGCCAGCGTGGGCATTCCGCTGCGCGAGGGTTTCAAGGGCAGCAAGGCTCACACCACAATGGGCGAGAAGATGAGCGCCCTCCCCGATCGGATGCAATTAGCGCTGCGCCTACAGATGGCGTTCGGCCTGCGGCTTGAAGAAAGTTTGAAATTCCGCGTCGGCCAAGCCGATCGCGGTGACCACATTGCCCTGCAAGCGAGTTGGTGCAAGGGCGGTCGCGCCCGCGAGGTCAAGCTGACCCATACGCGCCAGCGGGCGTTACTCGATGAAGTCCGCCAGGTCTGCGGTAGCGGAGCGATTATCCCGCAAAACAAGAGCTACATTGAATTTCGCAAGGAAGTCGAGCACGCCACCTGGCGCGCCGGCATTCACAACATGCACGGGCACCGGCACTGGTACGCACAATGGCGCTATCGTGTATTAACGGGTCGTCCCTCCCCCGCAGCTGGCGGCGCCACTTACGAACGCCTGAGCCGTGGCGAACGCGCGCGCGACTATCGAGCCCGGATGCAGATCAGCCGCGAGTTGGGCCATAATCGCCTGCAAGTGACAGACACGTACCTGGGCGGTCGGTTTGCGGTGAAAGGCCGCGCGTAATGAAGGCGCCCGTCGAAAAACTGCTGCCATTCCTGCAAAAGGAATCGTTCCTTGCCCGCCAGGATCGCGCCGCGGTTGAACTCAAAACCGACGTCATCCGCATAATGATCCTCGAAGCCGCCAGGAAAGGCCTGACGGGCATCCGCATAAGAATGCCCGACAGTTTGGACGTGAAAGGCACGCCGGCAGCCGCAGACCTCAAGACATGGTGCAGAAAGGAAGGCCTGACGCTGACTTGGGAGCGCCGATCTGCCACTCTGGAGGGTGGTCGTCAGTCTGATGTGTGGGAGCCGGACATTTCATGGGCTCCCAAGGTTGCCGATAGTTGAGGCAGCAAGTCGTTAAATCGTAAACACGACAACACGACAGATCGACAACAGCTGGACAGCACCAAAACCGTAAAGCCGTAAAATCGTGAATGCGATTTTACGGGGAACTGGTCACCGACAGTCCCTGCTGACTAACGATGCGGCCGGGTCATCGTACAATCGTAAATGCGACTTTGCGACAACGCAGCCACAGTTCTTGCCTGCTTCGTTGGCACACCGGCTGCAAACTCATTAAATCGTGTCATCGTGCAATCGTAAAAACGATTGCGAAACTCATGATCATTGGCGTGCTAAATCAAAAGGGCGGGGTGGGTAAGACCACCATCGCCGTCAACTTGGCCGCGGTGTACGCCAAGGCTGGCCAGCGTGTGCTGTTGGTCGATGCCGACCCTCAAGGCAGCTCTCTCGCCTGGTCCTCGGCGAGGGAAGGCAAGCCGCTCTTTACAGTCGTCGGCATGCCAAAGCCGACGCTTCACAAAGATATGCCGAACATTGCCCGGGATTACGACATGGTAATCATCGACGGGTCACCACGGGTGAGCGAACTTGGTCGCGCAGCGATCATGGCCAGCGACCTGGTGGTGATCCCGGTACAGCCGTCGCCTTACGACGTGTGGGCCTCGGCCGATACGGTCCAGCTCATCAAAGAAGCCCAGCAATTCAAGCAAAACTTGCAGGCCGTATTTGTGATCAATCGCAAAATCGTAAATACGGCGATTGGGCGAGACGTGACCAAAGCACTGGCGAATTTCGATGTGCCTGTTTGTGACCGAGCCTTGGGCCAGCGCGTGGTCTACGCGGAAAGCGCGGCGCGCGGTCTGGCCGTGGTGGAGACCGATCCCGACAGCGAGGCCGGGAAGGAAATCACCCGCCTGGCACGTAGCCTCTCGAGTTTTAACATCAAGAAAGCAGCAGCATGAGCAAGACCGTCGCGTTCAAGATGCCCGCGCCCAAATCCCAGGCGGCTGACGCTTGGGTGGGTGAAGGCGTCGAACCACATTTGAAAACAGCCAAGATCGAAGGCGTCGCGGCTTCACCTGCGCCGGTCGTCATGAA
The DNA here is from genome assembly GCF_029051685.1 of Bradyrhizobium sp. CSA207. Lineage (GTDB taxonomy): Bacteria > Pseudomonadota > Alphaproteobacteria > Rhizobiales > Xanthobacteraceae > Bradyrhizobium. Next base: position 246,935 of record NZ_JAACFT010000002.1, on the reverse strand, counting down.
ACGGTTCACGATCGATGTGCCGGTCGAGCTGCATGCGCGGGTAAAGATGGCCTGCGCCCGGCGCGGCAAGATCATGGCCGATGAAATCCGGCGCTTGCTGGAAGCCGAATTTCCAGACGAATCGTGAAATCGTAAACACGAGTTGACGTGAATACGACGACAGACCCCGGCCAACTGATTGCTGAACGCCTCAAGGCTGAACTTGGTGCGGATACCTTCTCCTCATGGCTACGGGGGGCTTTGATTGAGGTAAGCGACGACCGGGTGACCGTGACCGTCAGCACTCAGCTCGCGGCCCAAGTTATTTCAAACAATTTGGCTGACGCTGTAAAGTCAGCAGCTTCGCTTGTTGTCGGCAAACCAGTATCTGTCACTGTCCTCGAACGCGGCCGGGAGCCTACCGTCGATGTAACGCCCATTGAGACGATCCTTCGCGCGGTCGCGCCTGATGATGCGCAACCGGATTTCTTCATCCCTGAACTTTCAGAACTGGCGATTAAGGATGACGTGCATCTCATGGAGATGACACCTTTCACGCTGAACCAACGCAACGAAGATCGTAAGGAGCTTGTCTATAAGACGCCGCAGGGCGTGACTATTCGCGTTAAAACCGAGGGCGAATTTCAGATCCCCAGCATCGACGATTACGATCTGGTGTTGATGATGCAGACCTGGCTGGCCGATCTGGCCAACCAGTATCGCAGCCAAGTCGAGCGCTACGAAGCCGAAAAGAAGGCCGGGCGGGATGCTGTAGTCCCTGTGCCTCCTTCGCGCATGTTCGAGGTGAGCATCAGTGAGGTGGTGAAATTCAAACGCATGAAATGGGGCGGGACAATCAGTGACGATGTGCTCGGAAGCCTCGACCGGCTATTCCATGCCTATGTGACGGTTGATCCGCAAAAAGGCACTAAATATCGCGGCGGCAAGTTTCGGTTGGTTGGCAGCTCCGTCGAGAAGTTGGCCACTACAGCGCAAGGCAAGGCCACGCGCGTACGCGTGAGCGTGCCGGATTGGATATACGAGGGGATTGTTGAGCGCGCGGTGCCTACACTGCGCACGTTTAGTCGTGACTACATGATCTTAGCGCAGCCGATGCACAGAGCATTGTATCGGCTGCTCACGTTGAAAGTGCCAAAGGATGGCAAGCCTTACGCAATCAGCCTAGTCGAGCTGGCGCAACGCTTTCAGACCAAGCAAGAGCAGAAATATTTCAATCGGGATGTGAAAAAGGCTGTGCTTTCGTGCCCTGACGGCCGGTTGCTGGAATACAGCCTGGAGCTGGTAGGGAAGGGAGACGATCGCATATTGCGTGCATGGCGTCCGCTGACGGTGGGTTCGAGCCGCTGAGCCATACCTCACCGGGCATTCTTCGCTTGCTGAGTGATGCCTCACCTTTTTCTGAGCCATACCTCACTCAACGCTGAGCCATACCTCACCTGCCGCTGAGCTATACCTCACCGAAGGCTGAGTCATACCTCACCCGGAAATGATTCAAGCTTTTGATTTCGTTCAGAAGAGCCGGTCCTATCCTTATATCCTTAGATATCCTTATTCCGCGCTTCGCGCTGCGCGTGGCGCAAGCCGGCCCAATGAATTGGCCGGTTGCTCCCGCGCCTGAACCTCCAGCCAACACAGTGCAAACGGAGGGAGCGAAGGAAAAGTCTCACCACTACCAAAGCCAGTGCTGAGGCCGTGATTTGATAATCGATCTTGAAAAAATCAGCGGCTCGCGGTACAGTTTCAATGCTTATGGGCTCCATAGAAGCGCAATAAAACGATTATCGGCCACCCGGGGTAAACCCCTTCATTCCAGGCCAGCAAAAGCTTCCCAAAGCCGACCCAGCCCATCTCAGCAGCACATCCCAAGCGTAGCCGCTGAACCTTCAGCTACCTGCTCATTCCCTAGCGGATGCCGCCCTTCAAACGGGTGTGCATGTCATGGCGCCGAAATCTCGGGCCGTGGTCGGGAAGGCGTGGCAATTGCGCTGTGATGGGAGTGATCAGCATGGCTGGTCGCGGGCGGGATACGCTTTGCCGCGATAAACCTGAGCCTTCTCCGCTTCTGGAGAAGGCTGACAAGACAATTGCGCGCGTTGAGCCGGCGACCGCTGAAGGCTCACCCAACGACGCATTGCTGCGATTCGTTCGCGCCCTTGCTCGCGCCGCGGCTATCGCAGATTATAACTTGCACCACCCCCCTCCGGACGCGAGCAGCGACAATGAAAGCGGCGATCTACGCGAGGTTTAGCTCGGACAAGCAAACCGATCGGTCGATTGAGGATCAGGTCGCACTTTGCCGCGCGATCTGCGAACGGGAAGGGCTGATCGTCACCGCCGTTTACGATGACCGCGCCATTTCAGGCGCAAGCACGTTGAACCGGCTCGGCTGGCAGCGCCTCATGCGCGACGCCAAGGCCGGTAAGTTCGAGGTCGTCGTTGCCGAAGCGCTGGACCGCATCTCTAGAGACCAGGAAGACCTGGCGGGCATTCACAAACGGCTGCGGTTTGCGGGCATTGAAATCCGCACGGCCCAGGACGGCATTGCCGGCGACATCCACATTGGTGTGAAAGGGCTGCTCGGCTCGCTCTACCTCAAGGACCTCGCCCAGAAAACTCGCCGCGGTCAGGCGGGTGTTGTGCGTGACGGCCGCCACAATGGCGGACGGAGCTACGGCTATCGGGCGATAGCCGGAAAGCCCGGGGAGCTTGAGATTGACGAAGCGGAAGCGGCGACCGTTCGCCAAATCTTCGCCGACTACCTCGGCGCAAGATCACCGCGCGACATCGCTGCCGCTCTCAATAAGAAAGGCGTAGCGGGACCGCGCGGCGGCGTCTGGAACGCCTCAACAATCGCTGGCAGTCGCAAGCGCCTGAATGGCATTTTGCAAAATGAGCTGTACGCCGGGCGGATCATTTGGAACCGGCAGACCTTCATCAAAGACCCCGAGACCGGCAAGCGCATCAGCCGCGAAAATCCGCGCGAGCAATGGATGACGGCCGACGCGGAGCACTTGCGCATCATCGACGCCGACACCTGGGCAAAGGTCAGGGCACGGCGCGAGGATCGCGGCGGCCCAATGCGGGTCTATGCGACACGACCGAAGAACCTGCTTTCAGGGCTGGTCAAATGCGGGTGCTGCGGATCGGGCTACATCGTCGGCGGTAACGACAAGCGCGGCTCGCTCCTGGTCTGCACGCGCATGAAGGAAACCGGACTCTGTGAAAACCGGCGGACCGTACCGCGTGAGGCGATCGAGGCGCTGGTGTTGAAGGGGATCGAAGAAAACCTGGCTGCGCCTGAACTGATTGCCGAGTACGTCCGGGAGTATCACCGGATGGCCCGTGAACTGCACAGCTCCACGGCTCACCGATACCGCGACCTCGAAAAGCGGTTGGGCAACATCAACGGCGCGATCAAAAAGGCGGTCGACATTCTGCTGGCCGAAACCCCAAGCCGCGCCCTACGCGACCGCCTGGCAGCCCTGGAGGCCGAGCGCGACGAAATCGAGGCAGAGATTGCTGCCGTCGCCCCGCCCGTGGTCGAATTCCACCCGAATGCGGCGAACGCTTACCGCGACAAGGTGCGTAACCTGAAACAAGCGCTTGCTGAGACAGACGAGGACAGCCGTCTGGCGGCCCATGAGGCCATTCGCGAGATTGTCGAGAAAGTCGTTGTTCATCCACGCGGGGCATACAAGCCGGTGGAGATTGAGATTTACGGCCAACTCGCCGCCCTGCTCAGGATTTCCGAGAGGGCGGCGGCCGATCCCCTAGAGTCTAGGGGGGTACTGGTTGCGGGGATAGGATTTGAACCTATGACCTTCAGGTTATGAGCCTGACGAGCTACCGGGCTGCTCCACCCCGCGTTAAACCGTTGCTTTGCCTTCGCGAAAAATGCCGGGGACGATGGATAGAGGGCCGACGCTGCTCGCGTGGCTTGCTTCTTCCGTCCCAAAGGCTTCCTTGGAAGGCAACCCCGGGCAAAGCCCATCGGGTGCAGGGCGTATCTATCAACACGGGCTGCCTTTGGAAAGGGCTGCCGGAACGTTTTTTTCGACTTTATGACAGGCGGATGGACCGAATTCGGGTCCATTTGGCGCGCCCTTGCCAGAAGTTCCACAAAGGGCCAGCTTGTGGCAACAAAACAGAGGCGAAACGCCATTTGAGGGAGGAACGGCTTGGACCCATCCCTGGAGCCATCCTCACAACAATCCTTGAACCGATCCCTGACAAGCGCCCCTCTGCTGGCACTCGAGGACGCCTTCCACACCATGCTCGCGCGGTCGCGGGCCGAACCGGCGCCTGATCTGGCCGAGCGGCTCGACCGGCTGGCGCGGCTGCGCGCTGTCGTCGCCGAGAACGAAGAACGCTTCCGGCAGGCGATTTCGGCGGATTTCGGCCACCGCTCCGCGGTGGAGACCACCATCGCCGAGACGATGCTGCTGTTCTCCGAGATCCGGCACGCCACCAAACATTTGAAGACCTGGATGGCGCCGCAGCGCGTGGCGACCGCGTTGCAATTCCTGCCCGCGCGCAACCGGCTGATTCCGCAGCCGCTCGGCGTGGTCGGCATCATCGCGCCCTGGAATTATCCGCTCCAGCTCACGCTCGCGCCTGCGATCGGCGCCATCGCCGCCGGCAACCGTGTCATCATCAAGCCGAGCGAACTGGTCCCGCATTTCTCGGCGCTGCTGAAGCAAACGGTCGCGCAAAAGTTCGACGCCGGCGAGATGCTGGTCACCGGCATCGAGGACGAGGTCGCACAAGCCTTTGCGACGCTGCCGTTCGATCATTTGGTGTTCACCGGCTCGACCCGGGTCGGGCGGCTGGTCGCGGAGGCTGCGGGCCGCAATCTGACGCCGGTGACGCTCGAGCTCGGCGGCAAGTCGCCGGCGATCATCGACGCATCGGCCGATCTCGAGGAGGCAGCCGAGCGCATCGCCTACGGCAAGCTGCTCAATGCCGGGCAGACCTGCATCGCGCCGGATTATGTGCTGGTACCGGAGCGCTCGTTGCAGGCCTTCGCCGAGAAGGTGCGCGCGCAGATGCGGCGCATGTTCGGCACCGATCCCGCCAACAAGGATTACACCTCGATCATTTCCGACCGGCATTATGCGCGGCTGGAAGGCCTCGTTGCGGATGCGGCGGGCCGCGGCGCAAGGATCCTGCAGCCGGCAAGGCCCGACGATCCCAACTGGAAGGCGCACCGCAAATTTCCACCGACGCTGATCCTCGGTGCGAGCGAAGCGATGGCCGTGATGGAGGAGGAGATTTTTGGCCCGGTGCTGCCCGTGCTCGGCTATCGCGAGCCGGCTGAGGCCATCGCCTTCGTCAACGCCCGCGACCGGCCGCTGGCGCTGTACTGGTTCGGCAAGGATCGGGATGCGCGCGACGAGGTGCTGTCACGCACCGTCTCCGGCGGCGTCACCATCAACGATTGCCTGTTTCACTTCACGCAAATCAACCAGCCGATGGGCGGCGTCGGCGCATCCGGCACCGGCGCCTATCACGGCGAATGGGGGTTTCGCACCTTCAGCAAGCTGAAGCCGGTGTTCTACCGCTCGAAGTTCAACCGGCTCGCCGACCTCTATCCGCCCTATGGCGGCAAGATCGCGCGGCTGGAGAAGCTGATGCGGTTCATGTCGTAATCTCAACACCCGTTATTGTGAGCGAAGCGAAGCAATCCAGACTTTCGCCGCGGAGGGATTCTGGATGGCTTCGCTTCGCTCGCAATGACGAGAAGAAAATACAGAAGGAGAATACCAATGCGCCGACCATGATGATCGGCGAGACGGCAGCGGATAAGATCAGGGCGGAGATGCGGTCGTGCGAAGCCGCCGCATCATTCTCTTCCGTCGTCCCGGCGGAGGCCGGGACCCATAGCCCCAGCGAGTAATTGTGGCGCGAACCTGCTAACCACGAGTCTTCGCCAAACTCCATCCTGTGGTTATGGGTCCCGGCCTTCGCCGGGACGACGTGGGGGGAAACTCGCTGTACACAACGACAGCGAGAATCAATTCAACAAGAACCCGCCATCGACCGTCACCACGCTTCCCGTCATGTAGCGCGATGCCTGCGAGGCCAGCAGCAAAATGGCGCCGTCGAGATCGGATTCGGCGCCGACGCGGCGTTGCGGGATGCGCTTGGTCAGGCGCTCGCCTGATGGCGTCGACCAGAAGGCGTGGTTCATCTCGGTGTCGATATAGCCGGGCGCCAGCGCGTTGATGCGGATGTTTTGCCCGGCCAGCTCCAGCGCCATCGCCTTGGTCGCTTGGATCATGCCGGCCTTGGAGATCGCGTAAGGCGACACCGCCTTCAAGACGCCGGTGCCGAGCACCGAGGCGATGTTGACGATGTTGCCTGACTGCTTGCGCGCGATCATGCGCCGCGCGACTTCGGTCGCGAGGAAATACGCGCCCTTGAGATTGGCGCCGATCACCGCATCCCAATCGGCCTCGGTCTGCTCGGTCGCAAGCTTTTCAATTGCGATGCCGGCATTGTTGATCAGCACCGTGACCGGGCCGAGCGCGGCTTCCGCGGCATCCACAGCCCTCGCGATCGAGGCGGTGTCGGTGACGTCGAGGGCGACAGCCGCGGCGCGGCCGCCCTTGCCGCGGATCTCATCTTCGAGGCTCTTCAGCTTGTCAACTTGCCGCGCCGCGAGCGCAACCGCTGCACCATGCGCCGCCAGGACCCGGGCAAATTGCCGCCCCAGCCCCTGGCTTGCCCCGGTCACGAGGATGGTCTCTTTACTGACATCGAACAGGTCTGACATGAGCGAGTTTCCGGAAGCTTTGGAGCCCATCAATACAGACGATTTTAGCGATCTGAAACCGGAATGATCGGTTCGGCGTTCTTTCGTTCCATGGCAGGGTCTGGTGCATGAACAGTTTCGATCTGGCGGTCTACGCGGCGCTCGCGCTCGCGATCGGCTTCGGTTTCAGGACCGGCCTGCTCCGCAGCGCCATGACCATCCTCGCCTATCTGCTCGCCGCGCCCATCACGGTCGCTCTAATGCCGCTGATTGCGCCGCAGATCACAGGTAATCCGAATTCGCCGCTGCTGCAGAACTGGATATGGTTCTTCGGCATCTTCGTCGTCGTCGGCATGCTGTTCGGGCATATCGGCCGCGTGGCGCTGAACGACACCATCGGCGAGGCCGGTATCGGCGACCGCCTCGGCGGCGCCGCGCTCGGCGCCATCAGGGTCGGCCTTGTCGCCACCACGCTGGTGCTGGTGTTCGATCAGATCGTGCCGGTCAATCGCCAGCCTCCCTTCCTCGCCGGCTCACAGCTGCGACCGCTGTTCTCGGCGGCCGGCCAGATGGGCTTCAAGTCGCTGCCGCCGGAGGCCGCGGCCGCGATCGACCGCCTCAAGCAGGAGCGGCGGATCTGATCAGGCGCATTTGCATCGCCGCGCGGACGCGCATGCATTTTGATGCGAGCCCGTGGCTTATCAGCGGCGCCGAGGTTGGCTAGAGTGCCGCCCTCTAAAACCTGCCTGATATTACGGGAGTGAAACAGTGGATCTTGGGATCAAGGGTCGCCGCGCCATCGTCTGCGCATCAAGCAAGGGCCTCGGCCGTGCCTGCGCCATCTCGCTTGCCGACGCAGGCGTTCATGTCACGCTGACCGCGCGCGGCGCTGAGGCCCTGAAGAAGACTGCCGACGACATCCGCAAAGCCTATCCGGACGTGACGGTCACCGAGATCGTCGGCGACATCACGACACCCGCTGGCCGCGAGGCCGTGCTGAAGGCCTGCCCCGAGCCGGACATCCTGATCAACAATGCCGGCGGACCGCCGCCCGGCGATTTCCGCAACTGGACCCGCGACGACTGGATCAAGGCGATCGACGCCAACATGCTGACGCCGATCGAGCTGATCAAGGCGACCGTGGACGGCATGATGGCGCGCAAGTTCGGCCGCATCGTCAACATCACCTCGGCCGCGGTGAAGGCGCCGATCGACATCCTCGGCCTCTCCAACGGCGCGCGCGCCGGCCTCACCGGCTTCATCGCCGGCCTCTCGCGCAAGACCGTGATCAACAACGTCACCATCAACGGCCTGTTGCCGGGTCCGTTCGAGACCGACCGCCTGACCGGCACCGCGAAGGCGGAGGCCGACAAGCGCGGCGTCACGCCGGAGCAGATCCTGACTGAGCGCGCCAAGCTCAACCCCGCGGGCCGTTTCGGCCAGCCGGACGAGTTCGGCTATGCCTGCGCCTTCCTGTGCGGCGCCAAGGCCGGCTTCATCACCGGGCAGAACCTTTTGCTCGACGGCGGCGCCTTCCCGGGCACGCTGTAATTCCATCACGACGCAAAAAATCTTCGAGACTTCGTCATGCCCGGGCTTGTCCCGGGCATCCACGTTCTTTGGACGACGAGGCAAGACGTGGATGGCCGGGACAAGCCCGGCCATGACGACGTGGGACGAGCGAGAATGATCACCGCTGCTTGGTGATCTCGTCTTCGTAGCGCTGGCTCGGCGCCGACGAATCGGCGGTCAGGCTTGCTTCCGTCCAGTCGATGCCGAACGCCGCGAGCCCGTCTGCGAGCAGATCGCCGAGCATGGGATCACCGAGCAGATATCGGATCGTTTCGCGCCGGGGTGCGCGATAGCCGGCCCGGACCTCCACGGCGCGTGCGCGCAAATCGTTCCAGTCATCGATCGTGCCCTCGCCGCGCCCGAGCCATGTCAGCGCAACCAGATCCAGCTGTTCGTCCTCGTTCAAGGCGGCGATGAAACCGCTGAGTTCGCGACCTATGGGGTCGGAGCCGTCATCCTCCAGCACGTCGACCATATCGTCGTCGGCGGCGTTCGAGCCCGAATCCGGATCGACATCCATCTCCTTGACGTCGAATTCGCGCGCCTTCTCGATGATGAAGGCGACCTTCTCGGCGGAAATTGCAAGCTCTGGCATGACTGCGCCTTTTGGCTGTCGCTGGGTTCCCGCGATAACGCCGCACCGCGCCAGATGATCCATTGCGCTTGCTGGCGGAAACCCGCATCTTTCGCCGCCAAAGCAACAACAAGGAGGGCACGCCGCATGCAGTGGACGGTCGGCAGGGTCAAAATCACCAAGGTGGTGGAATTGGAGACGGTCGGCTCGACCCGCTTCATCCTTCCCCTGGCGAGCAACGACGAGATCCGGAAGCTGCCCTGGCTGATCCCGCATTTTGCGACCGAGGAAGGCCGGCTGAAGATGTCGATCCACTCGCTGGTAGTGGAAACCCCCACCCGGCGCATCGTGGTCGATACCGGCCTTGGCAACGACAAGCAGGGCCGCAGCGTCCCGAACTGGAATAATCGCACCACGCCATTTTTGGAGACGATGATTGCGGCGGGCTTTGCCCCCGACAGCATCGACACCGTGCTGTGCACGCATCTTCACGTCGATCATGTCGGATGGAATACGCGGCTGGTCGACGGCAGATGGGTGCCGGCCTTCCCGAACGCGCGCTACGTCTTTGGCAGAACCGAATACGAGTATTGGCGCGACCATTCGGCCGAGCTGGACAAGCAGGCCGTGTTCGACGATTCGGTCAAGCCGATCGTCGACGCCGGCCGCGCCGATTTGATCCCGAGCGACCATCGGCTCTGCGAGGAGATCAGCATGATCCCGACCCCGGGCCACAGCCCCGGGCACATGAGCGTGTTGATCCAGTCGGACGGCGAGCAGGGACTGCTGACCGGCGACGTCGCCCATCACCCCTGCCAGATGGCGCATCTCGGCTGGTCCTCGACCGCGGATTCCGACCAGACCCAATCGGCCGCGACGCGGCGCGAATTGTTTGGTCGGTTTGCCGATACGCCGACGCTGGTGATCGGCGGTCATTTCTCGGCCGGGCACATCAAACGGGATGGCGACGCGTTCAGGTTTGTGGCGCTGGCTTGACGAAATTGCTCCTCATGGTGAGGAGCGCGTTTTCGCGCGTCTCCGGACGATGCTTCGCATCGCCGGGCGAAGCATGACGCCCCACTCTTGCCCGCGGCCATCCTTCGAGACGCCCGCCTTCGGCGGGCCCTCAGGATGAGGGGGAGCAATGCGCGAACAGCCGTTAGTCGGCGGTTGAATTTCCCGCCGCGCTGTTCCATGAAGCTAGCCAACCGATCAGTCCATCCCAAGGGAGAAACGAGAATGAAGCTTGTTCGTTACGGCGAAAAGGGTGCGGAAAAGCCCGGACTGATCGACAAATCCGGCCAGCTGCGCGACCTGTCGGCGCATGTGAAGGACCTGACCGGCGAGGCCTATTCGCCCGAGTCCCTGAAGAAGCTGGCGGCGCTCGATCCCGCCTCGCTGCCCGCCGTCTCGGGCAAGCCGCGGTTCGGCGCGCCGGTCACCGGCATCTCGAAATTCGTGGCGATCGGCCTCAACTACAGCGACCACGCCAAGGAGACCGGCGCTGCGATACCGACCGAGCCGATCATCTTCATGAAGGCCAACACCTCGCTGTCCGGTCCCAACGATGCGGTCGAGAAGCCGCGCGGCTCGACCAAGCTCGACTGGGAGGTCGAGATCGCCGCGATCATCGGCACCCGTGCCAAATACGTCTCGGAGGCTGACGCGCTGAACTACGTTGCCGGCTACTGCGTCTGCAACGACGTCTCCGAGCGCAATTTCCAGACCGAGCGTCTCGGGCAATGGACCAAGGGCAAGTCGCACGACACCTTCGGCCCGCTCGGGCCGTGGCTCGCCACCAAGGACGAGATCAAGGACGTGCAGAACCTGTCGATGTGGCTCGACGTCAACGGTCAGCGCCGCCAGACCGGCTCGACCAAGACCATGATCTTCTCGATGGCGAAGTGCATCTCCTATGTCTCGCAGTTCATGACGCTGCTGCCCGGCGACATCATCACCACGGGCACCCCGCCCGGCGTCGGTCTCGGCATGAAGCCGCCGACCTTCCTCAATGTCGGCGACATCATCACGCTCGGCATCGAAGGTCTCGGCGAGCAGCGCCAGGAGATCGTAGCGGCGTAGGCCTCGGTCCTCATCCTGAGGAGCGCGCAAAGCGCGCGTCTCGAAGGATGAGCCACGAACACGGTCGCCCGACGTTTGCGCCGGGCGACGAGAGAGCGCCTCCCGTTGCCCATCCTTCGAGACGCGCGCCCAGCGGCGCGCTCCTCAGGATGAGGTCTGTATGTTTCGATAGAGGTCATTACCGCATGAAACTCACCTTCTCCCCCGCCTCGCCCTTCGCCCGCAAGGTGCGGATCGCCGCGATCGAGCTTGGGCTGATCGACAAGATCGAGTTCACGCCAGCAACCGTGGCGCCCGGGCAGGCCAATGAGGACTATTCGCGCATCACGCCGCTGAAGAAGCTGCCGGTGCTGATCACCAATGACGGTGACGTGATTTTGGATTCTTACGTCATCGTCGAATATCTCAACGAGATGGCCGGCGGCAGCCTGATCCCGGATTACGGTCCGCGGCGCTGGAAGGCCAAGACCAATCACTCCCTGATCAACGGCATGCTCGATTCCATGCTGCTGTGCCGCTACGAGAAGATGGTACGACCGCAGGGCCTGCAATGGCAGGCTTGGTCGGACGATCACTGGAACCGGGCCTGGACCGGCATGGCTCGGTTCGAGAACATGCCTGACGTCCTCAATGGCCCGTTCGACATTTCGCAGATCGGCCTCGTTTGCGTGCTCGGCTATGCCGATTTCCGCTTCGCCGATTGCGGATGGCGCAAGGCCTATCCGAAGCTCGATGCCTTCCACCAGAAGATGCTGGAGCGCCCCTCGGTCAAGATCTCGGTGCCGCCGGCAGCGTAAGTCGCGGGAGTACTCATGAGCCTCAAATTCTCGGTCGGCGATCTCACCATCCATCGCGTCATCGAGCAGGAGACGACGTTCCTGCCGGCGCTGGAGATGTTGCCGGGGCTGACACCGGAGGTGCTGGCCGAGAACCGCGCGTGGATGCATGAGGCGAAAGCGCTGGATGAGCAGGATACGCTGATCCTCTGCTTCCAGTCCTATGTGATCCAGACGCCGCATCACACCATTCTGGTCGACAGCTGCATCGGCAACGACAAGCCGCGGCCGCGGCCGAAATGGAACATGAAGACCGATGATGCCTACATGCGCGGTCTCGCCGCGGCGGGCATCTCGGTCGACGACATCGACTTCGTGATGTGCACGCACCTGCACGTCGATCACGTCGGCTGGAATACGCGGCTTCAGAACGGCCGCTGGGTGCCGACATTCCCGAACGCGCGCTACGTGTTCGCCCAGCAGGAGTTCGACTACTGGTCCGCGCAGAATGCGAAGGCGGAGATCGCCCCCTTCACCGACAGCGTGCTGCCGGTGGTCGAGGCCAAGCGCCATGAGCTCGTCGGCAACGATCATCAGATTGGCGATCACGTCCGCATCCTGCCGACACCGGGCCACACGCCCGGTCACGTCGCCTTCACCTTTGGTCGCGGCAAGGATGACGCAGTCTTCAGCGGCGATCTCATGCATTCGCCGATCCAGACGCTCTATCCGGAGATGTCGGTGAAATTCGACCTCGATCAGGCGCAGGCGGCAACGATGCGCCGCAGTTTCCTGGAGCACTATTGTGACACCGACACCCTGTGCTGCACCGCGCATTTCCCGTCGCCATCGGTTGGGAAGATCCGGCGCAAGGGCAGCGGCTTCGTTTGCGCGGCGGTGTAGCGCAACTGCCGTAGGGTGGGTTAGCGAAGCGTAACCCACCACTTCTCTCGCAGCATCAAAAATGGTGGGTTACGCCTTCGGCTAACCCACCCTACGATTTCCGCGCAAGCCCGGCTCACGTCACGGAGGAAACGATGACAACGCTCCCCGACATCCCCCTGCCCGCCGGTATCCGCTCGCGTTACGTCGACGGCATCAATGGCCTGCGCATGCATGTGCTGGAGGCCGGGTTCGAAACCAGGGGGCGGCCCTGCATTCTGCTGCTGCACGGTTTTCCGGAGCTCGCCTTTTCCTGGCGCAAGGTGATGCCGGCACTTGGCCAGGCCGGCTATCACGTGATCGCACCCGACCAGCGCGGCTATGGCCGCACCACGGGATGGAATGCCGATTACGACGGCGATCTCGCGCCGTTCCGCTTCTTCAACCTGGTCCGCGATGCGCTCGGGCTGGTGTCGGCGTTCGGCTACAGGCAGGCTGACGTGGTCGGGCATGATTTCGGCAGCCCGGTCGCGGCCTGGTGCGCGCTGATGCGGCCCGACGTGTTCCGCTCGGTGGTGATGATGAGCGCGCCGTTCGGCGGGCCGCCGTCGCTGCCTTTTGGCACGGCCGACGCGCCGGTCGCGCCGCCAGCCGAGGATTCCGTGCATCGCGAGCTCGCCGCGCTGCCCCGTCCGCGCAAGCACTATCAATGGTACTACTCGACACGCGCGGCCAATGCCGACATGCAGCACGCGCCGCAGGGCGTGCATGATTTCCTCCGCGCCTATTATCATCACAAGAGCGCGGACTGGACCGACAACAAGCCCTATCCGCTGAAATCGTGGTCCGCAAATGAGCTTGCAAAGCTGCCGACCTATTACGTGATGGACGCTGGCGAGACCATGGCGGAGACGGTGGCGAAGGAGATGCCATTGCCGGCCGATATCGCCGCCAATCGCTGGCTGCCGGACAGCGAGCTTGCTTACTACAGTGGCGAATATGCCCGGACCGGATTCCAGGGCGGGCTGCAATGGTATCGCTGCGGTACCTCGGGCGATTTCAACAACGAGCTTCAGCTGTTCAGCGACCGGACCATCGATGTGCCCTCCTGCTTCATCGCAGGCAAGCAGGATTGGGGCATCTATCAGCGTCCCGGTGTGATCGAGGCGATGCAGGCCAAAGCGTGCACGAACATGCTCGGCTGCCATCTCGTCGACGGCGCCGGTCATTGGGTGCAGCAGGAGCAGCCGGCCGAGGTGAGCCAGCTGCTGCTTGAATTCCTGGCGAAGGCCCGCGCCCCCTGATTTGACCGGGGAACCGCGACGTCCTATATAGTTTAGAATTATTCTAAACTACTGAGACAGGGCCGCCGTGAAGAGCTTTGCCGATCTGACCGAACGTGAGGTGCTTGCGGTCGCAATTTCCTCCGAGGAGGAGGACAGCCGCATCTACATGTCCTTCGCCGAGGACCTCAAGGAGCGTTATCCGGACTCGGCCAAGCTGTTCGAGCAGATGGCCGAGGAAGAGCGCGGACATCGCCACATGCTGCTGGAAATGTACGAGCAGCGCTTCGGTCCGCATCTGCCTCCGATCCGGCGCGAGGACGTCAAGGGCTTCCTGCGCCGCCGCCCGGTCTGGCTCACCAAGAACCTGTCACTCGACACCATCCGCAGGGAGGTCGAGACCATGGAGATGCAGGCCGAACGCTTTTACGTGAAGGCGGCCGAACAGGCGGAGGATGTCGGGGTGCGCCGCCTGCTCGGCGATCTCGCCGAAGCCGAAAAAGGCCATGAAGAGACTGCCGCGAAGCTGACGGGGCTGATCCTGAATTCCGACGTGCGCGCGGAGGAAGACCGCACCAGCCGCCGCATGTTCGTGCTGCAATATGTGCAGCCGGGCCTTGCCGGCTTGATGGACGGCTCTGTCTCGACACTCGCACCCTTGTTCGCCGCAGCCTTTGCCACGCACCAGAACTGGCAGACCTTTCTGGTCGGCCTTGCCGCCTCGATCGGCGCCGGCATCAGCATGGGCTTTGCGGAAGCGCTGTCCGACGACGGCTCGCTCACCGGCCGCGGCTCGCCCTGGCTGCGCGGTCTCACCTGCGGCTTGATGACGACGCTCGGCGGGCTCGGCCACACCATGCCTTATCTCGTGCCGGACAGCTGGCCCAATGCGTTCTGGATCGCGACCGCAATCGCAGGCGTGGTCGTGTTCTTCGAACTATGGGCGATTGCCTTCATCCGCGCGCGCTACATGGACACGCCGTTCCTCCAAGCGGTGTTTCAGATCGTGCTCGGCGGCGCCATCGTGTTGGCGGTGGGGATATTGATCGGGGCGGCGTAGTACGCTTCGGCCGTCATGCCCCGCGAAGGCGGGCATCCAGTACGCCGCAGCGTTTCGGTTCCATCTCAGCCGTCTCGGTGTACTGGATCGCCCGGTCAAGCCGGGCGATGACAGCTAGCGAACATATCAATCGCGATCAAACGGCGGTTGCGGCGTTTGGCCAAACTGCGCATCATCCCTCGTAACAAAAGGAGGAGAAGCGTCGTGGCCAAGTCGGAATGGAGCTACAAGAGCGCGGCCGAGCTGTCGGCCGCATTGACCGCGAAGAAGGTTTCCGCGGTCGAGCTCACGCAGGATGCGATCGACCGCATCGAGCGTCACGACGGCAAGGTCAACGCGATCTGCGTCCGGGACTTCGACCGCGCGCTTGCCGCCGCGCGCGAGGCGGACGCGGCGCTGGCGCGCGGCGAGCGCAAGCCGCTGCTCGGCCTGCCCATGACGGTGAAGGAATCCTTCAATGTCGCCGGCCTGCCGACGACCTGGGGCTGGACGCCGCAGAAGGATTTCAAGCCGGCGGAGGACGCGCTGTCGATCGCCCGGGTCAAGACCGCGGGCGGCGTTATCCTCGGCAAGACCAACGTTCCCGTCGGGCTCGGGGACTGGCAGAGCTACAACGACATTTACGGCACGACCAACAACCCGTTCGATCTCGGCCGCACGCCGGGCGGCTCATCGGGCGGCTCGTCCGCCGCGCTCGCGGCAGGCTACGGACCGCTCTCGCTCGGGTCCGACATCGGCGGCTCGCTGCGCGTGCCCGCCTTCCATTGCGGAGTCTACGCGCACAAGCCGACCTACAATCTTTGTCCGACGCGCGGCCATACGCCGCCGCCATTTCCCGCGGTCCCGATGGAGCGCGATATGGCGGTGATCGGTCCGATGGCGCGGAGTGCGACCGATCTGACGCTGCTGCTGGACGTGATGGCAGGCCCCGATCCGTTGGACCTCGGCATCGGCTACAAGCTCGCGCTGCCGGATGCCCGACACGACAAGCTGAAGGACTTCCGCCTGCTGGTGATCGACAACCATCCGTTGCTACCTGTGAACGCCGATATTCGCGGCGCGATCGAGAAGCTGGCGGGACGATTGTCGAGTGCAGGCGCGAGCATCGCGCGCGAAAGCCCGCTGTTTCCCGATTTTACGGAAGCCTCCCGTCTCTACATGCGCATGCTGATGAGCTTTCTCGGCGCCTTCCTCCCGCCGGACATTCTCGCCAGCGCGCATGCCGGCGCGGCGCAGCTCTCACCCAACGACAAGAGCCTTGCTGCCGAGCGGCTCCGCGGCATCACCAGCACCCATCAGGCCTGGGTGTTCGACGAGGGCGCCCGCGCCGGGCTGCGCGCGCAATGGCGGCAATTGTTCAGGACATTCGATGCGGTGATCTGTCCTATCATGCCGACCCCGGCCTATCCGCACGATCATTCGCCAGAACAGGAGAAACGCCGCATCAACATCGATGGCAAGGACCATGTCTATCCGGACCAGCTGGCCTGGCCCGGCATCGCCACGCTGACGGGCCTGCCGGCAACGGCCATTCCGCTCGGCCTGACGAAGGATGGCCTGCCGGTCGGCGTCCAGATCATCGGCCCCTTCCTCGAGGACCGCACGCCACTCAAGCTCGCCGAGCTGATCGAGCGGGAGTTCGGCGGGTTCGTGCCGCCGAAGATGTTTGATGATTAGTGTTCTCTCGTCATTGGGGTGAGAAGGGCACATGACCCGCACACCCTCCGCCGTCATGCTCCGCGAAAGCGGGGCATCCAGTACGCTGCGGCGATAGTCGATACGCACAACTTCTGCCGCAGGGTACTGGATCGCCCGGTCAAGCCGGGCGATGACATCTCAATTGGCTCAGCTATCAAACATGATCACGCTGCGCAGCGTCTTGCCGGCCTTCATGTTGGCAAAACCTTCGTTGATCTCGTTCAGCTTCAGCTTGGCCGAGATCCAGTCCTCCAGGTGCAGCCGTCCGCGTAGATAAAAATCCACCAGGCGCGGCATGTCGACGCGAAAATGGTTCGAGCCCATCGAGGAGCCCTGGATCCTGCGCTCGCGCAGGAAGTCGAAGCCGTGCAGCTCGATCTTCTGCCCGAACGGGATCATGCCGACGATGGTGGCGGTGCCGCCCGCGGCGAGCATGGCGAAGGCCTGCTCGGCAGTTTCCTTGCGGCCGAGCACTTCGAAGGAATGATGCACGCCGCCATTGGTGAGCTCGCGCACCTGCTTGACGACGTCCCCGTCGGCGGGATTGATGATGTCGGTGGCGCCGAGCTTGGTCGCGAGCTGGAGTTTTGCGGGATTGGTGTCGATGGCGATGATGCGGCCGGCACCTGCAATCTGCGCGCCGTTGATCGCAGCCATGCCGACGCCGCCGCAGCCGATCACCGCGACGGTCTCGCCCGCCGTCACCTTCGCGGTGTTCACCACCGCGCCGTAGCCGGTGATGACGCCGCAGCCGATCAGCGCGGCAAGATCGAGCGGCATCTCCTTCCTGATTTTGACGATCGCATTCTCGTGCACCAGCATCTGCTCGGCGAAGGACGAAAGATTGAGGAACTGGTGCAGTTTCTCAGGTTTAGACCACTGCATCCGGTTCGACGCGCCCGGCAGAAGCTTCACCGTGGTGTCGGTGCAGAGCACGGTGCGGCCCGTGGTGCAGTTGTCGCAGGTGCCGCAGAACACCGACAGGCAGGTGACGACGTGATCGCCCGGCTTCACATAGGTAACGTCAGAGCCGACCTGCTCGACCACGCCGGCTGATTCATGTCCGAGCACCGCCGGCAGCGGGTGCGGATAAAGCCCCTCCATGAAGTGCAGATCGGAGTGGCAGAGGCCGGCGACCGATGTGCGGATCAAAACCTCGCGCGGGCCGGGCTTCGGCAGGCTGACATCCTCGATGACCAGCGGCTGGTTGACTTCGTAGAGGACGGCGGCCTTCATCGGTGTTTCCTCGTTTGTTGTTTGTTCGTTGCGTGCGGGACCTTCACCTCTCCCGTCGGGAGAGGTGGGCGCGAAGCGCCGGGTGAGGGGTTACGCTCCATCGTGGGACCTGAGCCCCTCACCCGATTTGCTGCGCAAATCGACCTCTCCCTGTGGGAGAGGTGAAGTGCGCTCGCGGCCGTAGCGAGCCTACGCCGCCAGAACCAGTTCGCCAACCTCGCGCATGCCGGCCGCGCGATCGCCGAGCAGCAGCGCGGCGATCTTCTGCTGCACGGCATTTTCCGTGAGCCGGAACGGATCGTTCGGCAGCACGCGATGATCGATCACGAGACGCGAGAGCAGCAGCCGGCGCGCATCGCCGCGCATGTCGTGAATACGATGCGCCTCCCAGGCCAGCGCGACGGCGCTTGCGACATGGTAGAGCAGGCTGGTGGCGCGTCGCGCATCGGCCTCGTTGTCGGCCTTGCCCGCGACCTCGCGCGCAAAGCCGACGGCGCGATCAACGAGAGTGCGCAGGCGGTCGCGCCAGGCCTGCGGCACCGACGCACTGTCATCGAGACGGGCATGCAGATCGGCGGCGAGTGCGGATTCGGCGCCGTGACGGCCGACGGCGCGTCTCAGCGCATCGATTGCGACGATGTTGCCGGTGCCTTCCCAGACCGAGCCGAGATGCGCATCGCGCAGCAGCCGCGCAGTGGCGAACTCCTCGATATAGCCGATGCCGCCACGCATCTCGAGCGCATCGCCGCAGACCTTTCGCGCATCGCGCGTGGCGCGGAATTTCAGCGTCGGCGTCAGGATACGAAGCAGCGCAGCCGCATCCTGGCTGCCGGCCTCGGCGCGGTCGAGCGCATCCGCCGTGAGGAAGCTCATCGACAGCGCCTGCTCGACCGGCAGCATGATCTTCAGCATCTGGCGGCGGCCGAGCGGCAGGTCGATGATGCGGTTGCCGAACACCACGCGGTTCTTCGCCACCGTCATCGCGTCATGATAGGCGCGGCGCATCAGCGCGGTGGATTTCACGCCGTTGGACAGCCGCGACGAATTCACCATTTCCGCCATCTGCACGAAGCCGCGGTCGAGCTTGCCGACCGCATAGGCGATCGCGCCTTCCAGCTTGATCTCGCCCGAGGCCATCGAGCGGGTGCCGAGCTTGTCCTTCAGCCGCACGATCCGGTAATGGTTCTGCGAGCCGTCGTCGAGAAAGCGCGGCATCAGGAACAGCCCGACGCCGCGCGTGCCGGGTCCGGCGCCCTCGGGCCGCGCCAGCAGCATCACGACCTTGGCGTCGGCGTTCGAGCAGAACCATTTTTCGCCGTACAGGCGCCAATGGTCGCCCTCTTGCACCGCACGCGTCGTCAGCGTGCCGACGTCGGAGCCGCCTTCCTTCTCCGTCATGAACTGGCCGCCCTGGGTCAGCTTGCTCATGTCGGTCTGGGTCAGGCCGTCGAGATATTTTGCCTTCAGCGCCTCGCTGCCGAAATTCGCCAGCAGTTTGGCGCAGCCGTCGGTCACGTTGATCGGGCAGCCCATGCCGAATTCGGTCTGGTTGAACAGAAAGGTGAAGGCGTGTTTCGCCACCACCGGATATTTGTCCGGCCAGCCCATGATGCCCTTGCGAATCGAGAGCGCGTGGATGCCGAACTCGCCGAAGGCGGTCTTCTCCAGCTCGCGATAGGCCGGATGGTATTCGATCCACTGCACGTCGCGGCCGAACTTGTCGCGCTGGTGCAGCACCGGCGGGTGCCGGTCGGCGAGCCGCGCGCAATCGTCGAGCGTGCCGCCGGCAAGCTCGCCGAGCCGATCGAGATGCGGCTCGATGTGGCGGAACAGCGCGTCCGGCAGATGGATGCGCAGCAGATCAGTCAACGCCGGATCGGCGCGGTAGAAATTCATGCCTGACGTATCGGGGGCCAGCAGGCCGGCCTGCCCGCCCGCGTCAATTTTCTGCTGCGCTGTGGCCGGCTTTTGCATGATCGTCCTCGTCGTTTCCGCCGTGCGGTCATTTTGCGCCGCTTTAGCGCTTGCCGCTTGGGATGATGTCGATCATGCTCCAGCCGAGAGATTGGATAAAGCCGCAAATTGTCAGGGCGGCATGATCGCCGTGAAGGAGCAATTCGCTCTGCGGAATTGTGATCAAGCCAACCGGCGCCCCGGCTGGTTGTTTGCGCGGCCCGTGCATAAATCAGCGGCTCCCTGTTTCCGAGAGATCACGCCATGGAACACCCGACATACAAGATCGCGCTCATCGTCGGCGCCGGCGAGGGGCTGAGCGCCTCGCTGGCGCGCCTGCTGTCCGCGCAGGGCATTCGCGTCGCGCTCGCCGCGCGAAAAATCGAAAAGCTCGGCGCGCTCTGCAGCGAGACCGCCGCAAAGGCTTATGCCTGCAACGCGACCGAGCCCGAGGAGGTCGAGCGGCTGTTCGGCCTGGTCGAGCGCGAGATCGGCACGCCCGACCTCGTCGTCTACAACGCCAGCGGCCGCGCGCGCGGGCCGTTCGTCGATCTGGTCCCGGCCGAGGTGGCGCAGGCGATCGCGGTCAGCGCCTATGGCGGCTTCCTGGTGGGCCAGCAGGCGGCCAGGCGCATGCTGCCGAACAAGCACGGCGCGATCCTGTTCACCGGCGCCTCTGCCAGCGTCAAGGGCTATGCGCAGTCGGCGTCGTTCGCGATGGGCAAGTTCGCGCTGCGCGGGCTGGCACAGAGCATGGCGCGCGAACTCTCGCCGCAAGGCATCCACGTCGCGCATTTCGTCATCGACGGCGGAATCCGCAGCGCGGCGCGGACCGAACCTGCGGACAAGCCGGATTCGATGCTCGATCCCGACGCGATCGCCGCGAGCTACTGGAACGTGCTGCAGCAGCCGCGCAGCGCCTGGAGCTGGGAGCTGGAGCTGCGGCCCTGGGTGGAGAAATTTTGAGGCGATGTTTTGAAGCGATAACGTCACAACAACCGTCATTGCGAGCGAAGCGAAGCAATCCAGAAGTTTAACCCTCACCCTGAGGAGCCGCGCTCTTCGCGCGGCGTGTCGAAGGGCGAGGCCACCGGCGGGGCCTTCATCCTTCGAGACGCGCGCAAGAGCGCGCTCCTCAGGATGAGGAGGAGCGAAAGGGCTGGATTGCTTCGCTTCGCTCGCAATTGCGAAAGAGAGGGAACGACATGACCACCGAAACCACCATAGACACCGGCACCAACGAACTGCTCTGCGTCATCCGCGACCGCGTCGCGGTGATCACGCTGAACCGGCCGGAGGCGCGCAACTCGTTGTCCGACCAGCTGACGCCGGCGCTGCGTATGATGATCCGAACCTGTGGCGAAGATCCAGGCGTCGGCGCGCTGCTGATCACCGGCGCGGGCCCAGCGTTCTGTGCCGGGGGCGACGTCAAGGGCATGGGCGCACATCGCGATCCGAAGAAGCTGGTGATGTCGCTTGAAGACCGCGTCGCCGATCTGCAGGAGCGGCAGCGGCTACTCACCGGCGCGCTGGTCTCGGTCCGCAAGCCGACGATCGCCGCACTGCCGGGGCCCGCGGCGGGCGCCGGCCTTGCCATCGCCATGGCCTGCGACATCCGCATCGCCGCGCAATCGGCCTTCGTCGCCACCGGCTATGCCCGCATCGCGCTGAGCGGCGACTATGGCATCGCCTGGCTGTTGACGCGGCTGGTCGGCACCGCACGGGCGCGCGAATTGATGTTCACCGGCGACAAGGTCGACGCGGCGCGCTGCGAGGCGATCGGCCTCGTCAACCGCGTCGTGCCCGACGACAAATTGCAGGCCGAAGCCTTCGCGCTGGCAAAGTCGCTGGCCGAGGGCCCGCGCCTCGCGCTGCGCTACATGAAGGACAATCTCGACGAAGCCCTGCAATTCGATTTCGAGACCGCCCGAGACCACGAAGCCGAACGGCTGATGCGCCTGACCAATACGGCCGATCACAAGGAGGCCGTGCAGGCCTTCATCGAAAAGCGGAAAGCGGTGTTCGCGGGGAAGTAGCAGGCCAGTGGCCCGGATGCAGCGAAGCGAAATCCGGGACGCCTGCGAATGCCGCGCGAATCCTGGATTACGCTTACGCTCCATCCAGGCTACAAAAAAAGCCCGGCTCTGGTTCATCAGGGCCGGGCTTGCAGTGGCGTCAGGCCGAGGCTGAGGGGCTGTCGGCCTGACGGGAAAGACGCCAGCTGGCGCAGGGAATGTCCTTGGGCGCGACCGTGATCTCTTTGTCGAAGCGTACCAGCTTCCAATCGTCCGGATGATTGACGAAAGCGAAGCCGGATTTGCGCGCGAGCGAGATCATAATCTCGTTGGCGCGCAGCGTATCGCCAAACATGTGCTCGGCGCCAAGCGCGGCGGCGCGGCATACGAGATTCCCAAGCAGCGCGGTCGCGATGCCGCGGCCCTGCCAACGGTCGCCAACCGACAGGCCGAATTCGAGTGTCGCGCTCTCCTCATGAAGAGCATAGCGCGCTTCGGCGACGATGGTCTCGAAGCCGTCCACCATCATCGTTGCGACGACCGTGAAGCGTTCGCGCTCGCCGACCTGGAGGAAGTCGTGCAATAGCCCGTTTGGCAACTCGCTGATCGCGCCGAAGAAGCGGTTGTAGCGGGAGCGGGTCGAGAGCGAACGGAAATAGTGCTGGAGCTCGTCGGTGTCGCGCGGCTCGATGAAGCGGACGTTCAGCGCCTCGCCTTGCCGGGTGCGCAACGTGTCCGAATATTGCTTCAGGTCTTCCAGCCGCAGGAGGCTCATGACAAGCGCCTTAAGAAAAAAGGGACCGCCGGCGCCCCTGTGATCAGGCGGCGCCGGCCTGGCGGCCAATCAGGCCCGCCAGAAGGGTTTGTCGGCCTCATAGGCGATGTCGGTCCAGGACAGGCCCACGTCCTGGAGATCGCGGGCGGTCCAGTGGGTCAGCTCGCGCCGGGTGCGGTAGCGCTCATGCCAGATGTGAAGCGTCTCGCCGATCTGGGTGAGCAGCCCTGATGCATGATGATTTGTCATCGAATTGTCGGTCAACGTAGACATTTTCAGCTCCTGGAGCTAAGTTGACAGCTAATATCTGCTCAGCTACGCCCTCCGACAAACGACAATTTGTACTCATTCGCATGAATTAAACTCATATATCCTGCTGCCAAATGACTGCCAGATTGCCGTCTCTGAATGGATTGCGGGCGTTCGAGGCAGCGGCGCGCCATCTCAGCTTCACGCTGGCCGCCGCCGAGCTCAACGTGACGCAGACTGCGATCAGCCATCAGATCCGCAGGCTCGAGGAGGAGCTCGGCCTCCGCCTGTTCATCCGGCAGAACCGCGCGCTGGCGCTGACGCCGGAGGCGCGCGACTATTTGCCGGGCGTCCGCGCCGCCTTCAACGACCTCCGGCTTGCGACCGACCGGCTGCTGCGCAAGGACGACGACAAGGTGCTGACGGTCTCGACCCTGGCCTCGCTCGCCGCCAAATGGCTGCTGCCGCGGCTGACGGATTTCCAGGAGCAGCACCCCGGCATCGACGTCCGCATCACCACTTCGACCAGCCTGGTCGACTTCCAGCGCGACAATGTCGATGCCGCGATCCGCTACGGCCGTGGCCAGTGGCCGGGCCTGCGCGCGGACTGGCTGATGGCGGACGAGCTGTTCCCGGTGTGCAGCCCGTCGCTCTTGCGCGGCGACAACCCGCTGCGTCGGCCGGAGGATCTGAAAAACCATCCGCTGCTGCACACGTCGAACGCCAACAGCGACGACTGGCGGCTATGGCTGACGGCGGCGGGCCTGCCGGCCGACCTTGCCAAGCAGCCCGGCATCACCTTCGATATGATCTTCATGACCATACAGGCCGCGATCGATGGCATAGGCGTGGCGATGGGCCGGACCTCCTACGTCCAGGACGACATCGCCAAGGGCCGACTCGTGGTCCCCTTCAAGATCGCACTGCCGGCCGACGCCGGCTTCTACGTGGTCGCCCCAGATGGTCGGCGCGAAGCGCCGAAGCTGGCCGCGTTCCGCCAATGGGTGGTCGCTGCAGCGCAAAATAAAGCCTGAGAACTCATCAGCTTCCGCGGGGAAATCGGTTGCCGCGCCTCGCGCGAGAAGCCTGATCGTCACGCTGGCGATGATGGCTTCCCCCGACTTCTGGCTGATGTTCGCGTCGCTGCTCGGCATCATCGCAGCCTGGGTCGTCTATCGCAGCGGCGGCAAGACGGCGCCGACTTTATGATGCTGTGGCGGGTCATTAGCCCCATCGTCATTCCGGGGCGCGCGTAGCACGAACCCGGAATCCATTTCTCCGAGCACTCCCGGGGCACGACGGATTCTCTGATGCGCAATTGCGCATCAAAGCTCGATGCTATCGGGCCGCGCTTTGCGCGGTCCCGCCGCATCGCCCCGGAATGACGAGACCCCTACAGCTCCACCACCACGTAGTCGCTCTCGACCTGCACCGGAATTGTCTCGGCGACATACGGTCCCTTCACCACGCTCGCGCCCGGCTCGACATGAGCCGGATACGCCTTCACGCGGAAACGGCGTGGATCGCAATAGGATTGGCCGGTGCGGACGTCGAACTCCCAGCCATGCCAGGGGCAGCGGATGATCTCGCCGAGTTTCGTATATTCGATCTCACCGGGGTCGCTGGATTGCGCGAGACCGATCAGGGGGCCCTCGCACAGCGCCGCGCCCTGATGCGGGCAGCGGTTCATCAGGCCGAAATACTCGCCCTTGATGTTGAAGACCGCGATCGGCCGCCCCTCGATCTCCAGGAATTTGCGCGTCCCCGGCGGCAGCTCGTCGACCGGCGCAATCACGTGCCTTGCCATTAGGAAATGCCGTAGAGCTTCTTGGCATTGCCCAGATAAAACGCCTCGCGATTGGCCTCGCTGACGCCGGCCGGCAGTATGCGCGACGGCTCGTCGTAATCCCAATGCGGATAGTCGGTCGCAAATAGCAGCCGGTCCCAGCCGATCCACTTGATGACGTCGAACAGATCCTCGCGTCGCTCCGGATCCTCCATCGGCTGCGTGGTCCACCACACCTGCTCGCGGATATATTCCGACGGCGGACGCTTCACATGCGGCACCTCGCTGCGCAGCCGCTGCCAGACCTTGTCGAGACGCCAGGCCAGCGACGGCGCCCAGCCGAAGCCGGCCTCGATCATCACCATCTTCAGTTTCGGAAAGCGTTCGAATACGCCTTCGAGCACGAGGCTCGCGAGTGCCGATTGCTGGCACTGCGAATGGCCCACCATCTCCTCGATGTAGTAGCTCGGCCAGCCCGACGGCGTGATCGGGTTGCCGCCGAAACCGAAGGCGTGGACTCCGACCGGCAGGCCCGCTTCTTCCGCGGCCTGATAGATCGGCCAATAGCGGCGCTGGCCAAGCGGCTCGACGTTGCGGCTGAGCAAGAGCACCTGCACGAAATTCTTGTCGCCGGCGCGCTCGCGGATTTCGGCGGCGGCCGCCAGCGCATCCTCATTGCCGACGACGATCGAGGCCTTCAGCCGCTTGTCCTTGCTGGTCCATTTGTCGATCTGCCAGTCGTTGATCGCAGAGCACAGCGCGGCCGATAGCTCGTGATTTCGGATCCCCTGCCCCGTGTTGAGCGGATTGAGTACGCCGAGTTGCACGTTGTTGGGATCGAGCAGCTGTTGCTGCATGAAGGAGAGCGAGGAGCCCTGCGGACCGCCCTCCGGCGGATAGGCATCGCGGCGCGAGGCGTTGGGCTGGGCCTTCGGATAGGGTGGCCCCTCCATCATGCCCTGATAGGCATGGACGCCGTAGACTTCGAGATGATGCTGCCAGCGTTTGGCGAGATAGGGATAGAGCTCGGTGCGGGTGGCGCGTGCCGGGTGGATGTCGCAGTCCGCGATTGCGGTTTTGTCGGTCAGGGGGGAAGCGGCTTCTTGGCTCTCGCGGAACTGGATATTCATCGCCTTGCCTCCTTTGGCAGTGGGCTCACGTCAGGCGGGGATAGGTTGCATGCGGATTATCGATCATGATCTTGCGCACGAGATCGGCGGTGAGACCTTCGGGCAGCGCGTCCTGGCCGTCGAACTGCCAGTGCGGATAGTCCGTGGAGAATAGGACCAATTCGTCCGACTGCATATGATCAAACAGGCGAATTAATGTCGCCTCGTCCGGCGGCGCGTCAAATGGCTGTAATGAGAAGCGGATGTTGCTGCGCACAATCTCCAGCGGAGCGCGGTCGACCCACGGCGTCTCCATCCGCACCCCGCGCCAGAACTTGTGCAGGCGCCAGAGATAAGGGGAGATCCAGGAGACGCCGGATTCCAGCATCACCATCTTCAGCCGCGGGTGGCGGACAAACACGCCCTCGACGATCAGGCTGGTGAGCTGAGTCTGGAACGCCTGGGCCTGACCGACATAGTCCTCGATGTGGTAGGAGCCCCAGCCCACTGCGGTCGGCGGATTGTGATAGGCGGAACCGGCGTGGATGCCCACCGCGAGTTCCAGACGTTCCGCAGCCTCATAGATCGGCCACAGCGCGCGCTTGCCGAGCGGCGTGTCGCCCATCACAAGCATCAGCACCTGCACGAAACGGCGATCCGTCGCACAGCGCTCGATCTCGGCAACGGACTTCTCGACACTTTGCGTCGGGATCACGATCGAGCCGCGCAGCCGCGGGTCGCGGTCGAGCCATTCCTTGGCGAGCCAGTCGTTAAGCGCGCGGCAGAACGCGGCTTGCAAATCCTCGGAAAATACCATCTGCACGCCGTAGATCGGATTGCAGATGGCGCGAGAGACCTGGAAGGGATCGAGCACGTGGCGCTGCATGTCCTCCAGGCTTTCGCCCGGCTTGCCGCTGGCGGGGCGCCAGTCGGGGCGCGCCGTGATCGGCGAGTTCTCCGGATAGGATTGCGAGACGAGATCGACCATGCCGCGCGTCGTCACCTGGTCGCGCCAATAGTCGCTCAGGTACGGCAGCAGGCTGGTCAGATGCGGCACGGCCGGATGCACGTCGCAATCCACCCCGCCGGCGATCAGGGACGCCATGACGTCTCCCTTTTCACGTTTCCTCTTGTCTTCTGCGCCGCGCTTCGCCGCACCGTCTTGCGTCGCGCCATTCAATCAGGCCCACCCGCCGCCCGCAACTCGGCCCATGACGCTGTCATATGCTAGGAAGGCACAGCTCGGTTGCAAGGATCAGGGGTACAGGACATGAAAGAGCTCGTCGGCATTGCGGAACAGGTCGCGGCAAAACTGATCGCGCGCAAGCAGACCATCGCGGTCGCGGAATCCTCGACCGGTGGCCTGATCTCGGCCAGCCTGCTCGCGGTGCCCGGCGCGTCGGCCTACTTTCTCGGCGGCGCCGTAGTCTACACCCGCGATGCACGGCGCGTGCTGATGGATATTTCGGATGACGGCATGAAGGGCTTTCGCTCGTCGTCGGAGCCTTATGCCAACCTGCTGGCCGAACAGGTGCGGGGCCGTTTCGGCTGCGACTGGGGACTGTCCGAAACCGGCGCCGCCGGCCCCACCGGCAACCGCTACGGCGATGCGGCCGGCCACAGCTGCATGGCGGTCACCGGTCCCGCCGCGGAGGTGATGACGCTGGAGACGGGTAGCAACGACAGGTTCGCGAACATGCAGACGTTCGCGGCGACGGCGCTGAAGCTGCTGCTGAACAAGCTGGAGGGGTGAGATGCATCACAGCTCAAGTAAGTGGGAGCAGTATCGCCACCAACACTGCCGTCATCGCCCGGCTTGACCGGGCGATCCAGTACTCCGAGACAGTTGTAGTTGAATCGATGGGCCGCGGCGTACTGGATGCCCCGGTCAAGCCGGGGCATGACAGCGGAGAGTGGAGCTACAGCTACCTCCCCAAATGCCGCATGAAAATCCGCACCACGTAGCCTTTGAACCGCGGCGCCTCGTCGTAGAGATCTGAGGCGATACGCTCGATGGTCTCGCGCAAGGACATGAACTGCGCCTGCCGCGCGCTGCTTTCGGTGCCCTGCATGCCCGCGAGCTCGTCCATCGCGGCATCGCTGATCTGGCAATGCACGACATCGCCATCGTCCAGCATGGTGAAGCGGAAAGCCAGCCGTTCGAGGTCATGGCCAATAATCCTGTCGCGCGTCAGCGGCATCCAAAGCGGTCCGGTCGGCCCCGCGCCGACAATGCTGAAAATCTCCGCTCCTGTCAGCAGCAAAGCGACAGGAGCGCCACCTCTACTGAAACGCCACTTCGGCGAAACTGCGGAGCTTACGCGAATGCAGCCGCTCCGACTCCTGCTGCTTGAGCCGCTCCAGCGCCTTGAGGCCGATCTCGAGATGCTGGCCGACGCGGCGGCGGTAGAATTCGCTGGCCATGCCTGCGAGCTTGATCTCGCCGTGCAGCGGCTTGTCGGAGACACACAGTAGCGTGCCATAGGGAACGCGGAAGCGATAGCCGTTGGCCGCGATCGCGGCCGATTCCATGTCGAGCGCAACCGCGCGCGATTGCGACAAGCGGCGAATGACCTCGGGTCCGCTGATCTCCCAGTTGCGGTTGTCGACGCTGGCGACGGTGCCGGTGCGCATCAGACGCTTGAGCTCGAAACCTTCCAGCCCGGTGACATCCTCGACCGCCTCCTCGAGCGCGACCTGCATCTCCGCAAGCGCCGGAATCGGCACCCACAGCGGCAGCTCGCGATCTAGCACGTGGTCCTCGCGCACATAGCCATGCGCCAGCACGTAATCACCGAGGCGCTGCGTATTGCGCAAGCCCGCGCAGTGCCCGAGCATCAGCCAGGCATGCGGCCGCAGCACGGCGACGTGGTCGGTGACGTTCCTCGCGTTTGACGGGCCGGTGCCGATATTGATCAGGCTGATGCCGCGATAGCCGGGCGCGACCAGATGGAAGGCCGGCATCTGTGGCGCGCGCGCAGGCGCAACGCCCGTCGTTGCGCCGCCGGAGCGCGTGCTGACGTTACCGGGCGCGACGAAGGCTTCGAGGCCGGCCTCGCCCGACTGGAGGCGCTGCTGGCAAAGCTGAGCGAAGGCATCGACATAGAACTGGTAGTTGGTGAAGATCACGAAATTCTGGAAATGCTCGGGATCGGTGCCGGTGTAGTGATAGAGCCGGCGCAGCGAGTAATCGACGCGGGCAGCGCGAAACAAGGACAGCGGTTCGGGCGCGCCCGGCTGCAGCTCGAAGGTGCCGTCGGCGATCGCATCGTCCATGGTGGCGAGATCGGGCACGTCGAACGCGTCACGCAGCGATCGCGTGACGGGCGAGTTCTCGCTGGTGGTGATGGCAGCTTCGATGTTGATGTCGCGGCGATAGGCGAAGTGGACGGGAACCGGCTCGCCGGACTCGCCGACCTCGACCGGCACGCCGTGGTTCTGGATCAACAACCCGATCTGCTCGGTGAGATAAGTCCGGAACAGGTCCGGCCGTGTCACGCTGGTTTCATGCACGCCCGGCCGGGCGACGAAGCCATAGGACAGACGCGAGTCCAGCCGCGCATACGTCGCCGTTGTGACACGGACGAAGGGATAGTAGGCCCGCGCGCGCGCCGCGATCGCTTCACCATTGACATAGGCCTCGAACCGGTCGCGCAGGAATTTCGTGTTGCGCTCGTAGATCTCTTCGAGGCGGGCGACGGCCGCGGTCGCATCGGTGAAGGCTTCGGTCGCGATGGGCGGTGGGGAGTGGATGGACTGCATTGTTCGACGCCGGGTTGCTGGGGCTGGGCCGAACTATAGCAAGAACGAGAGCAGTTCGTCAGTGAAAGGCGGCCTGCGCATCACGCACACCGCCGTCATGCTCCGGCCTGACCGGGGCATCCAGTACGCCGCGGCGTCCCGGCTCAATCACAGCCGCCTCTGGAATACTGGATCGCCCGGTCAAGCCGGGCGATGACAACGAGCACCTCTAAGATGACGCGCTTTCGCGCGTCACTTCTCGCGGAATGCCCGCATGAACTGGTCGTGCAGCGGCTTCATCAAATAGGACAGCATGGTGCGGTCGCCGGTCTGGACGAAGGCTTCCACCGGCATGCCGGGGATCATTCTGGAGTCGCCGAGGCGGGCGAGCTCCTCCGCCGGCATCGAGACGCGGATGGTGTAGTAGCTCTGGCCCGTGCGCTGGTCGGTGGTGACGTCGGGCGAGACACGGCTGACGACGCCGCTGAGCTCGGGCGTGGTGCGCTGGTTGAAGGCGGAGAGGCGCAACAGCGTCTTCTGGCCGATCTGGAGCTTGTCGATATCGGCCGGATTGACCTTGGCTTCGACCTGGAGGTCGTCGGCCTGCGGCACGATCAGCATGAGAGCGTCGCCGGCGGTAACGACACCGCCAACGGTATGCACGGTCGATTGCAGCACCATGCCGTCCTGCGGCGCGCGGATATCGACGCGGCGGAGCTGATCCTCGGCAGCGACCTTGCGCTCGATCAATTCGCCGATCTTGTCGTTGGTTTCGCGCAGGTCCTTGGAGACCTCGCTGACCATGTCCTTGTCGACCTGGATGATCTGGAGCTCGGTCTCGGTGATCTTGCCCTTGGCCTGCGCCCGCGAGGCGATGTACTGCGCACGCTCGCCGTTGAGGCGGGCGCTATCGCGCTCGAGCGTAGTCAGGCGCGATATCTGCACCAGGTGCTTCTCATAGAGATCGCGCACACCGATGAGCTCCTGCTGCACCAGCGAGATTTCCTTGTCCTTGGCTCGCTCCTGCGCGGAGAGACCCTCGATCTCCTCGTTGAGCTGCTGTATGCGCTCGCGAAGCTGCGCCTTCTGGCCGGCGCGGCCGTTGACGCGGACGTCGAACAGCTTGGTTTCGGCGGAGAGCAGTGTCTTGACTTCGGGATCGTTGCTGCGGTCGAGCAGCGATTGCGGGAAGTCGATCTTGTCGATCCCGCGCTGCTCGGCCTGGAGTCGCGCCGCGCGCACCTGCGCCGCGTCGAGATTCTTGGTGACGATGGCTAGGTTGGCCTTGGTGACGGTGTCGTCGAGCCGCACCACGATATCGCCGGCCTTGACCACGTCGCCGTCGCGGGCGCGCAATTCGCCGACCACGCCGCCGGTCGGATGCTGCACCTTCTTGACGTTGGATTCGACCACGATCTGGCCCGGCGCGATCAGCGCGCCGGAGATCAGCACGGTGGAGGACCAGCCGCCGAGACCGACGGCCAGGACGAGCACGATCGCGAGGCCGAGGATCAGGTGAAACCGGATCGACTCTCGGACGCTTCTTTTCGCGGCGGGCTTGCCGCCGCCAATCGCCATCGTGCTCATGACTTGGCCACTCCGCCTTCGCTGACGATCTTGATCGGTGCCGGTGGCGTCACGCGCGGCTGGAGCACCTGGGCGAGGATCTGCTCCTTTGGCCCGAAGGCCTGCATGCGGCCGTCGCGCAGCACCAGGATCTGGTCGACCGCCTCAACGCCGATCGGCCGGTGCGCCACCACGACGACGATGGCGCCGCGCTCACGTGAAGAGCGGATGGCGCGGGTCAGCGCCTCGTCGCCTTCGGTGTCGAGATTGGAGTTGGGCTCGTCGAGCACGATCAGGAACGGATTGCCGTAGAGCGCGCGCGCCAGCGCCACGCGCTGCGCCTGGCCTGCGGAGAGCGAGGTGCCCTGCTCGCCGACCTGCGTGTTGTAGCCCTCGCGCATCTTGATGATCATCTCGTGCACGCCGGCCTCCTTGGCCGCGGCAATGATGGCGTCGGAGCTGGCTTCGGGATCGAAGCGGCTGATGTTCTGCGCGATGCTGCCGCCGAACAATTCGACGTCCTGCGGCAGGTAGCCGATGTGACGCCCGAGCATGTCGGGCGACCATTGGTCGAGCGCCGCGCCGTCGAGCCTCACCTTGCCGCGCACCGGCTGCCAGACGCCGACCAGCGCGCGGATCAGCGACGATTTGCCGGAGCCGCTCGGCCCGATCACGCCGAGGCCATTGCCGGCTTCAAGCGCAAAGGTGACGTCCTGAACAATGAGGCGCTGATCGCCGGGCGGCACCATGGCGACGCCTTCGACCGAGAGGCGGCTGGTGGGCGCCTGCAACTGGGTCGGCATCGCCTGCGCCGGCATCTGTTCAAGAAGACGGCTGAGGCGCTGCCAGCTCTGGCGTGCCGCGACGAAGGATTTCCAATGCGCGATCGCAAGATCGACCGGCGCCAGCGCGCGCGCCGAGAGGATCGATCCCGCGATGATGATGCCGGCAGTCGCCTCCTGGTGGATGACGAGATAGGCGCCGACTGCGAGCACGGCCGATTGCAGCATCATGCGCAGCACTTTGGCGACCGCGCCGAGACCGCCGGCGACGTCGCTGGCGTGCTGATTGCCAGCGAGATATTTTTCGTTGGCCTCGCTCCAGCGCTCGTTCAGCCGGCCGGCCATGCCCATCGATACCAATACTTCGGCGTTGCGGCGGCTGGATTGGGCAATGTCGTTGCGCTGCGCAGCGAGCCCCATGGCTTCGCGCGCCGGCTGGCGGGACATGAATTCGGTGACCAGGGTCAGTCCGACCAGGATGATGGCGCCGACCAGCGCCGTGACGCCGATCATGACGTGGAAGGCGAAGCAGATGGCGAGATAGAGCG
Organism: Bradyrhizobium sp. CSA207; assembly: GCF_029051685.1. GTDB lineage: Bacteria > Pseudomonadota > Alphaproteobacteria > Rhizobiales > Xanthobacteraceae > Bradyrhizobium. The sequence continues at coordinate 214,494 of NZ_JAACFT010000002.1, read as the reverse complement.
GCAGCCAGGGCAGATCGAAGAACGCGCTCGGTCCCATGCCGCCGAGGAAGGAGCGGACATTGTCGAGATCGCGCAGCGGCTGAAGACCTTCATTGCGGCTGCCGATCAGCAGCGGCAGGCGCACGATGGTGTCGAACACGCGCTTGTTCAGGGCTTCGTCGAGCGTGGTTCCGACCCGTCCCAGGATGCGCCCGCGGATCATGTCGAGCACGCCCTGCGCCATATAGAGGAAGCTGGCCAGAATGATCAGGCCGACCAGCGTCGGGATGCTGCGGCTGGGCAGCACCCGGTCATAGACCTCCAGCATGAAGATCGACCCGGTCAAATAGAGCAGGTTGATCATGCAGCTCATCAAGCCGACGCCGATGAACGCCGTGCGACAAGCGCGCAGCGCGTCACCGAGCTCTGAACGGCGGAGGCCGGGAACGGCTGCCATCAGTCTGGTCTCTTTCGGGTGGGGGCCAAAGCCCCTGATTTCAAAGGCGAATTCAGAGGTAATCGACCCGGATTAATATCGCGTTTGCGCTCGTCGCCCAACGCAGTCGAATAATCCGGGACCTCTATGGCCACATCTACCCCGACCTGCCTCGCACGCAAATCCGGATTCTCACAGTCTTGCGGCTTTTTCTTGCAGACATGTCACCTCTCCCCGGGCGAGGAGAGGTCGAAAATTGGATCAACTGACCCCGGGGTGCCGCTAGAACCGGCCGCCGCCGCGCACCAGCCGCACCACCAGCAGCAGGATGACCGCACCGATGGCGGAATAGACAATCTCGGACACGAGACCGGTGCCGATGCGAATGCCGAGCTTCGGGAACAAAAAGCTCGCGACCAGCGCGCCGGCGATGCCGACCACGATGTCGCCGATGATCCCGAACCCGGTTCCGCGCACCACCTTGCCGGCCAACCAACCGGCCACCAGGCCGACGAACAGGATGACAAGCAGGCCTTCGTTGGAAATGTACATAAGTGAGGTCCCTCTCCGTGAACGGGCCCCATGGAACCGGAACCGGGATGAATGGGGTCTGAATGCTCCCCGATTACGAGGTCGCCATCGCCTCCGCGTTCACGCACCGCGCCGCCCGTCCCGGTCCGACCTCCACATTCGGCGGCAACTGCTCCAGGCAGCGCGGCTGCGCGACGGTGCAGCGCGGGGCGAAGGAGCAGTTGTGCGGCTTCTCGGCCAGTGACGGCGGGGTGCCTGGGATGGTTTCGAGCCGCTGCCCCCGCTTGGCGCCGTGGATGGTGGAGGCGAGCAGGCCCTTGGCGTAGGGGTGCACCGGCGAACGGACGATATCGCGGAGCGTGCCCTGCTCCACGATCTGCCCGGCATACATCACCGCCACGCGGTCGCAGATCTCGATGGCGACGCCGATGTCGTGGGTGACGAAGATGACGGACATGCCGAACTCGCGCTGCAATTCGCGCAAGAGCAAGAGGATCTGGATCTGCACGGTGGCGTCGAGCGCGGTGGTCGGTTCGTCCGCGAGCAGGATCTTGGGCCGGCAGGCAAGCGCCAGCGCGATCATCGCACGCTGGCGCATGCCGCCCGACATCTCGTGCGGATAAGCATCGAGCCGGCGCTTGGCGGACGGAATGCGCACGACCTCGAGCATCTCCAACGCCCGCGCGCGCGCTTCCGCAAAACTCTTGCCTTCGTGGCGAACCACGCTTTCGGCGATCTGCGCGCCGATGGTGTAGACCGGATCGAGCGCGAGTGCGGGCTCCTGAAAGATCATCGACACCGTCTGGCCGCGGAACGCCGAGAGCTCCTCGTCATTCATGGCGAGCACGTCGCGGCCCAGAACATTGACGCGGCCGGAGATCTGCGTGCGCTTCTTCGGCAATAGCCGCATCAGCGCGCGCAGCGTCACGCTCTTGCCCGAACCGGATTCGCCGAGCAGGCCCAGTACCTCGCCATCGCCGAGCGAGAGGCTGAGATCGTTCACGGCATAGACCGTGCGCTCACCGGTGAAGCGGATGTTGAGGCCTGAGATATCGACGAGCTTTGTCATGACGGCAGTTTCGGTATCCGGTCGTGATAATCGGTGGCGCGCTGGAACGCGGCGCCGATGGTGAGCAAGGTCGCCTCGTCAAAGGAGCGGCCGATCAGCTGCATGCCGATCGGCAGGCCGCTCCTGGTGAAGCCGGACGGCACGGTGAGCGACGGCAGGCCGAGATAGTTGACGGGACGGGTGAACAGCGTCAGCCGCTGCAACAGCAACGGCGCGTTCGGCCCACCGCCGACATCGCTTTCCTCGATCGTCGGCGCCGGCACCGGAGATGCCGGAGCGATCACCGCGTCGACGCCGGCGGTGGCCGCATTATGCGCGGCGAGCGCCGGACCGCGCCAGCGCATTGCCTCGAGATAGGTGATGGCGGGAACGGCAAGGCCGTTCTGAAGCCGCATCAGCACCTGCGGGCTATAATCCTGCGGGCGTTCGATCATCCAGCGCTTGTGAAAGGCGGCAGCTTCCGCCGCGAGCACGAGCTGGCTCGCCGACGACAATTGGCGCTGGTCGGGCAATTCGACCGTGACGATGTCGGCGCCTTCGCGCTTGAGCACGGCGATGGTCTCGTCCAGCACGCGCGCGACCTCGGCATCGAGATCGTCGACGTAGAAGGACGCAGGCACGCCAATCTTCAGGCCCTTCAGCGAGCCCTTGGTCGCACCGACATAGTCCGACAGCGGCGCGTGGCTTGCGGTGGAGTCCTCCGGATCGGGGCCGGCCATCAGCGCCAGCAGCAGCGCACAATCTTCGGCGGTGCGGGCGAGCGGGCCGACCGTGTCGAGCGATTGCGACAGCGGCATCGCGCCGGCGCGGCTGACACGGCTCCAGGTCGTCTTCAGCCCCGTGACGCCGCAGAAATGCGCGGGCATACGGATCGAGCCGCCGGTGTCGGAGCCGAGCGCCGCATAAGTCAGTCGCGCCGCAACCGAGGAGCCGGAGCCGGACGACGAGCCGCCGGTGATGTGCGCGACGTTCCAGGGATTGCGCACCGGGCCGTAATGGGCGTTGTGCCCGGTCGGGCCGTAGGCGAATTCGGCCAGATGTAACGTGCCAAGCCTGACCTGGCCGGCGTCCTTCAAGCGCTGCAAGGCGGTCGAGGTTGTCGTCGCCACGAAATCACGGCGGATCAGTGAGCCGCAGGTCGCGATTTTTCCGGCGTCGTAATACATGTCCTTGTGTGCGAGCGGCACGCCGTGCAGCGGACCGCGCACCGCGCCTTTGGCGAGCTCGGCGTCGGCGGCATCGGCCGCCTTCAACGCGGCATCGGTTTCGATCGACATGAAGGCGTTGAGATGCGGCTGCCACTGCGCGATGCGGTGCAGCAGCGCGCGCGTCACCTCATGCGAGGACACCTGCTTCATCGCGATCGCACGCGCGACTTCGGTCAGCGTCATCAAGGCGGGTTCGGTGCTCATTTCGACACCTTCTCGGTCTGCGCGAGCACGTAAGAAGCCGGCTCGAGATCGAACGGCAGCGTGCCGGCGATGGCCGCAAAGCCCTCGAAAGCGGGCCCGATGGAATTGGAGATGCGCGTCGCGATCTCGTCGTCGACGGGAACACCGGCGACCTGCGCCGTCGCCTTGATCTCTTTTGTCGTCGGTCTCGTCATGCGGTTTCCCCTCTCGGCGCGCGGCTGTGGCCCGAACCTGGGATCGCCATGTAGCACGCGGCCTCGTGGCCCATTGTATCGAGCGCGGTGAGTTTTGGTGTGGCATTTGCGCAGAGCGGCTCCGCAAACGGGCAACGGGTGTGGAAGCGGCAACCCGGCGGCGGATCGATCGGATTGGGCGGATCGCCTGTGATCGGCGGCGTCTCGGTACGCCTGTCGGGGTCGGAGGATGGCATCGCCGCAAGCAGCGCACGCGTGTAGGGATGCGCCGGCTGGTCCCAGACCTGGTCGACCGGGCCGAGCTCGACCACCTCGCCGAGATACATCACCAGCACGCGATCCGAAATGTAGCGCACGACGTTAAGGTCGTGGCTGATGAAGAGATAGGTCAGGCCGAACTCGCGCTTGAGATCGGCGAGCAGATTGAGCACCTGCGCCTCGACCGATTTGTCGAGCGCGGAGACCGCTTCGTCGAGGATCACCAGCCGCGGCGACAGCGCCAGCGCCCGCGCGATGTTGACGCGCTGGCGCTGGCCGCCGGAAATCTCGTGCGGGTAGCGGTTGGCGAAGTTTGCAGGTACCAAGCCTACCTTGCCGAGCAGCTCGCGCGCCAGGGCGCGCGCGGCACCATCAGCCATGCCGTGAACCTTCGGGCCGAAAGCGATCGATTCCTCGATTGTGAGGCGCGGATTGAGCGAGGCGTAGGAATCCTGAAACACCATCTGCATGCCGCGGCGCAATTCGCGCAGCGACAAGGACTGGCCGACGCTCATGCCGTCATAGATGATATCGCCGGTATCGCGCGGCATCAGGTGCATCAGAAGCCGCGCGGTGGTCGACTTGCCGCAGCCGGACTCGCCGACGATGCCGACGGTCTCGCCCTTGGCAACGGAGAACGAGACGTTGTCGACAGCGCGCACGGTGCGCTTTGCGGCGAACAGCCCGCCACGCACCGGGAAATGCTTGGTCAGGCCGTTGACCTGAAGCAGCGGCTGCGCGACGCCGCCGCGGTCTTCGACGGGCTCCAGCATTGCGACGGATTCGGTTGTTTGAGTCATGACCGGCCCGCGTGCAACACCTCTCCCCATCGGGGAGAGGTCGGCGCGCAGCGCCGGGTGAGGGGGAGCGGCATCCTCGGTGCACCGTAACCCCTCACCCGGATCGCATCTTGCGATGCGATCCGACCTCTCCCTTCGGGAGAGGTGTAGGACAGGCTCCAACGTTGCGACGGACGTGTTGGTCTTGCTCTTGGTTGCTGTCCCTCACCTCTCCCCAGCGGGGAGAGGTCGGCGCAAAGCGCCGGGTGAGGGGGAGCGGCTTGCCCGGTGAAACGTAACCCCTCACCCGAACCGCATCTTGCGATGCGGTCCGACCTCTCCCTTCGGGAGAGGTGTACGGGGGACGCCGCGACAGTTCGCATTCGAGTCACCATCGTTAGTTCCTGATGTCCATGGCGCTGCGCAGGCCGTCCGAGAGCAGGTTGAAGCAGATCGACACTGCGAAGATCATCGCGCCCGGCAGGGCCGCAACCCAGGGATTGACGTAGATCGCGGTGCGCAGCGTGTTCAGCATCAGGCCCCATTCCGGCTCCGGCGGCTTGGTGCCGAGGCCAAGGAAAGAGAGGCCGGCGGCGAGGATCATCGAGACCGAGATCAGGCTGGTCGCGTAGACGAAGATCGAACCGAGCACATTGCCGAGGATATGCACACGCATGATGGTGAAGGAACCCGCGCCGGAGGCGCGCGCGGCCTCGACGAAATCTATGTTGCGCACGCCCGTGGTGACGCTTTCGGCGACGCGGGTGATCTGCGGCACGAACACGACGGTCAACGACACGATGGAGTTGAGAATGCCCGCCCCCAGCGCGCCGGAGATCGCGATCGCCAGCAGCACGGACGGAAAGGCGTAGAACACGTCGATGGTACGCATGATCGCGGTGTTGAGCTTGCCGCCGACATAGCCGGCGACGAGGCCGAGCGAGGTTCCGATGCAGAAGGCGAGGATCACGGGCAAGATGCCAATGAGCAGTGACAGCCGCCCGCCATAGATCAGCCGTGCCAGCATGTCGCGGCCGAGCTCGTCGGTACCGAGCGGGTAGCCTGCTGTGCCGATATGGCGGAGGCGGCGGATCATCGAACCCTTGTAGGGATCCTCCAGCCCGAGCCAGGGCGCGAGGATCGCGGACACGAAAATCAAGAGCAGCACGAACGCGCAGGCCATGCTGACCTTGTCGCGGGCGATGCGGCGGCCGACGGTCACCCAATAGCCGCGCGCCTTGGTCGCGGGCGCAGCCTGAAGCGCGGCATCGCTGGTGGCCTGGAGTGGGAGCTCGGTCATTGCCTGATGCCGGACGAAAGTTGGTTGGCTCGATGCAAGCCGCGGGCTCGCTTAACCTCTCCCGCTTGCGGGAGAGGTCGGCGCGAAGCGCCGGGTGAGGGTTTTCTCAACACTGGGGTTCTCGATTGTGGAAGCACCCTCTCCCCACCCCTCCCCCGCAGGCGGGGGAGGGAGCGCACCGTTTGCGTGGTTACAGCTGGGCTCATCTCGCTAACCCCGCTTGATGCGCGGATCGATCGCGGCTTGCGCGATGTCGACCAGCAGATTGAGGAAGACGAAGAACAGCGCCAGCACCAGGATCGTGCCCTGCAACAGCGGCAGGTCGCGCTGGAAGATCGCCGAATTGAGCAAGAAGCCTGAGCCCGGCCAGGAGAACACGGTCTCGATCAGGATCGAGCCGCCGAGCATGTACCCCAATTGAAGCCCCATTACCGCGAGCGCAGTCGGCGCCGCGTTCTTGATGACGTGGCGAAACACCCCTCGCTCGTGCAGGCCCTTGGCACGCAGCGCCTCGACGAAGTCCTGGCTGAGAATGTCGCCGGTCAGCGCGCGCACCGTGCGGGTGACGATGCCCATCGGGATCACCGACGTCGTGATCGCCGGCAGCACGAGATAGCGCAGATGCGCCCAATCCCAGGCCCAGGCGCCGGAGCCGCCGGGACCGGCGCCGACCGCAGGCAGCCAGTTCAGCTCGACCGAGAAGATGATGACGAGCACCATGCCGAGCCAGTAATGCGGCACCGAGACGCCGGCGATGGCAAAGGACGTTGCGACCTTGTCGATCCAGGTCTCGCGGAAATAGCCGGCGATCAGGCCGAGCAGGATGCCCATCGTGAAGCCGATGATGGCGGCAGCGATGGCGAGCGTGACGGTGTTGCTGACCGCGCGCATGACCTCGGCGAGCACGGGGCGTCCGGTCGCGATGGAATTGCCGAGATCGCCATGAAGTGCACGGAGCAGCCAAAGCCCGAACTGCACCGGCAGCGGCCGGTCGAAGCCGTAGGCGGCGCGCAGCTGCGCCGCGAGCTCCTGCGACGCATCGGCCGGCAGCACGGCGACGAGCGGATCGCCCGGCGTGATGTGCACGAGCAGAAAGCACACCAGCGCGACGCTGATGACGATCGGAATGACGTAGACGATGCGTCTGGCGATATAGGCGAGCACTTGCCGTTCTTTCTTCCTTCTCCCCTTGTGGGAGAAGGTGGCATAGGCCGCCTCCGGCGGCCGTTCTTAAGATGACGCCGAAGCGAAGCTTCGGCTACGGCGCCGGATGAGGGGTTCGATCCGCGGGTACAGTGTCATCGAACGCGCGAGAGGAGTTCGCGGAGAGAACCCCTCACCCGGCTTCGCTAACGCGAAGCCACCCTCTCCCACAGGGGGAGAGGGTGCACTGAGCAAGCCGATCGATTACTGCATCGACACCAGCGAGAAGTCGATGAACCAGCTCTTCGGCTGCACCACGCCGGTCACCTTCGGACTCATGGCGCGGGGGCCGACGTCGTGGGCGACGTAGAGGAAGGCTGCGTCGTCGACGGAGGCCGCGTGCAGTTCGGCAAGCGCCGCATCGCGCGCGGCGGGATCGAACGTCTGCCGCGCCTTCTTCACGAGATCATCGAACTTGGGGTTGCTGATAAAGCCCCAATTGTTCGAGACCGGCGGCGCCATGCCCGATTGCAGGAAGCGCACCAGCGCGAAGAACGGGTCCATCGCCGCATAGGTGACGTTGGTCGCGTTCGCGCCGTTGGCAGAGGCATCCTTGGCGCCGCGGCGCCAGTTGGTGAACAGCGTATTCCACTCGATGACGTCGAGCTGCACGTCGAAATAGCATTCGGCCAGTGCCTGCTGCAGATATTCGTTCATCGGCAGCGGCTGCATCTGACCCGACCCCGACGCCGAGGTCTGGGTCTTTACCGTCAGCTTCTTGTTTGGACCGAAGCCAGCCTCCTGCATCAGCTTTTGCGCCGCCGCCTTGTCATACTTGATCTCGAAGGTCGGCTTGCCGCGCCAGGGATGGCCGGGCTCGAAAGTTCCGGTCGCCGGCACCATCAGGCCGGCGAGCAGGCCGTCCTTGAGACCTTCGCGGTCGACGCAGAGGTTTGCGGCCTTGCGCACGCGGATGTCGTTCCAGGGCGAGCCCTCGACGCGCGAGAACTGCCACGGCCAGACATGCGGCTGCTCGTTGGCGTAGAGCTTGAAGCCGCGCTGCTTGAGCTCGGGCAGCGCGTCCGGCGCCGGCGCTTCGACCCAATCGACCTGTCCGGAGAGCAGCGCCGCGGTGCGCGCATTCGCCTCCGGCATCGGCAGCAGCACCATCTTGTCGACCTTGGGCACGCGCGCCTTGTCCCAATAGCTGGCGTTCTTGACCAACTCGAGCCGCTCGCGCGGGGTGAAGGCCGCCATCTTCCACGGGCCGGTGCCCGCGGCGTCCTTGGCGAACGCGGTCCAGGCCGCCTGCGACTTCGCTTTGGCGTCGGCGCCTTCCGCCTTGTCATAGAAGTGCTGCCACTTCGCCGGGCTCGCCATGAAGAGGTTGGTGAGGTTGATCGGCAGGAAGCTGTCGGGCTCCTTGGTGGTGAGCTCGACCGTCATGTCGTCTATCTTCCTGGCGGAGGCGAGCGTCGGCATGCGCGAAGCCGTGACGCCGACCTGGCTGGCGTCGAACTGCGGCGCGTCCTGCTTCAGCACCTTCTCGACGTTCCACACCACGGCATCGGCGTTGAACGGCGAGCCGTCATGAAAAGTGACGCCGGGGCGCAGCTTGAAGGTCCATTTGGTCTTGTCGGCATCGTCGACCTTCCACTCGGTCGCAAGGCCAGGACTCACCACGCTGGCCTTGTCGGCCGAGGACAGGTCCCATCCGGTCAGTGCGTCATACATGGTGAGGCCGGTGAAGCGGTTGCCCTCAAAACCCTGGTCGGGCTGGCCCAGCGTGCGCGGAATATCGGCAGCGGTCATGCCGACGCGCAGCACCGTTTCGGCGCTGGCCACGCGCGGCCATGCGGCCGCGCTGCCGAGCGCCAGCAACGCGATCAGCGCCGCGCGGGTCTTGTTTTTCTTGATCAGCATCGTCTCAGTCCTCTTCCGGCTTTCAATGACTAATTTTGATGCAATCGTATGCAATGGCTATGCCAAGGGGGGAAACTTATTCTGCAAAATGCCCCTGCGACGACAAGTCCTTGTGATGAGAGGTCGGCCAAGGCGCCCTGCTGCCTATTCTGGCATCAAGATTGCAAGTTTAGCCCCGATTTCCGCTTGAATTCTCCCTTGGAGCTCTGGGCCATGCGTATCCGACTGTCGACCTGTCTCGCCGTGCTTGCGCTGGCGCTATCCGCAATCCCGGGGAGCGCCGAAACGGTGGTGCGCTACGGCATCTCGATGGCGGACATACCGCTGACGACCGGGCAGCCCGATCGCGGCGCCGGCGCCTATCAGTTCACGGCCTACACGATCTACGATCCCCTGGTCGCCTGGGAGATGGACGTCGCCGACCGGCCCGGCAAGCTGGTGCCGGGCCTCGCCACCGAATGGAAGGTCGACGATAAAGACAAGACAAAATGGCGCTTCACCCTGCGCAAGGGCGTGACGTTTCACGACGGCAGCGAGTTCAACGCCGATGCGGTGATCTGGAATCTGGACAAGGTGCTCAACGACAAGGCGCCGCAATTCGACAAGCGGCAGAGCGCGCAGGTGAAGACCCGCCTGCCTTCGGTGGCGAGCTACGCCAAGATCGACGACTCCACGGTGGAGATCACCACCAAGACGGTCGACTCCTTCTTTCCCTATCAGATGCTGTGGTTCCTGGTGTCGAGCCCGACGCAATACGAGAAGCTGGGTAAGGATTGGGACAAGTTCGCGAGCCAGCCCTCCGGCACCGGCCCGTTCAAGCTGACCAAGCTGGTGCCGCGCGAGCTCGCCGAGCTCAGCAAGAATCCGGACTACTGGAACAAGAAGCGGATTCCCAAGGTCGACAAGCTGGTGCTGGTGCCGATGCCGGAAGCGCTGACGCGCACCAACGCGCTGCTCGCGGGCCAGGTTGATCTGATTGAGACGCCGGCGCCGGACGCCGTGCCGCAACTCAAGGCGGCCGGCATCAAGCTCGTCGACAACGTCACGCCACATGTCTGGAATTATCACCTCAGCGTGCTGCCGGGCTCGCCCTGGACCGACATCCGGCTGCGCAAGGCGCTCAACCTCGCGATCGACCGCGAGGCGGTGGTGGGCCTGATGAATGGACTGGCAAAGCCCGCCAAGGGCCAAGTCGACCCGTCGAGCCCGTGGTTCGGCAAGCCGAGCTTCGAATTGAAATACGATGTCGCAGCGGCGAAGAAGCTGGTCGAGGAAGCCGGCTACTCCAAGGCGAAGCCGCTCAAGGCCACCTTCATCATCGCGCAAGGCGGCACCGGCCAGATGCTGTCGCTGCCGATGAACGAATTTTTGCAGCAGAGCTTCAAGGAGATCGGCATCGAGATCGACTTCAAGGTGGTCGAGCTCGAGACACTCTATACGCATTGGCGCAAGGGCGCGGCCGACGAGATCAACGCCGGCATCAGCGCCAACAACATCGCCTATGTCACCTCGGACCCGCTCTATGCCATCGTCCGTTTCTTCCATTCCGGCCAGATCGCACCGGTCGGCGTCAACTGGGGCGGCTACAAGAACCCGAAGGTCGACGCGCTGATCGACGAGGCCAAGCAGACCTTCGATGCCACCAAGCAGGACGAACTGCTGGCCCAGGCGCATGCATTGATCGTCGACGACGCCGCGCTGGTGTGGGTCGTGCACGACACCAACCCGCACGCGCTGTCGCCGAAGGTCAAGCGGTTCGTCCAGGCGCAGCACTGGTTCCAGGATCTGACGACGATCGGGGTGGAGTGAGGCAGGCTGCGCGCCCGCCTCAATGGACGCGGTCGTCGCGGCCTTCGCCGGGACGACCGCCGCGAGCTATTGCCTACAAACGCCTCAACAGACTCGTCATTGCGAGCGGAGCGAAGCAATCCAGAAATGCATCCGCGGAGACACTCTGGATTGCTTCGCTCTGCTCGCAATGACGGAGTGTGGGCAACGGCGGAGCCCACACACTCGCAGCCCTACTTCGTCAGCAGCGCATAAGCCCCGGTCCAGCCCTCGGGCGGGGGATCAACCTGGAATTCCTTGATGCGCACTTCGTAGAGCTTGAACAGCTTTTCCAGCGTGTCGGCATCTTCGCTGCGACGGCCGCGCTCGATCGCATCGAGTGCGCCCTGCCAGTCGCGGTTGCGGTAGCAGCCGAGCATCTCGATGGTGACGTTGCGCAGACGCTGGAATGCGCCCGAACGCATCACGTCGGCGCGGCCGGCGATGGCGTAGATCACCTCCGGCTCGGTCTTGCCCTTGACCATGATGAAGTCGAGCTCGAGGATCGCGAACTTGTCCTTGGCGGCGAGCGCGGTCCTGGAGCCGACGATGATTGGAAAGCCGTATTCCTTCGACTGCCCTTCCAGGCGCGAGGCCAGGTTGACGCTGTCGCCGAGCACCGAATAGTTCTTCTTCAGGTCGGAGCCCATGTTGCCGACCACGCCGATGCCGGTGTTGAGGCCGATGCCGACATTGAGCGGGATGTACACATGGCCGCCGTCGACGGCTTCCTGCTCGCGCTCCTTGTTGACCGCGTCGATCCGCTCGAGCATCTGGATGGCGGCCTCGCAAGCGTTGAGCTCATGCTCGGCGTCGTCGAGCGGCGCGTTCCAGAACGCCATAATGGCATCGCCCATGTATTTGTCGATATAGCCCTTCTGATCGATGATCACGTCGGTCAGCGGCGTCAGGAAGCGGTTCATCAGCGCGATCAGGCCCTGCGGATCGTGCTTGTAGGTCTCCGAGATGGTGGTGAAGCCGCGCACGTCGGAGAACATGATCGTCATCTCGCGCTCCTCGCCGCCGAGCACCAGCTTTTCCGGCGACTGCGCCAGCTGCTCGACCAGCACCGGCGACATGTATTGCGCGAACATGCCGCGGATCTGCACACGCTGCCGCTGCTCGCGCACGAAGCTGGCGAAGATCAGCGTCAGGTAGATCGCTGTGGTCGACAGCAGCGGATAGGTGAAATCGATCAGGTAGCGGTACTGCGCGTAGAAGAACCAGGACACCCCGACCAGGATGGCGGCAAACATCGCGCCGGCGAGCACCAGGCGCACCGGCCCGAGATTCGGCGTGAAGATGATGACGAGAAGGCCGATGACGAGGGCCGCGAGCAGCTCGACGCCGAGCGCATAGTTCGGCTGGGAGATCACCGCGGCGCTCAGAATGCTTTCGAGCACCTGGGCATGGATCTCGACGCCCGGCATGGTCGAGGACACCGGCGTGGTCTTGATGTCGTTGAGCCCGACCGCGGAGGTGCCGACCAGCACCAGCTTGCCGGCGATTTTGCCGGGCGGCACGGTGTTGTCGAGCACGTCGACGGCCGAGACGTAGATCGACGGGTCCTGGCGGGCATAGTGCACCCAGAGCTGACCGTTCTTGTCGGTCGGGATCTCGACGCCCTTGAGGCGCACGGCCCTGATGCCGGTCTTGTCGGTCCGGACCAGCAGCGTCGGCGTGCCCGTGACGACGCGGAGGATCTCGAGGCTGAGCGAGGGCATGATGTTGCCCTGGGCGCGCATGATCATCGGCACGCGGCGGATCAGGCCATCACGCTCGGTCCTGATGGTGAACAGGCCGCGGCCGGCTGCGACGGTCTCGATCACGGGCACGTTGCGCAACAGGCCGGGGAATTCGAACAGGAAGCGTTCGGCGCCCTCCTCGCCGACCGTGGCGATGCCGGTGAAAGGCAGCGTCTTATCGACCTCAGAGGAGATGGCCCGCTGCCCGGTCTCGCCCAGCACCACGCGCGAGCGCTTGATCGCTTCGGCGAGGATCTGGTCATTGCTCGGCAATTCGCGCAGCTTGGCGCGGGTGGCATCGTCGAGATAGCGCATCTGGCTCGCGACCAGATCAGGGTTGAGTCGGTCGGCCTCCGAGAACACCACGTCGAACCCGATCGCCACCGCGCCGTTGGTGGTGAGGTTCTGGATCAGGTCGGCGATGCGCGTGCGTGGCCAGGGCCACTGGCCGAGCCTGGCCAGACTCTTGTCGTCGATGTCGACGATGGTGACCGGCCGCACCGTCTTGTGGCGCGGATCGATCAGCTGAAACATGTCGAAGGTGCGCAGCCGCAATTCCTGAATCGGCGGCGGATCCCAGACGCGCAGCCCGGCGAACACGACCAGCAGCGCAAGGCACATCAGCCGCGCAAAGCCGAGCTTCCGTGCAAACCACCGCCGCAGGATCTTGAGACGTTTCATGCCGATTGGACTTCCCGCCTGCATCACGCTTCGCGCTCCGATCATGAAGCGTCCGCGTGCGATTGGCTATTCCCTGGCGGCGAAGGTCGATCGATTTTTCGCCGCGGTCAAGATGCGCGGCGATCGCCGGGGCCTCAGCGGTCACTAGGCATGGAAGATGAAATCGCTGGCCTTGAGATTTGCCGCGACCACGCTCTTGAGGAGGAGCGTTTCCTGCTCCGTGATCGGACCCTCGTCCTGCGCGATCTGCTGGTTCCAGGTGATCAGCGTATCGCCCGACTGCTGCGGGGCGATCGCAAGATTGCCGATGGAGCCGACGTCGGAGAACTGTCGCAGGTCGATCTTGTCGAGGCCCATCGTAAAATCGGTGATAGTGTGCGTGGCGTTCTCGCCTGAACCCGGCGCGAACACGAACTGGTCCTTGCCGCCGCCGCCAGTGAGCGTGTCGCCGGTCTCGGTCGCGAAGATGACGTCCTTGCCGCTGGTGCCTTGCAAGGTGATGCCGTGGCAGGTGTCACCGGCCTCGTTGAAGATGAAGTGGACGGTATCGCGCGCACCGAAATTGTCGGTCACCGTGAAGGTGATCTCGTCGTTGTCAGGAGGCGAGTCACCGGGATCGTAAATGACGCTGGCAATTTCGGAATTGACCTGATCCAGCGTTAGGTCGGCTCCAAACGAGGGAGATACAGAGCTGCCGATGTCGTGGCCCGCCGTCACGGCGCTCACGGTGTAGCTCTCCGCCGGCGAACCCGAGACCAGGAGCCCCGTGATCGTATCGGTATCGTCTGCGTTGTGCACATGTTCGAAATGTGTCGTGTCGATCACCGGAGACTGATCGACAGCGAAGGACACCGTCGCGGTCGAAGTCTTGATGCCGTCGGAGATGGTATAAGTGAAGCTATCGGAACCGAAATAATCGGTCGCCGGCGTATAGGTGATGATGTTGCCGTTGAGCGTGACCGTGCCGCCATGGGCGCTTTGACCGAAGAGATCGCCGATCGACGTGACGGTGATGGGATTGCCCGCGGAATCGGTATCGTTGGCCAGCAGCTGTGCCGTGGTCAGCGTGGTCGCGACATTCCCCTTGAACGCGACCTGGCCCTGCTGGCCACCCCATTCCTCGACATAAGCGCGATTGTCGAAATAAGGCGGCACGTCATTCCAGTCGGCGCCGCGATCCTCGATCACCATGTAGGCGACGGTATCGTCATCCCAGCCGTTCGGCTCGCCAGCCCTCCACGCAGTATATGTGAAATCGGAACCCGCCTCGGGCCCGGTGACCCATGACCAGTGACTTGAAGTTTGCAGATTGGCGTCGAGGCTCTGGCCGCCGCTCCACACCCCCCATTGGACGTCGCCCCAGCCCGGCAGATTGGCGATGAAATCTGCCTCGTGCTGGCTGGTGACGGTCGCAAGATAGGCGCCGTCCCCGTTCGCGCTGGCACTTGCCTGATCCCAGGTCAGTTCCGAAGCGACGATGCGATAGAAGTGACCGTTGTCCGTGTCGAGCACCCAGCCGGCGTCCGTCGAGGGCGGCGTAGCGTTGCCGAGCGTGTCATCGTTGGCGACCAGCACGTCGGGCGGAACCGTCACATCGATGCTGACTGACGCAGCCTCGTCCGAGACCGGTGTCGTGCCGCCATGGCCGATGCCGGCGCTGGCGATATCGATCGAGACTGGGGAACAGTCGGCACTGATCTCGCCGGTGTAGGTATCGTCGAGGGCATGAACGTCGAGCGAGCCGGGCGTGCCGCTGAAGCCGCTGGCCGGGACGAAGCGGACCAGGGTGTCGGTGCTCAGCACGAGCGCATTAGTGTCGCTGACGCCGGCAATGTTGACCCATTGATCGGAGCCGGCGATTTCGTACTGCCACACGCCCTGATCCGAAGTAGCACTGTCGGCGCTGACCGCAATGGCCTTGAACCTCGCGCCGTCGTCGGCGTCGTGGAATTTGCCGGCGAAGAGATCGCCGACCGCGGTCCCGCCCGGATCGGTGTCATCTCCACTGACCGAGGCCAGCGCCGCGTCACCCAGCGTCGGCGCATCGTTGCTGCCGGCGATGTTGAAGGTGATGACGCCGTTGCCGGTGCCGGTCGGCGTGTGGCTGTCGTCGGGCACGATGGTGTACTGCAGCGACAGCGTGTGACCGGCGGCAAGGAAGTCGAAGGCCTCGCTGCCTGAATTGAAGTCCCACGTGAACTGGGCGTGGGTGGCGGTGCCGTTGAGGATGTCGCCGGACTGCAGCACGGTCAGATAGTTCAACAGCGTCGCGCTCGAGGGTTCGCCGACATAGTCGGTCTGGAGCACGCCGTCGAGATAGATATCGAGATGGTCGACCGCGACCGTCACGTGATCGGTGGCATCGGCATCCGACACCGTCAGCGTACCCTGCTTCGCCAGTCCCGCATTCGTCTCGGGCAGGTCCGCGCCGGAATGGTCGTTTGTTTCGGCCGTGATCGCAGGCGCATCGTTCTTGCCGGCGATCGTCACGGTGACCTGCGCCGTATCGGTCTCACCCTGGTGGTCGTCGAGCGTGACGATGGAGACCACCTCCGCGGTCTGGTTCTCGCCGAGAAAATCGAGCGCGCTGTCGGCGATCGAATAGCTCCAGCCGATCGTGCCGTTGTTCTTGCCGATGGTTTGGAGCGTCAGGGCCTGCTCCAGCGCGGCGATCTCGCCGGGCGTCAACGTCAGATGCGTGGCGTGGTCGGCGTCGAGCCAGGTCACCGTTTGAGCCGTGATCGCAACCGTCGCCGTCGGCCGCTCCGTCAGATCGACATCGCTGAAGTCGATCGTACCGGTCGCCGCCGGTGCCGGATCGGTCGTCGATGAGCCGGTGGTGTTCAGGAGTTCGCTGAAACCGGTGCTCTGCGGCACCTGGGCCGCGTTGAAGACCGGCGCGTCGTCGTCTGCATTGAGCGTGATCAACGTGCCGCCGTGACCATCGCTGCTGCCAGCAAAATGCGCGTCGCTGTAGTCAGCACCGACGAGCTTCAGCGTGATCGTGTGGCCGTACAGATCGCTCACGACGAGATTGCCGGTGACGGGATCGTAGGTCGCGGAGGTGCCGCCGTCATACTTGATGGTCGACAGGTCGATCGTGTCGGTCGCGGACAACTCCGCGATCGATCCGCTAAAAGTCGAAGTGCCGATCTGAAGCTTGGCGCCGTCGCCGGCGAGCGCGATCGTTTGCGACACCGAGCCCTCGAGCGTCAACAGCGCGCCAGCATCGACCGTGACCGAGCCCGAGCCCGACAGCGAGCCGAACAGCGTCAGGTCCCCGTCATGGACCTCGATCGTGCCGGCGTTGGCGATGGTGCCTGAGATCGACGCCGTACCCCAGCTATCGATGTCGTTGCAGTTTTCGATGCTCAGCCCGGCCCCGGAGATCGACCCACCGTGCAGATCGATGGCACCATGGTTGACGATCGAGGACGCATTGCCGAAGACGCTGGTGCCGGCGACCGTCCAGGTGCCACCCGCTTGGTTATTGAATGTGGCGGTAGCAACCGAGATATTGCCGTTGATGTGGCCGGCGTTGTTGATCACGATGGCGCCGCCGGTTTCGACGATGGCGTAGGTCGTGGACGTCACGTTGGAGGCGATTGCGGGTCCGATCGTTCCGGTGGCGGAATTGTCGATGTGCACGTGCACGGAGCCGCCGGCCGAGTTCTCCTGGATGTAGATCGCCGCGTGGGCGTTCGGCGCCACGATCGAGCCGGTATTCGTGATAAAGGTCGAGCCGCTCGCACCGGCCTCGTTCTGCGTGACGCTGATGCCGGCGAGGCTCGTGCTGGTGATACCGCCATGATTGATGATGGTGACGTCGCCGGCGCCGGTCGCAATGGCGGAGATGCCGACCGCACCGGTGGCAGAACCATCATTGGTGACGCTGACGTCACCACCGCCGTGATCGAACACGCCGATCGCGGTGCCCGCCGCGGTGATCGACGACGTCGCGCCGGTCGTGACCGTGACGTCGCCGACGCCCCAGGTGAACGCCTCGATGCCGTAGCCCGCAGCCGCGGTGATCGTCGCATCGCTCGTGACGGTGACGTCGCCATGGACGTTGTTCGAAAAGATGCCGTCGCCGCTCGGATTGTAGCCGGCGACGATGCCACCCGGCGTCGAGCCGCTCAGGTTCGAAGTCGAACCTGAATGGATGGCGCCGTGGGCGGTGACCTCGATCGTGCTGTGCACGCCGCTCGCGATGTAGGTGGCCTCGTTAACCGCAAGGATACCCGAACTGCCGGAAATGATGGTGTCGTTACCCGACAGCGAGACGCTGATGTTGCCCTGATCAATGCTGTAGGCGTCGATGCCATAGCCTGCCGTACCCGTCACCGACGCATTGGCGCCAAGCGAGACACTGACATTTCCGGTACCGCCGTTCAGCGCGAGGGCTCTGATCCCCATCTGGGCACCGATCACACTGGTATCGGCTCCATCGTTCACCGTCACATTGCCAATGCCGTAGTTGTAGGCGTGAATGCCTTGGCCGCCTGCGGCGGTGATGTTGGCGTGATTGTTGACGACGACGGTGCCGTAGACGTCCGTGTTGGCGTTGCTTCCCGTCGTCGCGCCGGTGTAGCCGGCCTGAATGCCCGCTGGCGAATTGTTGCTTTGATTGAGGCTGCTGCCGGAATGGATCGTGCCGTAGTTCTCGACCGTGATGGTGCTTCCGGCCAACGAATCCAGGGACATCGCGCGATTGACCGCGATGATGCCCGAGCTTCCGGACGTGATGACGCTGCCGGCCTCGGTCGTGACGGACTCACTGCCGGCGCCATAGCTGCGCGCCCGGATGCCGTAGATTGCGCTTCCCGTGATGTTGCCGCCGGCGTCGATGCTGATGTCGCCGTCGCCTTGCGTGGTCGCGTCGATGCCGTAAGCACCGCCGACAGCGCCGCCAAGCTGCGTGATCGAGATGTCACCGCTGTTGGCGGCGTTCAAATTCTCGACGAGGATGCCTTCCGAATTCGCACCGGTCCCGGTCGCCTTGCCGGTCACATTGTTGACGGTGATGCTGCCGACGCCAGTTGCGCTATCGCGCAACGTGATGCCATTGCCGTTCAGGCCGATGATGTCCTTTGTCGCCGTCAGTGAAATGCCACCGGTGCCGTTCTGGGTGACGACGATGCCATTGGCCGCGCCGGTCAGTACGCCAGTGGGCGTGAGAACGATGTTGGCGGGCGCGCCGGGCGTGCCGCCCAACGCCGTGAAGTCCAGCGCGTCGCCGCTCGATGTCGTGATGTTGCCCGCGCCCGTGATCGCGAACGTGCCACCGGTTGTCGACTGGCCGGCAATGGTGCCAGTAAAGCTCTGGCCCGCGACCTTGTCGAGCTGCAGCGTATCGGTGCCTCCCGCGAAAGTAACTGTCTGCGCATTCGCGCCGGCGAGCTCCAGCGTCGCGCCACCGTCAATGATCAGCGAGCCGGCGCCGGTCAGGCCGCCCGCGAGGTCGAGCGTGCCCGCCTGAACTTCGATGCTGCCGCCGGTGTTGTCGACCGCGGCCGTGATCTTGTTGAGGCCCGAGACGCTGTAGAGATTGCCGGCGTTGTTCAAGTGTCCGTCATTGATCGTGACCGACGAGAGGTAAAGCTTCGACGCGCCGCCGACCAGAACGGTTCCGCCCAGATTCGTGACCGCCAGGCCAGTCAGCTTGAGCGTGCCGCCGTTGATCGCCTCCAGAGTTCCGGAGTTGTTGACGGGATCGCCCGAGATATCGAGCACCGCACCGGCGCCGTTGACTTCAAAGAGGAGATTGTTGGTGATGGTCGTCGGGTCGATCGACAGCGTGCCGCTGGTGACGTCGATCGTGCCGTTGTTGGTGAAATCGGCGCCGTTGATGGCACTGGTGCCGGTCGATTCCAGTGTGCCGGAGATCGTGACGGTACCGCCGTTGATGGTCGCGCCGGCAAGATCGAGCGTCGAGCCGGATTCGACCGAAACGGTGCCGGTGTTGGCGACCGTCGTCGCGATCAGCTTCAGCGTGCCGTTATTGATCGCGGCCAGCGTGCCGGTGTTGGTGACCGCCTCGCCGTTGATATCGAGCTCGGCGTTGTTGGCCCGGATCGTGCCGCCGTCATTCGTGATCGAGGTCGCAGAGGTCGTCGCCACCAGCGCCAGCGCGCCGCCGATCGCCTCGATCAGGTAGCTGTTCGTGATATTGGCGTCGGTAATCGTGGTGAAGCCGGAGGAACCGAGCGTTCCGGAGACGGCGAGCATGCCGCCAGTCAAGCTGGCGCCAGTCAGCGTCAGCGTCCGGCTCGCATCGAGCTTGACGGTGCCGTCGTTGGTGATCTTGGTCCCGGACAGCGCCGCATCACCGAGCGTCAGCGTGACACCGCTCTCCACCTTCACGTTGCCCTTGTTCAGGGCCGCATTGCCGTCGATCGTGCCGTTGCTGGTGACGTCGATCGTGCCGCCCAACGCGCCGCTGTAATTCTCGATAGTGCCGCCGGTGATCTCGGTGCCGGACAGCGTCAGCGTCTGCCCGTCGTCGATCTGGACGGTGTGACCGGTGTTGGTAAGGACATCGTTCAGCAGCGTCGCCGCGCCGACGATCTCCAGCGTGCCGGTGTTGGTGATCGCACCCTTGGCAGCCGCAGAGGCCCCCTGGATCTTGGCGTTGCCCTCGAGCTTGACGGTATTGTCGAGCTCGATGCTGGCATTGTCCGTGATCGTCGAGCCCGATACCGTGATGCCGTCCAGCGTCAGCTTGGCATCGGCAATGACTGCACTCGTGCTGAGCGTCGCGCCGCCGTCGATCGTGCTGGCGCCGGTGACATCGATGGTGCCGCTGCCGTTGACGCCGCCGCCGCTGATGGTGGCCCCGTCGAGGGTCAGCACCGCATTGGCATCGACAACGACGTTGCCGATCGAGTTGGCAACGGTGGAACCCTGGTCGATCGTCAGCGCACCATTCGCCAGCACCTCGATCGTGCCGGCATTGGTGACGATCTCGCCGTCCAGCGCGTTGCCGATGCCGCTGACCTTGAAGGCCCCGTTGTTGTTCAGGATGCCACCGCTCATAACAGCACTGCCGGTCAGGTCGATCTCGCCATTGTCGGTGACCGTCCCGGCGCCGCTGATCGTCGCGCCATTGACCGTCAGCTTGCCGGTCGCATCGACGGTGATGTTGCCGGTGTTGGCGATCGCCGAGCCCTGATCGATCGTCAGCGCACCATTCGCCAGCACTTCAATCGTGCTCGCGTTCGTGACCGTCTCGTGGTCCAGCGCATTGCCGGTGCCGCTAACCTTGAAGACCGCATTATTCTTGAGAATGCCACCGCTCAGCACAGCACTGCCGGTCAGGTCGATCTCGCCGTTGCCGGTGACCGTGCCGGCGCCGCTGATCGTCGCACCATTGACAGTCAGCTTGCCGGTCGCATCGACCGTGACGTTGCCGGCATTGGTGACGACGGAGGCCTGGTCGATCGTCAGCGCGCCGTTCGCCTGCACCTCGATCGTGCCGGTGATGGCATTAGTGACGGTCTCGTTGTCCAGCGCATTGCCGGCGCCGCTGGCCTTGAGTGCGGCGTTGTTCTTCAGGATGCCGCCGCTCAGCACGGCACTGCCGGTCAGGTCGATCTCGCCGTTGTCGGTGACCGTGCCGGCGCCGCTGATCGTGGCGCCATTGACTGTCAGCTTGCCGTTGGCATCGACCGTGACGTTGCCGGTGTTGGTGACGGTCGAACCCTGGTCGATCGTCAGCCAACCATTCGCCAGAATCTTGATCACGCCGCCGGACGTGTTTCCGACGATCTCGTGGGCGAACTCCACCGCCCCCTTGACGTTGACCGTGCCGGAATTGTTCAGCGTGCCGTTCTCGATGAGGCTGATGCCATCGAGCTCCAGCGTACCCAGAATGGTGACAGTGCCGCCATCGACCGTCGCGGTATCGACGATCAACGTGGTGCCGGCATCGGCCTTCAGCGTGCCACCCGCATTGGCGATGTCGGCCAGCGTCTTCAGCGTGCCGCCGAACAGCTCGATCGTGCCGGAATTGGTGATCGTGGTGCCGCTGGCGAAATCACCGCCGCCCTTGAGCGTCAGATATCCGGCATTGGTGAGCACGGCCGTATCCAGGATCTCGGCCTTGCCGCCGATGGACATGGTGCCGGTCGCGGCGTTGGTAAAGATCGAATCGGCGCTCATGTTGAGCGCACCGGCAACCGTCAACGTGCTCTGGTTGATCACTTTCGGCGGTGGGCCGCCGAAATCATTCATCGTGATCGACTTGGCGTAGGCCGCGGCGTCGATCGTCACCGGATAGGACGGCGTCAGGCCGTGCAACTGATCGGTGATGACGATGACGTCGTCATCGATGGTCGGGACGGTGCCGGTTTCCCAGTTCGCCGCGTCCTTCCAGAAACCGCCGGAGGGCGCGCCGGCATGGTCGGTCGCGATCCACACCACCGCAGGCGCATCGGTGCCCGTGATGGTGACGGTAATGGTCTGCTGCGCGGTCGCGCCTTGGGCGTCCGTGACCGTCACCGTGTAGGTCAGCGTCAGGACCTCGCCGTCCGGGATGAAGTCGGCGAGGTAGACGGGCAGATCGGCCAGCGACCAGTTGATGGTGCCGGTGCCGGTGCCCTTGCTGTCGGCGCCCGCCGCGATCGCAACGGACATCGCGTTCTGGAATTCCGCCAGCGGGCCCGGCGGCACGGTGCCGTCCGGCAGCGTTGCGCCGGTCAGCTTGACAGACACCGTGTGCGTGTCGGTGAGGTCGACATCCTTAAAGGTCAGCGTGCCCGAGGTCGGGACGTGGCTGGTGAGCGGGCCGCCCGGCACGCTGGTGCCGCCTTCGAAGGTGATGGTCGGAACGCCGGTGGTGATCACCGGCTTGTCGTTGGTCCCGGTGATCGTGATGGTGATCGGGATGAATTTGCTCTCGGGGCTCACCGCGAAATTGGTGTCGATGCGGACCATGTAGGTCAGCGTCAGCGTTTCGCCGGCCGCCAGGAAGTCGAAGACGTTGTCGGGGATAGTGTAGGTCCAGACCGCCGAGCCATTGTTGTTGTTGGCGCCGTCGGCGGCGACATTGATCTGGATCTGCGTCGCCGCGATGTCCTGCTTCTGGAGCGCGGAGAGCGAGCCGGTGACGTCCTGATGGCCGGCGTTCTGGTAGACGTAGTTCGGCGCATCGGCGAGGCTCACCGCCACCGTCGGCCGGTCGCCCAGATTTTGATCGACGAAGGTGATCCGACCGGAGATCGTGTCGGAATCCGCGGTGTCGCCGGTCCTGTCCGCGCGTTCGGTCAGCGCGAACGCCGTCTTCACATTTCCGCTGGAATCGAGGCTTTGCACCAGCGGCTGGCCGGGAATACGGGTGGCGGACGGCGTGGAATTGCTGGGCCCCTCCGATCCCTGCGGATTGAGGTTCGTGAAGGTCGCGATCACGACGGCACCCGACCCCGACTTGAACACCAGGTCTTGGCTGGTCTGCGTGATCGAATCGGTGAAGTTCGAGGTCAGCTTGGTATTGGTGTTGTTGTCGGTGAACTTCAGCGTGAACACGTCCGTGATCAGCTTCTGCACGTCCGGCGACATCAGCGCATTGCTGATGGTGACGTTGCCGCCGCTGATCTGGATCATCTGGCCGGCCTGGTTGACCGTCGCGATCGGCAGCAGCGTGACCTTGTCGAACAGGATGTAGGAGCCGGTGGTGCCGTTGGGCTCGACCAGCACCTGGAAGCTCGCCTGCGGCTGCGGATCGCCGCCGCCGGCTGGAACGACGAAGTTGATCTGGGTCAGCACCGCCGTGCCGCGGATGCCCATGGTGGCGACCGGCGTGTCGATCTTCATGTCGCCGTGCTTTGCGGTCTCGCCGGCGACGAAGGTGATGGTGCCCGCGACCAGGCTGAGCAGCGAGGAATTGCTCGACCCGTTGGGGTCGTAGACCATCTCGTTCAGCACCATCCGCGCATTGGAGGACAGACCGAATACGGTGCCGTCGATGAAGGTGATGCCGAGCGTCGAGTCTCCGCCGGTCGAGACCACATCGCCCTTCTCGACGTTGTCGCCATTGTTCAAGACAATGGAGACGCCGTTGCGGACCGCGGTCGCGCTGCCGGAGAGCTTGGTGACGTGACCGATGACCTGCGCGGCGGCAGCGCCGGGCGCGGCCTGGGCATATTGCACATGCCCCGTGAGCGCATTGACGATGTCGCCGGTCAGGTGCGCGCCATCCGGCGACGAAATCGCCGCGCGCTTGTCGCCCCTGAAATAATCGTGAACGACGAACTCGCGACCATCGTGGGACAGCACGAGATCCGCGCCGGCGCGCTTGAAGTCGCCGTGGAAGATCAGGTTCGGATCGGGAACAACGAACGCCCCTTCGGGCACGTGGCCATGAGCCTTTGCGATAAAGGGCTTGGCTGTAAAGGAATCGACATGGACACGGGAGGGCGAGTTGGAACCCTCGCCGTCCAAGGATAGCGCGGCGTCAAATTTGCCAGCGTAATTCAATGGGGCACCGTGAAAAGGGTTAATATATGAATAAGTATCGACCGCTTAAGCTTGCATATCACTACCAAGTCCTTAGCGATACCATCTATTGCTTGTGTGATTTAGCGTGACGAGCCCGCGGGAGACTTCCTCTGGACTCGCTGATCCAGTGAAATACAAGTCATCACTGCAATAATTTCAGGTAAAATCTCGCTAATTCCCGCGCATTTCATTGTTCCCCATGTATTCCGCTGTATAGAGCAACCTGCGGATACTTCCGTCATCTGTCCTTCGCAGTGCCCTGCAACACACTGCAGCAAATATGGAACAAAAACTGTGATCCAGCTAACAGAACCCCGTGAAATAAGGGGCTGTTAGCCATGGAAGCAGAATCGGCAAGAGTACAATCATTGCGTGCAATTGACTCGACTTCGCGGCAGTCGGCGCCCTCCTAGCCGCAGATCCGTAAAATCTTACACAATCCGGCGAGGCCCGTTTCAGCCTGCCCCGCGGTTTTGGGCCCCCTGCCGGGCGCGTTAAGCAGAACCGAACGGCCGATCTCGCACTATCTCCCCGCAAGCAACAAAGCCCGGCACGTACAGGTCGAGGGGGACCTGGCGAAGCCGGAAGGGGATGTCAAATGGAGACCGCGGCTCACACGCGCGCTTGGCCCGCAATCCTTGTCCTGTGCGGATTGATCCTGTTCGGATCGGCCGCCGACCTTCGTGCCGGCACGCTGCTGTCGCCGGGCGCCGGAGTTCTCGTGCGCAAATCCGCCGAGCCCTTCGGCGTGTTCGCCTTCGCCATCTCCACCGGCAGCCTGCAACAGAAATGGTTTGCGGTGAAAGACAAGCTCGACGGCGACATGGTGCAGCTGGCGCTGTGCGACGGCGATCGCGACAATTGCGCCTCGCCTGCGGCGCTGAAGTTGCTCGCCATCGTCGACCAGGCCCGTACCCGTGACGGCCGTGCGCGGCTCGGCGAGACCAACCGCGCCATCAATCTGGCGATCCGCGCGGCAAGCGACGGTGCCGACGATGTCTGGAACTCGCCGCTTGCGACCTTCCAGCGCGGCGCCGGCGATTGCGAGGACTATGCCATCGCCAAGCTGGCCGCGCTGCGACTCGCAGGCGTCGCCGCCGACGATCTCCGCATCGTCGTGGTGCGCGATACCCGTGCCGGCGAAGAGCATGCCATCGCCGCAGCGAAGCTCGACGGCCATTGGCTGATCCTCGACAACCGCCGCATGGCAATGGTCGAGGACGACGATGCACGGAGCTACCAGCCGCTGTTCGTGCTCTATCGGTCCGCCGTGATGAAATATGTCGACGAACCGGTGCAGTTCTCCGCCCTGGACAGCCGGCCCGTATCGATGGTCGCGGCCAACGCCGAGGCGCGCTGAACTGCCGCCGTAGCCCACAAATTCATATCGCCGCGCGATCCGGGACGCTAGCATGGCAAGAACCATGCTGGGGACGACCGGAATGCGGTTCATCGTGCTGACTGTGCTTGCGCTGCTGGCCTTGCCGGCGGCACCGGCCGCCGCGCAATCCGGCCCATCCGAGCGCTCCATCGCCGACAAGCTGCCGCTGTTCGCCAAGAACAATTGCCAGCAGAACCGCGACCCCGCCAATCAAATGTTCTGCGGCGATGCCGAGCTCGCCGCAGCCGCAGAGAAGCTGAGCGCGGCGATCGAGGCGCGCCTCGCCCGCCTGCCCGATCGCCTGCCGGCGATCGAGGAGAATGCGATCTGGATCAGGCAGCGCAGCCTCGGTTGCGGAATCATCGGCCAGGCCGCGGTCCGCTACGACGATGTCGATCAGGTCAAGGCCTGCCTTCTCAAGGTCACCGAGGAGCGCGCCGCGATCCTGCGCGATCCGGATTTCGACTGTCTTGCAGCCAACACCGCAGCCGGCGCGCTGATCTGCGCAGATCCGTCGCTGGCCCTGGTCGAGACCGAGCTCAACAGCCAGGTGCTCGGTCTGATCGGCAAGCTGGACCCGACTGCGGCCCGCTTTGCCTTCGCCGAATATGGCCGGTGGACCCGGGAGCGCGACCGCGAATGCAATCTCGTCGGCAAGGACAACGTGCCGCTTCAGGAGCTTGAGTTCGCAGAAGCCTGTCTCGCCGACAATCTGAAGCGTAAGTCTGACGATGTCCGCAGCGCCAAGGGCGACCCGAAGAAGGTATTCGGCCGGCAGGTCTCGGCGCGGCTGCCCGACACCGACGCCGTCGACTTCTGCGCCGCGCGAATCCATGCCGCCAATTCGTGCGGCAATTTCCTCCGCATCAACCGCGTCTTCGCTATCGACAGCCAGGTGAGGGACCGGGAGGCGCAGGTCACCGGCGAGATCGAAATGGTGGTGTTGGCCCCCTTTGCCGCCTGTAGCAAGGTCGCGTCCTCCTGCACGGGCACCTGCTGGGACGTCAGGACCGGCCGTCCGCAGCCGGGAGCCGGCAACAGGGAGCGCTCCGCAGAGGCCTTTAACGTCACGCGCCGGCTCAGGATCCAGCGCACCTTCGCCTTCGTGAAAGCCGCCGACGGCTGGCGATGCCGCGAGGACGAACTGGCGCCCGTGAATTCCGGCACCGCGGGCGGGGGATCGTAGCTATTCTTCCCTTCTCCCCTTGTGGGAGAAGGTGGCGCGAAGCGCCGGATGAGGGGTTGCTTCAGCGAATACTACCGAAAGAGAGGCACGCGCGGAGAGAACCCCTCACCCGGCTTCGCATTCGCGAAGCCACCCTCTCCCACAAGGGGTCCCACAAGGGGAGAGGGTGCACTGAGCGCGCGGCACAAACGCTCTCAATCAAAACATCAGATTGTCCTTCACCAGCACCCAGCGGCCGCCCTTGACCTGTTGCACCTGGGTGATGGTGCTGGCGAGATGGTCGGTCTTGGAGAACTTCGTCGGAGGCGAGTTGAAGATGTCGACGAACTTGTCCCCGGATTCCAGCGCGTCCAGCATCTTCTGGCCGGTCAGATCCTTGCCCGCCTTCTGCGCATAGAAGGCGAAGGTCATGACCGCGTTGTAGCCGATGATGGCCTGGGTGTTGGCGTCCGTGCCGAACGTCTTCTTGTAGGTCGCGAGCCAGTCCTTGACCTTGCCCTTGGCCGTGTCCTCGTAAGGAATCTCGAAGAGGGCGGCAGCGTAGAGGCCTTCCACGGCCTCCTTGCCGAGCATCGGCACCTCCATCACATTGGTGGGCGTGGCGCCGAGGAAGGTAACTTCCCAGCCGAGCTTCCTGGCCTCGGTCATGGCGCCGATGGGCTCACGCAGGACCGCACCGAGCACGACGAGGTCGCAGCTGTCGGACTTCATCTTCGCGACCTGGGCGCTGAAGTCGGAGGCGCCGCGCTTGTAGCTTGTGATCGAGGCCGGCTGCACCTTCATGGCGGTGAGCTGCTGGTTGAAGCCGTCGAGCACGTTTTTGCCGTACTCGTCATCCTGGTACATGATGCACGGCTTCTGGAAACTCTTCCACTCCATCATGTATTTCAGGGCCGCGCGCGTGCTCTCGACATAGGGCAGCAGGTTGTTGAACTTCAGCCGCTCCTGCGGCTTGGCCGGATCGAACTTGAAGGTGAACTCGGCCGCCGTCAGCGGGAAGAGCTGAAGCACCCCGGCGTCGAGCAGGATATCCTGCGCGGCGAGCACGGTCGGCGATCCCATTGCTCCCACCATCGCGAATATCTTGTCGCGCTCGATCAGTTTCTGCGAAGCCAGCACGGCCTTCTTCGGATCGTAGCCGCTGTCCTCGACGACCAGCCGAATCTTGCGGCCGTTGACGCCGCCCGCCGCGTTGACCTCTTCGACCGCCATCTTCATGCCGTTGGAGACCGGCACGCCCCAGCCTTTGACTGGACCCGACAGATCCTGATGGGTGCCGATGACGATCTCGGATCCCGAGATGCCTTCGTTGGTGACCTTGGTTTGCGCTGCGGCCGGCAGACAGGTGAGCGCTACCGCGCCTACCGCAAGGCCGAACGTCCTCAACGATTTCGACATTGTCGTCTCCTCTCCATAAGGCCCATGTTGCACGAAGGACGGGGGGCCATCGCTCCTTCGCTTTTTTCGAACAGATGAATCACGCCACAGCCCGTGCACGATACATCGCCTCGATCTCGGTGGAGTAGCGCTTGTTCACGAAACCACGCTTCAGCTTCATGGTCGGCGTCAGCTCCTCGTCCTCCGGGGTGAGCTGGCGCTCGATCAGATAGAACTTCTTGATGGTCTCGACGCGGGCGAAATTGCCGTTGACCTCTTCGATCTCGCGCCAGATCAGGTCCTGGATCTGCATCGCCCGGCACAGGCTGGCATAGTTGGTGAAGGGGATGTCGTGGTCCTGGGCGAACTTCTCGACGTTCTCCTGGTCGATCATGACGAGGCAGGTCAGATACGGCCGCTTGTCGCCGATCACCACGGCGTCCGAGATATAGGGCGAGAATTTGAGCTGGTTCTCGATCTCCGAGGGCGTGATGTTCTTGCCGCCTGAGGTGATGATGATGTCCTTCATCCGGTCGGTGATCCTGATGAAGCCTTCGTTGTCGATGGCGCCGACGTCGCCGGTGTGCAGCCAGCCGCGCGGATCGATAGTCTCCGCGGTCTTTTCCGGCTGGTTGAGATAGCCCATGAACAGGAACTCCCCCCTGATCAGGATCTCGCCGTCGGGAGAGAGCGCGACCTCGCCCCAGGGCACGGCCGTGCCGACCGAGCCGAGCTTGATCCGCTCCGCCGGCATCATGGTCGCGACCCCGCAATTCTCGGTCTGGCCATAGACCTCGTGGATGTCGATGCCGAGCGCAAGATACCAGCGGATCAGGTCCGGCGCGATCGGCGCCGCGCCCGTGAACGCGATCCGGCAGCGGTCGAGCCCGATCATGCGGCGGATATTGCGGAACGCGAGCTGGTAGGCGAGACGGTTGGCCAGCCGCAGCGACAGCGGCGGCGCCTTGCCCTCGATCCGGCAATCGACCATGCGATAGCCGATCTCGATGGCGCGCCGGTAGACCCATCGCTGGAGCGGCGTGGCGTCCTTCAGGGCGATGGTGATGGCGGAATAGAATTTCTCCCAGATCCGCGGCACTGCGAGAAAGACGGTCGGCTGCACTTCGCGCAGATTGTCCGGCACCGTCTCGGGACTCTCGGCGAAATTCATCACCGAGCCGAGCGCGACGGAGATGTAGTAGCCGCCGATCCGTTCGGCGACGTGGCAGAGCGGCAGGAAGATCAGCCGGTCGTCGTCCTCCCGCGCCGGAATGAAATCGTTGGCGTGCCGCATCTGATGCGTGACGCTGCGGTTGGCGTGCATGGCGCCTTTGGGCGGGCCGGTCGTGCCGGACGTGTAGACGAGAACGGCGAGATCGCCGGCGCTGCGGCTGTCGATCATGTCCTGCCACAGCGCCTCGCGGCCGACCATGTGGTTGCCGCCGAGCGCGCGGAATTCGTCGAGCGACATCACCATGTCGTCGGAGAAACCGCTGAGGCCCTCCATTTCAAACACGATGATCCTCTGCAAGCTTGGACAGCGCGCGCGGCAGGCGAGGACCTTGTCGAGCTGCTCCTCGTCCTCGGCGAAGATCACCTTTGTCCGGGAATCGTTGACGAGATATTCGACCTGGGACGATGCGTCGGTCGGATAGATGCCGGAGGAGACGCCGCCGGCGCACAGGATGCCCATGTCGGCATAGACCCATTCCGGCACGGCATTGGCGATGATCGAAGCGACGTCGCCGGGCATGAAGCCGGTCGCATGAAGCGCGTAGGCGATCTCCTTGGAGATCTCCAGCCATTCCCGCCAGCTGGTCGGCTGCCAGATCCCGAACCTCTTCTCGCGGATCGCGGGCCGATCGCCGCGCGTCTCAGCGGCACGCAAAAAGCTCCTTGCGATCGTGTCGGCGACCGTCAGCACCGCCGGTCGGGCCATACGCGTTCCCTCCTTGCCGCTTCCCTCTCCGCTGCCTGCCTTGCCGGCGGTCTGTTCTTGCGGATGGGCTAGTCCATTTAACGCCAACTCTTGCGCTAACGCCAAGTCTTCTTCTTTTTCCAGCGCCGCTCGCCTCGCGCGCCCTGTTCCTTGGCGCCAAGGTAGAATTCCTGGATGTCCTTTGAATGCATCAGGCGGTCGCAGGCGTCGTTCATGACGATACGACCGATCTCCAGCACATAGCCGTAATGCGCCGTCTCCAGCGCCACCTTGGCATTCTGCTCGACCAGCAGGATCGACATGCCCCGTTCCTCGTTGACGCGGCGGATGATCGTGAAAATCTCCTTCACCAGGATCGGCGACAGCCCGAGCGAGGGCTCGTCCAGCAGCAGCAGCGTCGGCCGGTTCATCAGCGCGCGGCCGATCGCCAGCATCTGCTGCTCGCCGCCGGAAAGCTGGCCGGCCGGCTGGTTGATGCGCTCCTTCAATCGCGGGAAATAGCCATAGACCCGCTCCATATCTTCCGCCACACCGTCGCGATCCCGGCGCGGATAGGCGCCCATCGTCAGGTTTTCGCGCACTGAGAGGAACGGGAATACCTCGCGTCCCTCCGGCACGTGGCTGAGTCCGAGCCGCACGATCTTATCGGCCTCCATGCGCTGGATCGGCTTGCCCATGAACTCAATCGACCCCTTCTGCGGGTCGAGAATGCCTGAAATGGTCTTCAGCACCGTGGTCTTGCCGGCGCCGTTGGCGCCCAGCAGCGTGACGATGCGGCCGCGCGGCACCTCCAGCGAGATGCCACGAATCGCCATGATCGGCCCGTAATAGCTCTCGATGTTGGAGAGCTTCAGGATGATCTCGGGGGTCACGGCGGCGTCCATCGCGTCAGGCTCCGAGATACGCGGCGACGACGTCGGGATGCTGCTGCACCTCGGCGGGCGAGCCCATCGCCAGCACCCGGCCGTAGTTCAGCGCGATGACGCGATCGGAGACGCGGTTGACCAGCGACATGTCGTGCTCGACCATCAGCACAGTGATGCCGAGCTCGTTCTTCAGATCGCGGATCCAGAACGACATGTCGTCGGTCTCCTCGACGTTGAGCCCCGACGACGGCTCGTCGAGCAGGATCAGCTTCGGCTCCGAGCACAGCGCCCGTGCCAGTTCGATCACCTTGCGCACGCCGTAGGGCAGGCCCGAGATCAACTTGTCGCGGTAGGGTTCGAGATCGAGGAACTCGATGACCTGCTCGACCCGGCGGCGATGCACCTTCTCGTTGGCCCGTACGCTCGGCAGGAACAACAGCTCCTGCCACAGCTGCGTGGTCGAATGCCGGTGGCGTCCGACCAGGAGGTTGGAGAGCACAGTCGCGTTTTCGAACAGCTCGATGTTCTGGAAGGTGCGGGCGATGCCGAGCCTGGCGATGTCGTAGGGCGGCTGCTCCGTGATGTCCTGGTCCTCGAAGAACATGCGGCCCGAGGTCGGCCGGTAGATCCGAGAGATCAGGTTGAAGATCGAGCTCTTGCCGGCGCCGTTCGGCCCGATGATCGAAAGGATCTCGCCCTTCTCGATCGCGAATGACACCGCATCGACCGCTTTCAGCCCGCCGAAATGCAGCGACAAATTCTCGGCGCGGAAGTAGCTCATCGGTTGCGCTCCGACTTCACGTAGATCTTCTGCCGCTTGAAGGTGGCGCGCTTGTAGAGCGGGAACAGCTGGAAGAAGAGCTTGATCTTGAGCCAGCGGCCGTAGAGCCCGAGCGGCTCGAACAGCACGAACAGCACGATGATGAGGCCGTAGATCGCGCCCTTGAGGCCGTTGAGCGAGGCGAAGGCAGCGACCTTCGAGTGGATGTTTGCCGCGCTCTGCGTGCCGGCCCCGAACGTGGCGGCGATGCCCGCGATGATGCCGGGCAGGTCGTCCTTCAGGTAAGTCAGGAACGGATCGATCATCACGATGAAGATCGCGCCGAGCACCGCGCCATGAAGGCTGAAGGTGCCGCCGATCAAGATCACGATGATGAACTCGATCGAGAGCTGCAGCGTGAACATTTCCGGCGAGATGAAGGAGAGCTTGTGCGCGAACAGCACGCCGGCAAAGCCGGTGATCGCCGCCGAGATCGCAAAGGACTTCACCTTGTAGAGCGCGACATTGACGCCCATGCTGCGCGCCGCCGTCTCGCTGTCGCGAATCGCGACGAAGGCGCGGCCGGTCGGCGAACGCAACAGATTGAGCGTTCCGACGATGGTCAGCACCAGCACGGCAAGGCAGAGGAAATAGAAGGTCGGACTGTCGCGCGAGACCGTGACGCCGAGCAGCGACAGCGCCTTGACGCGCATGCCCTCGTTGCCGTTGGTGACGCTCTCCCAGCGCGCCAGGATCTCCTCGACGATGAAAGCGAAGGAGATGGTGGCGATGACGAGATAGATGCCCTGGAGCCGCAACGCCGGAAAGCCGACAATCGCGCCAATCAGGCCGGTCAGGGCGCCTGCGACCAGGAAATAGACCGGGAACGGCACATTATACTTCTGGAGATACGCTGCGGTGTAAGCGCCGATTGCGAGGAACGCGGCATGCCCGAGCGAGGCTTGCCCGGTAAAGCCGGTCAGGATCAGCAGCGCCACGCCGACGGTAGCATAGATGCAGACGAAGACGAGCTGGCTCATCAGATAGCTGGAGAGCACGTAGGGCGCGATCAGCAGCACCGCGAGCAGCACCCCATAGGAGACGACATAGCCCGAATGCGGAAACAGCCTGATGTCGTCTTCATAGTCGGTCTTGAACAGGAAGCGCATCGCGTTCAGACCTTCTTGCGGAGGTGAAGGCCGAACAGACCTTCGGGCTTGAGCAAGAGCACGGCGAGCAGCACGACGTATGGCGCGACGTCCTTCCAGCCCTCGGCCAGATAGAAGCCGGCCATGCTCTCGATCACGCCGATCAGCACGCCGCCGACCACCGCGCCGGGGATCGAGCCGAAGCCGCCGAGCACGGCGGCCGGGAACGCCTTGAGTCCGAGCACGAGACCGACATTGGAGTGGATGAAGGTGATCGGCGCCAGCAGCACGCCGGCGCAGGTCGCGACCGCCGCGCTGATCGCCCAGACGATCGACACCACGCGCTTGACCGGGATGCCCATGTAATAGGCGGCAAGCATGTTCTCCGAACTTGCCCGCATTGCGGTGCCGAGCGTGGTCTTGTTGAAGAAGAGGTAGAGCAGCGCGCAGAGAATGACGGTCGCTGATATCACCGAGAGCTTGTCATGGGCGAGCACCAGCGAGCCGATCCGCAGCACGCCCTGGCTGAACGGGGTATCGATCTTGAAATCGTCGGTGCCCCAGATCATGCCGGAGACCGAGCGCAGGAAATAGCCGAGCCCGATCGTCGCCATGATGATGGAGAATTGCGGATAGCCGAGGATCGGCCGCACCACCACGCGTTCGGCCAGCATGCCGAACAGCGCCATCGCGGCCACCGCAGCGGCAAAACCGATCCAGTAGTTCAGGCCCATCATGCCGATGAAGGTGAAGGCGAAGAAGCCGCCCAGCATCATCAGGTCGCCCTGGGCGAAATTGACGACCTCGGTCGCCTTGTAAACGAGCACGAAGCCGAGCGCGATCAGGCCGTAGACGCAGCCGAGCGCAACACCGCTGACCAGCTGCTGAACGAAATCCAGCATTGCCGCGCATCCTCCCGACACAACAAGCGGTTCTTCGCGACCGCCTTTGTCGCATCTTGTGTGTCCAGCCGCTACGCGGTCGTTTCGCCGCGCTAGCGCCATTTGTCCGAAACCAATTCAGCCTGAACCGCCAGGCGCTGTCAACAAACGGTGACCTGCCTTTAGTCGATGCCGAATGCCGGAATTTGCTGCAGCGCGATTCACCGTGCCGAAACATCTTCAAGTCATGGTCGCAAGCAATGCAAAACCGGATGGTGTGGCCGTCATGAAGCCGGACAACTCGGCGCTCGAAGTCCGAGGGTTAACGAAGCGTTTTGACCGTTTGGCGGTCGATGGCCTCGATCTCACCATTCACGCGGGTGAATTCTACGCGCTGGTCGGCCCCAACGGCGCCGGCAAGACCACCACCTTGCGCATGGTGGCAGGGCTATTGCGGCCCGATGCCGGCGCGGTGTCGATTTTCGGCATCGATGCGCTCGATAATCCGGTTGCCGCCAAGCAGGTGATGGCGTGGGTCTCCGACGAACCCATGATCTACGACAAGCTGACGCCGCTCGAATATCTCGAATTCGTCGCCGGGCTCTGGGGCATCGCGCCATCCGTCTCGGAACCGATTGCGCAGGAGCTGTTGAGCTCGCTTGGGCTCGAGGCGCACCGGCACGAGCGCTGCGAGGGCTTTTCCAAGGGCATGCGCCAGAAGGTGGCGCTGGCCGGCGCCCTGGTGCACGATCCCCGCCTCATCATCCTCGACGAGCCGCTGACGGGGCTGGACGCCGTCTCGGCCCGCCATGTGAAGGGTCTGTTGAGCGAGCGCGTCCGCGCCGGCTGCACCATCATCATGACCACGCATATTCTGGAGGTCGCCGAGCGCATGGCCGATCGTATCGGCGTGATCGCATCGGGGCGCCTGGTCGCCGAAGGCACGCTCGCCGAGTTGCGCCAGCAGAACGGCCATGCCGACACCAGCCTGGAAGATCTCTTCATTGCACTGGTGACGCTCCAGGCCGCCGCATGAGCTCGGCGACCGCGCTCTCCTGGTTTGCCCACCACGAGCTCCGGCTCGCCTGGCGCGAATGGCTCGCCATGATGACCGGCGGCCGGCGCAGGCGGACGCGCGCCGCCGTCATTGGCCTGCTGTTCTTCGCCGCGTTTCTGCACGTGCCGGCCTGGGCGGTGATCGGCCGATTCGCCGATCTGCAACTGCCGCTCGACAAATCCTCCTTGATCGTGATCTCGGCGACGATCTTGCTGGCCTGGACGCTGATGCTATCGCAGGCGATCGAATCAGTGACGCGGGTGTTTTACGCGCGCGCCGACCTCGACCTGATCATGTCGTCGCCCGCGACGCTGGCCAATCTGTTCTCGGTCCGCATCGCCGCGATCGCGCTGGCGATCACGATGATGGCGCTGCTGTTCTCGACGCCGTTCATCGACGTGCTGGTGATCGGCGGTGGCGCGCGATGGCTAACCGCCTTCGGCGTCGTCGTCGCCATGGGCCTGTCGGCTGCGGCGATCGCGATTGCCGTCACCATTCTCCTGTTCCGGCTGATCGGCCCGGCGCGGACGCGCTTCGTGGCCCAGATCCTGGCCGCGATCATCGGCGCCGGCTTCGTGATCGCGCTCCAGGTCGCCGCGATCATGTCCTATGGCACGCTGTCGCGCTTCACCATCCTGACCTCCGGTGCAGTGGCCGACCATGCTCCCGATGTCGACAGCATCTGGTGGTGGCCCGCGCGGGCGACCATGGGCGACAGCGAGGCGCTGCTGCTGCTCCTGGCACTCGGGCTCGTGTTGCTCGGAAGCGTGATGGCGATCTTCTCGGGCCGCTTTGCCGACACCGCAATCGATGCCGCGACTTACGGCAGGTCCGGCCGGAGACGTGCGAAGGTGCGTCGTTTTCGCGGCGGATCGCGGCGGCAGGCGCTCCGGCGCAAGGAAATCATGCTGCTGTGGCGCGATCCCTGGCTGATCTCGCAAACCTTGATGCAGCTGCTTTATCTGGTGCCGCCGGCGCTGCTGCTCTGGCGCAGCTTTGCCGACAGCTCCGCGGCGCTGACGCTGATCTCGCCTGTCATCGTCATGGCGGCGGGACAACTTGCCGGCGGACTGGCCTGGCTGACGATTTCGGGGGAGGACGCTCCCGATCTGGTCGCGACCGCACCGCTGACGCCGTCCAGCGTCACCCGCGCCAAGGTCGAGGTGGTGCTGATCGCGATCGCGGTCATTTTCAGCCCGCTGGTGGCGGCGCTGGCCTTCGCCTCACCGCACCAGGCCGCCATTACTGCGGCCGCGCTCATCATCAGCGCGGCCTCCGCCACCGCGATCCAGCTCTGGTTCCGGGTTCAGGCCCGGCGCAGCCAATTTCGCCGCCGCCAGACTTCGTCGCGGCTTGCAACTTTCGCCGAGGCCTTCTCCTCGATCGGCTGGGCCGCGACCGCCGCACTGCTGCTCACTCTGCCCCTCGCCGGCCTCATCAGCGGCCTGATCACCGTAAGCCTGACCGCCATCACCTGGAAGTTCAGCCCGCGGCGGGAGTAGGGGTGCGACACTGACGCGCTGTTGATCCCGCGCTGTTGGCCACGCGCTGCGTTGCACGCTAGACTTTCCCCTGAAGTCATCGGGGACGGATGCATGTGGCGACTGGTTTCGGCGGCTCTGGCGCTGTTCGGCGCATTCCTCACGCCTGCCCTCGCCCAGCAGCCACAGCGCAGCGAGTGCCTGGCGATGGCGCATGCGGCACCGCGCGCGATGCCGGTGGCCTTGCGGCAGGCGGCGAGTGCAGCCGAGGTCGAGATCACCTATGCCGGCCATTCCACCTATTTCATCGACACGCCGGGCGGCGTGCGCATCGCGACCGACTATGGCGGCGCCTATCAGGTCGGCCGGCTGCCCGACGTCGCCACCATGAACCGGGCCCACAGCACCCATTACAGTTTATTCCCGGACCGGCGCATTCCCCATGTGCTGCATGGCTGGGGCGAGGACGGCAAGCCCGCCATCGTCTCGGAACGGATCGGCGACACCTTCATCCGCAACGTCACCACCGATATTCGCCGCTATTTCGGCGACGATTCCGGCGCCAACATGATCCGCGACGGCAATTCGATCTTCATCTTCGAGGTCGCCGGCCTCTGCATCGGCCATCTCGGTCATCTCCACCACAAGCTCGACGACAGCCATTTCGCCCAGATCGGACGGCTCGACATCGTGATGGTGCCGATCGACGGCACCTACACCATGTCGCTGGACGGCATCTCCGAGATCACCAAACGCTTGCGTGCCTCGGTGGTGCTGCCGATGCACCGCTTCGCTACCCCGCTCGACGATTTCATGCGCGGGATCGGTCAGCAGTTCGAGATCGACCGGCGCACCGAGCGCAGTTTCCGGATATCGCGGGATGGGCTGCCGTCGACGCCGACGGTGATCATCCTCGACGGCGTCTGACGCGCAATTTTCTCCAAGCCGGCTTCAGTTCGTTCGTGCTGATCTCCTTTAAAACAGGAGATCGACATGAGCGACTTCGCGAGACTTTTGCACGCGGCCGGACCGAATCCGGAGCACAAAGCAGCGCTCCAGCTTTACGGCCGCTTCGTCGGCGACTGGGACGCCGAGATCACCGCCCACGGACCTGATGGAACGAAGCACACTGCCTCCGGCGAAATCCATTTCGGCTGGGTGCTGGAAGGCCGCGCCGTCCAGGATGTCTGGATCATCCCGCGCCCGGCCGGCACCCCGGCATTTCCGGTCGCCGGCAACTGGTACGGCACGACGTTGCGGGTCTACGACCCGACCATCGATGCGTGGCGGATAGCCTGGTTCGATCCCGGGCGCAGCGTGTTCCGCCAGCAGATCGGCCGCCCGCGTGGCGCGGATATCGTGCAGGAAGGCACGACCGAATCTGGTGACCTAACGCGCTGGAGGTTTACCGAGATCACCGACGACTCCTTCCATTGGCTTGGCGAGGTCAAGCCGGCTGCCGCACAAGATTGGCGGCTGGTGGTCGATGTGAGGGCCAGGCGGCTTAGGGCAGGGCTATCGCACATGGCCTTTCGGCCGGCCTGAGCGCGCGCCTCGTCCTTCGAGACGACCGCTCCGCGGTCCCTCAGGATGAGGCTAAGGCATCGGCGTCCGTTGAAACGGCTACCGCGGACTCCATCCTCATCCTGAGGGCCCGCCCCAAGGCGGGCGTCTCGAAGGATCGGCCAGAACAAGATTAGCCCATATGCGATCACACTGCGGCGTAGGGGCCACAGCCGCTTCCGGTGGGCGCGGTTGCGCGACCCGCGCTGCTGCGTAAGGAGACGAGGTGCGAGGCTCGTCATGACGAGAAGAGGGGCCGGATGTGGATCCCACCCCCTCTTCCGTCGTAGCCGCTGGGAAGCGTCCTTGAAATGTTATCGTTTGAGCTCTAGCCGGCTCCCATCAGCGAAGCCGGACGGCGCTCGCCGGTGGCGGCGAACATCTTCTTGAGCTTGTTGACGACGCGGATCAGGAAACCGATCATCACGGGATTGGTCTTGCGGCAAAAGGCGATCTTCTTGACGTGCCCTTCGACATGCCATTTGGCATGGGCGCCGTCGCGGAAGAAAATGACGTCGCCGGGGCCGTAGCGCTTGGGCGGCATGCCGTCGCTTTCGAGCACGATCGATCCTTCCATGATCATGATCGTCTCGTCGATGTCGTAGTACCAGTTGAAGCGGCCTTCGGTGCAGGCCCAGATAATGGTCTGGGCCGTGCCATCGGCGCTGGTGGACAGGACGTGCGAGCGCGACACGGGATTGCCCTCGATGATCCAGGACGGCTCGATCGGCCGCAGCTCCAGATCCACATTGCAACTGCCAATTTCAATCATTGCGCGCGACATCTTCTTCCCCCTGGGGATATTAATATGTGTGACCCGGGCTTGGGTCCGGATCCTTTCAAAAGATTTCGGGAACGCTAGTAGCCGGCTTTTAATTCTTTCTTACGCAGGCCCCCAAAATCAGCCCCAAGTTGCATGCGGGAAGCGGTTAACGTCGCGATTTCCCTGCAAATTCGCGCACATGAACCCATCCCTTCCAGGGTGCGACAAAACGCGCGAACGCACCAAGATGGAGCCACGCCGATGCCCCTGACCCCCGAGGTCCTGACAGCCAGCAGCGAGGTCGTCGCGTGGCTCGGCATCTTCGACGTCTCGTTCGCGCCGGACGAGGAGCCCTGGTTCGCCATCGACGGCATCGAAAAGCCCCGGCAGGTAGGCAGCGATGGCTCGGGCGGCGCCTTCGTGCTGTTGCCGTCGCAGGATGTGCTCTACGTCTCGTCGGAAGGCCGCGCCGGGATCATCGCAGGCACGTTCGAGGCATTCGTCCAGCTCGTCGTCGCCCGACCCTATTGGCTGGACGTCCTCAAATTCTCGGCCGGCGGCGACCTTGCGGAGATGCGGCGGGCTGCAGATGCGCTGGAGGCGACACTCGAGGGCGACGTCAACCAGGCCCGCGAGGCCATCCGCGACGCGCTCGATTTGCCGGAAGCCGACGATCCGGTCGGCGCGCTATACGATGCGGTCGCGGCCTCCGGCGCCATCGTGCGAGCCACCGACGGCAGCCCGTTCACGACGCTGTTCAACCGTTTCAGCATCGACAGCAATCCAATGCTGCGCACCGCGGCGGCGTGAGGCGAGCCGCGCTAGAGTCCAGGAAAGTCTGTTGCCGAGAGCCTTACCTCTCCCCAGCGGGGAGAGGTGAAGAGCTTACTTCGCCCACTCGCCCTTGCGGAACACCGGGACCTTGCTGCCGTCGGCCAGGATACCATCGATGTCGGTCTCGGCCGAGCCGATCATCCAGTCGATATGGATCAAGCTCTGGTTGCCGCCCTGTGCCGCGATCTGCTGCGGCGTGAGCTGCGCGCCATTGACGAAGCATTTCGAGTAGCACTGGCCAAGCGCAATGTGCGACGCCGCGTTCTCGTCGAACAGCGTATTGTAGAACAACAGCCCGCTCTGCGAGATCGGCGAGGAATGCGGCACCAGCGCCACCTCGCCGAGCCGGCGCGCGCCCTCGTCGGTGTCGAGCACCTTGTTCAGAACTTCCGCACCACGCGAGGCCTTGGCGTCGACGATCCTGCCGTCCTCGAAACGCACCGCGATGTTGTCGATCAGCGTGCCCTGGTAGGACAGCGGCTTCGAGCTCACGACATGGCCGTAGACCCGACGGCAATGCGGCGTCGTGAACACTTCCTCGGTCGGAATGTTGGCGTTGCAGCTGATGCCGTTCTTGGAGAGCGACGCGCCGCCCTCCCACTCATGGCCGTCGGCAAGCCCGATGGTGAGATCGACGCCGGGACCGGCGTATTGCAGCGCGCGGAAACGCTGACCGTTGAGCCAGTTGGTGCGCTCGCGCAGCACCGCATTGTGGCTCGCCCAGTTGGCCATCGCGTCCTCGCGATCGACGCGGGACGCCGCAAAGATGGCATCGGCGAGCTTTCCGATCGCGACCTCCTCGGAATCGTTGGGGAACACCTGCTTGGCCCAGGACGGGCTCGGATAGGCAATGATGTTCCAGTTGGTGTCGAAATTGACGATTTTCTCCAGTGCCGGCTGATAGGCCATGGAATTGGCCTTGCTGGCGCGCGCCACCTTCGAGGGGTCCTCACCCGACAGCAGCATCGGATTGTCGCCGACGATAGCGAGCCGCGCGGTGTTGTCGGCGAAGGCTTTCGCCATGCCCTCGTAGAGCCAGCCGGCGGCGCGATCGAAACTGTTGTCATGGCCGTGACGGTAGCGTGCCAGCGTCATCTCTTCGTCCGACAAGATCGGCGTCACGATGCCGACGCCGGCCTTATAGGCGTGCACGGCGATCCGTCGTACCAGCGGCAGCGCGATGGCAGGCGCCGTCAGGAGAAGGTCCTGTCCCGGCCGCAAGCCCAGGCCCACCTTCACCGCCACCTCGGCCAGCCGGTCGAGTTTCACAGGATCGATGGGGGTCGAGGTGATGCGTTGATCGGTCATGCCGGGTCCTCTGCCGAAAGTCTCTGTTTCATCTAAGTCTAGCATCTCGCGGCGCAATAGTGCGAGCATCTTGAGATGCGTAGAAGATACGCAGTTTCACACATTTTGGTTTTCAACGCGTTGCCGATTTCAGCACGCGGTCAACCATGGCCGGAGCAAGGCCGAGGTAATTTTTCGGTGAGGTGAGCGCCTCGATGGTGGCGCGATCGATGCGGCTCGATATCCGCGGATCGGCGGACAGCGCCTCTGCAAGGCTCGAACTGGTTTCATTGGCCTGGCGGCAGGCGTCATAAACCACGTCATGCGCTTCCTGACGGCCGAGCTGCGGCGCGAGCCCCATCATCACCGCCTCCGCGACGATCAGGCCGCGGCTGAGGGAGAGATTTTCGTTCATCTTGGCTTCGTCCACGACGAGCCCCGCGAGCGCGAACTTCGCCTGATGCAGGGCGCCGGCGGTCAGCACGAAACTTTCGGGAATCGCCATCCATTCGGCGTGCCAGGGACCGGTGGCGCGCTCGAAATCCTGCACCATGGCGTCCAGCATCAGGCCGGCGTGCTGGCGCACCGCCTTGGACGCCGCGAGCATCAGTTCCGAGGAGATCGGGTTGCGCTTCTGCGGCATGGTCGAGGAGGCGCCGCGCCCCTTGACGAAGGGCTCGTAGACCTCGGCGAACTCGGTCGAGGCCATGATCATGACGTCGAGCGCAATCTTGCCGAGGGAGCCGGAGACGAGGGCGAGGAAGTTCACGGCCTCGGCAAAGCCGTCGCGGGCGACGTGCCAGGTCGAAGCGGGAACGCCGAGCTTCAACTCGGCGCAGAGCGCCTCCTGCACCTCAAAACCCTTGTCGCCCAGCGAAGCCAGCGTGCCCGCCGCGCCGGCGAACTGGCCGACCAGGACGCGCGGCTTCAATTGCGCCAAGCGCTCGGCGTGGCGGTCGAACATCGCAAGCCAGATCGCGGTCTTATAGCCAAAGGTCACCGGCAAGGCCTGCTGGAGATGGGTGCGGCCCGCCATCGGCGTGTCGCGGTGGCGCTTTGACAGGTCTGCGAGGATGCCGCGCAGCGCGGCAATGTCCCGTTCGATGATCTCGAGCCCTGCGCGCAGTTGCAGCACCACGGCGGTGTCCATGATGTCCTGCGTGGTTGCGCCCCAATGCACGTAGCGGCCGGCATCGCCGCATTGCTTCACCAACTGATGCAACAGCGGCAGGATCGGATAGCCGACGATGTCGGTCTCCTGCCGCAACAGATCGAAATCGAGCGCGGCGACATTCGTCCGCGCAGCGATCTGGTCGGCGGCTTCCCGCGGGATCACGCCGCATTTGCCCTGCGCCTTCGCCAGCGCCACCTCGACCTCCGCATAGCGCGACACCAGCGCGATATCGGAAAACACCTCCCGCATCTGCGGTGTGCCGAAGGCGTCGCGGAACAGGATGGAGTCGAGCACGGTGGTCGAGGCGGGAAAGGCGGGCATGGGGCGTTTCTTCGTGGTTGGAGTTTTGCGTGGAGGGTAGCTTACGCAGGCCGCGCTGTTCGGCAATGGACATTCGCCGTTCGCAGCACTTTCGATGTCGTCCTAACGAAAGACCGTTCGATACTCCTACGCTGCAAGCCGCCGCCAGTCATCCGAGCTGTGAGGCGTGCGGTGCGAAGCGGCGCACGCGAAGTCTCGAAGGATGAACGGCCGGGATGCAGCCGGGCCGTCTCTATCCTTCGAGGCCTCCGCTACGCTCCGGCGCCTCAGGATGACGGTGTTGGGTTTTACTGACCACAACATCCGCTTCAGAATCCAACGGCGGCACTCTCATGTTCGACCGCGTCCACGAAAAACACGCGGATGCAGCGATAATCTGATTCAAGCCGCCATATTCTCGCACCGGTTGTATTCCCGCCCGCAAATGGCATGGCAGCCATCTTGCGATTGCGGTGAACCAAGCCGCGCCTGGGTGGACTCACAGAATTAGGTCGAAATCATTTCCTTTGGTAATTGCCTGATATTGTCATGAGGCCTGAGTTTCGACGTGCA
Organism: Bradyrhizobium sp. CSA207; assembly: GCF_029051685.1. Taxonomy (GTDB): domain Bacteria; phylum Pseudomonadota; class Alphaproteobacteria; order Rhizobiales; family Xanthobacteraceae; genus Bradyrhizobium. The sequence goes on along the minus strand of NZ_JAACFT010000002.1, from coordinate 172,153 downwards.
GTTCCTGTTCCGGGATCACCTTCTCGACACCAACTTGCGCGAGCTGAGCCGCGAGCAGGTTCCCGTTGCCGTGGAGCCGCAGGTTTTCGACCTCGTCGTCCACCTCATGGAAAACCGCGACCGTGTCGTCAGCAAGGATGAGCTGATAGACAAGATATGGCACGGACGCAGCGTCTCCGAATCCACCCTGACCAGCCGGATCAATGCGGCGCGCAAGGCGGTCGGCGACAACGGCGCCAGCCAGGCGCTGATCCGCACTATCGCCCGCAAGGGCTTTCGGTTCGTCGGCGACGTCGAGACCAAGTGCGTCGCGGCCGCGCCGGAACCGGGCCGTGGGACGACGACGCCGCGGGCCACGCTCGCGCTGCCTGACCGGCCCGCGATCGCCGTGCTGCCTTTCACCAACATGAGCGGCGACCGCGAGCAGGACTATTTCTCCGACGGGATCAGCGAGGACATCATCACCGCGCTGTCGAAGCTGCGCTGGTTCTTCGTCGTCGCCCGCAACTCCTCCTTCGTCTACAAGGGCCGCGCCGTGCACATCCACGAGATCGCGCGCGAGCTCGGCGTGCGCTACGTGGTCGAGGGCAGCGTGCGGCGGAGCGGAGACCGGCTGCGTATCTCGGCGCAGCTCAACGATGTTTCGACCGGCAGCCATCTCTGGGCGGAGCGCTACGACCGCGACCTCGCCGACGTCTTCGCCGTGCAGGACGAGATCACCGAGGCAATTGTCGCCGCGATCGAGCCGCAGCTCTATGCCGCCGAAAGCTTTCGCGCGCAGCAGAAGCCGCCGGGCAGCCTGGATGCCTGGGACCTCGTGATGCGCGCACTGTCGCATTACTGGCGCATCACGCGCGAGGACAATGCAGCAGCGCAGGCGCTGCTCGAACAGGCGATCGCTGTCGACCCGGCCTATGGCAAGGCGCTGGGTCTGCTCGCGACCAGCCATATTTTCGGCGCGCATATGGGCTGGGCCGACATGGGCGCAAGCGTGCCGGTCGCGGAAGCCGCGGCGCTTGCGGCCGTGGAAGCCGATCGCGAGGACGCCTGGGCTCATCACGGCCTCGCCTATAGCTATCTGTTCCGCCGCCGCTTCGACGATGCGCTGGCGGAGTTCGAACTGGTGCTCGCGCTCAATCCGAATTTCGCGATGGCGCACGCCTTTCACGGCGTGACGCTGTGCTACACGGGCCGGTGGCAGGACGGCGATGCCGCCGCGCGCCGCGCGCTGCGGCTGAGCCCGCGCGATCCAATGGCGGCGATCTATTGCGGCGTCGCCGCCTACGCCCAGTTCATCGGCCGCAACTATGAGGGAGCCGTGCAGATGGCGCGCGAGTCGATGCGTCAGCGCGGCGATTTCGTCGGCGCACACCGCGTGCTGACGGCCGCCGCCGGCATGCTCGGCGATCCCGCACTCGCCGCTGCCGCGCTGGACGGACTGCACCGCGCCCAGCCAGGCGTCTCACTCGCCTGGATCACAAGCGAGCTGCCGATGCTGCGGGAAGAGGATCGGGAGCACTATCTCGAGGGATTTCGGCGGGCGGGGATGAGGGTAGGTGGCGCCTGAGTTCACCCTACCCTGGAGGGCAGGGCTCTCGCATATGGCACTTGGGAGGCCATGAGAGTGCTCGGCCTGCATGGTTCGAGACGCCCGCTTTGGCGGGCTCCTCACCATGAGGGTCTAAGATTTCGCCGCGAAACAAGACCTCATCCTGAGGAGCCCGCCAAAGCGGGCGTCTCGAAGGATCGGCCACAGCAAACCGCACACCGACTTCTTTTTCATATGCGATTGCCCTGCCCTGGAGGGGGAGGGTCGGCTCGCATCTGAGCGTAGCGAGGATGAGAGACGGGGTGGGGTGACGGTCTCTCCACATCGAGCACTGCCAGCTTGGAGAGATCACCCCACCCCGCTCGCGCTGCGCGCGATCGATCCTCCCCCTCCAGTGGAGGGTAACAGCACCTTACTCCTGTATCATCTCGCCGCTGCCGCCGAACTCTGCCGGAAAATCCTTCAGCTTGGGCAGGCCATCGCGCATCGGCAGTACCGTCTCGGCGTAGTTGACGTGGACGCCCGGCGTGAATGCGAGCATGGGGATGGTGGCAGTGAAGACGTCGATCAGGCCGAGCGGTGGATGGTCGGTCATGAGATGGCCGCCGCACTTGTTGCAGAACTTGCGCTGGCTGAGCGGCGTCTTGGCAAAGGTCTCGACATTCTGGGCGCCTTCGGTGATGCGCACGGCTTCCGGCTTCCACAGGCTGAAGGCGTTTACCGGTCCGCCCGACCACGAGCGGCAGGAACCGCAATGGCAATAGCCCATCGCCTCCGGCGCGCCGGTGACCTCGACCGTGACCGCGCCGCAGAAGCAGTTTCCGACATGTTTCATTTGGTCGTCTCCGTTGATGAAGAGTGAAAGTCGTTTCTCTCCCCCGCTGCTGTCCGCCGAGATTTTCGGCGAACGTGAACGCGGGCAGAGCGTCGGGGTGGGGAATCATCCCGAGACGGTGAGAGCGGGAGTCGTGGAGAGTTCTGTTACCCGCTGCGCTACGCGCGTCGGCGCCGTCGCGCGTCCTCCGTTCGGCGGACGCGCGCGGAAATATCCCAAGGTTATACTGACCGGCGCCAGGGAATAAGCATCGAAACGCGTTGTTTGTACTGCCGGTACTCGTCGCCGAAGAGATCGACGAGGTCGCGTTCCTCCAGCGCGATGCCCACGAAGATGTAAATCGTGGTCACGGCGGCGAACAGCAGATGGCCTGCGGTCATGACCGGCGCCGCCCAGAACGCGATGATGAAGCCGAGATAGATCGGATGGCGGACGAATTTGTAGAGCAGCGGCGTCTTGAAGCGCGGCGGCGTCGGCTCCTTACCGACGAGGTGATTGGTCACCTGATGCAATCCGAACAGCTCGAAGTGGTTGATGATGAAGGTCGAGGTGAACACCAGCACCCAGCCCGCGAGCGACAGCGTGACGATCGTCACAGCGAGATCGGGGTCCGCGACGTTCCATATCACCGTGGGCAGCGGACGCCACTGCCAGAACAGGAGGAGCAGCGACAGGCTCGCCAGCAGCACATAGGTGCTGCGCTCCACCGGCTTGGGCACGAACTGCGTCCACCATGCCTTGAATTGCTGCCGTGCCATCACGCTGTGCTGAATGGCGAATAGCGACATCAGGAGGAGATTGATGATGACGGCTTCGGCCGTCGGCGTGTCGGTTCCGGTGTCGATGGTCTTCGGCACCACCAGCCCCATGACGAAGCCGATGGCGTAGAGAATGGTGACGAAAAATACGAGATATGCCGCAATTCCGTACAGAAAGGCGATGAACTTGAAAATGCGTGAGCTCGCAAGCCCCGGGCCGATTGAATGAAGCTGATGATCAATTTCGGTCATAGAATGCTCCGTGTGCCAAAACGCCGGCACTTCATTGGTCGCGCACCATGCCGCTTCGGACGTCCCAAGACTTTCGCGGATGGTTGATTTTCGCCTGAGACGACTTTGATTTTTGCTTGAGACGACAGAAACGTGCGATTTTGCTTTGAAAACAACGTGCTCGACGGCGACCTGCGGGAGCTCACCTGCGGCGGGTCGGCCGTGCCGTTGCAGCCCCAAGTGTTCGATCTGCTGCTCTATCTGGTCGCGCAGCGCACCCGAGTGGTCAGCAAGGGTGACCTGATTCGCCAGATCTGGAGCGACCGGATCGTCTCGGACTCTGCGCTGAACAGCCGGATCAACGCCGCGCGAAAGGCGCTTGGCGACGACGGCGCGACCCAGCGGCTGATCAAGACCATCCCGCGCAAGGGCTTTCGCTTCGTCGGAGAAGTCCGGGAAGAAGTGCCGGCCACGCCTGCGCCGGCCGAAGCCAGGCCTGCCCCTGCGCGCGCGGCAGCCGACCGCCCGGGAATCGCGGTGCTCGCGTTCGAGAACATGAGCGGCGATCCTGCCCAGGAGTATTTCGGCGACGGGATCAGCGAGGACATCCTGACCGCGCTGTCAAAGCAGCGCTGGTTCATGGTGATCGCCCGCAACTCATCCTTCACTTACAAGGGCCGTGCGGTCCACATCAGGCAGATCGCCGAGGAACTCGGCGTCCGCTACGTTGTCGAGGGCAGCGTGCGCAAGGCGGACAACCGCGTACGCATCACCGCACAGCTCAACGACGCCATCTCCGGCAGTCATCTCTGGGCCGAACGTTACGACCGCGAGATCATCGACGTCTTCGCCGTGCAGGACGAGATCACCAACGCGATCGCCGCGGCAATCGAACCGCAGATTCATGCGGCGGAGAATTTTCGCAGCCACCGCAAGCCGCCGTTGAGCCTGGACGCTTGGGATCTGGTGATGCGCGCGCTGTCGCATTATTGGCGCGTGACACGGCAGGACCACCTCGCCGCGCAGGCGCTGCTGGAGCGCGCCATCGCGATCGACCCCGCTTACGGCCAGGCGCTGTCGGTGCTGGCGGCGAGCCACATGTTCGGCGTGCATCTCGGCTGGGCCGACCTCGCCACGACGGCGCCGGTCGCGGAGGCCGCGGCGCTCGCCGCGGTGCGCTGCGACCACGAGGACGCCTGGGCGCATGCCGCTCTCGGCAGCGTCTGCTTCTCGACGCGGCGGCTTGCGGACGCGCTGTCCGAGTTCGAGCAGGCGCTCACGCTCAACCCGAACTTCTCGCTGGCGCAGGGCTATTATGCGCTGGCGCTGTCCTATGCCGGACGGCCGAAGGATTCGTTCGAGGCGGTGCAAAAGGCGATCCGGCTCTCACCGCGCGATCCGTCGCTGGCGATCTATCACGGCATCGCGGGCTATGCGCGTTTCACCGAGCGGCATTATGACGAGGCGATCGCGCTGGCGCGCGAGGCGATCCGTCACCGCGGAGACCTCACCGGCGCCTATCGCGTGCTCGCGGTCTCCGCCGGCATGACCGGCGACAGCGCGGTTGCGGAGATGGCCTTGCAGGAGCTGCGCCGCACCCAGCCCGGCATCTCGCTGCACTGGATCGCGACGCAACTGCCATGGGCGAACGAGGTGGACCGCGAGCACTATCTGGAGGGATTCCGGCGGGCGGGGCTGGAGTGAGCCGCCTTTGCCGCTTGCGGAGAGCCGTCGTGCCGTGCGACCGCGGGCGGGGCTAGGCCGCGACTTCGTGTCGCTGGGCTTTTGCAACGGCCGACCTGGCCGCTCCGTCGGTGACAAAATCAATACGGGACGCGCTGTACATTTTTTGTGCGAACACTGTCGAGACTTTCATCTTGCGGCGTCGAATGAGACTATGTGAGCCTCGATACCGGATGGGGACTGGGATGGGACGGCCGTAGCTTCGCGCGCCATGACGTGCGAAGCCTTTACGGCTGGTCTCGCTTGAGAAAGATACGACATGTCAAAACGAGTGTTGCTCGGTATCCTCCTGGCTTGCGGCCTCACCGCCCCGGCGCTGGCGCAAGAGCCGAAAACGGGGGGCGTGATCAACGCGGTGATCCAGCCCGAGCCGCCCGGCCTGATGCTTGCCATGGTCCAGAACGGTCCGGTCCAGATGGTGGCAGGCAATATCTTCGAGGGTCTGCTGCGCTACAGCCCCAAGCTCGAGCCGCAGCCGGAGCTGGCCGAGAGCTGGAGCGTCAGCGACGACGCCAAGACCTATACTTTCAAGCTCAGGAAGGGGGTGACCTGGCATGACGGCAAGCCCTTCACCGCCGCCGACGTGCTGTTCTCGATCGAGATGCTGAAGCAGACCCACGCACGCGCGCGCAACAATCTCGTGCAGGTTGACAAGATCGAGGCGCCCGACGACTACACCGTCGTGTTCACGCTGAAGCAGCCGTTCGGTCCGTTCCTCGGCATCTTCGAGGTCGGCTCGATGCCGATGGTGCCGAAGCATCTCTACGAAGGCACCGACTTCAAGACCAACCCCTACAACAACGCGCCGATCGGCACCGGCCCCTTCATGTTCAAGGAATGGCAGAAGGGCTCGTTCATTCGCCTGGTCAAGAACCCGAACTATTACGAGAAGGGCAAGCCCTATCTCGACGAGATCTACTGGCAGGTCATCCCGGACGCCGCAGCGCGCTCGGTGGCGTACGAAACAGGCAAAGTCGACGTGCTGCCCGGCGGCTCAGTCGAGAATTTCGACGTGCCGCGGCTGTCCAAGCTGAAGGACACCTGCGTTACCGGTGCCGGCTGGGAGTTCTTTTCGCCACTGGCCTGGTTGTGGCTGAATAACCGCCAGGGCCCGCTCGCGGATAAGCGGGTGCGTCAGGCTGTCATGTATGCGATCGATCGCGATTTCGCCAAGGACGTGATCTGGAACGGACTCGGCAAGGTCGCGACCGGCCCGTCTGCCTCGGCCATCAAGTACTACACCGACGACGTGCCGAAATATCCCTACGATCCGGCCAAGGCCAAGGCGCTCTTGAAGGAAGCCGGCTACAAGGGCGAGAAGATCCGCCTGCTGCCGCTCGCCTATGGCGAGACCTGGCAGCGCTGGGGTGAAGCGGTGAAGCAGAACCTCCAGGACGTCGGCATGAATATCGAGACGATCGCTACCGACGTCGCCGGCGGCAACCAGAAGATCGGCGACTGGGACTACGACATCGCCTTCACCTATCTCTACCAGTACGGCGATCCCGCGCTCGGCGTCGGCCGCAACTACGTCTCCAGCGCGATCGCAAAGGGCCAGGTCTTCAACAACGTCGAAGGCTACTCCAATCCCGAGATCGACAAGCTGTTTGCCGACGGCGCCGTCGCGACACCGGATTCCAAGCGCAAGGAGATCTACGAGAAGGCGCAAAAGATCCTGGTCGAGGACGTGCCGGTGGCCTGGATGCTCGAGCTGCAATTCCCGACCATCACGCGCTGCAAGGTCAAGAACCTGATTACCACCGGGATCGGGGTCAATGACGGCTTCAAGGACGCATGGCTCGACAAGTGAGGGCGCTCTTGACTTCACCTCTCCCCGCTTGCGGGGAGTGGTCGACGCGCTCGCAGAGCGCGGCGGGTGAGGGGGTACAGGTCTCTCGGCATTCTCACGCGTGGAGAGAGGCCCCTCACCCCAACCCTCTCCCCGCAAGAGCGGGGCGAGGGAGCGCACCGCCCCCCGTGGCTGCAGGTCACATCACTCATATGACTCTCTAATATGCTCTCCTTCGTCGCTCAGCGTGTCGTGAAGGGCGTGATCGTCCTGCTTGCGATCGTCGTCCTCAATTTCTTCCTGATCCGGCTTGCGCCCGGCGACCCCGCGGTCGTGATGGCGGGCGAGGCGGGGGCCAGCGACCAGATCTTCGTCCAGCAGCTCAAGGAAAAATTCGGCCTCGACAAGCCGCTGCCCGAGCAGCTCTTCATCTACGTCAAGGGCATCGCCACGCTCGATCTCGGCTTCTCCTTCCGCCAGCAGGCGCCGGTATCGAAGCTGATCCTGGAACGGCTGCCGGCGACCCTCTTGCTGACGCTGACGGCTTTCACGATCTCGCTCATGCTCGGCGTTCTCTTCGGCACTTTCGCCGCGCGCTTCGCCGGAACCTTCCTCGACACCGCCATCACCGTGTTCGCGCTGATCTTCTACGCCATGCCGATCTTCTGGGTGGCGCTGATGGGCATCCTGCTGTTCTCGGTCACCACGGATTGGCTGCCGAGCTTTGGCTACGAGACGGTCGGAGCCAACTTGACCGGCCTTGCCCATGTGATCGACGTCGCACAGCATCTGATCATGCCGGCGATGACGCTCGGCCTGTTCTTCATGGCGACTTATACCCGGATGACACGGGCTTCGATGCTGGAGGTGAAACGGCTCGACTTCGTCAAGACCGCCCGCGCCAAGGGTCTTTCAGACGCCGTGATCCAGCGCCGCCACGTGCTGCGCAACGCGCTGCTGCCGGTGGTGACGCTCGCCGGCGTGCATTCCGGCACGCTGATCGGCGGGGCCGTCATCACCGAGACCGTGTTCGCCTGGCCCGGCATCGGACGGCTGATGTACGACGCGCTGTTGCAGCGCGACTACAATCTGCTGCTCGGCGTCTTCGTGATCTGCTCTGCCATGGTGCTGATCTTCAACCTCATCACCGACCTGGTCTATCGCCTGGTCGATCCGCGCATCGAATACGCCACATGAAACAGTTCTGGAAATCGATGCTGCGCAGCCCGAGCGGCGTTATCGGGCTCATCATTCTCGTGCTCGCGATCGCGGTCGCGGTGTTCGGGCCGCTGCTGTTCCCGAACTCGCCGTGGCGCATGGTGCAGCGGCCATTCTTGCCGCCCTTCACGCTCTCGACCGTGCCGCTCGGGACCGACGCGCTCGGCCGCGACGTGTTCGCCGGCATGATTTTTGGCGCACGCGTTTCCTTGCTCGTCGGCCTCGTCTCGACGCTGGTGGCGCTGATCGTCGGCGTGCCGGTCGGCGCCATGGCCGGCTATTTCGGCGGCAAGGTCGACGACGCCCTGATGCGCTTCACAGAATTCTTCCAGACCATTCCGAGCTTCGCGCTCGCGATCGTGCTGGTCGCGATCCTCCAGCCTTCGATCTATTCGATCGTGGCGTCGATTGCGGTGGTGAGCTGGCCGCCGGTCGCGCGCCTCGTCCGCGGCGAGGTATTGTCGCTGCGCACCCGCGAATATGTCCAGGCCGCCGTGGTCACCGGCCAGAGCAACACCTGGATCATCCTGCGCGAGATTTTGCCGAACGCGCTGTCGCCGGTGATCGTGCTGGCCTCGCTGATGGTCGCAACCGCGATCCTGCTGGAATCCTCGCTGGCATTTCTCGGCCTCGGCGATCCCAATTTGATCTCCTGGGGCTACATGGTCGGCGCCGGCCGCACCGTGATCCGCCAGGCCTGGTGGATCACCGTGTTTCCCGGCGTCGCCATCCTGATCTCGGTGCTCGGCCTGAACCTGATCGGCGAAGGCCTCAACGACGCGCTCAATCCGCGGCTGTCGCGGGAGGGACGCTGATCATGACCGCACCGCCCGCTGTCTCCATCAAGAACTTGCGGATCGCGCTGCCCAAGGGCGCCGAGCGTCCCTTCGCGGTCGACGGCGTCTCGCTGGATCTGCAAGCCGGCAAGATCGTCTGCGTCGTCGGCGAGTCCGGCTCCGGCAAATCGATGTGCGCGCATGCGCTGATGGGCCTGCTGCCGGACACGGTCTCCGTCAACTCCGGCGAGATCATGTTCGAAGGCCGCGACCTGCTCAAGCTCGACGACGACGGCTGGCGCGACCTGCGCGGCCGCCGGCTCGCGATGATCTTTCAGGAGCCGATGACCGCGCTCAATCCGCTGATGCGGATCGGCGACCAGATGGCGGAGATGTTCGAGGCCCACGGCCTGCTCACGCCGAGGGAACGACGCGCGAAGGCGTTGTCGCTGGCGCGTGAGGTCGGCCTGCCCGACCCCGAGCGCATCGTGCGCGCCTATCCGCACCAGCTTTCCGGCGGCCAGCGCCAGCGCGCCATGATCGCGATGGCGCTCGCGCTGGAGCCCGCGGTGCTGGTCGCGGACGAGCCGACCACCGCGCTTGACGTCACCACGCAGGCGCAAATCCTGAAGCTGATCCGCAACCTCCAGCGCAACCGCAACATGGCGGTGATGTTCATCACCCACGATTTCGGCGTGGTCGCGGATATCGCCGACCAGGTCGTGGTGCTCAGGCATGGCAAGGTGGTGGAGGAAGGCCCCGCCAGCGCCGTCTTCAACGAGCCGCAGCACGACTACACCAAGGCGCTGCTCGCGGCGGTGCCGACCATGGCTCCTCCGGCGCGCGCGCCGCTGGACGATCAGCTCAAGGCCGTCGAGGTGATCGGGCTGGACAAGACTTATGTCACCTCGGGCGGCTGGTTTCGCCAGGATCGCCGCGTCGATGCCGCGCGAGAAGTCAACTTCGCGATCTTGAAGGGCGAGACGCTCGGCCTCGTCGGCGAGTCCGGCTCCGGCAAGTCGTCGGTGGCGCGCCTCGTGATGCGGCTGATCGAGGCCGATCGCGGCACCGTGCGGATCGGCAAGACCGATCTCACATCGCTCTCGGGCAGGGCGCTGCGCGCCGAGCGCCATCGCATCCAGATGATCTTTCAGGATCCGTTCGCCTCGCTCAATCCGCGCCGCAAGATCGGCCACATCATCGCCGACGGCCCGATCGCAGCCGGCGTCGAACCGAAGGCGGCGTTCGACCGCGCCCGCGATCTGCTCAAGATGGTGGGGCTGGATGCCGGCGCGCTCGACCGTTACCCCCATGAATTCTCCGGCGGCCAGCGCCAGCGTGTCGGCATCGCGCGCGCGCTCGCGCTCGAACCAGAAATCATCGTCGCCGATGAAGCCGTCTCCGCGCTCGACGTCTCCGTGCAGGCACAGGTGCTGAGACTGCTTGAAGATCTCAAGGCGCGGCTCGGCCTCTCGATGCTGTTCATCACCCATGACTTACGCGTTGCAGCCCAAATCTGCGACCGCATCGCGGTGATGCAGCGCGGCGCCATCGTCGAGCTGAAGCCGACCGCGCAGCTCTTCGCCGCGCCCGAGCACGACTATACGCGCGAGCTGCTTTCGGCTGTGCCGGGGCAATAGGAGCGCGCGCCGGCGGCGTGAGAGATCGGTCGTGGCGGGTTCGCGAACTCCGCGATGGTTCCAAAAACTTGCTCGCTGCGCGACGCGAAACATATTTGAGTCAGCAGCATTTGCTTTGTGAGACTGTCCCTGTTGATCACAGCATGGGGTAAGTAGACACCAGCATCCGCTCGCTTGCGGAGTACGGTCACGCGCTTGTTATTCAGTCGTGACCGGCCGCGCCGCTTCAAAGCCGAAGGCGGCACCATAGATGACCATAACATGATCACCGTCATCTCATGACGGACTTGTTAACCGATACTCGGAGCCAACATGGGCGAAGTCATTCAATTTGTCTCAAGGTCGGAGCGCGAGCGGGCACGCCTCATTCAGGAGGCACGCGCCATCTACGACAGCATCTTCCCGCCGGCTGATCCTGCCAGCGAGAGACAGGATAAAACAGCGTTTGGCCGCGCATCCATCGGCGGCGACAGGGGTAACCTGTCGTGATCAAGATTATTGCCGTGCTCTGCAGTCTCGCTTCTCCGGCCAATTGTCACGAGCAGATCGTCACCACCTCGGACTTTGCCCAGGTCTCGGTGCAGTCCTGCCTGATGGGCGCGCCGCAGCTCGCCGAGTGGATGAACCAGCATCCGGCCGAGCGCCTGGCGGCATGGCGCTGCGTCATCGGTCAACAAAGCGGCCGAGGAATTTAGGGTCGCACGCCCGCCAGAAGAGTCGAGCCGCATGGCCGTGATGGCTGGGGATCGACGCGGATTTTTCGAGCGAAGAACGGCTAGAGCAAAGCAGTGACGGCATTCCATCGCCGGTGTAACCTGCCCTACGGCTGCTGGCAGCAAGGGGAAACCGGATGGAGGTCGCCAGCCTCGTTCTTCCCGTTTTCGCGATCATCGTCACCGGCTGGCTCGCCGGCGAGCTCGGCTATCTCTCCCGCTCGCTGGCCGACGCGCTGGTGCATTTCGCCTACAACGTGGCGATGCCGGCGCTGCTGATCGTCACGATCGCGCAGGAGCCGGCGCGAAATCTCCTGGAATGGGGCTTCCTGCTCGCGTTCGGAGGCGGCTCCCTCCTCTGCTTCGCGCTGGTTTTCCTGGCGGTCCGCGCGGGCGGCAAGCACGATCTCGCCAGCAGCACGATCCATGGAATGGCGGCGGCGATGACGAATACCGGGTTCGTCGCGCTGCCGATCCTGCACGCGATCTACGGCCAGCCCGCCGTTCTGCCTGCCGCGGTGGCGACGGTGTTCGTGGCCGCCGTGATGTTTCCGATCACGGTCATCCTGCTGGAAAAGCAGGAAGCGCGCAGTCCGTCTGTGCATTCTCCCGGGCTGGCGAAGCAAATTCTGCTCAATCCGATGGTGCTGTCGACCCTCATCGGACTCGTCTGGGCAATTACGGGTCTGCCCATTCCGGCGCCGGTCGCGGCCTTTCTGAACATGATCGCCGCGGCGCTCACGCCCTGCGCGCTCTTCGCCATCGGGCTCGGCCTGTCCGTCGAGGGGCTGCGGTCGAACCTGAAGGCATCGTTCGCGCTCGCGACCGTGAAACTGGTGGTCATGCCGCTGATCGTCTACGGACTCTGTGCGGCCGTGGGCCTCAATTCGCTCTACACCGTCGCCGCCGTCGTATGCGCAGCCGTTCCGACTGCGAAAACCGTGTATGTCCTCGCACACGAACATAAGGTCGAGGAGAAGCTGGTTGCGGCCACAGTCTCAATCACGACCATGCTGTCAGTCGCAACACTGCTGGTCGCGCTCTACCTGCTCTCTGGCCTCGCGACCGGCACGCGTTGACCGGCAGCGCCTCACGCCTCGCAGAATGTAGTCTCTATCTGGTGGTGTTGCTCCAGGTGGGGACCGCATTGGTTACGCCGACCGACGGCCAATTGTACGATCCGATCGACGGCGCCGTGACCGTGCCGACCGTCTGTCCCGATGACCCATAAGACGCCCTCGGCTGCGGCGCCGGCGATCCAGCACCCCCGTAGGTCGGGGCCAGGACGCGCGTGCTGTAATGTCTGCTCGACCGGTACTTCTTGGCTTCAGCCGCGAAGGGCGCGGCAAGCAGTCCGGCAGTGATGAGTGTAGCGATAGCGAATTTGATGGTTGTCATGGCTGATCCCTCCTGCGGGTCCGTTGTGCCATCTGTTGATTGATCGGAGGATTTCCATAGCACCCCGATCATAACTCCGTGCGCGCACGATGGTGCCGCAGCGCGCGCTCGTCGCCTTCGGATGGACCCGAATCAGCGCTAGTGCATTCACCTCGGCGATCTCGCGCAATGAGGTGACATGACCGGCCCCGAACTGAAGCAACTCCGCGACGACCTTTCCGCTGCCCTCGAGCGGAAGCTCACGGCGGCGGATATGGCGAAGCTGTGCGGATTGCCGGAGAAGGGCGGCGCCGACACCATCCGGCGCTGGGAGGTACGCGGCCCGACGCCATCAGCGACCAAGGTGCTGCGCGTGCTCGCGATGGCGAGCGAGCGCTATCCTATCCTGGAAAATTTCGACGTCTTCGATCGCCACGACGTGCGCGAGGAAGACCGGCCGGCGCGGCGCGCGGCGTTCCGCGCGCAGATGCGCGACGAGGCGCTGCGGCGTCTTGGTTAACGAGGTACGCGCGCAAGTTACCTGCGAGCCTCAAAGTTAAACCTTCCTTCAGCATTTCTTAAGCCGGCATTAAGCACAAAAAGCATTTGCAGCCCAATAAGTTAGGTTGGGTGCTGCTGTGCCATGCAGGTGACAGCATTTTCGTCAAAAGCGAGCTATCTGCAAAACCAACGACGGCGCGGAAAGCGCGCCTGCCGGGGACCTGAGTGTTGGAGTTAGGACTATGAAGAAGATTCTGTTTGCGACCGTGGCGCTGATCGTGGTGGGCGCGGCGGCGCCGGCCCTCGGCGCCGATCTCGGCGCCCGCCCCTATTACAACAAGGCGGCGCCGGCCTATGCCGCGCCGATCTACAATTGGACCGGTTTCTATCTCGGCGCCCATGTCGGCGGCGCGTTCTCCAGCGACAACAATTTCAATGGCCTCTCCACCGGTAACAACGGCAACGGCCGCTTCCTCGGCGGCGTGCAGGTGGGTGCGGACTGGCAGTTCAACCCGAACTTCGTGGTCGGCGTCGAAGGCCAGTATTCCTGGCTCTCCGGCAGCGTCGGCGCCGTGTTCCCCGGCGGCGTCGCCTACACCAACGACCAGCGCGGCCTCGGCTCGATCACCGGCCGCGTCGGCTACACCTGGGGTCCGGGCCTGCTCTACGTGAAGGGCGGCTACGCCTATTCGGACAACAACGAGAAGGTGACGGTCGCTGGCGTGCCGACCGCCTTCGTCATCACCGGCGATCACCGCAACGGCTACACCGTCGGCGCCGGCCTCGAGTACATGTTCGCCCCGAGCTGGTCGGCCAAGGCCGAGTACCAGTACTACAATTTCGGCGACGCGCACTTCACGGGGGGCCCGCTGGCGGGCACCGGCAACTTCACCACTGACGACCACACCTTCAAGGCGGGCGTCAACTACCGCTTCAACTGGGCCGGCCCGGTGGCCGCGCGCTACTGATCGATTAGCAAATCCTTATGCTGACGAAGGGCCGGCAAGTCTGCCGGCCCTTCTTTTTTCGCTCTGCGGAACAAGCGCAACCGTTTGGGGAGATTGCGATTTTTTAACCCGCGATGCGGATACTGCCGGCCACAAAACAGAAGCAAGAATGTTGGGGGAATTTCGATGGCGATCCGTTTGAGCCTTGGTCGTATCCTTGGCCATGCCCTTGGCCGTTTGCGGCCTCATTTCTCGTTGCCGAAATGGGGCGTGCGCGGCAGTCTGTTTGCGGCCTTCGCCGTGATCGCGGGCATGGGTCTCGTGATCTCGGCGGGCGCCGGCTTCGTGTTCAACCATCTGGGCGCGACCATGATGGATCTGAGCGGCCGCGACATTCCGCGGCTCTCCGCCAGCCTTCAGCTTGCCTCGCAAAGCGCAACCCTCGCCGCGCAGGGCCCGGGCCTCCTGGCATCGCCCTCCGACGAGGCGCTGAAGGAACGTACCAAGAAGGTGCAGGAGATCCAGCAGCTCGCCATGGCCAAGCTTGGCGAGATCATCGAGCTCGGCGCCGACAAGCAGATCGCGACCGCGCTCCGCGACACCGCCAAGAGCATCGACGAGGCGACGCAGAGCCTGGTATCGGCGGCGCGCGAGCGGCTCGATACCGGCGCGGTGCACGACAAGCAGTATGAAGCACTGCGCAAGGCGCAGCTCGCCTTCGTCGGCGCGGCTGGCCCGGCAATGCTGGATGCGCAGACCCGGCTGAACGCGATCCTCGGCGCGGCGGACCTTTCCGCGGACGACGCCACCGAAGCGGCGCGCACCGTCGCCCAGATCTCGACCGTCTCTGCCAACGGCAATCTGATGGCCGCCGACATGATGGCGGCGCTTTCGGCCAACAACAGCGATACGCTGGAGGCGATCGAAAAGGAATTCAAGACGACCCGCGATCGCGTCAAGTCGAACCTCGAGGACCTGCCGAACGTGCCGTCAATGCAGACCGTGCGCGATGCCGTGCAAAAGCTGTTCGCGTTCGGCGAGGGCAAGACCGGCGTGTTCAAGGTCCGACAGAAGGAGCTCGACTCGATCGACTACGGCCAGACCATCCTGGACGAGACCCGCAAGCTCAATGTCGGCCTCGGCATCAGCGTGCAGCAGCTCGTCGACGGCGTGCAGAAAGATACCAACGCCTCGACCTTCCAGGCGCGGCAGGAGATATCGCTCGCGACCACGAGCATGCTGGCGCTGGGTGCGCTGACGCTGGTCGGCTCGGCACTGTTCGTCTGGCTCTATGTCGGCCGCAACATCCTGCGCCGAATCGGCGGACTCCAGCGCGCGATGCAGTCGCTCTCGGCCGGCGATCTCGACACCGAGATCGCGCGTACGAGGCACAATGACGAGATCGGCGCGATGACCGATACGCTGACCGTGTTTCGCGACAGCATGATCGAGGCCCGCGCACTCGCGCGCGAGCAGGACAAGGATCGTGCCGCCAAGGCCGAACGTTCGGCCCGCATGGAGGCGAAGATCGCCGAGTTCGAGGGCACCGTACGTTCCGCGCTCGACAATCTCGCGCAGTCGGCCAATTCGATGCAGTCGACGGCGCAGAGCATGTCGAACACCGCCGATCAGTCCAACGCGCTGGTGAACGCGGTCGCCTCCGCCGCGGAGGAGACCTCGGTCAACGTGCAGACCGTATCGGCCGGCACCGAGCAATTGTCGTCCTCGATCGCCGAGATCAGCCGTCAGGTCGTCACCTCGGCCGAGATCGCCAGGAAGGCGGTCGACGAGGCCGGCTCGACCGACGCCACGGTGCAGAGTCTTGCCGACAGCGCGAGCCGCATCAGCGTCGTGGTCGATTTGATCCAGACCATCGCCTCGCAGACCAATCTGCTCGCACTCAACGCCACCATCGAGGCGGCGCGCGCGGGCGAGGCCGGCCGCGGCTTCGCGGTGGTCGCCTCCGAGGTGAAGAGCCTCGCGAGCCAGACCGCGAAGGCGACGGAGGAGATCCGCACCCAGATCGCCAGCATGCAGCAAGTCACGACCTCGGCGGTCGGCGCCATCCAGGGCATCGGCCGGATCATCGGCGAGATCAACGACGTGACCACGACGATTGCGGCTGCAGTCGAGGAACAGGGTGCGGCCACCCGCGAGATCGCCCGCAACATCCAGCATGCGGCCGGCGGCACCAGCGAGGTCTCCAGCAACATCGTCGGCGTCTCCACGGCATCGGCCGAGGCCGGCGCCGCGGCGAGCGAGGTGCTGGGCGCATCGGATGCGCTCCGCCGCGAAGCCGACATGCTGCGCGGAGAGATCGACGCGTTCCTCAACAACATGCGGGCGGCGTAAGCGCCATCCTATAGCCCTGATGGAGCGAAGCGCAATCCGGGGACAGTGCCACAAGTGCTAAGGTCCCGGATTATGCTTCGCTCCATCCGGGCTACGGAAAACTGGCTGGAATGACCGCTATGCGGGCCGGCCACGCGTCCTTTTTCGGCTGGCGCGCCGCAGCCAGTGGGTTTAAGCCGGTGGCATGAACTCAAAAGCCGACATTGTGCAGTCCTCCGCCGAGGCTCTGCGCTACCCCTGGGACCAGCATCCCGGCCCCGAAGAGGTCGTGGAGGTGAAGCCGGGCGTGCTGTGGGTGCGGCTGAAATTGCCGTTCCGCCTCAACCACGTGAACATCTACCTGCTAGCCGACGGCGACGGCTATGCGATGGTCGACGCCGGCTTCGGCAACGAGGAAACGATCGAGGCCTGGACCAAGCTGTTCGACGGACCGCTGAAGGGCGTCCACATCACCCGGCTGATCGTGACCCATTCGCACCCCGACCATGTCGGGCTCGCGGGGTGGATCGTCGAGCGTTTCAGCTGTCCGCTCCTGATGTCGCAGGTCGAATATCTGCAATCGGTCTATCACCAGAACCGCGGCACCGAGGAGCGGCGCGAGGCGCAACGGCTGTTCTTCCGCCGTCACGGCATGGACGAAGACCTGACCGACAAGCTGCTCGGGCGCGGCCAGGATTATCTCAAGCGCGTCTCGGTGCTGCCGCCGTCCTACCGCCGCATCTCGCATGGCGACGAGGTCGTGATCGGCACGCGGCGCTTCAAGGTGATCACCGGCGGCGGCCACGCGCTCGACCAGGTGATGCTGTATTGCGCCGACGACAAGCTGTTCCTTTCCGCCGACCAGGTGCTGAGCAAGATCTCCCCCAATGTCAGCGTCTGGGCGGTCGAGCCCGACCAGAATTCGCTTGGCGAATATCTGGCCTCGCTGGCAAGCCTCACCACCACGCTGCCCTATGACCTCTTGGTGCTGCCCGGCCACGGCGTGCCGTTCTATGGGCTGAAGACCCGCATCAAGCAGCTCGCCGATCACCACGAGGACCGCTGCCGGCTGATTGCGGAGGCCTGCCGCGAGGTGCCGCAGACGTCGCGGGAGCTGGTGCCGGTGGTGTTCAACAAGTACCCCCTCGACGTGCACCAGATGGGCTTCGCCTCCGGCGAACTGATCGCCCATGTCAACTACATGCTGGTCGAGGGCCGGTTGACCGCTGAGACCGCCGACAGCGTGCTGCGCTTCAGGACGACGTGAGCGCTGCCTTCATTTCGCTATTTGACCGTCGAGACCGACCGGGACGCCGCTATCGCACAGCAACATGGGCGATACCGTCGGCACTTTTGACCCACATCAAGCCACCGTGCGCCCGATAGGGCATTTTGCCCAGATGCCCCACAGGCCCAAATGTGGGATAGCGCATAGACATTAGAGCTGGAAAAGCTCTAAGAAGATACGAGCCCTTGGTCAGGTTCCGTGCAGGTTTTGCCGATGGATTACAGCCAGTTCTTCAATTCCGCCCTTGATCGTCTGCACACCGAGCGGCGCTACCGCGTGTTCGCCGATCTCGAGCGTATCGCCGGCCGGTTCCCGCATGCGCTCTGGCACTCACCCAAGGGCAAGCGCGACGTCGTGATCTGGTGCTCCAACGATTATCTCGGCATGGGCCAGCATCCGAAAGTGGTCGGCGCCATGGTCGAGACCGCGACCCGCGTCGGCACCGGCGCAGGCGGCACCCGCAACATCGCCGGCACGCATCATCCGCTGGTGCAGCTCGAAGCCGAACTCGCCGATCTTCACGGCAAGGAAGCCTCGCTGCTGTTCACTTCGGGCTATGTCTCGAACCAGACCGGCATCGCGACCATCGCAAAACTGATTCCGAACTGCCTGATCCTATCGGACGAGCTCAACCACAATTCGATGATCGAGGGCATCCGCCAGTCCGGCTGCGAGCGGATGGTGTTCCGGCACAATGATCTCGCCGATCTCGAGGCGCTGCTGAAAGCGGCCGGTCCGAACCGGCCGAAGCTGATCGCCTGCGAGAGCCTCTATTCCATGGACGGCGACGTCGCGCCGCTGGCAAAAATCTGCGATCTCGCCGAGAAATATGGCGCGATGACCTATGTCGACGAGGTCCACGCTGTCGGCATGTACGGCCCCCGCGGCGGCGGTATCGCCGAGCGTGACGGCGTGATGCATCGCATCGACGTGCTCGAAGGCACGCTCGCCAAGGCCTTCGGCTGCCTCGGCGGCTACATCGCCGCCAACGGCCAGATCATCGACGCCGTGCGCTCCTACGCACCGGGCTTCATCTTCACCACCGCCCTGCCGCCGGCGATCTGCTCGGCCGCGACCGCGGCGATCAAGCATCTGAAGACCTCGAGCTGGGAACGCGAGCGCCACCAGGACCGCGCCGCCCGCGTCAAGGCGATCCTCAATGCCGCTGGCCTGCCTGTGATGTCGAACGACACCCATATCGTGCCGCTGTTCATCGGCAATGCCGAGAAGTGCAAGCAGGCCTCCGACCTGCTGCTCGAAGAGCACGGCATCTACATCCAGCCGATCAACTATCCGACCGTCGCCAAAGGCACCGAACGCCTGCGCATCACGCCCTCGCCCTATCATGACGACGGCCTGATCGATCAGCTCGCGGAAGCCTTGCTCCAAGTGTGGGACCGCATCGGTCTGCCATTGCGCGAGAAATCGCTGGCGGCGGAGTAGGATCTTTTTCACCCTCCCCTGGAGGGCAGGGCAATCGCATTTGAAAAAGAAGTCGATGTGCTGTTTCCTTGTGGCCCATCCTTCGAGACGCCCGCTTTGGCGAGCTCCTCAGGATGAGGTCTTGTTTCGCGGCGAAATCTTAGACCCTCATGGTGAGGAGCCCGCCAAAGCGGGCGTCTCGAACCAAGCAGGCTGAGCACTTTCATGACCTCTCAAGTGCCCTATGCGATTGCCCTGCCCTAGAGGGCGAGGGTCGAGCGCGCGTAGCGCGAGCGGGGTGGGGTGACGGTCTCTCCATTGAGGCGGTCTCCGTGTTGAGAGATCACCCCGCTTCGCTGCATGCGAAGCGACCCTCCCCCTCCAGGGGAGGGCAAGTATCGGCAAGCCCCGCGGCTTAACGACAATGCCAGTTCCCGCGCCGTCCGGGCATTTCGCTGTCGCTTGCGCCTGCCCGACGCGCTAGATTTGGAGGGAAAATGAGATCGGGCGCGGAGCTGTCGCGCCCTGGGAGAGCTCTCCGCAATGCTCCACGACTGGGGCGTGATCGCCGCCGCCTTCGGCTATATCGGCTTTCTGTTCCTGGTAGCGAGCCACGGCGACCGCCGCTCGCCGGCCGGGCGCGGCCGCGCTTCGGGGCTGATCTATCCACTGTCGCTGGCGATCTACTGCACCTCCTGGACCTT
Source organism: Bradyrhizobium sp. CSA207 (assembly GCF_029051685.1). Classification (GTDB taxonomy): domain Bacteria; phylum Pseudomonadota; class Alphaproteobacteria; order Rhizobiales; family Xanthobacteraceae; genus Bradyrhizobium. The sequence goes on along the minus strand of NZ_JAACFT010000002.1, from coordinate 152,331 downwards.
CTTCGGATCCGTGGGCTTTGCCACCCGCACCTCGACCGACTTCCTCGCGATCTATGTCGGCCCGATCCTGATGATCGGGCTCGGCACCGGCGTGCTGCGCCGCGTGATCCAGCTCGCGAAGGCTCACAACATCACCTCGATCGCCGACTTCATCGGCGCGCGCTACGGCAAGAGCCAGGCGGTGGCCGCAACAGTGGCGCTGATCGCGATCATCGGCTCGGTGCCCTACATCGCGCTGCAGCTCAAGGCGGTCGCCTCCTCGCTCGAAACCATTCTGAGCGAGGACCAGGCGTTCTCGCACATCCCGATCCTCGGCGACGTGGCGCTGATGGTGACGCTGGCGATGGCGGCCTTTGCCGTGCTGTTCGGCACGCGGCAGACCGACGCCACCGAGCACCAGCACGGCCTGATGCTGGCGATCGCGACCGAATCCATCATCAAGCTGTTCGCCTTCCTCGCCGCCGGCATCTTCGTCACCTTCTGGATGTTCTCGCCGCACGAGTTGGTCGAGCGCGCCATGAAGACGCCGGAGGCGGTGCGAGCGATCAACTATTCGCCGTCGATCGGCAACTTCCTCACCATGACGCTGCTGTCGCTCTGCGCGATCATGCTGCTGCCGCGCCAGTTCCATGTCAGCGTGGTCGAAAACTCCTCGGATGCCGAGGTCGGCCGCGCGCGCTGGCTGTTTCCGCTCTATCTGGTCGCGATCAATTTGTTCGTGATCCCGATCGCGCTCGCCGGTCTCGTCACCTTCCCGTTCGGCGTGGCCGACCCCGACATGTATGTGCTGGCGCTGCCGATCGAGGGCGGCGCGAACCTGCTCAGCGTCGCCGTCTTCGTCGGCGGCCTGTCGGCCGCGACCGCGATGGTGATCGTCGAATGCGTCGCGCTCTCGATCATGGTCTCGAACGACCTCGTTGTGCCGCTGGTGCTAAAACGACGGCCGGAAGGGCGCACCGGCGGCGCCGATTTCAGCGACTTCCTGCTGCGCTCGCGCCGGCTCGCGATCTTCGCCATCATGGTGATGGCCTATTTCTATTACCGCGCGCTCGGCAACACTCAGCTCGTGGCGATTGGCCTGCTTTCCTTTGCCGCCATCGCCCAGCTTGCACCCAGCTTTTTCGGCGGGCTGTTGTGGCGGCGCGCCACCGCGCGTGGCGCCATCGGCGGCATGCTGGTCGGCTTCGCGGTTTGGCTCTACACACTGTTCATTCCGAGCTTCATGGACACCTCGACTTCAGGAATCCTGTTGCTCCAGCACGGGCCGTTCGGGATCGAGGCGCTGCGGCCGCAGGCGCTGTTCGGCGCCGACCTGCCGCCGCTGATGCATGGCGTCATCTGGTCGCTCTCGCTCAATATCCTCACCTATGTGCTGTTGTCGCTGGCGCGGCGGCCGAGCTCCATCGAGCTGGTGCAGGCCGATCTGTTCGTGCCCGACACGCTCGCCCCGATCTCTCCGAACTTCCGCCGCTGGCGCACCACCGTCACGGTGCAGGACATCCAGACCACCGTCGCGCAATATCTCGGTCCCGACCGCGCCCGGCATTCGTTCGAGGCGTTTTCGGCCCGGCGCAATGTGCGGCTGGAGCACGCGGCGCCCGCCGATTTCGAGCTGTTGCAGCACGCCGAGCACCTGATCGCCTCCTCGATCGGCGCGGCCTCCTCCCGGCTGGTGATGTCGCTGCTGCTGCGCAAGCGAACGGTTTCTGCAAAAGCGGCGCTGAAGCTGCTCGACGATTCCCATGCCGCGCTGCATTTCAACCGCGAGATCCTTCAGACCGCGCTCAACCACGTGCGCCAGGGCATCGCGGTGTTCGATGCCGACCTGCAACTGATCTGCTCAAACCGGCAGTTTGGCGATCTGCTCCACGTGCCGCCGCATTTCATCCAGTTCGGCACGCCCCTGCGTGAAATCCTGGAATTCATGGGCGTGAGCGAACCGGCCGATCCGATCGAGCGCGAGGCGATGCTGGAGCGCCGGCTCGCCGCCTACACCACCGACAGCGAGCCTTATCTCGAGCGCCTGCCCGACCGCCACATGGTGATCGAGATCTTGACCAACCGCATGCCTGGCGGCGGCTTCGTGATCACCTTCACCGACGTCACGCCCACGTTCGAGGCGGCCGAAGCGCTGGAGCGCGCCAATGCAACGCTGGAAAAGCGGGTGCGCGACCGCACCGAGGAGCTGACCCGGCTGAATTCGGAGCTGGCGCTGGCCAAGAGCGCGGCCGAAGACGCCAGCATCTCCAAGACTCGCTTCCTGGCGGCAGCCAGCCACGACATCCTCCAGCCGCTGAACGCGGCGCGGCTCTATGTCACCAGCCTGGTCGAGCGCCAGCATAGCGGCGAGGAGACGCGGCTGGTCGAGAACATCGACGAGTCGCTGCAGGCGATCGAGGAGATCCTCGGCGCGCTGCTCGACATCTCGCGGCTGGATGCCGGCGCGATGACCACCTCGATCTCGAGCTTCAAGATGGCCGATTTGATGCGCTCGCTGGAGATCGAGTTCGCACCGATCGCGCGCGCCAAGAACCTGGAGCTGGCCTTCGTGCCCTGCTCGCTGCCGGTCGAGTCGGACCGGCTGTTGCTGCGGCGGCTGCTGCAGAACTTGATCTCCAACGCGATCAAATACACCCCGCGCGGGCGCGTGCTGGTCGGCTGCCGCCGCCGTGGCGCCTCGCTCAAGATCTGCGTCTACGACACCGGCGTCGGCATTCCGCCGGTCAAGCGCGGCGAGATCTTCAAGGAATTCCACCGCCTGGAGCAGGGCGCGCGGATCGCGCGCGGACTGGGGCTCGGGCTGTCGATCGTCGAGCGCCTCGCGCGCGTGCTCAACCACGGCATCGCCATCGACTCCAATGCGGGCGGCGGCTCGGTGTTCTCGGTGACGGTGCCGACGGCGAAGGCGATCACCCACACCGCCGCCGTCACCAGCGCGACGCCGCTCGCACGCACACCGATCTCGGGCGCGCTGATCGTGTGCATCGAGAACGATGCAGCGATCCTCGACGGCATGCGCACGCTGCTGAAGGCCTGGGACGCCGAGGTGATCGCGGTGGCCGATCCCGAGGGCGCGATCGCCGCCATCGAAGCCGCCGGGAGACGCGTCACCGGCCTGCTCGTCGATTATCACCTCGACCGCGGCAATGGCATCGCCGCCATCCGCGACATCCGCCGCCGCTTCGGCGATACTATCCCGGCGATCCTGATCACCGCCGACCGCAGCCCGGCCGTGCAGGTGGCTGCACGGGATGAAAAGGTCGCGGTGCTCAACAAGCCGGTCAAGCCGGCGTCTCTCCGCGCCCTGCTCGGTCAGTGGCGCACGCAGCAGATGGTGGCGGCGGAGTGAAGTCAGTCTTGTTGCGAAGGGTCGACAGGCCGCCAGCGATCAAGGCGCAAGCCGCGTGAAAACGTAATCGTGCCCCTTCGCCCGGGCTTCGTGGCAGGCAAAGCAGGTGCGGTGCTGGGCCTCGTCGACCGGCTTGCCGTTGATGAAGCGGCCAAAACCCCAGCCGCCGGTCGCGGCATATTTCTGCGAATCCTTCACCATCACCTGGACCGTGGTGGCCGCGCCGGGAATCGTCGCGGACGCAAAGTCGGGTGACTGCTGCCGCTTCCAGGCGCGCTTGACCAGAACGGTACCGTCGGAGAATGGAAGTTTGCCGTCCTGATAGGCATTGATCGCGATCTTGTTGCCGATGACGGCGCGAAGCTCGTTCAATGGAGCCACCTCCTCGGCCGGCGCGATCAGCTCCCATTGCCTGTAGCCTTCGGGAATAATGACGCCGAAGATCGGCGAAGCATCCCTGGCGTCGCGTTGCGCCGGCCCCTGCGCAAGCGCAATCGTCACCAGATATGGCACGCATGTCAGGAGGACGACGAGAAGGACCATGGCCAGCACGATGACCGTGGCATGGGGAAATCTTTTCTTTTCGGGTTTAGTCGGCATCATGGCATTCATCAGGCTGAGCTCGTGGGACGATACCCGGTCCAGCTGCGCCGGACCGGGGCATTGAAAATTTCTCAGGCGCCGCCGTCGGCGTCGACAACTGCCTTGGCAAAGGCCTTCGGCGCTTCCTGCGGCAGGTTGTGACCGATGCCGCCGGTGATCAGGCGATGCTCGAACCGGCCCGAGAACTTCTTGGCATAGGCGCTGACGTCTGGGTGCGGCGCGCCGTTGGCGTCGCCTTCGAGCGTGATCGTCGGCACGTCGATGTCGGGCGTTGCCGCAATCTTCTTTTCGAGCTGCTCGTATTTCGCTTCGCCCTGGGCTAGCCCCAGCCGCCAGCGGTAATTATGGATCGTGATCGCGACATGATCCTTGTTGTCGAAGGCCGCGGCGCTGCGGTCGAAGGTGGCGTCGTCGAACTTCCACTGCGGTGATGCGATCTTCCAGATCAGCTTTGCGAAATCGTGCGTGTACTTCTCGTACCCGGCGCGGCCGCGCTCGGTCGCGAAATAGAACTGGTACCACCATTGCAGTTCGGCCCGCGGCGGCAGCGGCGTGGCTCCGGCCGCCTCGCCGGAGATCAGATAGCCGCTGACCGACACCAGCGCACGGCAGCGCTCGGGCCACAGTGCGGCGATGATACCTGCGGTTCGTGCGCCCCAGTCGAATCCGGCAACGACCGCTTTCTTGATATTGAGCGCATCCATCAGCGCGATGATATCGACGGCCATCGCCGCCGGCTCGCCGTTGCGCAGCGTCTCGCTGGAGAGGAAGTGCGTCGTACCGTAGCCGCGCAGGTACGGGATGATCACGCGATAGCCGGCCTGCGCCAGGATCGGCGCGACATCGACGAAGCTGTGAATGTCGTAGGGCCAGCCGTGGAGCAGGATCGCCACAGGGCCGGTAGCGGGACCGACCTCCGCATAGCCGACGTTGAGGACGCCGGCATCGACCTGCTTGATCGCGCCGAAGGACGCATTGGTTGCGGACGATCGCGCCGCTTCCGATTCGGCGCGCGCGAGGTCGATCACGCCGAGACCAATCGCAACGGTTCCGGCTGCGACTCCGAGAAACTGGCGCCGGTGCTGGTCGATAAACTGCTTCATCTTGATACTGCCATGTTGATGATGGGTGCTATTCCGGCCGACGATGTCGGTGGAATTCGGTGATCGGCACGTCAGATCAGGTCGAGGGTGACATCGATGTTGCCGCGGACGGCCTTGGAATAGGGGCAGGTTCGGTGCGCCTCGTTGATGAGATCGCGCGCGATGTCGCGGTCGAGCCCGGGCAGGCTGACATTGAGGCGCGCACGCAGAAAGTAAGCGTCCTGGTCGAGGAGGAGGTCGACCTCGGCGTCGATCGCGCATTTCCTGGGGAATGCGATCTTGCGCTTGCGGGCCGCGATCTCCATGGCGCCTTCGAAGCAGGCGGACCAGCCGGCCGCGAACAATTGCTCGGGATTGGTGCCGATGCCGGCGCCGCCCGGCGGCGACAGCCTCACGTCGAGACGACCGTCGGAGCTGCGCGACATGCCGTCCTGCCGCCCGCCAGCGGTTTGGGTGCGGGCCGTGTAGAGCAGTTTTGCCGTCTGGCTCATGAGGATCTCCTTGCCGTCGCGCAATGCCTAGCAGCCGCCTTAGCGGCACACCCGTTTGGTCTTGTGAGAAGTTGTGAGGCCATGCGGAACCCGCGATTGCGAGGCTCTGATCACGATGCAAGGCCGGCCTTGCTGGATCGCGGTCCGCTGGCTATCCGGGTTCTCTCAAATGGGACAGACTTTGCCATGACTGAGCCGGCAGGGCCCACGGCAGGAATGCTATCGTTCGGGCCATTCACCGTGACGCCGCAGGAGAGGCTCGTGACGCGCGAGGGCATCGTGCTGCCGCTCGGCGCGAGGAGCTTCGATACGTTGATCGCATTGATGTCGCGGCCGAACGAGGTGGTCAGCAAGTTGGAGCTGATGGACCTGGTCTGGCCCGGCATGATCGTCGAGGAAGCGAACTTACGCTTTCACATCGCGGCCCTTCGGAAAGCTCTGGGCGACGGCAAGGACGGCGCCCGCTACATCACAACGCTGTCCGGGCGCGGCTATTGCTTCGTGGCGTCGATCTCGCAGAGCGGTCTTCCCGCACAACGCCGCGCTGCACCGCGGCCGGAATTGCCGCCCGTCAAACTTCCGAACCGGCTGCAGCGGATGGTCGGGCGAGACGATGCGATCGCCACCCTGTCGGAGAAGCTCATCGCGTCGCGCTTCGTCACGATCGTCGACCCGGGCGGCGTCGGCAAGACCGCAATTGCCGTGGCGATCGCTCACGACCTGCTCGAGACGTTCGCCGACGCCGCGCACTTCGTCGATCTTGCCGCGCTCAGCGATCCCGATCTCGTGATCACCTCGATCCTGCTGATGCTCGGCCTGCCGGCGCAGACCGACGATCCAATGCCCGCCTTGCTTGCGCATCTGCGTGACAAGAAGCTGCTGCTGATCCTGGACAATTGCGAGCACGTCATCGCGGCGGCCGCGCCTCTGGCTGCGGAGATATTTCGGGCCGCGCCGCAGGTTCATATCCTGGCCACCAGCCGGGAAGCCCTGCGCGTCGAGGGCGAGCAGGTCTGTCGATTGACGCCGCTTGCCGTTCCGCCCGATGGCCCCGGACTGACAGCCGCCGTCGCGCAGACCTATTCCGCGCTGGAACTGTTTCTTGAACGCGCGACAGCCGGCGGCGCGCAGATCACGCTCGACGATACCAATGCCGCCATCGTCGCTGGCATCTGCCGCAAGCTCGACGGCATGGCCCTGGCGATCGAGCTCGCCGCCGGCCGGGTCGAAGCCTACGGACTGAAGCAGACCGCGGCGCTGCTGGATGAACGCCTCAACCTGCTCTGGCAGGGTCAGCGCACCGCGCCGCCGCGGCAGAAGACGCTGCAAGCTACGCTGGACTGGAGCTACGGGCTCCTGTCCGAGGTCGAACGCCTCGTGCTGCGCAGACTCGCGGTCTTCGCCGGGCATTTCACCATCGACGCCGCGCTCGAGGTCGTACCGGACGAACGCGTCGACCGCGCCCGGCTGTTCGAAGCCATCGACAGCCTCGTCGCCAAGTCGATGGTGGCGCCGCGGCCGATCGGCGCGATGATGCGCTACCGCCTGCTGGACACGACGCGCGCCTATCTGCTCGAGATCGCGCGAGACGAAGCTGCACTCGCCGCCCGCCACGCCAACTACTACCGGCGATGGCTGGAACAGGCCGGCACGACGTGGGCGACGGTGCCAAGCGCCGACGAGCGCGCGATCCATTTCTCCGCACTTCACAATGTGCGCGCCGCGCTGGACTGGAGTTTTGGGACCGGCGGCGACGCCGGCATCGGAGTCGCTCTCGCCGCCGCCGCGGCACCAATTTTTCTGGCGATGTCCCTGCTCATCGAGTGCAGGCGCTGGTCCGAGCGGGCGTTGCTTGCGATTGATCCTGGCGCACGCGGCAGTGCCGCGGAAATGCACCTCCAGGCCGCTCTCGGACTGACCTTGATGTTCACGCGTGGCGGCAGCGAGGCCGCGCGCAACGCCCTGACCAGAAGCCTGGCGATCGCCGAGACGCGCGGCGACGCCCCGAATCAGCTCCAGTTGCTCGGCCGGATGCACATCTTCCACGAGCGCATCGGACAGTTCGACGCAGCGCTTGGCTATGCGCAGCAAAGCCTCGTCGTCGCCGAAGGGCTGGGCGATCCAGCCTCCATGGCTCTCGCCCATTCACTGCTGGGTGTCTCGCTGCATCTGGCCGGCGAGCATTGCGACGCGCTGAAGATGCTGGAGCTCGCCTGGGAAGGGCCGGGCGCGGAACGGATCAGCACAGTCTATGGTTTCGATCATCGCAATCGGGCCGGCATCTCGCTTGCAAGAGAGCTTTGGCTGCAGGGCCAGCCGTCGCGTGCACGGCAACTGGCGCAGCAGACCGTGGCCGAGGCCGCCCAGATGGATCATCCGATCACGCTCTGCATCGCCTTGATCTGGGCGGTCTCGATCGATCTGTGGGGCGGAGACATCGACGGCGCGGAAGAAAACATCGATCGATTCATCGCTCACGCCGAGTCGCGCTCGATGGGCCCCTATCTCGCGGCCGGAAGAGGCGTCAAAGGCGAACTCGCGATCCGGCGCGGCAACGCCGCGATCGGCGTCGAGACGATCAGGCGCTGCCTCCAGGAACTTCACGATGCGGGCTACGAACTGCTCACCACGACGTTCAACATCGCGCTGGTTCATGGCCTTCTGGCCCTCGATCAGATCGACCAGAGCGCTCGCTTGGTCGACGATGCGATCCGTCTCGTCGAGCAAAGCGGCGATCATTTGTATATGCCTGAGCTGTTGCGCCTGAAGAGTAGGGTCTTGCTGTCCCTCCCCGAACCAAATGCCGGGCAAGCAGAAGTCTGCCTGATGCAGGCGCTGGAGCTAGGCCGCCGCAGAGGCGCCAGGGCCTGGGAACTGCGAGCGGCGATCGATCTTGCCCAGCTTCTCGCTGAACAGCACCGCCGCAAGGAAGCAAGGCTATTGCTCCAATCGGCGCTCGAAGGTTTCGTTGAAGGTTCCGAGACGGCTGATATCAGGGCAGCCAGCACACTCATGAAGACGCTGTAGCGGAATCACCCCGTCGGCGTACCCTGCGTCCACTGCCCGCCGGCGATCTTCGCGGCGGCGATCACAGCCTGGGTGCGGCTTTCGACACCGAGCTTTTGCAGGATCGCCGAGACATGGGCTTTGATGGTGGCTTCGGAGACACCGAGCTCGTAGGCGATCTGCTTGTTGAGGAGGCCCTCCGACAGCATCATCAGGACCCGCACCTGCTGCGGCGTCAGCGTCACCAGGCGGTCGCGCAGCCTGGTCATGTCGGGGTCGGCGGCGGCCGACAGGTCGGTGTCGGCAGGAACCCAAACATCCCCCTCCATGACCTTGAGGATCGCATCGCGCAGCGTCTCGACCCCGAAGCGCTTCGGAATGAAGCCGGAGGCGCCGAAATCGAGCGAGCGGCGGATCGTGGCGCTGTCGTCGGAGGCCGAGACGATGACCACCGGGATCGCGGGATATTGCGCGCGCAGATAGATCAGGCCGGAAAAGCCTGAAATCCCCGGCATCGAGAGGTCGAGCAGGATCAGGTCGACGTCGGACGTCTGTTCCAGGAGCCTGGTCAGATCCTCGAACGATCCGGCCTCATCGATCTTGGCCGAGGTCAGGACTCCGGCCACCGCCTGCCGAAGCGCATCGCGGAACAGCGGGTGATCATCGGCGATGACGAGATGGGTCGAGGGAGCGTTCATCGATCTCTTGCTATCGTTGGCGCCGGGCCAGTCAGCCGAATCCGGGTCGGCTCAATTCTTCCCCGACCGGCCGTGGCATGCAAGTGCACATTATCCCTTTGTAGCAAAGGGGTTAATTCACAGGCCGCGCGCTGCTGCGCGGCACCCGATACCCGCGCGTCAGGCGAGCGTCGGTGCGCAAGGCCGAAAGTCGTATTGGGGTCGGTTTCACGGCGATGTTACTTTAGCGGCAAGGCCCTGGTCGATCCGGGAGAATCCGGACGTCGGGGACATGAGGAAACACGTTTCGGGGAGCGATCGCAACATGTCGACAATGGCTGTGTCTCAGGCGCGCACAGGAGGTATGACGAAGGACGAACGTTTCGTCATTCTCGCCTCCTCGCTCGGTACCGTCTTCGAGTGGTACGACTTCTACCTCTACGGATCGCTGGCTTCGATCATCGGCGCGCAGTTCTTCTCGGCCTATCCGCCGGCGACGCGCGACATCTTCGCGCTGCTGGCGTTTGCTGCGGGCTTCCTGGTCCGCCCGTTCGGTGCCATCGTGTTCGGCCGTATCGGCGACATCGTCGGCCGCAAATACACCTTCCTTGTCACCATCCTGATCATGGGTCTCTCGACCTTCATCGTCGGCCTGCTGCCGAACGCCGCGACCATCGGCTTCGCAGCTCCCGTGATCCTGATCGCGTTGCGTCTCGCCCAGGGTCTCGCCCTCGGCGGCGAGTATGGCGGTGCGGCCACCTATGTCGCCGAGCATGCGCCGAACGGAAAGCGCGGCTACTACACCTCGTTCATCCAGACCACCGCGACGCTCGGCCTGTTCCTGTCGCTGCTGGTGATCCTGTTCACCCGTTCCGCGATCGGCGAAGCCGACTTCGCTGCGTGGGGCTGGCGCATCCCGTTCCTGGTCTCCGTGCTGCTGCTCGGCGTCTCGGTCTGGATCCGTCTCCGCCTCAATGAATCGCCGATCTTCCAGAAGATGAAGGACGAGGGCAAGAGCTCGAAGGCGCCGCTGACGGAGGCCTTCGCCAACTGGCAGAACGGCAAGCTCGTGCTGCTCGCGCTGCTCGGCGGCACGATGGGCCAGGGCGTGGTCTGGTACACCGGCCAGTTCTACGCGCTGTTCTTCCTGCAATCGATCCTGAAGGTCGACGGCTACACGGCGAACCTGCTGATCGCCTGGTCGCTCCTGTTCGGCACCGGCTTCTTCATCGTGTTCGGCGCGCTATCCGACAAGATTGGCCGCAAGCCGATCATCCTCGGCGGCTGCCTGATTGCGGCGCTGACCTTCTTCCCGATCTTCAAGATGATCACCAGCAATGCCAATCCGGCGCTGGAGAAGGCGATCGAGGCAACGAAGGTCGAGGTGGTGGCCGATCCCGCGGGCTGCGGCGATCTGTTCAACCCGGTCGGTACCCGCGTCTTCACCTCGCCTTGCGACACGGCACGCGCCTTCCTGTCGCAGTCGTCGGTCAAGTACGCAACGACCAGCGGCGCGGCCGGCTCCGGCGTCAAGGTTGTCGTCAACGGCAAGGACGTGGCCTACGCCAACGCCAAGGACAGCAACCCGGCGGTGCTCGCTGCGGTGCAGGCAGCCGGCTATCCCAAGACGGGTGACGCCGGCATCGTGAAGATGTCGAACCCGTTCGATATCTTCCGCCCGCAGGTCGCAGCGATCATCGGACTCTTGTTCATCCTGGTGATCTTCGTCACCATGGTCTACGGGCCGATCGCGGCGATGCTGGTCGAGCTGTTCCCGACCAAGATCCGCTACACCTCGATGTCGCTGCCGTATCACATCGGCAACGGCTGGTTCGGCGGCCTGTTGCCCGCGACCGCATTCGCGATCGTGGCCTCGAGCGGCGACATCTATGCGGGCCTCTGGTATCCGATCGCGTTCGCGGTGATCACCGCAGTGGTCGGCTTCCTGTTCCTCCCCGAGACCAAGGACGTCGACATCAAGTCGAACTGATCGCAGGATGCCGGCGTACGACGCCGGCGTCACGGACTACAAATCGGCCGCAGGCATCTGCGGCCGGTTTTGTTTTGTCACCGCGATGCGCCGATAAACTGCAGCACGACCTCGCGCCGATGCGGACGGCTACGATGCTCGATCAGATAGATCGCCTGCCAGGTGCCCAGCGCAAGCGCGCCGCCCAGGACCGGTACCTGCAACGAGGTCCCTGTCAGCATGGTCTTGATATGCGCCGGCATATCGTCCGGCCCTTCGGTGTCGTGAGTCCAGCCTGCATCTTCATCGTCCGGCGCGAGCCGCGCCAGCACCGTGGTGAGATCGACGAGCACGGAAGGATCGGCATTCTCCTGGATTGTCAGCGACGCCGAGGTGTGCCGGATAAACAGCGTCAGCGCGCCGTCCTGCGCATGAACGTCGGCGATGAAGTTCGCAGCTTCGGGCGTGAGGTCGATAAAGCCGCAGCCTGAGGTCTGCACCGTCAGCGTCGCGGTGCTGACGCTCGTGGCGTGCACCGTCAACGGTGTCGAGCGGGTCTGCGCTTTGGTTGAGGTCATGAAAGCTCTCGGTGCTTTTCCCCGGCAAAGGCCGGGGCACATACTCCCAAATGCCTGACGTGGCGAAAGGTGGCGACGCGCATCGGAAAAAACAGAGACGCCGCAGCGTATGGGTTCCGGCCTACGCCGGGATGCCGCCACAGAGACAATTCAAATCTTCCCCGACACATCCTTCTGGACGCGGCTCGCCATGTCGATCAGCCGCCGCCAGGCCTTTTCCAGGAACGACATCACGCGGTCGACGTCCTGGTCACTCGGCAGCGGGATCTCGATCTTGCGGTCACCGTCGGCAACCTTCGGCTTCGCCTTCTTCAACGGATCGGACTTCGGCAGCGCCTCGTCGACCTTGCCCGACACGGTCGGCGCAGTAGCGAGTTGGTCCTTCAGCTTGTCCACCTCGGCCTGGAGCCGGCCAATCTCGGCATCGAATGCGGCGCGCTCGTCAGGCACTGCGTAACAGGCCCAGCCGGTGCCGTTCTTCGTGCAGGTCGATATCGTGCCGGTGCGGGTGTCGAGCCGCAGCACGCCCTCCGGGATGGGCGTCATGGCGTAGCGGCCATTGTCGCTGTCGGGCGTGGATTGCGCGGCTACGAGGCCGCCGCTGATTGCAACCAGGGCGGCGAGCGCCAAGGCTGCAAGCCATGATGTTGTGGATGATTTCGCCGGTCTCATCGCGCTCTCCGCCACGGCGCTGCTGCTGCCTTTCCCGCAAGTCTACACCGCGGCGGCGGAATCCGCCGCCTAAACCGGTCAATGAAATCAACGCCCGCAGCGAGCCCTTTGATCCCGGCGCCATGGCGAAATGTCGGCCGCATCGGCAGATCGCGCGGGCAGCTGCTGCGCTGCGGCGTCACGCTGTGTGCGGCGCTGGCGCGCACGACAATATCATCAATTAAATCAAATGGATAATCGCAGACGACGCATTCGTGACCCGGCTTGACTTGATTATGTGTGCTCAGTATGGTCCGCGCGGCTTTTGAGGGTGGCGGACGTAATTTCCATTTGGGCGCGGCGTTTCGGGTCTTTGTTGCATGGCACAGAGCGCGGGACACGGCGAGAATGGAAACGGCGATAGATCGTCCGAGGAAGCTGCGCTTTCCGAACGGCTCGGAAGTCTTGACCAACGGTTGTCCGAATTACGCGACCGACGGATCAAGACCGAGCAACCCGCAGGTGACGGTGAAGACAGAGCGGCCAGAGCCTCGGCGATGGCGCTTGGTTTTCGGTTATCCTCCGAGTTGGTCGCCGGGGTCGTTGTCGGAGCGGGGATTGGCTGGGGTTTCGACCGCTTGCTGTCGACGTCGCCTTTCGGATTTATCGTGTTCCTGCTGCTGGGCTTCGTGGCCGGCGTGGTGAATGTGGTGAGAACGGCAGGTGCGGGTCAAAACAGGCGCGGTGGGTCGTAGCTGATCCGACCAGAGGAGAGGAACTGATCGTGCCGGCTTCGCCGGTACGGGCCGGCCCGGCCGGTAGACCGAGACCAGCCGGCTAGTCCGGCAGACCAAGAGATGCCGCGCTGATGAAAATCGATCCGATCCACCAGTTCAACATCGAGCCTCTCTTCACGATCGGCCATATCGGCAATCACACGATCGCCTTCACCAATTCGTCGCTCTATATGCTGGTGGCAGTGGCGGTGATCTCGCTCCTGATGCTCGCCAGCGGCACCCAGCTGGTTCCCGGGCGCCTCCAGTCGGTCGCCGAGATCTCCTACGAGTTCGTGGCGTCGACCATCCGTTCGACTGCCGGCTCGGAAGGCATGAAGTTCTTCCCGCTGATCTTCTCGCTGTTCATGTTCATCTGCGTCTCGAACCTGGTCGGCATCATCCCCTACACCTTCACGATCTCGAGCCATCTGATCGTCACCGCGGCGCTCGCGCTCTTGGTCTTCTTCACCGTCCTGATCTACGGCCTTTACAAGAACGGCCTGAAATTCTTCAAAATTTTCGTTCCCCACGGCGTCCCCATCTACATCCTGCCGCTGGTCATGTTCATCGAGATCCTGTCGTTCTTCCTGCGGCCGGTCTCCCACAGCGTTCGTCTGTTCGCCAACATGCTGGCCGGCCACATCGCGCTGAAGGTTTTCGCGGGCTTCGTCGCCATGCTCGGCGTCTCGCTCGGCGCCATCGGCTGGATCGGCGGCGTGCTGCCGCTGGCGCTCACGGTCGCGCTGACTGCCCTCGAACTGCTGGTCGCGTTCCTCCAGGCTTACGTGTTCGCGATCCTGACCTGCATCTACCTCAACGACGCCATTCATCCGGGACACTGAGCGGTCCGGGGAATTCCCACCCACAACCCAATCTTTCTTCCAAGGAGTCAAAAATGGATCCGGCAGCAGCAAAACTTATCGGCGCGGGCATCGCGTGCATCGGCATGGGCGGTGCGGGCGTCGGCGTCGGCGTGATCTTCGGCAACTACCTCGCCGCCGCCGTTCGCAATCCGTCGGCTGCTCAGGGCCAGTTCGGCAACCTGATCTTCGGCTTCGCCGTGACCGAAGCGCTCGGCATCTTCTCGCTGCTGATCGCGCTGCTGCTGCTGTTCGTTCCGCTCTGAGGACGTACTTCGCGCCGCTTCAACCGAAGCGGCGCACATGACAGCAACAGGAGTACTCCATGGCTGAAAGTCATGGCGGCGCAAAGAGTCCGGCGGCGGGCGCTCACACCGAGGCTGACGGTGGTCACCACGGTAGCGGCTTTCCGCCGTTCGAGAGCAGCACCTTTGCCTCGCAACTGGTGTCGCTCGCGATCTTCTTCGTCGCGCTTTACGTGATCGTGTCCAAGCTCGCTCTGCCGCGCATCGGCGGTGCGATCGAGGCGCGTCAGAACAAGATCGAGGGCGACCTCGCCGAGGCGCAGAAGCTGAAGGACATGTCCGACGCGGCGCTGAAGGCCTATGAAAGCGAGCTCGCTTCGGCGCGGGCGCGGGCGCAGGCGATCGGCAACGAGACCCGCGACAAGCTGAACGCACAGGCGGAAGCCGAGCGCAAGGCTTTGGAAGAGCAGCTGGCAGCCAGGCTCGCCGAGGCGGAGAAGACCATCGCCTCGACCCGCACGGCTGCCATGAGCAACGTCCGCGGCATCGCGGCCGATGCGGCGGGCACGATCGTGCAGCAGCTCACGGGCGTCGTTCCGGACGCTGCGTCGGTCAATGCCGCCGTTGACGCGTCCTTGAAGGGTTAGTCGATATGTTCTTCGAACCTGAATTCTGGGTCGCCGTCGCCTTCGTCATCCTGATGGTCGTGTTCGCCTATCTCGGTATCCACAAGACCGTGCTGACGACGCTCGATCATCGCGCCGCCCGCATCAAGGCCGAGCTCGACGACGCAACGCGTCTCAAGCAGGAAGCCGCCAAGGTGCTGGCCGACTACAAGGCCCGCAGCGCCACGGCCGAGCGCGAGGCCGCCGATATCATCGCCAACGCCAAGGCCGACGCCGAGCGCATTGCGGCCGACGCCAAGGTCAAGATGGAAGACTTCGTCGCCCGTCGCACCAAGACCGCGGAGGGCAAGATCGCGCTCGCCGAGGCCCAGGCGCTCGCCGACGTCCGCGCCGCAGCCGCGGAAGCCGCCGTCCAGGCCGCCTCCACGATCCTGTCGCAGTCGGTCAAGGGCCAGGTCGCCGACGACCTGCTCGCCAAGGGCATCACCGAGGTCCGGCAGAAGCTGAACTGAGGCGAGCTTCCTCACCAATCAAGTAGCCGGCGCGATGAGCGCCGGCTTTTTTCTTTGGCAAGATGCTTCCTTATCGTCATGGCCGGGCCTTGTCCCGGCCATCCACGTTCTTCTCGCACGGAGCCAAGGCGTGGATGCCCGGGACAAGCCCGGGCATGACGAGTTTGCGGAACTGCCTGCCGCCCAAACGCGCATCGGGCCATGCGCTACTTCTTCTTCCCCCGCGCCTTCGGTTCGGGCGACAGCGCCTGCGGATCGAAGCCAACGTAGAAGATGTAGGAATCGGCGACCGCCGCCGAGGGCATCGGGTAGGAGAGATCCTCGGCGACGAAGGTGAAGGGCACGCTGCCGGCCTCCGACATCTCGACCTTAGTCCGGTAGGCCTTCGAGGCGATCACCTTTTCCCCGATGCCGCCCTGGACCACAGCGACGCGCAGGGGGACATCGACCGAGGTCGGCGCGCCCGCGGGACCTGCAATGACGCGGCCCTGGATGCCGACGCGCACGGTGATGTCGCCGCCGTTGCGGGCGCATTCGCGCGCCATCTTGGTGATGGAGGCCTGGAAACGAACGTCATTGCCGACCGCCTGTTTGCCGTTGGCACCGACCGCATAGGTCGACGCTCCGGCGCGCACCGTGACCTGGGGACAATCGATGTCGTCGTCGGCCGGCGGCTGGCCCGGCGCAGGCGCCGGCTTCGACTGGGCCGGCTCGTCGGACGTGCCGCCGAACAGGCCCTTGAAGCGGTCGGTCAGCGACTGGGCCGCGCCCGGCGAGATCGTCGCGCACGAGACCGACAGCGCCAGCGCGATCACCGAACCTCGCCGTAGCGCATTCCGCAATGATCGAAGCTCCTTCATGAACGCCTGTACTCCTTGACACGTCCCGGCTGATGCCGGCCGGCCCGCGCCGTTATATCGCCAAAATCGGCGATCCCAAGGCATGAAGTAGAGCGGGAAACCAGAGGGCCGGAATGAGATTGATCTGGCGCATGAAGCCCCGGCTCAGCCGCGGAAATCCTCGTGCAGCAGGCCGAACAGCAGGTGGTCCTGCCAAATCCCGTTGATGCAGAGATAGCGGCGCGCCAGCCCCTCGCGGGAGAAGCCGCACTTCTCCAGCACCCGGATCGACGGCGCATTGGTGGGAATGCAGGCGGCCTCGACCCGGTGCAGATTGAGCTCGCCGAACAGCGTCGGCAGCAGCACCCGCAGCGAGGCCGTCATGTAGCCGCGATGGGCATAGGGCTGCCCGACCCAGTAACCGATGGTGCCGGCCTGCACGATGCCGCGCCGGACATTGGCTAGCGTGATGCCACCGATCATGGCGCCGTCGAGCTCCCGGAAGACCAGAAAGGGATAGGAGCGGTCCGCGGCGATGTCCTCCGAATAGCGGCGCAGGCGGCGGCGGAAGCCGGACCGGGTAAGGTCGTCCGACGGCCAGATCGGCTCCCAGGGCGTGAGGTAGTCGCGGCTGGTCTCGCGCAGATGGGCCCATTGCAGGAAATCCGACATCTGCGGCGCGCGCAGCAACAGCCCGTTGCCGCGCGGCGCGAGGGCGGCGGGTCCACTGGATGGCAGGCGAAAGAGGGCCATGGTGATGCTTCCCGAAGCGGGCGGCCCGTACGCGGCTCCTAATGCAGCCGCGCCTTGGCGCGCGCCCGAGTCAATCCTTCCGCAAAAGACACCGCCGTGTCCAGACCTCTTCCGCTGCCCAATGCAACAACGGCGGGGCGGCTGCGCGAAAGCAGTGCACGCGCCGCATCGCGGGTCGATTCGACGCTGACGGCGTCGATCCGGGCCACCAGCTCCTCCACCGTCTGCGGCCGCCCATAGGCCAGCACGTGCCTGGCGAGCTGCTCGGCGCGCGAAGAACAGCTCTCCAGAGCCATCAGCAGGCCGGCCTTCATCTGCGCCTTGGCGCGCGCGATCTCGGCCTCGGTCAGCGTCTCGACCGAATCATTCATGATGTCGATGACGACCTCCATCATCTCGGGGGCGTCGGCGGGATCGGTGCCGGTGTAGAGGCCGAAGAAGCCGGTATCGGTATAGGGCGCGTGGAAGGTGTAGATCGAATAACAGAGGCCGCGCTTCTCCCGGACCTCCTGGAACAGCCGCGACGACATTCCGCCGCCTAGGATGTTGGTGAACACCTGAAGCGAGAACAGCGACAAGTCGGTCTGCGGCACGCCTTCGAGCGCCAGCGTCAAATGCGCCTGCTCGAGCTCGCGATGCACCACCTTGGCACCGCCCTTGCCGAACTGTGCAGCTTGGGGCTTCGGACCCGGGGTCGCCTCAAAGCCCGCAAAGCGCTTCTCGGCCTCGGCAACCACCTGCTGGTGGTCGACGGCGCCTGCGGCCGCCACCACCATGTCAGGTCCGCGATAATGCGTCGACAGATAGCTGCGCAACGAGTCGCGGCTGAAGCCGCGCAAGGTCTTTGCGGTGCCGAGCAGCGAACGTCCCATCGGCTGGTCGGGATAGCAGAGCTCGTTGAGATGCTCGAACACGACGTCGTCGGGCGTGTCCTGCGCAGCACCGATCTCCTGCACGATGACGTTCTTCTCGCGCTCCAGCTCGTCCGGCTCGAAGGCGGGATTGGCGAGGATGTCGGCGAGCACGTCGAGCGCGAGCGGGACGTCGGCCTTCAGCACCCGCGCATAGTAGGACGTCGTCTCGGTCGAGGTGCCGGCGTTGAGATCGCCGCCGACCGCCTCGATCTCTTCCACGATCTCGCGCGAGGAGCGCTTGGTCGTGCCCTTGAACGCCATGTGTTCCAGCAGATGCGAGATGCCGTGCTCGTTCGGCTTCTCGTCGCGGCCGCCGACGCCGGCCCAGACGCCGAGCGCTGCGGTTTCGACGTGAGGCATCTTGTCGGTGACGACGGTCAGGCCGGAGGCAAGCTTGGAGATCTCGACGCTCATCCGGCAACTCCCTGTTTTGCGGCGCGGCTGACGGACAGCGCGAACCGCTCGACCTCGGCTTGATCGTTCTTCATCACCTTCATGTGTTCGGATTTGGTCATGAGACCATCGAGCCAGGCCGGCAGTTGCGGCCGCTGGCCGCAGGCCGCCTCCACGGCATCCGGGAATTTGGCCGGATGGGCGGTCGAGAGCACGATGTTGGGCACGGTCGTATCGGTGGTGTCGCGATCGGCGACCGCCAGTGCCACCGCGGTGTGGGGATCGACGAGTTCGCCCGCCTCGCGCCAGGCGACGCGAATCGCAGCCGCGGTCTCGGTCTCGTCGGCGCGCCCGGCGTCGAACTCGTCGCGGATCGCCGCCAGCGTCGCGTCGGGCAGGACGAAGCGCCCGGACTGCTTCAGCGAATCCATCAGACGACGAACGCCGGCCGCATCGCGCCGGCCGGCCTCGAACAGCAGCCGCTCGAAATTGGAGGAAATCTGGATATCCATCGAAGGCGAGGCAGTCGCGTGCACCTCGCGCACTTCGTAGATCCCGGTCTTGAG
Organism: Bradyrhizobium sp. CSA207; assembly: GCF_029051685.1. Classification (GTDB taxonomy): domain Bacteria; phylum Pseudomonadota; class Alphaproteobacteria; order Rhizobiales; family Xanthobacteraceae; genus Bradyrhizobium. The sequence continues at coordinate 133,420 of NZ_JAACFT010000002.1, read as the reverse complement.
CGTGCGGGCGAGGATGTCGTTGACGTTGGCAGCGATGCGCAGGGTGCGTACCGGTAGGCCCATCCGCTTGGCGACGTAGCCGGCAAAGATGTCGCCGAAATTGCCGGTCGGAACGATGAAGTCCACAGCGCGCGCCGGTGCACCGGCGGCAACGGCGGAGGTGAAGTAGTAGACCACCTGGGCAACGATGCGCGCCCAGTTGATGGAATTGACGCCGGAGAGCGCCGTCGCGTCGCGGAAGCGATGGTTGTTGAACATCCCTTTCACGAGCGCCTGGCAGTCATCGAACGTGCCTTCGATGGCCAGCGCATGCGCATTGGCTGCGCCCGTCGTCGTCATCATCCGCCGCTGCACCTCGGAGATGCGGCCGTGCGGAAACAATACGATAAGATCGACGTTCTCCAGCCCCGCAAACGCCTCGACCGCGGCACCGCCGGTGTCGCCGGAGGTCGCGACCACGATGGTGGTGCGCTGGCCCCGCTTGGCCAGCACATGGTCCATCAGCCGCGAGATCAGCTGCATCGCCACGTCCTTGAAGGCGAGCGTCGGACCGTGGAACAGCTCCAGCACGAACTGGTGCGGCGACATCTGGCGCAGCGGCACCACAGCCGGATGACGGAAGGTGGCATAGGCCTCATTCGCCATGCGGCCGAGCTCGGCGTCCGTGATCTCCCCGCCGGTGAACGGACGGATGATCTCGACGGCAACCTCCCAATAGGGGCGGCCGAAGAAGCCGGCGATCGTCTCCGCCGAAAGCTGCGGCCAGGTCGCCGGCACGTACAGACCGCCGTCGCGGGCAAGCCCGGTCAGCATCACGTCGCAAAAGCCGAGTTCGGGGGCCTCGCCCCGGGTCGATATATAACGAGTCAAACTGCCCTCCAAAGGCCGGCCGCGCTGCGCTCAAGCCGTAAGCCTTTGATTTCACGATGCTCCTGGTTCGCAGCCGGAGGCTTTGCGGCACCATAGAGTGTTTTGTAGCATCGGGAAACCGCTTCCCCCATCCTGGCTCATCCGACGAAAAAGGGCTGCGGCGATGCCGCAGCCCTTCTCTTGGAAGGTCTGTCATTGATGTGTGCAGACCGGTTTGCCTGGTTCCGGGTCGTTTATCCGTCGAATTGCGCGCGCAACTTTTCGTCGCCCGTCATGGCGACGTCAATGGCCAAACGCCAAGCTTCGCGCAAATATTCCTATTTTTCCCGAAGCGCTACGGCCACAGCCCGATGCCGCTCGCTGGCTCCTGGCGCACATTGCCATGTTTTCCTGATTTATGACGCCGGCCCCGGAACGAACGCCGTCTCGACCCATTGTGTCGGCGGATGGCGTTCGCTGTCGGCTACGTATTGCCCAGCCGAATGGTGGCGCCGGTCCGCCGGCCGAACCGGCGGCATCCTGGAGCAGCCGGTTCGGTCCCGACGGGTCAATTCATCCCGATTTCCACCGCGATCCGGATCAAATCGGAATGGTTCTTGGCGCCGAGCTTCTGCTTGAGCAGGGACGTCGTGTTGGCGACCGTCTTGTAGGAGATGCCGAGCGCCTCGGCGACCTCGACGATCTTGTCGCCGCGTCCGAGCAGGCGGAGAATCTCGAGCTCCCGCGGCGTCATCTGCGAGGCCGGATTGGCCTTGATCGCGGCGCCCGAAAACGTCACGGCCTCTGCAAGCTGCGGCGAGATGAAATTATCACCCGCGACCACCTTGCGCACCGCCTTGAGCAGGATTCTGGGATCGTCACCCTTGGAGACATAGCCCTGCGCCCCCAGCTCGACCGCCCGGACCACGAAGGCCGGGTCGTCGTTCATGCTGAACATGATGATCTTCGCGTCAGGATCGTCCTTGCGGATCCGCCGCATCAGCTCGAAGCCGGAGACGTCGGGCAGGCTGATGTCGATCACGGTGACGTCGGGCCGCTTGCTGACATAGGCGCGATGCCCCGATTTGGCGTCGGTCGCCTCGTCGATGCGGATCGAGTGGTCCGCGGCAAACAGGGTACGGCAACCGGACAGCACCACTGGATGGTCGTCGACGATCAGAACCCTGGTTGCGGGCTTGGCGGTATCTTGCATCGCGCGCTCTCTTGTTTTTGGACTCATAGACCGGCGGGAACAAATGGAAAGAGCAAATTCCGCCGATGCGCGTTAGAATTGACCTAATGTGGCAACGGCTTTCCTTCAGGACGCAACTGTTTCTTCCGCTCGGCGTCAGCTTCGTGGCTGCGCTGATCATGGGCGGCGTGCTGCTCCTGGCCTTTGCAGCGGGCCAACTGGCGGACGAGAACGAACCGGGCCGACGCTCGACGAAGACGCTGGCCGCCGCGCTCAACAACACCCTGCGCACCTCGGGCAATCCGCGGCAGACGCTCGACGCCTTCGTCCATTCCCTGGACACCTCGTCCGATATTCAATTCCGTGCTGCGGAAGCAGGTCCCGCATCCTCCCCGCGGGACGGCCTGCGCAACGTGCATGGCGTCCCGCAATGGTTCATCGACCTTCTTACCATCCCGGACGTGGACGCCGCGTCTTCGGTGATGATCGAGGGCAGGCGTGTGGGCGATATCGTGTTCCTGCCTGATCCGTCGGCCGACCTGTTCGAGAAATGGATCGGCTTCCTCGCGCTGACCGGCCTCGTCGCCGCGCTGATGGGGCTTACCGGAGTCATCGCCTACATCTTCGCCGGCTCGGCACTGCGCGCCTTACAAGATCTCGGCGATGGCCTTACGCGGATTCGGCGCGGCGACTACGCAAAGCCAATCCCGGTCGGGGGACCGCCGGAAATCCGACAAAGCTGCGAGGAGGCCAATGCGCTGGCCGCAACGCTGGCGCAATTGAGCCAGGACAATCGCGACCTGTTGCACCGCCTGGTGTCGCTCCAGGACAACGAGCGGCGCGATCTTGCCCGCGAACTGCACGACGAACTCGGCCCGCTGCTGTTCGGCATCCGCGCCGGCGCGATCGCCTTGATCGAGGCCTCCCCTTTGGCGGGAAATCCCGGTAATTCGGCGCAAGAGGTGCTGCAATCGGTCGAGGCGCTGCAACAGACCAATCGCCGCATCCTCGACCGGCTGCGACCGCTCTACATCGAGGAATTGGGATTGGAGACCAGTGTGCAGACGCTGCTGCAAAACTTCCGCAAGCAGGCGCCGCAGATCGGTCTGACGGCGGCGATTGATCCTGCGCTCAACCGGATCGACGGGCCGCTGGCACAGACGGTCTATCGCCTGATCCAGGAGGGCCTCACCAACGTGCTGCGCCACGCCGGGGCGAGCAATGCCCATGTGCAGGCTGCCATCACCGGTGACGCGCTCGCCGTCGAGATCTCCGACGACGGCCGCGGCTTTCCCGTCGACAATGTGTTCGGCCGCGGGCTGACCGGCATGCATGAGCGCGTGCGCGCGCTCAGCGGATCGCTGTCACTCCTGCGCGCGGACGAACGAACCTATGTGCGTTGCCATCTGCCGGTGGACCCGACGCGAGGCGCGGCTGCAGCCGGCTAGCACGCGCAGCCATCCGGCCGATTCTGCCGCGCCGGCTCGCACAGCGTACTGTGGATCTTGCCTTCCGGGCTGAAGCGAAACGAGGCGTGGATGCGCAGCGAGCCTGCGACGGTATATTCGAGATCGATGCCATGCGGCACGGGATTGATCTCCTCCAGACCGAACCCTGCCGACGAGAAAGTGTTGAGCCGCGGTCCCCAATAGGTCTCGAGCTCACGTCGTCCGCGATAGCGCCGCGTGCCGTTGCAGGTGCATTCGAGCTGGGCGTCGTCCGCATAGAGGTCGAGCAGGATCGCAAGGTCGCCTTTCCGGCAGGCGTCCACCCAGTCGACGACAATTCCCATCTGATCGAAATCGCTCACGCCGCAATCCTGTCTGCCGCGGAAAAAATTGACGCGGCTTAGGACCACACTCGTGAATGTGCGCTGAATAATAAACCCCGGGCGATACCGGGTTCCGCCGGGAAACCTAGGGAAGGTTGAATCGTCGTCCTCTGACCCACACGCCGAACGCGATCAGCACAGCGCCTGCGAGAGTGAACCAGGTGACGGCGTATTGCAGGTGGTCGTCCTTCAGATGCACGTCGAGCGGCCCCGGGCGGGGAATGCCGTTCTCGGGCGTCGGCAGCTCCAGGTCGACGTAGAATGGTGCGACCGCGCCCCAGCCGAGCGCGCCGGCCATCGCCAGATGATCGCGCACGAACCAGAGCCGCTTGTCGCGATTCTCCGCCGGTGTCAGCCACCCCGGCGCCTCGGGGAAGCGAAGATAGCCGGTGAGCGTGACCGGCGCGCCGGTCACGAGCTTCTTGACTGCGCGATCTTCGACGCTGCGATCCTGCATCGTGTTCTCGACGAATCCAACATCGATCACGACCATCTCGCCGGTCGAAAGCCGTGCCGGCAGGAAGGCCCAGGTGCCCGGACCTGATGCGTCCTTACGGACCGCGGAGCCGGAGGAATACACCATCGCATCCGGCATGGGGGCATACGTCGCGGTAAAGCTGACGCGGCGGAATTCGTCGCGCGCGGGATTTAGCGCGGCCCATTGCGCGGGCGGCGGCAACGCGACCGGCGCGTCCGCAAGACGCTCGGTGAGCGCGGCGATCAATTCATGCTTTGCGGTGCGGCGGTCCAATTGCCAGACGCCGAGTGCGATGAAGGCGGCAGTCAGGAGCAGCGTGAACAGCCCAAAGCCGGTCACGCGAGGCTTGCGCGCAGGCTCGTTCATTTGGCGCGGTCGACCAGTCGGCCCGGCGCCGCCTTGTGGTGGAATTGCAACGCAATCAACAGTGACTTCATGGCGCGCAGCGGCAGCAGCGTGGTGGCGAGGATCAGCGGCAGCCACAGTACCGCATGCAGCCAGTACGGCGGCTGATACTTGACTTCGACGACGAGCGCGCAGCCGACCACGATTGCGCCGGCCAGCATGATGATGAAGATCGCAGGGCCGTCGCCGGAATCAATGAAGGCGTAGTCGAGGCTGCAGTGCTCGCAGGCCGGGGCGAGCGTCAGGAAGCCCGCATAGAGCTTGCCCTGGCCACAACGCGGACATTTGCAGGCAAGCCCGCGCAGTGCGCTCTTCAGGAGAGTAACTTCGGTCTCGGATGTGCTGGCGGTTTCATTCATGATGACGGAGTCTAGCACAGTTTCTGCCGAACCTCTGGCACGTAGAAAGCGAAAGGGCGGCCCTGCGACCGCCCTCTCTCGATCCGATATATGGCCGCTCAGTGTGCGCCGTGCGCCATGGTCTCGGCGCCGTGTCCCCAGACATAGATGCACAGGAACAGGAACAGCCACACCACGTCGACGAAGTGCCAATACCAGGCGGCAAACTCGAAGCCGAGATGCTGTGTCGGCGTAAAATGGCCGGCATAAGCACGCGCCAGGCACACGATCAGGAAGATGGTGCCGACCAGCACATGGAAGCCATGGAAACCGGTCGCCATGAAGAAGGTCGCGCCGTAGACGTTGCCCGCGAACGAGAACGCTGCATGGCTGTACTCATAGGCCTGCACGCAGGTGAAAGTCGCGCCCAGGATGACGGTCAGGATCAGTCCGTATTTCAGGCCCTTGCGGTCGCCCTCGAGCAGTGCATGGTGCGCCCAAGTCACCGTGGTGCCGGAGGTGAGCAGGATCAGCGTGTTGAGGAGCGGCAGGTGCCAGGGATCGAAGGTCTCGATGCCATGCGGCGGCCAGGTGCCCGGCACCGAGCAGGCGCCTGCCTGGGTGCCGAGACCGCAGCCGAACACCGCATCGCGAGTGGCGTGGACGGCGTCGGCCGGGAATAGCGCCGCATTGAAATAGGCCCAGAACCAGGCCACGAAGAACATCACCTCGGAGGCGATGAACAGAATCATGCCGTAGCGGTGATGCAGCTGGACGACGCGGGTGTGGTCGCCCTTGTACTGGGCTTCCTTGATCACGTCGCCCCACCAGCTCGCCATGGTGTAGATCACGCCGACGGTGCCGACGCCGAAGATGATCGGCGCAGCCGAGAACATGTGGTGCATCCAGGTGATCGCGCCAACCGCCATGATGAAGGCCGAGACGGAGCCGACCGCCGGCCACGGGGAGGGATCGACCAGATGGTAATCGTGATGCTTGGTGTGCGCCGTAGCCATAGCGGTCTCTCTCCTCAATCCCGTGCCCGTCCGGCACTTATCCCCTTGTTCCAACCCCCGAACGTGATTCCGGCGATCAGAGATTTCCCTTGCGTTTGTCCTCGTCGCCCGATGCAAGCGGCTTCACCACAGCATTGCGCACCGGATAGAAGGTGTAGGACAGCGTGATCGTGCCCAGAGCGTCGTTCTGGTTATCGTCGACGATCGACGGATCGACAAAGAACACCACCGGCATCTCGCGCTTCTCGCCGGGCGCCATGGTCTGCTCGGTGAAGCAGAAGCAGTTGATCTTCTGGAAATAGGATCCGACCGTCAGCGGCGCGACATTGTAGGCGGCCTGCCCTGCGGTGGTGCGCGCGGCCTGGTTGGTCACGGTGTAATAAACGGTGGTGACCTGGCCGATATGAACCTCGATCTCGCTCTGCTCCGGCTCGAACTTCCAGGGCAGGCCGGGCGCGACGTTGGAATCGAAGCGGACCGCGATTTTTCGCGCGATGGGACCGGTGGCGGGCGCGGAAGTCGCGACCTGAGTGGTGCCGTTGAAGCCGGTGGAACGACAGAACCAGTTGTAGAACGGCACCGCCGCATAGGAGGCACCGACCATCAGCGCAACCACGCCACCGCAGATCGAGGCGACCAGCGCGTCGCGGCCAAGGCCACTGAAACGACCCTTGGCGGCCGTCCGGCTCTGATCCGGCGATATCGTCGGCTTCTGATCCATCTTCCCTACATCGGCCTAACTAGCACCGCCGGTCCCTTGACCATGGTGACGGCGAAAAACAGCAAGACGAGCACGCCGAGCGCGAGTGCGATCGCAACCGAGCGCTGACGACGGCTCTTCTTCTGCGCCTCCGTGAGGACGATTCCATCTGGCTCAGGTTTGTCGGCCATCCCCGCTATCATGCGCCCCCTACCATCGGCGCAAGCGCCCGGAACACGACCTCGGCCAGCAGGGTCGCAAACAGCGCAAACAGGTAAAAGATGGAGAAGGCAAACAGCTTCCGGGTCGCGCGCAGCGATTGGCTGCGCTCGCGGCGGATATAGACGTTGATAGCGAACACCAGCATGCCCGCGCCGAGCACGAGCGAGGTAACGCCGTAGATGGCGTCGAAATAGCCGAGCGCCCAGGGTGCTGCGGCTACCGCGATCAGCACGATGGTGTAGAGCAGGATCTGGAGGCGCGTCGCGTCGGGACCGGCGACGTTAGGCAACATCGGAATGCCGGCGCGGGCGTAGTCGTCGGAGCGGAACAGCGCCAGCGCCCAGAAGTGCGGCGGCGTCCAGAAGAAGATGATGGCGAACAGCAGCAGCGGCTCGACGTCGACGGTTCCGGTCACCGACGCCCAGGCCACCACGGGCGGCAGCGCGCCGGCGGCGCCGCCGATCACGATGTTCTGTGCGGTCCGGCGCTTCAGTCCCATCGTATAGATGACGACGTAGAAGAAGATGGTGAAGGCGAGCAGCGCGCCCGCGATCCAGTTGACGAGAATGCCGAGCGTCATCACCGAGAAGAACGCGAGCGTCATGCCGAACGTCATCGCCTCGGGCCGGGTGACGCGGCCGCGCGGGATCGGCCGGTTCGCCGTGCGCGACATCATGGCGTCGATATCGCCTTCGAGCGCCATGTTGAGCGCACCGGAGGCGCCGGCACCGACGGCAATGCAAAGCAGCGAAGTGATGGCGAGCACGGGATGGAAGTGCCCCGGCGCCATCGCCATCCCGACCAGCGCGGTGAAGATCACGAGCGACATCACCCGCGGCTTGAGCAGCGCGATGTAGTCGCCGACCTCCGCCTCGGAGATCCTCGGATTGATGTCGATGGCGTTGTGATCGAGGACGGACACCTAAACCTACTCTTCGCTATAGAGTCGCGGCGCCCGAAATGGACGCCGCGAAAGTCTGCTTACTGTACGCGGGGCAGCACTTCGAACTGATGGAAGGGCGGCGGCGAGGACAGCGTCCACTCCAGCGTGGTCGCGCCGGCACCCCAGGGATTGTTACCCGCCGGGACCCTGCGCATGAAGGCGTCGAACACGCAGTAGAGGAAGATCAGCACGCCGAAGCCGGAGATGTAGGAGCCGAGTGAGGACACCAGGTTCCACCCCGCGAACGCGTCGGGATAGTCGACATAGCGGCGCGGCATGCCCGACAGACCGAGGAAGTGCTGCGGGAAGAACACCAGGTTGACGCCGACGAAGGTGCACCAGAAATGCGCCTTCGCGAGCGTCTCGTTGTACATATAGCCCGACATCTTCGGAAACCAGTAGTACCAGCCGGCGAAGATCGCGAACACGGCACCGAGCGACAGCACGTAGTGGAAGTGCGCGACGACGTAGTAGGTGTCCTGAAGCACGCGGTCGACACCGGCATTCGCCAGCACGACGCCGGTGACGCCGCCGACCGTGAACAGGAAGATGAAGCCCACCGCCCAGATCATCGGGGCGCGGAATTCGATCGAGCCGCCCCACATGGTGGCGATCCAGGAGAAGATCTTCACGCCGGTCGGAACTGCGATGACCATGGTGGCGGCGACGAAATAGGCCTGCGTCGCCGAGGACATGCCGACCGTGTACATGTGGTGCGCCCACACCACGAAGCCGATGCCGCCGATGGCGACCATGGCGTAGGCCATGCCGAGATAGCCGAACACGGGCTTGCGCGAGAAGGTCGACACGATCTGGCTGACCATGCCGAAGCCCGGCAGGATCAGGATGTACACTTCGGGGTGACCGAAGAACCAGAACAGGTGCTGGAACAGCACGGGATCGCCGCCGCCGTCGGCCGCAAAGAAGGTGGTGCCGAAATTGCGATCGGTGAGCAGCATGGTGATCGCACCGGCAAGGACCGGCAGCGAGAGCAGCAGCAGGAACACCGTCACCAGGATCGACCACACGAACAGCGGCATCTTGTGCAGGGTCATGCCCGGCGCGCGCATGTTGAAGATCGTGGTGATGAAGTTGATGGCGCCGAGGATCGACGAGGCACCCGCCAGATGGAGCGACAGGATCGCGAAATCGACGGCCGGGCCCGGATGGCCGGAGCTCGACAGCGGCGCATACATGGTCCAGCCGGCGCCGACGCCGTTGGCGCCCGGCTCACCCTCGACGAAAGTCGACAGCAAGAGCAGCGCGAAGGAGGCCGGCAGCAGCCAGAACGAGATGTTGTTCATGCGCGGGAACGCCATGTCCGGCGCGCCGATCATCAGCGGCACGAACCAGTTGCCGAAGCCGCCGATCATTGCGGGCATGACCATGAAGAAGATCATGATCAGGCCGTGGCTGGTGACGAACACGTTGTAGGTGTGCGTCTCGTGGAAGATCTGCACGCCCGGATACATCAACTCGGCACGAATCGCGATCGACATCGCGGCACCGATGACGCCGGCGATGACCGCGAAGATCAGGTACATCGTGCCGATGTCCTTGTGGTTGGTCGAATAGACGTAGCGCCGCCATCCGGTCGGATGGGCGTGCTCGTCATGTCCGTGGTCTTGCGCGTGATCGCCGTGTGCCGCTGCGCTCGTTGCCATTTTCAAATCCTGCCTTGCGTCCCATTCGGACCTTTTGGAGGTCCCGCCCTTTATGTCGCTTTCAGTCCCCTTGCCCGGCACTCACTGCGTCGGGCCGGCCGTGGAGGCATAAGTGTTGGTGCCGCCGCTCGCATATTTCTTCTTCGCCGTTTCAACCCAGGAGGCGAACTCCTGGTCGCTCACCACGCGGATGGCGATCGGCATGAAGGCGTGGTCCTTGCCGCACAATTCCGAGCACTGGCCGTAAAACATGCCGGTCTTGGTGGCCTTGAACCAGGTCTCGTTCAGCCGGCCCGGAATGGCGTCGATCTTGACGCCGAAGGCTGGCAGCGCGAAGGCGTGGATGACGTCGGCGCCGGTGGTCTGGACGCGAATCACCTTGTTGACCGGAACCACCATCTCGTTGTCGACGCCGAGCAGCCGTGGCTGTTTGTCCTGGGCCATCAGCGAGTCGAACTCGAACTTGCCATTATCGGGATAGGCATAGGACCAGTACCACTGCTTACCGGTGGCCTTGATGGTCAGATCCGCCTTCGGCACGTCAAGCTCGAGGAACAGGAGGCGGAAGGACGGCACCGCAATGCCGACCAGGATCAGCACCGGAACCAGCGTCCAGGCTACCTCGATCAGCGTGTTGTGGGTTGTCCGCGACGGCACCGGATTGGCCCGCGCGTTGAACTTCACGACCACTACGACGAGCAGCGCCAGGACGAACAGCGTGATCACAGTGATCAGCACGGACAGGAAATTGTGGAACCAGACGATGTTGTCCATCACCGGGGAAGCCGAACCCTGGAGATGCCATTCCCACGGCTCAGGCTGGCCGAGCTCGGCGAAGGCCGTGCCGCCCGTTGCCAGCATCATGCCGGCCGCTACCGCGGCAACGGCGGCCAATCCCAGCAGATGTCGGCCCAACCGACCCATCGACATGCTCATGCCGTTCGCGCTCCCCTTACGAAATCACCCCAGGTGCGCTCCCCCTATTTCCGGGAAACGCTTATTCGACCCGCCCGTCCGACAAACCGCCGCTCAAGAATACCTCTAAGAGGAATTCGGGCCAGATCGCTAGAACGCCGAAATCAAGCTTCTCAAACCATAATTCTTGATCTATCGCAATGCAGTCTTGAACCCCCTCTGCCTGCGATCACCCGCAAGATATTTCCTAGTAACATCAGACAAAAATACCGTTTCCCGGGACGCTGCGGCTTGACAGCACAATTGCCCGCGGTAGGCACTTGCGGACGGCTGCGCAAGAATCTGATTCGTGCCGGCGATGGCGGGCCGAGGCGGCGCGGGATTTGCTTGAGAATCGCCCTCAAGACGCCGTCATTGCCGTATCAGTCGACCAGCGCGAGCGATCCAGGCGAGAAGGGCGACCCCGATGGGGCTTTCGAGATCCATGGCAAGGCAGATTACAAGGCAGATTAGCGGCCTTACAGTGCTGGTAGCCCAGCTGATTGCGGTCGTCCTCCTGGCTGTCCCCGGTCTTGCCCATGCGCAGGGCGCGGTGCGCTCCGTCCATGGCGACTGGCAGATCCGCTGCGACACCCCCCCGGGCGCCCAGACCGAGCAATGTGCCCTGATCCAGAGCGTTGTGGCCGAAGACCGCTCCAATGCCGGCCTTACCGTGATCGTACTGAAAACCGCCGACCAGAAGAGCCGCCTGATGCGGGTGGTCGCCCCCCTCGGCGTGCTTTTGCCCTCCGGCCTCGGGCTGAAGCTCGACAACCAGGACGTCGGCCGCGCCGGCTTCGTCCGCTGCCTGCCCAATGGCTGCGTCGCCGAGGTCGTCATGGACGACAAGCTGCTCGGCCAGCTCCGCGCCGCGAAGACCGCAACCTTCATCATCTTCGAGACACCGGAAGAAGGCATCGGCTTCCCGCTCAGCCTGAACGGACTGGGCGAGGGCTACGACAAGCTGCCGTAGAGCTGGTCGGACCTGCGGCGAACCTATTGTTTCCGTAATGTGAGGCTTCGCGCCCTCGCGGAACCGTTCCAAAACCATTATCTTGCCCCACATCATCCGATAATGGACGGACGCATGACAAATCCTGCCACGACCTCCCTGCTCGAACGTGCCAATCTCGACCGCGACCAGGTTCGCCACGAGGTCGCGCGCGGGCTTGCGGGCGCTGACGACGGCGAATTGTTCCTGGAATACAGCCAGACCGAAGCGCTGATGTTCGACAACGGGCGGCTGAAGCAGGCGACCTACGACACTTCGCAGGGTTTTGGCCTGCGCGCCGTCAAGGACGACGCGGTCGGCTACGCGCATTCCTCCGACGTGTCGGTGCCGGCGCTGATTCGCGCAGCCGACGCGGTCGCCGCCGTGCGTGGCGGCTATTCCGGCAGCTTCGCGGCACCGCCGCCGCACACCAATGTGCGGCTCTATGGCGACGACAATCCGCTGGACGCGCCGGGCTTCGAGACCAAGGTGAAGCTGCTCGCCGAGATCGACGCTTACCTGCGCGACAAGGATCCGCGGGTGCGGCAGGTCAGCGTCAGCCTGGGCGCGACCTGGCAGGTCGTCGAGATCCTGCGGCCCGACGGCGAGAGCTATCGCGACATTCGCCCGCTCGTGCGCGTCAACATCTCCGTCGTCGCCGGGCAAGGCGACCGGCAGGAGAGCGGCAGCAAGGGTTATGGCGGCCGCGCCGGCTATGCCGAATTTATCGAGAGCAAGAACTGGCGTGATGCGGCCGACGGCGCGCTGCGCGAGGCCCTGGTCAATCTGGAATCGATTCCCGCTCCTGCCGGCGAAATGGATGTCGTCCTTGGCGCCGGCTGGCCCGGCGTGATGCTGCATGAAGCGGTCGGTCATGGGCTCGAGGGCGATTTCAACCGCAAGAAGACGTCCGCGTTTGCCGGGCTGATGGGCCAGCAGGTCGCGGCCAAGGGCGTCACCGTGATCGACGACGGCACCATGGCTTCAAGGCGTGGCTCGCTCTCGATCGACGACGAGGGCACGCCGACCAACCGCACCGTGCTGATCGAGGACGGCGTTCTCGTCGGCTACATGCAGGACCGCCAGAACGCGCGGCTGATGAACATGAAGCCGACCGGCAACGGCCGCCGCCAGGGCTACGCCCATGTGCCGATGCCGCGCATGACCAACACCTATATGCTCGCGGGCGACCGCGATCCGGCGGAGATCCTCGCTTCGGTAAAGAACGGCGTCTTTGCCGCAAATTTCGGCGGCGGCCAGGTCGACATCACCTCCGGCAAATACGTGTTCCAGTGCACCGAGGCCTACAAGATCGAGAACGGCAAGTTAGGGGCGCCGCTGAAGGGCGCCATGCTGATCGGCAACGGGCCGACCGACCTGCACCGCATCCGGATGATCGGCAATGACCTCGCGCTCGATACCGGCATCGGCACCTGCGGCAAGAACGGCCAGGGCGTGCCGGTCGGCGTCGGCCAGCCGTCGCTGTTGATGGAGCGCATTACGGTGGGTGGAACGGGCGCATGAGTGTCGAGAAGGCGACCGTCCCCATCAAGCGGAAGAGCAGCGGTTGGGGCGGCCAGCTGGTGCAGCTCGCCGGCATCGTCGCCGCCGTGTTCATCGCCAAGGGCGCATTGGCCGAGCCGTTCTACGTGCCGTCAGGCTCGATGGAGCCGACGCTGTTGATAGGCGACGCCTTGATCGCCTCGAAATTTCCCTACGGCTACGGTACCTCGTCGCTGCCGATCCAGATCAACCTTCCCGAGAGCGGCCGCGTCTTTGCGGAGACGCCGAAGCAGGGCGATGTCGTGGTGTTCCGATGGCCCGGCGATCGCTCGCAGGCCTGGGTCAAGCGCGTCGTGGGACTGCCCGGCGACCGTATCCAGATGCGGCAAGGCCAGCTCTTCATCAACGACCGTCCCGCCGAGCTGAAGCCGGATGGCGTCGGCGCAGCCGAGGACGATAATGGCAGCAACGAGCCCGCCTATCGCTATGTCGAGACGCTACCGAACGGCGTCTCGCATCTGATCTTCAAGATGCGCGACAACGGTCCGCTCGACAACACGCAGGAAGTCACGGTGCCCGCCGGACATCTGTTCGTGCTCGGCGACAACAGAGACAATTCCGCCGATAGCCGCGTGCCGCTGCGCTCCGGCGGCGTCGGCCTCTTGCCGATCGACAATCTGGTGGGGCGCGCGGATGCCGTGCTCGGCTCCTGGGATCTCGGCATGCGCAGCCAGCCGGTATGGACCTGGCTGTCCGGTTTCAGACTCGCGCGTTTCTTTACCGCTGTGCACTGAGCGGCAGTGTCCCCGCCTCGCGATGAACCGCGACGAATTCCTGGCGCTGGCGCTGAAGAATCCGATCAACGTCGCGATCATTGACGAGCTGGCGTTGCTGGCGCTGCCGGACTCGTGGCTGGTCTCGGGATGTCTGGTGCAGACGGTGTGGAACGTGCTCACGGGCCACGCGATCGATTACGGCATTGCCGATTACGACGCGTTCTATTTCGGCCCTGATACGTCATGGGAAGCGGAGGATGCCGTCATCCGCAATGTCAACGCGCGGCTCGGACATCTCGACGTCAAGGTCGAGATCCGCAACCAGGCGCGCGTGCACCTGTGGTATCCCGACAAGCACGGCCTGCCCTATCCGCCCCTGACACGCGCGACCGACGGCATCGACCGCTTCCTTACGCAGAACACGCAGGTCGGCATCAGGCGCGCAGGCTACGACTACGACTACGACGTCTATGCGCCGCATGGGTTTGACGACATCGCAGGCCTCGTCGCGCGCCCCAATCCAGGCCCGAATTTCTCCGCAACGAACTACGCAGCGAAGACCCAGCGATGGAAGGCGCTGTGGCCCGAGATCACGGTGATTGCGACAGGGTGAAATGCCCGATGCATCCTCCTCGTCATTGCGAGCGCAGCGAAGCAATCCAGACTATCTCCGCGGAAAGATTCTGGATTGCTTCGCTGCGCTCGCAATGACGACGGAAACGGCGAAGCGCTATCTCACCACGCCCGATGTGAACCCTGCTTTCCGGCGCGGTGGCTTGATTTCCTTTTTCAGGAAGCAGCGCGCCTCGCGCCCGGTATAGCCGGGCCGGGCGTAGGTGAAGGCGCGGCACTTGTTGTCGGCCGTGCAGGCGGCTTTGCAGGCCTCCTCGCCTTCGCTGGACTTGAGCTCGAAATTGCGCAAATCACCGCCGGGGCGGTCGATCGATGTCTCCACGCCCTCGACGCGCGGCTCGATCACGCCGGCGCCGCGCACGCCCGAAATGCAGCAGCTTTCCGGCACCCGCGGCGGTACCGTGCTCTTGAGCCAGCACACTGCCGAGCCGCCTTCTACGTCGGGGTAGCTGAAGCTCCAGGAACGGCAACGGCGATCGCGCTCGCACAGCAGCGCGCAATCCTCGGGATCGCCCGACGTGACCGGCGTGTTGAAATAGTCGCCGCCTGGCCGGTCGAACGCCGTCTGGGTACGCGCAGGCCCGCTCGCGAGCGCGAGCAGCGCAACGCCGGCCACAACGCTTGCCATGACGGCCCCAGGCAGGCGGCCCTTCCCCATCGGAACAGCTTTCGAGTTATTGACGACGCTCAGTTTTTTTTCAGCCGATCATTTGATCGCCGCAAACCTGTATGGGCGATGAACGGCCGAAGTCCTGCGGGTCGGTCGATCGAACTAGAAAGCGTATTCCGCGTAGGCCGGTTCCACCAAGCCGTTCCAGGGACCGTTGAACTTGTCCAGCATCTCTTCCGCCGGCGTCCGGCCGGCATCGATGATGCGATCGAGCGGCTCCAGATGCCGGGTTTCGTCGCGGCCGAGCTGGTCGATCCGGCCACGCCGACGCAAACCGGCATGTGCCAGAACGAGGCATTCCTTGGCGATCTCGAAGAGATAGCGGTCCCTGATCCGCGCCTTGAAGCCGAAGCGCGGCACGTCGTCGCGCAGCGCCTGCCGCTCGTGCGCCGTCCAGTGCTTCACCATGTCCCACGCGGCATCGAGCGCGGCATCGTCGTAGAGCAGCCCGACCCAGAATGCCGGCAGCGCGGGCAAGCGTCCCCACGGGCCGCCATCGGAGCCGCGCATCTCGAGATAGCGCTTCAGCCGCACCTCGGGGAAGATGGTCGAGAGATGGTTGGCCCAGTCCGACAGCGTCGGACGC
The DNA here is from genome assembly GCF_029051685.1 of Bradyrhizobium sp. CSA207. Taxonomy (GTDB): domain Bacteria; phylum Pseudomonadota; class Alphaproteobacteria; order Rhizobiales; family Xanthobacteraceae; genus Bradyrhizobium. The sequence continues at coordinate 117,669 of NZ_JAACFT010000002.1, read as the reverse complement.
TCGCCGGGAAGGTTGTTGTTGCGGCCATCGAAGAAGGCGCGGAACGAGGAGCCCGACACGTCGATATACTCCTCACCGCGCTTGACGAAATACATGGGTACGTCGAGCGCGTAATCGACATAGCGCTCGAATCCCATGCCGTCCTCGAACGCCCAGGGCAGCATGCCGGAGCGCGCATTGTCGGTGTCGCGCCAGATCTCAGAGCGGAAGGAGAGGAAGCCGTTCGGCTTGCCCTCGGTGAACGGCGAATTGGCGAACAGGGCGGTGGCGATCGGCTGGAGCGCGACCGAGACGCGCAGCTTCTTGACCATGTCGGCTTCGGACGAGAAGTCGAGATTGGTCTGCACCGTGCAGGTCCGGTACATCATGTCGAGGCCGTATTGGCCGACCTTCGGCATGTAGTTGGTCATGATCTTGTAGCGGCCCTTGGGCATCACCGGGATGTCGGCGCGCGACCAGGACGGCGTCATGCCGAGACCGAGGAAACCGATGCCGAGCGGCGTTGCGATCTCGCGCACCTGCGCCAGATGCGCCATCAGCTCACTCTGGGTCTGGTGCACGGTCTCGACCGGCGCGCCGGAGAGCTCGAACTGTCCGCCGGGCTCGAGCGAGATCGCGCCGCCGCCGGTGACGTCGTAGAGGCCGATGATGTTGCCCTTCTCCATGATCGGCTCCCAGCCGAGCAGGAGCTTCATGCCTTCGAGCAGCGCGCCGATGCCGCGTGCACCCTCGTAAGGCACCGGACGGTGGCCTTCGAGCGTGAACGGGGTCTTCTCGTGCTCGGTGCCGATGCGGAATTCGGACCGGTCCTTGCAGCCGGCCTCGAACCACGCGACGAGTTCGTCGCGCGATTGCAGCGGTGTCATATCGATCTGGTCTCGCGCCATATCAAACTCTAATCAATAGCGCTTCGACCGAATGCGCGCGGGTGACAGGGATGGTCCGCGAACCGATCGGTTGCGCGGACGTGCTGGTTTGCCGCGCGATCATCGCGACGGCGAGCTTTCGTTGACGTTGACGACGGGCGGCAGCTTCATCTCGCCGCACGAGCAGCCCAGGCGGTCGAGCAGACCGCTGAGCTTGACGGCATCGGCATCGGACAATTTCGAGCCGACATATTTCTCGATCGCGGCCGAATAGGCGCCCCACATCCGCTTCTGCAATTCGCGGCCGGCTTCCGTGATCTCCACGAACTGGCCGCGCTTGTCGATCTTGCATTCGCGCCGGGAAGCCAATCCCTCATCGACCAGGCGGTCGATCAGCCGCGAAGTGGAATATTGCGGGATCAGCATCTGCCGTTCGAGCTCGACCGGCCGCAGCTCGCCCGAGGGCGCCCGCGACAGCTCGAGCAGCGCGTCGTACCATGCCAGCGGGGGAAAGCCGGCCTTCTTCAGGTCCTGCTCGACGCAATCGAGCACACGGCTTTGCACCCGCATCAGGCGGATCCAGGCGGAGGTGGCCTCGGTCGATGGTTTGCGTTTCATGGTTCCGCTCAAACTCGTCGCCCGTCTCTTACCCCATTCGATGCACCTGCATCAATCTTGACTATTTCAAGCAGATGCATGTAGTCGTTCTTTCGCCCGAACCAAGCGTCAAGAGGAGGAAATTCCATGAAGCTCTATTACGCCCGGCGCCTGCTCCCTGTCCCCCCACATCGCACTCTTGGAAGCCGGGCTGCCCTATGAGCTGGTCAAGGTCGATATCCGGGCCAAGAAGCTTGAAAATGGTGAGGATTACCTGCAGCTGAACCCCAAGGGCCAAGTCCCTGCGCTGGGCCTCGATAGCGGCGAGATCGTGACCGAAGGGCCGGTCATTGTCCAGATGATCGCGGACCAGGCCCCGGCCACGGCGCTGACCCCTCCCCGCGACAGTTCCGAGCGCTACAAGTTGCTGGAGTGGCTGAACTTCCTAACCTCGGAGGTGCACAAGAGCGTTGGTCGGCTATTCGAAAAGGGAAAGGCTGGCGCAGGCCTCGTAAAGCGACTGTCGCCTCGCGACGCGAAAAGGCCGGATCGGTGATCCGGCCTTCGCTAGACGATCTCAAACGATCAGGCAGCAGCGGCCTTCTTCGGCGCGAAGCGGCCGTAGAAGGTTTCTCCCTTCGCCGCCATCTCTTCCAGCAACTTTGGCGGGGTGAAGCGCGAGCCGAACTTCGCCTCGAGCTTATGGCAGAGCTCGACGAACTTCTTAGGTCCCATGAAGTCGATATAGGACAGCGTGCCGCCGGTGAACGGCGCAAACCCGAAGCCGAGGATCGAGCCGACGTCCGCTTCGCGCGGGTCGACGATGACGTGGTCCTCCACCGTGCGCGCGGCTTCCACCGCCTGCACCACCAGGAAGCGCTGCTTCAGCTCCTCGACGTCGAGCGTATCAGGATCGAGCTGCTTCGGCTGCAGCGCCGATAGTCCCGGCCACAGGCTCTTCTGGCCCTTGCCCTTCTCGGGATAGTCGTAGAAGCCCTTGCTGTTCTTCCGGCCAAGTCGGCCCTGCTTCTCGACCATCTCCACCATCAGCTTTTTCTGATCGGGATTGATGGCGTTGGGGCCGAGATCGGCCTCGGTCGCCTTCATGATCTTGAGGCCGAGATCGAGCGCGACCTCATCCGACAGCGAGAGTGGGCCGACCGGCATGCCGGCCATCTTGGCGCAGTTCTCGATCATCGCCGGCGGGACGCCTTCCAAGAACATCTCGTTGCCTTCGGCGACGTAGCGGCCGACGCAGCGGTTGGCGAAGAAGCCGCGAGAGTCGTTGACGACGATCGGCGTCTTGCCGATCTGCCGGACGTAGTCGAGTGCGGTCGCGAGCGCGAGATCGCCGGTATTCTTGCCCAAAATGATCTCGACCAGCATCATCTTCTCGACCGGTGAGAAGAAGTGGATGCCGACGAACTTGCCCTGGTCCTTGAAGGCTTCCGCAAGTGACGTGATCGGCAGCGTCGACGTGTTCGACGCGAACACCACGTCGGGCTTCAGGTATTCCTGCGCCTTGGCAAAGGTCTCCGCCTTAACATTGCGATCCTCGAACACCGCCTCGATGACGAGGTCGACGTCTCTGAGCGCGGCATAGTCCGCAGTCGGCGTGATGCGCGCGAGCAGCGCTTCGGCGTCAGCGGGCTTGGCGCGGCCCTTCTTGATCTGCTCCTCGATCACCTTTTGCGCATGTGCCTTGCCTTTGTCGGCGCTCTCCTGGTCGCGGTCGATCAGGACGACGTCGAGACCGGCACGGGCCGAGACGTAGCCGACGCTCGCGCCCATGAAGCCGGCGCCGATCACGGCGATTTTCTTCACCTTGGTCGGCGGCACATCCTTCGGACGGCGCGCACCCTTGTTCAGCTCCTGCATCGACAGGAACAGGCTGCGGATCATCGCAGCCGCTTCCTTCGAGCGCAGCACCGAGGTGAAGTAGCGCGACTCCACCCGGAGCGCGGCGTCGATCGGCAGCTGGAGCCCTTCATAGACGCAGCTCATGATCGCGCGCGCGGCCGGATAGTTGTCGTAGGTCTCACGGCGATAGATCGCGTTGCCGGCAGGGAACATCATCATGCCGGCCTTGGAGAACACCGGACCGCCGGGGAGCTTGAAACCCTTCTCGTCCCAGGGTGCGACGGCCTTGCCGCCGCCCTTGATCCAGTCCTTCGCCGCCTTGACGAGGTCGGCGGCGGGAACAACAGCGTGAATGAGGTTCAGTGCCTTGGCCTTCTCGACCGTCACCGGGTCGCCCTTCAGCAGGATCGTCATGGCGTCCTGCGGCGGCACCAGACGCGGCACGCGCTGCGTGCCACCCGCGCCCGGGAACAGCCCGACCTTGACCTCGGGCAGGCCGAGGCGCGTCTTGGGATTTTCGGCCGCCACCCGATAGTGGCAGCACAGGGTGATCTCGAAACCGCCGCCGAGCGCGAGACCGTTGATTGCGGCAGCCCACGGCTTGCCGGAGGTCTCGATCGAGCGCAGCACCTGCGAGAAGCGGCGGCTTTGCTCGAACAGCATCTGGTTCGCCGCGGTCTCGCCCTGCTCCTTGAAGACCTTCGCATAAGCCTGGTTCATGCCCTCGAGCATCGACAGATCGGCACCGGCGCAGAAGGCGTCCTTGGCGGAGGTGATGACGACGCCCTTGACCGCAGCGTCAGCCGTGGTCGCCTTGACGATCGCATCGAGCTCGCTGGTCGAGGTCTCGTCGAGCACGTTCATCGAACGGCCCGGGATGTCCCAGGTGACGAGCGCGATGCCGTCGGCGTCGGTCTCAACCTTGAAGTTCTTGTAAGCCATGTGGTGCTCCTTGGTGCCGGCAGCCGATCTCAGGCGCGGCGGTTGACTGTGATCCCATAGGGTGGGTTAGCCGAAGGCGTAACCCACCATTCCACGGCGAAAGAAGTGGTGGGTTACGCCGAGCGCACTGCGCTTCGCGCAGCCGCTCAGCTAACCCACCCTACGCAGTTACACCCGCTCGATGATGGTCGCGGTGCCCATCCCGCCGCCGATGCACAACGTCACCAGCGCGGTCGACTTGTTGGTACGCTCGAGCTCGTCGAGCACGGTGCCGAGGATCATCGCGCCCGTGGCCCCGAGCGGATGGCCGAGCGCGATCGCGCCGCCATTGACGTTGATCTTGGCGTTGTCGATGTCAAAGGCCTGGATGTAGCGCAGCACGACGGAGGCGAAGGCCTCGTTGAGCTCGAACAGGTCGATGTCCGACGTCTTCATGCCGGAGCGTGCGAACAGCTTTTCGGTGACGTCGACCGGTCCGGTCAGCATCATCGCAGGCTCCGAGCCGATGTTCGCGAACGCGCGGATCTTTGCACGCGGCTTCAGGCCGTACTTGCTGGCCGCCTCCTTGCTGCCGAGCAGCACGGCGCCAGCGCCGTCGACGATGCCCGAAGAATTGCCGGCGTGGTGCACGTAATTGACGCGCTCGATCTCCGGATGCGACTGCACCGCGACGCCGTCGAAACCGCCCATCTGCGCCATCATCGTGAAGGCGGGCTGGAGCTGCGCCAGCGACTGCATTGTCGTCGAGGGACGCATGTGCTCGTCCTTGGCGAGGATGGTGAGGCCGTTGATGTCCTTTACCGGCACCACCGACTTGTCGAAACGCCCCTCGTCCCAGGCCTTGGCTGCGCGCTGCTGGCTCTGCACTGCATAAGCATCGACATCGTCGCGGGAGAAGCCGTATTTGGTGGCGATCAAATCGGCCGAGACGCCCTGCGGCATGAAATAGGCCGGCACCGCCATCGACGGATCCATCGGCCAGGCGCCGCCGGATGCGCCAATGCCGACGCGGCTCATGGATTCGGCGCCGCCGCCGATCACCAGCTCATGCTGCCCGCTCATGACCTGCGCGGCGGCGAAATTCACGGCATCGAGGCCGGAGGCGCAGAACCGGCTGATTTGCACGCCCGGCACCGCCTCGCCGAGACCTGCCTTGAGCGCCGCGAAGCGCGCGATGTCGGAGCCAGCTTCGCCGACGGGATCGACCACGCCGAGAATGACATCGTCGACGCAATCTTCCGGCAGGTTGTTGCGATCCTTCAGCGCCTTCAGCGGCACCGTGGCGAGCGCGAGTGCGGTCACTTCGTGCAGCGCGCCGTCGGCCTTGCCGCGGCCGCGCGGGGTGCGGACGTGATCGTAGATGAATGCCTCAGGCATGGCGCCCTCCTGATGTGATGATGATCTTGATCTGAGAGTGGACAGGTCGCGGCGGGAGCAGCTTCAGAACGCTTCCGCCGGCAGTTCCATGATGGTGGCGCATCCGGCCTGGATGCGCGCGAGATTGGCCGCGGTCTCCGGCAGCATCCGCTCCATGAAGAAGCGACCGGTGACGAGTTTTGTCGATAGATAGGGCGTGGCGCCGCTTTCGGCAATCTTAACCTGGGTGACCTTCGCCATGCGCGCCCACATGTAGCCGAGCGTGACGAAACCGAACAGATGCAGGTAATCGGTTGCGGCGGCGCCGGCGTTGTCCGGCTTCGCCATCGCGTTCTGCATCAGCCAGGTGGTGGCCTGCTGGAGATGGCCGAGCGCAGTCGAGAGCGGGGCAACGAAAGGCTTCATCGCCTCGTCGCCGCCGTTCTCCTTGGCAAAGCCCATGACCTCGCCGAAGAACGCCATGATGGCGCGGCCACCGTCGCGCGGCAGCTTGCGGCCGACGAGGTCGAGCGCCTGGATGCCGTTGGCGCCTTCATAGATCATGGCGATGCGGGCATCGCGCACGAACTGCTCCATGCCCTGCTCGGCGATGTAGCCGTGGCCGCCATACATCTGCTGCGCCTGCACCGCGTTGGCAAAGCCGTAATCGGTGAGGAAGCCTTTCAGCACCGGCGTCATCAGGCCCATGTGATCGTCGGCAGCCTGACGGTCCTTGGGATCCTCGGAGCGGTGGGCGACATCGCTCTTCAGTGCGGTCCACATCACGAAGGCGCGCGCCGCCTCGTTGAAGGAACGGATCGAAAGCAGCGTACGGCGCACGTCGGGATGCACGATGATCGGGTCGGCCTGCTTGTCCGGCGCCTTGGTGCCGGTGAGCGAACGGCCCTGGATGCGCTCGCGCGCATAGGCGACCGCGTTCTGATAGGCGACTTCGGACTGGGCGAGGCCCTGCACGGCGACGCCGAGGCGGGCCTCGTTCATCATCACGAACATGCCCTGCATGCCCTTGTTCTCTTCGCCGATCAGCCAGCCGGTGGCGCCGTCGTAATTCATCACGCAGGTGGAATTGCCGTGGATGCCCATCTTGTGCTCGATCGAACCGCACACCACGCCATTGCGGGCGCCGATCGAACCGTCGGCGTTGACCAGGAATTTCGGCACCACGAACAGCGAGACGCCCTTGATGCCGGCGGGCGCGCCCTCGATGCGGGCGAGCACGAGGTGGATGATGTTGGGCGCGAGATCATGCTCGCCGGCCGAGATGAAGATCTTGGTGCCCGTGATCTTGAAGCTGCCGTCGGCCTGGCGCGCCGCCTTGGTGCGGAGCATGCCGAGATCGGTGCCGCAATGCGGCTCGGTCAGGTTCATGGTGCCGGTCCATTCGCCGGCCACCATCTTCGGCACGTAGGTCTGCTTCTGTTCGGGCGTGCCGTGTACCAGCAGCGCCGCGGTCGCGCCCATGGTGAGGCCGCCATACATCGAGAACGCCATGTTGGCGGAGATCTGGAATTCGTTGACCGCCTGGCTCAACGTCACCGGCAGGCCCTGCCCGCCGAATTCGGTCGGCGCCGACAGGCCGAGCCAGCCGCCTTCGGCGACCTGCTTGAAAGCCTCCTTGAAGCCTTTGGGCGTGGTGACGCTGCCGTCATCGGCACGCTTGCAGCCTTCGAGATCGCCCACACGGTTGAGCGGCTGGAGCACCTCTTCAGCGAGCTTTGCGGCCTCGCCCAAGATCGCCTCGCGCACGTCGCTGGAGGCATCGCTGAAGCCGGGCAGATTGTCGTAGCGGTCGATCTGGAAGACGTCGTTGAGCAGGAAGTTCATGTCTTCGACGGGGGCTTTATAGATCGGCATGGCGTTCTCCCGGCATGAGCCTCGAAGTAAATTGGGCCTTGAAGTGGTGGATTTCTCTGAACGGTCCCTGCGATGCAGCGCTTGCCTGGAGGCCTAGCTGCTTCTGCAACCGCGGGCAGTGTCATGATTGGGCGAGTTGCTCCGCCATCAGGCGATGCAGCATGTTGATGGCCTTGAGCGGACGCACCATCACCTTGAAATGCGTGATACGGCCGTCGGTGTCGAAGGTGATGATATCGACGCCGTTGATCTCGATACCGTCGATCATGGTCTTGAATTCGAGCACGGCGCCGCTCTCGCTTGTCCACTCCCCGACATAGGTGAAGCCGGGACCGCCGAGCACCTTCTCGGCGCTGGATAGGTATTTGAAGGTGATGTCGCGGCCGCGCTGCGGCGAGTGCACGACGGGACTTTCGAAGACGGCATCGGGATGCAGCAGGTCCCAGAGCGCGGTGTGGTCATGAGACTTCATGTAGCCGTACCAGGAGTCGAGGCCGGTCATGGTCAGATGCCTCCCTAAAGGCCAAAACGCGAAAACAACCCCATGCACAGTAGCGAAAAGGTTGATTTCGTTGGATTTTCGGGACGGGTCTTTGGCCCGCCTGTAAGCCGCTTCATATGCACATTGACGCATATGCGCCGATGCGCATAAAGTCAAGCCGTTTGGTTACATCCAAGAAGAGAGGCCGGTGCCATGGCGCTGGGCGACGCGATCCTCGCATGCCTGACCGAACGTCCGATGACGGGCTATGAGCTCGCCAAGACGTTCGACTCCTCGATCGGCTTTTTCTGGAAGGCCGACCACCAACAGATCTACCGCGAACTCTCCAAGCTGCGCGACCGGGGCTACATCCAGGGGCGCGAAGTCGTGCAATCAGGCAAACCCAATAAACTGATCTATACGCTCACTCCCGAGGGCCGAACAGCGCTGCGGCACTGGGCCGCGCGGCCGAGCACGCCGCCCTCGATCAAGGACGACCTCCTGGTACGGCTACACGCGCTCGACAGCATCGACATCGAGCCCATGCGCACCGACCTGATGGCCCGGCTCGAGCACCACCGCGACCGCCACGACAATTACCAGCGCATCCTCAAGAAGCGCTTTCCGGAAGGCTCGGCGTCGGGCGTGCTCGACCTCGGCAATTTGCTCCTGCTCCGCCTCGGCGCGCGGCACGAGCAGATGGTGGCCGACTTCTGCGAGGAGGCGCTCGAGGCGCTGTCGGCGACGAGCGGCACGGGCACGGTGGTGCCGCTCGAGGACGGCAAGCGCGAGGGGAAGGGCTAAGGCGCGAACTCCGGCGCGGAAGTCGCCTCTTCCTCCGCTGTCATCGCCCGCGCAGGCGGGCGATCCAGTACGCCGCGGCAGATCGCTTCTAGCCACGCTGCCTCGGAGTACTGGATGCCCCGCCTTCGCGGGGCATGACACCGGCACCGAGTTCCCGCCGCCCAACTTTAAGACACCGTCAACGCGTTCCTTAACCCGTTATTTACCGTAACAGACAAAAGTCGGTTTTCGAGGCAGACGACCCGCGCCAAATTCGATTGTCTTGCAACCGGCACGCGTGGGGAGGCTGGAGGCGCCGGGTGGGGCGCCGGAGTCGGGACCGGACAGAGTCATGAATTCGCGCGTATCGTGGAGTGTTGACGGCATCGATCCATCCGTCCGGGAGCGGGCCGAAGCTGCTGCGCGTCGCGCCGGGATGTCGCTCAACGATTGGCTGAACTCCACGCTTGGCGAAGCTGCCCCGCCGAACTTTCGTGGGCCCTACGAGCAGCGTCCGCAAGCAGCCCACGTCCCGAGCCAGGAAAGCCGCGAAGTCGCGGACATCCATCAGCGGCTCGACGCGATCACCCAGCAGATCGAACGGATTTCCAAACCGGCGCCGCGCCAAGACTCTTCGCGCGAACAAGACTCTTCGCGCGAAAAAGAGGTCTCGCGTGAGCAGGGCGTGGCACGCCAGCTCAACGACGCGATCTCGCGGCTCGACGCCCGGCTGTCGCAAATCGCAAAGCCGCAACAAGCTCCGCCGCCGCGGCAGGCCCCGGTTGAACCGCGCCAGCGCCAGGCCGATGCGGTCGAGCGCACGGCCGCGCAGGTCTATCGCAACTCGCCTCCGCTGAGCCCCGCTTCGTTCGATGTTGCGGTCGCCGAGATCACCGCGCGCCAGAGCGAGCTCGAAGGCTTTGCGCCGCGGCAGATGCCGCCGCGCGCCGCGCCACCGATCGCACCCACGGCCACGCCCTTGCCGCCGATGGCGCCGCCTGCATCCGCCTACGCCCCGCCGCCACCGCAGCCGGGACCGGATTTCTCGTCGCTCGAACGGCACCTGCTCAAGATCACCAGCCAGATCGAGGCGCTGCAGCGCCCCGACAATTCCGAGCAGGCGATCAACGCCTTCCGCAGCGAGCTCGCGGACATCCGCCACGCCATCACCGAGGCGATGCCGCGCCGCGCGATCGAATCGATCGAGAACGAGATCCGCTCGCTGCACCGTCGCATCGACGAGACCCGCTCCACCGGCACCGACGGCCAGGCGCTGGCCGGCGTCGAGCGCGCACTGTCCGAGATCAAGCAGGTGCTGCGCACGCTGACGCCAGCCGAGCAGCTCACAGGCTATGACGAGGCGATCCGCAATCTCGGCGCCAAGCTCGACTTGATCCTGCGCGCCAATGACGATCCCTCCACGGTACGGCAGCTCGAAGGCGCCATCTCGGCGCTGCGCGGCATCGTCTCCAACGTCGCCTCCAACGAGGCGCTGGCCCGGCTCTCCGACGACGTGCAGCTGCTGTCGTCCAAGGTCGACCAGATCACCCGCTCGTCCGGCCCCAGCGACAGTTTTGCCGTGCTGGAGCAGCGCATCGCGGCGCTGACGGCCGCGCTGGAAACGCGCGAGCGGCCGGCACCGTCCGAAAGCACCGAACATCTGGAAAGCGCCATCCGCGCGCTGTCGGACCGTTTCGACCGCATGCAGGTCGGCAGCGACTCCGCCTCGACATTTGCGCATCTCGAACAGCGCGTCTCCTACCTGCTCGAGCGGATCGAAGCCGCCTCCGATCCGCGCGGCGGAAATCTGAGCCGCGTCGAGGACGGGCTGCACGACATCCTGCGGCACCTTGAGCGACAACAGGCGACCTATTCGGCTCTCGCCGAGAGCCGCAATTCGGCGCCGCCTGCCGATTCCGGCGTGGTCGACCTCGTCAAGCGCGAGCTCTCCGACATCCGCTTCAATCAGGCCGAGACCAACCGGAGCACCCAGGATTCGCTGGAGGCCGTGCACAACACGCTCGGCCACGTCGTCGATCGCCTCTCGATGATCGAGGGCGATCTGCGCGCGGTGCGCACCGCGCCGCCGGCCCCTGCGCCGCAACCGATGCCGGCCGCTCCCTCCGTGCCGATCGAGCCCGCGCCGATGGCGCGCGAGCAGCGGCCGCCGCCACAGCAGCAGCCGAAATACGATCCCAAGCCCGAGCTGCCCAATCCCGCTGCCGCGCAAGCGGCGCAGGCCGCCTTCGTGGCGGCGCCGCGCGAATTCCATGCGGCCGCACCGCCGCCAATGCCGATGGCGCCGCCCGTTCCGCCGCGCGCGATCAGCGAGATCCTCGAGCCGCATACGGCGCCCGCACGCGTAGCCATCGCGCCCGAGTTGCCGCCGGATCATCCGCTCGAGCCGGGCACACGGCCGGGCGGACGCGTTGCCACGCCGTCGGAGCGCATCGCCGCGTCCGAAAGTGCCATCAGCGAAATCCCCGCCGCGCCGAAAGAGCCGGTGTCGTCGTCGAGCTTCATCGCAGCCGCGCGCCGCGCTGCGCAAGCCGCAGCCGCGCAGCCCGAGAAGCCCGGCCGCGGCGCCAAGGCGGCGAGCGCCGGCCGCAAGGACAAAGGCCAGGACGGCGGCTCGACCATTACTTCGAAGATCCGCTCGCTGCTGGTCGGCGCGAGCGTGGTCGTGATCGTGCTCGGCACCTTCAAGATGGCGATGAATCTCCTCGAAGGCGGCAGTGCGCCGCCGCCGCAAGCGATGGAGAATTCCAGCGAGCCTGCGCCGCAGGCCCCGCCGGTCGAGAACAAGCCCGCCACGCCGGAGCAGGTCACGCCATCGATGACCTCGCCGACGCCGATCGGCCGGCAATCCCAGAACAATTCTGCGCCGGCTCCCGCCAGCCCCGGTGGCACGGCTTCGGTCGAAATCCCGCCGCCTGCCGCAGTGGCACCACCCGCGCCCGCGGCCAGCGATATCACCGGCGCGCTTTCGGGCACGAGCCGCGCGAAGCTCGGCCAGGTCCAGGTGCCGCCGGGCGAGAAGCTGCCTGACGGCATCGGCGGCCCGGTGCTGCGCGCCGCCGCGATGAAGGGCGATGCGGCCGCGGCCTACGAGATCGGCGTGCGCTTTGCCGAAGGCAAAGGCGCACCTGCGAATTACGACGAAGCCGCCAAATGGTACGACCGCGCGGCGCAGGCCGGCGTGGTGCCCGCAACCTTCCGGCTCGGCACGCTGTACGAAAAGGGCCTCGGCGTGAAGAAGGACGCCGACATCGCGCGCCGCTACTACACGCAGGCGGCAGAGCGCGGCAACGCCAAGGCGATGCATAATCTCGCAGTGCTCGATGCCGACGGTGGCGGACGCGGCGCCAACTACAAGAGCGCGGCGCAGTGGTTCCGCAAGGCCGCCGACCGCGGCGTCGCCGACAGCCAGTTCAACCTCGGCATCCTCTACGCCCGCGGCATCGGCGTGGAGCAAAACCTCGCCGAGTCCTACAAATGGTTCACCCTCGCCGCAGCCCAAGGCGACGCGGATGCGGCAGGCAAACGCGACGACATCGCCAAGCGCCTCGACCCGCAGTCGCTCGCCGCCGCCAAGCTCGCGATCCAGACCTTCAGCGCCGAGCCGCAGCCCGACGACGCCGTCAATGTGACGGCGCCCGCCGGCGGCTGGGACAGCGCAGCGCAGACGAGCGCAAAGCCCGCACCGAAGCCGGTCGCAACCAAGCGCTCGGCCTCGGCTGTGCATTGAGACCTGACGCTTTAGATCGGACCAAGCGGGCCGCGGGCTCGGTGCACCTCTCCCGCTTGCGGGAGAGGTCGGCGCGTAGCGCCGGGTGAGGGCTTTATCCTCTTGGAGAGTCTCGGCTGCGGAGGCACCCTCTCCCCAGCCCTCCCCCGCAAGCGGGGGAGGGAGCGCACCTTTGTCCTGGCAGCTATTGAACCCAATCTCATCACGCGGACCCGCCTCGTTCACCACGCCCCAAATTCCTGATCCGTCCGGCGGCGAATTCGGCTATTGAGGGGCGCGGCAATCGTTCCGTCTTCCTGCGAGCATTCCGCGAAATCGATCCGTCTCGCCGGAGCGTGGCCCCGATGCAGCTCTACCTCCCGATCGCCGATCTTCCGGTCAACGTGTTTCTCGTGCTGGCGATGGGTGCCGCGGTCGGCTTCGTCTCCGGCATGTTCGGGATCGGCGGCGGGTTTCTGATGACGCCGCTATTGATCTTCATCGGCATCACGCCGGCGGTCGCGGTCGCCTCGGTCGCGAGCCACATTGCAGCCTCGTCCTTTTCCGGTGCGCTCACCTATTGGCGGCGGCGCGCGATCGATCCGGCGCTTGCGAGCGTCTTGCTCTGCGGCGGCGTGACCGGCACCGCGCTCGGCGTGTGGACGTTCACGCAGCTTCGCGCGCTCGGTCAGCTCGACCTGATGATCGCACTGTCCTACGTGGTGCTGCTCGGCACGGTCGGCAGCCTGATGTTTTCGGAAGGCCTGCGCGCGCTGATGCGAACACGGCGCGGTGCGGTGCCGCCGCGCCGCGCGCACAACTGGATCCACGGCCTGCCGCTGAAAATGCGCTTCAAGCGCTCGAAGATCTATTTGTCGGTGATCCCGATCGTCATTGTCGGCGTCGTGATCGGCTTCATCGGCGCCGTCATGGGCATCGGCGGCGGCTTCATCCTGGTGCCGATCATGATCTATCTGCTGCGGGTGCCGACCTCGACGGTGATCGGGACATCGATGATCCTGACGCTGGTCACCATGCTGTTCGCGACCATGTTGCATGCGGTGACCAATCATCTGGTCGACGCGGTGCTGGCGCTGATCCTGATGGTCGGCGGCGTCACCGGTGCGCAATTCGGCGCCCGCGCGGGCCAAAAAATCCGCGGCGAGCAGTTGCGCCTGCTGCTGGGCCTTTTGATCCTCTCGGTCGGCGTCCGCTTCGCGGTCGAGCTCGTGATCCGGCCCGAGGATCTCTTCACCATCCGCGAGCTGGGGGTGAGCGGGTGAGGCGCGCGCTTGTTGCAGCTCTTCTCGTCCTGTTGCTGAGCGGCGCCGCGCGCGCGGAGCGGCTGATCGTGTCGGTCTCCAACCATCGCGTCACGGTGACGCCGAACTATTCCGGCGAGGAGCTGGTGCTGTTCGGCTCGGTGGAGAAGGACGCTTCTACGCCCGCCGACCGCACCGCCTATGATCTCGTGGTCACTGTGATGGGCCCCCGCGCCGACATGGTGACGCGGCGCAAGGAACTGACCTTCGGGATCTGGATCAACACCGATTACCGGCAGTTCCTGCAGGTGCCGAGTTATCTGGCGCTATTCGCCAACCGCTCCTTCGATGCAATTACGTCGCCCGAGATCGCGCGGCGGCAGCAGATCGGGCTCAACAACGTGCTGTTGATGCAGCGGGTCAGCGGCGACTATGCCGACGTGGTGCCGAACGACGCATTCCGCTCGGCCTTTATCCGCCTGCGCACCCAACGCGGGCTCTATCGCGAGGACGCCGCCGCGGTGACGCTCCTGACGCCGACGCTGTTCCGCACCGGCATTCCATTGCCGGCAGAGGTGCCGATCGGGACCTATGAGGTTGAGATCAAGCTGTTTTCGAACGGCGCGTTCATCGGCAAGACCGACACCGCCTTCGAGATCGTCAAGATCGGGTTCGAGCAGTTCGTGGCGACAAACGCGCGGCAGAACGGCTTGGTCTATGGCCTCGTCACTGCAGCAATGGCGCTGATGACGGGGTGGATGGCGTCGATCGTATTTCGGAAGGATTAGCCTCCGTCATTGCGAGGAGCACGTGACAAAATTGCGAAGCAATTTTGCACTGAAGCGACGAAGCAATCCAGACTTTCGCCGCGGAGGGACTCTGGATTGCTTCGCTACGCTCGCAATGACGGGTGTGGCACGATCACGGCGCAATGACGGTGTGGCACGATCACGGCGCCTCCACCACCGTCGGCACGCCCGGCTCCAACAGCCGCAACCGCGGCCCGAAGCCCAGCATGTCAAAGGTCTTGTGCAGATCCTCGCTGTTCTGTCGGAAATGCGCCCAGCCCTCCGTGTGCACGGGAACGATCATCGCATCCGGGAAGGCGCGCGCGGTCTCGATGGTGTCGTTGGTATCCATGGTGAGATGGAATGGCCCGCGCGTTTGCGCGGCGCCGGCGAACGGCATCACCACGCCGCATTTGAAGCGGCGAGCCACTTCGGCGACGCCGTCGAACCAGGTGGTATCGCCGCTGATATAGACCGGGCTGGTGTCCTTCCTGCTCGACGACACCACAAAGCCGATGACGTCACCCGACAGCGGCTCGATGCCGGCCGGACCGTGACGCGCGGGCGTCGCGGTGATGGTGAGTGAGTTGCCGTCGCGATCTTTCAGATGCGCGGTGCCCCAGGGCGCGAGGCCTTCGACATGGCCGCCGAGGCGCTTGGCGCCCGCCTCTGTCGTCAACACGCGCTTCACGCTTTTGAGCAAGTCGCGGCCGGAATTGTCGAGATTGTCCGAATGCTGGTCGTGGCTGAGCAGGACCGCATCGACCGGCCCGATCGCGTCGGCTTTCAGGGCAGGTCCGATCGTCTTCTCCAGCTTCACATGCGGCAATTGGTAGGCGCCGGGTGCATCAAAGGTGGGGTCGGTGAGCAGGCGAAAGCCATCGATCTCGATCAGCGCGGTGGGACCGCCGATCAGGGTGATGGAAATGGGCATGGTCAACTCCTCCTACGAAATGGGCTTCGCGGCAGGCCGCGTCACCAGGTAGATGCCGAGCGCGACCGGAATGATACCGAAGAGGTCGCGCGCCTCGACATGCTCGCCTAACACCAGGAAGGCGAACAGCATGCCGAGCGGCGGCATCAGGAAATGATAGGCACTGGCGGCGGTGGCACCACACACTTTCAGGAGATGAAACCAGAGCCAGTAGGCCATGATCGAGCCGCCGAGCACGAGGAACGCAAAGGCGCCGATCAGGCTCGGCGTGACATCGATCGCGTGGACATCGGCGAAGGTGAGCGCGACCGGCGTCAGCACGATTCCGGCGGCGAGATTCTGGATGCCGTTGCCGATCCACAAGCTTCCCCTCGGCGCGAGCAGCTTGAACAAAATGGTGCCGGCGACGATGGAGGCGAGCGAAGCCAGCGTGAACATGATGCCGTGGAGTGAGTCGGTGCCGACCGAGAGGCGATGCCAGACGATCGCCGTAACGCCGATGACGCCGAGCAACAGGCCGCTCGCCTTGCGCCAGGTCATGCCTTCGCCGAGCAGGAGCGCGGCGAGGCCCGCCGTGAACACCGGATTGGCCGAGACGATCAGGCCGCCGAGGCCGGCCGAGACCGATTGCAGGCCGGTGTAGCCGAGGCCGAGATAGAGCGCGTTGTTGGCGATGCCGAGCACGGCGAAGATCGCGGCGTCGCGCCAGGACAGCGACCAACCGTCGCCGCGGATCAGCGTGGCGCTGACGATCAAAATGCCGGCGAGGGAGAAGCGCGCGGCGAGCAGGATCAGCGGTGGGCAATGGGTGACGCCGATCTTGCCGGCGACGAAGGCATAGCTCCAGAGCAGGCAGAACAGGCCGATCGCGAGCGGCAGAGTGTTGAGGCGGCTGCGGGGAACCGAAATCGAGGGGGCCATCGACATGGGGACATTCTCCTGTGGCGTCGATCTAGGGACGCCCCTTGTCATTCGGAAATTAAATGATTAACTTCTGATCAGTGGATTTTCGAATGGAGGCGGCCATGCTCGATCTCGAGCTGCTGCGCAGCTTCGTCTCGGTGGTCGATGCCGGCGGCTTCACCCGTGCCGGCGAGCGCGTCCACCGCACGCAATCGACCGTCAGCCAGCAGATCAAGCGGCTGGAGGAGGACGTCGGCCAGGTGCTGCTGCACCGTGACGGCAAGGATTTGCGCCCGACCGAGGCCGGCGAGCGGCTGCTGTCCTACGCGCGGCGGCTTTTGTCGCTCGCCGAGGAGGCGCGCGACGTGCTGCGCCAGCCCGACAGCGAAGGCGCGATCCGGCTCGGCATCCCCGAGGATTTTGCCGCGTACCGGCTGGCGAAACTGCTGGGCGCGTTCGCGCGCTCGCATCCCGGCCTGCGGCTCGACGTGCGCGCCGACCAGAGCAAGAATTTGGCGCACGATCTCGAACGCGGCGAGCTTGATCTTTCGCTGTTCAAGCGCGCGGCCGGCGGGAAGGACGCGATTGCGGTGTGGCCGGAGCGGGTGCACTGGGTCACCAGCAAGAGCCATCCGATTGACGCGGACGCCGCCTCCGTGCCGCTGATCGGCTTCCCGCTCGGCTGCCTCTACCGCGCCGGCGCCATCCACGCGCTCGAAAGCGCAGGCCGGCCCTGGCACATGGCCTACACCTCATCGAGCCTCGCCGGCATCCAGGCCGCCGTTGCCGCCGGCATGGGCCTGAGCATCCTGTCGGAGATGGCGATCCAGTCCGACCACCGCGTGCTGACCGCCAAGGACGGCTTTGCGCCGATCAACCGGACCGAGGTGGCATTGATGGCATCGCCCGGTGCGAGTCCCGCAACATTGCGGCTCGCGGATCGGTTGGCGCAGTTCTGCGATGATGTGCAGGCGAAGGCGGCGTAATGAGACTGTGTAGGGTGGGTTAGCTCTGCGGCTGCGCGAAGCGCAGTCCGCCGGCGTAACCCACCACTGCTGTCTCCGCGGAAGCGAAAGAGGTGGGTTACGCTTCGCTAACCCACTCTACGAAGGGCGAGCCTCAATAACACCGCGATGCGGCGATGGCGTGCACGCGGCGGTCGCCGAGGAGGTGCGCGACGAAGCCGTTATTCGGAAATATCTTTGCGAACGCTGCGTCGCGGATGCTGAGGCCGCCGGCGTAGGCGCCGAAGGCGGGCATCACGGCGCGCATCCCATCGCAGGCAAAGCAGCGGCGCTCCATCGAGCGGCCGCGCGTGGAGACGCGCGCCTTGGGATGCAGATGGCCGGCGATCTCGCCGTGGGCGCCGGTCGGCTCATGGCGGAAGGTGATCGGACCGATCGCAACTTCGTCGGCGACAGTGCCGCCGAGATCGCGCGGCAGCGCCGGATCGTGATTGCCGGAGATCCAGATCCAGTCGCGACCGGACTGCAGCGCGCTGACGGCATCGCGATCGTCCGCCGACAGGCGTCCATGCGCGGTGCGATCGTGAAAACTGTCGCCAAGCGCGATGACGATGCGCGGATCATGGCGCGAGATGACAGCAGCGAGACGACCGAGCGTCGCGATCGTGTCGTAAGGCGGCAGCAGCACACCGCGCGTGGCGTAGCTGGAACCTTTTTCCAGATGCAGGTCGGAGACGACGAGCAGGCGCTGTTCTTCCCAGAACAGCGCGCCGGAGAGATCGGCATGGAACGACACGCTGGCGACATCCAGCGTACGCGTTGATGTGATCGATAGGGCCACCTCCGTCATGGCCGGGCACAGCCGTCCAAAGGACGGCGTCGCTTCCGCTCGCCTATGCCCGGCCATCCACGTTCTTGCCACGGAGACAAAGACGTGGATGCCCGGGTCTTCCAATTGAAGGCGCGCTCCGCGCTTTTGCCCGGGCATGACGACGTGGATAGAGTTGCGACCCAAAGAACCATTGTTGCCGTCTACGACATCGCCTCTTTGACGAGCTCATCGGCGGCTTCGGCCAACAACTCGTCTCCAGCTTCGCCATAAACTGACTCGCGGCCGATTTCCAGCATCACGGGAACGGCGAGCGGAGAGACGTGGTCGAGTTCCCGATGGGTGATCCGGCCCTGGATGCGGGTGAGCATGTTGCTGAGGCGGCGCAGGTCGAGCAGGCCGGTGGCGGCGTCGGCGCGCGCGGCGCGCAGCAGCACATGATCGGCCTGGTGCTTGCGCAGAACATCGTAGACCAGATCGGTCGAGAACAGCACCTGGCGGCGGCTTTTCTCCTCGCCGGTGTGGCGGCGCGCAATCAGGCCGGAGATGATGGCGCAATTGCGGAACGTACGCTTCATCAGCGCCGACTCGGCGAGCCACGCCTCGAGGTCGTCGCCGAGCATATCAGGATCGAACAGCGCGTCGAGGTCGATCCTGCCATCCCGGATCATGAAGGACATGTCGCCGAGCGCCCAGACCGCAATCGCATATTCGTTGGCGACGAAGCCGAGCGGCCGGGCGCGGGCACGCTCCAGCCGGCGCGTCAGCAGCATGCCGAGCGTCTGATGCGCGAGGCGCCCTTCGAAGGGATAGCAGACCAGATAATGCTTGTTGGCGCGCGGAAAACTCTCGACCAGCAGCTCGCGCACCGCCGGTACGTGCGAGACGTCTTTTTGCTGTGACAGCCAATCGCGCACCTGCTCGGGCAAGGCACCCCAGGCGCGCCCGTCATCGAGCAGGCGGCGCACGCGTTCGGCGAGATAGGTCGAGAGCGGAAACTTGCCGCCCATGTAGGACGGCACTTTCGGGTCCTTGTCGTTGGCACGCGAGACATAGACCTGGTCCTCCACCAGCGCCTCGTAGCGCACCACCTCGCCGCTGAACACGAAGGTGTCGGCGGGCGCGAGGCCCTCGATGAAGGCCTCCTCGATCTCGCCGAGCAGCCTGCCGCCGCGCGCGATCACCCCTGTCGAGCCCGTAGCGCCGCTGCGCGAGCGCACCAAGCGCACCTTCAGCATATCGTCCGCGATGATGGTGCCGACATTCATGCGGTAGCTCTGCCGCACCTTTGGATTGGCGACGCGCCAGCGGCCCTGCTTGTCCTGCTTGATTCGGGCGAAGCGCTCATAGGTTTTCAGCGCGTAGCCGCCGGTGGCGACGAAATCGACGACGTCGTCGAAATCCTGCCGCGCCAGATCGGCGTAGGGCGCGGCGGTGCGGACTTCGTCATAGAGCTCGCCGGAGAGAAACGGCTCGCCGCAGGCGCAGCCGAGCACGTGCTGGGCCAGCACGTCGAGTGCGCCGGTGCGCAAGGGCGGCGTGTCCTGCGCATTCTCTGCGATGGCATCGATTGCGACGCGGCACTCCAGCACCTCGAAACGATTCGCCGGCACCAGCACCGCGCGCGAGGCCTCGTCGAGGCGGTGATTGGCGCGGCCGATTCGCTGCATCAGGCGCGAGGCGCCCTTGGGCGCACCGATATTGACGACGAGATCGACGTCGCCCCAGTCGACGCCGAGGTCGAGCGAAGAAGTACAGACCACGCCGCGCAGTTTGCCCGCGGACATCGCGTCTTCAACCTTGCGGCGCTGCGCGACGTCGAGCGAGCCGTGATGCAGGGCGATCGCGAGGTTGTCGTCGTTCATGCTCCAGAGCTGCTGGAACAGCATCTCGGCCTGACTACGGGTGTTGACGAAGACCAGCGTGGTCTTGTTCGCCTTGATCAGATCGTAGATCTCGGGAAGCGCGTGGCGCGCGCTGTGACCGGCCCAGGGCAGCCGCTCGCGCGTGTCGAGCATCTCGACCAGCGGCGGCGCCGCGCCGCCGGCGATGACGATGTCGGCGGCTTCCGACTTGTCCTTGGGTTGCGGCACCAGGAAGCGCGCCAGCGATTCCGGCTCGGCCACCGTCGCCGACAGGCCGATCGCGCGCATTTGCGGCGCCAGCCGCCACAGCCGTGCCAGCCCGAGCGACAAGAGATCGCCGCGCTTGGAGGTCACCAGCGCGTGCAGCTCGTCGAGCACGATGCGCTTGAGCGATGAGAACAGGAACGGCGCGTCGTCGGACGACAGCAGCAGCGCAAGCTGCTCGGGCGTCGTCAGCAGCACGTCCGGCGGATAGCGCCGCTGCCGCTGCCGCCGCGACACCGGCGTATCGCCGGTGCGGGTCTCGATCTTGATCGGCAGTCCCATCTCGGCGACCGGCCGCTCCAGATTGCGCGCGATGTCGACGGCGAGCGCCTTCAGCGGCGAGATATAGAGCGTGTGCAGGCCGCCGCTGCGCTGCAGGCCGCGGCCGGTGGAGACCACCGATTTGGCTGGAATTACGGGCGCTGAACTCAGCTCCACCAGTGTCGGCAAAAACCCCGCCAGCGTCTTGCCGGCGCCGGTCGGCGCGATCAGCAGCGCGGAGCGATCTTCGCGCGCCTTTTCCAGCAGCGCCAATTGGTGCGCGCGCGGTGCCCAGCCACGCGCCGCGAACCATTGCTGGAAGCGATCGGGCAGCAATGCGGCCGGCTCGGCCGATGCGGTGAGAATGCGGGGCGGCACGGCATCACAGGTAAGCCGTGGCGGTGGGTTCGTCGAGGGGTGGATTGGATGAGCGAGGTGCCTCCGTCCCCTCTCCCCTTGTGGGAGAGGGTGGCTCGCCGCGTAGCGGCGAGACGGGTGAGGGGTTGTCTCTGCGAGCGAACTCTTTCGTTCGAACTCGTGGATAGAACCCCTCATCCGGCGCCATAGCCGAAGCTTCGCTTCGGCGTTCTTAAGAACGGCGGCCAAAGGCCGCCTATGCCACCTTCTCCCACAAGGGGAGAAGGGAATATCCGCTACTCCGTCACGGGCTTGTCGGAGACCTGCCAGTCCTTGCCGTTGAAGGTCGAGATGAACAGCGTCTTCATCGGCGTGTAATCGTCGGGCGTGTAGCTGTAATTGACGCCGTCAAGGAAGAACGGCGAATGGAAGCCGTTGAGGTTCGCGGCCTGCTTGAGCACGTTTTCGCGCGTGAGCTCGCCGCCGCAGCGGCGCAGGATCTCGCCCATGCTCACGGCCTGGCCGTAACCGGCATAGGCGATGGTATTGTCGGGATCGATGTTCGGCAGATAGGTCTTGCGCAGCGTGTCGAACGCGATCACGTCCTTGTCGTTCTCCCACGGGCCAGGGCCGGAATCCTTGGAATAGCGGATCGCGACGATGCCGGATGCGTTCTCGAGGCCGGCGGCATTGAGGATGGACTTTCCGGTCGAGCCGGCGGAGAGCAATTGCAGCGGCTTCCAGCCGAGCTCCGCCACTTTGCGGATCGACTGCGACGACGCCTTGCCGGTGGAGATGTTGTAGAAGATGTCGGCGCCCGACTTGGAGAGATTGATGAGCTGGGAATCGACGGTCGGATCGGTCAGATCGTAGGTCTGCTCCATGATCACCTGCGCGGTGCCGCCGGCATCGGCCAGCACCTTCTTGAACGGACCGAGGAAGTCGCGGCCGAAATCGTCGTTCTGGTAGAGGATGCCGATCTTGGCGTTCGGCTTCACGCTGACGACGTGCCGCGCCAGGATGCGCGCCTCGGTCGGATACAGCGGCAGGCCCGCCATGGTCCATCTGAACTCCTTGGGATTATTCCACTTGGATGCGCCGGTGTTGAGCAGGAGCTGCGGCACGCCCTTGGAGTTCAGGTATTTGTGCACGGCGGTCTGCGGCGCGGTGCCGAGCGAGCCGTAGAGCGCCAGCACTTCCTCCTGCTCGACCAGGCGCCGCGTCGCCTCGACGCATTTCGGCGCGCTGTAGGCGTCGTCCATGGTCAGGAACTTGACCTTGCGCCCGTTGATGCCGCCCTTCTCGTTCAGCATCTGGAAATAGGCTTCGCCGACGCGGCCGAGCACGCCATAGAGCGAGCCGGGGCCGGAATGCGGCACGGTCTGGCCGATCTTGATCTCGGTGTCGCTGGCGCCTGCATCGTATTTCTTATCGGCGGCCCAGACATAGGGCGCGGGCAAAGTGGATGCGGCGATGGTGGCGAGCGCGGCGGCGCTGAAATCGCGCCGCGATGGATTCTTCGTCATTATCGTTTTCTCCCTGGTGCGCGCATTGTGCTGGCATTGCAGCACGCCTCGCAAGCGAGAAGTCGCCGCTTTGCGGCGCAATGACGCTCAAATCGGTGCGGCGGTAGCGCCTAGACTCAAGTTTTCTCGGCGACGACGACGAGGCCGCGCACCGGCTCGTTGTTCTCGATCCGTGGCGAGCCGGACTCCAGAGTCAAGAGCTTGAGCCCGGCCCGGACGATCGCACCGCGCACATATTCCGCTGCATGGGCATAGCGCAGGCCCGCGCCAAGAACGACGCCGCTGCCGTCATGCGTCTCCAGCGTGAAGGCGAGCACGCCGCCGGATGCAAGCACGCGCCTGGCTTCGCCCAGCACCGGCACAAGATCGGAGAGATAGACGAACGCATCCGCCGCCACGACGAGATTTGCGCTGGCATCGCCCTTGCCGCGCAGGCCCTCGATCATGTCGGCGACTTCGAGCTCGGCGTAGCGATTTGTCGCGCGCGCTTGCTTGATCATGCCGGACGACAGATCGATGCCGGTGAAATGATCGACCTGCTTGGCGAACGCAGCTGCCGCCAGCCCGGTGCCGCAGCCGAGATCGATGGCGCGTTTGAAGAACGCCGGCTTCTTCGCCGCGACGCGGGCGGCCAGCACCGCCTTGAAGATCAGGGACGGGGCGCGATAGCCGAGATCGTTGATCAGCACGTGTTCGAAGCGCGGCGCATATTGATCGAACAAGGCCTGCACGTAGGCTTTTGGCATTTCGGACAATTGCTCGTCGCCGAGGCGGATCAGATGCAGGTGCGCGCCATGCTGGTCGCTCGGATCGCACTCCCGCGATTTTCGAAACGCCGCGATGGCGTTGTCGCGCTCGCCGAGCTGGCTGCGGATTTCGCCGAGCGTGAACCAGGCCGAAGTGAAATTCGGAGCAAGCTCGATCGCCTGCTCGACGAGGTCGGCAGCGGCGGGCAGGTCGCCCTTGAGCTGGAGGTCGCGCGCGAATTCGAAGCGGCGGTCGGCCATCAGGTCGCCGGAGGAGTGGAATAGGCGCAGGGGCATGGAACTCGGCTCGTCATCGCCGGGCGCCCGGCAATCCATCAAAAAAAGCACTGTTTAAGAGGATGGATGCGCGGGTCAAGCCCGCACAGGACGGGTGAAATCCATGTCCGGCGCTCCCTATATAACAGCCATGCGTCCGCGCGATATCCTGATGCCGGTCGCCGCCGGCCTGTGCTGCAAGCCGGGCGGCTTCCATATCGACCCCGTGCGCCCGGTCGAGCGCGCCGTGATTACCCACGGCCACTCCGACCACGCCCGCGCCGGCCATGGCGCGGTGCTGGCGACGCAGGAAACGCTGGACATGATGCGGCTGCGCTATGGCGAGAATTTCGCCGGCTCGACGCAAGCGATGCGGTATGGCGAGGAGATCCGGCTCGGCGACGTCCGCGTCAAATTCCACCCCGCCGGGCACGTGCTCGGCTCGGCGCAAATTGCCGTGACCTGCAAGGATACCTGCATCGTCGCCTCCGGCGACTACAAGGACGCGCCAGACCCGACCTGCGCGCCGTTCGAGCTGGTGCCCTGCGACGTCTTCATCACCGAGGCGACGTTCGGGCTGCCGGTGTTTCGGCATGGCGATGCGGCCGACGAAGTGAAGAAGTTGCTGGCCTCCGTCGCACTGTTTCCGGAACGCGCGCATCTGGTCGGCGCCTATTCGCTCGGCAAGGCGCAGCGCGTGATCGCGCTGCTGCGACAGGCCGGCTATGACGCACCGATCTATCTGCATGGCGCGATGGAAAAGATCACGCGCTACTACCAGAGCCGCGGGATCGCGCTCGGCGAGCTGCGGCCGGTGAAAGGCGTGAAGAAGGCGGCGCTCGCAGGCACCATCACGCTGGCGCCGCCGTCGGCGACCTCGGATCTCTGGACGCGGCGGTTTCCGGATCCGGTGACCGCGTTCGCCTCCGGCTGGATGCGGGTGCGCGCCCGGGCGCGACAACGGGGGGTCGAGCTGCCGCTGGTGATTTCCGATCACGCCGATTGGGATGGCCTCACAGCGACCATCGCCGCGACCGGCGCCGGCGAGGTCTGGGTCACTCATGGCCAGGAGGATGCGCTGGTGCATTGGTGCAGGAGCCGCGGCTTGCAGGCACAGCCACTCGATCTCGTCGGCTATGGCGACGAGGAGGAGAGCGAGACGCCGCTTGCCGACGAGGCCGAGGCATGAACCGCTTCGCCGAACTCCTCGACCGTCTCGCTTACGAACCCGGCCGCAATAACAAGCTGCGGCTGATCACGAGCTATTTTCGCGAGGTAGGCGATCCCGACCGCGGCTATGCGCTAGCGGCGCTGACCGGCGCACTGAGCTTCAAGCACGCCAAGCCGGCACTGATCCGCGACCTGATCGCGGCGCGTACCGATCCGGTGCTGTTCGGGTTGTCGTACGATTACGTCGGCGATCTCTCGGAGACGGTGGCGCTGATGTGGCCGAAGACGGTCGTGCCAGATAACGACCAATCTTTTCCGGGCCACCCCTCTCCCCCGCCCTCCCCCACAAGGGGGGAGGGAGCGCAGCGCGATGCTGGGCGACGGACAAACAAGACAACTGACAACGATTTCAGAAGTGATGGACGCACGAGCCTCTCCGTTCCCTCCCCCCTTGTGGGGCAGGGAGGGGGGTACTCCGGGCGAGATGGCAATGAGTCTTCCCAGGCCCGCAACCACAACTACCCACCTCCCCCAACCCTCACCGAGGTCGTCACGACACTGCGCACGCTCGGCAAGACCGAGCTGCCAAGACAGCTCGAACGCTGGCTTGACGAGCTCGACGAGACCGGGCGCTGGGCGCTGCTGAAGCTCGTGACTGGTGCCTTGCGCATCGGCATTTCTGCGCGGCTGGCGAAAACTGCGGCCGCAGCACTCGGCGACAAGGATCCGCATGAGATCGAGCTGATCTGGCCCGGCCTCTCTCCGCCCTATCTCGACCTGTTCGCCTGGCTGGAAGGCCGCGGCGACAAGCCGGTCAACCGCGATCCGGCGCCGTTCCGCCCGGTGATGCTGGCGCATGCGATCGAGGACACCGATTTCCAAAACCTCGATCCCGCCGACTACATCGCCGAGTGGAAATGGGACGGCATCCGCGTGCAGGCGGTTGCCGGCCGCGACGATCGCGGCCACATCACGGCGCGGCTCTATTCGCGCACCGGGGAGGACATCACGGGCAGCTTTCCGGATCTCGTGCCGTCGCTGCGCCTGCCCGGCGCGATCGACGGCGAGCTTCTGATCCTGCGCGAGGGCCGCGTGCAGAGCTTCAACGTTCTGCAGCAGCGCCTCAACCGCAAGGTCGTCTCGCCAAAACTGATCAAGGAGTTTCCGATCCATCTGCGCGCCTATGACCTGCTCGGCGACGACGAGAACGATCTGCGTGAATTACCCTTTGCCGAGCGGCGCGAACGGCTGGAGGCATTTGTAAACAAGCTCGACGATCCCCGCATCGACCTGTCGCCGACCGTCCCCTTCGCGGACTGGGGGGCGCTCACGGCGGCGCGCGCCAATCCGGCCAGCGCCGGTGCGGGTGAGGATGCGGACGCCGTCGAAGGGGTGATGCTGAAGCGGCGCGACGCGCCTTATCTGCCGGGACGGCCGAAGGGGCAGTGGTGGAAGTGGAAGCGCGATCCCCACATCATCGACGCCGTGCTGATGTACGCGCAGCGCGGCCACGGCAAGCGCTCGTCCTATTATTCCGACTATACGTTCGGCGTCTGGACCGAGGGCGAGGCCAGCGACGAGCTGGTGCCGGTCGGAAAAGCCTATTTCGGCTTCACCGACGAGGAGCTGCTCCAGATCGATCGCTTCGTCCGCCGTAACACCACGGAAAAATTCGGTCCGGTCCGGCATGTCGTGCATGAGCCCGACAAGGGGCTGGTGCTGGAGGTTGCCTTCGAGGGCCTGCAGCGCTCGCCGCGGCACAAATCCGGGGTCGCCATGCGCTTTCCCCGCATCAGCCGGCTGCGCTGGGACAAGCCGCCGCGGGAGGCGGACCGGCTGGAAACGCTGGAAAAGATGCTGAAGGCGGACGCTGCGGAGCTTGAGGCCTGAAGCGTGCCGAGATGAGGCTCGATTGTCGCCAAGGCGAAGGTGCGCCCCCTCTCCCGCTTGCGGGAGAGGGCCGGGGTGAGGGTGTGTCCGCATTGGGACTCCCAAGAGGCGAGAGCCCTCACCCGCGCCTTCGGCGAGACCTCTCCCGCAAGCGGGAGAGGTTACGGAGCCCGCCGCGAGCGACGCGGTCCCAAATCGAAGCTCTGGCGCGCTGCCCGAATTAAAATCCCGTAAGCCGATTGACGCCCCGTTGCGGGTTCCCCATGTGCCTCGCCGTGCCCTATAATGGGGTCGAATCCGCCCAAGGAGTTTTGCGATGGCCCACGACGTCAGAGATTTGCCGGCCGGCCGCAGTGATGGCCTGAACCGCTTTCTCGGCGGCTCGCCGTTGGCGGTCGCGTTTCGCCTGGTCCTGCTCTCGATCCTGGTCGGCGTCGTGCTGGCGGCGATCGGCTTCGATCCCTGGAACATCATCTACAGCATCCGCCTCCTGTTCCAGCGTCTCTGGGATCTCGGCTTCGACGCCGTCAACTGGCTGTGGCGCTACTTCCTGCTCGGCGCCGTCATCGTGGTCCCGATCTGGCTGTTGATGCGCGTGTTCGGCACGCCACGCGGCCGCTAGGTTTTTTTTGAGCATGATCTTGTCGGAAAACCGCTTCACACTTTTCCGGATCATGCTCTAGGGAGCAGCCGATGCAACTGCGTTTCGTCGGCTGCGGCGACGCCTTCGGCTCGGGCGGCAGGTCCAACACCTGCTTCCACGTTTGGGGGAGCGAGGCCAATTTCCTGATCGATTGCGGCGCGTCGGCTCTGCCGGCGCTGAAGCGGCTCGAGATCGACCTCGATGCGATCGACCTGATCCTCATCACGCACTTCCATGGCGACCATTTTGCCGGCCTGCCGTTCTTCCTGCTCGATGCACAATTCTCGCGGCGGACGCGGCCGCTGACCATCGCGGGCCCGCGAGGTATCGAGACGCGGCTGCGTGAGGTGATGGAGGCGTTGTTCGAGCACTCCTCCAAAACCAAGCCGCGCTTCGACCTCTCCGTCATTGAACTGACGCCGGAGCAGAGCTGCAATTTCGGCGTGGTGACCGTGACGCCCTACCCTGTCGTGCACGGCGAATCCGGCGGGCCGTTCCTGGCCTACCGTGTCGAAGCCGAGGGCCGCACGCTGGCCTACAGCGCCGATACCGAATGGACGGAAACGCTCATTCCGCTGGCGCATGGCGCGGACCTTTTCATCGCCGAGGCCTATATGTACGAGAAGGTGGTCAAGAACCATCTCAGCCTGAAGACCTTGGAACAGCATTTGCCAGCAATCGGTGCAAAACGCCTCGTCCTCACCCATATGAGCGACGACGTTCTGTCGCGCCTGGGCGCCATCCAGCATCTCACCGCCGAAGACGGCATGGTGCTCGTGGTCTGACATGCACGCGCCCGTTCATCCCAGGGTCGGCAGCCGCGAGGTGTTCGCCATCGCGGGTCCCGCGATGGTCGCGAACCTCACCACGCCGCTGATCGGCGTGGTCTCGACCACCACGATCGGGCGTCTCGACGACGCCGCACTGCTCGGCGGTGTCGCGATGGCCTCCGTCATCTTCGACTGCCTGTTCTGGCTGTTCGGCTTCCTGCGCATGAGCACGCTCGCCTTCACCGCGCAGGCGCTGGGCGCCGGCCAGACGCAGGAGTTGAGCGCCATTCTCGTGCGCGGCTTCATCGTCGCAGGCCTGATCGGAGCCGCGCTGATCGTGCTGCAATTGCCGCTGGCCGCCGTGCTGTTCGACCTGATGGGCGGCAGCGAGGGGGTCACGCACGCCGCGAAAACCTATTTCATGATCCGGATCTGGTCGTCGCCATTCGCCTTCGCCAATTACGTCATCCTCGGCTGGCTGGTCGGACAAGCCCGGGCCAATCCGGCGCTGCTGCTCCAGGTCGCGATCAACCTCATCAACATGGTGGCGACCATCCTGCTGGTGCTGGTCTATGACACCGGCATCGCAGGCGCGGCGATGGCAGCATTGCTGTCCGAGGCGGTCGGCTTCGTGCTCGGCGTGATCGTCTGCCACCGCTACGCGGGCGGTGGTTTTGCTGTTGCTCGCGCGCGCCTGTTCGACCGTGAGAAACTGATGCGGATGCTGGCGGTGAACTCCGACATCATGATCCGCACCGCGGCGCTGATCGCCGTGTTCCTGTTCTTCACCGCCAAGGGCGCGCGCGCCGGCGACGTCACGCTGGCCGCAAATTCCGTGCTCAATAACTTTTTGCTGGTCAGCGCCTTCTTCCTCGACGGCCTTGCCAACGCCGCCCAGCAGCTCTGCGGCCGCACTTTTGGCGCGCGCGACGCGAAGGGATTTGCGGATTCGACCCGCCTGGTGCTGCTGTGGGGACTAGGCTTCGCGCTGGTCGTCTCCGTGCTGTTCGCACTGTTCGGCCCAAACCTGATCGACTTCATGACGGCAAGCGACGACGTCCGCCGGGCAGCGCGCGATTTCCTGCCGTTCATCGTGCTCGCGCCGGTGCCGGGCGTGTTCGCCTTCGGTTTCGACGGCATCTATGTCGGCGCGACCTGGGCGCGCGAGATGCGCAATCTGATGCTGGCCTCGCTCGCGATCTTCCTCATCACCTGGTGGGCGCTGCAATCGTTCGGCAATGTCGGGCTGTGGTGCGCGCTGATCGCGTCCTACCTCGCACGCGGCGGCTTGCAGGGCGCGCGCTTTCCGGCGCTGTTCAGGCTAACGTTTCCGAAATCGTAGCCCGGATGGAGCGCCAGCGTAATCCGGGACGTTCGTATTCGCGGACGGATTCCCGGATTGCGCTGCGCTCCATCCGGGCTACGGGGATCCCCGCAGGCGGCAGGGCGATCGCATATGGCCTTTTGGGCGGCCTGAGCGCGCGCCTCGTCCTTCGAGACGACCGCTCCGCGGTCTCCTCAGGATGAGGCTGAGCGGCATCGGTGCCCGTTGAAACCGCTGCCGCGCACTCCATCCTCATCCTGAGGGCCCGCCCCTAGGCGGGCGTCTCGAAGGACCGGCCACAACAAGATCAGCCCAAATGCGATCGCCCTGCGGGCTACGGGGATTCCCGCAGGCGGGGAGAGGCGAAGTGCGCCTCACATCCCCGGCCAGTCTTCCGCCGTCAAAGTGGCAGCGTCGGCGCCGACGATCTCGGACAGCGAATCCCGTCCCGTGCGCAGCAGCGTCGAGGTGAGGTCGCGCTTGATCTCGTCGACGAGGCCGAGGCCCTTGTAGATCAGCGACGAATAAAGCTGAATCAGGCTCGCGCCAGCGCGGATCTTCGTCAGCGCCGCGCCGCCCGAATCCACTCCGCCGACGCCGATCAGCGGGAACGCGCCCTCGACGCGCACATAGGTCTCCGCGACCATGCGCGTCGACAGGCGGAACAGCGGCCGCCCGGACAGGCCGCCCTGCTCCTTCGCGCGCGTCTCCTCGCGCAGCGTGCTCGGCCGTGCGATGGTCGTGTTCGACACGATCATGCCGTCGACCCGCCGCGAGCGCGCGACCTGCACGACGTCGTCGAGCTGGGCGAGGCTCAGATCCGGCGCGATCTTCAGCAGTACCGGCGTGTCGCCGGCCTTCTGGCGCACCCGCTCGCGCGCATCGATGACTTTTGCAAGGAGATCGTCGAGCAGCGCGCCCTCCTGCAGATTGCGCAGGCCGGGCGTGTTGGGCGACGACACGTTGACGGTGAAATAGCTCGCCACCGGCGCGAAAGTCTCGATCAGCTTGACGTAATCGGCGACGCGGTCCGGCGAATCCTTGTTGGCGCCGACATTGACGCCGACGATGCCGCCGTGCTGTGCGCGCGCGGCAAGCCGCCGAAGCGCCGTCTCCGCGCCGTCATTGTTGAAGCCCATGCGGTTGATGACGGCCTCGTCGCGCTCGAGGCGAAACAGCCGCGGCCGCGGATTGCCACTTTGCGGCTTCGGCGTCACCGAGCCGATCTCGACGAAGCCGAAGCCGAGCCGCAGCAGTGCATCCGGCACCTCCGCGCTCTTGTCGAAACCAGCGGCCATGCCGATCGGATTGGGAAAGTTGAGCCCGAAGGCGCGCACCGCGAGCTTGGGATCGTCCGGCCGCGGCTTGCCGGGCGGCAGGAAGCGCAGGCCCTGGATCGCGAGCCGATGCGCGTCCTCCGGGTCGAGCCAGCGCAGCACCGGCAATGAAAAGGCATCGAAGGCGCGGATCACGGCAGAAGCTCCGGAATGTCGTGGCTGCCGTCAGAGCGCATGTTGAGATTCGTCACGGAGATCACCGCGCCGAGATCGAGTTCGCCATACAGATGCGGAAACAGCTCGTCATTGCGCGAGCGCTCCCAGCGCAAGCCGGCTCCGAGCGCCTCGTCGTCGACCTCGACCAGGAACAGCGCCCGCTGGCCAAAGAAATGCTTTCGCAGGGTCTCGGGAACCTGGGCGGCGGTCGAGAAATGGATGAACCCATCGCGCGTGTCATCCGCGCTGCCCCGGTACACGCCCTGCCGTTCCGCCTCGCGCCAGGCCGAGGCCGGACAGATTTTATAGATCTTGACCACCGCTTGCGGAGCCCTGTTTGCCCGTTGAGTCAGCTCGTTGAGTCTTTTGGGGTTTTTCGTCTCTGACGGGTCTTCAAATCCCGCGCGCGACCGTAAAGGCCACACCTCGCGAACTCAAGACTTAGCCACACCCCTTGCACGAAAAACGGAAAACCGGTTGATTTAAGGACAGTTTTCCTGAGTTGCGACGGGCTGGACCTTCCATGGTCAGGCAGGCCAAAGCGCAGAGGATGCTAACCCACGATCAGGTCTGGGGGGCGCTGGATCGGCTGGCGGCGCGCGCCGGGCTGTCGCCGTCCGGGCTTGCCAAGCGCGCCGGGCTCGATCCCACCACCTTCAATAGGTCCAAGCGCGTCACCGCCGACGGCCGCGAGCGCTGGCCCTCGACCGAATCGATCGCCAAGGCGCTCGCCGCGGCCGAATCGTCCATTGAGACTTTCGTGAAACTGATCGGCGACGACGCCGGTGACCGCCGCTGTGTGCCGCTGCTCGCCTTCGCACAGGCCGGCGCGACCGGCTCTTTCGACGAGTCCGGCTTTCCCAGCGGCAAGGGCTGGGCCGAGATCGCGCTTCCCGCCGCCGAGGACGGCCACACCTTTGCGCTGGAGATTTCCGGCGATGCGCTACAGCCTGCCTACCGCGACGGCGACGTCATCCTGGTTTCGCCGGGCACGCCGGTCCGCAACGGCGACCGCGTGGTGGTAAAGACCAGGGACGGCGAGGTGACGGTCGCGACACTGAAGCGCCGCACGGCAAAAGCACTGGAATTGCAGCCGCTCGATGCGGCGCAGGCTGGGCGGACGATGGCGGCGGGCGATATCGCCTGGATCGCGCGAATCGCGTGGGCGAGCCAGTAGATTCCGGCGCGATAGATTCGCGATAGAGTCTTGGCGCGATCGCCGTTGCGACACACCCCCCTTTCGCCTAGGTTGCGCCGATATTGCGAAAGCCAAATGCATCTCAGGAGGAATATGATGAATCGCCGTCATGCATTGAAGGCGCTCGCGGGTCTCGCCCTTTGCCCGCTATGCAAGCCGGCCTTCGCCGCCGAAGCCGCGCATTGGAGCTATGAAGGCGTGGGCGGCCCGGCCAAATGGGGCGATCTCGACGCAGCCAACAAGGCCTGCGCGGTCGGCCTGCAACAATCGCCGATCGACATTGAGGCGACGATCAAATCGCAACTTCCGACGCTGAAACTGAACTGGGCCAAGAGCGCCGACACCATCGTCAACAACGGGCATACGATCCAGCTCAATTTCGCGGAAGGAAGCACGCTGACGCTCGGCAACGTCAAGTACAAGCTGCTGCAAGTGCACTTCCACCGGCCGAGCGAGCACATGATCGGCGGCAAGAATTTTCCGATGGAGGCGCACTTCGTCCATCGCAACGATGCCGGCGGGCTTGCCGTGATCGGCGTGCTGATGGCCGAAGGCAGGCCGAATGCGAGCTTCAACACGATCGTCAAGACCATGCCGGCCGCGGAAGGACCTGCGGTGAAGGCCGACGGCAGCATCCATCCGGGCGCCATGCTGCCGCAAAAGCTCAGCTACTTCCGCTATTCCGGCTCGCTGACGACGCCGCCCTGCTCGGAAGTGGTCGAATGGCTGCTGCTCACCGATCCCATCCAGGTGTCGGCCGCAGACATCGCCGCCTTCGCGAAACTTTATCCCATGAACGCGCGGCCGGTGCAGAAGGACAACCGGCGTTACGTGTTGCGATCGATTTGATCGAGAAACCCCGGCGGCTTCATCCGTTGTCCCGGATGTCGACGACAACCTCGTAGTTGGCAGCCGTCGAATCGAAGTCCGTCAACATGGCCTGCGCGTCGGGATCGACGATGGCCTTTTCGGGATCGGGACCTGCGAAGGCACGGATACTGTCGAGGCTCTGCCATAGGGTCAGCGCCAGCAATTCAATACCGCCCTTGACCTCGCGCCGCAGCAGCGACGCGCCGGAGAAGCCGTCGATCGCCTTGAGACGCGGAACGACCTCGATCGCGAAATGATGCTGATACATGGCGGCTTTGTCGCGCGTGGCCGCTGCACGCCAGATACGGGCGATCAATTCTTGCTCCCTCCGAGAACCCTGCAACGCGAATTCTCAGGGAGAAGGAGGGACACGGTATTGGCCGAAATTGCCGCAACGCCATGCCGATTTTGCGTCTCGCACAGAACCGCTCATGCCGTCATGATGGGTAGGCGACGGAACACGAGCATTCGATGGCGCGCCGGGACACCGGAAACCACACCAGCTACTGGCACAGCCGGCGAATTCCCGGCATGAGCCTGCTGCGCGCCGATTTCCGCCGTCACGACTACGGCACCCACACCCATGATGCCTTCGTGATCGCGGTGACCGAGGCCGGCGGCACCGAAATCCGCAACCGGAACATGGCGCGCAAGGTCGGCCCGGCCACGCTGTTCGTATCCAACCCCGGGGATCGGCAATCGGCGCGGATGGGCGACAGCGAAAATTGGCGCTATCGCGCCTTCTATCTGGCGCAGCCAGCAATCGACCATCTCGCCCGGCGCTTCGGCATCGACACCATGCCCCATTTCCCGGAGAGCATGCTCGACGACGGCGACCTGATCGGGCGGTTCGGCCGGCTCCACCGGGCGCTCGAAACCGAACAGGACAGTCTCCTCGCCGACGAGCTCGTCATCGATGCCTTCGGCCGGCTGTTCGGCCGCCATGGCAGCGGCGGCGACCGCCGCAATCTTCCCGCGGGACAAGACGCCGCCGCCGCGATGCGGCTGATCGCGTTGATGCGGGAGCGCTGCGCCGAAAACCTGAGCCTGGACGACCTCGCCCGTATCGCCGATCTCACCAACTTCCAATTGATCGGGCTGTTCAAGCGCGCGGTCGGGCTGACCCCGCACGCCTATCTCGTTCACGTCAGGCTCAACGCCGCCTGCCGCCTTCTGCGGCGGGGCCATTCGCTGGCGGACAGCGCGCTGGCGGCGGGCTTCTGCGACCAGGCAGCGCTCAACAGGCATTTCCGCCGCTGCTACGGCATCACTCCGTTGCAGTATGCGCAGGCCGCGCGGACTGGCTGAACCACGGCCCGCCGCAATTTCAGCCAATACTGACAGCGAATACGGGCCCTACAGCGATCTCGGAGGTTCAGTTGATGTCCCTGAGCGATCATGCCACGTCTGGACGCCGTCGCGTTGCCGTTGTCGGCCTCGGCAGTATCGGCGGCATCATTGCCGGCTCGCTCGATGCGGCCGGCCGGCACGACGTCACCGCCTGCGTGAGACGCGGGATCGAACGGCTGGTCGTTGAGCGTCCAGACCGCACGATCGAGGCGCGGCTTCGTGTCCTGACCGATCCGACCCGGGCCGAGACCCAGGACTGGGTGCTGTTGTGCACCAAGGCGCAGGACACCGCCTCGAGCGCGCCCTGGCTGCAACGGCTTTGCGACCCCGACACGCGTGTCGCCGTTCTGCAGAACGGCATCGGGCATGTTGAACGGCTGGCGCCGCTTGTCGGACCCGCAACCGTCGTGCCGACCATCGTCTACTATAATGGCGAGCGGCTGGCGCCGGACCATGTCCGCTATCGCCGCGCCAGCGATTACGATTTTGCGGTCAGCGACGATGCCGACGGACGCGCATTCGCGGATCTGCTCGAAGGCACGGCGATGCGGATCCTGCTCAGTCCCGACTTCAAGACCATCGCCTGGCGCAAGCTCCTGCTCAACGCCGTCGCCAATCCGATCACTGCGCTCACCCTCCAGCGCCAGGGCGTATTCCGGCGCGAGGACATGGGCGCGCTGGTGCTCTGCGCCCTCGAAGAGGCGGCTGCGGTCGCGCGCGCCGACGGCGCGCAGCTCGCGGCCGACGAGGCCTCGCAACTGCGGGCGATGCTGCTGACCTTCCCGCCGGACGCCGGCACCTCGATGTATTTCGACCGGCTGGCGGGACGCACCTCCGAAGTCGACGCGCTGACCGGCGCCGTTGTCGCGGCCGGCGAACGCCATCACATCGCAACGCCGCTCTGCCGCATGCTGCTGACCCTGATGCGCGCGGCGGACAGCACGCCGATCGCCAGCCTGGCCAAGAAAGCGCAATGACAACATCATCCCAATTGACACGTCCGGCATTCGATCCGGACGACGTGAGCGAAAGCAATTTCACGAGCTATCCGGCCGTGCACCGCGCCGCCAATCAGACGCGCTACAATCGCCGGCTCGGCGACCACGCGGGCCTGAAGAACTTCGGCGTCAACCTGACCCGCATCGTTCCAGGCGGCCAATCCTCGTTTCGCCACGCGCATTCGCGTCAGGACGAATTCGTCTTCGTGCTCGAGGGCGAGGTCGTGCTCGAGACCAACTGCGGCACGCAGGTGTTGACGGCAGGGATGTGCGCCGGTTTTCCGGCCGGCAGCGGCGACGCACATCGCTTCGTCAACCGGACGGGACAGGACGCCAAGCTGCTGGTGATCGGCGACCGCACGCTGGACGACGAGATCAGTTATCCCGACGTCGATATGCGCGCCGTGCTCGGACCGGACGGGACCTACAGATTTACGACCAAGGCGGGCGAGCCGCTTTAGCCTCGCGCGCCCATCCCAAGGTCGGTCATGCGCTCCGCGCCAGCGCGCCGTCAATCATGTTGATCGCGTTCTGGATGCCGTAGACCGCGACGAAGGAGCCGAAGCGCGGGCCTTTCTCCTGGCCGAGCAGGACCTGGTAGAGCATGTTGAACCAGTCCAGCGTGACACCGGGGCGGCCGTCCTTGCCCTTCTTGACAGGATCGAGGAACGGCTCGCGGCGGCCGATCTCGTAGACGACGTTCTGGATCTCTTCGGCAGAGGCGTCTTGCGGCAGCTGCGACAGCGCATCGCGCAGATCCTGCAGCGCGGCGCGCTCGGTGTCGGTCGGTTCGCGGAACTGCTTGGTCGGCGCCACGAAATCGCGGTAGTAATTGATGGCATAGCCGACTATTGCGTCGAGCTTGGGATGCGTCTGCGGCGACACGCCGGGGCGGTAGCGGCCGATGAAGCCCCACAGCGTTTCAGCATTCTCCGCATTTGACGACGACACCAGCGTCAGCAGCAGCTGGAAGGTGACGGGCATGTCGCCCTTCGGCGGATGGCCGCTGTGGATGTGCCAGACCGGATTGCCGAGCTGCTGCTTTCCATCCTGCTTGGCAAAGCCGTCGATGAACTGCTGGTAGTCGTCGACGTTGCGCGGGATGACGTCGAAATACAGTCGCTTCGCCGCCTTCGGCTCGCGGTACATGAACAGCGACAGCGATTCCGGCGAGGCATAGCGCAGCCATTCGTCGATGGTGAGGCCGTTGCCCTTCGACTTCGAGATCTTCTGGCCCTTCTCGTCGAGGAAGAGCTCGTAATTGAAGCCTTCAGGCGGCGTGCCGCCGAGCGCCTTCGTGATCGCGCCGGACAGCTTCACGGAGTCGATGAGGTCCTTGCCGGCCATCTCGTAGTCGACGCCGAGCGCGACCCAGCGCATCGCCCAGTCGGCCTTCCACTGGCACTTGACGTTGCCACCGGTGACGGGCGTTTCGACCTCCTCGCCGGTGTCGGGGTCGACATAGGTGATCGTGCCGGCGGCGACGTCGCGGCGGATCATCGGCACCTGGAGCACGATGCCGGTGGTCTTGCTGATGGGGAGGAACGGCGAATAGGTCGCGCGGCGGTCCGGCCCCAGCGTCGGCAGGATGATCGCCATGACCTGGTCGTAGGCGGCCAGCATCTTCAGCAGTGTCGCGTCGAAGCGGCCTGATCTGTAATAATCAGTCGAGCTCGCGAATTCGTAGTCGAAGCCGAAATGATCGAGGAAGGCGCGCAGGCGCGCGTTGTTGGCGGCGCCGAACGAGGGATGTTCGTTCGAGAACGGGTCCGGCACGGCGGTCAGCGGCTTGCCGAGATATTGCGCCAGCATGTCCTTGTTCGGCACGTTGTCCGGCACCTTGCGCAGGCCGTCCATGTCGTCGGAGAAGGCGAGCAGGCGCGTCTTGATCTTGTCTTCGGTCAGCACGCGGAAGGCGTGGCGCACCATCGAGGTGCGCGCGACCTCGCCGAAGGTGCCGATATGCGGCAGGCCCGAGGGGCCATAGCCGGTCTCGAACAGCACCTCGTCCTTGGGCGATTTTTTCAGCCGCGCGACAATGGCCTTCGCCTGCTCGAACGGCCAGGCGCTGGATTGTTCGGCGAGCGCACGCAGATCGCTCGGGCTCGCGGCGAGATCGATGACAGACATTAAGGGCCTCCGGGCCGCGGAAAATAGCGATTTCCCGGCAGAATGCAATTTTGCGAGACCCTCACCCTGAGGAGCGCGCTCTTCAGCGCGCGTCTCGAAGGGCGAGGCCACCAGCGGGGCCTTCATCCTTCGAGACGCTTGCTTCGCAAGCTCCTCAGGATGAGGAATTGGTGCCGGAGCGTGAGGCTAGAACGGACTCACCGAAAAATACCGCAGCCACAAATCGGTATAGCGGCCTTTTTCCCAGACGCGGAACATCGCCCAGTTCAGGGCCTGGCGCAGCACGTCGTTGCCCTTGCGCACGGCGATGCCGATGCCTTCTCCGAAGAAGCGGCTCTCGACGAAGGGGCCGCCGGAGAAGGCGCAGCAATCACCGGAATCGGTGCCGTTGATCCAGAACGCCAGCGAGATCGCATCACCGAAGATGAAATCGACCTCGCCCTTGCGTAAAGCGCTGCGCATGGCGTCGTCGTTGGGATAGGGGTGCAGCTCGGCGTCGGTGAACATCGCCTTTAGATACGCCTCATGCGCCGAGCCCGCGATGGCGCCGACCTTCTTGCCTTCGAGGTATTCGGGGCGGATCTCCGGCATCACCGCATCCTTGCGCGAGGCGAAGCGCGCCGGCACACGGTAGTAGGGATCGGTGAAATCGACGCGGGCGCGGAGCTGCGGGCTCACCGCCATCGAGGCGATGATGGCATCGCCCCGGTTGGAGGCGAGCGCGTCGACCAGCGTCTCGAAGCGGCGCATCTGCACCGTGCAGGTGACCTTGATCTCCTCGCACAGCGCGCGAGCAAAATCGACGTTGAAGCCGGCCGGATTGCCATCGGCCCCGGTGTAGTTGAACGGCGGATAGTCGGTCTCGGTCAGGAAGCGGATCACGGTCAGGCGCGACAGGTCCGGCCGCTCGGGGCGCCGCCGCGGGTCCCAGAAGCCCGGCACGGCCTGGGGGGCGGCTTGGGGACCGACCCGCGGCGTGGCTTGAGGCGCAGCGGGCGCCGGCTTGGCCGGGATCTGGGCCATCGCGCCAGGCAGACCCGCCAGCAGGCAAGCGCCAGCCGCCAGCCCCAACAGGACCCGGCGCACGATTTGGAGCGATTTTACCTGTCGCGATGCGGCCATCGGCGGGAAATGAACGGATTTCGTTGGGATCGGAGGGCCTTATAGACCATCCCGCCGGGAACGCGAGCGGGGATTGCGGCCGAAAGTTCCGGCCGTCCGTCATGCCCGGGCTTGTCCCGGGCATCCACGCACATTCTCGCGTATCCCAAGAACGTGGATGGCCGGGACAAGCCCGGCCATGACGATGTGGAAGCTGGTGCGCCCGAAAGAAGCCCCTATAGATACCGCTTCAGCTCGATCGCCGCCTCTTCGGGGCTCCGCTTCAGGTTGAACGGCGAGACGAACCTGCCGTCGCGGTCCATCAGATAGGTTAGCGCGGTGTGATCCATGGTGTAGTCGCCGTCCTTGGTCGGGACCTTCTTGGCGTAGACCCGGTAGGACGTGATCACCTTGGCGGTCTCTGTAGGATCCCCGCTCAGGCCCTCGAGATGCGGGTCGAAGCTCGAGAGATAATCCTTCATCGCGGCCTGCGTATCGCGCTCGGGATCGACCGAGATGAAGATGGCGTTGACTTTGTCGGCATCCTTGCCCATCGCGCGCAGCACTTCCGAGATCTCGAACAGCGAGGTCGGGCAGACGTCGGGGCAATGGGTGTAGCCGAAGAAGATCAGGGTCGGCTTGCCCTTGAGGTTCTGGTCGGTGACGACCTTGCCGTTCTGGTCGGTGAGCTGGAACGGGCCGCCGATTGCGGCCGGCTGCGCCACCTTGCTCACCCCGCCCATGGCCCAGAACATGATCAGGAGCCCGACAAGGAGGCTTGCTGCGAAGGCGGTCGCGATCACCAGCGGACGGGTGGCGGAGCTCATGGGCGGAAGACTTCCTGTCGCGGATCAGAAGCAGGCGGCGAAGCCGGCCCTGATCATTTCGAAGAACATTTGCGTGCCGTAGTGGAACCACAGTGCGAGCGCCCCGGTCACGGCAAGCCCACCGATCACTGCACCGGCGAACAGCAGCACGGACGACGTCCGGCCGGCAGTGGGCGAATTGTCCTGTAACGGATGGGTGGGGTTCAGTGGTTGAGCCATGACAACGATTGGGCCAAAAGCGCCCGTTCCCTGGCTCTCAAATAGGCATTGACCCGCCGACGGGCAAGCGCCGCGGGCGGGCCAAAGATCACGTCGCGCTTGATAGGTTCAGTGCAGCAGCTGCCCGCGGGCCGACTCCAACTCTTCCGCTGGCTGAGCAGATCGGCGCAAAGGCCTGTTGGCCGAGGCTTGCGCGTCGAGGTAGCAGGGCTTGTACATGGCCTGGAGCTGCTTGCCCCGGAGGAAGAGCATGTGCGGGGTGAGGCCGCCGCGCTGCATGATCCAGCGTTTCACCTGCGACGGATACATCGCGTAGAGCATCTGGGTCGCTTCGGCATTGGTGATGGCCCGGCCGTTGCTGCCGAAATCCCAGGCGGCGTGGAAGCCGAGCATGGCGTGCGAGGTCACGCAGATGCGGTCGCGCGGGATGGCACCGAGGACGATGGTACAGGCGGATGCGCAGAGGCCGTCGATGATGACGGTGTCACCGGATTGCCGCAGGTCCTGGTATTTGTCGACGTAAGTTCCAATCCGGCCGCCGCGGTCGTCCGCGATCCGAACCACCGCGTGAGAAGCCCCCATGCCCGCGATCAGGAGGACCGCCGCGAGCAACCCCGTCAGAAACCTCATTGTCCCCCGCCCCAGTCGAGTTCGAATCTGCGTGTCAGGTGGTGATGCACCGCTAGCGTCGGTCGTAACCGCGGCTTTGTCTAGGCACGCCGGCTCGCTCAAAACAAATTCAAGTCCAGTGTTGCGTCCGCGCTGCACTCGGCGGCGTTGGTCCCAAAGGCGTTGGGTCCCAAACTGGAACAAGTTAATGATGTCTTACGCGACAGCCCCTTGATCTCAGTTGCAACCGCTGACTTCAATCCGGGGAACTACAGGGGGGAACTCATGACTGAGCAGGCGGACGTCATCGTCGTCGGCAGCGGATTATCGGGCCTAGTGGCCGCGACCGAAATTGCCGATACCGGCAAGCGCGTGATCGTGGTCGACCAGGAGGGCGAGCAGTCGCTCGGCGGCCAGGCGTTCTGGTCGTTCGGCGGATTGTTCCTGGTCGATTCGCCGGAGCAGCGCCGGCTCGGCATCAAGGACTCCTTTGATCTGGCGATGCAGGACTGGCTCGGCACCGCCGGCTTCGACCGTGACGAGGATTTCTGGCCGCGGCAGTGGGCGGAAGCCTATGTCGCGTTTGCTGCCGGCGAAAAGCGCGCCTGGCTGCGCGCCATGGGCCATCGCATCTTTCCCGTGGTCGGCTGGGCCGAGCGCGGCGGCTATGATGCGATGGGCCACGGCAATTCCGTGCCGCGCTTTCACGTCACCTGGGGCACCGGCCCGGGCATCGTCGAGCCGTTCGAGCGCCGCGCGCGCGAAGCCGTCCACAGCGGCCGGCTGATTTTCAAGTTCCGCCACCGCGTCGATGCGCTCTCCGTCACCAACGGGACGGTGGATGGCATCAGCGGCGTCATTCTCGCAGCCGATCAGGTCGAACGCGGCAAGAGTTCCTCGCGCAAATCGGTCGGCGAGTTTGCGCTGAAGGCGCAGGCCGTGGTCGTCGCCTCCGGCGGCATCGGCGGCAACCATGATCTCGTCCGGCAGAACTGGCCGAAGCGGCTCGGCGAGCCGCCGAAATTCATGATCTCCGGCGTGCCCGAACATGTCGACGGCCGCATGATCGGGATCACGGAGGCGATCGGCGCGCGGCTGATCAACCGCGACCGCATGTGGCATTATGTCGAGGGCATCCAGAACTGGTCGCCGATCTGGCCGCGCCACGGCATCCGCATCCTGCCGGGCCCGTCCTCGATGTGGTTCGACGCGACGGGCACGCGGCTGCCGGCGCCGCTGTTTCCCGGCTCGGACACGCTCGGCCAGCTCCAATACATCATGTCGACCGGCTACGATTATTCCT
Source organism: Bradyrhizobium sp. CSA207 (assembly GCF_029051685.1). Lineage (GTDB taxonomy): Bacteria > Pseudomonadota > Alphaproteobacteria > Rhizobiales > Xanthobacteraceae > Bradyrhizobium. The sequence continues at coordinate 76,311 of NZ_JAACFT010000002.1, read as the reverse complement.
GGTTCATCCTGACGCAGAGCATCATCAAGAAAGAATTCGCGCTGTCGGGCTCGGAGCAGAATCCCGACCTCACCGGCAAGAGCTGGCGCATGACCTTGCGCCGGGCCACCAACAAGGGCGCGCCGGCGCCGGTGGAGGCGTTCAAGCGCCACGGTGCTGACTTCATCGTACGCGACAAGCTCGAGGATCTCGTTGCCGCGATGAACAAGCTCGCCGGCAACGACCTGCTCAGGCTTGACGAGGTGAGGATGCAGATCGAGGCGCGCGACCGCGAGATCGGCAATCCTTACGTCAAGGATGCGCAGGTGATGAACATCCACAATGCGCGGCGCTACATCGGAGACAGACTGATCCGCACCGCCTCCCCGCACCGCATCCTCGATCCCGCGCATGGTCCGCTGATCGCAGTCAAGCTCAACATCCTCACCCGCAAGACGCTGGGCGGCTTCGAGACCGATCTCGACTCGCGCGTGTTCGGCGAGGAGGGCAAAGTCATCCCCGGGCTCTACGCGGTCGGTGAAGCCGCCGGCTTCGGCGGCGGCGGCGTGCACGGCTATCGCTCGCTGGAAGGCACCTTCCTCGGCGGCTGCCTGTTCTCGGGCCGCAATGCGGGCCGCGCCGCGGCGAAAGCGGTGGTCTAGTGCGGACTTGGATGCGCATTGCGGCGCTGGTTGCGGCATTGGCTGCCGCCCCGCCTGCATTCGCCGACACGATCGACGTCGGCGGCGTGAAGCGCTCTTACAGCGCGCAACTGCCGGCGAAAAAGCCGGCACCGCTCGTGGTCGTGCTGCACGGCACGACCCAGCGCGGCGCCGATATGGTGGCGCGGACGGCATGGCCGCAGGTCGCAAAGCGCGAAGGCCTGGCCGTGGTGTTTCCGGACGGGCTCAACAATGCCTGGGCCGATGCCAGAACAAAGGCAGGACCTGCGCTGCGCGGACCGCCTCCCGGCACCGACGACATCGCGTTCATCGCCAAGCTCGTCGAGAAGCTGGTGGCCGACGGCACGGCCGATGCCAAGCGCGTCTACGTCACCGGCGTTTCCAATGGCGGCGCGATGGCGATGACGCTCGCTTGCGCGCGCGCCGATCTGTTCGCGGCCGGCGCGAGCGTGATCATGAATCTCACCGACGAAGCCGCCGTTACCTGCCATCCGTCGCGGCCGCTGCCGATGCTGCTCATGAACGGCACGGCCGACCCGCTAATCCCCTACGAGGGTGGACGCGGATCGAGCTACTATGCCGCAGACGGGTTCTGGTCGACCGAAGAGACGCTGGCGTTCTGGCGCAAGCTCAATGGCTGCGAGACCGGAGACGCCGACGTGACCGACCTGCCCGACAAGGCGCCCGCGGACCAGTCCACCGTCACGCGGATTTCCTCGCGCTGTCCCAGCGGGCACGACGTCGTGCTCTATCGCATCAACCATGGCGGCCACCGCATGCCCGGTTCCTCCCCGGATGCCCGTTTCCCGAAGATCGCGGCACGCCTGCTCGGGCCGCAGAACAACGACATCGACGGCGCCGAAACGATCTGGACGTTTTTCAGCCGGTTTCCGTAAGGCTGCGCATGCACCGCCGCATGCGTGCCTGGCAACGCATGCGTGCCTGGCAATGCATGCGTGCCTGGGGTGGCACAGCGCTGGGCACTGCGCTAGACAGGGCCGCCATTTACAGGAGATCCCAATGAGCATTCAACGCCTTGAAACCGGCCCGCGCATGAGCCAGGTTGTCGTGCACGGCAACACCGTCTATCTCGCCGGTGTCGTCGCCAACAACGCCGCCGGCGAAAGCGTCACGAAGCAGACCCAGGATATCCTGGCGACCATCGACGGCCATCTCGCCAAGGCCGGCACCGACAAGTCCAAATTGCTCTCGGCCACCATCTACATCACCGACATGAAGACGTTCCAGGAGATGAACGCGGTGTGGGACGCCTGGGTCTCGCCCGGCAACACCCCGGCGCGCGCCACCGTCGAAGCCAAGCTCGCAGCGCCGCAGTACACCGTCGAGATCATGGTCGTCGCGGCGAAATCATAGCCGCGTAAGATTTGCGATCGCCTGAAGCGCGATGAAAGCATCATCGCGCTTCAGTTGTTTGTTTGCGCATGACCTTGCCGGAAAGCCACTTCACACTTCCGGATCATGACCTCCGAGGTAATCGATCGGCGCGCGCGAACCTTCGATAGTCAGGGACAGCCGAATAAGACGGCGCCATCGAAGGAGAACACCATGACCGACCCCATCACCGTCGCCCGCCGCTATATCGATCTCTGGAACGAGCGCACCGCAGGCCGTCGCCGCAAGCTGCTCAGCGAGAACTGGACGGCGGATGCAAGCTACGTCGATCCCCTGATGCAGGGCGGCGGTCATGGCGGCATCGATGCATTGATCGCCGGTGTGCAGCAGCGCTTTCCCGAATTCAAGTTCAAGCTGATCGGCGAGCCCAACGGCTACGGCGACCATGTTCGTTTTTCGTGGGGGCTTGGCCCCGATGGCATCGACAGCCCGATCAAAGGCACCGATTTCGCGGTGCTGAAGGACGGCCGCATCATGAGCATCGTTGGCTTTCTGGACCAAGTGCCCGCTGGGGTGTGAGGATGCGCTCGTTATTGTGCCCTCTCCCCTTGTGGGAGAGGGCAGCGACGCCGGTAGACACAGGCTCGGTTGGGTGAGGGGTTCTCTCCGCAGATGCCCCTCGCGCGTTCTGAACTCGCGGAAGCAACCCCTCATCCGGCGCTTTGCGCCACCTTCTCTCACAAGGGGAGAAGGAAGAAAGAGCGCGGCAAGCCTCAACTAGCCACCAACCGATATGCGGCCTTCGCATTCACCCCAAACGCCTTCTCCCGCACCTGCGGCCCAAGTTTCGCCAGACACGCTTCCAGCGCGCTCTTGATCTCGCCGTAACTCCCCGCGAGCAAGCACACCGGCCAGTCGGAGCCGAAGATCAGGCGATCCTCGCCAAAACATTTTGCGACGTGCTCGACGAATGGAAGCAGCCGCTCTGCGTCCCAGTCGTTCCAAACCGCTTCCGTCGCCAGCCCTGAGATCTTGCACCAGACATTGCCGCAGGCGGCGAGCGCTGCGATGCGATCGGCCCATTCGGGGCTCCAGCCGTCGGCGATCGGCGGCTTGGCGGCGTGATCGAGCACGAAGCGCGCGTGCGGAAACGCCTGCGCGGTCGCGATCGCGGCGGGCAGCTCAGGAGTGCGGACCAGGAAATCGTAGGCGAGATCATGGGCGAACACTGCGGTGAGGCCACGCTGGACGTCCTCGCGCAACAGCCAATCAGGATCTGGCTCGTCGTGGACCTGGTGGCGGATGCCGACCAGCTTGTCCCCGCCGGGAGAAGCACGCAGCCGGTCCAGCGTTTCGCCAAGCCAACCGTCAGTCAGATCAACCCAGCCGACAACGCCAACGACGAAAGGGCTGTCGCGCGCGATGCGCAAAAATTCCTCGGTCTCCGCCAGCGCGGAGCGACACTGCACCACGATGCTGGCGTCGACGCCGTTCGCCTTCAAGAGCGGCGCGAGATCGGCCGGAGTGAAGGCGCGGCGGATCGGCGCGAGTTCAGGCGCGTCCATCCAGGGATAGTCGGCACGCGCCGGATCCCAGAAATGCTGATGGCCGTCGATGATCATGGCTTACGCTCCGCCCGGCAACGGGGCCCGCGCGTCGACCAGCTTTCGCGCGCGCAGCTCCTGCCAGAAGGCCGGCGGCACCACGCTCTGCGACATCGCGATGTTGTCGGCCACTTCGACAGCGTTGCGCGCGCCCAGCACGGCAACTGTCACCGCCGGATGGGCGATGCAGAACTGCAGCGCTGCAGCTTTCAGCTCGGTGCCGTGCTTGCGGCAGAGCTCGTCGAGCTCACGCGCCCGCGCAACGAGCCCCGCATCGGCGTCCTGATAGTTGAACTTCGCGCCGGCACCGGGATTGGCGAGGATGCCGCTGTTGTAGATGCCGCCGAGCAGGATACCGATGTTTTTCGTGGCGCAGACCGGAAACAGCGCATCCAGCGCGCCCTGGTCGAGCAGGGTGTAGCGGCCGGCGAGCAGGAAGCAATCGACCGGCACGGCCTCGGCGAACCGGACCAGCATCTCCGACTGGTTCATGCCGGCGCCGATCGCCTTGACCGTGCCGTCGGAACGCAGGCGCTGGAGTGCACGGAAGGCGCCGGCGACAGCGGCGTCATAGTGATCGTCGGGATCATGCACGAGCAGGACATCGACGCGGTCGAGCCCGAGCCGCGCCAGGCTCTCCTCCACCGACCGCATCACGCCGTCATGGCTGAAGTCGAACACCGGCCGCTCGCGCGGCGTGCCCTTGTAATGGTCATCCTCGGCCGCCGGGCCGTCCGGCGCGCGCAGCAACCGGCCGACCTTGGTCGAGACGGCGTAGGATTCGCGTGGCTGCTGCCGCAGGAAAGCGCCAAGCCGCCGCTCCGCCAGGCCAAAGCCGTAGAGCGGGGCGGTATCGTAGAAACGGATTCCGGCCGACCAGGCGCGTTCGATCGTCGCTTCCGCGTCGGCATCGCTGACGGGGGCGAACAGTCCGCCGAGAGGTGCCGTGCCGAGACCGATTGATGTCACGTCAAACGTGCCGAGCCGCGACCGTTCCATTCCCATTCCTTCCAGCTTCCGATTGATCTCTCCCGCTTGCGAAATCCGCAAGCGGGAGAGACAGGCAGGAGCGCGGGGCTGGCGGCGCTCCTACTTTAGCAGTTGAGCGACGTTGTCCTTCGTCACCAGGTCGAGGCCGGTATAGATCACTTCCGGAACCTTCTGGCCCTTCTTAATCGCCAGCAGGGTGTCCATCGACTTCTCGCCCATTTCGAACGGACGCTGGCCGGTGAGCGCGTTGGAGTATCCGTCACGCAGCAGCTCGAGCTGCATCTTCAGCGTGTCGGCGACGACGAGCGTGAACTTGCCGGCATCGATATCCTTCTTGTTCTTGTTGACGAAGGCCTTGTAGCCTTCGGGCGCGAACATCGGCCAGCCGCCGATCGGCACGATGGCGCCGAGATCCGGCGTCGCGGTGCGCAAGTCTGCCATCTGCTGGATCGCGAGCGCGGGATCGTCGTTGCAGAAGGTCGGCGAGCCCTGAACCTCGACCCACTTCGTGCCCTTCAGCGACTCACGGACGCCGTCGACGCGCTCGGCGAGGTTCTTGGCGCCGGGACCGCCGGAGATGATCGCATATTTGCCGCCTTCGGGCCTGAGCTGGGCCAATTGCTTGCCGAGCGCGAGACCGAAGTCCTTATTGTTGGTGCCGATATAAGCGATGCGCTTGGAGCCCGGCGCATCCGCGTCGAACGTGATCACCGGAATGCCGGCCGCCGTCGCAGCCTCGATCGACTTGGTCATCGCCGCGACGTCGGCAACCGAGATCGCGAGCCCATCCACCTTCTGCGTGACGAAGTCCTGGATGATCTGCGCCTGCGTTGCCGGTTCATGCTCGACCGGCCCCTTGTAGATGCACTCGACGTTGCCGAGTTCCTTGGCCCGCTTCAGGCAGCCGTCACGCGCCACGTCGAAGAACGGATTGTTCATCGCCTTGGGCACGATGGCGAACTTGTAGGTCTGCGCGAATGCCGGGGTCGCCATCATCGCGATGGTCACGCCGGCCAACAGAAGCTTCTTCATTTTGCTTTCCCTCCACACTTTGTTGCCTATCCTTTTGTGATGTGATGCTCCGGCAGGCGGATAGACGATCTTTCGTTGTCCTTCCGGAGTAACTCGTTAAGTCATGCGCGAGCGGATACGGTCGACCAGCACGGCAAGGATGATGATCACGCCGACCAGCGTCTGCTGCCAGTAGGAGTTGACCTGCGCGAGCACGAGGCCGTTGCGGATCACCTCCAGCAGCACGCAGCCGACGATGGCCCCAAGCGGGCCGCCGAGGCCGCCGGCGAGATTGGCGCCGCCGATGACGGCGGCGGCGATGACGTTGAGTTCGTAGGACGTCGCCATGTTCGCGGGCGCGGATCCCAGCCAGCCGGAGATGATGATGCCCTGGAGACCTGCCGCGAGCGCGCAGATTACATAGACCTCGATCTTCACCCGCACGACCGGGATGCCGGTCAACTCCGCGGCCTTCTCATTGCCGCCGAGCGCGAAGACGTGACGGCCGAAGCTCGTATGATGCAGCACGACCGCCATCACGGCCGCGAGGATTACGAGATAGATGAACGGCGCCGGCACGCCGAGCACATCACCCGAGGTCAGCGCATAGAAATAATCGGCGTCCGGCCCGCCGGGAAAGCTGCCGCGGCCGTTGGAGACGACATAGCCGAGGCCGCGCACGATCGAGAGCATGCCGAGCGTGGTGACGAAGGGCGACAGCCCGAGCACCGCGATGCAGAAGCCGTTGACGAGGCCGACGAGCAGCGAGACCACCAACCCGGCGACGACCGAGACGACCAGGATCAGGCCGGGCACGTTGGCGACCACGGTCTTGCCGTCGGCGGCGAGGTGCACGAACAGCGACGCGCCGGGCATGCCCGGCGTCGAAAGGCCCGACATCACCATCGAGGTGATCATGGCGGCGAAGCACATCAGCGAGCCGACCGAGAGGTCGATGCCGCCGGTGATGATGACGAAGGTGACGCCGAGCGTGGCGATGGCGATGAAGGAAAAGTTCTTCGCCACGTTCTGCATATTGCCCTGGGTGAAGAAATACGGGCTGGCGAAATGCATCACCACCAGCAGCGCCAGCAGCGCCAGCAGGACGTAGCCGGTCTGCGACGCGAAGATGCCGCGCTGCCACCATCTGATGCGGCCGATATTGGTGAAGCTGATCGGATTTTCCAGGGGCAGGGTCATCATGCAGCCTCCTTCGCGCCGGTGATGAGGGCCGTGACCTCTTCAGGGGATGTGTCATGGATCGCCTTGTCCGCCCGCTTCTCGCCGCGGCGCATGACGACGACACGGTCGCAGACGGCAAACACGTCGGGCATGCGGTGCGAGATCAGCATGACGGCAACGCCCTGCTCCTTCAGACGATGGATCAGGCTCAGCACCTGCTCGACCTGGCGCACCGAGATCGCCGCCGTCGGCTCGTCCATCATCACGAGCTTTGCGTTGGAAAGCCTGGTACGCGCGATCGCGACGGCCTGACGCTGGCCGCCGGACATCTGCTTGACGAGATCGTGCGGCCGCGTCTCCGAGCGCAATTCGCCGAACAGCTTCAGCGCGCGCGACGCCATCGCCTTGTGATCGAGCAGCGCGATCGGCCCGAACTTGCGCGTGAGCTCGCGGCCCAGAAACACGTTGGCTGCGGCCGTGAGGTTATCGGCGAGCGCGAGATCCTGATAGACGACCTCGATCCCGACCGCGCGGGCATCGATGGGCCGGTAGAAATGGACCGCATTGCCGTCGAAACGGACCTCGCCATGGGTGGGGCGAAAATTTCCGGCGATGATCTTCACCAGCGTCGACTTGCCGGCGCCGTTGTCGCCCATCAGGCCGACCACTTCGCCGGGGTGCACGTGCATGTCGACGCCGTGCAGCGCGCGGATCGCGCCGAACTCCTTGCCGATGCCGGTCAGTTCCAGGATCGGGGTTGCTCCAGTACTTGCCATCAGCGGCCTTTCCTCAGACATAGCGGTTGACCAGCGATTCCAGATATTCCTGCCGGCCCGAGCGCGGCTGCGGATCGAAGCCCGGGCTGAGCGCGCGGTCGGCGAGATCGGCGAGCGAACGTTGCCCGCCGAGAATGGCGCGGCCTTCAGGGCCCGCCCATCCGCCGTAGCGCTCGGCGAGCGGCGCGGTGAGAGCGCCAGCGTCGAGCATGTCGGCCGCGACAAGGAAGGCGCGCGCGCAGGCGTCCATCGAGCCGACATGGGCGTGGATCAAATCATCGGGGTCGATCGACTGCCGCCGGATCTTGGCGTCGAAATTGAGCCCGCCCGAGGTGAAGCCGCCGCGGTTCAGGAGCTCGTGGAACACCAACGCGAGCTCGGGCACGTTCATCGCGAACTGGTCAGTGTCCCAGCCGAGCAGGTCGTCGCCGCGGTTGATGTCGAGCGAGCCGAAGATTCCGAGCGCCTCGGCGAGCGCGACCTCGTGATGGAAGGAGTGGCCGGCAAGGATGGCGTGGTTCTGCTCGACGTTGAGCTTGACGTCGTTCAGCAGATCGTAGCGCTCAAGGAAGCCGTAGCAGGTGGCGACGTCGAAATCATATTGATGCTTGGTCGGCTCCTTCGGCTTGGGCTCGATCAGGATCGGGCCCTTGAAGCCGATCTTGTGCTTATGCTCGACCACTAGCGCGACGAAGCGGCCGAGCTGGTCGAGCTCGCGCTTGAGATCGGTGTTGAGCAGGGTCTCATAGCCTTCGCGCCCGCCCCACATCACGTAGTTCTGGCCGCCGAGCCGGTGCGTCACCTCCAGCGCGGCGCGGACCTGGCCGGCGGCATAGGTGAAGACGTCGGGATCCGGATTGGTCGCGGCACCCGCCATGTAGCGGCGATGCGTGAACAAATTGGCGGTGCCCCAGAGCAGGCGGACTTTGCCCGAGGCCATCTTCTGTTCGAACAGATCGGCAATCGCGTTGAGATTGGCGACGGACTCCGCGAGCGAGGCGCCCTCCGGCGCCGCATCGACGTCGTGGAAGGTAAAGAAGGGCACATCCAGCAGGCGGAACAGTTCGAAGGCGATGTCGGCCTTCGCGCGCGCCAGCGCCATCGGATCGGTGCCGTGATGCCAGGGTCGCAAAAATGTCTCGCCGCCGAAGGGATCGCCGCCCGGCCAGCACAGCGAATGCCAATAGCAGACCGCAAAGCGCAAATGATCCTCGAGCCGCCGGCCATGCACGATACGGTCCTTGTCGTACCAGCGGAAGGCGAGCGGGCTCTTGGCATCCTTGCCGCCGAAGGCGACAGGTTGGGTTGCATCGAAGAATTTGGCTGGCGCGTTCACTTAAATCGGCTCCTTCAACGCGGGGTAGAGATTGCGCCAGCGGCGATAGGCATCGTCGTAGGCGGAGGTGACGGATGCCCGCGGCGCGAAACTTGCGAGCCGCCGCGGACGAACACAGACCTGGGCCGGGTCTTCGCCCGTCGCAGCGATGCGGCCGAGTCGGGCGGCGCCGAGCGCGGCCCCCACCTCGCCTTCTTCGACGCGATGGACGGGGATGCCGAGCACGTCGGCACAGATCTGCGCCCATAGCGGCGAGCGCGAGCCGCCGCCGACGAGGTCGACTTCCGCGATCGGCCCGCTCGCCGCGCTCAGCGCCGCCAGATTGTCGCGCGCGGCGTAAGCGACGCCTTCGAGCACGGCCTGGACCATCTGGCCGCGCCCGGTCGCGCCGCGCAGGCCGACGAAGGCGCCGCTGGCGGCAGCGTCGTTGTGCGGCGTGCGCTCGCCGTCGAGATACGGCAGGAACTTGACCGGACTGGGTCCGTCGACGTGCTCGCCGAGCGGCGCCAGCAGCGCGGCGGCCGGCGTCTCCATCACGCCCGCGAGCCAGGCGAGCGAAGCCGCCGCCGACAGCATCACACCCATCTGGTGCCAGAGGCCGGGCAGCGCGTGGCAGAACGCATGCACGGCCGAGGCCGGCGCCGGTACGAAGCGATCGGTGACGCGGAACACCACGCCGGACGTTCCCAGCGACAGGAACGCATCGCCAGGTGCGATCGCGCCGAGCCCGATCGCGCTCGCCGCGCAATCGCCGGCACCGCCGGCGACCATGACGTCCTTCGCCATGCCCCAGCGCTGCGCGAATTTTGGCGCGAGCATCGCGCTGGCCGCACTGCCCTCGACGAGGCGCGGCATGTGATGCAGATCGAGCCCGGTGGCATGCAGCAGAAGCGCGGACCAGCGGCGCTGGCCGACATCGAGCCACAAAGTGCCTGCGGCGTCCGACATGTCCTCGACCATCTCGCCGGTCAGGCGGTAGCGGACATAGGCCTTGGGCAACAGCACCTTTGCGACGCGCTCGAAGATGTCGGGCTCGTGCCGCGCGACCCATAACAACTTCGGCGCGGTGAATCCGGGCATCGCCAGATTGCCGGCAATGGCGTGCAGCGACGGACAGCGCCGCTCGAGCCGGTCGCATTCGGCCTGCGAGCGGCCGTCGTTCCAGAGAATGGCCGGGCGCAGCGGACGACCGTCTTCGCCGAGCAGCGTCGCGCCATGCATCTGGCCGGACAGCCCGATGCCGCGCACCTGCGCGACCTCGCGCGGATTATGGGCTGCGAGATCGTCGACGGCGCCGATCGCCGCATCGACCCAGGCGTCGGGATCCTGCTCGGACCACAGCGGCGCGGGATGCGACAGCGCGAGCTCGCGCGCCGCCGTCGCGACAATCGCGCCGGCTTCGCTCACGAGCACCGCTTTCACACCGGACGTGCCGATGTCCATGCCGAGATACACGCCTTGTCCTCCCATGCTGACCCGGTTGGCGATCTCCGTCGCCTGTTCCGCGGGCCGTCCTCACCAATCCACGCTGCCGCCTAGGGCAGATTGTCCCGCATCACGATGTCGATCCTGATCTTCTCCTGTTCGCGCAGGATCGGCTCGCCGCGCGCGAGCGCCAGCAACACGCGCACGGCGGCGCGCGCTTCGTGTCCCGGGTTCTGCGAGATCGCGGCATCCATCACACCCTGCAACAACAGCCGGCGCGTCAACGCCGTGACGTCGTGTCCGACGAACACCACCTGCTTGTCGCGGCCGGCATCGCCCAACGCTTTGGCGACGCCTTGCGTGCCGGCGCCGACGTTATAAAGGCCGACAATGTCAGCATGTCTGCCGAACATCCGCGCCAAAACCTGTTCCGAACGGTCGTCCTCGTCGCGTCCCTCCAGCACCGGCAGCACGCTGAGCTCCGGAAACTCCGAGGCCATCACCTGGGTGAAGCCGAAGATGCGCTCGGCGTGGTCGCGCAGGCCCTGCGAGCCGGCGAGGATCGCGACCTTGCCGGAGCTTTGGCCGGCGAGCCGCCCGACCAGCGCGCCGGCGGTGCGGCCGGCCGCAATGTTGTCGATGCCGACATAATGATGGCGGCGCGACGAGGGCACGTCCGAGACCAGCGTCACCACCTTGGTGCCGGCATCGACCAGATCGTTGATCGCGGCGCGGACGCCCGGATGGTCGAGCGCGACCACCGCGACGCCATCATAGTCTCCCGCCAGCGCCTCCAGCGAAGCGGCAAGCACGGAAGCGTCGAACACGTCGGTCGCGATCATCTCGACGCCGAGGCGGCGGGCCGCAAGCCAGCCCGACATCTCGCCGAGATAAGCCTCGATCTGCTGCATGAACGGGTTCGGCCCCGACGGCATCACGAAGGCGAAGCGGCGGGCGCGGCCGCGGGCAAGCTCGGCGGCGGCGACATGCGGCTGGAACGCGTTGCGCGCGATCGCCTCCTGGACCCGCCGCATCGTGTCCGGCCGTACGCCGGGGCGGTTGTGCAGGACGCGGTCGACCGTCGCCAGGCTGACACCGGCCTGGCGGGCGATGTCCTTCAGCGTCAGCGCGGCGGCGGTGAGAGTGTCCTCGGCCATCCCTGAAGGCTAGCAGAGGTTTTCTGAGGTACGCAACTCATTTTGAGGGAGCGCCGAAATTTTGAGTTGCGAGTATCGTGGGGCCCCCGGCCGGGCTCAGCCGGCGGTCAGGTCGAGCGTCAGGAACAGGCTGTTGGGATCCTCGACATAGCCCTCGAACGGGCCACACGGGACAAAGCCGTGCGCGCGGTAGAGCGCGTGCGCCGGCTTGAAATAGTCCCATGAGCCGGTCTCCAGGCTGAGGCGAGTCATGCCGCGCGCGCGGGCTTCCGCGATGATGTGGCGGAGCATCCGGCCGCCAAAACCGCGCTGGCGTGCGGCCTGGACCGTGTGCATCGACTTCACCTCGCCATGATCGGCGAGGAGCGCCTTCAGCGCGCCAGTGGCGACCAGCATCTCGCCGTCCCAGCCGGTCCAGAATGCGACATCCGCGGCGCGCAGCCCTGCGAGGTCGAGCGCATGGGCACTGCCCGGCGCGGTCTGTGCCCGCGCGGCCGCGAGGTGATGGTCGAGCAGCGCGATCACGCGCGGATCATAGGTGTCGCCGGTGCGGATCTTCATCGCCGGGGTCTCACATCCTTCCGTAAGAGGTGCCGCGCCGCGTGATGATGACGTAGCGCGCGTCCTGTTTGGTTTCGTTCTCGAAGGTCACCGCGCGCATCACGTCGAAATCCAGGCAGTCGCCCTCGCGCAGGCGAACCGCCTTGGCGTCGATGTGCACGGCGATCGCACCCTCCAGCATCAGGAGTTGCTGGGTGAAGGCGTTGCGGCCCCAGGGGCTGTAAGGCACCCGCGCACCGGCCGGCAGGTCGACGACGATGACCTCGATGCCGCTCGCCGCATCCGTCGGCGAGGCGTGGCGCCGGCGATAGCCACTGTCGGGATCGCGCCAGTGCGGCTGGTCGGCGAGCCGCACCAGCCGCTCCGGCGGCTTCTCGGCAAGCGCCACCACGTCGCTCAGCGACACGTCGAGCGCGGCGCAGAGCCTGTTGAGCAACGACGCCGTCGCACTGCTCTGCGCCCGCTCCACCCGCCCGATCATCGCCCGGCTCACGCCCGAGCGCGCAGCGAGTTCGTTCAGCGTCATGCCGGCCTGCGTCCTCACAGTCTTCAATCGGCGACCGATCGCGCGATCGAGCTTTTGCTGGTCCATTTTTTGTAAGTCCTGGCCTTCATCCGAACATCGGCGGCGACCGGACCGCAGATTGGCGCGGGCAGACGCGAACGCCGGGAGCGAGAGGCTAATATATTGGAATCTTTGCGCGGCGTGCGACGGACAACATCGGCCGCCCTTCTCCGCTGAAGCTTCGAAGGGCATCCTGCTTCGCGCTGCCGGAATATCAAAGTCCTGCGAAGTGCCCCGGCGCGAAGCAGGATGGAGCGGGCGAAGGGAATCGAACCCTCGTATGCAGCTTGGGAAGGATTCGACGGGCAGGTAAATTCAAATAGTTACAGCTTTTGGCTCCTTTTTGGCACCTCTTTTTTGGGGTTTTGCGCGGGAAGCTAAGTTGCACCTTGCAAGCCCGATCCCACATAGTCTGGCACCCAATTGTCAGAGGAGTTGCGTATGGGTGCGATGAGCGAGCTTGCGATTTACATGGAAGAGGCACGCGATATGGCTGCGGACATGGCTGCGACTACTGGCGCGGTCCGGCGTTGTCCGCATCACGAAGATGTCCTCATTCACCAATTTGACGACGACCGCCTGCAGACGGCGTACAAACTAGCAAACAAGAAGATCACAAGCGGCGAGATCACCCTAACCGCTGGATTGAGCCGACGTGATTTCACGGACATGATCAAGGAAGCGGTGGAGCAGAGTGAGTTGGATTGTCCTCACTGTTCCAAGCTGCTAGCTGATTGAGATCAGCGCTCAGGGCTTGCCATTAAGCCAGTCCGCCACCTTGGCAGTCATCTGCTTTTCCATGACGTAGCAGCCGAAATTCTTACGGTGCTGCGCCATTACATCAGTCGCGCCCGGATATTCAAGGCTATACAGATCGTCCATCACGGTAATGACGAGAGTCATTTTGTCTGCACCGGTGAGGGTTACGATCTCCTCCGAACGCGAAATCCCAACATCTAAGAAGCCCTCGCGTAGAAACTCCTTCAAGTCAGTTTCGAGCCGCGCTGCGGCTTCGCTACGTCGTTTGATTGTTTCTGTACGACGGGGAGCGTCCTGTGCTTCGCGCTTCGCCCGTTCTTCTTCATTGCGTTTGAAGACATTCATCAATCACGTCTCCTTGCTGTAACTCCGAGCTTTTAAAGGGAGGGTGCGAAATACCTCCGTGCTCACGGCATGCACGATCTCATCTGACAGCATTTGATGGGCTCCGGCTCGGTCGATGGGAGCGTCTTTTTTAAGGATGATTTTCCGAATGTGTTCTGTGTGATTGAGCGTGAAGCGGATGCCGTAGTGCTTTAGGCGCTGACTGGTAGTCAGGCATGAACTCGACCACCACGCCCCGAAGATCATTGCCGTCGAATACGAACGACTGGAGTATCTTTTTCTCGGCCTCCTCTTTCGTCTTGTCGTACATCTCCACCACCTTATCGGGCGAGATTGTCTTTTCTACCTCTTAGTAACTGCGACGACTTTTGAGTCGTGCTTGTAACAATGACTATCACACAAGATTGCTTCTCGCTCTATTCCGCCGCCTGCTAGTGACAAAGCGAGAGAACAAAGCGCACTAGCTAATATACGTTCATTCAACCACACGATGCGAAACGCGCAACGTCGCGGTGTGGAGAGCTGCATTTCTAATTTGGTTCGTTTTTGGCACGGAAATCGTGCTCATAGGTGCCAAAAATCACAATCAATTCAACGAACGACCTATCCACAACAAGCTAGAAATGCAGCTATTTTCATACACGTGCGCTGTGCACAAACCCTGTAGAATAAGGAATTTTGGAGCGGGCGAAGGGAATCGAACCCTCGTATGCAGCTTGGGAAGCTGCCGTTCTGCCATTGAACTACGCCCGCGTTGCGCTAGTCACCAGCGCCCGCCCTGATTAGCCGAGACGGCGCCCGCCGCCAAGCGCTTTGGCGCGCCCGACCTGACGCTTGTTAACGTCTCGTCAAGATTCCAGGTGCGCCGGATTGTGGCGGTGTTATGATTGCCCGTCTGGGGAGAGCGTACACTGCGTGGGGGCGTGTGTATGGTGGGGCGTGCTTACGCGATTTTCGACACGGCGATAGGCCGCTGCGGCATCGTCTGGAGCAATTCCGGCGTGGTGGGCGTGCAATTGCCGGAGGCGCGGGAGATCGACACCCGCCGCCGGATTTTTCAGGTCCATCCCGACGCGCGCGAACGGCGGCTGTGCGAGAATGCCGAGCTTGCGATCGAGGGCATCGCAGCCCTGCTGCAAGGCAGCGATCCCGATTTTTCCGAGGTCAGCCTGGATGCCGGCGACGTGCCCCCCTTCAACCGGCGGGTCTATGAGTTCGTCTGCACCATCCCGCGCGGGGAGACGCGCACCTATCACGAGATCGCCAAGGTGTTGGGGGCTTCCGGCGCGGCGCATTCGGTAGCGCAGGCGATCGCGAAAAATCCCTACATGCTGATCGTGCCCTGCCACCGGGTGCTGGAGGCCGGCAATTACGCCGACCGGCTCTCGCCCTATGGCGGGGTGATCTCCAAGCGGCGGCTGCTGGCGCTGGACGGCGCGCATCCGGTCGCCAGCAAGACGCTGTTCGAGGTGCTGCTGCCCGTTGCCCCACCGAGGCCCTCCACCTAGATAGGTGGCATGGATGCAACCACGCTGCTGACCACGCGCGCGATGACGGTCTCCGAGTTTCGCTGCAATGCGGGACCGGCCGACAAGCCATTTGCCGAATGCCGCACCGGTCATTCCATCGCCTATGTCCGCTCCGGCAGCTTTGGCTGCCATTGCCGGGCCGGGTTCTTCGAGCTGGTGGCGGGCTCGGTGCTGGTCGGCGCGCCCGGCGACGAATACACCTGCACCCACGAGCATGTCAGCGGCGACGTCTGCCTGTCGTTCTTCCTTGCTGAGGATCTGGTCGACGCGCTCGGCGGAGGCCGCGAGGTCTGGCGGGTCGGCGCGACGCCGCCGCTGCCGGAACTGATGGTGCTGGGCGAGCTGGCGCAAGCGGCGGCAGATGGCAACAGCGACATCGGCCTCGACGAGGTCGGCCAGATTTTTGCGGGCCGCTTTGTCGATGCGGTTTCCGGCAAGACGCGCAAGCAGGCCCGGCCTTCGGCGCGCGACCGCCGCCGCGCCGTGGAAGCCGCGCTGTGGATCGACGAGAACTCGCACGGCGAGGTCGACCTCGAGCAGGCCGCGCAGCGGGCGGGCCTCAGCCCGTTCCATTTCCTGCGGCTGTTCTCCGCCGTGCTCGGCGTCACCCCGCATCAATATCTGGTGCGCTCGCGGCTGCGCCATGCGGCCCGCCTGCTGACCGACGATGACATCGCGGTCACCGATATCGCCTACGACGTCGGCTTCGGCGATCTCTCCAACTTCGTCCGCACCTTCCACCGCGCCGCCGGCGTGTCCCCGACCAGGTTCCGCCAGGCCTCGCGGGGGATGCGCAAGATTCTCCAAGAACGCCTCGCCCTCAACTGACTAGATTCGTCTCCGGCACGCGCCACCACGCGGCGCGCTTTGCAATGGAGATGATCATGTACGACCACATCGGACTGCGCGTTGCAGACCTCGACGCCGCCACGCGCTTTTACACCGCGGTGCTGGCGCCGCTCGGCTATGTCCTGTGCTCGAGCGGCGACGGCTATGCCGGGTTCGGCCCCAAGGACGCGCCGGCGCTCTGGCTGCATCTGAACAAGGGCCGCAAGGCCGACGGCGCCCACATCGCGTTTCGTGCCAAGGACCATGACGCGGTCAAGTCATTCCATAGCGAAGGACTGAAGAGCGGCGGCCGCGACAATGGCGGCGCCGGACCGCGCAGGGATTACAGCCCGACTTACTATGCGGCGTTTCTGATTGATCCGGACGGCAACAATGTCGAGGCGGTTTGTGTGTGAGATTTCGCCACTATCACCGGTGCTGTCATGCCCCGGCTTGACCGGGGCATCCAGTACGCCGCGGCTTCTCGATTCAATCACTGCCGTCTCTGGAATACTGGATCGCCCGATCAAAGTCGGGCGATGACACCTGTGACGATGGCATGCGCCTCCGCCAAGCACGCCTCATCACGACCCTTGTCTCCTCACACTCAGGAAATCCCCAATGGCCTCCATTCACAACGACATTCCCCTCAATGCGCCCGCCCGTGACGTCTGGGACGCGGTGCGTGATTTCGGCGCGCTGCATCAGCGGCTGGTGCCGGGTTTCGTCACCGCCTGCACCCTCGACGGCGATGCGCGCATCGTGACCTTTGCCAATGGCTCTGTGGCGCGCGAGGTGCTGGTCGATTGCGACAACGCACGGCAGCGGCTGGTCTATGCGATCAACAACGAGCGGCTGACGCATTACAGCGCATCGGTGCAGGTGATCGCCGACGGTGACGGCAAGTGTCGCCTCGTCTGGATCATCGACATGCTGCCGAACGAGCTTGCGCCCTATGTGCAAGCGCAGACCAAGGACGCCGTCATCGCCATGCACAAGGCGTTTCCGCCTGCAGCAGCCTGATCCGCTCTGTGACATTTCCCACAGAGCCCTGCCCTCGCCAGCCGTAACCATGGCCGCGTGCGTCCGGTTGGCTCCGCTCTCCCGGCGGCGCCACGCACGCGAGGAGCATGCCATGAGAGGTGCGGACAAGGTGATCTGCCAGGCGGCCGCCGTGCTGCTATTGTTTTCCGTCGCGAGTACGCCGGCCAAGGCGCAGTTCGCGGGCTTGGGCGGCGGCGGAGGTGCCGGCGGCGAGGACATGATGACCCAGATGGCGCCGATGCTGGAGATGATGAAGGCGAAGATGGGCAAGCGCCGCTTCGCCATGATGATGCAGACCATGGGCCCGATGATGAGCCGCATGATGGAGAATGGCGGCGGCGGGCTTGGTGGCATGATGGGCGGCGGCCTGGGTGGTCTCGGCGGCGGCGGCTTCGGCGCGCCCAATTACGGCGGCTACATGCCGGTGGGCGGAGGCGGCTATATGCCGACCGGAATGAACGGCATGGGCGGCGGCGACATGATGGCGATGATCCCGCAGCTGATGCGGCTCGCCAATGTCGGCGGCGGTGGCGGCCATCGCCGCCACCGGCATCGCTAGTCGGCCATCGTCGACAGCGCCGGCCGGATCGCAGGCTTGCTCTCGCGCGGAGCCCAGCGCGTCAGAAACACGCTGGCGCTCGAGAGCAGGCCGAGCACGACCATCGAGCTCGCAGCCAGCCAGAAGAAGCTTTGCGCGGTGGCGTCATGCGTCGACAACCACCAGCCGCAGCCGGCGATGTAGATCAGCCGCGCCGTCTGCGCCAGCACCGGCCCGATCACCTTTGCCGCGGCCTGCGACGAGAAATACATCGTGGTTGCAAGGCCGAAGAAGGCGTAGAACGGCGCGACCGTCGACAGGTATTGGTGACTTGTGGCGCGCACGGTGGCGCTGTCGGTGAAGATGTTGACCCAGAGATCTGGGAACAGCGCGACAAGGCACGCCGGGGTGCCGACGGCCACGAAGGCGGCGGCACTCGCGATCCACGCGATGCGCCGGGCGCGCGCGATGCGGCCGGCACCGATCGCCATACCCACCATCGGCACCGAGGCGATGCCGAACGAGAATGCAATCGAGGTCAGCAGGAATTCGAGCCGCGCACCGATGCCGTAGCCGGCGAGGATCGCGGTGCCGAATTTCGCCAGCATGTGGGTGAAGATCGAGATCGTCAGCACCGATTGCAACGGCGAGAAGCAGGCGATGGCGCCGACCTTCAAGATGTCGAAGAACATCGCCCATTGCACGCGCAAGCCGCGCAGCTTCGGCACGACGCGCGCACGGCCGGAGAACAGGTACCAGCCCATCACGCAGATGTTCATGGAATAGGCGATCAGCGCGCCGGCAGCGACGCCGCGCATGCCGAGCTGCGGCACGGGACCGAGCCCGAGACCCAGCGTGCCGCCGAGCACGACCTGCCAGACCGCGGAATTGAGGATCAACAATGACGGCAGCTTCATGTTGCCGGTGCCGCGCAGCACGCCGGCCATGGTGTTGAGCAGCCAGGGCAGCACGGCGCCGCCAAAAAACACCTGCGTGTAGGCAACCGCATGCGTCAGCACATCGCCGCGGCCGCCGAGCATTTCCAGGACCTGCGGGCCGAAGATCAGCATGCCCAGCATGAAGACGAGGCCGAAGGCGATGCCGATCAGCATCGCATGCGCAGCGAGCGTTCCGGCCCGTTCGCGATCGCCGGCGCCGATCGCGCGCGCGATGGCCGAGGCAACCGCGCCGCCCATGGCGCCGCCGGACATCGTCATGGTCAGGATTACGGTCGGAAATACCAGCGCCATCGCAGCCAGCGCTTCCACACCAAGCCGTCCGATATAGGAGGTTTCCGCGATCACCACGCAGGTACCGGCCGACAGCGCAATGACGTTCGGCCAAGCGAGTCCGAGCAGCGTGCGCAGGATCGGGCCGTCCATCAGTGCGCTCTTCACGGGGCGCGGGGGCGGCGGCAACGGACGCTCTTGCTCATCGACCGGGATTTCGGCGATGTCGGACATTTCCTCTCCCGGGCACGGATCGCCGGCATGCGGCGGGCAATAACTAGGTGTGCCAATTGTTTTCTTCGCGCAAAAAGGCGCGTTGCGAGGCTTGTTAGCACGGCACGCCCCGATTCCTCCTGCGTCCGGCGCAGGCGTGCCCCGCGGCAGCGATGGGATGCGGCCTCTCCCCCGCGTGAGGCAGGGCAATCGCATATGGGCTGATCTTGTTGTGGCCGATCCTTCGAGACGCCCGCCTTGGGGCGGGCCCTCAGGATGAGGATGGAGTGCGCGGCAGCGGTTTCAACGGGCGCCGATGCCGCTCAGCCTCATCCTGAGGAGACCGCGGAGCGGTCGTCTCGAAGGACGAGGCGCGCGCTCAGGCCGCCCAAAAGGCTATATACGATCACCCTGCCGCGAGCGGGGAGAGGCGAAGGGCGCTGCACCACTGTACTTCATTCGATCGTCCACTCCAGGGGCGGCCGGCCGCCGGCGGCTGGACGCAAATGCACGCCAATATGCCGGCCGCAGCCGGCAGCGAGACCTTCAAATAGCCCTTCCAGCACCTTGGCGCAGGCACCATGATAGTCCGCGACGTCGTCCATCAATCTCCAGCTCTGCTGGCGGATTTCGAGAGCGCCTTCGGATTGCCTCGTCTCGGCCGCATCATCCTGCGCGGCGAATAGCGCGTTGAGGAAGGCCGCGAATTCGGGCGCGCCGCCACGGCTCATCGCCAGTGCGGCGGCGACGTCGTCAAAGTATTGCATGCCGATCAGCTTGCCGGTGAAGTGCAGCAGATAGCCCGCGTCTTCCGGCCCGAACAGCTGCACCATCACCGGCGCGGCGGTGCGCACATATTCCATCGCATAGTTGCGATAGGCCTTTTCGAGCCGCGGCTTTGGCCAGCTCGATACCGGCAATGCCGGCGCGGCCTTCGCGTCGAACAGCGGCGCTTCCAGGTGCCGCGTGAACACCAGGCGCTGGTCGAGCTCGAGCGGGTGGTCATATTGGTGGTAATAGCCTTCGAGCCCGTCCTGGCCGTCGACGCTCTGCTTGGTGCAGACGAAGCCGAGCCTGGTGTCGCCGAGCGCGACGCCATTGTTGGCGTGCCAGCCGCGCAACATTGCGCGGCTGACCTCACCCGGCACGCCGCAGATCGCGGTGCCCTTCCAAATCCAGCGCGGCGGCGGATAGCGAATCCAGGCCTTGGTGTCGCTCTCGTACATGTATTCGACATGCACGCCGCCGATCCAGTTGGAGAGATAGTGATATTGCGCAGCGGCGACCGCCGGCGGCAGATGGCTGAGCCCGAGCTTTTCGAGGCCCGGCAGGAAGCGTTCCTGCTGCTGGCGGCGGAACACGCGAAAGACGAACTCAGCAGCATCCGCCGTGCCGCGCCGCGTGACCACGGTGAGGATGAGGCCGGTGAAATAAGCGTGATAGAGATCGGCGACCGCGCGCCAGCGTTTCCATTGGGCTTGCTGCGTGGAATCTGCTGCGGCGGTCATGTTCGCTCCCGGCTTGTTGTTTTGCGGGAGTGTGTCATCGCGGACAAGGCGGCGCAACCAACCACGCACTCGGTGTCATCGCCCGACTTGATCGGGCGATCCAGTATTCCAGAGACGACCGTGATGGAGCCGATGAGCCCCGGCGTACTGGATGCCCCGGTCAAGCCGAGGCATGACAGCTGAGGATGTGACTACACCCGAAAATGTTTCGACAGCTTCAGCCCCTGCGCCTGGTAGTTGGAGCCGATGCGCTGGCCGTACATGGCGTCGGGGCGTGACAGCATCTTCTCGTAGACGAGGCGGCCGACGATCTGGCCGTGCTCGAGGATGAAGGGCACCTCGCGCGAGCGCACTTCCAGCACCGCGCGCGACCCCAGCCCACCGGCGCCGGCATAGCCGAAGCCGGGATCGAAGAAGCCGGCATAGTGCACGCGGAATTCGCCGACGAGCGGATCGAACGGCACCATCTCCGCGGCGTAGTCGGGCGGTACCTGCACAGCTTCCTTGGAGGCAAGGATGTAGAACTCGCCGGGATCGAGGATGAGACTGCCGTCAGGACGCGCCGAGATCGGCTCCCAGAACTCCCCGATGGCATAGCCGGAGCGGCGATCGACATCGACCACACCGGTGTGGCGCTTGGCGCGGTAGCCGACGAAGCCAGAACCCTTTTCGCCGGAGAGATCGACGGAGACGGCGACGCCGCCGGAAAGATCGGCATCGTCGATGTCGACGAGGCGCTCGGCCGCATGCAGCGCATCGAGTTCGTCGGCGTTGAGGATGGCGTCACCGGTGCGGAAGCGCACCTGCGAGAGCCGCGAGCCCTCGCGCACCAGCACCGGAAACGTTTTCGGGCTGATCTCGGCATAGAGCGGGCCGTGATAGCCGGCGCCGATCATGTCGAAGCGGCGGGTGCCGTCGGCGATGACGCGGGTGAAGACGTCGAGCCGGCCGGTCGAGCTCTTCGGGTTCGCAGCCGCGACAATCTCCGGCGGCAGCGCGAGGCTTTCGAGCAGCGGCACGATGTAGACGCAGTTGGTCTCCAGCACCGCGCCGTCGGCGAGGCTGAACTCGTGCAGCTTCAATTCGTCGATGCGCTCGGCGACGGTGGCGCCGGGGCCGGGCAGAAAGCTCGCGCGCACGCGATAGGCGATGTCGCCGAGGCGAAGGTCGAGGCTCGCCGGCTGGATCTGGCTTTCGACGAAGTCGTAGGCGGGCAGGATGAGGCCGCCCTCCGCCATCGCCGCGATCATGCGGTCGGGCAGGATACCATTGGCGTCGGCAGCGACCGTGAACGTCAAACGGTGGTCCTCTTCGGGGTCAAACATATCCGAAAACGCGGCAAAACGAGCCTTTTACGGCTATCCGATGGACGCCTTGACGAAAAGGGCATTGCAGAATATGAGCATGACTTATCCCGTGGTGATTTGAGCCGGCCGGCTTGCAGCCACGTTAAATAAATCGCTAAACAGGCCGGGGACCTCTGTGATCCCGGCCAGTGGAGATATCCAGGCCGGTTTTTTTGTGACCATTTTTCAAGAATGGTCACGTTGGAGAGGTCCTATGTCGAAGTCCCCGGCGTCCACCGCACATTACCGTCCCGAAACCCGTCTGGTCCATTCCGGCACCCTGCGCTCGCAATATGGCGAGACGTCCGAGGCGCTGTTCCTGACGCAGGGCTATGTCTACAACAGCGCCGAGGAGTGCGAGGCGCGGTTCAAGGGCGAGGATCCCGGCTTCATCTACTCACGCTATTCCAATCCGACGATCGCGATGTTCGAGCGACGCATGATCGAGCTCGAAGGCGCCGAAGCCGCCCGCTCGGCCGCGACCGGCATGGCCGCGGTGACGACCGCGATCCTGGCGCCGCTGAAGGCCGGCGATCATGTTGTGGCCTCGCGCGCGCTGTTCGGCTCGTGCCTCTATGTCGTGCAGGACCTTCTTCCCCGCTACGGCATCGAAACGACTCTGGTCGACGGCCTCGATCTCGACAAGTGGCAACGTGCGGTGAAGCCGAACACGAAAACATTCTTCCTGGAGAGCCCGACCAATCCGACGCTCGACGTGCTCGACATTCCCGCGATTGCCGAGATCGCGCACAAGGGCGGCGCGCGGCTGATCGTCGACAACGTGTTTGCGACACCAATCTGGCAGAGCCCGCTCGCCCTTGGTGCCGACGTCGTCGTCTATTCCGCGACCAAGCACATCGACGGCCAGGGCCGCTGCCTCGGCGGCATCATCCTGTCGTCTGAAGCCTTCATCGCCGAGCACATCCACAATTTCATGCGCCAGACCGGCCCGTCGATCTCGCCGTTCAACGCCTGGGTCCTGCTCAAGGGTTTGGAGACGCTGGGCGTACGCGTGCGCGCGCAGACCGAGACGGCGGCCCGCATCGCCGACGTGCTGGCGAGCCATCCCAAGATTTCCAGGCTGGTCTTTCCCGGCCGCGCCGATCATCCGCAGGCGGCGCTGGTGAAGAAGCAGATGCGCGGAGGCTCGACACTGGTCGGCTTCGAGGTCAAGGGCGGCAAGCAGGGTGCATTCCGCGTGCTCAACGAGCTCAAGCTCGCGAAGATTTCGAACAATCTCGGCGACGCCAAGAGCCTGGTGACGCATCCGGCGACCACCACCCATCAGCGCCTGAAGCCGGAAGACCGCGCCGCGCTCGGCATCAGCGAAGGCTTTATCCGCTTCTCGGCGGGGCTCGAGCATGCGGATGATCTGATCGAGGATCTCACCAGAGCGCTGGAGAAGGCGTGAGGCTAACTTCGTAGGGTGGATTAGCCGAAGGCGTAATCCACCAACTTCGTTCGGCATTCGCTGAAGCATGGTGGGTTACGCCAGCGGACTGCGCTTCGCGCAGCCGCAGGGCTAACCCACCCTACAAGGTCACATCGGCCGGTAGGTCCGCACGTCCGCGGGCACGTTGACGCCGATCTTGATCTGGCCGACGGAGCGGATGATGTCGTCGCCGAGGAGCTGGGCGAAGCATGCGTAGCCCCAGTCGTTCATGTGCAGGCCGTCGGCAATGACGAAGCTTTCCACCGGGATCGACTGCGTCTCGTGCCAGTCGCGCATCACCTCGAAACGGGGGAAGATGCCGACGTGACGGAGCTCGGCGACCTTGCCGAGCAGCTTCACCATCTTGCCGGCGCTCTCGGCGCGCTGGTTGACCGCCGGCGAATATTGCGGATCGACCAGCACGATATCGGTGCCGCCGCCAGCCTGGATGCGGGAGATACCGTTCTCGACGAGCTTGGCGGTGTCGCTGGGATCGAGATTGCGCAGCACGGCATTGGTGCCGACCTGCCAGATCACCATATCCGGATGCACGTCGATCACCTCCTTCTGGAGGCGTTTCATCATTTCGGGCGCGTCCTCGCCGCCGACGCCGGCATTGACGACGGTGATGTCGGCGCTCGGATATTGCCGGCGAAGCTGCGCGGCGAGACGGTTGGGATAATTGAAATCGGGCGAGCTCGCGCCGTAGCCCGCGGTCGACGACGAGCCGAATGCGACGATCACGACGGGCTGCCCGGCGACGAGCTTGTTCGCGACATGCGGCAGCGAGCCCATCGCCTTCGAGCTGCCCTTGGGCGGCAGGCAGGGCACGCGGCCAAAAATGTCGCCGGCGGATTTCGCGACCTGCTTCACCTTGTCGATGGCGCGCGCGGCGATGCCGCGCTGCTCGGCGGCCGGGTTGGTGGCAGCAACGGTGGTCTGGGAGGGCGATGCGGGAGCAGGACTAGCGGTTTGCGCTGGCGCGGGAGTTGCCTGTGCGGCGTGCGACTGCGCGTGCGACGGCGAAGCAGGTGTCAGCAACAGCAGCGCCGCCGCTGCGGGCGCGGCCAGCCATGTCGTCAGGCAAAAAGGGCGGAGAGAACTCATTAACGCTAGACCTCAATTTTGCGGCTGGACCGGACCCAGATGGGCAGCGTCGATCACAAACTGTGCCAACGCCCGGCCAAGGCAATCATGGACCTGCTTCGCCAGTTCAGGGCCGCGAGACGGGCTGAACAGGTCGAACTGACCCTGATCGTTCCATTGCCGCATGATCGCGAAACGATCGAACAGCGGAACGTCATGCTCCTGGGCCACCACCCGCATATTATCGAGATAGGGCGGCGCCGAGATCATGGTTTCGGTCCGTGGGCTGTATTGCAAGTTCATCAAGATGACGTCAGCCCCTGCATTTTGCAACGCAGCAACCCCTTCGGTCAGTGCGCCGCGAAACTCGTCGGGATCGATGGCTCGGATAGCATCCACGGTCCCGGTCTGCCAGATGACCAAAGTAGGCCTTTTCGCTTCCATCAGCTTAACGAAGGTGGTGGCGGCCTCCTCCGCCGTTTTCTTGCTCTGTATTTCTACGGAGACGTGCACGGCCTCCGACGGTGGCAGCTTTTCCTTCAGGATCGCCTGCATCCGCGCCGGATAGGAGCTGTCCTCCGAGGCCGGAATCGTGGTCGAACGGCTGCCGATGACCAGGATCTCGAGCGGTTTGCCCGCTTTCACGGCGTCGGCGACCTTGTGCAGCTGGCTCTCGGTCGCAAGCAGATAGGGCGGCAATTCGCAGGCGGCGGGCGCAACGGGAACGGCCGGCGCAGCAGCGTCCGCGCGCGCCGGGGGCGCGGCAAAACCACCGCAAAGCAGGATCAGGCTCAGGAGAACCTTCGCCTTCATCAGCCCCCTCCCGCCATATCGGCGCTGCCGATGGCGCTTTTGGTCTTCGAACCGCTCTTGTCAGCCACGCGCTTGTACCACGAAATCACCCAGGCCACGGCCCACATGATCAGGATTCCCGAAAGACTAATCAACGCATGCATGACCGGGCCGCCGGACACCTCGGCCAGGACGAAATGGCCGGCGAAGGCCAGGAAGACGCCGAGGCAGAAGATCTCCAGGGAATGCTGACCGCACAGGATCAGCGGCCGCAGCCAGGGCGAGCTCAGGCCCGGCCAATCCCGCGGCAGGAAGCGCACGGTGAGCGCGGCCAGTGCCAGGAAATGGGTGAAGCGCAGCACGTCAAGGTCGGTCTTGTCGATCGGATACATCCACTGCTCGAGCCGCTTCGGCATCAGATGGGACAATTGCGGCACGTACCAGGTCATCGTCACGTAGAACGCCGCAACGAGATAAGCGATCGAGATCCACATCGTCACGGGCGAAGCCAGAATGCGCGACATGCGTCGCGCACCTCCGAGCGCACACCATGCACCGAACACGAAAAGCAATTGCCAAGCCAACGGATTGAACGCCCAGAATCCGTTCGGATAGGCCGAGAAGTAGAGGTCGTATTCCCAGGTGACGGCGTAGAGGACAACGGAGAGGCCGAGCGTGACGTCGGGCTTCCATTTCATCGACCAGAGGATCAAAGGCAGCGCCAGCATCAGCACGATGTAGAGCGGCAGCACGTCCATGTTGACCGGACGGAAGCGCAACAGCAGCGCCTGCACGATGGTGACGTCGGGCTGCTTGAGGAAATCCATGATGCCCATCTCTTCGGTGTAGAGCGGGTTCTCGAAGCTGGTCGCGACGTAGGATATTTCGGCGAGGAAGATCGTGAACAGGAAGACGTGGGCGACATAGATCTGCCAGACCCGGCGCAGGATGCGCGCGGTGGCGATGACGACGCCGCTTTCCAGCATGGCGCGGCCATAGACGAAGGCGGCGGTATAGCCGGAGATGAAGATGAAGATTTCAGTGGCGTCGCTGAAGCCGTAATTGCGGATCGTGAACCAGGTCAGAAGGCTCGTCGGCAGATGGTCGATGAAGATCAGCCACAGCGCCAGACCGCGGAACAGGTCGAGCCTGAGCTCACGCTCGCCGATGGCCGGCAGCGTGATGGCCGGCGCGGCGGCACGGGGTCTCGTACCTGCGGATTTGGCGTCCGCGGGTCCCGCAATCGTCGATCCCGTCACTTGGTCGGCAATGGTCATCGGGGCCCGAAACCCTCACGCAAATCGCGACGTTAAGACGTTAAGGAGTGTATCGTCCGGCCGCGGTCTCGCAAAGCGACTGGATCACATTGGGGCGTCTTCCGTTCGAATTCTGGCGGCACGATGTCGGGAAAACCGCCTCCGGCGTTTGGTTCCCGGCCCGGATTTCGTTATGATGCCAACCATGTACCGCGCCGTGACCCGCCAGATCGAAGTGACCGTCCAGCCGAACTTTGTTCCGGAGCAGTCGTCGGCCGACCGCTCCCGCTTTTTCTGGTCCTACACCATCGTCATCACCAACTCCGGGGATGAGACCGTGCAGCTCAAGACGCGGCACTGGATCATCACCGACGCCTCCGGCCGGCAGCAGGAGGTCAAGGGCGAGGGCGTGGTCGGCGAGCAGCCGATCTTGGCACCCGGCGAGCGCTTCGAATACACCTCCGGCGTACCACTCACGACCGCCTCGGGCTTCATGACCGGCCGCTACCAGATGGTGACCGAAAGCGGCGAGCGTTTTGACATCGACGTGCCGACATTCTCGCTCGACAGCCCGGACAACAAGCGGGTGTTGAACTGAGGGGGCGGCGCGCAGCTTCCCCAACCTCGTCATTGCGAGCGCAGCGAAGCAATCCAGAATCCCTCCGCTAAAAGACTCTGGATTGCTTCGCTGCGCTCGCAATGACGGAGGATGGGCGCATCACGCGCCCTCCACGCCTGCCTCGTGCGGCGTGAACTCATAGACTGACGAGCAGAACTCGCAGGTCACGACGACCTTGTCGTCCTTGACCATCGCGGCGCGATCGTCCGGCGAAAAGCTCTTCAGCATGGCGGCGACGGCGTCGCGCGAGCAGGAGCATTGCGCCTTCAGGACCAGCGGATTGAACACGCGCACGCCGCGCTCGTGGAAGAGACGGTAGAGCAGCCGCTCGCCCGAGAGCTCGGGATCGATCAATTCGACATCCTCGACGGTGTCGGTCAGCGCACGTGCCTCGACCCAGGCATCGTCCTCGGCGACGCTGTGCACTTGCACGCCTTCGGGCGCATCGCCGGGATGCAAATCGGCCTGCTGCGCGCGCTCCGGCGCTTTCGGCAGGAACTGCATCAGCATGCCGCCGGCGCGCCAGCGGTGCTTGCCGCCATCGTTCGAGCGCCACTCCTCGCCGACGGCGAGGCGGACGCGCGTCGGAATCTGCTCGGAACGCAGAAAATATTCGTGGGCGGCGTCTTCCAGGCTGCCACCGTCGAGCGCGACCAGGCCCTGGTAGCGGCTCATGTCGGGACCCTGGTCGACGGTCATGGCGAGATGGCCGCGCCCGAGCAGCGAGCCGGAGTCACGTGCATCGCCAAGGCGCGCGGCGTCATAGCGGGCATAGGCGCGCAAATGGTCCGGCGCCTTGTAATCCACCACAAGGAACGACACCGGGCCGTCGGTCTGGGCCTGCAGGATGAAGCGGCCTTCGAACTTCAGCGTTGAACCGAGCAGCGTCGTCAGCACGATGGCTTCGCCGAGCAGCTTGCCGACCGGGGCGGGATAGTCGTGCTTGGTGAGGATCTCATCGAGCGCCGAGCCGAGCCGCACCAGGCGCCCGCGCACGTCGAGCGCGTCGATCTCGTAGGGCAGCACGGCGTCATCGATCGGAACCGCTGATGGTGCGCGAACCGGGCCTTCGGGCCCGGTTTTCATGTCAGGGGATTGGGAAACCATGGCGCTCTATCTGGGGTCGGAAGAGGTGGATTGGAAGGGGGCAGTTGAGTAGCGTGTTCCGGATGCGAGTTGGGATCTACGAAGCAATTTCAAACTCGATGTCGTCCCGGACAAGCGCAAGCGCAGATCCGGGATCCATATTGGTTTGGCGAAGACCATTGGTCTCCGCTTGCCTGCCCCAAGATGGATTCCGCGGTATGGGTCCCGGATCGGCGCGCACTTCTGGCGCGCTTATCCGGGACGACGATCGCGTATGAGGCGCCGCCGATACTACACTCTCACTGCCGCCACTGGGACGACAGCGAGATTACTTCACCGCGTCGAAGCACCAGGCCAAAATGCCCTTCTGCGCGTGCAGGCGGTTTTCGGCCTCGTCGAACACGACCGATTGCGGGCCGTCGATCACCTCGTCGGTGACTTCCTCGCCGCGATGGGCGGGCAGGCAGTGCATGAACAGCGCGTCGGGCTTGGCCAGCGACATCAGCTTGGCATTGACCTGATAGGGCTTGAGCACGTTGTGGCGGTGCTCGCCTTCCTTGTCGCCCATCGACACCCAGGTGTCGGTGACGACGCAATCGGCACCGCGCACCGCGGCTTCCGCATCGGTACCGAGCATGATCGGGGCGCCGGTCGCCTTGATCCAGTCGCGCATCGCCTTCTTCGGCGCGAGCTCCGGCGGCGTTGCCACATTGAGCTGGAACTTGAAGCGTTCGGCGGCATGGGCCCAGGACGCCAGCACGTTGTTGTCGTCGCCGGTCCAGGCCACCGTCTTGCCCTCAATCGGGCCGCGATGCTCCTCATAGGTCATGAGGTCGGCCATAACCTGGCAGGGATGCGAGCGCCGCGTCAGGCCATTGATGACGGGCACGGTCGCGTTGGCCGCAAGCTCGAGCAGCGCATCGTGGTTGAGGATGCGGATCATGATGGCGTCGACATAGCGTGACAGCACGCGCGCGGTGTCGGCGATGGTCTCGCCGCGACCGAGCTGCATCTCGGCACCCGTGAGCATGATGGGCTCGCCGCCGAGCTGGCGCATGGCGACATCGAACGACACCCGCGTCCGCGTCGAAGGGCGTTCGAAGATCATCGCCAGCGTCTTGCCTTCGAGCGGCTTGACCGGCTGATGCGCCTTCTGCTTCGCCTTCATGGCGGAGGAAGCAGCAAGCATGCTCTTGAGCTCCGACAGCGGCAGCTCGTCGATATCGAGGAAGTGCTTTGGTGTGGGCGTCTTGCTCATCAGCTTGCCGCCCGCTTGGTCTGGCCCGCCGAAATCGCGGCACAGGCGCGTTCGAGCCGGGCAACGCTGTCTTCGATCTCGGCCTCGGTGACGATCAAAGGCGGCAGGAAACGCACGACATTGTCGCCGGCGCCGACGGTCAGGAGCTTTTCGTCGCGCAGCGCCGCAACCAGATCGCCGGAGGGCACCACGGCCTTGATGCCGATCAGCAAGCCCTCGCCGCGGACTTCGCTGACGACGTCGCCATGGCGGTCGATCACGGACGCGAGCTTCTGCTTGAGCAGCAGCGACATTTTCTGCACGTGATCGAAGAAGCCGGGCTTGAGCATGATGTCGAGCACCGCATTGGCGGCGGAGACCGCGAGCGGGTTGCCGCCGAAGGTCGAGCCGTGCGAACCCGGGGTCATGCCGGACGCCGCTTCCGCGGTCGCCAGGCACGCGCCGATCGGAAAGCCGCCGCCGAGCGCCTTGGCCAGCGACATCACGTCGGGCGTGACGCCGAGGCGGCGATGGGCGAACAGATCGCCGGTGCGGCCCATCCCGGTCTGCACCTCGTCGAACGCAAGCAACAGGCCGCGCTCGTCGCAAAGTTGGCGCAGCGCCTTGAGAAACGCCGGCGTGGCCGAACGCACACCGCCCTCGCCCTGGATCGGCTCGATCAGGATGCCGGCGGTCTGCGGACCGATCGCCTTCTTGACGGCATCGAGGTCGCCATGCGGCACCTGGTCGAATCCTTCCATCGGCGGACCGAAGCCTTCGAGATATTTGGCCGAGCCGGTGGCAGCCAGCGTTGCAAGCGTGCGGCCGTGGAAGGCGCCTTCGAACGTGATCATGCGAAAGCGGTCGGGATGGCCCTTTGCGGCGTGATATCGGCGCACCACCTTGATCACGCATTCCAGCGCTTCGGCGCCGGAATTGCAGAAGAACACGAAGTCCGCGAAGCTCTCATTGCACAGACGCGCCGCCAGCCGCTCGCCGTCGGGGCTCTGGAACAGGTTCGACATGTGCCAGAGCTTCGTGGCCTGCTCCTGCAAAGCCTTGACCAGCGCAGGATGGGCATGGCCGAGCGCATTCACCGCGACGCCCGATGTGAAATCGAGATAGCGCTCGCCGTTGGTCGCGATCAGCCAGCAGCCTTCGCCGCGCTCGAAGCCAAGGTCGGCCCTGGCGAAAACTGGAAGCAGATGCGGCGCGGCGCTGTTGGTCATGACGGTCACTTGGATGTTGAGGCCGGCCTCAACGCGCTTACGCAGCGCACCATTGACCGACCCGAAAAACGAAACGTGCCGCCTTTTAAGGGCGGCACGTGACACTATCTTATGCCTGGTAAAACCGGTGTCAATGCCGCCGGAAAGCCTCGCGAAACGCTGAATCCGTAGTCTTGCGGTGCCGATTCTGCGAGTTTTAGCCACGGAACATGTGGAAGCGAGTCGGCGGACTCTTGCGCGTGAGTCACGCCATATTGTAGCGTTTGGCTTGTCAGATACGACATCTCGTGCAGCGGTTCTGATCTCTAAGTCCTCATGTACCGGCGTAACGTTCGGGCGCACTTCGCGCGTCCGGCGAGCCTTAAGGGATTCTGGCGGCACGGGTTTTTCAAGGCTTAGGCATTCGCTGTGAGGCCCTGTATGGCCGGCGCATAGCGAGGGAAAGGGTGCAATGACGGTTTTGACATGGTCGGATGATCGCGTCGAGCAGCTGAAAAAGCTCTGGGAGGCCGGACTTTCGGCCAGCCAGATCGCGGCTGAGCTCGGCAATGTGACCCGCAACGCCGTGATCGGAAAGGTGCACCGGCTCGGCCTGTCCGGCCGCGCCAAGAGCCCTTCATCCGCTGCTCCCCGGCCGCGCAAGGCGCGCCCGGCGCAGCACATGATGCGGGTGAGCCGTCCGATCTCGCGCGGCAATACCGCGCTGGCGCAGGCCTTCGAGGTCGAGGTAGAGCCGGATCCGGTCACCTACGACAACGTGGTGCCGATGAGCCAGCGGCTGTCGCTGCTGGAATTGAACGAGGCGACCTGTCACTGGCCCGTCGGCGATCCCTCGAGCCCCGATTTCTTCTTCTGCGGCGGCAGGGCGCTGTCCGGCCTGCCCTACTGCGCCCAGCACTCGCGTGTTGCGTACCAGCCGGCGGCTGATCGCAGGCGTGCACCGGCGAAGCCGGGGCCGCGGTAAGCTGGCGGATTAGCTGACTGCAAGGATAGCGCCGTCACACGATGACCGCGCAAATCATTCAGTGTCGTCCCGGACAAGCGCGCCTCAAGCGCGCGCAGATCCGGGATCCATAGCCACCGCAAGATGTGGTTACGGAGACTCGGAGTGACCTTTTTCGCGCAACAACCACGTCCTGTGGTTATGGGTCCCGGATCTGCGCTTACGCTTGTCCGGGACGACGGCTGTGATTGTTGACGCAGCGCGGCTTAAGCCTGCTCCGCCTTCGCAAAACGATCGTCCAGTGCGTAACCGGCGCCGCGGACGGTGCGGATCGGGTCTTGTTCGCGGCCGAGATTGAGCAGCTTGCGCAGGCGGCCGATGTGCACGTCGACGGTACGCTCGTCGATATAGATGTCGCGGCCCCAGACGCTGTCGAGCAGCTGCTCGCGCGAGAACACCCGGCCGGGATGCTCCAGGAAGAACTCCAGCAGGCGATATTCGGTCGGACCGAGATCAATCGGACGGCCCGAACGCGCGACGCGGCGTTTGTCGCGATCGAGCTCGATGTCGCCGAAGGCGAGCACGGTGGCGAGCCGCTCCGGGCTTGCGCGCCTGAGCAGGCCCTTCACGCGCGCCAGGAGCTCGGGCACCGAGAAGGGCTTGACGATGTAGTCGTCGGCGCCGGTCGCTAATCCCCGTACCCGCTCGCTCTCCTCGCCGCGGGCGGTGAGCATGATGATCGGGAGCTGCTTGGTCTCCGGCCGGGTGCGAAGCCGCCGGCACAGCTCGATGCCGGACAGCCCCGGCAGCATCCAGTCGAGCACGATCAGGTCCGGGATATGCTCCTTGAGGCGGGTGTCGGCGTCGTCGCCGCGCATCACCGTCTCGACGTCATAGCCGTCGCCTTCGAGGTTGTAGCGGAGAAGCTCGGTCAGAGCTTCCTCGTCCTCAACCACCATAATGCGTGCGCCCATGGGCTCGTTGCTCCCTTGAGTCTTCAGGTATTCGGAACCGTGGTGGCGAAGGTCGTCATGTCGCCCTTCGGCCGCTTGTCGGTGATGGCCTGACCTTCGATCATGTAGAACACGGTCTCGGCGATGTTGGTGGCGTGGTCGCCAATGCGCTCGATGTTCTTGGCGCAGAACATCAGGTGGATGCAGAACGAGATGTTGCGCGGATCCTCCATCATGTAGGTGAGGAGTTCGCGGAACAGCGAGGTGCAGATGGCATCGACTTCCTCGTCGCCCTTCCACACCGCCATCGCCGCTGGCAGATCATGCGCGGCATAGGCGTCCAGCACCGATTTGACCTGCTGCTGCACGAGGTCGGTCATGTGTTCCAGACCACGGAACAGCTTGAGCGGATGAAAGTCCGTCTCCAGCGCCGCGACGCGCTTGCCCATGTTCTTGGCGAGATCGCCGATGCGCTCGAGATCGGTCGCAACGCGCATGGCGCCGACGATCTCGCGCAAATCGACGGCCATCGGCTGGCGGCGGGCGATGGTGAGCACGGCGCGCTCCTCGATGCGCTTCTGCAGCGCGTCGAGCTCGGCGTCGATGGTGACGACGCGCTGGCCGAGCGCGACGTCGCGCCGGATCAGCGCATCGACGGACTCGACGATCATGCGCTCGGCAATTCCGCCCATCTCGGCGACCAGCCGGGTGAGCTCCTGGAGGTCGGTGTCGAAGGCCTTTGCGGTATGTTCAGAACCCATGTCCCGTCTCCTCAGCCGAACCGGCCGGTGATGTAATCCTGCGTGCGCCGATCGCTCGGCGACGTGAAGATCCTGCTGGTGTCGTCGAACTCGATCAGCTCGCCGAGATACATGAAGGCAGTCTTGTCGGAAACGCGGGCCGCCTGCTGCATGTTGTGGGTGACGATCGCGATCGTGTAGTTCTCGGAGAGCTCCTGGATCAGTTCCTCGACCTTGGCAGTCGAGATCGGGTCCAGCGCCGAGCAGGGCTCGTCGAACAAGATCACCTCGGGCCGCACCGCGACCGTGCGGGCGATGCAGAGGCGCTGCTGCTGGCCGCCGGAGAGCGACAGGCCCGAAGCGTTGAGCTTGTCCTTGACCTCGTTCCACAGCGCGCCGCCGCGCAGCGCCTTCTCGACGCGAACGTCCATCTCGGACTTCGAGATCTTCTCATAGAGGCGGATGCCGAAGGCGATGTTCTCGTAGATCGTCATCGGGAACGGCGTCGGCTTCTGGAACACCATGCCGACGCGGGCGCGCAGCAGGTTGAGGTCGAGCTTTGAATCGAGAACGTTGGTCTGGTCGAGCATGAGCTGGCCGGTGGCACGCTGGCCCGGATAGAGATCGTACATCCGGTTGAAGACGCGCAGCAGGGTCGACTTGCCGCAGCCCGACGGGCCGATGAACGCCGTGACGCGATTGGTGCCAAGCGTCAGATTGATGTTCTTCAGCGCGTGGTGCTCGCCGTAATAGAAGTTGAGGTTGCGCACCGTCACCTTGGGCGGCGCCTCGGGCAGCACCGGCGTCTGGGGAAGTCCACCGGCCGCGCTCATCGATACGGACAGATCACTCATTTTGCGGTCCTCTCGGCGCCAAGGATGCGCGCGCCAATATTCAGGGCAAGAACGGTCAGGGTGATGAGCAGGGCTCCGCTCCAGGCCAGCTGCTTCCAGTAGGCGTAGGGGCTCTGCACGAAATTGTTGATGGTGACCGGCAGGTTCGCCATCGTCTTGGTCATGTCCAGGCTGAAGAACTGGTTCGACAGCGCGGTGAACAGCAGCGGCGCGGTTTCGCCGGCGACGCGGGCGGTGGCCAGCAGCACGCCGGTGATAAGGCCCGCGCGCGCAGAGCGGTAGGCGATCCGCTTGATCACCAGCGAGCGCGGCAGGCCGAGCGCCGAGGCCGCCTCGCGCAACGCGTTCGGCACCAGCAGCAGCATGTCCTCCGTCGTGCGCAGCACCACCGGGATCACGATCACGGCGAGCGCGAGGCAGCCGGCGATCGCCGAGAAGCCGCGCATCGGCACCACCACGGCGCCGTAGATGAACAGGCCGATGATGATCGAGGGTGCCGAGAGCAGGATGTCGTTGATGAAGCGGATCACCGAGGTCAGCTTGTCGTTGCGGCCGTATTCGGCGAGATAGGTGCCGGCGAACATGCCGAGCGGCGCACCGATGCCGACGCCGATCACGGTCATCATCAGCGAACCGACGATGGCGTTGAGCAGGCCGCCATCGGTCGAGCCGGGCGGCGGCGTATTCTCGGTGAAGATCTGGGCGTTGAGACCGGCCACGCCGTTGTAGAGCAGCGTGACCAGGATCAGCGCAAGCCAGGTGACGCCGAAGGCGGCGGCGCCCATACAGAGCCCGCGGACGACGATGTCCTGGCGGCGGCGGCGTGAATAAATCGGGTTCATGGCGTCAGTTCCCCGCCTTCTTTTCCAACCGCATCAGCATCAGCCGCGCCGCTGCAAGCACGAAGAACGTCAGCACGAACAGCAGCAGGCCGAGCAGGATCAGGCCGGACTGGTGCAGGCCGTCGCTCTCGGCGAACTCGGAAGCGATCGCCGCCGAGATCGTGGTGCCCGGCGCGAAGATCGACCCCGAGATGCGGAACGAATTGCCGATGATGAAGGTCACCGCCATGGTCTCGCCGAGCGCGCGTCCCAGCGCCAGCATGACGCCGCCGATGACGCCGACGCGGGTGTAGGGGATCACCACGCTGCGAACGACTTCCCAGGTGGTGCAGCCGACGCCGTAGGCGGCCTCTTTCAGCACGGGCGGCACGGTCTTGAACACGTCGACCGAGATCGAGGTGATGAAGGGCAGCACCATGATCGCGAGGATCAGCGCGGCGTTGAACAGGCTGAGATAGGACGGCGGGCCGGCGAAGATCGCGCCCAGCACGGGAACGCCGTCGAAGATGTTGATCATGAAAGGCTGGAACGTGTTTGCCAGGAACGGGCCCAGCACGAAGAAGCCCCACATGCCGTAGATGATCGAGGGGATGCCGGCGAGCAGCTCGATCGCCATGCCGATTGGGCGGCGCAGCCATTGCGGGCACAGCTCGGTCAGGAAGATCGCAATGCCGAGACCGACCGGTATGGCGATCAGCATCGCGATGAAGGAGGTGACGAGGGTGCCGTATATCGGTCCGAGCGCGCCGAGCACGGGCGGATCGGCGGAGGGCGCCCAGCGCTGCGTCCACAGGAACGACACGCCGAATTCCTTCATCGCCGGGAAGGCGCCGACGATCAGCGACAGGATGATGCCGCCGAGGATGAGCAGCACCGAGATCGCGCTCAGGCGGGTGATCCAGTAAAAGGTGACATCGCCGAGCTTGAACGCGCCCAAGGCCTTGGCGCGGTCATACGGTCCGGCGTCGTCGACGATATCGCTCTGAACGGCCATCTCTGCCACGCCGATCCCCTGTACTGACTATACTTGTTCTTGCGATTCTTGTGACACCGGTCTTGTGCCCCGGATGCAGCGCGGCGCTGATCCGGGGCCGAAGTCATGTGATACGCGGTGCAGCGCTTGAGATTGCACCGCGTTCGGCAACAAGAAGAGCTCAGCTCTTGATGTCGGCAGCCCAGGTCTTCTCGATCAGCTTCACGACGCTGTCCGGCATCGGGATGTAGTCGAGCTCCTCGGCCGCCTTGCCGCCGCTCTTGAAGGCCCAGCGGAAGAACTTGATGGCTTCCTGCGAGGCGGCCTTGTCGGTCGCATCCTTGTGCATGAGGATGAAGGTCGCCGCCGTGATCGGCCAGGACTTCTCGCCGGGCTGATCGGTCAGGATGACGTAGTAGCCCGGAGCCTTGGCCCAGTCGGCGTTGGCGGCGGCCGCCTGGAAGGCCTCGATCGTCGGCTGCACCGGCTTGCCGGCCTTGTTGACGAGGCCGGTATAGGTGAGCTTGTTCTGCTTGGCGTAGGCATACTCGACATAGCCGATCGAGTTCTTGGTCTGGCTGATGTTGCCGGAGACGCCTTCATTGCCCTTGGCGCCGACGCCGACCGGCCACTCGACCGCGGTGCCCTCACCGACCTTGCTCTTCCAGTCAGCGCTCGCCTTGGAGAGATAATTGGTGAAGTTGAACGTCGTGCCCGAACCGTCGGAGCGACGGACCACGGTGATCGCCTCGGACGGCAGCTTCACGTTCGGATTGAGCTTCTTGATGGCCGGATCATCCCACTTGGTGATCTTGCCGAGATAGACGCTGGCAAGCGTCTCGCCGTCGAACACCAGCTCGCCCGGCTTCACGCCCTCGATGTTGACGACGGGAACGATGGCGCCCATCACCATGGGCCACTGCACGAGGCCGTCCTTTTCGAGCTGCTCGGCCTTGAGCGGCGCGTCGGTCGCGCCGAAGGTCACGGTCTTGGCCTGGATCTGCTTGATGCCGCCGCCGGAGCCGATCGACTGGTAATTCAGACCGTTGCCGGTCTCCTTCTTGTAGGCGTCAGCCCACTTGGAATAGATCGGGAACGGGAACGTCGCACCGGCGCCCGTGATATCGGCCGCGAAGGCCGACGTCGATGCGGCCACCAAGCCAGCAACGACGATGGTTTTGAGGAAATTCATGCTGGTCTCCATACAGGGGAGCGAAGCGCCTTACGCGCCCGATCGCGCTCCCCGTGCCGCCCCCTTTAGGAGCGGTCGGCTGTGCTTTTACGAAGGTTTCGTGACAGCTGGATGACAGTGATAAGAGTCTGCAATTGCTTGCATTTTAGTTCAGAGCCGCAGGCTTTCCCTGGGGAAAACAGGCACTGAAAGTGGCGCCCTGTTTGGGCACGCTTTCGATCAGGAGCCGGCCGCGATGGCGGTTAAGGATATGTTTCACCAACGATAATCCGAGCCCAGTGCCGCCCTGCGAGCGGCTATCGCCGACGTCGACCCGGTAGAAGCGCTCGGTCAGCCGCGGCAGGTGCTCGGGCGCGATGCCGGGGCCGAAATCGCGGACCATGACCCGGATTTCCTGGGTGCCATCAGGGGCGTCGGCAGAGGTCAGCGATACGATGACCCGCCCCCCCGAGGCACCGTATTTGAGCGCGTTCTCGATCAAATTCTCGAACAGGCGCAGCAGCTCCTCGCGGTCGCCCGCGATCATCACCGGCGCCTCCGGCAAATGAGTCTCGACGTCGACCTGGCGCTCCCGCGCCAGGGGTTCGAGCCCGTCAGCGACCTGGAGAATGATCGGCAGCAGGTCGACCAGGGTATCAGGCCGGACATGGGCGGACAGCTCGACCCGCGATAACGACAAGAGGTCGTCGATCAGGCGCGCCATCCGGGTGGCCTGGTTGTGCATGATGCCCAGAAAGCGCTCGCGCGCCTTGGGATCGTCCTTGGCCTGGCCCTGGAGCGTGTCGATGAAGCCGGACAGCGCGGCCAGCGGCGTGCGCAATTCGTGGCTCGCATTGGCGACGAAATCGGCGCGCATTTCCTCGACCCGGCGCAGCGGGGTCTGGTCGTGGAAGGTCATCAGCATGCATTTGTCGGCGCCGCCAAAGGTGGTCGGCACCGGCACCGGCGTGATCATCAGCTCCATCCAGCGATCGACCGGCACATGGTCGAGATAGGTCGCGCGCCGCGGCTCGGTGGTCGCGATCGCCTCGCGCAGCGCGGTGATGATCTCCGGCGAGCGCAGCGCGAACTGGGCGAGCTCGTTCCTGCGCAGCGCCGGCGCCAGCTGGGCGGCGGCGGCATTGAGATGGATGACGCGGCCGGCGCGGTCGAGCAGCACCGCCGGATCCGGCATGCCGGCGACGACCGCGGCCACCGCGGCGCTCTCGACCGGATTGACCCGGCGGGTATCGTCGCGCGACGCGGCGGTATCGTGCAGGCGCCAGGGGATCAG
Organism: Bradyrhizobium sp. CSA207; assembly: GCF_029051685.1. Lineage (GTDB taxonomy): Bacteria > Pseudomonadota > Alphaproteobacteria > Rhizobiales > Xanthobacteraceae > Bradyrhizobium. The sequence continues at coordinate 37,843 of NZ_JAACFT010000002.1, read as the reverse complement.
CGCCGCCGCCGCGATGCAGAGGAACACCGCCGCCCCTCGCATCACCGACAATTCGCCGAGCGAGACCACCACCGACAGCGCCAGCGCCGCGGCGATCAGGATGATGGTCGAGTGCCGCAGCCGGTCGGACCAGGGCTGGGCGGAGGGAGAAGATGGGGCGTCGATCGCCATCGGGGCGGACTTCTCCTAGGGGCTTGCGCCGGTCAGGCGCCGCTGTCGCTGCGCTCTCTCACATAGGCGGCTTCACGCGCCGGACCGGGGTCGAGCTTGAGCGCCGCTTGTTGCAAGCGCTTGGATCGCGCGCCGATTATAACTTCGCGAAACGTCAGCAAGATTACAGATATGACGAAAGGGGATAGATAATAGAGGACGCGGAACAGCAGCATTCCGCCCAGAAGCTCCTCGCGGTCCATCTGCCACAGGCCGACCAGCATGGCGGCGTCGAACACGCCGAGGCCCCCGGGCGAGTGGCTGGCGAAGCCGAGCAGCGTCGCCGAGACGAAGATCACGGCGACCACGACGAAGCCGAGATTGGGTTCATCCGGGACCAGCACGTACATCGCGAGCGCGCAGAAGCCGAGATCGATGATGCCGATGGCGACCTGGAGCAGCGTCAGCGGACCGCCCGGCAGCACCACCGTCCAGGGCCCGCGGCCGACCACCCGCGGCTGGATCCAGACCCAGACCACATAGCCGATCAGCGCCACGAGGATCATCATCGCCAGCGTCCGGTTCAGCCAGGGCGGCATCTGATCAATCGCGGCAGCGGCCTCCGGATGATAGGAGATGCCGAGGCCCAGCACGGCGGCATTGCCCAGCCAGAAGGTCAGGCCGGCAAGGAAGCAGATCTTTGCGACGTCGATCGCGTTGAGGCCGTAGGCCGAATAGATGCGGTAGCGCACCGCGCCGCCGGTGAAGACGCTGGCGCCGACATTGTGGCCGATCGAGTAGCTGGTGAAGGCGGCGAGCGCGTTGACGCGATAGGGCACGTGGGTATGGCCGATCGCGCGCACGGCGAACAGGTCGTAGAAGGTCAGGGTGAAATAGCCCGCGGCAACGAACAGCGCCGCCATCGCAATCTGGCTCGGCTCGGTGCTCTTGATCGCTTCGATCACCTCGTTGAAGTCGATGCCTCGCAGCATGTGATAGAGCACATAGCAAGCGATGCCGATGACCGCGACGCTAATCACAACGCCAAGCTTATGCAGGATTTGCTTCTGGCGCAGAAACGACACCGCCCTGCGTATGGCTTCCAGCATCTAGACCTCAAACAACGCTTCAGCGGCCAGGGTGGCCGGCGAACTGGCGAACGACGCACAGGCACTCAACGAACCCTTGCCGCCGGCTCCGGCGTCGCGCAGGCCCCCCAACCCTCCACTAGCGCGTTTTCGGGCGGAGTGGAATTCGCCAATACGAACAAAATCACGTGCCTTCAATATTTTAGGCAGGTTTGCGGGCTCAGGATGCACGGTTTGGCGCTTTCGACGGCAAGGCTGACGCGAATCTCCGTGGCAATCTTGCGCAGGGGCGGTGAAGTTTTGATGATTTCGGCCGCACAATGTTCCGTCGGGTTTTAAGCCGACATCAATCTATGGACCGCGCCCGCCTGCTGAAAGAGGGGGCGATCCGATCACATTGTGCATGGATTTTCCGATACGCTGCAAGGTCACGGCGCCCGGAGTGGCCTCAAGGTGCGACTAGATAGCCGCGGCTATAAGCACTGGCCTGGTCCTCGAAAATCGCCATGGCCGTGGTCATTCGCCGGAAGCCCAGACGTTCGTAAAAACCCTCCTTGCCCGGCACGGCATAGAGGATGATCTTGCGATGGGTGCGGCAGCGCACCAGCAAGCGCTCGATGATTTCGCGGCCGAGGCCCTGTCCCTGACAATCCGGGTGCACGGCCACATCACAGAGGTAGGCGCAGTCGCGGCCGTCGGCCAGCACGCGCCCGGCACCGACGAGGCGGCCTTCGTCATAGGCGAAGGCGTGAAACATGCTGTTGCCGAACACGAGCGCGAGATCCGCCGGCGCTTTGTCGCCGAGCGGCGCGATGCGGTAGAGTGCGGACAGCTCGTGCCAGTCGATACAAGCAAGATCGTCGGCCCAGACAATCGACATCGACGAAGTCCTCCCAGCTCAGTGCCGCGCGGCGGTGACGGCGGCGACGATTTCGTCGGTACCAGGAAAATGCCCTTTACTGCGGCTGGCGACAATCCGGTCGCCCAGCTTGACCTGGAAGACGCCCCCCTTGCCCGGCACGAGGTGCGACTCCAGCGCCAAGTGCCGGCGGAGCGCCGCCGCCGCGTCTTTGGCGCGCTTCTCATAGCCGCATGGCCGGCAATAGACGATGGTCACGTCAGACATCTCATCCTCCTATCAGGCCGCGAGCTGCGGACGCACCGCTTCGATGCCGGCGATCCAGCCGGCGACCGAGCGACCGATCGCCTCCGGATGATCCTCCTGGAGAAAATGCAGTCCGGCTCCGAGGCGAACGAGCGCGCAATGCGTCAGCGAGGCCGCAAAGCGCGCCGCAAACTCCGGCGCGACGAGCGCACCGGGCTCGCCTGTGAACAGCAGTTTCGGATAGGACGATGCCGCCAGCGCCGCATGGGCGGATTGGAGCGCCTCGTAGACATCGGCAGGCTCGCCTGCGATCGGCAGTTCGCGGGGAAATGCAAGAACGGGACGACGGCTCTCGGGCGTCGGAAACGGTGCGCGATAGGGCGCCATCTCGTCGTCGCCGAGGTTGCGGACGATACCGCCGGGCAGCACACGCTCGACGAACGCATTCGCCTCGAGGATCATGGCCTCGCCCTCGCCCGGCGTCCTGAACTTGCGAAAGACCGCCCTCGCCGCCTCGGCATGATCTTGCTCCTCCGCGACTTCGGTATGGTGGAAATCCTGCCAGGTCGGCATCGGCCGGATGAACTCCATAAAGGCCAGCCCGCGGACGAGATCCGGCCGGCGCACGGCGAGATGAAATGCGAGCGCCGTGCCCCAGTCCTGCGCGACGAGATAGGCCGATGTGATGCCGCGCTCTTCGATGAATGCATCAAGATAGCGGACGTGGTCGAAGAAACGATAGGCGATATCGGGCTTGCCGGACTGGCCGAAGCCGATGAGATCGGGCGCGATGCAATGCGCCACCGGTGCCACCAGCGGCAGGATGTTGCGCCAGATGTGCGACGAGGTGGGATTGCCGTGCAGGAACAGCGCGACCGGCTGATCGCGCGCAGGCGTCTCGCGATAGGCCATCGTGCTGCCGAGGACTGAGGCGTTGCGGATTTCGATTTCGGCTGGCTTGCTCATGTGGGCTCCCTGAACACGGTTTGGAATGCGATGGACTTGAAACGTTCGAGCGCGTCGGGATTGCGATCGACCTTCATGCGCAGGATCGCACCCTGCCAGGACGCGAGCAGGAAATCGGCAAGGTCCTCCGGCTCGAAATCCGATGCGATCTCGTTGCGCATCTGCGCCTCGGCGATGCAGGCCGCAAACGGCATGCGCCACGCGGCAAAAATTTCGGCGAGCCGCGTGCGCAGCATCTCGCTGCTCCCCGAGGCTTCCAGACTGAGATCGCCGATCAGGCAGCCGCGGCCAAAGCCGTCAGCCTCGAGCCGGCCGGTGATGATGTCGAGATAGCGCTTGAGCCGCGCGCGCGGCGTCAGCAAGGCGTCATCGAGGGCTTCGGCGACCAATCCCCTGGTGATGCCGAAGTAGCGGTCGAGCACCTCGGAAGCGAACGCCTCCTTGGAACGGAAATGATTGGTGAAAGACCCCTGCGGTGCGCCCGCCGCAGCGGTGACATCACGCACGCTGGTGCCGTGATAGCCGGTCCGAAACATGACCTTGAGGCCGGCGTCGAGGATGGCGTCTTTGAGCGAGGGCTTTGGCATGGGCTTATAATACGCACGTACGTATTTATGTCAAGCGCAAACTTGTTCCTGAGCAATCTGCTTTGCTAATCAAGCCGTTATCGCGAGGTCGGAGAGCTGGCTGTCGAGCGGCAGAGGCTTCAGGCCGCCGGCATGCTGCGCGAGACCACCCGGTCGCGCAGCCATGCGCCGATGGTGCAGCCGACGAGGTAACAGGCGAACATGATCAGCCCGAGATCAAGCCAGTAGCCGAAGCGGCCTGGGACCACATGTGCGAACGAGGCAGTGACCAGCGCGGCGGCAAGCGCAGCAAGCCAGCACGCGGTCACATTCGAGGTGCCGTTGCCGCGCTGGACCACCGAAATCCAGCCCATCGCAAACCCCAGCAGCAGCGATCCGATCAGCCAACCCAGATGGAACGAAACGAGATAGGGCATCGTCACCTCACCAGAAATTCGATGCGGCGGTTCTGGGCCTTGCCGTCGTCAGTCTCGTTGCCGGCGACGGGCTGCGTGCTGCCATAGCCGACCGCGGTGAAGCGGTCGGCGGGCAGGCCGGCCTTGACCAGATAATCGATCACCGCCTGTGCGCGCTTCTCCGAAAGCGCCCGGTTGAAGGCGTCCTCGCCATCGGCATCGGTGTGCCCGGCGACCTCGATATTGGTGGTCGGACAGCGCAGTGCCGTCTCGATCAGATGATCGAGGATGCCGGCGGAATCCGGATCGATGTCAGCGCGTTTCGCTGCGAAGCGTATCTTGCCTTTGCCCAGGAGGTCCGAAAACAATTGCTGGCAGACGGTGCCATCGACCGGCCCCGCCGCAGGCTTCACCGCGATCTCCGGCTTGTATTGCCAGGCTTTTGGAAAGTCCTTGCCGAGGCCGGCGTGAATGTCGTTGGCAGCACCTTCGTACAGCGCGTCGCCCGATAGCTTCACCTCGCGATCGGAGACGACCAGCGTGCCGGTCGACAGCCGCGACAGCGCGCCAAGCGCGGCGAGCACGACCGTGTTGAAGGAGCTGGGGGCGCCGATGCTGGCCTTGAGATTGTCGACGACCTTTTCGTTGAAGAACTTCCGCGACGCGCTGGTCGCCAGCGCAGAGTGGACGTTGTTGTCGGGCACGTAGCCAGTCAGCGTCACCGTCGCGGCAACCGGGTCCTTGTAGGCCTGGAAGATGTAGGGCGGCGCCTTGATGTCGTTGGCGGCGATCGAAAAACCCTCGGGCAGGTTCTTGAGTGCGGCTGCAATCGCCTCGCGGCCGCCGAGTTCGCGGGCCATGCCGGCCAGATTGACCTTGGTGTCCGAGATCGTGATCTTGCCGTCCTTCAGCTTACCGATCTGGTCGAGCAACAGCATCGCGGCGGCCTCGAAACGCGGTGGTGCGCCGCGCGCCAGGCCCATCTGATCGGCCACCTCGACCCCGCCGACCTCCTTGCGGGCCGCCTCTGTCAGCCGGCCTTTCATCGACGGCAACGGCGCGGAGCCCGACAGCGTCACCCGCACGACGTCCCGCTCGGCGTTCCAGACGAAGGGTTTTGCCTCGGGAACAAGGCGGGTGCGGTCATCGACCAGGCGCACGCCCGGGACGATCTCGACCGCCATCACGGCGTCGCGGCGCCCCTCCTCGGAGAAGGCATCCGCGGCCAGACTGACGTCGCGGCCGTCGACCGCGATCCGGGTCTTGTCCAGAACGGAGTCCTTGAGCGCGGCCGAACTGCGGGCCGAAAGGTCGGCCTCCACCGACAAAGTGTTATTCCAGGCCGCAAATCCCCACATGACGGCCAGGGGGATCAACCCTGGCCACCATTTGCTGGCCCACCTGAAAAGCTTTTGCATTCGACGACCCGAACTCTGGAACCGGAGACAAAACAAACCCTTGGCAGGCTGTCAAACCGGAAATGGTGCCCTTCCGAAGACCCTGCGTGGACAATTGGAATAACTTTTTCTTCAAGGGTGTGACCGTAAGTTGCAGGCGGAATGCCAGGGGTCGACCAGCCGGGTCATGAAACAACTGCGTAACAACGTTATCCGCGCCGGTCTGGGAGCACTCTATTTCAGCGGGGCGCACCACCTTTTGCGCCCGCTTTTGGCGGGCGTCGGCGCTATTTTCATGCTGCACCATGTGCGGCCGGCCCGCGAGGCCGCGTTCCAGCCAAACCGGCACCTCGAAGTCACCCCCGATTTCCTGCGCGCGGCCCTGAGCCATCTGCGCTCGCGCGACATCGACATCGTCAGCATGGACGAGTTGCATGAGCGGCTGGTGCAGGGCAACTTCGCCCGCCGCTTCGCCGCCTTCACCCTCGACGACGGTTACCGCGACAATCTCGAATTTGCCCTGCCGGTGCTGCGCGAATTTGACGCGCCCTTGGCCGTCTATGTCGCCAGCGATTTCGCCGAAGGCACGGGACGGCTGTGGTGGACGGCGCTGGAAGCCGTGATCGCCAACGCCGATCAGATCGACGTGCCGATCGGCAATTCCGCGCTGCGACTCGATGCGACGTCGCCTGCGGCAAAGCAGGCGGCGTTCGACCGCCTGCACGACTGGCTGCGCGCGTTGCCGGGCGAGCACGATCTCAAGCGCGAGATCGAAGCGCTCTGCGCCAGATACGGCGTCGACATCGCTGCGCTGTGCCGCGGCCTCTGCCTGTCCTGGGACGAGGTGAACCGGCTCGCCGCCGATCCGCTGGTCACGATCGGCGCGCACAGCATCAGCCATTGCAACCTCGCTCGCCAGAGCGAGGAGATCGCCGCGCAGGAGATGACGGTGAGCAAGCTGCGGATCGAGCACGCGCTGCAGGCGCCGGTACTGCACTTCGCCTATCCCTATGGCGACCGCGAGTCGGCGGGGAATCGCGAATTCGCACTGGCGGCAGCGGCCGGCTTCAAGACCGCGGTAACGACGCGGCCCGGCATGCTGTTCGCCGAGAGCGCCGGCCAGATGACCGCGCTGCCGCGCGTCTCGCTCAACGGCAACTACCAGGACACGCGAATTCTGCCGGTGCTGACCTCGGGTGCAGCGACCGCGATGTGGAACGGCTTTCGCCGGTTTGCGGCGGCTTAGGCCTCAATCTCTCCTGTCGTCCCGGACAAGCGTAAGCGCAGATCCGGGACCCATACCGCGGAATCCATCGATTGTGATCGCTAGAAGTTCCGAACGACGAGTCTCCGCCAAACTTCTCCCTGTGGTTATAGGTCCCGAATCTGCACTCCGCTTCGCTCCGTTTGTCCGGGGCGACGAGCTGAGATTGACTCCCCTTCCCTCTCCGCTCACAACCAGCGCCAACCAAAGGGAGGCGTCATGTTCAAGGATCTGGCCTCGCGCGCGGGCGATTACGTGGTGGGCGCGACCATCGCGGTGGATGGCGGGATCGTTTACGCGAATCCGGGGATCAAGGGCAGCGGGTGGGATAGCGACTAGAGCTAGTTCAGCTCTCACCTCATATACGCTGTCATGCCCCGCGAAGGCGGGGCATCCAGTACGCTGCGGCTTCTCGATTTATCTCTGCTGTCTCTGGAATACTGGATCACCCGCCTTCGCGGGTGATGACACCATTTGTGTTGCGAGAGCGTCGGCCCCTTACGCTACGACTCGATCTTCACGTACTCGAAATCGCCGGGCTTGTTGTCGATGCCGACTTTCGGCGGCGAGATCCAGGAGGCGAACTGGCCGGTCTCGGTGACAGGCTGCATCAGCGAGGTGATGAAGTCGCCGTCCGCGGTCGAGGGCAGCCAATCGTCCTTGCGCCTCGCCCAGGTGGCGTCGTCGATCAAGAGACCATCCGGCGTCGCATGGATGCCCTTGAACTCGCCGATGTGGCGATGGAAGGCGACGTTGGGCAGCTTGAGCTGGAAGCCGTAGCCCGCTGTCGAGATCACCTTGTTCCAGCGCAGCATGCCCTTGACGCAATCCTGGCTGTAGTCGTCGCGCAGGCGCATGTTGAGTGCGGTCAGCGCCGGCTCGTCGACCAGCTTGATCTCGCCGTCGATGAACTTGAGCACCGGATAGGTGGCGCTCTTGAGCTGGTGGTCGTCCTCGATCTGGGTCTCGTGGTAGCGGCCCTTGATGCCGGCGTTGAAGGCGTTGGCCGCGTTGGTCGAGACTTCCGAGCCGAACAGATCGAGCGACAGGGTGTAGTGCAGGTTCAGCTTCTTCTGGATGGTCGGCAGGTCGATCACGCCGAGCGCGCGGACTTTTGCGATGTCGGTCGGATCGGTGATGCCGGCCTCCCTCATCGCATCGCAGGTGCGCTGCACGACGCGGGTGATGCCGGTCTCGCCGACGAACATGTGGTGCGCTTCCTCCGTCAGCATGAAGCGGCAGGTGCGCGACAAGGGATCGAAGCCCGACTGCGCCAACGAGTGGAGCTGCATCTTGCCGTCGCGATCGGTGAAGTAGGTGAACATGAAGAACGATAGCCAGTCCGGCGTCGCCTCATTGAAGGCGCCGAGCATGCGCGGCGCGTCGGCATCGCCGGAGCGGCGGCGCAGCAAATCGTCGGCTTCCTCGCGGCCGTCGCGGCCGAAATACTTTTGCAGCAGGTAGACCATCGCCCAGAGGTGGCGGCCCTCCTCGACATTGACCTGGAACAGATTGCGCATGTCGTAGAGCGAAGGCGCGGTCTTGCCGAGGTGGCGCTGCTGCTCGACCGAGGCCGGCTCGGTGTCGCCCTGGATCACGATCAGGCGGCGCAGCATGGCGCGATGCTCGCCCGGGACCTCCTGCCAGGCCGGCTCGCCATAATGCTCGCCGAACGGCACCACGCGGTTCTCTTCCTGAGGCGCAAGCAGGATGCCCCAGCGATAGTCGGGCATGCGCACGTAATCGAACTTGGCCCAGCCGCGCGGATCGACCGAATAGGCGGTGCGCAGGTACACCAGCGACTCCTGGAAGCCTTCCGGCCCCATGTCGCTCCACCAATCCATGTAGCCGGGATGCCAGCCTTCCAGGGCTTTGAGCACCTGGCGGTCTTCGGCAAGGTTCACGTTGTTGGGAATCTTGGTCGAGTAGTCGACGTTCATGATGTTCATGTTCATGGCCGTGCTCCTTGCGATTTCATTTCGTCATCCCCGGCCTTGTGCCGGGCATCCACGTTCTTGCTTGTTGAGCCAAGCACGTGGATGGCCGGAAGCCCGGCCATGACGCAGCAAATGTCGTTACACCCGCGTCATATCGAATTTCGGCTTCTGGCCGCTGCCGTAGCGGCGCAGCGCGCCTTCTTCGCCGACGGCGTTGGGGCGCTGGAAAATCCAGTTCTGCCACGCGGTCAGGCGCGAGAAGATTTTCGACTCCATCGTCTCGGGGCCGACGAAGCGCAGGCTCGCTTCCATGCCGGTGAGGCTGTCGGGCGAAAAACTCGCACGCTCTTCGAGGAAGACGCGGACTTCGTCGTCCCAATCAATATCGTCGAGCGCGAAGGTGACAAGGCCGAGTTCCTCGGCCTCCTCGGCGTCGAGGCTGGTGCCGACGGTGGCTTCCGCGCGTTCGAGATCGGACGGGTCGGCCTGGAAGCGCGACTGCAGCCGGGTCAAACCATGGCTCATCGGATAGGGACCAAAGTTCATAGCTGAAAGCTCGATCGACGGCGGCGGCCGGTTGTCGCCCTGGCGCGTGCCGATCAGCATGTAGGAGCGGTCGGCGGCGAAGACGAGCTCGGCCAGCGTGCCGGCAAAGCAGGAGCCGGGCTCGACCAGCGTCACCAGCGTGCGCGAGGTGACGTCGATGCGCTTGAGCACGCGCTTCCAGTAATGGCGGATCTCGTTGACCAGCCAGTGCGCCTTGTTGGCTTCGAGGAAGGCGTCGGACGCCAGCACATGGGCGCGGTCGCCATGGCTCTTGAACACCAGCATGGCGATCTCGAGCTCGTTGATGCGCAGATGCAGGATGGCGTCGTCTAGCTCGCGTGCGACCTGCAGCGGCCAGAACGAAGCGCCCTGCGCCATCATGCCGTCGATGTCGGCGGGCGGCGCCGCCTCGGGCGCCTTGATCGAGATGGTGGCGATGCGCGCGGCACGATCGATATCGACGGTGACGAAGCCGTAGCGCAGGCTGGTCTCGTCGATGATCCGCCTGAGCGGCGTCAGCGCAACGCCCTTGCCGCTGCCGTTGCGCTTCGAGGCCGCCGCAAACTCCCTGGCGCGCTCGGCGATCTTGCTCTCGAGTTTCGAATTCGGCGCGATCTCGTCGACGAGACGCCATTGTACCGCGCGCTTGCCTTTCACGCCTTCCTCGATGGTGCAGAAGTAGTCGGCATGATCGCGCCGCACCTTGCGCTTGTCGACGACGCGGGTCAGCCCGCCGGTGCCGGGCAGCACCGCGAGCAACGGCACTTCAGGCAGCGCCACCGCAGACGCGCCGTCATCGGCGAGGATGATGTGGTCGGTCGCGAGCGCCAGCTCGTAGCCGCCGCCGGCGGCCGAGCCGTTCACCACCGTGATGAAACGCTGGCCGGAGTTCTCCGAGGAGTCTTCCATGCCGTTGCGGGTCTCGTTGGTGAACTTGCAGAAATTGACCTTGTGGGCGTGGGTGGAGCCGGCGAGCATGCGGATGTTGGCGCCGGCGCAGAACACACGGTTCTTGGCCGAGCGCAGCACCACCACCTTCACCTCGGGATGCTCGAAGCGCAGCCGCTGGACCGCATCCGCAAGCTCGATGTCGACGCCGAGATCGTAGGAATTGAGCTTGAGCAAGTAGCCCTCGAACAGGCCGCCATTCTCGTCGACGTCCATGGTCAGGGTCGCGACGTCGCCGTCGACCGCGAGCTTCCAGTGCCGGTAGCGGGACGGGTCGGTCTGGAAATCGATGAATGTCGCGCCGCCTGCGAGGCGCCGATCTTCCCCGGCCATGGGCCACCCTTGAGCTTGATTATGAGTTTGGTGTTGTCGTTAGATGCACAATAGTGCATCTTTCTGGGCGCGTCTAGCCCCCTTCGTGTCCCTACATGCATTTTGCTTCATGCGCAGGCCCGTTGCAGCCACGGCAGCAAGGCCGTGCATATTCGGCGGCCACACTCATTGAAGGCGCCCCTTTGCAAATTCAGGCGGCGCGGCCTTGAAGTCCCTGATCGTCACGCAGGGCCGCTTTGGCGAATTGCTCAATCGCGTCAAGCGTCGCCCCAGGTGCTTCACGATGGGGGGAATGCTCCGCGCCTGAAATGACTTTCAATTCTACCGGACAATAACATTCTTGCTGCGCGATCTCGGCCTGGCGCAGCGTCCCATATTGATCGTCCACGCCTTGCAGGACCAGGACAGGGACACGGATGTAGGCGAGATACTCGGAGATGTCCCAGTCGCGGAATTTCGGATCGAGCCAGGCGCCGTTCCAGCCGTAGAAGGCATTGTCGACGTCCTTGTGCCAGCGCCCGAGCTTTGTCTTCAGCTCCGTGGTCTCATACGCGGCCTTGATCGCGGCGATCGATTTGACCGAGATGTCCTCAACGATGAAATGCGGCGCTATCAGCACAACGCCCTGGAGGCGATGATCCTGATGCGCGCCGGCATAGATCGTAGCGATCGAGGCGCCGTCGGAATGGCCGAGCAGCAGGCCGCGCTTGAAACCGATCGCGTCAAGGACCTTCGGCAGCACGTCCAGCGCCTCGCGCTGCATGTAATCGAGCGGCCGCGGCAGCGCGACCTTGCTCGACTGGCCATAGCCCGCGCGCGAATAGGCGAACACGCCGGCGCCGGTCACCTGCTGCAGCTTTTCGGGGAAGTCACCCCAGAGGCCCACGCAGCCGAGGCCTTCGTGCAGCATGACGATGGTCGGCGCGTCCGCGGTTTGCGGCGCCAGCCATTTGTATTCAAGGCTGGCGCTGCCGATGCTGAGGAAGCCGGTAGGGGTGAGGGTCATTGCTGGAATTCTCATTCTTCTCTCGTGAGATTGCCCACCCTCCCTGGAGGGGTCCGAGACGAGCGTAGCTCGCTCGTGGGTCGACTCACATCGAGCGCAGCGAGATGCGAGTCGGGGTGGGGTGACGGTCTCTCCACGGATGCTGTGCCCGCGTGGAGAGATCACCCCGCCCCGCTTCGCATTCCGCTTTGCTCCATGCGAAGCGACCCTCCCCCTCCAGGGGAGGATAGGCAGCGGAGCTTGCGGCCCAAGCGAGATCTCTAAGCGTCATGCGCACGCTCAATTCGTCCCGCCCCGCAATTTGAACCGCTGGATCTTCCCCGTCGCCGTCTTCGGCAGTGACTCCACCACGTCGATCCAGCGCGGATATTTCCATGGGCCGATCTTCTGCTTGACGTGATCCTTCAGCACCTCCTGCAGGTCGGTCGTCTTCACGCCCGGACGCAGCACGATGAAAGCCTTCGGCTTCAGCAGGCCTTCCGGATCCGCTTCGGGCACGACGGCGGCTTCCAGCACGGCCGGATGCGTGATCAGCGCGCTCTCGACCTCGAAGGGCGAGACCCAGATGCCGGAGACCTTGAACATGTCATCGGCGCGGCCGCAGAAGGTGTAGCGGCCGTCGGCGTCGCGGATGTATTTGTCGCCGGTGCGGGTCCACGGGCCTTCAAATGTGCGGCGGCTCTTGTGGCGCTGGTTCCAGTAGCCTTCGCCGGCGGAGGGCGCATCGACCAGCAGTTCCCCGACCTCGCCGTCGGCGACGTCCTGGCCGGCCTCGTTGACAAGCCGCACCGCATAACCCGGCACCGGCTTGCCGGACGAGCCGTATTTGATGTCGCCGGGCGCGTTCGACAGAAAGATGTGCAACAGCTCGGTCGAGCCGACGCCATCCAGAATGTCGACGTTGAAGCGCGCCTTCCAGCTGTTGCCGACGGATTCCGGCAGCGCCTCCCCGGCCGAGGTGCAGATGCGCAACGCATTGCCACAGCGCTCGGCCTTCATCGTCTCGTCGTTGAGCATCGCCGCGAACAGCGTCGGCACGCCGTAGAAGATCGAGGGATTGTAGCGGTTCATCAGGTCGAACATGCGGGCGGGCGTCGGCCGCTCGCTGTTCAAGATCGTGGTGGCGCCGACCGACATCGGGAAGGTCAGGGCATTGCCGAGGCCGTAGGCGAAGAACAGCTTTGCCGCAGAAAGACAGACGTCGCTCTCGCGGATGCCGAGCACTTGCTTTGCGTAGGTATCCGCGGTGGCCTGCAAGTTCGAATGCAGGTGACGCACGCCCTTGGGCATGCCGGTCGAGCCGGATGAGTACAGCCAGAACGCCGGCTCGTCGGGATGTGTCGCGGCAGTCGTGAAGTGATCGTGCTCGCGTGCCAGCTCCTCTTTGAGCTGCTTGTGACCGTTGACCTTGGCGCCCGACACCACGACATGCTCGAGATCCGGCATGCGGCCGACGACGTCCTTGATGACGGGATAGAGCGCCTCCGAGACGAACAGCACGCGCGCGCGGCAGTCGGCGAGGATGTAGGCGTATTGATCGGCGGTCAGCAGCGTGTTGAGCGGCACCGGCACGATGCCGGCGCGGATCGCGCCCAGAAACAGAAGCGGGAAATCGACCGTATCCAGCATGATCATCGCCACGCGCTCCTCGCGGCGGACGCCGAGACGGCGCAGCATGTTGGCGGCGCGGCGGGTTTGTTGCTGGAGCTCGCCATAGGTCAGGCGGGAGACGGTGTCGTCGAAGGCCAGCTTGGTGCCGCGGCCTTCCTCGACGTTACGGTCGAGCAGCCAGGTCACCGCGTTGTAGGATCCCTCGCTCACGGACTTCTCCCCCGATCTTAGAATTATAATTCATAGAAAGACACCGCGTTGGCTTGCTGTCAATGCTATCACGCATTATGTTTCATTAAAACGCGCCGCAGGACATCCGCTAAAGAAGGCCCATGACCGACAGTCCCGACGCCGAATCCCGCTTCCTCGAACAACTCGGCCAGCGCGTGCGCACCATGCGCGCACTGCGCGGCATGTCGCGAAAAGTGCTCGCCAAGGTTTCGGGAATTTCGGAGCGCTATATCGCCCAGCTCGAAAGCGGCAAGGGCAATGTCTCCATCGTGCTCTTGCGCCGCGTGTCGGACGCGATGGGCGCGCACCTGGAAGATTTGCTGCCCAGCGCCGATCCGACGCCGGATTGGCAGATGTTTCGCGACCTGTTGCGCAAGGCGACGCCGACCCAGATCGCGCAGGCCAAGGACCTGCTCGCCGGCGGCAGCGCATCCGCGCCGCGGCGCGCGCCGTTCTGCGGCATCGCGCTGATCGGCCTGCGCGGCGCCGGCAAATCCACGCTCGGCAAGATTCTGGCGAAGAAGGTCGGCTGGAGCTTTGTCGAGCTCAACAAGGAGGTCGAGCAGCAGAACGGGCTCTCGGTCGCCGAGATCATCGCGCTGTACGGCCAGGAGGGCTTTCGCCGCATGGAGCAGGCGGCGCTCCAACAGCTGCTGGCGCGCAACGAGCTGATGGTGCTCGCCACCGGCGGCGGCATCGTCTCGGAGCCGCTGACCTTCGACCAGATCCTGTCGTCGTTCTATACGATCTGGCTGAAGGCCGAGCCCGAAGAGCACATGGCCCGCGTGCGCCGCCAGGGCGACCTTCGCCCGATGGCGGACGATCGCTCCGCCATGACGGAGCTGCGCAACATTCTGCGCAGCCGCGAGCCGCTGTATGCGCGCGCGACCGCCGTGGTGGATACCGCAGGGCTGAGCGTTGATGCGGCCGCAGCGCGGCTGATCGACGCGGTGCGGCCCGTGCTGCAGAACGAAGCGCGCAGTTTCGGCCTGCGCAGCGTGGCGCTGTAGCCGGGACGCGGAATGACCGGTAGCGACGTCGCAATCTCCATGTTCGAGCGGATCGGCGGCAGTGCCACGATGGACCGGCTGGTCGAGCGCTTTTATGACCGGATGGACACGCTTGCGGAGGCACGGATCATTCGTGCCATGCATGCCGCCGATCTCGGCGCGATCAAGGACGTGCTGAAGCGCTATCTCACTGAATGGACCGGCGGCCCAAAACTCTATTCAGTGGAGAAGGGCCATCCGCGGCTGCGGCAGCGCCACATCGGCTTTGCCATCGGCGATGCCGAGCGCGATGCGTGGATGCTCTGCATGCGCGGGGCGCTCGAGGAAACGGTGGCCGATGCGGCCGCGCGGCAGGAGCTCGATCGGGCGCTGTCGGGTCTCGCCGACTGGATGCGCAACCGGCCGTGAGAGCGGCCAACGCATGGCGTTCCCGGGAATTGCTTCGCTTACCCGGGCTACAAGACTCCCGACGCGGCTAGACCGACCAGTAATGCGGATGCGGGTAGGGCCGCGAGCGATCGCCCCAGTCGAACGCGTCGCCATCGAACTCGCATGGGCCGTGGCTGAGTTCGTCCAGCGTCAGCTCGACCTGGAATGCCTGACGTGCTGGATCGTATTTCAGCGCGTTCCATTGCACCGGATAGTGGTGACGGGTGCCGAGCAGGCCGCCGGTCTTGATCACGGCATAGCCGACCATTCCGCTCACCTTGTCGAGCATCAGCCGCTCAATCGTGCCGAGCTTGGTACCGTCGCGCCCGTAGACGGCGACGTGCTCCACGCGATCACTGGGAACCATGGTGTGTTGCATGGCATCCTCCCCTCTTGTGACACCCACATTATAGCGCGAAATGCGGAAAGAGCGAAAGCGTGCTGTAGCTACAGCAGCTGCGAGCGCACCGATTCTGCGCCTTCGCCCAGCAGGGGTAGGAACCGGTCGACCAGTTCCTGTGCCGGCACGCGGTCGACATGGCCGCCAATGTTGATGGCGGCGACGATGACATCATCGTAGCGGCGGACGGGAACGGAGATCGAGCGGAAATGCGGCTCGGCTTCGCGGTCGACCAGGGAATAGCCCTGGGCGCGGTCTGCTGCAATGCGCGCGAGCAAGACCTTGGGATCGGTCACCGTCTGCGGCGTCAACGCTTCGCGCTTCATCGCCTTCAGGCGCACGGCAAGTTCGGCATCACCGAGTTGTCCGAGCATGGCGCGGCCGACCGAGGTGCAGAAGGCCGGGAGCCGGTAGCCGATTTCGAGTCCGCTTGAAAAGACGCGCGCCGGACCGCCGCGGGCGATGAACACGACGTCGTCGCCATCGAGCACCGCGAGCGAGGAGATTTCCTGCGCCGCGGTCGCGACGCGATCGAGCACCGGCTGAAGCACGGCGACGAGCTGATTGGATCGCAGGTAGGAGGACGCGAGCGTCAGCACATGCGGGGTCAACGAGAACCGTTTTCCGTCGCTCGCAACGAAGCCACCGCGCGCAAGCGTGAACAGGATTCGCCGGGTCGTGGCGCGCGGCAGCTCAGCTGCGCGGGCGAGATCGCTGAGCGTCATCGGGCCCGGGGTCGCGCCAAAACATTGCAACAGACGCAGCCCGCGATCGAGGCTTTCGACCCAGTCCGCCGCCCGCTCCTCGCTCTCGTTCCGCTTCAGTTTGGGCATGGGCGCTGGATTCCTGCAAAATAGTGCTTGCCGCCGCATCAAGGCATGTCATAATTCGCCCATTCGTTCAATAGGCGAACAAAACGCCCTCCAGCAAAGGACGCGACCGCCATGATGAGCCAGGAGCAGAACGACCTGATCACCCGCACTGGTCCGAAGGACCCATGCGGCAAGCTGATGCGGAGCTACTGGCAGCCGGCCGCCCTTGTCGACGAACTGGAGGGCGCACGCCCGATCCGCCCCGTCAAACTGCTCGGCGAAAATCTGGTGCTGTTCCGCGACGAGACGGGACGCTACGGCCTGATCGATCGCCACTGCGCGCACCGCGGCGCCGACCTCGCCTTCGGACGGCTCGAACATGGCGGCCTGCGCTGCGCCTTCCACGGCTGGCTGTTCGACGCGACCGGGCAGTGCATCGAGACGCCGGCCGAGCCGAAGGACTCAAAGCTCTGCGAGAAGATCAAGCAGCGCTCCTATCCCGTGGTGGAGAAGAGCGGCATCCTCTGGGCCTGGCTCGGCGAGGGTGAGCCGCCGGCATTCCCCGAGATCGATTGCTTCATCGCGCCCGGCACGCACACTTTCGCGTTCAAGGGCCACATGGCCTGCAACTGGCTGCAGGCGCTGGAGGTCGGCATCGATCCCGCGCACGCCTCCTATCTGCATCGTTTCTTCGAGGACGAGGACACGTCCACCGCTTACGGCAAGCAGTTCCGCGGCGCCTCCGCCGGCAGCGACCTACCGATGACGAAAATCCTGCGCGAATACGACCGCCCGATCATCAATGTCGAGCACACCGAATACGGCCTGCGGCTGATTGCGCTGCGCGAAATCGACGAGGAGCGCACCCATGTCCGGGTGACCAACCAGCTCTTCCCGCACGGTTTCGTCATCCCCATGAGCACGGAGATGACGATCACGCAGTGGCACGTGCCGGTCGACGACGAGAACTGCTACTGGTATGCGATCTTCACCAGCTACGCGGCCCCGGTCGACAAGCAGAAGATGCGCGACCAGCGGCTCGAGCTCTACGAGCTGCCCGACTACACCTCGCGCAAGAACCGCAGCAACGACTACGGCTTCGATCCGCACGAGCAGGCGACCGCGACCTACACCGGCATGGGCAGCGACATCAACGTCCACGACCAGTGGGCGGTGGAATCCATGGGTGCGATCCAGGACCGCACCAAGGAGCATCTCGGCCAGTCCGACAAGGCGATCGTGCAGTACCGCCGCCTGCTGCGGCAGGAGATCGACAAAGCGATGGGCGGCGAAAAGCCGATGCTGCATCTCGATGAGAGCACCGCACGCTCGATCCAAGGACCGGCAACGATGGACGGCATCGGCCCGACGCGGGGCTGGGAGACCTACTGGATGGAAGTCGACGTCAAGCGCCGCCGCGGCGCGCCGTGGACGGCCCCGGTGCCGAAGGAGATCGAAGGCAAGGTGCATCGGTTGACGGCGGCGGAGTGAGAATGCCCTTGGGCGGCGGCGGGCGCCACATACTCCGCTGTCATGCCCCGCGAAGGCGGGGCATCCAGTACGCCGCGGCCTCTCGTGGATACGTCACCGTCTCTGGAATACTGGATCATCCGCCTTCGCGGACGATGACAGCGGAGAATGTACTCGCGCCGAGCATCAAGGAGTCATCAAAGTGAGTTTCGTCGCGCGTCATGCGCTGTGGTCGGATGAGCAGAAGGACGCCGCGGCGCGCATGCGCCGCATTGTCGAGGAGAAGAACCTCGAAGTCATCCGCCTCGCCTTCCCCGACCAGCACGGCATCTTGCGCGGCAAGACCATTGTCGCTTCCGAGGCGATCGCCTCGCTGGAAAGCGGGTGTTCGATCACCACGACGATGCTGGCCAAGGACACCTCGCACCGCACGGTATTCCCGGTGTTCACCGCCGGCGGCGGCTTCGGCATGAAGGAGATGGAGGGCGCGGCCGACGTGCTGATGGTCGCCGATCCCACCACGTTCCGCGTGCTGCCATGGGCGCCGGCGACAGGCTGGGTGCTGTGCGATCTTTATTTCAATGACGGCCGCCCCGTGCCGTTCGCAACGCGCGGGCTCTATCGCAAGGTGCTCGATGATGTCAGCAGCCGTGGCCACGATTTCGTCGCCGGGCTCGAGGTCGAATTCCACATCTTCAAGCTCGACGACGCGCATATGCGCGTCGAGGATGCGGGCCAGCCCGGCACGCCGCCCTCTGTGAGCCTGCTCAGCCATGGCTACCAGTATCTCACTGAGCAGCGCTTCGATCAGATGGAGCCGGTGCTGGAGATTCTGCGCCGCGACGTCGTCGCGCTCGGGCTTCCCTTGCGCTCCGTCGAGGTCGAGTTCGGGCCGAGCCAGTGCGAGTTCACGTTCCAGCCGAAGAAGGGAATGGAGCCTGCCGACAACATGGTGCTGTTCCGTTCGGCCGTGAAGCAGATCGCGCACCGCCACGGCTATCACGCCACCTTCATGTGCCGGCCGAAACTGCCAAACCTGTTCGCCAGCGGCTGGCACCTCCACCAGTCGATCGTCTCGCGTGCGAGCGGGGAGAACCTGTTCATGGCCAAGGAAACGACCAAGGCCGGCGGCGAGCCGCTCAGCGCATTCGGCCGCGCTTATCTCGCGGGGCTGCTCGACCACGCCCGCGCGGCAACCGTGTTCACCACGCCGACCATCAACGGCTACAAGCGCTACCGCTCCTATTCGCTGGCGCCGGACCGCGCGATCTGGGGCCGCGACAATCGCGGCGTCATGATCCGCGTGCTCGGGGCTGCCGGCGACGCCGCCACCCGCCTGGAAAACCGCGTCGGCGAGCCCGCGGCCAATCCCTATCTCTACATGGCCTCGCAAATCCTGAGCGGCCTCGACGGCGTCGATCGCAAGCTCGATCCCGGTCCGTCCGCCGACACGCCTTATGAGACCAAGGCGCCGCTGTTGCCGAAGTCGCTGCGTGACGCCGTCGCCGCGCTGAAGGACGATCCGTTCTTCCGCGAGAAGCTCGGCGGAGAGTTTGTCGACTATTACACCCACATCAAGAATGCCGAGATCGACCGCTTCCTGGCCGAGGTGACCGACTGGGAGCACCGCGAATATTTCGAGATGTTTTGACGTTGCGACATCATTCGGGGATGTCCGAAGGGTTCGCTCACACGCCCGTGAGGCGACTTCGTCCCACCGGTTGCGACGACATCACCCCGCGCCCCGACGAAGCCATTTTCCCCGCCCCACGAAAACGGCCTGAAAGACAACGCGCCTAGGCTTCTTCCCCATGATCAACAGTGGAGTTCGATCATGTGGGATCACCTGTTCAGCCTGATTTACCGCCTGTCCTGCCGGACCACGCTGCTTGAGATCGGCACGCATCGCTTGGCGCGCTAGAAGGTGGGCCGGTGCGGTTTAGGTAAGATGAACTGACCAAATCATGGAGATTTCCATGCGCAAGCTGATTCTGATCGCCGCGATATCGCTGCTCGCCACTCACGCCTATGCCGGAGGCCCCCGAAGCCTGAGCCTCGCGGCCTCCAATTCGAGCCAGCAGGCACCCGAGCCCGCAGCGCCGGCGGCGACCGCGCCGCAGGTCTCGCAGACACCGGCGGCAACGCAGCCGAATCTCCAGACGGCGACCACCGCGCCAACTTCGACGCCGCCGGCTGCGCCGGCGCCGGTGACCACAACATCGCCAGCCGCAACGGCCCCTGCCGCACAATCAACGGCAACGCCGGTGGCGAGCCCGACCGAGACAATCAAGCCGAAGCGCCGCCAACCGTCCACCGAAGCGCGCGTGATCCGTGAACTGCATCGTCATGGGATTTATTGGTGAGGAGCGGATAGCTCTCTCCTCCGTCTTTGCGAGCGCAGCGAAGCAATCCAGACTGCCGCCGCAGAACGATGTTGGATTGCTTCGCTGCGCTCGCAAAGACGGGGCGGCGATACCAGTGTCCCGCCTTTCAGATCCCCAGATATTTGTGCTGCAGATCCGGCTCGGCCAACAGTTGGTCGGATGTGCCGCTCCACACCATCTTGCCGCGCTCGATGATGTAGTGACGGTCGCAGATGCGGGCGAGGTGATCGACGTTCTTGTCGACGACGAGGATCGATTGGCCGCGGCTCTTGAGCATCGACAGGCAGTTCCAGATCTCTTCGCGGATCAGCGGCGCCAGGCCCTCTGTCGCTTCGTCCAGGATCAGGAGCTTCGGATTGGTCATCAGCGCGCGGCCGATCGCGAGCATCTGCTGCTCGCCGCCGGAGAGCTGGTTGCCCATGTTCGAGGCGCGCTCAGCCAGCCGCGGAAACAGCACGTAGATCGCGGCGAGCGTCCAGGGATTGGCGCTGCCGAAGCGATCGGCGGCCGCCGCGACCAGATTCTCGCGCACGGTGAGGTTCGGGAAGATCTGGCGTCCCTCGGGCACGAGCCCGACGCCTAGTTTTGCGATTCTGTAGGACGGCTGCGTCCGTACTTCGGAGCCCGCAAAACGGATGCTGCCTGTGCGCGCCGGCGTCAGACCCATGATGGAGCGAATGGTGGTGGTCTTGCCCATGCCGTTGCGGCCCATCAGCGAGACCATCTCGCCCGGCTTGATCGACAGCGACAGGCCGAACAGCACCTGGGACAGCCCGTAGCAGGTCTCGATGCCATCGACGTCGAGCACCGTATCAGCCATGGTGCGTCACCACATGCTGGTCGCCGAGATAGGCGCGCTTGACATCGTCGTTGCCGCGGATCGCAGCCGGATCGCCGGAGGCGATGACGCGGCCATAGACCAGCACCGTGATGCGGTCGGCGAGCGCAAACACCGCCGGCATGTCGTGCTCGACCAGCACGATCGAGACTTCCTTGCGCAGCTCCTGCAGCAGATTCACCATGCGCTGGGATTCGGTGACACCAAGCCCGGCCATCGGCTCGTCCAGCAGCAGCAATTTTGGCTTGCTGGCGAGTGCGACCGCAAGCTCGAGCTCGCGCCGCTCGCCATGGCTGAGCCGGGACACGACGACGTCGGCGCGATGCAACAGCCCGACGCGATCGAGCGCGGCATGCGCGGCATCACGCAGGCCCTTTTCCTTGCGCGCATTGGCGAAAAAGCGGAAGGACGTGCCGGCATGGGCCTGCGCCGCCAGGGCGACATTGTCGGCAGCGGTGAAGTCGAACAGCAATGAGGTGATCTGGAACGAACGCGCCAGGCCCAGCGCGCAGCGGCGATAGGCGGGCAGGTAGGTGATGTCGCGGCCACCGAGCGAGACGCTGCCGGAGTTCGGCGCGAGATGCCCGGTGAGCTGGCTGATCAGCGTGGTCTTGCCGGCGCCGTTCGGGCCGATGATGGCGTGCAGCTCGCCCGCCGCAACGTCGAGCGAGACGTTGTCCGTCGCAATGATGCCGCCAAAGCGGCGCACCAGCTTTTCGACACGGAGCAGCGGTTCAGCCACGATTGAACCTCCCGAGCAGGCCCATGATGCCGCCGCGGCCGAACAGCACGATCAGCAGCAGCAGCGGGCCCATGATCAGCGCCCAATATTCGGTGAGCTGCGACAAGAACTCTTCCAGCAGCAGATAGACCACCGCGCCCATGACCGGGCCGAACAGCGCGCCCATGCCGCCGAGGATGACCATCACCATGAGGTCGCCGGAACGGGTCCAGTACATCACGGCCGGGCTGATGAAATCGGTGTTGTTGGCGAGCAGCGCACCGGCGAGGCCGCACATCATGCCGGAGATGACGAAGCAGACCAGCTGGTAGCGTTTTGCCGGAAAGCCGATCGCCTGCATGCGCTGCTCGTTCGAGCGCAGGCCCTGCACGACGAGGCCGAAGCGCGAATTGGCGATGCGCCAGATCAGGAAGATCACGCCGAACAAGCAGGCGAGGCAGAGATAGTAGAACTGCACGCGGTTGCCGAGATTGATCAGGCCGGAAAAGTCGCTGCGCTTGTAGACCGTGAGGCCGTCGTCGCCGCCGTAGCGTGCAAGGCCCGAGGCGACGTAATAGGCCATCTGCGCAAACGCCAGCGTGATCATGATGAAATAGACGCCGCGGGTGCGCAAGGAGAGCGCGCCGATCACGAGCGCGTAGAGAGCGGACGCCGCGAGCGCGACCGGAAACTGGATGAAGCCGGAGCCGACGCCTTCCTGCGCCAGAATGCCGACGGCGTAGCCGCCGATGCCGAGATAGGCGGCATGGCCGAAGCTCATCATGCCGCCATAGCCCATGATCAGGTTGAGGCTCGCCGCCGCCAGCGCCAGGATGACGACGCGGGTGAACAGCGTCAGGATGAAGATGTTGCCGGAGGCTTGCGAATAGAGCGGCAGCAGCACGAGGCCCGCCAGCATCAGGGCCGTCACGGCCTTGCTCACAGTGAAAGCCTTCATCGACGGTTGGCCGGAAACAGCCCCTCCGGCCGCACCACCAGCACGATTGCCATCAACAGATAGATCAGCATGGATGACAGCGCGGGCGCGGCGGTGGAGGCGGCGGTCGAACTCAGCACCTGCCGCAGCAGGTTCGGCAGGAAGGCACGGCCGAGCGTGTCGATCATGCCGACGAAGATCGCGGCCAGGAACGCGCCGCGGATCGAGCCGATGCCGCCGATCACGATGATGACGAAGGCGAGGATCAGGATGTTCTCGCCCATGCCGATCTGCACGGTGAGAATCGGCGCCTGCATCAGCCCGGCAAGGCCGGCGAGCGCGGCGCCGAGACCGAACACCAGGGTGTAGAGCAGCTTGATGTTGATACCGAGCGCACCGATCATCTCGCGGTTGGAGGCGCCGGCCCGGATCAGCATGCCGACGCGGGTGCGCATCACGCCGAGATAGAGCAGCAGCGCAACGAGCAGCGCCACGACGATGATGGCGAGACGGTAGGCGGGATAGTGAATGCCCGGCAGGATCGGCACCGGCACGGTGAGCCAGGCCGGCAGCGGCAGCGCGAGGCCCGCCGGCCCCCAGATCAGCCTCACGGCCTCGTTGAAGAACAGGATCAGGCCGAAGGTCGCGAGCACATGGTCGAGATGGTCTCGTCCATAGAGATGTTTCAGCGCCACCACCTCGAGCACGATGCCAAGCAGCAGCGTCGCACCGAGCGCCAGGAACGCGCCGAGCAGAAAGCTGCCGGTCCAGGCCGCGAAGGTCGCGGCGAAATAGGCGCCCATCATGTAGAGCGAGCCGTGCGCGAGGTTGACGAGATCCATGATCCCGAACACCAGCGTCAGTCCGGCGGCGAGCAGGAACAGCAGCAGGCCGAACTGCAATCCGTTCAAAAATTGTTCGACGACGAGCAGCATCAAAACTCTTTCAGGCGCACGCAGCGTCACGCCGATGTTCGAACACGGTCGCCATCAGTGAAAGAGCTCCCCCTGCCTCTTCAAGGCCGAAAAATGGGTAATGGCAGTATCGTTCCGAGGCAAGAGCGATTTGACGCCAGACATGCACTTTGTTGCATCCCGGCGAGCGCGGTCGTGCGCACCTTGCAAGAAGGCTGCCGGGGAGGATGGGTCAACCTGCCGCACCCATCCGGAGCGGAGGTGACGAAGCGCCGCGCTGCAGAAAAAACGATCGCCCTCTCCCGAGGGAGAGGGCGGGGCCTTCCGTTGAGTGAAGGAAGACTGCGCCTAGTGTGACGTCATCTGCCGGGGAAGATCGTCCGGCTCGGCGAGCACGGCGTCTGCCGTCGAGGCCTCCAGTGCCGCCATCCGGAACAGATAGGCGAGCGTTGCCATTCCGGAGTCTTCCGCCATCTCCGCGAGTTCGAGCGCCATGTCGGACATGTAGCTAAGATTCTCGTCCCTGGTCTGCGCCATGATCTGGCTGTCCCGCATCATGTTCGACATCTCAGGCAATCTTTCGTTGCGCGGCAAGGCCGCAGAGGTTGGCACGGGCGATGCAGTCGATACGCGGACCGTCGTGCTGGATGGCGTGCGTCATCCCGATACGGTTGCACACGATATCGAGCGATTCCTGGCGGACCTCAATCGTCGCGGCCATGGTCCAGGAGTCCTCGACCAGCGCCGGTAGTCCGAGCGGCGTGACGACGAAGCCGATGTCGTGGAATCGCGGCAGCCACCACGTCTCCATGACCAGGCAGAGACGCTCGATGCCCTGGTCGAGACAGAACTCCTGCGCCGCCGCCATCAGTCGCAGGTTGAGCGCGCCATCACGGCGGTCGCGCGCGACGAAGAAACGTGACCACTCCCAGACCAGGGGGTCCACCGGACAGCCACGCACCGCAGCAAGGTGTGGAAAGACATCGCTCATCATCGTCGGCTTGGTGGTTGGATACAGCCGGGAGCCGCCGAGCACACGGCGGCTTTCGTCGAGGGCCAGCAGATAGATCGCGTCCTCATTGTCGTAGGCGTCGATCTCGCGGCTATCGGGCTTCCGCAGTCCCTCCCATTTCCGCTCCTCCACAAAAATCTCGTGACGCACCCGAAAGTGTTGCTCGATGACGTCCTCGTAAAGGTGCCGGTTAACGGCCGAAATCACATGAATCATGAAGTCCCCCATGGCTTGAAATGAGGGAAGCCTCTGGGAAGAAGGCCGAGCCGACTATTGGGAAATTTCCCAGTAGGCGGCTATTTCAGGGATTGATGATTCTGTGACGGATCGCGATCGCGACCGCATGCGTCCGGTTGACGGCGCCGAGCTTGCGCGCCGCGGTTGCAAGATGCTCTTCCGCGGTGCGCTGGGTGATGTTCAGGATCTCGCCGATCTCCCAGGCCGACTTGCCCTGCGAAGCCCAGGAGATCACCTCGCGCTCGCGCGGGGTGAGGCGCATCGACGGATGTGGCGCCGGATCGAGCAAACGGCGGATATGGTCGAAGCCATACATCGCGATCAGATGCAGCGCTGGCTTGCTGCGGGCATTAAGATCAAGGTGGACGCCACCGAGCGAGACGCCGGCCTCGTAGCCGGTCAACCCGTGGATCGGAACGACGAAGCCACGCGACATGCGGAAATCGGCAGCGCGCCGCATCACCTCCACCGCGCCCGGTTCCAATTCGGGATCATAAGGCGCCTCCGACCACTCGAAGGGATTCACCGTCTGCCGGCATTTGCGGATCACGGGATCGACGCGGTCGTAGCTCTTTTGGATGTAGAGGCTGAACCATTCCGCCGGCCACTTCTTGGCGAGCACCATCTGGGAAAAGCGCTGGTCGGGGTTCGGCAAGCCCGTCACGATGATGTGCTCGAAGCCGTACCGGCTGAATGCCGTTGCGAGCGAATCCATGGCGTCCGGAACCGTGCGGTAGGCTCCCAGCCCTTCGATGAAGTCGAGCGCTTCCCGGCCATAATCCACGGCGGACATCAGTGCGTTTCCTGATCCTTGCCGCTCGCTATAGCACGTCTTGGGGGGCTGCCTCAATTCACCGCTTCCGTAGTTTCCCGGTGCGCCACACGCTTCGAAGATTTAATCTACTTGTGGAAGAAGTGACGTCAAGTTACACCTAGGACGCCTGCAGCGGGAAAGCCACGATGGAAGACGAGAACATCGCCCTCAACAGCGTGCTCGGCCTCGAGCTCAACCGCGTATTTTTCGCCGTCCGCGACACGGCAAACAAGCAGAAGATCATCGAGTTCGCGCGCGTGGTGCTGCAAAGCGAGCGCGCGGAACGTCCCGGCAGCGTGTCGCCGGAAGGACCGGCGAGCTGAGCTACGCGTTCGCGGTCATCGCGCAAGCTGCTCGCGCGGGTACGACGGCCTTGCATTCGATGTGCTGATCTAGCCAAAACGATTCAACCACGAAGCTGGCTTTCCCCTTCTCCCCTTGTGGGAGAAGGTGGCGCGAAGCGCCGGATGAGGGGTTGTTTCCGCGAGCGCGACTGACAGCGGTGCGCGGAGAGATACCCCTCACCCGTCTCGCCGCTACGCGACGAGCCACCCTCTCCCACAAGGGGAGAGGGGGATCCCCCCTCTCCAGCTCACCTCAATACACATACCGCTGGATGACCTCGCTTCTTCCGTGAGATGATCGCGATTGCGATCGCCTTTCGGGATGTCCAGGACATGATGACGCTGCGCCAGGTTGAAGTGATCCGGGCCGTGATGGTGACGGGCACCATCGGCGGCGCGGCGAAGCTGCTCAACGTCTCGGCGCCCGGCATCAGCCGTCTCGTCAAATACACCGAGCGTTCGCTCGGTATCCGCTTCTTCCAGCGCCAGAACGGACGCTACTTCCCGACGCCCGAGGCCGAGAACATTTTCGAGCAGATCAACGGCGTCTACAAGAAGGTCGACGATCTCTCCGAGATCATCTCCAAGATCGGACGCGGCGGCTTGTCCGAGCTGCGCATCGGCTCGGTGCCGAGCATCTCGCAGGTGATGGTGCCGCGCGCGATCGAGCGCGTCCGGCGCCGCTATCCCGATCTCGGCATCGACATCAACATCCTCAAGCTCGAGGAAGCCATCGACTACCTCCTGCTCGGCCGCGGTGAGTGCGTGGCGATGAGCTACCGGCTCGAGCATTCCGGGCTCGACTTCATGCCGCTCGCCTCGGGCGAGCTCTATTGCATCGTGCCGCCGGGCCATGAGCTTGCCGGCCGCAAGCAGGTTTCGGCCGCCGAGATCACCCGCTATCCGCTGATCGGCATCGATCCCAAGGATCCCTACGGCCGTATCATGGCGGAGATCTTTGCGCGCAACCGGCTCGACTACAACATCACCATCCGCGCCCGCTTCGGCACCACGGTCTGCGCGCTGGTGAAGGCGGGGCTGGGCATCGCCGTCATCGACCAGTTCACGGTGGCCCATGGCGGCTATCCCGGGATCGAGCTGCTCAAGATCACCGAGCCGACGCGGTTCGACACCTACATCGCGGTCAAGCGCGGCGCGCCGCTGTCGCTCCATGTCGAGTATTTCATCGAGGCCCTGCGCGCCGAGATGCGCGCGGTCGAGCCGTCCCGCGGCAACGGCAAGGCGGCCGCGACGCGCGGGCGGAAAAAATAACATTATGTTAGGTTTGTCCGATAAATGGGTAATTGTGTTAGGCAAGGGAAAGACTATCGTCCCGCTTGGACTTGCGCGGATTTCCCCGCTATTGGCCGGGGATAAACGCTCCTCACAAGACGAATGCACAGCATGTCGAAGCGCGGACCCGCCGCCAGCAAGAAGCTCCTCACCGGCCTGATCGGTGCGCCCATCGCGCATTCCGCCTCGCCTGCGATGCACGAGCGCGCGGCCGAGGCGCTTGGCCTGCGCGGCCATTATCAGCTGATCGAGGTCGCCGGCGCTGACGCGGCCGGGCTCGCCATGATGCTCGAAGGGGTGCGGCGGCTCGGCTTTGCCGGCGTCAACGTCACCTATCCCTACAAGGAAGCCGTGGTCCCGCTGCTCGACGAGCTGGCGCCGGGCGCCGCTGCCATGGGCGCGGTCAACACCGTGGTCGCAAGCGACGGCCGGCTGACCGGCCACAACACCGACACGACCGGGTTTGCCCGCGCGGTGGCGCCGCTGCTTGCGCCTGCCGGAAACAGCGTCGCCGTGATCGGCGCGGGCGGCGTCGGCAAGGCGATCGCCTTTGCGCTGGCGAGCCTGAAGGTGACCGACATCCGCATTTTCGACAACGAGCCGGGGCGCGCCGAGAAGCTCGTCTCCCTCCTGGCCGCGCCGGGTGGCGCGAGGGTGGCTATGAGCGTCGAGGACGCACTCGATGGTGCGACCGGTCTCGTCAACGGCACGCCGGTCGGCATGCTGCCGGACCGGGGCATGCCGGTCCCGGCCACGCTGCTGCACGAAAATTTATGGGTCGCCGACGCCGTCTATTCGCCGCTGATCACGCCGCTCCTGGCTGCGGCGCAAGCCAAGGGCGCGCGGATCATGACCGGGCGAGAGCTTGCGATCTACCAGGCCGCCGACGCCTTCGAGCTGTTCACGGGGCTTGCCCCATCAACGGACGTCATGGGAGAGGCTTTTGATGGCGTGATGGCGGAGCGAAGCTCGACCACCAACGCAGCGTAACCTAAGCGGCCGGACACAAGGCCGTCGACCAAACCGAACAAACCAAGGGAGGAATGAGATGAAATCCACACTACTGGCAGGCGCCCTGCTTGCCTTCGCCGCGGCTACCAGCGCCCACGCACAGGCGATCAAGCTTGCCGACGTCGCCGAGCTCTCGGGCGGCGGCGCCACCGTCGGCACCAACTGGAAGAACGGCATCGACCTCGCGATCGAGGAGATCAACGCCAAGGGCGGCGTGCTCGGCCGCAAGCTCGAAGTCAGCCACGCCGATTCTCAATCCAACCCCGGCGTGGCGCGCGCACAGGTGCAGAAGGCGCTCGACGCCGAGCCCTACGTGCTGCTCGGGCCCGGCTACTCCGGCTCGGTGAAGGTCACCGCGCCGCTCGCAGCGGAAGCCGGCATCGCGCAGATCATGGGCGGCGAAGCCGCCGAGCTGACGCAAGGCGGCAACAAGTTCCTGTTCCGCACCTCGTTCGGCCAGCAATCCTCGATGCCGAAGGTCGCCAAATACATCCACGATGAGATGAAGGCGAAGACGGTCGCGGTGGTCTGGGTCAACAACGATTTCGGTCGCGGCGGGCGCGACGTCGTCATCAAGGAGCTCGACCGGCTCGGCTCGAAGGTGATCGCCGACCTCTCGACCGAAGCCGGCCAGGCGGATTTCGCCGCCGACGTCGGCAAGATCAAGGCGGCCAATCCCGATGCCGTGTTCGTCTATCTCAACGAAGAAGAGAGCGCGCGCATCCTCAAAGAACTGAAGCGCCAGGGCGTCACCGCGCCGCTGATGGGCGAGACCACGCTGATCGGCCAGAAGGTTATCGATCTCGCCGGCGACGCCGCCAATGGCGCGCGCGGTCATGTCGGCCTCACCACCGACGCGCCGGTCGACCTGATCAAGGCATTCCGCGAGAAGTTCTCGAAAAAGTACAATTACGTGCCGGACCACAACGGCCTGAAGGGCTACCTCGCCGTCTACATGGTGAAGGCCACCACCGAGAAGATGGGCAAGGTCGATTCCAAGGCCTTCGCCGATACGCTGCATGGATTGACGATCAAGGCCGCGGCCGAGCCGGGCATCCTGATGGATGTCACCTTCAGCGAGACCGGCGACATCGACCGCCAGAGTTTTCTGGTGGAAGTGGTGGAGGGCAAACAAGTCGTGAAGCAGGTGCTGCCGAAGGTGAAGTGAGGTTCTTTCGCCTCTCTTACGGGGAGAGGCCGGAATTTGCGTAGCAAATTCCGGGTGAGGGGAAGCTTCCGCGAGTCCAACTATCACCGTCCTCGCGGAGACTCCCCCTCACCCCAACCCTCTCCCCGCAAGCGGGGAGAGGGAGAAGAGAGGGGAAAATGTCCAATCTGTTCGATCTTCTGGTTGCGGGACTTGCGACTGGCGCGATCTACGCGCTGGTCGCGGTCGGCTTCACGCTGCTGTGGCAGACCTCGCAGACCATCAATTTCGCGCAAGGCGAGTTCGTGATGCTGCCGGCGTTTTTGATGCTGGCGGCGATGCATGCCGGCGCACCGTTCTGGCTCGCGATCATCCTCGGCATCCTGCTGTCGATGATCCTGCTTGGGCTGGCCTTCAAGATGCTGCTGGTCGACCCGATGATGCGCCACGGCGTGCTGCCGCTGGCGATCGCCACCATGGCGCTGGCGATCGGCATCAAGGAAGCCGTGAAGCAGTTCTTCAGCGCTGAGGCATCGCCGTTCCCGTCGATCGTGCCGACCGGCGATATCTCAATTCTCGGCCATATCGTCTCGCTGCAAAGCATCGGCGTGCTCGCCCTCGCCATCCT
Organism: Bradyrhizobium sp. CSA207; assembly: GCF_029051685.1. Lineage (GTDB taxonomy): Bacteria > Pseudomonadota > Alphaproteobacteria > Rhizobiales > Xanthobacteraceae > Bradyrhizobium. The sequence goes on along the minus strand of NZ_JAACFT010000002.1, from coordinate 7,878 downwards.
CGCGGTCTTCGGCCTGACCGCGCTCTTGAGCCGCACCTCGCTCGGCCACCAGATGCAGGCGGCGGCGCAGAACCCGACGGTGGCGCGCATCATCGGCGTGCCGGTCGAGCGCATGATCCTGCTGACCTTCCTGATCAACGCCTTCCTGGTGGCGCTGGCCTCGCTGCTGATCACGCCGATCTATCTCGCCAAATTCTCCTCCGGCGAGGTGCTGGGCCAGGCCGCCTTCATCGCGGCGATCGTCGGCGGCTTCAACCAGGTGCGCGGCGCCATCGCCGGCGGCCTGCTGATCGGCGTGCTCGACAATCTCGCAGCGTCCTACGTCTCGACGCAATATCGCGCGGCGGTGCCGCTGATCTTCCTGATCCTCGTCATCCTGTTCCGGCCGCAAGGATTGCTCGGCCGCGCCGAGGAGCGCACGGTATGAGCGGATTTGCCAAACCCCTGAAGATCGCGCTCGGCCTTGCCGTCATCGCCGGCCTCATCGTCATTCCCATGAACTTCAACCGCTACGGCCTGTTCATCCTGAGCCAATGGGCGGTGATGACCATCGCGGCGATGGGACTGAATCTGACGCTCGGCTATGCCGGCCAGGTGTCGCTGGCGCAGGGCGCCTTCGTCGGCATCGGCGCCTATGCGGCGGCGATCATGACAACCCATGGCTGGCCGCTGCCGGCCGCGATTGTGGTCGCGATCATACTGAGCTTCGCAGTCGGCTGGGTGCTCGGCTATCCGGCGCTGCGCGTGCAGCATCACTACCTCGCCTTCGTCACGCTGGCGTTCTCGACGCTGGCCTTCCTGGTGTTCCGCAACGAGAGCTGGCTCACCGGCGGGATCTACGGCATCTCCAACATTCCACGACCGCACTTCTTCGGGATCGCGACCAACAAGCCGCTGCCGTTCTATTACGTCTGCCTCGGCTCGCTCGCGATCGTGTCGCTGGCGGTGTGGTGGCTGATCCGCTCGCCCTGGGGCCGCGCCTTCATGGCACTGCGCGAGAATCCGCTGCGCGCGCAGTCGCTCGGCATCGACACGCGTCGCTACACGCTGATGGCATTCGCGATCGGCTCGGCGCTCGGCGGCATCGCCGGCGCACTCTATGCGCCGCTGACGCAATATATCGATCCCGTGCCGTTCAACCTGTCGCTCTCGCTCGACCTGCTGATGATGGTGATCGTCGGCGGCGCCGGCTTCTTCCTCGGCCCGTTCCTCGGCGCGATGATCGCGGTGCTCTTGCCGGAATGGCTGCGCTTCACCGAAGGCTATTATCTGATGCTCTATGCGGTCGCGGTGATATTGCTGCTGATCTGGTCGCCCACCGGCATCCTCGGAATCCTCGACCGCGCCATGGCGGCACGGCGAACCAAGGCGGCCTCCGCGCTGCGCGCCGTCGCAAAATCCCGGCTGGAGACGGTGCAATGAGCGCGGTCCTCGAAGTCACCAATATCAAGAAGAATTTTGGCGGCATCAGCGCCGTCGCCGATGTCAGCTTCGACGTCCGCGAGGGCGAGATCCTCGGCCTGATCGGGCCGAATGGTTGCGGCAAGTCGACCCTGTTCAACTGCATCCTCGGCCAGCTCACGCCAAGCGGCGGCGAGGTCAAGCTCGACGGCAAGGTCGTCACCGGCCTGCGTCCCGCCGAGCTCAACAAGCTCGGCGTCAGCCGCACCTTCCAGCTCTTGCAGGTCTTTCCAAAGCTCTCGGTACGCGAGAATCTGATCCTTGCGGGACAGGAGCACCAGGGCAGCATGGCCTCGCGTCTGGTCGGTCGCTCCGACGCCGGACTGACGCAGGCCGCCAACCAGATGATCGGCTTCTTCAAGCTCGATCATCTCGCCGCCGAGCCTGCCGGCGGCCTGTCCTACGGCCAGCAGAAGCTGCTCGACGCCGCCATGGCCTTCATGGGCGGGCCGCGCCTGGTGCTGCTTGACGAGCCCGCCGGCGGCGTCAACCCGTCAATGCTGTCGGACCTCAAGGAGCGGCTGGTCGCGATCAACCGCGAGAAGAACGCCACCTTCGTCGTGATCGAGCACAACATGGAGTTCGTGATGTCGCTGTGCTCGCGCGTGATGGTGATGGCGGAAGGCAAGGTGCTGGCGATGGGACGGCCGGACGAGGTTCGCAAAAACCCTGCCGTGATCGAAGCCTATCTCGGACATTAGGAAACGAGCCATGAGCGACACCATCCTCTCGGTTCAAAATCTCGTCGGCGGCTACGGCAAGATGACGATCCTGAACGGCACCACCTTCGCCGTGCCGCAGGCCACCATCACCACCATCATCGGCCCGAACGGCGCCGGCAAGTCGACGGTGTTCAAGGCGATCTTCGGCCTGTTGAAGCTGCGCGAGGGCAAGATCAGCTTTGGGAACCGCGACGTCACCAACTTGAGCCAGCGGGCGCTGCTCAATGCTGGCGTCTGCTACGTCCCGCAGGGCCGCAACATTTTTCCCGAGCTGTCGGTGCGCCACAATATCGAGCTCGGCGGTGTCGCCGCGGGCAAGGATATCGACCTGCCCACGCGGATCGAGGCCGCACTCGATCTGTTCCCGGCGCTGCGGCGCAAGTCGGCGCAGCAGGCTTCCACGCTCTCGGGCGGCGAGCAGAAGCAGCTCGAGATCGCCCGCTCGCTGCTGCTCGAACCAAAGCTCGTGCTGATCGACGAGCCCTCGATCGGCCTGTCGCCGCTGATGGTGCAGCAGACGTTCGATATCCTCAAATCCCTGCGGGATCGCGGCGTCACCATCCTGATGATCGAACAGAACGCACGATCGGCGCTGGAGATCTCCGATCTTGGTATCGTGCTCGAGCTCGGCCAGACCCGGATGATCGACGGCGCGAAACGCATTTTGAACGATCCCCGCATCGGGCAATTGTTCCTCGGCGGCGCAATGGAGGAGAGCGCGGCATGAACAAGCGCTCGATCGCAACCGTCTCGCTCTCCGGGGTTCTCGACGAGAAGCTCCGCGCCATCGCGGCCGCCGGCTTTGACGCCGTCGAAATCTTCGAGAACGACCTGCTGTCGTTCGGTGCAGGCCCGCGCGAGGTGGCGCAGCTGTGCAAGGATCTCGGTCTCGAGATCTGCGCGTTCCAGCCGTTCCGCGATTTCGAGGGCATGCCGGAGCCGCAGCGGGCGCGCAACTTTGCGCGGGCCGAACGCAAGTTCGACCTGATGCAGGAGCTCGGCACCGATCTCTTGCTGATCTGCTCGAACGTGTCGCCGGCCTCGCTCGGCGGCATCGACCGCGCCGCCGACGATTTTCGCGAGCTCGGCGAGCGCGCGGCCAAGCGGTCCCTGCGCGTCGGCTACGAGGCGCTGGCCTGGGGACGGCATGTCAACGACTACCGCGACGCCTGGGAGATCGTGCGTCGCGCCGATCATCCGGCGATCGGCGTCATCCTCGACAGTTTTCATGCGCTGGCGCCGGGCTTTCCAACCCGCGCGATGGCCTCGATTCCCGGCGACAAGATCTTCCTGGTGCAGCTTGCGGATGCGCCGAAACTCGAGCTCGACATCCTGTCGTGGAGCCGGCACTTCCGTTCCTTCCCCGGCCAGGGCGATCTGCCGGTCGGCGAGTTCATGGAGGCGATCGCGGCGACGGGCTATGCCGGGCCGCTGTCGCTGGAGATCTTCAACGACCAGTTCCGCGCCGGCTCGGCCGCACAGACCGCGATCGACGGCCTGCGCTCGCTGATCCTGCTGGAGGACCAGCTTGCGAACAGATGGCCGAAACTTTCGCCCAAGCCGCTGGCACCGCGGGCGGTGAGCCGCGGCACCGGCTTCATCGAGTTTGCGGTGAACGAGACCAAGGCCGGCGAACTCGCCCGCCTGTTCTCACAGCTCGGTTTCCGCAAGTCCGGCAAGCACCGCAGCAAGGCGGTGGAGCGCTGGTCGCAAGGCAAGGTCGAACTCGTGATCAATTCCGAGACCGACGGCTTCGCGCATTCGCATTACGTCACGCACGGCCCCGGTATCTGCGCCATCGCGCTCGATGTCGACGACGCCTCCCGCGCCATGGCGCGCGCGGAGGCGCTGAAGGCACGCACGTTCTACCAGCCGGTCGGACCGGGCGAGCTGGAAATCCCAGCGATCCACGGCGTCGGCGGCAGCTTGCTGTATTTCCTCGACCAGGTCGGCAAGAACTGGGACACGGATTTCGAGCCGCTCGCGAGCGACGCCAGCGCGGACGCCCTGCTCGCCGTCGACCACATCGCGCAGTCGATGCCCTATGACGAGATGCTGTCCTGGCTGTTGTTCTACACCGGTATCCTCGACCTGACGCGGCTGCCGCAGATGGAGATCGCCGACCCCAGGGGTCTGGTGCAGAGCCAGGCCGTCATCAATACCGACCAGAGCCTGCGCTTCGTGCTCAACGGCTCCTCCGCCAATCGCACGCTGCCGGCGCGCTTCATCTCGGAGTTCTTCGGCTCCGGCGTGCAGCACGTCGCGTTCACATGCCGGGACATCTTCGCGGCGGTCGCCGCGATGCGCGAGCGCGGCGCGGATTTCCTGGATATTCCCGACAATTATTACGACGACATCGAAGCCAAATACGACCTTGCGCCCGAATTGATGGCGCAACTACGCGCCAACCACATCCTCTACGACCGCGACGGCGACAGCGAATTCTTCCAGGTCTACACCCACATTTTCGACGAGCGGTTCTTCTTCGAAATCGTCGAGCGCAGGGATTATCAGGGCTTTGGCGCGGCCAACGCCGGAATCAGGCTCGCAGCGCAGGCCCGCGAGGTGCGGCCCGCGAGCATGCCAAGGATGTAGGCGCTTCTTCGCCGTAGCAAAAATCCCATCCGCGCCGTCATTGCGAGGAGCCCTTGCGACGAAGCAATCCAGAATCCCTCCGCGGAAAGACTCTGGATTGCTTCGCTGCGCTCGCAATGACGGCGTGGTGAGTGGTTGCGAGTCTCACATCTACCGTCCCCGCGGAGAGTCTCCCTCTCCCCGCGAGCGGGGAGAGGGAGAAGCAATCACCTCACTTCATCTGGCACTTGTCGTGGAAGCGATCCTGGTTGTTCTCGACGATGGTGGCGACCGTCTTGAGGGCAAGCTGGCCGTCGGCATCCTTGACCACGTCCTGGAGATAGAAGCTCTGCACCGGGATGTGGTTGTTGCCGAACTTGAAGGCGCCGCGCAGCGACTTGAAGTTGGCCTTCTCCATTTCGGCCTTCATCGCATCCTTCTTGCTGGTATCGCCCTTCACAGCAACGACCGCGCTGTTGATGAGCTGGGCGGCATCATAGGCCTGCGCGCCGTAATAGGTCGGGCGCAGCCCGGTGTACTTCTTGCGATAGTCGGCGACGAAGCGCTTGTTCTGCTCGTTGGGCAGGTCGTTGACCCATTCCTGCGCGCCGGGCACGCCGAGCGCGTTCTCCTTCTGGAGCGGCAGCGACAGCTCGTCGACGGTGAAGGCGGTGTAGAGCGGCATCGTGCTCTTCAAGCCGGCCTGCACATATTGATTGAGGAACTGCACGCCGGCTGCACCCGGATAGAACACGAAGATCGACTCGGCACCGGAGGCGCGGGCCTTGGACAGCTCGGCGGAGAAGTCGAGCTGGCTCGGCCAGACCGTGTATTCCTCGCCCTTGATCTCGCCCTTGAAGGTGCTCTTGAGGCCCGCGAGCATGTCCTTGCCGGCGGCGTAGTTCGGCCCGATCAGGAAGACGCTCTTGACACCCTTCTGGTTCATGTAGAGGCCCATGGCCTGCGGCGTCTGGTCGTTCTGCCAGGAGGTCGAGAACACGTAAGGCGAGCACAGCTCACCCGCGAGCTGCGACGGGCCGGCATTGGCCGAGATCAGGAAGGTCTGCGAGTCCACGGCGGTCTTCAGCGAAGCCAGCAGCACGTTGGACCAGATGTAGCCGACGATGAAGTCGACCTTGTCGGACTGCACCAGCTTCTCGGTCTTCTGCTTGCCGACGTCGGGCTTCTGCCCGTCATCCTCGTAGATCACCTCGACCGGCTTGCCGTCCATCTTGCGGCCGAGATGATCCAGTGCCAGATCGAACGAGTTGCGCATGTCGTTGCCGATCACGGCGGTCGGCCCGCTGAAGGTCGAAACGAAACCGATCTTGATGGTGTCGCCGGCCAAAGCCGGGCTTGCCAGCGCGAGCGCAGCCGCGCCTGCCAGCCAGAATGCTGTCCTCATAACCACTCCCCTCCTCAGTTCTCTTTGCCCCAGAAGCGGGGTGATCGCCGCTCCGGGTGGTCTCTTTAGAGCGCAAAATCCGTCGAGCTGCCAATGGCCTCGGCGCCTGCCCTGCACCATAATTCGCTCCAATCGTTAATGGCAAGAACTATAGTTCTACTCACTTCGGCGAGGGCTGCGGCGCTTTTCGCGGACTCGATACACGGCGCCTATTCCTCGATTGATCACGGCTATTGGACCGCAGGCTACTTTCCGCACTTAAATGATGGGAAGAGAATGAATCGCTGGACCCGAGGGCCGCTTCCATGACCATGACACCCCATCGCGTCGTTATCGTCGGGGCCGGCTTTGGCGGGCTGGAGACGACTTACCGGCTCGCCGGCGCCCCGGTCGCGATCACGCTGATCGACCGGCGCAACCATCATCTGTTTCAGCCGCTGCTCTACCAGGTCGCGACCGCATCGCTCGCCACCAGCGAGATTGCCTGGCCGGTACGCCATCTCATGCGCGACAGGCGCGAGGTGACAACGCTGTTTGCGACGGTCAGCGGCGTCGATGCCGGCAGGCGCGCGGTGCTGCTCGATGACGGCAGCGAGGTGCCGTACGACACGCTGGTGCTCGCCACCGGCGCGCGCCATGCCTATTTCGGCCATGACGAATGGGAGCAATTCGCGCCCGGCCTGAAGACGCTGGAAGACGCGACCACGCTGCGCCGGCACATCCTGGTGGCATTCGAGCGCGCCGAGCGCGAGACCGATCCGGTCCGGCGCGCGGCGCGGTTGACCTTCGTCATCGTCGGCGCGGGGCCCACCGGCGTCGAGCTCGCGGGCACCATCGCGGAGATGGCGCACCAGACCTTGCCGGAAGATTTCCGCAACATCGATACGACCAAGGCGCGCGTGGTGCTGATCGAGGCGGGACCGCGCGTGCTCGCAGGCTTCGCCGACGACCTCTCGGCCTATGCGCAGGCGTCTCTGGAGAAGATCGGCGTCGAGGTCGTGCTCGGCCAGGCCGTCACCGAGATCGACCGCGACGGCGTGGTGTTCGGCGGCACGCGGCTCGACGCCAAGACCAAGATCTGGGCGGCCGGCGTGCGCGCATCGCCCGCCGCCGAATGGCTGGGCGCGCCGGCCGACCGTGCCGGCCGGGTGCAGGTCGAGGCCGATCTGACGATTCCCGGCCATCCCGAGATCTTTGCGATCGGCGATACCGTTTCGATCAATGCCTGGGAGGGCAAGCCGGTGCCCGGCATCGCGCCGGCCGCCAAGCAGCAGGGACGTCATGTCGCCGAGACCATCAAGGCGCGCCTGCGCAAGGAGCCGACAGGCCCGTTCCGCTACAAGCATGCTGGCAGCCTGGCGCAGATCGGCAAACGGCTCGCGGTGATCGACTTCGGCCGCTTCAAGCTGCGCGGCACCATCGCATGGTGGATCTGGGGCATCGCCCACATCTACTTCCTGATCGGCCTGCGCCACCGCCTCAGCGTCGCCTTGAGCTGGCTCTGGATCTACGCCCGCGACCAGCGCGCCGCGCGCCTGATCACGCAGGGGAGCAGCAAGGTGGTGGGGTGACGGCTAACGCAGCGTTCCCCTTACCCTCCCCTGGAGGGGGAGGGTCGGTTCGCATGCAGCGCAGCGAAATGCGAAGCGGGGTGGGGTGACAGTCCATCCAATCAAGCGGTGCCCGAGTGGAGAGATCACCCCACCCCGCTCGCGC
>NZ_JAACFT010000029.1 GCF_029051685.1 Bradyrhizobium sp. CSA207 | reverse complement strand
CACCCCACCCTCCCCCCGCAAGCGGGGCGAGGGAGCCGACGGCCGATGCCATCCGGCCGAATGCGTGAATTCGTGCAGGCGCGCGGCTACACAACCGGTAATTGCAGCCATGAACCTGGCATTGCGCTGGCGCGTCATATCGTCTGCAACATCCCTGTGGTTTTGCGGATTGCCCGCGCGCAAAACCGCGCGTTAGCTTTGTGCAAACGCCACGCGGCCAATGAGGACAGGCGGAATGACGGTCGAGAAGCTCAATCGCCAGCGCGTGCTGCATCTGCTCGACGCCATCGTGCGCAGCGATCTCGAGGCCGCGCTGGCGTGCTGCAGCGACGACGTCGACTTCCTCACCCACGCGCCGATCGACGTGCTGCCGCACATGGGCCCCTGCCACGGCAAGACGGAGCTGGGCGAGTTCTGGCGCACGGTGCAGGCGCGCTACTCCGAGGTCCGCTACCAGGTGCCGCAGATCGTCGCCGAGGGCGACACGGTCGCGGCCTATCTGCGCGTGTTCTTCAGGAAGCGCAGCAACGACCGCATCATTCAGGTCGACATGGCCGTGTTCTACACCTTTCGCAACGGCCAGGTGGCGCAGATCCGCGAGATCATCGATTCCTACGATCTGGTGCAGCAGGTGCTGGAACGCGAGATCGGCCCGCTGATCGTGGGCGAGCGGGCGGACGGCGTCTAGGACATTTTCCCCATCCTTGGAGGCTCGCGCGGGCCGGGACTGGAGAAACCACATTCCCTGAGGAGCCGCGGGCGTACTGGATCCCCCGCCTTCGCGGAGGATGACGGCTGTGTGTGGGGAGAAAGCGAGGCGATACCCGGCCGGAGATCAGCCTCGACATGGCCGCACCGCATCCGGCGACTAGGTCGCGACTGCGCAAAGCCCTATAAGCGCGCTGAAAACCACGCGAGGTGACAATGTCTGAAGCTCAAATCACGGACTGGCTGGCGGCGCAGCGGCAGGCGATGATCGATCTGTTGCGCGACGTCGTGAACATCGATTCCGGGTCCTATGACAAGGAAGGCGTCGATGCGGTCGGTGCGCGGTTCGAGCGGCATTTTGCCGAGCACGGCATTCCGTTCCGGCGCGAACATCACGACAGCTTTGGCGATGCGATCCATGCGGAAATCGCAAAACCCGGCAGCAACGAGAAGCCGGTGCTGTTGATGGGGCATCGCGACACCGTGTTCGGCAAGGGCGAGGCCGGGCGCCGTCCGTTCACGATTCGAGATAACCGCGCCTACGGGCCCGGCGTCGCCGACATGAAGTCCGGCCTCGTCATGAACGTGTTCGTGGCGACCGCCTTCCACAAATTCGGCGGCAGCCCGCATCCGATCAAGGTGCTGATCACCTCGGACGAGGAGATCGGCTCGCCGTCGTCACGCCCGGTGATCGAGCGCGAAGGACGCGCGGCGCGCGCCGTGTTGAATTCCGAGCCGGGCCGCCCGACCGGCAACGTCGTCACCGGCCGCAAGGGCGGCATCTTCATGCATCTGGCCATCACCGGCAAAGCCGCGCATTCCGGCGCCAATTTCGCCGCGGGCGTCAGTGCGATCGGCGAGCTCGCGCACAAGATCGTCCAGATCCACGCCCTGACCGATCTTGCCAAAGGCATCACGCTGAATGTCGGCCTGGTTGCGGGCGGCCAGTCCGTCAACACCACAGCGCCGTACGCCGAAGGCCAGATCGACCTGCGCTATATCGATCCGGCGGATCGCGCCACGGTGATGGCAGCGATCGAGACAATCGTCGCGACCTCCTACGTGCCGGGCACCAGCGCAACGCTGACGATCAAGGGCGAATTCGTGCCGGTGGTGCAGAGCGAAGCCTCGAAGGCGCTGTTCGAAAATTATCAGGCGGCCGCAAAGCAGGCCGGTCTCACCACGCTCGAAGGCGAGTTCTCCGGCGGCTGCGCCGATTCCGGCTTCACCGCCGCGGTCGGCACGCCGACCATCTGCGGCCTCGGCCCGGTCGGCGGGCTTGCGCATACGCCGGAGGAATATCTCGAGCTCGACAGCATCGTGCCGCGCGCGCAGGCGCTGGCGCTGGCGATCTTGCGGGGGTGATCTCGTAGGGTGGGTTAGCGCAGCGTAACCCACCTCTTCTCCCGTGGCGACGGAAGTGGTGGATTACACCAGCGGACTGCGCTTCGCGCAACCACAGGACTAATCCACCCTACGCATCCCCCGGGAATCTCACGAATAGTTCGGCGCGTCCGGCTTGCGGAAGATGTGAATGGGGTCGCCGGGGACGATCGGCTGGCCGCGAAACAGCGCATAGGCGTAGAGCGCGAGATAGGCGATCGCGAGCGCGCCGACGGCGTAGAAGGCCCAGGTCGCGACGCGTTTCATCATGGCGCTCCATCGCCTTCCCGGTTTGGGAGGCTCAGGCTGCGCTTCTAGAGCGATGACGGGGAAAAGGCCAGCCTGCGCGCTAGAGCACCGTTCCGATGGAATCGGAACGGTGCTCTAGATTCTTGTTTTAACGCGTTTTCTTTACGCGAACCGGTGTCCACTTCGCTCGAAAACGCTCTAGCGGCCGGCGGCGATCAAATGCCGCGCCGGCCGCGCGCGGGAACGCTGACGTCTGCGAGCTTGGCCGCGTCTTCGTCCTGGTCGACCGCCACATACTGGCCGTGCCAATAGGCCAGCGCGGCCGTCCGGGTCGAACTTCTGATGTCCCTGACGCGGCCGATGATGATGGCGTGCGAATGCCGTTCGACGATCTCCTCGACCTCGCAATCGACCGCCGACAACGCGCCGACCAGCAGCGGAACGCCCGAGACAGAAGTCACCCAGTTGGCTCCGGCAAAGCGATCGGCGCCCTTCAGCCCGCCCTTGCCGGCAAAGCGCTCGGCAATATCGAGTTGATCGGCATTGAGGATGTTCACGCCGAAGGCGCCGTGGCGCCTGATCAGCGGGAATGAGGAGGCATCGCGGTTGATGCTGACCAGCAGCGTCGGCGGATCGACCGACAGCGAGGTGACCGATGTCACCGTCATGCCGGTGATGTCCTTGCCCCGCCCGGCGGTGATGACGCTGACGCCGCCGGTGAGGTGGCGCATGGCGCCGCGGAAATCGGCAGACGAGACGGGGATTTCGGTCATGAGATCGCGGGGGACTACATTCATGGCATGCTCCCCCGAAGCGGGGTTCCTCTCTATTTAGGTACGATCGTCCGCCGACAAAAGGTGGCTCAGGATCGAGCCTTCGAGGCTTGCCAGCTCGACCGAGCCGCGCTCGCGGGGCCGGGCCACGTTAACCGTAACGTCGTGGGCGATGCGGCCGTCCTCGATCACCAGCACCCGGTCCGCCAGCGCGACCGCCTCGGAGACGTCGTGGGTCACCAGGATCGCGGTGAAGCCCTGATCGCGCCAGACGCGCTCCAGCAACCGCTGCATCGAGATCCGGGTCAGCGCATCCAGCGCACCGAGCGGCTCGTCGAAGGCGAGCACGCGGGGACGCGAGACCAGCGCGCGGGCCAGCGCCACGCGCTGCTTCTGGCCGCCCGACAGCACCGAGGGCCACTGCTCGCGCTTGTCGGCGAGCCCGACCTCGGTCAGTGCCTTCTCGGCGCGTAAATGCGCGTCGGACGAGGCGCGATCACGGCCGAGGCCGACCTCAACATTGGAGAGCACGCGGGCCCAGGGCAGCAGCCGCGGCTCCTGGAACATCACACGGATGTCCTCCGGCTTCACCGCGTCGCCGAAGCTGACGCTGCCCGCATCGACCTTTTCGAGGCCTGCAATCAGGCGCAGCAGCGTGCTCTTGCCGCAGCCGCTTTTTCCGACGATGGCGACGAACTGGCCGGCGGCGATGTGCAGGTCGATGCCGCGCAGCACCTCGTTGTCGCCGTAGGACTTGCGCAAAGCCCGGATGCCGAGCGGCAGGCCGCTGATCGGTGCCGGCCGCTCCTCGCGCAGCACGCGGGATGTCGGTGCGAAATTGGCACGGCTGGCGCGCTCGGTTTCGGCAAGGGACGTCCGAAGGGCTGTCTGCATGTCACTCTCAACGTTTCTGGAAGGCGGGGTGCCAGGACAGCGTCAGCCGCTCCAGCACGCGGGAGGCGCTGTCGGCGAGCTTGCCGAGCAGGGCGTAGATCAGGATCGAGAGCACGACGACGTCGATCAGCATGAACTCGCGCGCCTGCATCGCCATGTAGCCGAGGCCGGATGAGGCCGCGATGGTCTCGGCGACGATCAGGGTCAGCCACATGATGCCGAGCGCGAAGCGGATGCCGACGAAGATCGAGGGCAGCGCGCCCGGGAAGATCACCCGGCGGAACAGTTCGCCGTCGCTCATGCCGTAGATGCGGCCCATCTCGATCAGCTGGGGATCGACGGTGCGGATGCCGTGCAGCGTGTTGAGGTAGATCGGGAAGAACACGCCAAGCGCCACCAGGAACAGTTTTGCGCTCTCGTCGATGCCGAACCACAGGATGACCAGCGGGATCAGCGCCAGATGCGGCACGTTGCGCACCATCTGCAGCGTGGTGTCGGTGAGCCTGGCCGAGAGCTGCGACAGGCCGTTGGCGAGGCCAAACGCGAAGCCGATGCTGCCGCCGATCAGGAAGCCGGTCGAGGCGCGCCAGAACGAGACCCAGATGTTGCGCACGAGCTCGCCGGACAGCAGCAGCTTCCACCCCGCCAGCGCGACGTCGCTCGGCGCCGGCAGCACCCGCGTCGGCACGAAGCCGGTAATGCTTGCCACCTGCCAGATCGCGATGATGGCGAGCGGCACGATCCACTGGACCAGGCCGTCGACACGCGGCAGGCGGATGCTGCGCGGAAGCGAAACGCTGTCGATCAGGCTCATGACTGCGACACCTTGTGCTGCGGACGGAAATCGCTGCCGACGGTCTCGCCGAACGGACCGTTGTTGGGATGCAGTCGCGTCACGTTGCTGCCGTGCTCGAGCGAGAGCAGCGGGAAGACCAACTCGGCGAAGCGATAGGCCTCCTCGAGATGCGGATAGCCCGACATGATGAAGGTATCGATGCCGATATCCTGATACTCCTTGATGCGGGACGCGACGGTCTGGGCGTCGCCGACCAACGCCGTGCCGGCACCGCCGCGCACGAGGCCGACGCCGGCCCACAGGTTCGGGGCGATCTCGAGCTTGTCGCGCTTGCCGCCGTGGAGCTGCGCCATGCGCTGCTGGCCGACCGAATCCATCCGCGCAAAATTCTTCTGCGCCGTGGCGATCGTGTCATCGCTGACGTGCTTGATCAGATCGCCCGCGGCGCGCCAGGCCGCTTCATTGGTCTCGCGGACGATCACATGAAGCCGGATGCCAAAGGAGAGCTTGCGGCCGCGCGAGTTGGCGACCTCCCTCACCTTCGCGATCTTTTCCGCAACCAGCGCCGGCGGCTCGCCCCAGGTGAGATATTTGTCGACGGCGTCGACCGCGACATCGATGCCGGCATCCGACGAGCCGCCGAAATAGAGCGGCGGGCGCGGCGACTGCACGGGGTGAAACAGCAGCTTGCCATCCTCGATGCGGATGTGCTTGCCCTCGACATTGACGGCCTTGCCGGCGAGCAGGTCGCTATAGACGTTGAGGAATTCGCGGGTGACCTCGTAGCGCTCGTCATGCCCGAGGAAAATGCCGTCGCCCTTGTTCTCGACGGGATCGCCGCCGGTGACGACGTTGACGAGGAGCCGGCCATTGGTGATGCGGTCGAGCGTCGCAGTCATGCGCGCCGCAACGGTCGGCGATTGCAGGCCGGGCCTGACCGCCACCAGATAGCGCAGCCGTTCCGTGAACGGCGCGACGCTGGAGGCGACGATCCAGGAATCCTCGCAAGATCGGCCGGTCGGCAGCAGCACGCCGTAATAGCCGAGCTGATCGGCGGCCTGTGCGATCTGGCGCAGATAGTTGAAATTGACCTCGCGGCCGCCGATGCCGGTGCCGAGATAGCGGCCGTCACCGTGGGTCGGCAGGAACCACAGGATGTTGGCGTTAGCTTGCTTGCTCGTGGTCTTGTTGCTGATGGTCTTGCTCATGATCCTGGCCTCCGCGCCACGTCGGAAATCTTGATTGCTTTCGGGATCAGGCCCAGCGCCAGAAATGCGTCCGCAACCTGCTGCTGGTCGGCGATCACGGCATCGGTGATCGGCTTGATGCCGTAGGACTGCCGCTTCAGCGCCACCTCGACCACGGGGACTGAGAGGCCGATCGTCGGCGCCAGTTGCTCGGCCACCGCATGGATGTCACCCTTCGCCCAATCGTCGACTGCGCTGAGCTCGGCGAGCACGGCGTCGACAATCTTCGGGTTGGCATCGAGGAATTTCTTCGAGGAGAAATAGAATTGGTAGTTCGCGACGAGGTTGGTGCCGTCGGTGAGCGTTCGCGCCCGCGTGGCCGCTTCCGCCGCTGCCTGGAACGGATCCCAGATCACCCAGGCATCGACCGCGCCGCGCTCGAAGGCGGCGCGTGCATCCGCCGGAGCCAGGAACACCGGCTCGATCTCCGAATATTTGACGCCCGCCTTCTCCAGCGCCTCGACCAGGAGATAGTGAACGTTGGAGCCCTTGTTCAGCGCGACCTTCTTGCCCTTGAGATCGGCGACCGACTTCAACGGACTGTCCTTCGGCACCAGGATCGCCTCGCCCTTCGGCGCCGGCGGCTCATAGGCGACATACTGGATCGGCGCGCCGGCGGCCTGCGCGAAGATCGGCGGCGCTTCGCCGGTATTGCCGAAATCGATCGCGCCGACATTGAGCGCCTCGAGCAGAGGCGGTCCGGACGGGAACTCGGTCCACACCACCTTGTAGCCGTCGGTCGCGAGCTTCGGCTCCAGCGTGCCCTTGCTCTTGAGCAGCACCAGCTTGCCGTATTTCTGGTAGCCGATGCGGACCACCTTGTCCTGCCCGTAGGACGTGCCGACCGCGGCGGCCACGATGCCGATCGACAGCAGGACCGCCGCGATCAGACGCTGAATGATACGCCTCATGTTCAAACCCTTGTGAATGGGAAAGCTGGTGGGCACGATCAGGTCGCCGTGCTGCGCCAGACGATGTCGCGAATGACGATCGGCTTCGGGATCAGGCCGAGCTTGTGGAAGCGATCGGCGACGCCCTGCTGGGTTGCGACGATGTCGTCGGTGACGGGGCCGACCACGAAGTTCGAGCGGTTGGCCGCGATGGTCTGGATATCGAGCGGGATGCCGGTCACCGCGGCCAGCGATTTGGCGACCTCGTCGCGGTGCTGCTCGGCCCATTTTGCGGTCGCGGTCGTGACATCGACGATCTGCTGCAGGATCGCGCCATGGTTTTTGGCGAAATCGCGATTGGCGATGTAGAAGGAATTGGTCTTGGTGACCTCGCGCGAATTGATCAGGATGCGGCCGTTTTGTTTGGTCTCGCCGATCGCGAAATACGGATCCCAGATCGCCCAGGCCTCGATGCTGCCATTGGCGAAGGCAGGGCCGGCGTCCGGCGGCGTCAGATAGACCGGGGTAATGTCGGCATAGGTCAACCCAGCCTTCTCGAGCGTCTGCACCACGATGTTATGGGCACTCGAACCCTTGGTGAAACCGACGCGCTTGCCTTTCAGCTCGGCGATGGTGCGGATCGGCGAGTCCTTCGGCACCAAAATGCCCGAGCCGTTGGTGATCGGCTGGCCGGCGGCATAGACGATCGCGGCGCCGGCGGCCTGGGCGAACACCGGCGGGGAATCGCCGACCGCGCCGTAATCGACGCTGCCGACATTCATCGCCTCCATCATCGGCGGGCCCGACGAGAACTCGACCCATTTCACCTCGATGCCCTGGGCTGCGAAATGTTTTTCCAAGGCGGCCTGCTGGCGCGAGATGACCAGCACGCCGTTCTTCTGATAGCCGACACGAATTTCCTTCACCGCGCCCTGTGCGTTGGCGCGCGCGGTAAACGCGGCTGCGGCTGCCATTCCAGCGGACAATTTGAGAAAGTCCCGACGCTGCATTCAACACTCCCGGCCGCGTGCGGCCGTCCTTCATTCGCGTTCGGGAATGATGGTGCGGGTTACCGGAGGTGTCGAGACGCCTGGGAAAATAGCGATGCGCGCACTGCCGCGCGTGCGGCGCGCATGATTAATCTTTCAAGCGGCGGAGTGAATAAGGATGGAATTTTTCTGCACGCGAATGTGAAGGCCGAGCGCGTTCGGTCTGAAGACTCGCGGCCGGAACCAAAAACCACGAAAACAACCCCATGCACAGTAGCCGGGGCGTGCGAAAACAACGACTTACGCATTATCCGAATTTTGTTTTACTCGTCGGGCAAAACAGGAGCAAGATGGCATCATCGGGTCTGGGAGCTGTTGCGGTGCGAAGCTCCATCCACCGCCTGGCTGTCATTCCCCGCGAAGGCGGGGAATCCAGTATCCCAGGGACGTCAATGCTTCACACGACTGCCGCGGCGTACTGGATCGCCCGCCTTCGCGGGCGATGACACCGGCGTTGCGGCAAGCGTGTGCCTCAATCACGCTGGTCGAAGCACCGATGCGTTAATGCGGCCACTTCACCGGCAGGTTCTGCAGCCCGCGGAACGCCCAGCCGCCGATCCGCACCGGCTCGTCGTCGGCGAGCTCGAGCTGTTTCGCTCGTGCAAACACGGTCGGCAGCGCGACGTCGGCGATCATCGCGCGTGAGGCGAAGGCGCCGGCGCAGAAATGCGGGCCGGCGCCGAAAGCGACGCTCTTGGACACGTCGCGCTTGATGTCGAACTGATCGGCCCGCTCAAAATGCTTCTCGTCGCGGTTGGCGGACCCGAACATCAGGAACACGCGCTCATCGAGCTCGAATGAGATGTCACGGATCGTCCACGGCTTTGCGATGCGCCGCGGCGACATGCCGATCGGCGAGATCCAGCGGGCATACTCCTCGAACGCCTGGAGCCAGGAGACTTCGCCCTTGCGGACGAGATCGGGCTGCTCGGGATGAGTCAGCAACGCCCACACCGTGCCGGCGATGGCCTTGCGCGGCTCGTTCTGTCCGCCGGAGATCGCGAGCTTGACGTTGGCGCGCACACTCTCCATCGGCATGCCGGAGGCAACGAGAACGCCGAGGATGCTCTGGTCCGGATGCTTGCTGATCACCGGCAGCATGTCGTCGATCGCAGCATCGATGCCTGACGTCGCGGCGTGGCAACGCGCCTCGACCGCTGGATCGCCGCCGTAATTGGCGATGCCCTCGATCATGCCTTGGGACCATGCATCCATGTCCTGGAAGCCGATATTGGTGAGGCCGGTGATCGACTTCAGGCATTCGCTGGAGAACGGCAGCGCGAAGTCGCGCATGAAATCGATCCGCCCCGGCTCGATCGCGGCGATGATGCGATCGGCATGGGCCTGAAATTGGGCGGTCCAGTGCGCCTTCACCGTCTTCGGCGACACCGTCGGAAACATCGCGCGCCGCTCGACCTGATGCGCCTCGCCGTCCTTGCGCATCATGTTGTGGCCCATCAGCCTGTTCATCAGGCCTGCGGGCTGGTGCGAGGAGAACACGTCGATCTGCTTCTCCGAGATCGAGATGTCGTCGCGGCTGGTCAGCAGCGTCGAGCCGAGCTGCGGCACGAAAGCGATGGGCGCTTCCTTGCGCATTGTCGCGAGCATCGGATAGGGATCGGCCCAGAACGCGGCAGGGTCGATGTCGATGCGCGGCGCAGTGCTCAAACCGGCCTCCCCTGGATTCGTATGCTTCAGGACAGACTAGCGAACTCCGCTGCCGGCGTCTGTCCCTAGAGATAGGGACGGACGGCATTGGGCGTGTCGTCACGAGTCGGATGCTCGCTGCAAAGGAACGGCTAACCACGTTGCAACGACGGCGTACGCGACGGCATGGGAAGCTGCATCAACCAGTGATAGCATGGACCTCCCTAGACCAACCGCCAAAGGGAACGACCGTGACTGGAATGACCAAGCCTCGCTTTCGACTTCTGTTAGTTGCTGTGTGGATCAGTCTCGTCGGTGCTCTCCTGGTTTGGTTTACGTTCATCAACGCACCGACCGGTGGTTCGCAGCCCTGGGTGGTCAGTCTGATCGTGTCCTGGTTGCCGTTCCTGGTCCTGGTTTGCACCTGGCTGTGGTACTCGCGTGCGAGTCGGCGCTCATCATCCGGGGCGAGTTGGGTCGATCTCTACGAGCAGCAGGTCGCCGAAAACAGGCGTACGAATGCATTGCTAGAGAGGATCGCGGCAGCTCTGGAAAAGCCGTCTCCGGGTTAGCTCGCACACCGGCCATCGCGGAGACAAAGGGTATGTGCTCGCGGATTTCCGCGCATGTCTGGCTGGTGGCCTTGGCACTCGCAGCAACCGCTGCCGTCAGCGGACCAGCGACAGCCGATGATCGACAGGCGTGCTTGAAAGGATCGAAGGAAGCCGCTGCCGCGACCATCGCCGCCTGTACGCGCGCGATCGAAAGCGGCGACTATAAGGACCAAGACCTCTCCACCCTGTATCACACGCGCGGCTATTCCTGGTCGCGGACAAGCTTCGTCGATCGCGTCGACCGCTCCTTGAAGGACTTTACCGAGGCGATCCGGATTGACCCGAAAGCTGCTGGCTCGCTGCTCAATCGAGCGCATATCTACAACGAACGGCGCGAGTACGACCGAGCGATAGCGGACGCCAACCAGGCATTCGAAGGCGGCCTGTCGGATTATGGAAGGCGGGCCGGATACGGCGAGCGCGGCTACGCCTACCAGGCCAAAGGCGACAATGACCGTGCCATCGCGGACTACACCGAGAGTATCGAGCTCGATGCGAACAACAGTTTCGCCCTCACCGCCCGTGGCAATGCCTACTTTGCCAAGGGCAATTTTGATCGTGCCATCGCCGACTACGACCGGGTGATCGCACTTGATCCGGAATATGCGCACGACTACTACGCCTACAGCAATCGCGCCGTTGCGTACCTATCCAAGGGCGATCTCCGTGGCGCCATCGCGGACTTTGACCGGGGGCAGGCGCTATCATGGCTCGCTGCTGTTGTCTTTTTGGCAGTGGTGATCTGGCTGTGTTGCCGGAGGGACGCCCATGCGCTCGGACGGTGGTCCGGGCCGACGATGGTTCAGATGTGCGAGAATGAACTCGTCGAAAGTAAGCGCAGGAACGCTGTCTTGGAGAGTATCGCGGCGGCTCTGGAGAAGCGATCGTCGGGTTAGTTAGGGTTTCCCGCCAGAGCCGCCCCATTTCGTTTCGTACCCGAGTTCATCACTCCAAAGCACCCGCTATACGTCGTGTGAACCGGCGGAATCCGTTGCGTAGGTCTCTTGCCCTGAACACCAGAGCTATGGCCCATTCTGGCGTTCCCAGATAACGGAGCGCTTCCGCACTGCCCTGATCCATGCTTTGCCGCATATTTTAGTCAGTATAGTGAGTGCTTCCGTCACGGCACCAATCAAGTCTCTGAGAGATCTCTTCTTTCAAGGCGTCGACGCCTGACAGACGCCGGGCAAAATCCAGCTCTCTTCCAGCGCAGATCCGTTCGATCCGGAGGCGGACGGCTTCGTCGTAGCGGATACCCCGGTTCGCGAGCCTTGCGTGGGTCGCCTCGTGCACGATGGCGGATGCGATCCACTCGACCGTTGTCGTTTCAGAATCGACGACACGCGGGTCAAGCAGGCAGGCGTTCAATGAATGCTGATAGCAGCCGGCTCCGTGCGGAACCAGTTGCACCCAGATTCGAGAAAGGCTCTTCTTGATACGCCGGTAGTGAAGTGGAGCAAACCGTTCGATCAGCCGCAGCGCGGCTTCGACGCGTTGCAGGGTTCGCTCGCGATCATCCGATGAAAAACATCCGATCCAGAGGCCATCGACAACGCGGCTTTTCGACGACCACAGCTCGATTTTCTCGATAAGCAAAGGTCTTTTCGCCGAGGAGCCGCGAGACATGTGGCCAACATCTCTTCCGACCAGATTACCATATCTCCAATCTGATAGGGGGTCTCCACTTCGGTGAGTTTTACGATTTGGTTCCAACTTTATCGATTGTTGGGCCATGTCCGCATCGGCTTGGCACCGGGTCGGAGATCCGGTCCTATCTCGGCAGCGGCCGCGCAGGACGAAGTTTCGATCTTCGCTTATGGGTCAGAACCCGTCTCTCTCCCCGTATAGTAGAGGCTGCAGAAGCGGAGAGAACATGAGCGTGGCGGAAATCATTCGACGTGCCATCGAAATCGGTGAACGGAACGGCAAGATTACCTTCGATGAATTGAATCAGCTGTGCGACAGCAGAGAACTTGACCCCAAAGACATTGAACGCGTTCTCAACGCTCTGAGTGCAGCGGGGGTTTGGATTGAAGGAGACTAAAGGACGGAGGACTGAGTTACTGGGCCTCGGCGATCTTCGGTCCGGATGACGGCATCTGCGCGTTGGCCGCCGAGGGCCGCTTCGACGGCGATGCCGGGTCCGGCAATCGAAAAGCGGCGTCGGTCGGCGCTCCGGGGGAGGGTCTACGGGCAGCGGTTGCCGGAAGCACGATCACCTTCGCTCCGATCTTCACCCGCTCATAGAGGTCCACGACGTCGTCATTGGTCAGCCGGATACAGCCGGACGAGACCCGCTTCCCGATCGTATCGGGATTGTTGGTGCCGTGAATTCGATATTCCGTCTCGCCTAGATACATCGCCCGAGCGCCGAGCGGGTTGCCGGGCCCGCCCGCCATGAACCGCGGCAGATAAGGCTGACGCGAGACCATCTCCGCAGGCGGATGCCAATCCGGCCATTCTGCTTTACGGGCCACGGCCTGCTCACCGGACCATGTGAAACCTTCGCGGCCGACACCGATACCGTAGCGCACCGCTTGCCTGTCGTTCAGAACGAAATAAAGGAATGTGTTTCCGGTATCGATGATCACGGTGCCCGGCGTCTGGCGGCTGGCGTAGTCAACCACCTGCCGGACGAATGCTCCGGGACCATCAGGGGCTTTTGGCGGTTCGACCAGAGGCGCCGCGGCCGGAATCGGAGCTGGCGCCGATGCATGAACCGGAGTTGCCACATAAACCGGAGTTGACGACGCCTGGGCTTGGGACGCGGACGGCTTCCGTATTGGTTGCACGCTCGCCGGGCGAGACAGCAAACTGTACCCCACTCCGGCGACGGCTACGGTGCCAATTGCAACTCTCGCGACCATTGGCAGTGCGCGCGTCTCTGCCTTCCCACGCTTGGCCCGCTTACTCATATCTTTCCCCAGGTCACCATGCCCAAGAGAGGTACCCAGCAAAATTTAAGAAACTTCGAAGCGATGTTGCTCAGACTGAAACCGTTAGCTGTGGTTAACGCCGAACTCTTATTCGGGCGGAGCGGAGACGCTCCGCCGTTTCGTCAACGGCGCGAAATGCGAAGAACTCAACCTGAGCAAATCTCGTCCGCCGTGCCTCACTGAGCGGACCTCAACGAGAGGCGCCGCTACTTCGCTGAAGGGCCAGATGCAGACATTAAATACTGACATCGCCGGTCAGGAGCCCCCCGCAACGGCGCTAGGAGTTACCGTAGCCTGTTATGGTATTCAATCATGGTGCGTGGCGCTATTTCTTCGCACTCTTTCGGGGAGCCTCTGTTGCCATCAGCGCTTTCGAAAGTGATCGTTCGGCGGCTTCTGCTCCATGATATCCGTCCTGGCGTACTCCCCTTCATCAAGATTTCGATATCATCGCCACGGACGGCTGAAACCTCTGCCGGGTAAATTGGCCCTTGATCGCGTTCAAACAGCGCTCTCTTCGATTCCAGGTCCATTGTGAGATACATGTAGCCTGCTTCCGCGCATTTGATGGTGATCGGGTGCAGAACCGAACCAAAAGCCCGGAATTCTAGAATGCTTCTCGCAGCTGTGACTGTGCAGGGATGACTTGGCGCGTCGTTAAACCCGGGCCAAATCATTCTCTTTGCGTTGACGTCATAGGTCAGAGTGAACTTTCCGCCAACGACACGTAGCGTGAACTCGATTTTGCCATCTGGCAGATCGCCAGAGGGGACAATCTCTCCGGCGAACACATTTGCACCATCGAATGTTGTCTCGTTGGCGGATGGTGACTCAAAGACGGTAGTCTTCGCGTCAGTATCGAATGTTGCGAAATAGGCCCCGCCTGGTGGCTTGCCCTGACAGCGAACCGAGAATTCAAACGCCCAGGCTCCATCCACCGTCAGCGATGCATAAGCGGCTAAAGCAGCGATCCAGAAGAGTCTCATGGTGCACTTTGCGATGTGGTTGACACCTTCCACTTAAACAACGGAAGGTTAACCCTCATTTGCCGCGAGCAGGCGAAAATTGCCGAAGTCTGTTTCGGGTCACAACGCGACGCTCCCGAAGCGCGGGCCGCGTGTCCACTTTGGTCTCGGAAGCAGAGATCGCGGACTTAGAGTACCCCTTAGTTCACGCGGCTAGGCCCCGCGAGCAGGCGCAGCACGATCGCAAACAGTTCGCTCTGCGAGGAGATGCCGAGCCGCTGATAGGCGCGCTTGCGATAGGTCAGCGTCGAATGCAGGCTGATACCGAGCGCGCGGGAGATCGCCTCGGAGCTGAAGCCTGAGAGAATGCGGCGGCAGACCTCCCGCTCGCGCGGTGTGAGATCGGCGAGCGGCGCGGACGTGGCGAACAGCGCGGCGAGGGTCTGGTCGGTCGTCGCAGCCGAGCCGTGCTGGAAATGGCGTGCCACGCTCGCACTGATGGCCGGTGCGATGGCCCAAAGCCGCGCGCGCTGGGCATCGCTAAAGCGGCCCTGGGCGGCGATGCGGTAGAAATTGACGTAGAAGCAGGTGTCGTCGACCCAGATCGCAGTCGCGCATTTGTCGACGATGCCGGAATCGATGAAGAACATCTTGCGGTAGCGCGCGCCGTACATGCGCGGCGCGAAGGCGGGCAGCACGATCGGCGCAGCCCCCTCGCCTTCGAACAACGCATCGCGGTTCGGATCGGCTTCGTGGAACTGCCCGGCATAGGCGGCGCCGAGATCGCCGCCGATCGGGATGTTGCCGGCATCGAGCAGGCAGTGCGCCGCGCCCGCGCGATTCAGCGCGAACACCATGCAATGCCCGACCCCGGCCTGGCCGCGCAGCGTGTCGATCAGCACATTGGGAAAATCCGCGCGACCGATTGCGAGCACCGCGGGCGTGACATCGCCAGCCGCCGCATTTCCGGGCGTCCCGTGAGGGCGCATCGTTTTCTCCCTGTCGCCTTTTGCCGAAAGTTATCAGCAACGGCCGCGCGGCGGAAGACAGGTGTCGTCGGGATGGGCCGCGCAAGGCCGCCGAGCTGGTAGCGGGTCGCGGCTCAGGGCTCGTTTTTCCGCAAAATCTTGTCCATTGCTTTGCCCTTGGCCAGCTCGTCGATCAGCTTGTCCAAATAGCGGATCTCCCGCATCGTTGGTTCCTTGATCTCCTCCACCCGGACGCCGCAAACCACGCCTGTGATCAGGGCTCGCGACGGATTGATTTTCGGGGCCTTCGCAAAGAAGGTTTCAAAGTCCGTCTGCTTTTCCAGCTGGGCTTCCAGCTCCTTCTGACCATAGCCCGTCAACCAGGAGATGACCTGATCGACCTCGGCCTTGGTGCGTCCTTTCTTCTTGGCCTTCGCAACGTAAAGCGGGTAAACGCTTGCGAAGCTCGTCGTATAGATCCGGTGTTTTGCCATGAGCGCTCCGGGGATCGCTGGTTACGGCCGTGAAGACTCGCGATCATACCACCCCTCCGCCGCTCGTGCAGCGCACGGCCTACATCCCGGAGCGGGGTCGGCATGGCACCGATCAATAACGCAAATGGATTACTGCACGGGCCGGTCTGCCCGCTTCAAAATCTCTGACGGAATGGTGACGCCGATTGCCTGGGCCGTCTGAAGATTGAATATCAATTCTCGTCTTGTGATGACGTCCACCGGCAAGTCCGCCGGTTTCGTTCCCTTGAAAATCCTGTCCGCAAAGACAGCAAATCTGCGCCAGCTATCGGCGACGCTGGTACCGTAGGTTATCAAACCGGCCGCATCCGCGGTGCCGCCTGGAAACATTGCCGGCAAGCGGTTTTTGATCGCGAGTTCGCTAATCTGCTTCCGGGCCGCGAGTGCCACCGGCACTTCCAGGACCAGCAAGGCCTCGGCGCGCTCCGTCGCAATTGCCGCAAAAGCCGCATCCAGATCGGCCGCACTCTTGAGCTTTATTATTTGGGGTTCCAGGCCCAAGCCTCGTGCTGCGGCATCGTTGGCGCGATCGATGGGTGCGAACCCGCGCTCATCGGCGCCGGGAATAGTCTGGTCGCTCAAGATCGCGACGCGCTTGATTCCCGGAAATGTCTCTTTCAGAAGTTCGAATTGCTTGGTGGCTTGCTGGGGATCGAGACTGGTGATGCCGGTGACATTGCTTCCCGGCCTGTCCATCGAAGCAACAAGCTTCAAGGCAACTGGATCAGTCACGATCGAGAAGATCACGGGGATTGTGGATGTGGCTTTCTGGGCTGCAACTGCTGCAGGCCCACCGAGCGCCAGGATCAGGTCCACCTTCGCGTCCGTCAGCTCCAAGGCGAGCCCCGGAAGACGCTCAAGCTTCAGCTCGGCAAATCGCGGCTCGATAACGACGTCGCGCCCTTCAACATATCCGACTCCTGCAAAGTCGCTCAGAAGGTTTTTCTTTATCGAATTGAACAAAGGCGTATCACCGCCATTTATCAAAATGCCAACCCGCCTGGGATTCTGCTGCGCATTGGACAGGCCGCAGATCAAGCTGAGTGCGAATGCGGCGGCTGATACTCTTCCTATCGACTTCATGGCGTTCCCCCTGTCGACGTCGAGTTTACGTGCAATTGCCGAAACGCTCGCCAAATTCGAGATCGCAGCTGCAGCGCCGTCGAGGCGAGTTCTGCCAAGCTAGCACGGCGGCAAGGGCCATGTGTGGGTATTCGGGATCGCGGTCCGGTTTGGAGCCAAATGCGGATGGTGTGAATGCCGCGCACACAAGGATCGATCAGGTGGTTGCTGCAGTTCTCCGCTTAGAACGACCCGTCGGCCATGTCGCGGCTGAAGCCGGTTTTAGCCTGCACCGCCATGCAGTGAGTGACCGCCATGACGAATGCCGCCAGGGCATCGGGCTTGGCCGCCGGCAGCAGCGAATGGAGTGAAGTGCAAGGTCGCGCGCTCGCGACCGGCAGCTCGCGCGGGCAGGGCTCAGCCACGGCCGAGGCGCTTGCCGACCAGGGGGCGGACGTGGCGATCAGCTATGTCGCCTCGGCCGGGAAGGCCGAATGAGCCCATCTATTCGCACACCATAACGCGCCGATAGCGCCTGTAAACGTAGTAGCAGTCACTGTCCGAGGAATAGCGCGAGCCACCATAAGCGTAGCCGGCGGCGGCTCCGGCGGCGTAAGCGCCGGCCACGTAGGCGGCGCGATGGCCGTATCGGGCTCCGCCATAGCGGCCATAGCCTCCGAAGCGGTTGTAGGTGACCGATGCGGCGCGAGCGCCGTTCGCCACCGCGGGCCCGCCGCGCCCGGCCGCCGCGAGAGCACCGCGTGGCGCAGCTCCGGCACCGAGACGAGGCGCCGGGCCGCCGAGGCCGGCACGTGGCGGACCGCCAGGTCCCATCGGAGGACGGGCCGCGAAGGCCGGCGGACCTCCG
This sequence comes from Bradyrhizobium sp. CSA207, assembly GCF_029051685.1. Taxonomy (GTDB): domain Bacteria; phylum Pseudomonadota; class Alphaproteobacteria; order Rhizobiales; family Xanthobacteraceae; genus Bradyrhizobium. Next base: position 91,080 of record NZ_JAACFT010000029.1, on the reverse strand, counting down.
GCTGCTAGCGGAGGTGGCCCGCCGGCTGCAATCGGCGGCGGCCCGGCCATCGGAGGTGGCGGAGGGAACTGCGCGAACGCTGCATGTGGCGACAGCATCAGGGTTGCGAGCGTCGCGCTGAGAGCCAGCATCTGAGGTATGTTGCGAGGCATTGTACTTTCCCTTGCTAGATCTGTGTTTCGAGAACCGGCACCGGCTTGGACACGGAGATCATCTCCGGCGAAGACGCCTCGTGCAGAGGCGACGCGGGCTCGTGCGTCGATGATGGGTCGCCATGAACGGGCTGGATCCGGAACCACGCCACATACAACGCCGGCAGGAACAGCAGCGTCAGCAGGGTGCCGACGATGATGCCGCCCATCATCGCGTAGGCCATCGGGCCCCAGAAGATTTCGCGCGCGATCGGAATCAGCGCGAGACTTGCGGCCGCTGCGGTCAACAGAATCGGCCGCATCCGATGCTCGGTCGCCTCCACCACCGCGTCCCAGGCCGGCCGCCCCTCCTTCCTGAGATCCTCGATCTGGACGATCAGGATCACGGAGTTGCGCACCAGGATGCCGATCAGGGCGAGCACGCCGAGGATGGCAACGAAGCCAAGCGGGGCGCCGCTCGGCAGCAGCGCCATGACCACGCCGATGACGGCGAGCGGCGCGACCGCGAACACCAGGAACAAGCGATGGAAGCTCTGCAGCTGAATCATCAGCACTGTCGCCATGACAAAGAGCATGAGCGGAACGACGGCCACGATCGGGGCCTGGCTCTTGGCGCTCTCCTCCACGGAGCCGCCGATCTTGACGGAATAGCCCGCCGGCAGCGCCTCGCTGAACTCCGCCAGCTTCGGCGCGAGCTGGTCCACGATTGTCTTGGGCTGGACGTCGCCGACGATGCCGGCCTTCAACGTGATGGTGGGGATCCGCGCACGCCGCCAGATCGTCGGCTGCTCGAGCTCGTAGCGCAGATTGGCGACGGCCCCGAGCGGCACGGATTGACCGCCGAGCCCGGTCAATTGCAGATCGCGCAGCGTGTCGATGGTTGCACGTTCCGGCGCCGTCGCTCGTCCCGTGACGTTGACGAGATAGATGCTGTCGCGCACCTGGGTGACCGGCGTGCCCTCAAGCACGGAGTTCAAGGTCGTGGCGATGTCTTCCGAGGTCACGCCGAGCTGGCGCGCCTTGTCCTGGAGCACGTCGACCTTGACGACGCGGGCCGGCTCCATCCAGTCGAACACGACATTGCCAAGATCCGGGTTGCTTCGCACGATGCCGGCAAGCTTTTGCGAGAGATCTCGCACCTTGGCGATGTCAGGCCCGCTCAAGCGATATTGCACGGGACGCCCCACGGGCGGGCCGACTTCGAGCAGTTTGACGTAGGTGTCGGTCCCGGGGAACGTCTTCTTCAGGTAGTCCTCGAACCGTGCCTTGACCTGATCGCGCGCCTTGATGCCGCCCTTGGTTACCACCACCATCTGACCGAACCAGCTGTTGGCGGTCTGGACGTCGAAGGACAGGACGAAGCGCGGCGAGCCGATGCCGACATAGGTTGACCAGTGATCGACCGAATTGTTGTCCTGAAGCTGTTCGCGCTCGAAGCGCGCCATCTGCGCATTGGAATCGTCGATCGACGCGTTCTGCGGCAAATTCCAGTCGATCACCAGCTCGGCACGATCGGACGACGGGAAGAACTGCTGCGGCACGAAGTTCATGCCGACCAGCGCCAGCAGAAAGGCCGCAACCGTGACGCCGATGGTGGCCCAACGGTGATGCATGCAGAACTTCAGCAGACGCGCGAACAACTGCGCCACGCGCCCCTTCTGCTCATGATGGCCCTTCATTCTGGCGGGCAGGATGGTGACGCCGAGCAACGGCGTGAACAGCACCGCCACGATCCAGGAGACGATCAGCGAGACCGCGATGACGACGAACAGCGTGAAGGTGAATTCGCCCGCATTGCTGTTGTTGAGCCCGATCGGAATGAAGCCGGCGACCGTCACCAGCGTGCCCGTCAGCATGGGAAAGGCGGTCGAGGTGTAGACGTGGGTTGCCGCCTTTTCCAGGGGATCGCCGACCTCGAGCCGCGCGACCATCATTTCCACGGCAATCATGGCGTCGTCGACCAGGAGCCCGAGCGCGATGATCAGGGCGCCGAGCGAAATTCGCTGCAGCGAAATGCCGGCATAGGCCATCACGACGAAGGTGATGGCGAGGACCAGCGGAATAGCGATCGCGACGACCAGTCCGGCGCGCATGCCGAGGCTGAGAAAGCTGATGCCGAGAACGATGATCACAGCCTCGAACAACGCCTCGGTGAAGCCGGACACGGCATGCTCGACGACGATGGGCTGATCGGCGACGAGGTGAACGCCGACGCCGACCGGCAAGTCGGCCGTAATTCTCGACATCTCCTGCTTCAGCGCCTCGCCGAAATGCAGCAGATTGGCGCCGGACTTCATGCCAATGGCGAGCGCGATCGCCGGCTCGCCATTGTATCTGAACAAGGTTTTGGCCGGATCCGCATAGCCGCGCGTGATGGTTGCGACGTCGGTCAGGGGAAAGAAGCGATCGTTGATGCGCAGGTTGACCGCCTTCAGGCTTGCCTCTGACGTGAACTGGCCGTTGACCCGGACGCTGATCCGCTCGGGCCCTTCTTGGAACACGCCGGACGGCGCGACCGCATTCTGTCCCTGCAGCGAATTCATGATGGCGTGGACGTCGAGGCCAAGGGCCGCGATCTTGCGGGTGGAGAATTCGAGATAGATCACCTCGTCCTGCGCCCCGAGGATGTCGACCTTGCCGACATCGGCCACGGTCAAGACCTTGGCCCGGATGTCCTCGACCTGATCGCGCAGCTGTCGTTGGCTCAGGCCGTCGCTGGTGAACGCATAGATGTTGCCGAACACGTCGCCGAAGCGATCGTTGAAGCCCGGCCCTATCACCCCTTGCGGGAAATCGCCCCTGATATCCGCGATCATGTTGCGGACCCGGATCCAGGTCGGCTTGACGTCGGCAGCCTTGGTGCTGTCGCGCAGGTAAACGAAGATGGTGGTCTGGCCCGCAACCGTGACGCTCTTGGTGTAATCGAGCGATTCCAGCTCCTCGAGCTTCTTCTCGATTCGGTCGGTGACCTGACGCGTCACCTCTTCAGGCGAGGCGCCCGGCCACTGCGCCTGAATCACCATGGTCTTGATGGTGAAGTCAGGGTCTTCCTGCCGCCCCAGCTGCAAGTAGGCAAAAAGTCCCGCCGCCATGAAGGCGATCATGAAATACCAGACGAGCGAACGATGACCGAGCGCCCAGTCGGAGAGGTTGAACGACTTCATGACTTCTCATCCTGCGCGATGCGGACTTGCTGTCCTTGCTTGAGGCTGTGGATCCCCGCGGTGACGACGCGTGTGCCGGCGACGAGTCCGCCGGTGACGCGCGCGCCGGTTTGATCGGCCACGACATCGATCTTTTGCAGCGAGACCGTGCTGGTCTGATCGACGACCCAGACGAAATTTGCGCCGTCCCTGGCGAGCACCGCGGAAGCAGGCAGGCGAAGAACCGCGCCTTGCTGCTTGCCGAGCTTTGCCGTGACGGTCGCGCCGAGCCGGAAGCTGTCAGGCGGATTGCCGAGCGCAATGCGGACCCGGCGCAGCCGCGTCACCGGATCGGCTTGCGGCGCAATCTCGCGAATGCTGCCTTCGACCTGAACCGCGGGAAGGAGTTGCAGGCTGACCATGAATGGCAAGCCGATCTCCAACGGCAACGGGAAGTCCTGGCCGAGATCGACGACGGCTTCGCGGATGTCGGGCCTTGCGATCGTCACCACGCTTTGGCCGGGCGACACCACCTGGCCGACTTCCGCGCCGACTGCGGTGACCACACCGGCGAAGTCGGCCTTGATCTGCGAATAGCCGAGCTGCTCGCTCGCCTTGGTCAGATTTGCCTGATCGTGCGCCACGGTTGCTTCGGCGCCGGCCCGCGCCTGCTCGGCGTTGTCCAGCGTCTGCTTTGTGGTCGCGTCGGTGGTGATGAGCTTTCGCTGCCGTTCCTCCGTCGCCCTGACGGTGGCGAACTGCGCCTCGGCCTTGGCAAGCTGCCCTTTGGCCGAGCGAACCGCGAGCTCGAGGGCCGTCGGGTCGACGACGCCGACCGTCTGTCCTTCATTCACGAGATCGCCGACAGAGACCGGACGCGTGGTCAGGCGTCCCAGCACGCGGAAGCCGAGGTTTGTCTTGTAGCGCGGCTCGACGACGCCCACCGCGACCGCATCGTCGGCGTGGTCCGCTTCGAGAACCACCGATTGGACGGGCCGCACCGGCTCCGGCGTCTTTGCCTCCTGCTGACAACCGGAAAGTGCGAGCGCACATGCAAGCGGACCCGCCATCATCATGTCCCGGCTCGTCATGAGGGATCTCCTTCATAAGTCACGAGTTGGCCCACGCTCAAAAGCTTGCCGCCGTCGACCACGACGCGCTCGCCCGGCTCGAGACCCGCCTTGATCAACACTTCTCCGGCCTCGTAGCCGGCGACTGTTACCGGCTTCAACGCGGCCATCCGCGTCGCCGGATCGACGGTCCAGACCGCAGGCCTGGTGCCCACCGCCATCAATGCACGCCAGGGCAATGCGATCTGCCGCTGGACCTTCGCTTTCACTGTTCCGGCGACGGGATTTCCGAGCGTCATTGCTGCAGGCGGGTCGTCGATGGACACCTTGACCCGAATGGTCGAACTCCTGGCGTCGACGGCCGGCGAGACCTCCCGAACGTGGCCGGTTGCCGTCACGTCCGCATCGGAGACCAGCGCCAACGAAACGTCGCGGCCGTCGGCCGTGCCGAGAAAGATCGACTCATAGACGTCAAAGACCGCATCCCGATCACCATCCTGCGCCAGCGAAAACACGGGCTGCGCAGCCTGCACGACCTGACCGGTCTCCAGACTGCGCGCGGTGACGACACCGTCCGCTTCGGCCCGCAGTGCGGTGTAGCTGAGAGCGTCCTTTGAGGTTCCGAACTGCGCTCTTGCCGCTTCAAGCGCGCCTTCCGCGGTGCGCAATCCTTCCTGCGCCTGATCGTAGCTCGTGCGCGTGGTGAAGCCGCTTGCGATCAGCGCCTTCTGTCGTTCGAAGGTCGCCTTCGCCACACGCAGCTGGGATTCTGCGGCGAGAACAGCGGCGGTCGCAGCATCGACATCGGCTTCCTGCTCGGCAGGATCGAGCAGGGCCAACACTTCGCCCGCCTTGACGTGGGTCCCGACATCGACATAGCGCGCGAGGACGCGCCCACTGACGCGGAAGGAGAGATCCGCCCGAAAGCGGGCCTGCACCTCACCGGTCAAGGTGATCGAGGATTGCCGATCCCGCGGCTGCACGATTTCCGTGCGCACGAAAGCGGCGCGCGCGGGGAGAGTGGCGGTGTGATCATCGCAGCCGCCGAGCGTGGCTGCGACAAGCGCCAGCGCCATGCCGCCGAGAGGCTTTAGCAAGCGCCCGGTTCGACCGGTTTTGGCGTGGTTCAAATAGCGCGGGTTCATAGCGCGTCCATGCGGTGAGAGGGTGACAGCAGATTGCCCAAGACGTCCGGGCCCCTGCCGAGCGAGGCCGGTTCGTTCGGCCGGGCTGCCGATGAATTGGGATCCGTTCGGATCGCGGCCGGCGGCTCGATTTGATCCGAGAGACCGGAGTCCGCGCCGGACGTCCCGGAAGATCTGAATTTCAGCGAACGCGGCGACCGCATGCGGCGCGTCGCCATCGACCAGCTCGCCTGGCGCTCCCGCTCGCTCAAGTGAAACGAGAGAACGACGGATGTGAACTCGGCGGCGAAGCCGTGCTCGATCCGCCCGCCAAGCCCCTTGGCAAGGTCGTTGCTGATCTGGAGCTCGCGACCCAGAACCGCCCGCACCGGCCGCGAGCCGTTATCCAGCACTACGCAATTCGCCACCGAGCCGATGCGCGACAGCTTGACCTTGATCTCGCCGGAGCGCGCGTCGAAATAGGCATGCTTCGCTGCGTTGACGATGAGGTCGTGGACGATCAGACCAAGCCGCCAGCATCGCTCCGATTGGAGCGGAAGGGACTCGGTGGTGAACGTCAGCCGGATCCCCATTCGATCCAGCAAGGACTGGCGCAGAGCGCAGCCCAGTCTGCGAATGTATGTGGCGGCGTCATTGAGGGCTTCGCTCTGCGGCATGGCCAGCGCCCGATGCAGCTCCGCGTGTCCGTGCAGCAGCTCGACCACATCGCTCAAGGCGGCCTTTGCTTCCGCCCCCTCAGCCCGGACGACCGCGGCCGAGACCAGATCGATCGCCGAGGCGATCCCTTTATCCACCCTGTGACGCAGCTCGCGCAGCAGGATGCCGCGTTGTGGACGGTCCGGATCGGGGGTCGACGTATTCACCGTGATCTCCTGAGGTGGACCGGATGGTCGCGGGGCCAACGCAAACGCGTTTGCGGCCTCGACCATCCGGAAGGCCGCGGGTCCTGACCAGCAGGCCTGATTAAATAAACTATACCGTATATTTTCTTTTTCTTGCCTTTTCCGGCCGAGCATGTCAAGTGCGATCTGCGTGCGCACAGACTCGTGATTGGGAGAACGACGGATGACGAAAAAGAGCAGCCCGAAACGGGGCAGACCGACCAAAGACCTTGCCGGCGACGTGCAGGTCCGGATCCTCGATGCAGCCCAGCAGCTTTTTCTCGAGAAGGGTTATCGCAGCGCCAGCATCGACGACATCTCCGAGCTGGCGCCGGCGAGCAAGCCGACCATCTATGCGCATTTCCCTGGCAAGGAGGCACTGTTCGCGGCGGTGGTGGCCCGTACCATCAGCGAGCTGACGGATTTCGACGGCTTCGAGCCCGAGGGCCGCACCCTTCAGGACAAGCTGATGAGTCTCGGCACAGCGATCGTGGCGAAGGTCATCGAAGAATCGTTGGGGATGGTTCGCGCCACGATTGCCGAGGCGCAGCGTTTCCCCGAGCTGAGTCGCAACGTCCACGATGCCGCGCGCGATCGCTCCGTCAGCGCCGTTTCCCAGCTCTTGAATGAAACCACGCAGAAGCTTGCGCGCTCGCCCAAGGGCCCGTTCAGCGGCAAGCGGAGCCTTGCCACCGCTCAGATTTTTCTGGATCTGATCCTGTTGCCGATGCTGTTTCGTTCGCTGGTGGGTGAAACACCGAAAGAGCTGCGACGGGAGTTGCCGTCGTTCGTGCGCGAACGGGTCGGCTTTTTCCTCGCGGCCTGTGAGGCAGACTGGACGCCGTGAGCCGGCGCCCCATCGAGCGCTGGGTTCAACAGGCGGATTTGTAGCGCAAATCGGCGGGAATGTTGATGAGTTGAGGGGGCGCCGTGTTAGCGAACGTTGTGTTGCCAAGCGCCTTCGCGCAAAAGCGCATCATCTCGCTGAAGGCTGGCCGAAGGGCGGTGGCCTTGATACGGGACGGATTGAGGTAAGCGTCCATCGCGTCCAGCAGACAGCAGGCAAGCGCCATCGGGCTCCCGCCCCGAAACTCCCCGCTCAGCTGCCCGGCCGCGATGATCGATCGAACGACGCCGCGAAGCCGATCGGCGTGAGACAGGCTGGCCAGCCAGTTCGCTTGTCCTGCGGCGACCACCAGCTCGTGCAATCGGACATCGTTTGCCAGCCGGTCTTCATGCAGCCGGGAGATCGCACTCAACGCCGCATTCAGCCGCTCCAGGCCGGAGCGGCCGCTTCGCGCTGCACTTGCAGCTGCCATGGAAACCTGCTCGAGCAGCTCCGTCACGACGGCCTCTTCGAGCGCCTGGCGCGACGGATAGAACCGATAGAGATTTGCCGGCGACATGGATGCGCCGCGAGCGACGTCGGCGACCGTGGTCTTGCGGTACCCGATCTGCCGGTACAAGCAGATCGCAGCCTGCATGATTCTTTCACGCGTGCACGACGATCCAGTCCGGCGTGTAGTCTGTGCCTTCGGCATGTTCGGCCTCAACGCTCCGGAGTCGCATGCATTTCACGCCGGCAGGCCTCGCCGAATTCGCGCAGCGGATCCATCTCCTCCATGAAGCCCGGCAGGTCGACGAACGACGTGTTCGGTGCAAGGTAAGTCTCGATGATGAGCCGTCCCGCCCGCTCCGCTGCATGGACAACCTCATCATTGGACAGGATCCGCATACGCCCGATCAGCGCATACAAGTTCACCAGCGCCGGGATCTCGGATTTGTCGCTGGTCAGCGCGTCCGCATAGAGCCGGGACGCCTCCTCAATGAAGCAGCGGTACAGCTTTTCACGCTTGGAGACCGCGTGGGCATGATAACGCTCACGAACCCTGCGGCGACGGGTCACCCATCCCGTCACGATCGTGGAAATCGCTCCGAAGGCCGAGCCCCCGAACGCGGCGAAAGCGGGAAAATAGATCGTGTTCATGCGATCATTCCTCATCTTTTGCGCCATGATAGCGGTGCGAGCCCACGGTCCTGACGGAAGCCGCAGCGGCTGCGTGCTCGAAGACGGCTCTGCAAGCTTCGCTCAGGTCCGACTTTCTTTGCCTGAGACAGGCTTCCACATTGGTGGCGTCGGGGATGTAGCTCGCGCACAGGCGAAACGCGTCAGACGTGCATGCCGCCTTCTGCTCAGCTGTCCCGCGGTCCTCCTGAGCAAACGCAGCGGTGCCCAAGGCAGCGAGCGCCAAACCTGACAGTACCATCCGCTTCTTCAACATATCCGATCCTTTCTCCAGTTAACGCATCCGAGCGGGAAGCACGGCCTCGCCGCCTTGCGCCCGACCAGGGCGAACACGGGGTTGTGAGTCTCTGCTCTTGACACATCCCGCGATCCGCGCTGTATATGAAATATACGGTGTAGTTTATTTAGGAGATCGAAGATGTCAAGCCTGTTCCTGGCGCTCGTGCGGGAAAATCCCTGGCCTGGGATTGCCGTCGCATCGCTCAATCTGATTGTGGCCGTGTCGCTCGTGGGCGTCAGCCTGCTGCTGGGTCTCACCATCTCGGTGCTCGCCTGGGTGCATGCGCTCGCCGATAGCGAACCCGCGCCGATGCGGCATGCGGCCAACCGAAGGGGCTTCGCATGACCCAGGGGCTATTGCTCGCTCGCGATTGCATCATCTGTTGGGTCACGGTGTGGCTCGCGCCGGTCGAATCCATATTCGACATGATCGAATCCGAACTCGACCGCAGAGGCGTCGCACTTGAAGGGGTCAAGCACCCTTCCCCGCCCGCCGCCTGAGCATCGTGGAATTCCGACATGCTCAACTTCATCGAAGTTTTCGACGTCATGCACGTGGAGCCGTCCACCGGCGCTTCCGTGTGGACCGGCCTCACGGGCACGCGAACGGCCCTCAAGCGCGACGGACACATCATTGATCCTAAGGCGATGGCCTATTGCCCGATCGAATGGCTCGACGAGCGCGGCTATCTCGATGCCGAACGCGCGCGCCGACATCCGCGGCCCTCGAGCATCTGAAACGAGACGGAATCATTCCATGCCTGGGAGCTGGCTAACGTGAGCAGGAAATCCGTGTTGTCGCGATACGCGAACGGCCTTGTCGAACCCGAGCTTCCCCTGCGGGCCTATTTTCTATCGGTTGGAGGTGCGTTGCTCTTGCTGCTTCTGGCGGCCGATTGGGTGCTGCCTGCACCTCTGCCGAGCCGGCTCACGGACTCGCATTCCGCATTGCCGCCGATCCGGATCCACTCGGAGCTGCGTGGACCCGAAGCCGTCGTCATCGATACCAGCGGGATTGAACCTCTCCCGGCGCCCACCGAGCACCACAGCGCCGAGGCTCCATCGCAGCAGCCCGAACCTGAAGTCGCGGGCGTCGTGACGGACGTCGGTGACGGTCGCCCGGCGGCGGCGACGACCGATCTGCGCCTCCGCGAAAGCCTGGCCCAGTTGCAGCCGGCCGTTCAGGAGCAAGCAGGGCGGGGCGGGAGGCCACATCAGATCACGACGCGGTGGAGCAAGCTCGCTCAGGCACGAGCCCGAAAGCTGCGGCGATCTGCCCGGCATCCGGGCTTCCAAGCCAGCCGGTACGCCTTGGTGCCGAACTAGGCCACCAATCATGAAGAACATCACAGGATTACGCGCGATGCCCAAGAAGCAGTTGTTTGCCCTCATCGTTTGTTCCGCTGCCCTCGCCGGCACTGGTGCTCTGGCCGGCGTCATGCCGCCCCCTGCCGACGCCGAACAGCAAAGCGCGACCGCGCAGGGCAATGTCGAAGAGGCCGCCGTTCGCCGTGTGCTGGAGCAATTCCACACCACAAAGGTCCCGCTCGGTCAGGCAATGGCGATTGCGGAGCGTCTGCACGATGGGTCGAGGACCGCAGACATCAGCTTCGAGATATCCGGTCCGCCGGTCTACCGCGTGCGCACGATCAAGAACGAGCGGGTCTTTGAGAATGTCATAGATGCGAACACCGGAAGCATATCGCAAGCGGAAATCGCGTCATCGCTCAAGGAGCTCGATCGCGCAGATCTCGCCAACATCATCGCGCTGAAGTGGATCAAGCAGGAGCTGTCGGACGCGGTGCGGGTCGCCGAGAAAGCCGCGGCGGGAAACGCTCTCGCCGGTGGGCTGATGAAACAGGACGGCAAACTCAACTTCGTGGTCGTTATCGCCAGCGGCGACCGCTTGAAGGAAGTCATGCTGGAGCCGCCCAAGGTGGGGCAGCGGTCGGTCCAACACTAAGCGCTGGTCGGCCACCGAGCACGATCTCGTGAGTTGCGAGACCCCCGCGGCCAATATATATACTATACCGTATAGTTTCTTTTCTGACTGACGTTTACCTGCCCTTCAGCCTCGATCACCGAAAGCAAGCCAGACCATGAATTTCCAGCCCCGATCACACCTGCCGACCACCCAACGGCGGCTGCCATTCGATTGCATCGCGCTGCTGCTGCAAGGCGGCGGCGCTCTCGGGGCCTACCAGGCTGGCGTCTATGAGGCGCTCGCCGAAGCTGACATCCACCCCGATTGGGTGGCAGGCATTTCGATCGGCGCGATCAATGCCGCGATCATCGCAGGCAACCCGCCAGAGTCGCGCGTCGACCGGCTTCGCGATTTCTGGACGCAGGTGACTTCCACCGCGCCCTGGGATTGGTCCGGAAATTCACTTCTCGACATGCGCAGCGACAATGCGCGCAACGTCCTGAATCAGATGAGCGCGGGCCTTGCCGCAGCATGCGGCGCAAACGGATTTTTCTCCGCGCGCCCCCTCCTGCCCTGGCTCCATGCCGGTGGCACCACCGAAGCAACCAGCTTCTACGACACCCGTGCATTGAAGAGCACCCTCGAGCGGCTGATCGACTTCGATCGTCTCAACGCGGGGATGACGCGGTTCAGTGCAGGAGCGGTCAATGTGAGAACAGGCAATTTCGTCTATTTCGACAACAGCACCCATACGATCCGGCCGGAGCACATCATGGCGAGCGGTGCGCTGCCGCCGGGCTTTCCCGCAGTAGAGATCGAGGGCGAGCATTACTGGGACGGCGGGCTGGTGTCCAATACGCCGCTGCAATGGGTGATCGACTGGGGTGCGCCGCAGGACATGCTGGCATTTCAGGTCGATCTCTGGAGCGCGAAGGGCCAGCTTCCGAGCAATCTGCCCGAGGTCGTCACGCGTCAAAAGGAAATTCAGTATTCAAGCCGCACGCGCGCAAGCACTGACCAATTCAAGCACGTGCAGCGCCTGCGACGTGCGCTCACTGCGCTCCTGGACCGGATCCCCGAAGAACTCAGAGAGCACGAGGACGTGAAGCTCCTGAACACCGCGGTGTCCCCCAACGTCTACAATATCGTTCACCTGATCTATCGGGCCCGCAACCACGAAGGCCACTCCAAGGACTACGAGTTCTCCCGCCTCTCGATGCAAGACCATTGGCGCGCCGGCTACCACGATGCGCTGCGCACCCTGCGTCATCCCGAGGTGCTCGCACGCCCGGTCACCCCGGATGGGGTTTTCACATTCGATCTGGAGCACGATGGGCGTGAGTAGGACCGCTGATTTGGCGCACGGAGAACCCCATGCGTGAGAGTGATGTGCGCAAGCGCGCCTTTGCGATGCCGCTCACCAGCCCGGCCTATCCGCCAGGCCCTTACCGGTTTGTGGATCGCGAGTACCTGATCATTAGCTATCGCACCGACCCGGCAAAGCTGCGCGCCCTGGTGCCTGAACCGCTTGAACTCGATGACCGCAACGCGCTCGTCAAGTATGAATTCATCCGCATGCCGGATTCGAATGGCTTTGGCGACTACACCGAAAGCGGCCAGGTCATTCCGGTCACGTTCCGTGGCCGTAAAGGCGGCTACAACCACTGCATGTTCCTTAACGACGAAGGCCCGATCGCCGGCGGACGCGAACTCTGGGGCTTTCCGAAAAAGCTTGGCCAGCCGACATTACGGACCGAGATCGACACGCTGATCGGCACTCTCGATTACGGTCCCTTGAGGGTTGCGACGGGCACGATGGGTTACAAACATCGTGAGGCCGACCTCGGCCAAGTCAAGGCCGCGCTCGAGGAGCCCAACTTTCTGCTCAAGATCATTCCGCATGTCGATGGCAGCCCGCGGATCTGCGAGCTCGTCGAATACCACCTCGAACAGATCGTGTTGAAGGGCGCCTGGACCGGCCCCGCGGCTCTCTCCCTCACGCCTCACGCTTTGGCGCCGGTTGCCGATCTTCCCGTCCTGGAGATCGTCTCCGCGATTCACATCCGCGCAGATCTCACGCTGGGCCTTGGCAGAGTGGCCCATGATTATCTGCAAGAGCCAGCGCGACGTGCCTTCCGGGCTTCGGAGCGAAGTCTGGTCACCTGATCGCGGGTCCACAACCGGGCGCTCTCAATGGCCGACGCTTCTCCCGCTCGGGCAATAGACAGACAAGAGTGAGTGAAATGACTATTCTGAAGGGTAAGACAGCCGTCGTGACCGGCTCGACCAGCGGCATCGGGCTCGCATGTGCGCGCGTCTTGGCAGCCGCAGGCGCCAACATCGTGCTCAACGGGATGGGGACGCCTGCCGAGGTCGAGAAAGAGTGCTCTGCGATCAAAAGCGAGTTCGCCGTCAAGGCGATCTATTCGCCCGCAGACATGGCGAAGCCGATCGAAATCGCCGGGCTGATCGCGCTAAGTGAGGCGACCTTCGGCAGTGTGGATATCCTGATCAACAACGCCGGCGTCCAGCACGTCTCTCCCATCGAAGAGTTTCCGCCGGAGAAATGGGATGCAGTCCTTGCGATCAACCTATCCGCCGCGTTCCATGCCATCCGTGCCGCGGTGCCCGGCATGAAGAGGCGCGGCTGGGGCCGGATCATCAGCACGGCTTCGGCCCATTCGCGCGTCGCCTCGCCGTTCAAGTCAGCCTATGTCGCAGCCAAGCACGGCATCGACGGCCTCACCAAGACGGTAGCGCTGGAACTCGCCAGGTCCAAGATCACCTGCAACTGCATCAGCCCCGGCTACGTCTGGACGCCGCTGGTGGAAAAGCAGATCCCGAACACAATGAACGCACGCAACATGCGGAGAGATGAGGTCATCAGCGACGTCCTGCTCGCGGCCCAACCGACCAAGGAATTCGTCACCGTCGAGCAGGTGGCCTCGCTCGCACTGTTTCTGTGCAGCGACGAGGCCGCGCAGATCACCGGTGCCAATCTTGCGATCGACGGTGGCTGGACGGCTGCGTAGGACCCGCCGCCCGTCGATTATCGGGCGCCGCGCGACAGCCAGGAAGTCAGCGTCACTTGGAACGTCAATACTCCTTTCTCAAGTGGTTTCAGACGCAGACGCACCGAGCAGCTTGACGCAAGTCAAGGGAGAAACGCCAAGCCGTGTGATGGTTATCAGCTTATCGGCTAATCAATGGAGATCGGCCATGTCAGAGCAGAGCAGCATGCATTTTTACCTCAATTCGGCCAAGGAGCGGATCGACGAGATGGATGCCGCGTTGGCTTCGTTCGAGGTGAAGGCGACGGAGGCCAAAGCGGAGTCCATGGTCAAGGCCGATCAGATCATCGCCGATCTGAAGAGGAGGCGGGATGAATTTCAGGCGCAGCTCAAGACGCAAGCGGAAGCCGGCGAAGCCGCCTGGGCGCGCGCCAAGCCGGAGCTGGAAAAGCACTGGACCGGCTTCGAAGCGCAGATGAAAACCTACTTCGAAAGCGCCGGCAAGCAGATCGAGCAGCAGCAGGCCACATTCAAGGACATTGCAGCGGCCCAGACGAAAGCATGGCGCGAGGCGGCGGGTCAATTTCGTGAGGCAGCAGGCAAGGCGGTCGCGGCCCGCAGCGTCGATGTCGATGCCGCGCTCAAGCAAATGAAGTCAGACGCGTCTGAGGCCGAAGCACGCCTGGAGAAGCTGAAGCAGGCGGGCAGCGAGTCCTGGTCCGTGCTAAGCGCTGCGCTGGCCGAATCCCGCAAGGCGTTCGATCAAGCCAATCACGCCGCCTGGAACGCGTTGAAGGGGCCTGGCTCAAAGAGCTGAGGTAAACCAGTTGAAGAGAGCCTTGTGCCGCGGACGTGGCGCATCGCCACTTCGGCGGTACGCTGCCAAACCGGGCCCCCACGCCGCGAGACCTCGAACTCTCTACCCCGCTGCCGCCGCCTTCGCCGGCGCGACGTTGATTGCGAGCTTGCCGTAGCGGTCGGTGAAGGCCTGGGTGTCGATCTCCTCAAGCTTGATCTCGCCGCTCATCACGCCTTTCTTCCAGACGTCCTGCGCGGGATCGTTCTGGAACTCCGGCATCACCTCGCGGCCGAACAGCTCCAAGGACTCGCAGATGTGCTCGTGGCTGTTCTTGCCGGCCTGGTTGAGCAGGATGACCTGGTCGATATGCGAGCTCTGGAAGCGCTTGAGCTTCTTTCGGATCGTCTCTGGCGAGCCGATCAGGCCGCCGCGCAGCGCCGCCTCCTGCGCCTCCGGATTATCGCGCTTCCATTTGTTGTACGCGTCCCACATGTTAACGGTGTAGGGCGCCGGACGCTGACGGTTCTGCGCGGCGCCGTAGAAGCGCAGCGCGAACTGGAAGAACGTAGCGCCGTCGGCGCGGGCGCGCGCCTCCTCGTCGGTCCTGGCACACATGAAGAACGACACCAGCGCCATGTTCGGATTGATCTCGTAGTCGGCGAGCTTGTGCAGCCGCTTGGTCATGGCGTTGTAATAGGCGTGCACCCAGGCATGCGCAGCATCCGCGCTGACGAACTGGAAGCCGAGCGCGCCAAAGCCGTGACGGCCCGCGCGTTCGATGGTCGGCAGCTGCGAGCATGCCATCCATAGCGGCGGATGCGGCTTCTGCACCGGCTTCGGCACGACATTGCGCAAGGGGATGTCGAAATACCTGCCGTGATGCTCGCTGCCGGCATCTTTGAACATCGGAAAGATCGCGGCCACGGCTTCCTCGAACACCTCCTTCTTGGTTTCCATGTCGCGGCCGAACGGCTCGAGCTCGGTGATCGACGCGCTTTCACCCATGCCGAACCCGCAGCGGCCGTTCGAGAGCAAATCGAGCACCGCGACCCGCTCGGCAACGCGCGCCGGATGGTTGGTGGTGAGCTGAAGGATGCCGTGCCCGAGCCGGATCTTTTGCGTGCGCTGGCTGGCGGCGGCGAGAAAGGATTCCGGCGAGGGCGAGTGCGAATATTCTTCGAGGAAGTGATGCTCGACCACCCAGGCGTGGTCGTAGCCGAGCTTGTCGGCGAGCTCGAGCTGCGAGAGTGCGTTCTGGTAGAGCCTGAGTTCGTCGCCCGCCACCCAGGGCCGTGGCAGTTGCAGCTCGTAGAAGATGCCGAACTTCATGACGCCTCTCCCGCATTATTTTTCTTGCGCTCATCTTAATGGGTGAGGCGGTGCTGTCTACGGAAGCGCAATTCCGCCGTGCGGGAGGACGATCCGCGTCTCGCACTATGGCGCAACGGGTCCTGCGACTTCGGCGGCAGGCACCGCTTCGCGTGGTGCGCGGCGGCCGTTCAGCACCGCACCGATGATGGTGAAGCGCACCAGCAGATGATAGCTCGCCAGCATCGGCGGAATCGCGATGCCGAGAATGATGGCGAACTTGATCAACCCGGGCCAGTTGAGCTGTGACAGGGCGACCTGCAGCGCCATCACGATCGGCAAGTGGATCAAATAGAGCCAGTAGGACGCATCGGCGAGGTAGCGCCAGGTCGGGCTGAAGCCAGACATGAAGCGGAGCGCGAGACCGATGACCGCGAAGGTCGAAATCCATATTGCCGGTGCATACAGAACCACGCAGACAAGCTTGAGCGTGGCGAAGCTGAACGGCAGTTTTGGCGCGCCCGGCGCGGACAACATCACACCTGATAGCACGAAGCTGATCAGGATCAGGACGACCGCAAGCAGGAGGTGCGGGAGCCTGCGTCGCTCGAGGAGGCGCAGCAGATCGGCCTGACGATGCAACAGCCAGCCGACGCCGAAGGCGGTGCCGAAACCGATCCAGGCCTGCGCATTGGTGATGAGCGATTGATCCGGCGTCCTCACCCCCATCGCGTTGACCCATCGTTGGTCGAGGCTGAAAGCGATGCCGATCGGGATCGCCAGAACCAGAGGCGCCAGCGGATTGCGCATGATCCCCGCGAAGAGACGATCGAGGACCGCCCGCCAGTTGCCGGACGCATCAAGCCAGACGATCGCGCCGCGCACCAGCAGCATGGCGACATAGAGCTCCAGCAGCACATAGATGAACCAGAGATGGGTCAGGGGAAAATTCGGCAGCACCGGCGGCCAATTGCGCACGCCATGGATCGGCCCGCCATTTGGCAAATAAGCTGCCCAGATCACGATCAGGCTGACCGGCGTGAATATAATCGGCCAGCCGATTACGAGCGGCAGTCCGATTCTCTGCAGCCTGTCCCGGACGAAGTCCCGGGTGCCGCGGCGATGAAAGCTCATGCGGGCGAAGAAGCCGGCCATCAGGAAGAACGTGGTCATCCGGAAGACGTGGATGGTGAAGGACACCAGGCCGAGGAGCAGGCTTGGATGGGTGTCCCGGACGAACCAGAACTGGGCCGAGGCGGGCACAAATGATAATGCCGCGTGCAGGACGATGCCAAGCAGCAGGGCGCCACCCCTGAGCGCATCGAGAGCGTGGAGCCGTTCAGAAGGAGGGGCGGCAGCGGTCGAATGGGACATGGATGGACTCGTTCCGGCTGGACAGGGTTTCTGCCGTACAGTCTGCCCAATCGGGGAATGGCCCTCTCGCCAGATCCAGAAATCGGCTAGCCGATTTCTCGGCGCGGTTGGCTGATTTCAGCCATGTCGGGCCGGCTCAAGGCCTCGCGCCGGAATTCGGTCGGCGTCACGCCGGTCTTGGCCTTGAAGGCGCGATTGAAAGGTCCGATCGACTGGAAACCTGCATCCATGGCGATGGTCAGCACCGGAACATCCCGCTGCGTCACGTCGGACAACGCCAGCTTGGCATCCTCGATACGGTAGCGATTGAGGAACGCATTGAAGTTGCGATAGCCCAGCCCTTCATTGATCGCCTGGCGCAGCCGATGCTCGGGAACGTCGAGCCGTGCCGCCAACGATCCGATCGCAAGACCTTCCTGCCGGTAGGTTCGCTCCACGGTCATCAGATGATCGAGGCGCCGGAGCAGGATCGGGTCGACGACGACCCGTCCCGTGGGAGCACGAGCGGCCCCGCGCGCGTCGCTGGATGCGATTGCCGCCGTGGCGTCGACGGGCACGGCCGGCTGCGTAGCGAAAGCCCCCAGTCCGGCGAGCATGGCCACCACGAACAGGCCGAGCGCGGTCGGGAGACTGCCGGGCGCGCCCGGGACCGCGACGGGAATTGCGGCGAAGCCGGCACCAGCGACGACCGCGATGAGCCCAACATTGATCGCAAGCATCGCCAGCCGCAGTCGGCGGCGCCGCGCGACCAGATCGGCACGCCAGGTCTTGACCGTCTGCACTGCGGCCGCGAGAGCCAGGGCCAGGGCGACCAGCGCCAGGACTCGACCGCCGGCCCCGGCCAAAGCAGGCCAGTGCGCCCAGCCCAGCGTGATCGCAAACCCGAAGGCCACGATGCTCAGCCACAGGGCGCCGTGCCATCGCCTAAGTACGAAATCGTCGTCGAACGCCACGCGCGCCCACACCCAGAACACGGCGGATTGTGCCGACAGGATCGGCAGCACCCACCACCATGAGGATTTTGGAAAGAACGGCGCGGTCGCGATGGCGTAGAACACGCCACCAGCAGACATGGCCATGCCCAGCAAAGCCTGCTGGCTGGCCGCACGACGCAGCAGCGCCACGAGAATGATCAACAGGAACACGCCGCTCGTTGCGCCGCGAAGCCCGAGATCGACGGCCGTGAGCCCCACACCATTCACGCCTTCGAGTCTCCCCAGTCTCCGTTCGAGAACTCAACTCTCGCATCGCCTTCGCGCGTGCACAACCCAAACTTGTGCGGCCGCCATCGTCGCAAACCGGCCCCTTGATCCAGATCAACGCAAACACGGCCCGAATGCACCAAAAGTGCAGCAAGGCAACGGCCCGGATGCCGTCCCGATCCCCCAAAATTTCAGCGAGACCGGATATGTCGGCCCCTGACGACACGCATGGGCGCGTGCGCCGTAAGCGCATGGAGATTTTTGCGTTTCTGTTCCTGACCGCGGTCGTGATGCCCGTCCTCGCGATCGGAACGGTCGGCTCCTACGGCCTCGCCGTCTGGATCTACCAGATGGTCGCGGGCCCGCCCGGCCCGCCTCCCCCGCATTGATCTCCGAACAGCGAAAGACAGGCATCATGGCCCAAGGCTTACTCAACAAAGCCACACTCAATCGCCGCGCCTTGATCACCGGCCGGGTGCTTAGCGCCGAGCGCATCGTTCCGCCGCCGGGTTGCGAGATCGCCAGCATGATCGTGCAGGCGCGTCCCGAGCGCCTCGTCGAGGTCGAAGCCGAGATCGTCGCGCTTCCCGGCTGCGAGATCCACGGCCGCGATCCGCGCGGCAAGCTCGTCGTCGTCACCGAAGCGCCGGACGCCGGCAGCCTCGGCACCCTGCTCAACACCATCCAATCGCTGCCGCACGTCTATTCCGCAGTGCTGGTCTTTCACGCCATCGAAACGGCTTAAGGCCGGGAGAGCCGTCATGACATCGCCAAAACTCGACCGCCGCCAGATGCTGAAGCTCGAGGCCGCCGCGATCGCGGCCGCCGCCGCTGGGCTCCCAGCGCCGGCGCTTGCCGCCAATCTCGTTGCCGAGCGCGAGACATCCGAACTGAAATGGGACAAGGCCGCCTGCCGTTTCTGCGGCACCGGCTGCTCGGTGATGGTCGCGACCAAGGACAACCGCGTGGTCGCAACCCACGGCGACATCAAGGCCGAGGTCAATCGCGGCCTCAACTGCGTCAAGGGCTATTTCCTCTCCAAGATCATGTACGGCCATGACCGCCTGACCCAGCCGATGCTGCGCAAGAGCGGCGGCAAGTACGACAAGAACGGCGAGTTCACGCCGGTGTCGTGGACCGAAGCCTTCGACATCATGGAGGTGAAGTGGAAGGAGGCGATCAAGAAGCGTGGGCCCAACGGTGTCGCCATGTTCGGCTCCGGCCAGTGGACGATTTGGGAGGGCTATGCCGCCTCAAAACTGTTCAAGGCCGGCTTCCGCACCAACAACATCGACCCCAATGCGCGGCACTGCATGGCTTCCGCGGTCGCCGGCATGATGCGCACCTTCGGCATCGACGAGCCTCCCGGTTGCTATGACGACATCGAGGCCACCGACGCCTTCGTGCTGTGGGGCTCCAACATGGCGGAGATGCATCCCATCCTGTGGTCGCGGCTGACCGACCGCCGCCTCTCCGCGCCGCATGTCCGCGTCGCCGTGCTCTCGACCTTCGAGCACCGCTCGTTCGACCTCGCCGACATCGGCATGGTGTTCAAGCCGCAGACTGACCTCTATCTCCTCAACGCCATTGCCAACCACATCATCAGGACCGGTCGGGTCAACAAGGACTTCGTTGCCGCGCACACCGTGTTCAAGCGCGGCCAGACCGACATCGGCTATGGCTTGCGGCCCGAGCATCCGCTGCAGAAGAAGGCGACGGGCGCAGCGAAGGCGAACGATTCCACCGACATGAGCTACGACGAGTTCGTCAAGTTCGTCTCGGAGTACACGCTGGAGAAGGCGGCCGAGATGTCCGGCGTGCCGCTGAACCGGCTGGAGGCGCTCGCCGAGCTCTATGCCGATCCCAAGACCAAAGTGGTCTCGTTCTGGACCATGGGCTTCAACCAGCACACCCGCGGCGTCTGGTGCAACAACCTCGTCTACAACATCCACCTTTTGACCGGTAAAATCTCCTCGCCCGGCAACAGCCCGTTCTCGCTGACCGGCCAGCCCTCGGCCTGCGGCACCGCGCGCGAGGTCGGCACCTTCTCGCACCGCCTGCCGGCCGACATGGTCGTGACCAACAAGGCGCATCGCGAGCATGCCGAGCACATCTGGAAGCTTCCCGACGGCACCATCCCCGACAAGCCCGGCGCTCACGCCGTGCTGCAAAGCCGGATGCTGAAGGACGGCCTGATCAACGCCTATTGGGTCCAGGTCAACAACAATTTGCAAGCCGGAGCCAACGCCAACGAGGAGACCTACCCGGGCTTCCGCAACCCCGACAATTTCATCGTGGTCTCGGACGCCTATCCGTCGGTGACCGCGCTCGCCGCCGATTTGATCCTGCCGACCGCGATGTGGGTGGAGAAGGAAGGTGCCTATGGCAATGCCGAGCGGCGGACGCAGTTCTGGCATCAGCTCGTCGCTGCGCCGGGCGAGGCGAAATCCGATCTCTGGCAGCTCATGGAATTCTCGAAGCGCTTTGAGATCGAGGAAGTCTGGCCCGAGGAGCTGATCGGCAAGATGCCGGAAGTTCGCGGCAAGACGCTATTCGACGTGCTCTACAGGAACGGCCAGGTCGACAAATTTCCGGTCTCCGACATCGAGCCGGGTTATCTCAACGACGAGTCCAAGGCATTCGGCTTCTACGTGCATAAGGGCCTGTTCGAGGAATACGCCACGTTCGGCCGCGGCCATGGCCATGACCTTGCGCCGTTCGACACCTATCACCGCGAGCGTGGACTGCGCTGGCCCGTCGTCAACGGCCAGGAGACGAAGTGGCGCTTCCGCGAGGGCAGCGATCCCTACGTCAAGCAGGGCACCGAGGTGCAGTTCTACGGCCATCCCGACGGCAAGGCGCGCATCTTCGCCCTTCCCTACGAGCCGCCGGCGGAATCGCCCGACAACGAATATCCGTACTGGCTCTCGACCGGCCGCGTGCTGGAGCACTGGCATTCCGGCACCATGACGCGCCGCGTGCCCGAACTCTACAAGGCGTTTCCCGAAGCCGTCTGCTTCATGCACCCCGACGACGCGCAGGACATGAAGCTGCGCCGCGGCGACGAGGTGAAGGTGACGTCGCGCCGCGGCTTCATCCGGGCCCGCGTCGAGACGCGCGGCCGCGACCGGCCGCCGCGCGGGCTGGTGTTCGTGCCCTGGTTCGACGAATCCAAGCTGATCAACAAGGTGACGCTGGACGCCACCGATCCGATCTCGCTTCAGACCGATTTCAAAAAGTGCGCCGTGCGCATCGAGCGGGTGGGCCTGTCATGATGAAACGATCCGCAATCGCCCTGCTCGCCTTCGCGATCGCCGCCGGCGCGAGCTCCCTGACTGCGCAGACTGTCACATCAGGCCTGCGCGGCCCGGCCCCGCTCAATGACGAGGGTCCGGCGCCGCCGATGCTGCCGAACCGCAACACCTCCGAGAGGGAGGTGCGCAACTATCCGGAGCAGCCGCCGGTGATCCCGCACAGCATCGACGGCTATCAGGTCGATCTCAACGGCAACAAGTGCCTGTCCTGCCATGCGCGGGCGCGCATCGCGGAATCGCAGGCGCCGATGGTCTCGATCACGCATTTCATGGATCGCGACGGCCAGTTCCTGGGCTCGATCTCGCCGCGGCGCTTCTTCTGCACGGAGTGCCACGTGCCGCAGAACACCGCCACGCCGCCGGTCAGCAACGATTTCACCGACATCGACACGCTGCTCTCGCGCGCAAGCCCCGGGGGCCGCCGATGACGACGACCGCTGGCGAGCCCCATGAAAAGCTGAAGGCCAGGCGCGGATTCATCGCGCGAAGCTGGGATTTTGCGCGCGAGCTCTGGCTGGTGCTGATCCGGCCGAGCTCGGTGTTCGGGCTCGGCGTGCTGGTGCTGGCGGGCTTTGCGGCCGGCGTGATCTTCTGGGGCGGCTTCAACACCGCGCTGGAACTGACCAACACTGAAAAGTTCTGCACCGGCTGTCACGAGATGCGCGAGAACGTCTTCGCCGAGCTGAAGTCGACCATCCATTTCTCAAACCGATCCGGCGTGCGCGCGACCTGCCCGGACTGCCACGTGCCGCACAACTGGACCGACAAGATCGCCCGCAAGATGCAGGCCTCCAAGGAGGTCTGGGGCAAGATCTTCGGCACGATCGACACCCGCGAGAAATTCCTTGATCATCGGCTCGAGCTTGCGGCCCATGAATGGGCGCGCTTCAAGGCTAATGATTCGCTGGAATGCCGCAACTGCCACAGCGCCGATTCCATGGACATCACCAAGCAGTCGCCGCGGGCCTCGGTGGCGCACCAGCGCTTCCTGTTCACGGGCGAGAAGACCTGCATCGACTGCCACAAGGGCATCGCCCACCATCTGCCCGACATGCGCGGCGTTCCCGGCTGGCAATAGGACAGTCTCGGCCGCTTGCATCAAGGGCTATCGCAAATCTTGGCGGGGTCTGAGCCAGCGCCTCGTCCTTCGAGACGACCGCTTTGCGGTCTCCTCAGGATGAGGCTAAGCGGCATCTTGCCTGTGGAAATTGCAGCCGCGCGTACTGTCCTCGTCCTGAGGGCCCGCCAAAGGCGGGCGTCTCGAAGGATGGGCCGCAGAGAATGGGGCTTGAATGCGATTGTCCTGCGCTTGAACCGGCGGGGCGAATGGTTAGTTTGAGGGGTGGCGAATCGCTTCGATTTCGCCCTTCCTCAAGACAGACATGCCCACATTTACCCCGCATCAGGATGCCGCGCTCAAAGCTGTCGGCGATTGGCTCAAGGCCAAACCGGGCCGAGGCGGCACGCCGCCGGTGTTCCGCCTGTTCGGCTATGCCGGCACCGGCAAGACCACGCTGGCGCGGCACATCGCCGACGGCGTCGACGGTGAGGTGAAGTTCGCCGCCTTCACCGGCAAGGCGGCGCTGGTCATGCGCAACAAGGGTTGCGACGACGCCTCCACCATCCATTCCCTGATC
This sequence comes from Bradyrhizobium sp. CSA207, assembly GCF_029051685.1. Classification (GTDB taxonomy): domain Bacteria; phylum Pseudomonadota; class Alphaproteobacteria; order Rhizobiales; family Xanthobacteraceae; genus Bradyrhizobium. The sequence continues at coordinate 67,815 of NZ_JAACFT010000029.1, read as the reverse complement.
TACCGCGCCCGCGAATCCGGCGAGGAGCAGCCGAGCTTCGAGCTCTGGGACGACGCGCCCGCGTCCAAGGCCAAGCTGATCGTGATCGACGAATGCTCGATGGTCGATGCGGAGCTTGGGCGCGATTTGATGTCGTTCGACTGCCCGCTGCTGGTGCTCGGCGATCCCGCACAGCTGCCGCCGATCCAGGGCGGCGGCTTCTTCACCAACACCGAGCCCGACGCGATGCTCACGGAAGTGCATCGCCAGGCCCAGGACGATCCGATCGTGCGGATGTCGATGGACGTCCGCGAAGGCCGCGAGCTCGACATCGGCCGTTACGGCGAGAGCGAGGTGGTGTCGCGCAAGGAGCTCGATCCCGACCGCGTCATGGCCGCCGACCAGGTCCTGGTCGGCCGCAACAACACGCGACGCGCGTACAATATGCGGGTGCGGCAGCGGCAGGACATCGAGGATACCTTCCCGGTCGCCGGCGACAAGCTGGTGTGCCTGCGCAATAACCGCAAGAAGGGCCTGTTCAACGGTGGCCTGTGGCGCGTGAAGTCGCGCAACACCTCGCGCTCGAAATCGCGCATCCTCAGCATGCGGCTGTCGCCGGACGAGGATCTTGGCCACAAGGTGACCAAAGTCTCGGTGCGCGCCGATTGCTTCGAGGGCGGCGTCGAGCAGATCGCCTGGGAGCAGCGCAAACCCTATGACGAGTTCGACTACGGCTACGTGCTGACCGTGCACAAATCGCAGGGCTCGCAATGGGACGACGTCGTGCTGTTCGACGAGAGTTTTGCGTTCCAGGACTCGAGGGCCCGGTGGCTGTACACCGGCATCACGCGCGCGGCGAAGCGGCTGAGCATTGTGATTTAGTCGGCAAGGCCGTGGCAACGTCGTAGCCCGGGGTCCTGCCCCGCGTGTTTCACGGACTCGTGTCCGTGGCGGCGTAACAACGGCCTGCAACTGCCGTATCTCAGGGTAACGAAAAACGCTCGCCGGGCAGGCTGTTCGCCCGGGCCCAACCGCCCTAGACTTGTCACACCTTCGAAAGAGGATCCGCCATGCGCCGACCCGCCCTCCTGACCCTGCTTGCCGCCACCACCGCATTGACGGTGGCCTTTGCCGCGCCGTCACGGGCCGCGGAGGATGCGGTCGTGATCCCCGCCCCCGCCGTGGATGCGGCGCCGGCGAGCGGGATCCAGACCGCCGTGATCGCCGGCGGCTGCTTCTGGGGCGTGCAGGGCGTGTTCCAGCACACCGCAGGCGTCGTCAATGCGGTCTCCGGCTATGCCGGCGGCACCAAGGCGACCGCGGACTACCGCAGCGTCTCGTCCGGCACGACGGGCCACGCGGAATCGGTCGAGATCAAATACGATCCGAAGAAGATCTCCTACGGCAAGATCCTCCAGATCTACTTCTCGGTGGCGCACGACCCGACCCAGCTCAACCGCCAGGGCCCGGACACCGGCACGCAATATCGCTCGGCGATCTTCACCACCACCGACGAGCAGAAGAAGGTCGCGGAGGCCTATATCGCCCAGCTCAACGGCGCCAAGGTCTTCAACAAGCCGATCGTGACCAAGGTCGGCGCGCTGGAAGCGTTCTATCCGGCGGAGGCCTATCACCAGGACTATCTGACGCTGCACCCAAGCCAGCCCTATATTGCCTACAACGACATTCCGAAGGTCGAGAACCTGAAAAAGCTGTTCGCGGATAATTACATCGAGAAGCCGACGCTGGTCAGCGCCAGCAAAGCCACCAACTGATCGCAAGGTCACCAACCGACGGGAGACCCATGCCCGACACCAAGACGAAAACCACGCACGACAAGATCATCAAGAGCGAAGAGCAATGGCGGCAGGAATTGTCGCCGATGCAGTACGCCGTGCTGCGGCAAAAGGCGACCGAGCGTCCCTTCTCGGGCGAATATGAGCACGACCACCGCTCCGGCACCTACGTCTGCGCCGGCTGCGGCAATGTGCTGTTCGAGTCCGACGCCAAGTTCGATTCCGGCTGCGGCTGGCCGAGTTTCACAGAGCCCGCGGTCGAGGGCCATGTCGACGAGGACCGGGATGTCAGCCACGGCATGATCCGCACCGAGGTGCTCTGCGCCAAGTGCAGCGGCCATCTCGGCCATGTCTTTCCGGACGGCCCCGGGCCGACCGGGCTGCGCTACTGCATCAATTCCGCGGCGCTGAAGCTCGAGCCGAAATAAAACCTTGCGCGCCGCCCAGTTCCGTCATGGAACCCGGCGGCGCGATGTGCTTTTCTCTTCTGGCGGTGCGCCCGACCCTCACAATTCGGCGGCCGCCAGGGGAGGATGCCATGACCCTCGGGACCATCCTGATCATCCTGGTGATCATCTATCTCGTCGGCGGCCTGTCGGGCCGCATCGGCGGCTACGGCTATGGGATGGGCCATTCCGGCATGGGGATCGGCGGCGTCGTACTCGTGGTGCTGCTCGTCCTGCTGCTGCTTGGCAAGCTGTAAACCATACAAGCCATTGGAATTGCTTTGCTTATTCCAGATGCGGGGCTGCCATGCGCGGATTCATCATCTCCGATCGCAGGGGTCGCAATTTTGTCAAAACGGCCTATATTAGAAAACGAAAATGACATGTGCGGCGGGCCCACTCGATCGTGGCCTCTGCCCTCTCAAACCCCACGCGCTTAAAGCCCCAGAGAAGATCACGAGGTCTTTGACCATGCGTCCACTGCGTCCGTTCAACTTCAACACCTCCGCCGAACTGTTTCCCGCCGCGATCCGCAAGAAGAAGCGGGCGGGCTTCACCTATCGGCGGTTCGGCACCGCGGCCGAAGCCGTCCAGTTCGCGATGGAGCAGTTGCCGACGGATTCGCTGAACGGCGCCTATCTCCAGGTCGAGGAAGCGCGCTTCGACCAGAACGGCATCCGCTCGCTCTACGAGAGCGAAGCCTTCCCGCTGCCCCGTCACCGCAAGCCGGCAGAGACCAACGCCAACGCCGACGCCGACGCGGCGTAAGCTTTTCCGCAAGCCTTTGAAAGCGCGATGGCCCAATAAGCCGTCGCGCTTTTTGCGTTTTGGTGCAAGAGGCGCCTCAGATGCGCGGCTGCTTGTCGAGCCAGCGCCGAAGCAGGCGGACGTTGCGCATGTTGGCGCGGAACATGACGTCGAAGGCGTCGCCTGCGAAGGGGACCATGCCGACCACGCCGTCGACCGCGACATTGCCGAGCATGCGCGCCGTGAGGTACCAGGGCGCGCCCAGCGCGCGGGCCTCGCGCACCAGCCACAGCGAGATCGCGGTGGTGATGATATCGCCGACCACCGGGATCAGCCCGATCAGGCCGTCGATGCCGTAGCGGATATTGGTGCCGGGCAGGACGAAGGCGACGTCGAGCAGCTTTGCGATCGCCTCGATCCGCGCGATCCGCTGCTCCCGCGTCAGGTTGCCGAACGGATTGCCTTGCCCGAACTCGACGCGAAATTCGCGAAACCCCTGCTCCAGCGTTTCGGGACGGATCTCGCGGCCTTCCTGGTCGATGATCGGCCCCTCCGCCTCGGCGCTAGAAGAGTTCGTGCGTGAGCGGCCCCCTGAACGGGGTCGGCGCGGAGCAAGGATATCGTCGTCGGACATGGTCATGGCCTTCAGGGAACGCGCCAGCGCGGTGGAGGTTGCTGCGGCGTGGTCGAAGGTCGCGCCCTCAGGTCGAGGCCGCCGCGGGCTGCGGCTCCTGGATGTATTTGTGCACGAGCCAGGATGACGCCACCGCCGGCACGAAACCGACGAGGCCGTACAAGATGAACTGCACCGCGCCCGAGTCCGGGCCGCGCGAACTGTAGGTCAGCGACGCCAGGATGAAGGCGAACACGCCGACCATCAGCATCCGCAGCACCGGGCCGATCCGCCTGACGTGGACCAGGATGTCGTCGACCGCGCCGATCATCAGTGAGGGCAGGAAGCCGAACAGATAGCTGTATTGCAAGGTCTTGAAGAACACTGCGAACAGCTTGCCGACCTCGCCGAGATTGGTCTGGGTCCAGTAGCCGGACTGATAGGTCGTGGTCAGCAGCAGCAGGAACCCGCCCACGAACGGGCCCAGGAGCGCAAACACGAAATAGCGTTTCATCAGGCATCCTCATCCTTCGCCGTCGTTATAGCAGTGGCGCGGGAACCTTGAATAGCGGGGCGTACCCCATCCGAGGGGAACAAGTGGCAAGGCGACGAGTTCAGACAGGACTTGAAATTAACCTGTCCGATTTGGAGCGACCGATGTCCCGCAAGCTGTTCCTTCTGACGATGATCACGCTGGCGACCCTGAGCGGCCTGTCGGGCCCGCCTGCTCTCGCGCAAGGTCATGCTGGTACGCCGCAGGAACAGCAGGCCTGCTCGCGCGATGCCTCGCGGCTGTGCCGCAAGGACCTTGGCAATGACAGTGCGGTGCAGAGCTGCCTGCAAGCCCACCGCGGCAAGCTGTCGAGGTCTTGCAGCAAGGTGTTCGAGAGCCACGGGATGTAAGCATCAAGCCCCGGAGATCCGACAAAACCCCTTGGAGATCTGAGATGTCAGACATGCTGCGCGACGAACAGCTCACGATCCTGAGGGACATCAGCCAGTCTTTTGCCTTTGCCGACGACCGCCACGGCAAGATCGACGAGCTGATCGCCGGCGGCTATGTGGTGAAGGACGGCGATCTGTTCGAACTCACGGCGAAGGGCGTCACCGCCGTCGAAGAACACGCCGCAGCACTCGGAGATCCCGACGCGGAACAAGCGAGCGTGTCGTCTGTTTGACGGAACGCGCCGCTTGGACGTGACGAAGCTGCAACAATTGCGAATTCCTTTGCGCGTCCCATTGCAGCCTCATGACAATGGCGCATACTTCGCTCGGGCGGCGCAGCACCTTCGATTCGAACATCACGAGAGATCGAGCAGCCACATGCGGGATTGGGTTCCCCGTGTGATGGCTGCGACATGCGGCAGAGCAAGCTGCGTGCGGCGCCCCAAAATCAAGTGGCTCAAGCCCACATAACTTGGGGATGCATTCTACATGACACGCTACCGGACCATTGCCACGCTGTTCGCCTTCGCGACTGCCACCGTCGTATTCCAGACCTCGCCGGGCCTCGCCTTCTCATCCCAAGCGCAGCAGATGTGCTCGGGCGATGCGATGCGGCTGTGCTCGAGCGAAATCCCCGACATCCCGCGCATCACCGCCTGCATGGTGCGGAACAGGTCGCATGTCAGCGCCGGCTGCCGCGCCGTGATGGACCGCGAGCACGCAGCCGCAGCAGCATCGCGCAAGCGGGAAGCCGCCGCGCAATAGGCCCGTTCATTTCGATTGAACCGCCGGCAGCGAGAGAATTCGATTCACCTCTCCACGCCAGGGGAGAGGCGTAGAATCTCAGCCGGGCGTAGCGCCTAATCGCCCCACTGCGCGAACGCGTCGTTGAACGCGCGTTCGCCGGGGGCGCCCTTTTCGATGGCGATGATGGCACGGCGCTGGTTGGCGTAGACCAGCGGCACGTCGAACCATGAGCGCTCCTTCAGGAGCTGGACGTTGCGGGCGCGGTCGGCGTCGACATTGGAGAGGCCGACCAGGAAGAAGCCGTCGGTGACCTTGACCGCGAGCCCCGCGAGCGGGGTGCCGCGCGCCTGCTCGTTCGACTTCATCAGGATGCCCGGCACGTTGGAGACGCTGCCGCCGGGAAAATCCTGCGGCAGGATAAAGGTCAATTCCGCGGTATGGCTCGCCGGCAGCGACGAATCGGTGTTGCGGCGGAACGACATCGTCATCTTGAACTTGCGGTCGGGGATCTCGATGTCGGCGCGCACGGCGACGTCGGCCTTCTGGTTGCCCGACGCCTTGATCGGCTCCAGCCGCCACACCACCGAGCCGACATATTGCCTGCCCTTCGGATCGGACGGATCCTCGTCATAGAGCACGACCTTCTGCGCCACCGGCGCAACCGGCTGGTCGCTGGCCGAGGGCTGGCCGACGCGGTCCGGAATCTTGGGCTTGCTCTGCGGCTGCGACGGATCCTTCGGGGCTTCCACCACCTGGGTCGGCGAGGACTTGAACAGGCCGCTCGCAGTCTGGACCAGCTGTTTGCCCCAGAGAATGCCGGCGCCAACCAGGATCAGAACGATGCCGACGGCGATCGCGCTCTTGAACGGGAAGATCGAGCGGGAGCGGGCGCGCTTCTTGACGTCGCGGTCGGGCGCTATGCGCGGGCGCGGCGCCTGCGGCGCATAGCGCTCGGCCTCCTCGATCGACTCGTCATAGGAATAGGGCGAATCCCCCTCGCCGACGCGGTTTTCCAGGCTCGGCTCGAGCCGGTCGAATTCCGGCGAGGGCGAGGGCACGTTGGCATAGGTGCGGCGCGCGGCGCGGTTGGCCTGCGCGGCGGCGCCGCCGAGATCGTTGGCGTCCGCGGTGATGTCGCGGAAGCCGCGTACGCCCGGGGCCTGTGGCAGCGGCGGTCCGGCATCCGGCGGACGACGGGCGCCAGCGCGTCCGCCTGCCGGCGGCTCGGGCATCGGCGGCGGAGCGGGCGGACCCGGCTGGCGCGGCGCATCGAAACGCGGGGCCCGCGGCGAACGCTGGGCGTCGCGATCGACCTGATCGTCACTGCCGAAGGACGGGCGGTCCGCACGCGGCGGCAGAGGAGCCGGACGGGCGCGCGGTGGCGCACCCTGCTGGGCCGCAGCAGGCGGATTGCCCTCGGCTGCGCGGGCGCTGGCCCTGCGGAAGGCGTCGCCACTGCCGCTGCGGGCACCGCCGCCTGGACGCGAGGCCTCGCGGGCGCGCTGGGCGGCCTCGGATTCGACCTTGCGAACGGCCTCCTCAAGCGACAGCCGTTCGCGGGTGATCTCGGATTCGGAAAGCGGCGGCTGCACGCTGCGAAGCTGCGCGATCAGCGCCGTGCGCGCCCGTTCATAGAGCGCGCGACGGCTTTCGCCGGGAGCGTTGGGATCCAGGGCGGCAATAGCGCGGGCGATCAGCGGATAGTAATCAGCCATTTCAACTCAACTATACGCACGTCCCGGTAAGATATCGTTAAGCCTCAAACGGATTTTGCACCAGGATAGTATCCTCGCGTTCCGGGCTGGTGGAAAGCAGCGCCACCGGGCACCCCACCAATTCCTCGATCCGGCGGACATATTTGATCGCTTGGGCTGGCAGGTCGGCCCATGACCGCGCATTGGCGGTCGGCTCCTTCCAGCCCTCGATGGTCTCGTAGACCGGCTCGACCCGGGCCTGGGCGCCCTCGCCGGCCGGGAAATGGTCGATCTCCTTGCCGTCCAGCCTGTAGCCGGTGCAGACCTCGATCGAGTCGAAGCCGTCGAGGATGTCGAGCTTGGTCAGCGCCAGGCCGTTGATGCCGCCAGTGCGGACCGCCTGGCGGACCAGCACGGCGTCGAACCAGCCGCAGCGGCGCGGCCGCCCGGTATTGGTGCCGAACTCGCGGCCGCGCTCGCCGATCCTGCGGCCGGTCTCGTTGTCCTGCTCGGTCGGGAACGGGCCCTGGCCGACGCGGGTCGTATAGGCCTTGCACAGGCCGAGCACGTAGCCGACCGCGCCGGGGCCGAGGCCCGAGCCGGTCGCGGCCTGCGCCGCTACCGTGTTGGACGAGGTGACGTAAGGGTAGGTGCCGTGGTCGACGTCGAGCAGCGCGCCTTGCGCGCCTTCGAACAGCATGCGCTTGCCCTCGCGCCGCTTGATGTCGAGCAGCCGCCACACCGTCTCGGCATAGGGCAGGAGCTGCGGCGCGAGCGCGCTCAATTCCTTCAGGATGTCCTTGCCGTCGAACTCCGGCAAATTGAGGCCGCGACGCAGCGCGTTGTGATGGGCGAGCAGGCGGTCGATCTTGTGCGGCAGCGTGTCGAGATCGGCGAGGTCCATCAGGCGAATGGCGCGGCGGCCAACCTTGTCTTCATAGGCGGGGCCGATGCCGCGGCGGGTGGTGCCGATCGCGGTCGCCGCATTGGAAGACTCGCGCAAGGCGTCGAGCTCGCGATGCAGCGGCAGGATCAGGGTGACGTTCTCGGCAACCCGCAGATTGTCCGGAGAGACCGCAACGCCCTGCGACCGCAGCTTGGTGACCTCGTCGAGGAAGGCGGCGGGATCGAACACCACGCCATTGCCGATCACCGACAGCTTCTGGTCGCGCAGCACGCCGGAGGGCAGCAATGCGAGCTTGTAGGTCTTGCCGTTGATCACCAGCGTGTGGCCGGCGTTATGACCGCCCTGGAAACGGACGACGATGTCCGCCTGCTCCGACAACCAGTCGACGATCTTGCCCTTTCCCTCGTCACCCCACTGGGCGCCGACGACGACAACATTGGCCATTCGCGGGTAATCCTTCGAAGATTTTAGATGCGCCCAGCCCAATTCCCGGCCCAGGGCCGTTCGCACGCAAGGCAGGTCCAACCGGATAAAGGAAGCAGCCTCTCTAGGCAAGCAAGAACGGGACTTTTTTCGGACCCAGAACCAGCTTCAAGCCTTTGATATCCCCCGAAAATCCAGAAACGTTCAAGGACGGTCCTCCGGACCGGTTGAAAGCCCTGGACGTCCCATCGCCCAACTTTCCCGGCCTCTGGCAGGATTGACCCGCATCAACCCGGCGTCAGGCTCGATGCGGCAAGCCTTGCTGTCATCGTCATGCGATCCAATCGCGGTCATTGTATTGGCCGCCTCCATCCGTGGGAATTCCGTGCCCCCATCATCCGAGCCGGCCGACAAGTCTTTTTGGCGCTTCTCGTCCGACCAGCTCTCCGGCCGGCTCGGGTGTGGGCTCACCGGCCTGACCACCGCCGAGGCCTCCGAGCGCGCGGAACGCTTCGGGCCGAACAGCGACGCGACACCACGCACCGAAGGCGCGATGCACGCGGTCTTCCGCCGCCTGCTGGAGCCCCTGTCGCTGATCCTGCTGGTTGCCGGCACCGTCTCGATGCTCACCGGAGACGAGATCGGCGGTCTCATCATCGTCCTGATCCTGACGCTCTCGATCGGGCTCGACACGATCCAGGAAGGCCAAGCCGTCCGGGCTGCGGAAATCCTCCGCCGCTCGGTCGCGCTGAAGGCCGAGGTCAAGCGCGACGGCGCGTTTGGCCAGATCGACGTCGAGCAGGTGGTCCCCGGCGATATCCTGCGCGTCCGCGCCGGCGACATCATTCCGGCCGATGCGCTGATCCTTCACTGCGTGGCGTTCACCGCCGGGGAAGCGGCGCTCACCGGCGAGCCCTATCCGGTGCAGAAGCGCGCCGGACAATGCGCCGACCCCGACGACAAATCGAACGCGTTGTTTCGTGGCGCGGTAGCGCAGACCGGCGAGGCCATTGCGCTCGTCGTCCACACCGGGCGCGACACCGTGTTCGGGGCGGCCGCCTCTGCCTTGGCTGAGACCCAGACGCCTTCGCCGTTCGAGCGCGATTTGCGTGAATTCGGACTTGTGATCGCGCGCGCCACGCTCGCGCTGGTACTGGTTGTACTGACCGTCCGGGTGCTGTTCGGCCGCCCGGTGATGGACTCGCTGTTGTTCGCCGTCGCACTCGCAGTCGGGCTCACGCCGGAATTGCTGCCGATGATCACCACGGTAACGCTATCGCGCGGTGCGCTGCGCATGGCCGGACGCAAGGTGATCGTCAAGCGCCTTGCCGCGATCCACGATCTCGGCGCCATGACCATTTTGTGCACGGACAAGACGGGCACGCTGACCTCGGCCGAAATCACGCTGACAAAAAGCATCGACGCCGCCGGCAAGGACAACGCCCGCGCCGCGCGACTTGGCGCCGTCGCAGCCGCACTCGGCGGCGATCGCGGCTCGCTCGATGCCGCTCTTGTCGCCGCCCAGCCGGATGCCGTGCGGGACTGGACGCTGGCGGGGCGGCAGGCGTTCGACTTTTCGCGGCGGTTGGGATCGGTGCTCGCCACCGGCCCCGAAGGCGCGCTGCTCATCGTCAAGGGCGCACCGGAGGCGGTGCTTCCGCTGTGCGTGGTGGACGACGACGCCCGGGCTCTCGCGGTCGCCCGGGCGCATGAGCTCGCGACGGACGGCCTGCGCAGCGTCGCCATCGCTTCGCGGCCCTGGACCGGCGCAACGTGCGAGGTCGAGACCGCCGATGAGGTCGATCTCGTGTTCGAGGGCTTTTGCGCCTTCGCCGATCCGCCGAAGCCGACGGCTGCGGCCGCCATCGCCCGCCTCGCCGCCGGCGGAGTGGGCCTGAAGATCCTGTCGGGCGACGACCCCGTGGTGGTGAAGCGACTCGCCGGCCTCGTCGGGCTGAATGCCGAGCGCGTGCTATCGGGGGCCGACATCGCAGAACTCAGCGACGAGGCGCTGGCGGTGCAGGTGCAATCGGCCGACGCCTTCGGCCGGCTCGCACCTGATCAGAAGTCTCGGATCGTGAAGGCGCTGCAGGCAGGCGGGGATGTGGTCGGCTTCCTCGGCGACGGCATCAACGACGCACCGGCGCTGAAGGCCGCCGATATTGGCCTGTCGGTCGAAGGTGCGACCGGCGTGGCCCAGGCTGCGGCCGACATCATCCTGCTGGCCTCCGATCTCGAAGTCGTCGCAGACGGCGTCGAAGAAGGCCGGCGCACCTTCGCCAACATCCTGAAATATGTCCGCATGGGTGCGAGCTCGAATTTCGGCAACATGCTGTCGATGGCGATCGCCTCGATCGCGCTGCCGTTCCTGCCGATGCTGCCGACGCAGATCCTGCTCAACAATCTGCTCTATGATCTCTCCGAGCTCGGCATTCCCTTCGATCAGGTCTCGCGCCAGGCGACCGCGCAGCCACAAGTCTGGAGCATGACGCGGCTGGCGCGCTTTGCCGCAATCATGGGGCCGCTGTCGTCGGTGTTCGATTTTCTGACGTTCGGAGCACTGCTTCTCCTGTTTCACGCCTCGCCCGAAGAATTCCGCACCGCATGGTTCATCGAATCCATGGCGACGCAGATCCTGGTCATCTTCATCATCCGCACCAATGGCCGACCCTGGCGCAACTGGCCCGATCCCGTGCTGTCGGCCTCCTCGCTGATCGCCTTGCTGGTCGCGATGGTCATTCCGTTTACGCCGGTCGGCGCCTGGTTCGGCTTTGTTGCACCGCCACCGATGATGATGGCCGGCATCGCGCTGCTGGTCGTGGCCTATCTCGCCTGCGCCGAGTTGGTGAAGCCGCTTGCGATCCGCTCGCTGCGGAAAGCCATGATGCGTGACGGTCACACGACAGGCCGGGCCGGGCCTCATTAGTTTTCGTCCGGGCTGCTTGACGCGCGTCAACGCAGCGTCTGTTTCGCGGGTCGATGGTTGGGAGGCAATCAATCTGGGGAGACGATCATGCGTAGCTTCGACGCCATCGCCATCGGATCCGGGCTCGGCGGCCTCACCGCGGCGGCGCTGTTCGCGCGCGCCGGTCACAAGGTGCTGGTGCTCGAACGCAATCACAATTTCGGCGGCGCAGCCACGGTCTATCGTCATGGCCAACTGGCGGTCGAGGCGTCGCTGCACGAGATCGACGGCCTCGATGTCGGCGATCCCAAGCTGCCGATCCTGCGCACGCTCGGGATCGACGACATGCCCTTCGTCGAGGTCGGCGCACTGCACGAGGTACGCAGTCCCCTGTTCGAGCGCCCCTTTGTAATGCCCCGCGGGATCGAGGCCGCGTCAGCCGCCGCGAAATCACAATTTCCAGCGCAGGCCAAGGGCATCACGCAGTATTTCGAACGTATCGATGCGGTGCGCCAGGCAGTTTCGTTGATGAGCGAGCATCAGGACGACCGCAACTGGTGGCTCTGGAATGCGCCGACCTTGCCATGGCGCTTGTGGCCGCTGATCCGCGACCGCCACGCCACGTTGAGCGAGGTGCTCTCCCGGCTGTTCGGCGACAGCGAGCCGGTGAAGCTCGCACTGGCATCGAACCTCGGCTACTACACCGACGACCCCGACAAGATGCCTTTCATCCCGTTCGCGATTCCACAGGCCTCGTATCTCTCCGGCGGCGGCCACTATATCCGCGGCGGTTCGCAAGTGCTGAGCGACCGTCTGGTCGCGATCATCCGCGACGCCGGCGGCGAGGCGGAGACGGGCCGCGAGGTCGAGACGATCCTGATGAATGGTGACCGCGTGCGCGGGGTGCGGCATCGCGCGATGGGAGCCAACGACATCCGCGAAGAGCTCGCCCCGATCGTGTTCGGCAACGCGGCGCCGTCGGTGCTGGCCGCGATGCTGCCACAGGACAAGCGCGCCGGTTTCCTGGCCCGTTATCAGGGCAAGCTTCCATCAATCTCGCTGTGGACCGTGTCGATCGGCTTGAACCGTCCTTCCCGCGAGTTCGGAGTTTCGCACTATTCGACCAGCGTCCTGCCGGCCTGGCTCACCACGCTGTCCGGCTTTCGCGAGGCCGGGGCTTTGCTGGGCGAGTATCCGCTCGGCCGCCTGACGCCTTATGGCTTCGTCGCCTATGACCAGATCGATTCCGGGCTGAACGAGCATCCGCCTTATCTGGCTTCGGTTGTCGGGGTCGATCGGATCGAGAACTGGGCCGGCCTTTCCGCCGCCGTAAAAAGCGCCCGCCGGGAGCGTTGGATGGACCTCGTCATCGCGGATCTCGACCGGCACTTCCCCGGAATTGCCGGTGCCGTGACTCAGCGCGAGATGTCGACCGCGGAGACCTTTGCGCACTACCTCAACACGCCCGGCGGCTCGATCTACGGATTCGCGCCACATACGCGCGGCTTCATGCCGCTCGCCGCAACCGCGATCGGTGGCCTCTACCTCGCATCCGCCTTCACCCATGGCGGCGGTTTCACCGGAGCGATTCTCGGCGGCGGCTGGGCCGCGCGGGCCGCAATGCGTCCGGACGCGATGGCGCACGATGCGCCGCGGTCTGAAACGGCCTGATGTTCCATCGCTACGACGACGCATGGTCGCGATGCGCCCCGCGCCATTGATATCGGGCATATTTCAGTGTCTTTGAGCGGGCCGGGCTACGAGCCGGCCCGGGCATCGCCGGGCCGGGGTGCCTCGGCGCATGACCGGGGCCATAACAATTACAATGTCCGCCACCGACCAGAGCACAGGCGCCGCCACGCCCGGCCACAATTGGATCGCCAACCAGCCTTATCTGCTGCTCAGCATCACCGCGCTGTGCTGGGCCGGCAACGCCATTGTCGGGCGGCTCGCCGCCGGTCACATCCCGCCGGTCACGCTCTCCTTCCTGCGCTGGCTGTTCGCCTTCCTGCTGGTGTTGCCGTTCGCCTGGAAGCATCTCGCGCAGGATTGGCCCGCGATCCGCCAAAAGCTCGGCCTGATGGTCACGCTCTCGATCACCGGCATCGGCGCCTTCAACACCCTGCAATATTGGGCGCTCGAGCATACCCAGGCGCTCAACACGCTGCTGCTCCAGTCGGCCGCGCCGCTGCTGGTGGCGCTGTGGTCGCTGGTCATCCTCGGTATCCGGCTCACCGCGGCGCAGGCCTTCGGCGTGCTGCTATCGATGTGCGGCGTGCTGACCATCCTGCTGCATGGCGATTTCACCACGCTGTCGAACATCGATTTCAACAAGGGCGACCTGATCTTCCTCCTCGCGCTTTTGATCTTCGCGCTCTATTCGGTGCTGACCCTGAAGCGGCCGGCGATACACGGCCTGTCGTTCCTCGCCTTCACCTTCGGCTGCGGCGCCGCCTGTCTCATTCCGCTGGAGATCTGGGAATTGTTCGCGCGTCCGGTGATGAAGCTCGACGGGCCGAACCTGTTGACCCTGGTCTATGTCGCCGTCTTCCCCTCGACGCTCGCCTATCTCTGCTTCAACCGCGGCGTCCGCCTGATCGGCGCCAACCGCGCCGCACCGTTCTTCCACGTCGTACCGGTGTTCGGCTCGATCATGGCGATGGCGTTTCTGGGCGAACGCCCTCAGGCCTTCCACTTCATCGGCTTCGCGCTGGTGCTGTCGGGCGTGTTCGCGGCGTCGAGGAAGCAGGCGAGCTAGGCTCTGGCTCCGATCAAAACGAGTCCCTGCCTGGTCGCGGTCATTGCACAGCCTTCTACGTTCAGGTGTTGCCCGGCGGATTCATCCATACGATTTCCCAGACGTAGCCATCTGGATCTTCAATGTGGCGGTTATACATGAAGCCGAGATCCTGCGCCTGGTTGGGATCGGCGCGACCGCCCGCCGCCACCGCACGAGTCAGTGTTGCGTCGACGGCGTCGCGGTCATCGACGGTAAGGGCGATCAAAACCTGACTGTCGCGTCGCGCGTCACCGATCGGGCGCTTGGTGAATTCGCGATAGTGATCGTGGGTCAGCAGCATCACGCCGATCGTGTCCGCGAACATGAGCGAGGTCGAATTCTCGCCCGAAAACTGAGGGTTCACGGTACCGCCAAGCGCCACATAGAACGCCGTCGATGCGGCGAGATCGCGCACCGGCAGGTTTAACAGAATCATCATGGACATCGTTTTCCTTCTCTTCAGCGGTGGGATGCCGCGCTCTGCTTCAGAAACTTCTCGTCGGCCTCTATGTCGTCGTGGCACTTCGCCATCATCTCTTGTCGATGAGTCCTGACCCTAGATGTAGCGCGCCGCGCCCATGCAGAGGGCGGTGATGGCGAGCAGAGCGGCGGCGACGCGCTGGGCGGTCGCGATGCGCGAATGCACGTCCGCCGCTTCGCTCGTGCCACGGCGCAAGTTCAACAGCGCCCGAGGGCCGATCGCGGCCTGAACGGCGGCCGCGATCAGTGCGCAGACCGCGCCAACCGCAAGCACCCGCTCGGCCGCGCCAAAACTCCCGGAATGAGCGAGATGCCCGAGATAGCCGCCGGTGAGGATCGCAATCGTCGCCGCGCCGAGCTGGGGCCCGACGAGCTGCTCGCCGCCGGCTGCACCGGTTCGCGCCAGCGCAAAGCTTGATCCCGCCCAGAACACGGACGACAACACATGAAGCGACAGGGCGATCACGAGGGCAGTCTGCATGGCAAGCTCCAAACTGGCTTCTAAATTAGATATACAATATGTATAATCAATACGTCAAGAGAATGGCAGGGCCATGCCAAAACGCAGCTATGTGAGCTCGGTCCGGACCTCCGCCGCGGCGGAGACGCGCGAACGCATCATCGCTGCCGGCACCAGGCTGTTGCGGAAGGACGCGGGCATCGCGACCTTCTCCCTCGACGTGGTGGCGAAGGCGGCTGGCGTGACGCGGCTGACCGTCTACAATCAGTTCGGATCGCGGCGCGGATTGCTGGAGGCGGTGTTCGACGACATTGCACACCGAGGCGGTCTGTTCGAACTGGTCGAGGTCATGGCGATCACTGATCCGCGCGCGGCGCTCGACCGCGTCATCGAGACCTTCTGCACCTTTTGGGGCCACGACCCCGCCGTCGGCGGGCTCAACCAGGCGATCTCAACCGATCCCGAATTCGGCGAGGCACTGGTCGAGCGCAACGAGCGGCGACGCGAGCTGCTGATGGGGCTGGTGACGCGCATCGTGGAGAGGCGCGCGGCAAAGCCGGCCTTGCAGGACACGGTCGACCTGATCTTCGTGCTGACGAGCTATCCCACGTTTGCGGCGCTGCGCCCGCGGCGGTCGCTGGAGGATGTCTGCCGCTTGTTGCAGGCCGCGTGCCGCGCCGCCGTGGATGCACTGGATGAGCGCGAAAACACGCAGCGCAAGACGTAAACGCCGTTGCGACCGCGAGTCTCTTTCCTTCTCCCCTTGTGGGAGAAGGTGGCGCGAAGCGCCGGATGAGGGGTTGCTTCCGTGAATACTGAAGCAAGATGTTCATGCGCGGCGACAACCCCTCACCCGTCTCGCCGCTCCGCGGCGAGCCACCCTCTCCCACAAGGGGAGAGGGAAAGTAGAACGCGCTACTTCGTCCTGAACTTGCTGTATGCTTCGCTGGTCGCGATGATAACGTGCTCGGCGCAGCCGTTGCGGCGGTGCGGGTCGGCTTCGTTTTCGTAAGCCTCTGACGCCATCATGTCGAGGAAGGCCGCGACGGACGGGTAATAGACCAGCGCGACGAAATCCCACTCGTTGCCGTCACGTGTGCCAAGCGCGACCGCTTTGGCCTCACCGGTCCACAGCAGTGTGCCGCCGCGCGCCTTGATCATCGGCACGGTGATCGCGCTGTAGCGCAAATAGGCGTCCCATCCGGAACCGTCGCCGTCGCGCGAACGCTCGTGGAAGCGCATCAGGTTCAGCATCACGACCGGCGCATGCCGGTCGAGCTGCTCCAGGCCCTCGATGTTCAACATATTAACCGGCAATGACGCCTCCTCAGGTCATGCGTGCATTGTAGCATTGCGACCGCGTGACTTGTGTCATAGCGGCAATCCGGCGCAAGCTTGCGTCGAACGCCGATGACGATTGCTTCGCCCGCGCCAACCGCCTCGAATCCGGCCAGTTGGCTCAATAACCAGCCCTATTTGTTGCTGAGCCTGAGCTCGCTGTTCTGGGCCGGCAACATCGTGCTCGCGCGCCATGTCGGCGTGCATGTGCCGCCGCTGACGGTGACCACGATCCGCTGGTACGGCGTGTTCCTGATCCTGTTGCCGTTCGCATGGCCGCACCTGAAGCGCGACTGGCCGAGCATACGCAAAAGCCTGCCGCTGATGCTGTTCCTGTCGCTGGTGGGCTTCGCCTTCAACAACGCGATCTCCTATTGGGCGATGCAATACACCGAGGCGCTGAACGCGCTGCTGATCCAGTCGGCCGGGCCGTTGTTCGTGGCGCTGTGGTCGCTGGTACTGTTCGGCGTGCGGCTCACGGCTGCGCAGCTCGCCGGGATCGCGATCTCGCTTGCAGGCGTGCTGATCATCATCCTGCGCGGCGATCTCGCGGCGCTCGCGAGCATCACGTTCAACCGGGGCGACATCATGTTCGCCTCGTCGCTGGTGGCGTTCGGGATCTACTCCGCCTTCATCCCGCGCCGGCCCAAGATCCATCAGCTCTCCTTTCTGTCGTTCACCACCTGCTGCGGCGCAACGATGCTGCTGCCCACGGCGATCTGGGAGGCCTGGAGCGGCCGCGTCATGCAACTCGATACGGTGACGCTGGCGACGCTGGGCTACATCCTGATCTTCCCCTCGACGCTGGCCTATCTCTTCTTCAACCGCGGCGTGGCGCTGATCGGGCCGAACCGGGCTGCGCCGTTCTTCCATCTGGTGCCGGTGTTCGGCTCGGCGATGGCGATCCTGCTGCTCGGCGAAAAGCTGCAGCCGTTCCACCTGATCGGCTACGCGCTGGTCCTCGCCGGCGTCGTGATCGCGTCGCGGCAGGGTTCGGCGGTGAAGTAATTCCGCGCTGCGGACGCGTCCGCCCGTCTGCCATCTTTCAGTTTCGATTTGGACCGGCTAGGTTCCCTGCCAACGAAAAAGAGGGAACGACCAAACATGCTTTCAGCGCTGATCCGTAACCTGTGCGCCGCCGGCGCGGCCGTGCTTTGTCTCGCCGCCGCATCCACGGCCCAGGCCGACAATTATCCCAGCCGCAACATCACGCTGGTGTTGCCGTTCGCGGCCGGCAGTGGCACTGACACCACGACGCGGCTGATCTCGCATCATTTGTCGCAGGCACTCGGCGTCGGCATCGTGATCGAGAACAAGGCGGGCGCCAACGGCATGATCGCGGCGACCTTTGTCGCGCGCGCCGCGCCCGACGGCTACACGCTGCTGGTGACGACCAACACCACGCATTCGGCCAATCCCTATCTGCTCAAGAGCCTGACCTACGATCCCGTCAAGGACTTCACCCCGATCGCGCGCACCGGCGACCTGCCGTTCATGCTGGTCGTTCATCCGGACGTGCCGGCAAAGACGGTCGGCGAGCTCATCGCCTATGGCAAGGCCAATCCGGGCAAGCTGAGCTACGCCTCGGGCTCGTCATCGGCGATCGTGTCGGGTGCGACCTTTGCGCATAATGCCGGGCTCGACCTGTTGCACGTGCCCTACAAGAGCTCGCCGCCGGCACTCAACGACGTCATGGGCGGCCGCGTCTCGATGATGTTCGTCGATATCCTGACCGGCCTGCCACACGTCAACGGCAACGCGCTGCGCGCGCTCGCAGTCACCACCAAGGACCGCTCGCCGCTGGTGCCGAACCTGCCCTCGATGCAGGAGGCCGGCGTGGCGGACTTCGACATCTCGTCATGGCAAGGCTATTTCGGCCCCGCAGGCATGCCGAAAGAGATCGTGACGCGGCTCAACGCGGAGATCAGGAAAATCGTCGAGAAGCCGGAGATCAAGGCCCAGCTCGCGACGCTCGGCATGGACGCCTTTTCCGGCACGCCGGAGCAGCTCGGCACGTTCGTGGGTGAGCAGCTCGTGTTGTGGGAGAAGCTGATCACGAACGCGGGCGTCGAGAAGCAGTAGCGCTGCTCCCCTCGGATGCTGTCATCCTCCGCCTTGTGCGCAATTGCGCACTGGAGCGGAGGATCCAGTATTCCGAGACGGTAGTGATTGACCCGATGGGCCGCGGCGTACTGGATGCCCCGCCTTCGCGGGGCATGACAGTTACGGCCTAAGCCGCGCGGACCTTGGCGAGGAAGCCGTCGACGGCGCTGCGCAACGCGCCGGACTGGTTGTCCAGTTCGCGAGCGTTGGAGAGCACGTCGGAGGCGGCCGCGCCGGTCGCTTCCGCGGCCGAGGCGACGCTGCCGATATTGGTGTTGATCTCGTTCGAGCCGGCCGCCACCGACTGGATGTTGCGCGCGATCTCGCGAGTCGCTTCGCCCTGCTGCTCGATGGACGACGAAATCCCGGCGGTGATCTCACTCATCTCGGCAATGGTCTGGGTGATGCCGCCGATCGCCGCGACCGCATCGCTGGTCGAGGTCTGCATGGCCGCGACCTGGGCGGAGATTTCCTCGGTGGCCTTGGCCGTCTGGTTGGCGAGCGCCTTGACCTCGGAAGCGACGACGGCGAAGCCGCGGCCGGATTCACCAGCCCGCGCCGCCTCGATGGTGGCGTTGAGCGCGAGCAAATTGGTCTGCGCCGCGATCGAATGAATGAGCTTGACCACCTCGCCGATCTTCTCGGCGCCGGTGGAGAGCTCCTGCACCGTGGCGTTGGTGCGCTCGGCATCGCTGACAGCCCTGCTCGCCACCTCGGTCGAGCGCGTCACCTGGCGGGAGATTTCCGCAACCGAGCTCGACAGCTCTTCGGCGGCGGCGGCAACCGTGCCGACATTGCCGGAGGCCTTTTGCGAGGCCGCACCGACGGTTGCCGCCCGCG
This sequence comes from Bradyrhizobium sp. CSA207, assembly GCF_029051685.1. Lineage (GTDB taxonomy): Bacteria > Pseudomonadota > Alphaproteobacteria > Rhizobiales > Xanthobacteraceae > Bradyrhizobium. The sequence continues at coordinate 48,613 of NZ_JAACFT010000029.1, read as the reverse complement.
AGGAGGCATCGCCCGCGGTCGCGGTCATCGACTGCGCCGTGGTCTGCATGCCGGCCGCGGCCGAGGAGACCGAACGGACGATGCCGTTGACGCTGCGTTCGAAGTCGTTGGCGATGTCTTCCATCGCACTGCGACGCTCCGCCGCGGCGCGCTCCTTGGCGGCCGCATCGGTCTGCTCGAGGTCGCGGATGCGGACCGCGTTGTCCTTGAAGATCTGGACGGTCGAAGCCATCGCGCCGACCTCGTCGCCGCGGCCGACGCCGGGGATGTCACCTTCGAGCTTGCCGTCGGCGAGATCCTTCATGCGGGCGCCGAGCAGCGCCAGCGGACGGCTGATGCTGCGGCCGAGCAGCCAGGCGACGCTGCCGGCGACGATGACGATGCCGAGCATGGCAAGGCCGAGCAGCCAGTAGACCGGGCCCATCTTGGCGTCGATGTCGTCGAGATAGGCGCCGGTGCCGAGATACATGTCGAAGCCGGGAATAGCCACCGCATAGCCAATCTTGCGGATCGGCGTTTGCTGGCCGGGCTTCATGTATTCATAGTGCAGCAGGATCTCGCCGTTGGCCTTGACCCCATCCATGATTTCCTTGGAGAGCTTGCGGCCGTTGGTCACGACTTCCATGCGGTTCGCGCCGATCTGCTTGGGATCGGGAGCGAGCTGCGTGATGCCATCATAGGACGTGCCGAACAGGTATCCCGAGCCATTGTCGTAGGTCATCGCATTGCCGTAACGACGAAGCTCGGCCATGGCCGCATCCTTCGTCATCTCGCCGGCGTCGACGCGCTTCTTGAGCGCAGTAGCATAGTTGCGCCCCAACTCCACGATCGCCTTGGCCTGATCGATGCGCGCGCTCACCATCTCCTGCTTCATGAGATATCCGGCGAGAACCCCGGAAATGCACAGACCGAACAACGTGACGCCGACAAGGATGCCAAGCTTGGAGGCGATCTTCAGATTGCTCAATTTCACGGGATGGCTCCGGAATGGGGAAATGCAAATGCACGGGTCGAATTGATTTTGAATCAAACTTTTAGTGTTGGACCCATTAGCAACCTGTTACGACGCCTCAGTAGAAGCCCGGAAGTCGCGCGAAGACCGGCGGATATTCTCCGCCTTCCGCAACCGCCGATTGTACGCAACCGCGCGGATTTCGCGTAAAAGGCGCAAAGGCCCGGCACAGGTGCGGGTCATAGAACAAGAACCGACAAACCAAATCGGGAGCAGAACATGCCGAAATACAGGGTGGTGACGCCGAAGGGCGCGAGCTTCACGGTCGCAGGCAGCGATTATTCCTACGAGCGCGAGGCGCTCGATCCGATCGATGCCGAGATCATCGAGGCGCCGGCGAGCGAAGCCGAGTTCATCGCCGCCGCGAAAACAGCCGACGCCATCTACGCCAAGGGCATCCCGATCACCAAGTCGATCATCGACGCGCTGGAGAGCTGCAAGGTGATCACGCTCGGCTCGGTCGGCGTCGATAGCGTCGACGTCAAGGCCGCCACTGCGCGTGGCATTCCCGTCACCAACATTCCGGACACGTTCATCGAGGAAGTCGCCGACCACGCCATGATGCTGCTGCTCGCCGGCTTCCGCCGTCTGGTCGAGCAGGACCGCATGGTCCGCAGCGGCCGCTGGGCCGAGGGCCGGCCGGCGCTGTTGAAGGTTCCGCGGCTGATGGGCCAGACGCTCGGCTTCGTCTCGTTCGGCCGTGTCGCGCGTGCGGTGGCAAAGCGCGCCGCCCCCTTCGGCCTGCGCATGATGGCCTACGATCCCTTCATCCAGGAGACGCTGATGTACGACCACGGCGTCATCCCGGCGACGCTGAACGAGGTGCTGTCGCAATCCGATTTCGTCTCGATGCATGCACCTGCCCGGCCCGAGGTGCATCACATGCTGACCGAGAAGCACTTTCGGCAGATGAAGAAGGGCTCGATCTTCATCAATACCGGCCGCGGTGCCACGGTGGACGAGGAGAGCCTGATCAAGGCGCTGCAGGAGGGCTGGATCGCGCACGCCGCCCTCGACGTGCTGGAAAAGGAACCGCCGTCGCACAACAATCCCCTGCTCGGCATGGAGAACGTCACCCTGACCGCCCATGTCGCATCCGCCTCGGCACGGTTCGACGAGGCGCGCAAGCGGCGCGTGGGCTACGAATTGTCACTGGTGCTTCAGGGCATGTGGCCGGTAAGCTGCGTCAACCCGTCGGTGCTGCAAAGCACCGCGCTCCGCCGCTGGCAGCCCGTCAGCATGGATCGCGGGCCGAACAGCTAGGCGGCTGGCGCAGAACGCGCCGCAAAACGGAACGACCCTTCACCGGCGAGCAACGCCGGGAAGGGAGACATCACAGGGAGGAACTGATGAGGAACGACATCACACGTCGTGATGCCTTGGCGCTGGGCCTGTCCGCTGCGGCAATCGCGGCAACCGGTACACCGGCGAATGCTCAATCCGCGATCAAGGCCGCGGATGCCCCCGCTCCGAAACTGCCGATCGAGAAGGGCGCGACCCTGCGCATGCTGCGGCCGGTCCGTTTCGTCCAGGCCGACGAAGACGTGTTCCGCGCCAACGCGGCCAAGTTCACCAAGGAGACCGGGGTCGAGGTCAAGGTCGACTTCGTCGGCTGGGAGGACATCAACCAGCAGACCGCGGTGACCGCCAATTCCGGCGCCGGCCCCGACATCATCATCGGCTTCTCCGATGCACCGCACATCTATATCGACAAGCTGATCGAGCTGACCGATGTCGCCGACTATCTCGGCAAGCGCTATGGCGGCTGGCTGCCGCTGGCGCAGCGCTACGGCAAGAGGAACAAGAGCGACGCCTGGATCGGACTGCCGTTCGGCGCCACCGCGGGTCCGCTGATCTACCGCAAATCGATCCTGCAATCGGTCGGCTTCGACAAGGTGCCGGAAGACCATGCCGGTATCGTCGACCTGTGCCAGAAGCTGCACAAGGCCGGCAAGCCGGCGGGCTTCGCGCTCGGCAACGCCAAGGGCGACGGCAACGGTTTCGCGAACTGGGCGCTGTGGTCGCATAACGCCTCCCTGCTCGATGAGGAGGGCAACATCACCATCAACAGCAAGGAGACGATCGCCGCGCTGAACTGGGTCAAGCAGCTCTACCCGACCTTCATCGCCGGCACGACGTCGTGGAATGACGTCAGCAACAATCGGGCCTACTCTTCGCAGGAGATCGCGCTGACCGCCAACGGCGTCTCGCTGTACTTCTCGCTGAAGAACGATCCTGCGACCAAGGCGATCGCCGACGACAGCGAGCATCAGCTGCTGCCAAAGGGCGTGGCCAAGATCTCTCCGATGGCAGGACTGACGCTGAACGCCATGGCGTTCAAGCATAGCCAGTACCCCAACGCCGCAAAGGCCTTCCTGCAATACATGCTGGAGAAGGACCAATACGAGCCGTGGCTCAACGCCAACTCCGGCTATTGGGCCCAGCCGCTGGCCGCCTATGCCGAGGCCGCCGTGTGGTCGCAGGATCCCAAGGTGAAACTGTTCAAGGACACGATGAACAGCACCTATTATGACGGCTACAAGGGCCCGATCTCGACGGCCACCGGTGCCGTCAGCGCCGACTACGTGCTGATTCAGATGTGCGCATCGGTCGCGACCGGCGCAGCCACGCCGGAGGCCGCGGCCGCGGAAGCCGAACAACGCTGCAAGCGGTATTTTAGGCGGCAGGCGGCGAAGTAACGCGAAGGCGCGGCCGTCACCGGCGAGGAGCAATTGGCACGTCGTGATTCCGGGATGGTACGCAAGCACCAGACCCGGAATCTCGAGATTCCGGGTTCGATGCTGCGCATCGCCCCGGAATGACTTTGGAAGTCAGACCAGGATAAGGATCCGATGTCCGTAACCACCCTTTCATCGAGCAGCATCGCGGTCCGGCAACCCGGCTGGATCGTGCGGCTGTTCGACTACAAGCCGTTCCTGGTCGTGATGTGCCTTGCACCCGCGATCGGCCTGCTCGCGGTCTTCCTCACCTATCCGCTCGGCCTCGGCATCTGGCTCGCCTTCACCGACACCACGATCGGCCGGCGCGGCGTCTTCGTCGGCTTCGAGAATTTCCAGTATCTGCTCACCGATCCCCTGTGGTGGAACGCGGTGTTCTACAGCGTGGTCTACACGGGAATCGCGACGTTCGGAAAGTTCGCGCTCGGCTTCTGGCTCGCGCTCCTGCTCAACAACCATTTTCCGTTCAAGAGCCTGCTGCGTGCGATCATCCTGCTGCCCTGGATCGTTCCGACGGTGCTCTCGGCGCTGGCGTTCTGGTGGATCTACGATCCGCAGTTCTCGATCATCTCCTATCTGCTGGTCGACGTGCTGCATTGGCGCTCGAGCAATGTCGACTTCCTCGGTTCGCCCTGGCCGGCGCGTTTCTCGCTGATCGCCGCCAACATCTGGCGCGGCATCCCCTTCGTCGCGATCTCGCTGCTCGCCGGCCTGCAGACCATCTCGCCGTCACTCTACGAGGCGGCGATGCTCGACGGCGCCAGCGCCTGGCAGCGCTTCCGCTACATCACCTTTCCGATGATGATGCCGATCCTCGCCATCGTCATGACCTTCTCGATCATCTTCACCTTCACCGACTTCCAGCTCGTCTACGCCATCACCCGCGGCGGCCCCGGCAACTCGACCCATCTGCTGGCAACGCTGGCCTTTCAGCGCGGCATCGCCGGCGGCGAGCTCGGCGAGGGCGCCGCCATCGCAGTGTCGATGATCCCGTTCCTGGTGTTCGCGACGCTGTTCTCCTATTTCGGCCTGGCGCGCCGCAAATGGCAGCAGGGAGAGAGCAATGACTGACACCGTCGCGCAGTCGGCCACCGCCGCCAAAGCCGCACCCGATACCATGGCCTGGGATTCCGGGCTGCGGCGGCTGATGATGATCTATCTGCCGCTCGGCTGCTTCGTGCTGATCCTGCTGTTTCCGTTCTACTGGATGGCGATCACCTCGTTCAAGCCGAACGCGGAACTGATGAATTTCAAACAGCACAACCCGTTCTGGATCTCCTCGCCGACGCTCGCTCACATCAAGCACCTGCTGTTCGACACGGCCTATCCGCGCTGGCTGTGGACGACGATGATGGTCGCGATCGGATCGACGACGCTGTCGCTGATCGCGAGCACGCTGGCGGCCTATGCCATCGAACGGCTGCGCTTTCGCGGCAGCCCTTATGTCGGCCTCGGCATTTATCTGGCCTATCTGGTGCCGCCGTCGATCCTGTTCATCCCGCTTGCGACCGTGGTGGTGCAGTTCGGCCTGTTCGACAGTCCGCTGGCGCTGATCCTGGTCTATCCGACCTTCCTGGTGCCGTTCTGCACCTGGCTGCTGATCGGCTATTTCAAGTCGATTCCCTATGAGCTCGAGGAATGCGCGCTGGTCGACGGCGCGACGCGGCTGCAGATCCTGCGGCGGATCACGCTGCCGCTCGCGGTGCCCGGCCTGATCTCGGCCGGCATCTTCTCCTTCACGCTGTCGTGGAACGAGTTCATCTACGCGCTCGCCTTCATCCAGAGCGGCGCCAACAAGACCGTCCCGGTCGCGATCCTGACCGAGCTCGTCACCGGCGACGTCTACCAGTGGGGGGCGCTGATGGCCGGATCGCTGCTCGGCTCGCTGCCGGTTGCGATCTTCTATTCGCTGTTCGTGGATTACTACGTTTCTTCGCTGACCGGCGCGGTAAAGGAGTAGCAAGCAGCTCCGGCCTTTCGCCCGCCTTCACAAAACTGCAACACGCGGTCCGCATAAGACGGCTCCATTAACAGGAGACGCCCATGCGCGCGACTTTTCTTGCCTCCGTGGCAACAATCATCCTCACCGCGGGCACCGCGCTCGCGCAGAGCGAAGGCGAATTCCCGGCCAAGCTCGCCGGCCACGTGGTGATGCCGGCCGCCACCTTCATCGACGCGCCGGCGGATGCGCCCGCCGATCTCAAGACCTCCGGAAAATACACCACCGGCAAGCGCGTCGATGCGCTCGGCACCGTGATGGGCAAGTCCTATGAGCGTCCGACCGGCGTGTCGCTGCCGTTCAAGGGCCAGCCACTCCAGGGCCATTCCGGCATCAAGACCATGCCCGACGGCACTTTCTGGGTCATCACCGACAACGGCATGGGCGCGCGCGCCAACTCGCCGGATTCGATGCTGTATCTCAACCGCTACAAGATGGATTGGGCCGGCGGCAAGATCGAGCGGCTCGAGACTGTCTTCCTGCACGATCCCGACAGACGCGTCCCGTTCCGCATCGTGCATGAGGACGCGCAGAAGCGGTACCTCACCGGCTCGGATTTCGACACCGAAGGTTTTCAGATCATCGGCGATACTTTCTGGATCGGCGACGAGTTCGGCCCCTACATCCTGAAGGCCGACAAGACCGGCAAGATCCTTGGGCTGTTCGAGACGGTCGCCGACGGCAAGCCAGTGCGCTCGCCGGATCACTGGGCGGCGGCGACGCCGGGCGCCCCGGGTACGACCTACACCAACGTCAACCTCCGCCGCTCCAAGGGCTTTGAGGGATTTGCGTCGTCGAAGGACGGAAAATTCCTCTACGGCCTGCTCGAGGGTCCGCTGTGGGACGCCGACAAGAAGGACTGGGAGAAAGTCGACGGCAAGGAAGCTTCCCGCATCCTCGAATTCGACGTCGCCGCGGAAAAGTTCACCGGCCGCTACTGGCAATATGTGTTCGAGCAGAACGGCAACGCCATCGGCGACTTCAACATGATCGACCCGAGCGCCGGACTCATCATCGAGCGCGACAACGGGGAAGGCACAGCCGACAAGGCCTGCCCGCAAGGCACCCGCGGCGAGAACTGCTTCCCCGACCTCGCCAAGTTCAAGCGCGTCTACAAGATCGAGCTCACTGAGGCCAATGTCGGCAAGCCCGTGCGCAAGATCGGCTATATCGACCTGATGAAGATCAAGGATCCCGACAAGAAGGCGAGGAAGCCGCTCAACGACGGCGTCTACACCTTCCCGTTCTTCACCATCGAGAACGTCGATCGCGTCGACGACAGCCACATCATCGTCGGCAACGACAACAACCTGCCGTTCTCGTCCAGCCGCGATCCCAACAAGGCCGACGATGACGAGTTCATGCTGCTGGAGGTCGCCGATTTCCTGAAGGCGAAGTGAGGTTCCGCCCTCTCAACACGGTCATCGCCCGGCTCGACCGGGCGATCCAGTACGCCGAGACGCCTCTGTGATACGGAAAGGCCGCGGCGTACTGGATGCCCCGCCTTCGCGGGGCATGACAACGAGACGGCGGCGAGGTGAAGGACCCTCTAGCCCGCCGGCACGATCACCATGCCCTTGTCCTTGGGCCAGCGGACGCGCCAGGCGAAGTTGATGTCCTTGGCCTCGCCGGGCTTGGCATCGAACGACCACTCCAGCACGCCGCGCCGGTCGCGGATGTTGCTCGCGGTCGGCGGAGTGCTCGACGACAGCATCTCGACCACGATGTCCTCGTTCTCGCTGACCGGCAATTGGTCCTCGATCGCGACGCGAATCGGGAAGTCGTGACCGTTGCGGACGGTGATCTTGAATGCGCGCTCGTCGGTCTTGGACGTCGTGACCAGGAGGCCGGCCGAGCCCTCGTTGCGCTTGAGCACGGCGCGCTCGATCCTGACCTTGTCGTCGGCGCCGAAGCCGAGCCGAACGACGTCGTCCTTGGCGGAGGCCGAGATCTTGCCGCGGCCGACGAAGACGCCGTCGCGATAGATCGCAACCTTGCCCGGCAGCAGCGCCGCATCGTCCGTCTGCTTGAAGCTCGCTTCGAGGAAGGCGGTCGGATCCATGACCGGCGCGGCGCGAACCGCGAGATCGGCGGGCACGCTCATGGACGCGATGCGCAGGCTCTTGGCGCCTTCGGCGGCGCCAAGGCTGACGCGACCGGGAATTTTGAACGTGGCCTGGAAGTCACCGATCTCGGCGACCGCCTGCTGTTCGTCGGCGCGCTCGCGCGGCTCGGACGCCTCAGCCACCTTTGCCGAAAGATGGGGTTGCATCTGACGCACGACCGGTGCAGGCCGCACCATATCCGAGGCCGTGCCGAGCGCCAGCGGCTTCGCCGGTTGCGGATATTGCGCGACCAGCGAGTTCAACTCCGGCGCGCTGCCGCCACGGCCAATGCGAACCGTGGATACGCCGAGCGTGACGTTGGACCAATCCTCGCCGGTCGACTGTGTGACCTCGGCGCGGCGGATCAACTCGATCTGTGGCTTGCGGTCCTTGGCGCCGGTATCGAGCCTGGCGTCGTAGAGTGGCAGCCAGCGCGCATTGCGAACGGCGTAAGTTATCCGCAGCGTCGCCTTGGTCGCGGCGGCGGAGGCGACGTCGATCCGCACCTCCAGCTTGCTCGGCGGCTTGGCCGAACGCTCGGCTTCGAGTTGTGCGATCTGGCGGTCGATCTCGCGCTGCTTTCGCGCGGCGTCACGGATGGTGGTGTCGGCGGTCGCGATCTCCTCGGCGACCGCAGCAAAGGCCGCGCGCCATTCGGTGATCGGACGGGCCTCGCCCTTCTCGCCCATGCCGGCGGGAGAGGCTTCGGCAAAATGCTGCGCGAATTTGCGCCGGGCGGTGGCGGAATCGATCGTGCCTTGCAGATCGGCGCGCTGGTCCCTGAGCGCTTCGATGCGCTTGTCGAGTTCCGGTAGGTTGACCGGGGGCGCCGCCCGCGGCGGCCGCGCATCGATGGTGCCGATGGTGAGCTTTGCGCCCGCCTCGCCTTCGACGCGGAGGGAGGACGGATCGAGCGAGAGCGGAAAGTCCTTCGCAATGAGGGTGCTGTCACCGGAGGCAATATCCAGCGCGATGATTCGGGTGACTGTGGCGCCATCGGGATAGACGGTGACCGTGTCGATGGCCGATGTGGCGTCCACATCGGCGGCCCACGACGGCAACGCGAGCGCCGTGGTCGCCAAGACCAGGCTCGTCGTCGCCAAACATTTTGCGGTGATGCGCATCAAACTTCCTCCCTGCCGATATCGCCGCGCCGCCAGCCGGACGCGCGATGAATGCCACGCCATCGTGGTGAGACGCGGCAGGGAAGGAACTGGTTCGATTGGGGTTTCCGTGGGGCGTGGCTGCGGCGGCACCAAGGCCGCGGAACGCGTCGGCGAGTCCCTCAGCGGGCTGGAGCGGCTGCGCCCATCGTGGCGAGCGCGCGCCACCGGCTGCCGGCAAGCAGCGGACCGAACGCAATCGCAAAGCCGAGGAACGCAAGGACCCAGCCGCAGGCGGCGAGGTGCAGCAGCGCATCGCTATGCACAGGCAACACCACGGCAGCGACACGCGCCAGTGCCCCAACGATGATCGCGAGGTAGATTGCTTGCGTCGCCGGCGAGGCCGTCAGCGCCTGTCCGGTATGGCCGAGACTCGCGCGCGTCATCACCGCGAGCGTCATGGTTCCGGCTGCGCCCGCCATCCAGGCGTGAATGCCCGCGCTCGGCGGCAGCGCGCCGAAGCCGGCTGCGGCGTGCAGCAGGAAGCCCAGCGGAACGAAGCCATAGCCGACATGCAGGATCAGCACTAGCCGTTCGCCCGAAGTCCGATCGCCGGCCCAGCGCGAAAGCCGCACCAGGTGCAGCACACCGACAAGCGTCATCGCGATAGCCGTGACCACATTCAGCGGCGTCACGATCCAGGAGATCAGGGCAAGCGCGCTGCATCCGATCACCGCGCCGTCAAAACGTCCGAACGGCACCGGCAGACGGCCGGGATTGACCTTGACCAGCCAGTTGCGAGTGAAGCTCGGAATGATGCGACCGCCGATCAGCGAGATCAGCAGCACGACCACGCCGATGCCGACGCGGATGCTGACATCGGCCGCGCCCTCATAATGCGCCTCCAGATGAAAGGCGACATTGCCGGCGAGCAGCATCAGCACGAGCCCCACCACGGGCAGATTGCGCCAGTTGCCGCCGGCGATGATCTCGCGGGTTGCGGCGGCGACGACCAGGGCCAGGAAGGCGGCATCGACCGCAAGCGCAAACGCCCAGCCGATATCCGCCGACAAGGTCACCGCGGCACGCCCGGCAAGCCAGACCGCCACCAGCACACCCAGGCGCGTGCCCTGGATCGGCAGCCGCCCGGTCCAGTTCGGGATCGCCGTAAACAGGAATCCCGTGACCACCGCAGGCAGGAAGCCATAGAGCATCTCGTGGACGTGCCAGTCGCGCGGCGCGAAGCCTGAGGTCACGGACAGCTCGCCATAAAACATCGGCAGCCAGACAAGAATCGACAACGCGGCCTGAATCGCGGCGAGCAGAAAGAAGGGCCGAAAGCTGTTCGCAAACAGCGGCCAGCCCTCAAAATTGCGGCATCGGGCGCCAGCCATGGCAACTCCTGTGACATCAGACCGTTACTTTGGAAAAATACTGCCGGCCGGCCAGTTCCGTTTTGCGCTATCGCAAATACCCGGACGATTGCAGGTGCCATCACACTCCAAGCGCCACGCCAGGGAGGCAGAATGGCCAGGGTCGACAGATCATTGGTGACGCATTTGCCGCTGTTTGCCGGGGTCAAGCCCGACGACCTCGAGGAGATCCTGCGCGAGGCGCGTTCGGCGCGTTACCCCAAGAACAGCGCCATCTTCGAGCAGGGCGCAGACGCGCAGTCCTTCTTCCTGCTGCTGCACGGCCACGTCCGCGCGGCCAAGACCACGCCGACAGGCGAGCAGATCGTGGTGCGCTATGTCGCACCCGGCGAGACCTTCGGGCTCGCCACGGCGATCGGGCTGGCGCACTATCCGGCGACCGCGACCGCGGTCGACGACAGCATCGTCCTGATCTGGCCGACCGCCGCCTGGCCGCGGTTGGCCGAGCGGTTTCCATCGCTCGCCGCCAATACGTTGCAGACGGTCGGCGCGCGGCTTCAGGAGAGCCACACTCGCATCCTCGAGATGTCGACCCAGCAGGTCGAGCAACGCGTCGCGCATGCGTTGCTGCGCCTTGCCAAGCAATCCGGCAAGAAGCTCGATCAGGGCATCGAGATCGACTTCCCGATCAGCCGCCAGGACATCGCGCAGATGACGGGTACCACGCTGCACACCGTGAGCCGCATCCTGAGCGGCTGGGAGAGCCAAGGCCTCGTCGAGAGCGGTCGCCAGCGCATCATCCTGCGTGAGCCGCACAGGATCGTCGTGCTGGCGGAGCGCAGCGCGGACAGCGGCGCGGCGTAAGAGCGTCTCCCTCTCCCCGTTCTTACGGGGCCGCGACGAGTTCGCTCGCGCTGAGAGCGTCGGGGTGAGGGGCCGCCTCCGCAATCACGTTGACAGTTGGACTCGCGGAAACTCCCCCTCACCCGAATTTGCGCTTGGCGCAAATTCGACCTCTCCCCGCAAGCGGGGCGAGGTGAAGACCTCACGCCGGCACGCATTCGCACAGCGCGGCGAGGAATTTTTCGCGGTCGATGCCATGCTCGCGGCAGGCGTCCTCCACCGTGTGGAATGTCGCGATCGGGCAGCCGACACAGGCCATCCTGAAAGCGAGAAACACAGGGATCGTGTACGGCGCCGAGCGCATGATGTCGTCGACCAGATCGTCGGATCGGAAGCGCATGGACAGTCTCCGTTCCGACTGGACGATAGCGGAGTTGGTGGCGATCTCTTTGTCGAAGCGCAAGCTCTCTCCGTCATTCCGGGGCGCGCCGCCCGAACTCGGGTTTACCCGAGTTCGGCAACTTTGAAGATCCAAGTCGGCTATAGCCGACTTGGATGGCGCGAGCCCGGAATCCATTTCTCCACGTCACGTGCTGCACGATGGATCCCGGGCTCGCGCTTCGCGCGCCCCGGAATGACGGAGAGACTTCAAACTGCCCGGCTGTGCAGTTGCTTTGCGCCATCCAGATGCGCATCGAACGCGGCCGCAACACTGCGCACCAGGAAGCGGGAGTCCTTGGCCACCGCGATCCGGTCGCCGTCGAGCTTGACGACGCCGTCGGAGATCAGCGACTTCAGCCGTGGTGCCGATGTCAGCATCGCCTGCGGCATCGCGCCGTGGCGCGCGCAGATCGCACCGAGATCGGCACTGAACTCGCACATGATGCGCTCGATAATGTCGGCGCGCAGCCGGTCGTCGTCGGTCAGTTCATAGCCTTTCGCGCTGGCCAGACGACCGGCGGAAATGGCCTGCGAATAGGCGCCGACCTGCACCTCGTTCTGGACATAGCCCTGCGGCAGATGTCCGATTGCGCTCGCGCCGAAACCAAGCAGGACTTCGCCTTTATCGGTGGTGTAACCCTGGAAATTGCGCCGCAGCGTCCGCTCCTCACAGGCCATGGCCATGGGATCGTCGGGGCGCGCGAAATGATCGAGCCCGACCTGCACATAGCCGGCCTCCTTGAGCGCGTTGGCGATCGCGCAGGCCTGGTCGTGACGTGCAATCCCATCCGGCAAAACGCCTTCGTTGATCATGCGCTGGTGTTTCTTGAAAGCAGGCACATGCGCATAGCCGAACACCGAGAAGCGGTCGGGCGTGAGCGCGAGAGCGCGTCGCACAGTGTCGAGACAGGAGGCGACGGTCTGGTGCGGAAGCCCGTAGATCAGGTCGAAATTGATTCCCGCAATGCCGGCACGCCTGAGCATGTCGACGACGGAGGCGGTCTGCTCATAACTCTGCACGCGGTTGATCGCACGCTGCACGACGGGATCGAAGGTCTGCACCCCCAGGCTCGCGCGGTTGACGCCGGACAGCCGCATCGCCTCCACCATGTCGGCTGTCAGCGTTCGCGGATCGATCTCGACCGCGATCTCGGCCGAGGGCAGCACGAAGAACGCCTGGCGCATCGCCGACATCAGCTCGGCGAACGCGTCCGCCGCCATGATCGTCGGCGTACCGCCGCCGAAATGGATGTGCTCGACCTTGATACGGCGGCCGATAGTTTCGGCGACCAGTCCGATCTCGCTGCGGAGCGTCTGCTGATAGGCCGCGACAAGCTCGTCGCGGCGGACGATCTGGGTATGGCAGCCGCAATACCAGCACATCTCACGGCAGAACGGCACGTGCAGATACAGTGACGCGCTGGCTCCGGCAGGGAGTTCGGCCAGCCACCGGGCGTAACTGTCTGCGCCGATCGCAGGCGAAAAATGCGGTGCTGTCGGATAGCTCGTGTAGCGCGGTAGACGTTCCTCGCCGTAGCTCGCCGCGAGATCAACCCTCATGTCTTACCCATTGGTAAATTCATGCCGCGCAGCATCGCGGCACATCCGAATGGCATTAAAATTACTCCTTTTCGGGCGGGCGGCTTTTGCGCTCGCTCAAAGTCCCGGCGCAGGATTGGAGCCATTATGACGTCTTATCAGCGCCTTCTGGAGATAGGCCATGGCGTCGCTCGCGCTCGATCTCGTTCTCTGGCTTACCGATGTTCGCGGCCACATCCCCCGTTTCGACGACTTTCGTCCCGTCCCCGCCGCCTCCTCAACCGGCGCCGGCTATCTGGTACGGGTCCTGACCATCATGGCCTCTGTGTTCGCGGCGCTGTCGCTCGCGGTCTGGCTTGCGATACAGCTTCTCTATTCGACCTCCATAGATTGACGATCGAACGCCACCGACAATGCGAACGAGTTGTTGCTGGCGCGACTGATGTCGCGCGGTGCGTCTGGTCGTATCCTTCCGCCGACGTTACCCGGCAAACCTCTTAAGGATCTTCACGGAAGGCGAATCCGGCGAAAAGTTGTTGCAGCGCAAATCAACTTGCCGCGATCGGCGCAGACTGCATCCCGTCATCAAAACCATTTCAGATGAAGGATGCTTCCGATGTTCACCCGCAGAGCCGCATTGATCAGCGCCGCCGCGACCGCCCTAATGCTGGCGACGCCCGCTTTCGCCACCAACGAACTCAAGCTGCCGCGGCAGAAGGTCGAGCTGGTCGCCCCGCCCTTCGTGCATGCGCACGAGCAGGCGACGACCCAAGCGCCCAAGATCATGGAGTTCAGGCTCACCATCGAGGAAAAGAAAGTCGTCATCGACGAGAAGGGCACCACGTTCCAGGCCATGACTTTCAATGGCTCGATGCCGGGCCCGCTGATGGTCGTGCATGAGGGCGACTATGTCGAGGTGACGCTGGTCAACCCCGCCACCAACTCCATGCCGCACAACATCGACTTCCACGCCGCGACCGGCGCGCTTGGCGGAGGCGCACTCACCCTGGTCAATCCCGGCGAGCAGGTCGTGCTGCGCTGGAAAGCAACGCGGACCGGCGTATTCGTCTATCACTGCGCGCCGGGCGGCCCGATGATCCCGTGGCACGTCGTCTCCGGCATGAACGGCGCCGTGATGGTGTTGCCGCGCGACGGCCTCAACGACGGCAAGGGCCATGCGCTGAAATACGACAAGGTCTATTATATCGGCGAGCAGGACATGTACGTGCCGCGCGACGAGAAGGGCAATTTCAAGTCCTACGATTCGCCCGGCGAAGCCTTCACCGACACTGAAGAGGTGATGAAGAAGCTGGTCCCCTCGCACGTCGTGTTCAACGGCAAGGCCGGCGCGCTCACCGGCAAGAACGCGCTGACCGCCAAGGTCGGCGAGAACGTCCTGATCGTGCATTCGCAGGCCAACCGCGACAGCCGTCCGCATCTGATCGGCGGCCATGGCGACTATGTCTGGGAGACCGGAAAATTCTCCAACGCGCCGGAGACCGGACTCGAAACCTGGTTCATCCGCGGCGGCTCGGCGGGGGCGGCGCTGTACAAATTCCTGCAACCCGGCATCTACGCCTATGTCACGCATAATCTGATCGAGGCCGCCGACCTCGGCGCCACCGCGCACTTCAAGGTCGAAGGCAAGTGGAACGACGATCTGATGACCCAGGTGAAGGCGCCTGCCGAGATACCGCCTGCCAACACCAACTAGACGCGACAAGCGGCCGGTGATCACTGGCCCCTTCTTGCTTCGGGGAACGACCATGCTGATTGCATTCAAGTTGAAATTGGCGCTCGCCTGCGCGGCCGGACTTGCAGGGCCGATCGCAGTGGCGCCGCTGGCGTCGGAGATGACGATCGACGGCACCGCGGCGGAGCCTGCCATCGTCGAAATCGCACCGGGCAGCTTCTCCTATCGGGAAGCCGGCGATTTCACGCGCGCCGGGCAGCAGGCCGAAGCGCCACTGCGCGCCTTGCAATTCAAGAGGCCGCTTCACATCATGCGACATCAGGTTTCGTCATCCGACTATCAGCTTTGTGTGCGGGACGACGCGTGCCGCGCTCTCGATCGCGGCGTGGCGGTTGCACCCGATCGCCCCGCCGTGCAGGTCAGCTGGCACGATGCACAAGCCTATGCGGACTGGCTATCGCGCAAGACCGGCCATCACTATCGCCTGCCGAGCGACGCAGAGTGGGCTTTTGCCGCCGGAAGCAGGTTCAAGGACGACGGCTCGCCGGTCGATGGCAGCGATCCAGCAAAACGCTGGATCAGCCGCTATGAGCGCGAATCCGAACGCGATTTCGCCGACACCACGGCCTATCCGTTCGGCAAGTTCGGCGTGAACGATCACGGCATCGAGGACATCGCCGGCAATGTCTGGGAATGGACCTCGACCTGCTTCGTGCGCTCGCGCGTCGACGAAGCCGGGAATGCCGGCCGCTCGACGGTGAACTGCGGCGTGCGCGTCGCCGAAGGCGCCCACCGCGCCTACGTCACCGACTTCATCCGCGACGCCCGCGCCGGCGGCTGCGCGCAAGGCGTCCCGCCCGCCAATCTCGGCTTCCGCCTGATGCGGGAGGAAACGCCGTGGGTGGCGAGCGTGTCGGCGAGGCTTGGCAAGATGTGGGCGGCGAGGTCGTAGCCAGTTGGGCGCTGCTGCGCGAATTGAAAGCGACGGCAGCGCCCAACGCTCCGTCATTGCGAGCGCAGCGAAGCAATCCAGACTGCCTCTACGGACACAGCCTGGATTGCTTCGTCGCAAGGGGCTCCTCGCAATGACGATGTGGAAGCAGCCCGCGCCAAACCCCCAGTGTCGTCCTGGCGAAGGCCAGGACCCATAACCACCGAAATGAGTTTTGCGAAGACTAGCGGTGATAGTCCTTCGGGACCAGCACCGGCGGTACTCGATAGACCTCGCGGTATGGGTCCTGGCCTTCGCCAGGACGACACCGAGGATGCCGCCGTACCTACCGCTCACTCGCTCGCCGGCACTATCAATCTTGCCCAGCGTGCACCGCCAAACGAAAATGGCCGGGGCGAAGCCCGGCCCTTTCGCGATTATCTCGATCGCGATTTTACGTGTTCTTCAGCGCGACGCGGAATTCGGCTTCGGTCTTGGCCTTGACCTCATCCAGCGAGACACCGTCGGCGAGCTCGATCAGCGCCATGCCGCCGTCGCCGTGCTTGTCGATGGTGAAGACGGCGAGATCGGTGACGATCATGTCGACCACGCGCTCGCCGGTCAGCGGCAGGTTGCACTTCTTCAGGAGCTTGGGACCGTCCTTGGCGGAATGCTCCATCACCACCACGACACGCTTAACGCCGGCGACGAGGTCCATCGCACCGCCCATGCCCTTGACCATCTTGCCTGGGATCATCCAGTTGGCGAGATCGCCGTTCTGGGCCACCTGCATGGCGCCGAGGATCGACAGATCCATATGGCCGCCGCGGATCATGCCGAAGGAGTCTGCGCTGGAGAAATAGCTGGTCGACGGCAGCTCGCTCACAGTCTGCTTGCCGGCGTTGATGAGGTCGGCGTCCTCTTCGCCCTCATAGGGGAACGGTCCCATGCCGAGCATGCCGTTCTCACTCTGGAGGCTGACGTCGACTCCGTCCGGGATGTAGTTCGAGACCAGCGTCGGGATGCCGATGCCGAGATTGACGTAATAGCCGTCGCGCAGTTCCTTTGCGGCGCGCGCAGCCATCTGTTCACGGGTCCAGGCCATCTTGCTCTCCTGAAGTCTTATGTTTTGCGCATAATCTGTTCGGAAAACTGGTGCCCACTTTTCCGGATCATGCGCTTAAGCCGCCGTGCGCGGGCGGGTGTTGCGGAATTCGATGCGCTTCTGGGCCGTGCCGACCTCGACGATGCGCTTCACGAAAATGCCGGGCGTGTGGATGTGGTCGGGATTGAGTTCGCCGGCCGGAACCAGATGCTCGACCTCGGCGACGGTAACCTTCGCGGCGGTCGCCATCATCGGGTTAAAATTGCGCGCGGTCTTGCGGTAGATCAGGTTGCCGGCGGTGTCGCCCTTCCAGGCGTGCACGATGGCGAGGTCGGCGAACAGACCGCGCTCCATCAAATACTTCTCGCCGTCGAACTCCTTCACTTCCTTGCCTTCGGCGATCAGCGTACCGACGCCGGTCTTAGTGTAGAAGGCCGGGATTCCGGCGCCGCCGGCGCGGATGCGCTCGGCCAGCGTTCCCTGGGGATTGAATTCGAGTTCCAGCTCGCCGGCGAGGAATTGCTGCGCAAACAGCTTGTTCTCGCCGACATAGGACGAGATCATCTTCTTGATCTGCCGGGTTTCCAGGAGGCGGCTGAGCCCGATGCCGTCGACGCCGGCATTGTTGGAGACCACTGTCAGGCCCTTGACGCCGGAATCGCGGATCGCATCCGACAGCACCTCGGCGATACCGCAGAGACCGAAGCCGCCCGACATGATCATCATGCCGTCTTTCAGAACGCCCTCGAGAGCCGATTTGGCGTCGGGATAGACCTTGTTCATGCAAAAAACCTCGACTGAACCTTCGGCTTGCGGGCGTCGCGCCTCATTGGCGGCGATTATTAGGCGAAATCGTCCGAGGCCGTCAATCATACGGGGTTCTCCACCCCACGGCCCAGTGGTAGAAGCTGCCCACGCCGTGGGCAAACCGGCCTGCGGCCTTGAAAGCGACAAGAAAACCCATCAAGTTGCGGCACTTAACATAACAGGACTTGGGTCAGGGCGCGCGGGTTTCCCGGCCCGCCCTTCCGGCTCCAACGACCAACCCGATCAGGACATGCCATTGACCTTGGCTCAAGGAATGAAGCGCCTCGGGACGCCGATCGCGGCGCTGCTCGGTGTCGTGCTGATCGCCCTGATCGCGACCTCCTGGCTCATCAACCGCGACGCGCTGCGCAAGGCGGTGGAAGCGCAGATCCGCGACGTCACCGGGCTCGAGCTCAGTGTCACGGGCGCGATCGACATCTCGTTGCTGCCGGCGAGCTACATTTCCTTCCATGACGTCGGCCTGAAGGGCGGCGGCACCAGCGACCCTGCGCTCCGTGTCGACGTGCTCACCGCCAATCTGCGGCTGCTGCCTCTGCTGCTGCAACGGTTCGAGATCGCCGACCTGACGCTGCTGCGGCCGCATATCCATGTCAGCCTGAAGCCGGACGGCGAGAGCAACTGGACGCCGTTCATCCGGACGATTGCGCGCACCATGAAGCCCGGCGCCGACAACCAGATTTCCTTCTCCGAGATCAGGATCCAGGACGGCGTGCTCAATTACGAGGACGCCGCTACACATGCCACCGAGCAGTTCGACGACATCGACCTGTCGCTGGCGTGGCCATCGATCTCGCGCTCCTTTGCCGCGACCGGGCAGTTCGACTGGCGCGGCGAGCGCGTCGACGGCTCGATCAGTTTCTCCGATTTCGTCGCGGCCCTTTCCGGCGACCGCTCGGGTTTGAAGGCGCGGATCGCCAGCGCACCGCTTAAACTCGCCTTCGACGGCAGCGTCGCCAACCGCACCAGCCCGATGATGGAGGGCATCCTCACCATCGACAGCCCGTCCTTGCGCAACGCGCTGCGCTGGACTGGACAGCCGCAGCCCGGCAGCGGCGGCTTCGGCCGCTTCGCGCTGAAGGCCCGCGCCAATGTCGTGGGCGCCTCGGTCGCGCTTACCAACGTCAATGTCGAGCTCGACGGCAACGCCGCCGAAGGCGTAATGACCTACGCCAATAACGGCCGGCAGACGCTGCAGGCCACGCTCGCCGCCGACGCGCTCGACTTCACCCCCTACATCTCGACCTTCCGCCTGCTCGCCAGCGGCGCGCGCGACTGGAACAGGCAGCTGTTCGATCTCAACGGACTGTCGACCACCGATCTCGACATGCGGCTGTCGGCGGCGCGGCTGACGGTCGGGCCGTCAAAACTCGGCCGCACCGCGATCGGCGCAAGTTTGCGCAACGGCACGCTGGCGCTGTCGGTCGGCGAGGCGCAGGTCTATGGCGGCATCGCAAAGGGCTCGTTCGGGATCGCGCGCGCCGACACCGTCGCCGACGTCAAGGCGCAATTCCAGTTCGCCGACGTCGATCTTCAGGCCTGCGCCTCCGAACTGTTCGGCATCAATAAGCTGTCGGGACGGGGCACCATCAACGTGTCCCTCGTCGCCTCCGGCTCGAGCCCGTTCGGCCTCGTGCAGTCGCTCGACGGCAGCGCCACGGTGACCGGGCACGACGGCGCGATCGCTGGCTTCAACGCCGAGCAGCTGCTGAAGCGGCTGGAACGCCGGCCGCTGTCCGGCGGCGGCAATTTCCGCAATGGCTCGACCCCTTACGACAATCTCACCATCGCGGTGAAATTCGCCGACGGCGTCGCGACCGCCGAGGACATCCGCGTCGAAGGACCTGCCGCGAAAATCACGATGACCGGCACCGCCTCTGTGCCGACGCGCGAATACGACATGAAGGGCGTGGCAAGCCTGAACAGCGCGTCGGGCTTCGAATTGCCCTTCGTGGTGCAGGGCCCCTGGGACGATCCGCTGATCTTCCCCGATCCGGAAAGCCTGATCCGCCGCTCGCCGGCCTCGGCCCCCCTGCTCGACATGCTCAAGGACCGCAAGGCGGGCGATGCCGTGCGCTCCGCGATCGAGCGCATCACCGGCACCGGAAAGCGCCCCGCGCCGGCGGAATCACCGACGGCGGAGAACGCCAAAGAGGGCGCCAAATCCAACTAGGCTGATAGATGTCGCTCTGTCATATCTTTTGCAGCCTGCGCTAAATACTGCAGCCGATGTCATCCCAAAGGTGGGGTCAAGCGGCCGATTGCGTCGTCGAAATCCAGGTCTTGTCCTGCTGCACCACCGCTGCCTCCCCGATCTTCGATCCGGCCGCGACCTTGAGAGTGCCACTCTGTCCCAGTTCGCGGGCCAACACCTCACGGTCACAAGCGTCCTCCCACAGCGAGACGGTAATGGCCGCGACACAGTTGCTGATCATGCTGGTCAGCGCCCGCGCTTCCGACATGAAGCGGTCGATGCCGACAAGCAGCGCCACGCCGGTCACGGGCAGATCCGGCATGACGGAGAGGGTCGCGACAAGTGCGACGAAGCCGCTGCCGGTCACGCCGGCCGCCCCTTTGGAAGTCAGCAGCATCAATCCGAGCATCGCCGCAATCTGCCCCCACGACAGATGAATGTCGCAGGCCTGCGCGATGAACATGGAAGCCAACGTGAGATAGATGGCGCTGCCGTCCAGGTTGAAAGAGTAGCCCATCGGCAACACAAGGCCGGATACCCCTTTCCGGCATCCGAGCTGCTCCAGCTTGCGCAGCGCCCCAGGCAGCGCCGGCTCCGACGATGACGTGCCGAGCACGATCAGCAGTTCTTCCCTAAAGTAGCGGATGGTCTTCCACAGGCTGAAGCCGTTCAGCCGCGCCAGCGTACCGAGCACGACGACCACGAAGACGGAGCACGCGACATAGAATGTCAGGATCAGCAGTCCGAGCGAGCCAATCGAACTGATGCCGTAGCGCCCCACCGTGAACGCCATCGCGCCAAAGGCGCCGAGCGGGGCCAGCTTCATAATGAAGCCGAAGGACACAAACAGCACCCGTGAAAACGAGTCGATTGCATTTGTCACCACGGCACCGCCGTCGCCGGCGCGGCTTAGCCCAAAGGCGATCAGGACGGAGACCAGCAGCACCGGCAGCACTTCACCATCGGCGAACGCTCCGAAGAACGAATGCGGGATAATGTGCAGCACGAAGTCCGCGAATCCGGACGTCCCTGCTTGCTTGGTGAATTTTGCGGCCACCGACGGATCCAGCGTGCTGAGGGAAACATGCATGCCCGCGCCCGGCTGGATCAGCGATACGGCGATCAGGCCGGCCAGCAGTGCGAGCACGGTCAGCAGGTAAAACAGCGCCATGGCTTTCACCAGCGTGCGGGCGACGTCGCGGGAATCGCTGATGCTGTTGATACCGCTCACGATGGTGCAGAACACGATCGGCGCGATCATCATCTTGACCAGCTTGACGAAGCCGTCTCCGAGCGGCTTCAGCGCGGCGCCAAATTCAGGCCAGAAATGGCCGGTGAGGATACCCAGCATGAGGCCAATCAGCACCTGGACGTAGAGAATCCGGTAGAATGGCTTTCGCACCTCAGTGTTCGGGTGCCCGACCAGCGCTTCCTTCCGCATTTTCGTTTCTCCCGTGGCTCTGATTTATTGCTCTGATTTTCTTGATCGCTTCGGAGGCGGCCGGCTTCAGGCCGCCAGGACTGAATGAGTCACGCGCGATCGGCGGGCGAAGACTTGCCCCTCGAAGATTCGCCGGGCTGTCCGCTGCACCATGGCAACCGGCCCGGGCTCCAACCGAACCACGAGCTGGCCGGAGGGATGGGCAAGCGTGATCGTCACCGGCGGCGCCAGCAGTCCGACCATCTCTGCGGCGATCGTGCCTAGCGTCACACACGCGGTCGCGATCGCGACAGCACCGGTCACCGCCAGCGCGCTATGGCAGTCGTGCGGCATGAAGTAGCGGGTGTTCAACGTCGCCTCGACCGCGGGCGCAATCAGAACCGGTTTCGGAATCACCATTGACGCGGAATCCGGGAAACCCATCCGGCGGCCGGCCTCGATGCGCAAATGTTCGAGCCGCGCGCGGAAGCCGCTATCGGCGAAAGCTGAGGGTGCCTCACGGCAGGTCCATCCCAGATCCGCCGCGCGGACCAGCATGACAGGCATGGCTGCGTCGATGCAGGTCACGTCGATCCCTTCGATGCAGTCGACCGGACGTCCTGTCGGTAGCAGCCGACCGGTGCGTGCACCGGCCGCGTTGGGGAACGACAGTTCGATGGGCGCGGCCGTTCCCGGTACGCCGTCGATCCGCGCTTCGCCCTCATAGGTCACCCGCCCGCCGGGAGTGGCAACCGTCGCGTCAATCAGCTTGCCGGTGTTAACATTATGGATGCGCACGTGGGTGCGATCTGCGGCGGCGGCGACCAGGCCGGCTTCAATTGCGAACGGCCCCACCGCTGCCAGCATATTCCCGCAGTTCGGCGAGGTATCGACGATCCCTTCACGAACCCGCACCTGGGCGAACAGGTAGTCGACATCGGCACCCGCTACCGATGCCGGTCCGACGATCGCGACCTTGTTGATAACGGCGTTGCCACCACCGATGCCGTCGATCCCAAGATCGTGTCCCCCTCCCATCACCGACAACAGGATCGCGTCGCGCAGCCTGGGTTCGGCTGGAAGATCGCTGGCCAAAAAGAACGGCCCGCGCGAGGTACCCCCGCGCATCACCACACAGGGAATAGCGATCTGATCGTTCATGGGGCTCTTCCGTTCGGGGACACCTTTGCTCTAACCAGGACCATCCCCCGTCCCAACTCTTTTGTGAAATGCAAATATCTGAGGTATTATTCCGTATATCGATACAAAGGAGCGTGCCATGAATGCAGAACTGCTCGACCTCAAGGCGTTCATCACCGTGGCCGAGATGGGAAGCTTCGTCCGCACCGCGAAGGCGCTGAACCTGTCTCAGCCGGCGCTGAGCCGACGCATTCAGAAGCTGGAGGAAAGCCTCGGTGCGCCGTTGCTCGAACGGTCCACGCGCCACGTCAATCTCACCATGACGGGCCGCGACTTCCTGCCGAAAGTGCGCCGCCTCATCGACGAGTTCGAAACCTCGGTGCTCGCCATCCATGATATCGGCGCGCGAAGTTCAGGTCTGGTCTCGGTGGCTGCAGTGCCGACAGCGGTATTCTATTTCCTGCCGCGAGCGATCGGCCGGTTCGCCGAAGCATATCCGCGCATTCGCATCCGGATTCTGGACATCGGCGCCAATGAAGGATTGGAAGCGGTAGCGCGCGGAGAAGCCGACTTCGGCATCAATTTCATTGGCGCTTCGCATGCTGAAATTGAATTCGAAAAACTGGTTGAAGACCCTTTCGTCCTGGCCTGCCGCCATGACCATCCATTGGCAGCGCGCAAACAGGTGAGTTGGTCGGAGATTGTGCCGCACCGTGTGATCACCGTGGGCCGCAACAGCGGCAATCGCGCTTTGATCGACAATGCCATGGCGCGGCACGGCTTGCAGCTCAACTGGACCTACGAAGTCGCTCACCTCTCCGGTTCGCTTGGCTTGGTCGAGGCAGGATTGGGCGTCGCTGTGCTGCCGAGGCTCGCGACGCCAGCCGCCGGCCACCCGATCATTCACACCATTCGGTTGACCGAGCCGGAGGTGTCGCGGACGATTGGAATTGTGCGCAGGCGCGGGGCGACGCTATCTCCGCATGCCAGCCAGTTGCTCAAAATGCTCCTCGAGGCATGGCGCTCTCCCTTGCGGACAAGCGGGCAAGGCAGGTCGCGGCCCCGATCTGCTGAGGCGAGTTCGAATGCTGCTGAGGCGGGCCTGAAGCGGAAACGCTGATAGCTGGCCCGCGGCGCGGTGCCAGTCTGTTCCCCTATCAAGCTGGACCCCACGGATCACTCTACGACAGCCGGATCTTCTGGCGATTCGGTGTGTCATGTAGCGGATGGTGCGGCGAAGCCAGAACCCCGAGGCGAATTGATGGCCGCGAATTGATGCAGCGTTTAGATCGATGCGCGGACGGATGCGCGGATTAAGCATCTTCACAGCCTTCACCCCACGACCTATGTCTGACAAGAAGCCGCTAGATCGGATAGCGGCCATGGGCTAGTGTTTTATACGACCGGTTAAAAACACCGGCCGTTTGAGGGAGAAAAACGTGAAATCCAAGGTTATTGGCGCAGTATCACTGGCGGTCGCTGCGGTCGGGCTGTTTGCGGCTACTGCACCCGCCTTTGCGCAGCAGAAGACGATTACGGTCTGGTGGGGCAAGGGCTTCTACCGCTCCGAAGACGACGCGCTGATCGATACGATCAAGAAGTTCGAAGCCAAGACCGGCATCAAGGTCGAATTGTCGCAGTACGCGATCCAGGACATGATTCCGAAGACGGTCGCGGCACTCGACGCCGGCACTGTGCCCGATGTCGCCTATTCCGACAGCTACGACGTGCAGGCGCAGGGCAAATGGGCCTATGAGGGCAAGCTCGAGGACCTCACGGACGTCATGGAGCCGATCAAAGGTCGGTTCGTGCAGAACACGCTGGATGCGTCGATCCTCTATAACGACGTCACCAAGAAGAAGGCCTATTACGGCTTCCCGCTGAAGCAGCAGAGCATGCACGTCCAGATCTGGAACGACATGCTGGAGAAGGCCGGCTTCAAGCAGAGCGACATTCCGACCGACTGGGTGGGCTACTGGACGTTCTGGTGCGACAAGGTGCAGCCGGCAATCCGCAAGGCGACCGGCCAGCGCATCTACGCCGTCGGCCAGCCGATGGGCGTGGAATCCACCGACTCCTTCCAGTCGTTCTACACCTTCATGGACGCCTACCATGTCAAGCTGGTCGACGACGACGGCAAGCTCACCGTCGACGATCCCAAGGTGCGCGACGGCCTGATCAAGGCGATGAAGGACTACACCGACACCTACATCAAGGGTTGCACCCCGCCATCCTCCACGACCTGGAAGGATCCGGATAACAACGTTGCCTTCCACAACAAGACCATCGTGATGACGCACAACTTCACGATCTCGATTGCGGCGAAGTGGTACGAGGATTCGACCAATCAGGCACTCACGCCCGAGCAGCGCGAAGCCGGCAAGAAAGCCTACGAGCAGGACATCATCACCGCGTCCTTCCCGAAGGCGCCCGATGGCACGACTATCCGCTACCGCTCGGACGTCAAGACCGGGCTTGTCTTCACCGCGGCCAAGAACAAGGCCGAGGCCAAGCAGTTCATCAGCTTCCTGCTCCAGGAAGAGAACGTCCGTCCCTATATCGAGGGCGCGCTTGGCCGCTGGTTCCCGGTGACCAAGGAAAGTCAGGCCAGCCCGTTCTGGCAGGCTGACAAGCACCGCAAGGCCGTCTACGCCCAGTTCACCGGCGGCACGGCGCCGTTCGACTTCACCAAGAACTGGAAGTTCACGATCCTCAACAACGAGAACGTGTGGGCCAAGGCGATGAACCGGGTCGTCAGCGAGAAGGTTCCGGTCGACAAGGCCGTCGACGAGCTGATCGTCCGCATCAAGCAGGTCGCGGGTTAATCGATCCTTCCCTCTCCCCGCTCCGCGGGGAGAGGTGCTAGAACAGCCACCGGCCGCCTCTCGCGGCCGGCAATTCGTTTTGAAGAGTCCTAAAGAATGGCGATCACGCTCTCTGGCGATCATGCGATCCTCTCACCGCCCTTATCGTCGCGGCTGACCCCGGCGCAGGTCTGGGGCATCGTGCTGCTCGCGCCCTATCTGCTCGTCTTCCTCGCCTTCGTCGTCTATCCCGTCTGCTACGGGCTCTGGCTGGCGCGGGCTCCGGCGAACTATGTGGCGCTCTATAACGACCCGATCTTCGCGCGCGCCGCGGTCAACACCCTGATCTTCCTGGTCATCGGCATCAACATCAAGATGCTGATCGCGCTGTTCCTGTCCGGCTTCTTCGCGCAGCAGCGCACCTGGATCAAATGGCTTTCGGTGATCTTCATCCTGCCCTGGGCAGTGCCGTCGATCCCGACCATCCTGTCGGTGCGCTTCATGCTCAATCCCGAATGGGGCGTGATCAACCACCTCATCTTCTCTTTCACCGGCGATGACGGCCCGAACTGGCTGAACGACCCGACGGTCGCGCTGACCATGGCGATCGCTGTGCACATCTGGAAGTCGCTGCCGTTCTGGACGCTGATCCTGATCACCGGCCGCCTTGCGATCTCGCACGATCTGTTCGAGGCCGCCGAGGTCGACGGCGCGAGCTGGTGGCAGAAATTCCGCTTCATCACTTGGCCGTCGATGCAGACGCTCTACATCACCTGCACGCTGCTCTCGATGATCTGGACGCTGGGAGACTTCAACAGCGTCTACCTGCTCACCGGCGGCGGGCCGGCCGACCTCACCCATGTGCTGGCGACGCTCGGCATCCGCTATCTCAGGCTCGACCAGCTCTCGCTCGCGATGGCCTCCATCGTCTGCGCGATGCCGTTCGTCCTGCCGCTCGTGTACTTCATGATGAAACGGTTGTCGCGATGAAGCTCCCCACCTTACGCGAAGTCGCGACCGAAGCGCGGTTGCTGCTGATCGGCATTCCCGTCTTCATCTGGACGATGGTTCCGATCTATCACATGTTCCTGTTCGCGATCTCTCCGAAGGAGGACGCGTTCTCGGGCAAGCTGTGGCCGGACCATCCGACGCTGCACAACTTCGAAATCGTGTTCAAGCAGCAGCACTATTTTCTGCGCGACTTCTATGTTCAGTTCTGGAATTCGCTGGTGATCGCCGCCTCTGTCGGGGTGCTGACGCTGTTCATCGCCACCGCGGCGGCGTTCTCGATCTCGCGGCTGAAGGTGCCCGGCGGACGCATCGTGATGAACCTGGCGCTGTTTACCTATTTCATCCCCGCGGCGTTCCTCGCCGTGCCGATGTACCGCACCATGGGCAATTACGGTCTGCTCAACAATCACTGGGCGCTGATCCTGGCCATGGTGACGATCGCCTCGCCCTACGCGATCTGGGTGCTGAAGCAAGCGTCCGACAAGCTGCCGGTCGAGCTCGACGAGGCCGCGGTGATGGACGGCGCCACCACGCTCCAGATCTTCCGCCTGGTCTACCTGCCGCTGATGATGCCCTCGCTGGTCGCGATCGGCACCTATGCGGTGCTGCTCGCCTGGAACGAGTATCTCTACGCGTTCCTGCTGCTCTCGAACGACCGCGAGATCACGCTCCCGGTCGCGCTCGGCAACTTCCTCGCCGCCGACGATTCGCCCTGGGAGCTGTTGATGACGACCGGCTTCATCTACGCGCTGCCGCCCGCCGCAATCTACTACGCCTTCCGCCGCTACATGGTGGGTGGGCTCACGGCGGGTGCGGTGAAGTCGTGAGCCATCGCTCGTCATTGCGAGCGAAGCGAAGCAATCCAGACTACCTCTGCAGAGGCAGACTGGATTGCTTCGTCGCAAGAGCTCCTCGCAATGACGGCGGGGCCTACAGCGGTGCCGCGCTCTCGCCCTGCGCGCTCGACAGCTTCGAGGCGAGCGAGGCGATGACGATGACGACCGCGATCAGGCCAATCACTAGCGTGCAGATCGCGTTGATCTCGGGCTTCACGCCAAGCCGTACCTCCGAATAGATCCGGATCGGCAACGTCGCCGAACCGGGGCCGGTGGTGAAGCTCGCGATCACGAGATCGTCGAGCGACAGCGTGAAGGCCAGCATCCAGCCCGCGACGATCGCAGGTGCGATCAGTGGCAGCGTGACGGCAACGAACGCGCGGACCGGATCGCAGCCGAGGTCCATCGCCGCCTCCTCCAGCGAACGGTCGAGCGAGCCGAGACGGGACTGCACGACCACCGCGACGAAACACATCGTCAACGTGGTGTGCGCCATCGTCACCGTCCAGAAGCCGCGCTCGGCATCGAGTGCTACGAACAGCAGCAGCAGAGACAATCCCGTGATCACCTCGGGCATCACCAGCGGCGCATAGAGCATGCCGGAGAACAGCGTGCGGCCGGCGAAGCGCTCACCGCGCGACAGCGCTACGGCGGCCAGCGTGCCGAGCAGGGTGGCGATGCTCGCGGATGAGGCGGCGACCTTGAGGCTCATCCAGGCCGCCTCGATCATGGCGCGGTCGCCAAAGAACTCGTGGTACCAGCGCAGCGACCAGCCGCCCCACACCGTCACCAGCCGCGAGGCATTGAAAGAATAGATGACGAGAATGAGGATCGGCAAATAAAGAAACGCCAGCCCCAGCGCGAGCGAGGCGACGTTGAAGCGGGACAGGCGGGAGCGTTTGCGCATCGCCTCACCGCCCCTGTTCCAGTTGCCGGCGCTGCAGCCGTTCGTACAGCAGGAGCGGCATCAACAGCACCACAAGAAGAATGATGGCCGCAGCGGACGCGACGGGCCAATCCTTGTTGGTGAAGAACTCGAGCCACAGTGTCTGGCCGATCATCAGCGAATTTGAACCCGCCAAAAGGTCGGGGATGACGAACTCGCCGACGATCGGAATGAAGCAGAGGAGCACACCGGCGCCGATGCCCGGCAGCGACAGCGGGAAGGTGACGAGCCAGAATGCCTGCCAGGGCGGTGCGCCCAGATCGCTGGCGGCCTCCTCCAGCGCCGGCTCCATCTTCGCGAGCGTCGCGTAGAGCGGCAGGATCATGAACGGCAGGTAGGAATAGACGATGCCGATATACATCGCGCTGTCGGTGGAGAGCCACACCACCGGCTGGCTGACCAGATGCAGCGCCAGCAGGATCTGATTGAGCAGGCCGTCGTGCTGGAGGATGTTGATCCAGGCGTAGATGCGGATCAGGAACGAAGTCCAGAACGGCACGATCACCAGCACCATCGCCACCGCCTGCCAGCGGGTCGGCAGCCGTGCCATGCCGTAAGCGATGGGATAGCCGATCAGAAGCAGCAGCGCGGTCGCGGTGACGGCAACCGTGAGGCTGCGCACGTAAGCGTAGACATAAAGGTCGTCGGAGACGAGCAGCTTGAAATTGTCGATCGACAGCGCGGCAAAGGCAGCCTCGAGCGACGCCCGTCCCGCCGTCAGGTCGAACACTGGCTCGTAAGGCGGCTGCGCGATCACGGTCTGCGATAGGCTGATCTTGAGCACGAAGGCGAACGGCACCAGGAAGAGCAGCACCATCCAGACATAGGGCGCGATCGCGGCAAAGCGCGCCGGTCGCGCAAAGATGCGGCGCGCGCTCATGGCGGCAGCACCACGCAGTCGTCGGGCGTGAACCAGGCAACGACGTGCTGGCTCAGGCTATAGGCATCGGCGTCGAGGCGCGCGCTGTTGGCCACCGAAGCCTGCACGATGCCGCCTGTGTCAAGCTTCACCTTGTACGTGGTGGAGCCGCCGAGATAGCAGATGTCCGCGACCACGCCGTCCAGCTGGTTGATCGCCGTCTCACGGCCGGCCTCGCTCACCGGGCCGCGGCGGGACAGCTTGACCTTCTCGGGGCGGATCGCGACCGACAATCTCGTTTCGCCGGTCGGCTGGCGCGGCTCCGCCACCACCAGCGTGCCGGCGTCGCGCGTGGCGATCACCAGGCGATGACCGTCGCGGAGTTTGAACTCGCCCTCGAACAAATTGACGTCGCCGACGAACTCCGCGATCCAGCGCGAGCGCGGCGCCTCATAGAGTTCGCGGGGGCTCGCGACCTGAGCGAGCTTGCCGGCGTTCATCACGCCGATCCGGCTCGCCATCGTCATCGCTTCCTCCTGGTCGTGGGTGACGACGATGAAGGTCGTGCCGAGCCGGCGCTGCAGCTCCATCAGCTCTCCTTGCGTGCTCTCGCGCAGCTTCTTGTCGAGCGCCGCGAGCGGCTCGTCGAGCAGCAGGAGCTGCGGCCGGCGCGCCAGTGCACGGGCCAGCGCCACGCGTTGGCGCTGGCCGCCGGAGAGCTGGTTGGGCTTGCGCTTTTCCAGTCCTTCGAGCTTCACCAGCGCCACCATCTCCGCAACGCGCGTGTCGATGTCGGCGCGCGCCATGCCGGCGCGCTTCAGGCCGAAGGCGATGTTGTCGCGCACCGAAAGGTGCGGAAACAGCGCATAGCTCTGGAACATCATATTGATCGGGCGCTCATGGGGCAGCGCCTGCGCGATGTCCTTGCCGCCGAGCAGGATGCGTCCCTCGTCCGGTGCCTCGAAGCCGGCGAGCATGCGCAAGAGCGTGGTCTTGCCGCAGCCGCTCGGACCGAGCAGCGCAAAGAACTCGCCGGCCCTGATGTCGAGCGAGACGCCGTCCACGGCCCGGAACGTCCCGAACGACTTCGCCACTCCCTCGATGCGCAGCAACGGCTGGTCAAGCGCCAGATGCGTCTCCACATCCGCAACACCCGCTGCGGCTTCCATTTTGGGCAACTCTTCAGCCATGTTCCCCGCCAACCCGATTCCGCCGCACGCTAGCCGCCGATCGGCCTTTGCTCAACCGGTTCGAGGCGGATCGTTCAGATTCGCCATGAATGCGGCCAGCGCGTCGCGGTCCGCCTGAGACATGGTCAGGCCGAGCTTGGAGCGGCGCCAGAGGACATCTTCGGGAAAACGCGCCCATTCGTGGATCATCAGA
Organism: Bradyrhizobium sp. CSA207; assembly: GCF_029051685.1. Lineage (GTDB taxonomy): Bacteria > Pseudomonadota > Alphaproteobacteria > Rhizobiales > Xanthobacteraceae > Bradyrhizobium. The sequence continues at coordinate 18,313 of NZ_JAACFT010000029.1, read as the reverse complement.
TAGCGCACCTCGGCACCGGTCAGCTCGGGGCCGAAGACCGGACCAAGCTCGTCGCGTGTCTTTGCCTCGCCGAGCACGGCCGACAGCCGGGAGCCGTAGGCCGCAACCAGGCGCTGGGCCTGTGGCTCCGACAGAAAGCGCCAACGGTCGCGCGCGAGATCGACCTCGATATCGAAACGATCCCAGGCAAAATCTCCGCCGGGGAGCGCAGCGCCGGCCGTCCAGCGCGGTGACATCGGATAGAACGGCGTCAGCCGCGACACCGCGCGCTCCGCGCGCAGGCGCGAGGTGGTGACGTCGCCGCCGAACATCGTGATCAGCGGCGCTTTGCGCCGGCGCGCATGGAACAGCGTCGTGCCGTCGCCTCGTCGCGCCGAGGCCGGCGTCACGTTGACGCCGGAGACCGCTCGCACCACGTCGGTCGGCGCGATGCTCTCGCGGAAATAGCGGCTGGCCGCCTCGCAGAGATAGCTGACGTCGGCGCCCGACACTGCGACGATCGCCGGATCGCCTGTGAAGGCACGTGTGGTCGTTCCGATCAGCGTGAAATCGCGCTCGAACGGGATCGCGAATATCAGCCGTCCATCGTCGTTCTGGAAGACGTAGACGTTGTCGGACTCGAACAGCCGCGGCACGATGATCTGACTCATCTGCGTGGCCGCCACGGGCAGCTGCGGCTGCCGCAGCACCGTCTCCGCAACCATCGAGGTCCAGCCGCCGGTGGCGTTGGCCAGCGCGCGAGCCGTGATGACCCGGCGATGGCCGCGATCGACCACGGCGAGGCGCCAGACATCGGTCCTGTCGGCGCGCACGCAGCGCGCTCCGGTCCGGATCACGGCGCCACGTTCGGCGGCATCCAGTGCCGTGAGCACCACCAGGCGGGAATCGTCGACGATGCAATCGGAATATTCGAACGCGGTCCCGAACGGACGCTTCAAGGCGTTGCCGACCGGATGATGCGTGATGTCGAGGGTCGTCGTTGCAGGCAGGCCGCCCCGGTGCGTGAGGCTGTCATAGACGAACAGGCTGGCGCGCAGCAGCCACGGCGGACGCTCGTCCGCATGAGCGGGGATCACGAAGCGCATCGGCCTGACCAGATGCGGCGCGATCCTGAGCCAGATCCGGCGCTCGGCCAGCGCCCGGCGCACCCGCCAGAAGCCCCGCCGTTCCAGGACCGACAGATCGCCATGGACCAGCCGCGGCGTCGCCGACGAGGCGGCGCCGCCGAGATCGCCCTGCTCGACCAGGATGACCCGCAGGCCGCGGCCGGAGGCATCGCGCGCGAGGCTGACACCGTTCAGGCCGCCGCCGATGATCGCGAGATCGTAATCCGCCATGAAGCCGTCGAGAGAGCGAAATTAAGCGCCTGCCATCACTAGAGCCATTTCCGTTCCGATGAAATCGGAACGGGCTCCAGATTCTCGTTTTGATGCGTTTTCTTTACGCTACCCGGAATCCACTTCGCTCGAAAGCGCTCTAGCCGGTCTTGAGCGCAAGCTCCATGGTCTCGGCGCGGCCGACGAGGCCGGCATATTGCCCGATCGGCAACGGCTTGCCGAGCAGGTAACCCTGGACGCCGTCGCAGCCCTCCTTGGCGAGGAAGGTCAGCTGGTCGAGCGTCTCGACGCCCTCCGCGATGATCGACATTTCAAGGCCGTGGCCGAGATCGATCACGGCGCGCACAATCGCCGCCGATTGCGGGTTGCGGCCCAGATTGATGACAAAGGCGCGGTCGATCTTGATCTTGTCGAACGGGAACGCCTGCAGGTAGCTCAGCGAGGAATAGCCGCTGCCGAAATCGTCCATGGAGATGCGCACGCCGAGCGCCTTCAGCCGGCGAAGCAGCGCCAAGCCGCGATCGAAATCCTCGATCAGCACGCCCTCGGTGATTTCGAGCTCGAGCCGGCCGGGCGCGAGACCAGTCTCGAGCAGAATCGAATGGACCAGCCCGACCACGTCGCCGTGCATGAACTGCGCCGGCGACAAATTGACGGCGACCTGGAGCGGCTTCGGCCAGGACGCCGCCTCCCGGCAGACCTGGCGAAGAATCCATTCGCCCATCTCGACGATCAGGCCGCTCTCCTCCGCAATCGGGATGAACTCTGCCGGCGAGACCTGGCCACGCACTGGATGCTGCCAGCGCGCCAGCGCCTCGAAGCCGATGATTTCGCTTTCGGCGACGCTATGCCCGGCGATCGCCTGCGGCTGGAAGGCGAGCGACAGCTCGCCATTCCTGATCGCCATCGACAGGTCCTGGTGCAACACGCGGCGGTCGCGGATCTGCTGGTCCATCTCCGGCTGGTAGAGGCTGATCGTGCCGCGTGACTTCTGCTTGGCGCGGAACAGCGCAGCACCCGCATTGGCGAGCAGCGAGGCGCCGTCGGCGCCGTTATGCGGGAAGATCGACATGCCGGTGGTGACGCCGGCGCGGACCGCGCGGCCGTCGATCTGGAATTCCCGGGCGACGGCATCGCCGAGCTGCCGGGCCAGCGCAAGGCCCGTCTCGGGCTGCTTGCCGTCGATGATAAGGCCGAACTCGTCGCCGGACAGGCGCGCCACAACGCCGCCGCGCGCGGCATCCTGGAGCCGCTGCGCCACCTCGACCAGCAGCTTGTCGCCGAGCGCATGGCCGAAGACGTCGTTGACCTCCTTCAGGCCGTCGAGATCGACGCAGAGGACGGCAAACTCCTCGCTGGTGCCCTCGCAGGCTTCGATCATCTGGGTCAGCGCCTGGAGGAAGGCCGCGCGGTTCGGCAGGTCGGTGAGGCCGTCGTGATAGGCCATGTGCGCCATGCGCGATTCGGTCTGCCGCCGGTCGGTGACGTCCTCGTGGGTCTTGATCAGATATTGCGGCTCGCCGGAGTCGCCCAGCACGGTGGCGCGGCGGGTGAGGAACAACCGCAGTCCGTCCTTGGTGGAGATCGGGTGCTCCTCGGTGATCATCCCGCGCTTCTTGATGGCGGCCTCGTCGCGCGCGATGATCAGCTTGGCTTCTTTGGGATTGAAGATATCGGCGGCGGTCAGGCCGGTGGCTTCTTCGCGCCTGCGGTTGAGGATGGTTTCGGCGCTGCGGTTGGCGAGCAGATAGCGGCCGTCCTTGACCTGCTCCACGATCAGCGCCACTGGGATGTTGTCGACTACGAGCTCGAGGAACTTCTTGGTGCTCTCCAGCTCCTGCGACAGCGAGCGCCGGTCGGTGATGTCCTCGAACACCAGCAGCAGGAATTCGGGCTGGTTGTTCTCGTTGCGGACCACGATCCGGATCGAGGCAACCATGCGGGCCCCGGAGCTGCGCTCGACCTCGAATTCATTGCGATACTGGCCATCGGGCGCCGCGAGCGCGGCGCGGTCGGTCGCCTCGATAATGGCCGCCGAATTGGGCGCGAACAGCTCGCGCGCATTCTTTCCGGCGACATAGTCCCGCGAGAAGCCCCAGAACCGCTCGTAGGCGCTGTTGGCAAAGATGTAACGGCCGTCCTCGATGGTCTTTGCGGCGACGCAGGCCGGCACGTGATCCAGCACCGTTTCCAGAAACTGCTTGGTAGACGCGAGCTGCCGCGACAGCCTGCGCTGATCGCTGACGTCGAGATGTGTCGCCACCGAGCCACCGTTGGGCAGCACGAAATATTTCACCAGGATGGCCCGCCCGTCCGGCAGTTCGGTGATCAGGCCGTTCAGGCTGGCCGCCTTCTCGTAGAAATCGTCGTCGGAGACACCGAGGACGGCGCGGTCGCGCCGCAGATTGAGGAGGTCGTGGCCGGTCATATCGGCCCAGAGATCCGACCGCGACAGGCCATAGATATCGAGATATCGGTCGTTGCAGAAGATGATGCGCCGCTGCGCATCCGTCATCACCACGCCCTGGTTCAAATTGTTCATGGCGGAGGAGACGAAGGCGTTACGCCGCAATTGCGACCGCTTGGCCCGGCCCACCGCGGAATGGATCCACAGTGCGATCGCCGCCAGCAGCGAGCAGACGGCGATTGCTCCGATCAAGGCTTCCCAGACCAGACTAGGGTCGACGCTGCCGAGATAGCTCACCGGGACGAGTTCTTCGAACAGGGAAGAAGAGGCGCGCGCCGGCGCGACCGCGCTGGCCAGGCACACGAGGGCCTGCACAGCAATCGGAAGCGTGCTGCCCACGTGCCAGTTCTTCTCAGCCATCAGCCACCCGCGATTTCAGTACGGGATTGTCTGGCTTCACGGGTTTGGATCGGGTAAACGCCTGTACGCGCAACGGAAAAATGTGACATCAAGTACGGCAATTGCCCTGACATGATAAATGCCTCGTTAACGGAAAACGGCCTTGGCGGCCGCCTCCAGGCTCCGATGCCATCGCCAGTTCTAGCGGACATCTCGTACAACCATGGATAGGGTTGACTGCATCGTCGTCGGAGCCGGCGTGATCGGGCTCGCGGTGGCGCGAAAGTTGGCGCAGGCAGGCCGCGAGGTGATCGTGCTCGAGGAAGCCGAGGCCATCGGCACCGTCACCTCCTCGCGCAACAGCGAAGTGATCCATGCCGGCATCTACTACCGCGCCGGGAGCTGGATGGCGCGCATGTGCGTCAGCGGCAAGCACGCGCTTTACCGCTACTGCGCCGAGCGCGGCGTCCCCCACAGGAATTGCGGCAAGCTGATCGTCGCGACCAGTGCAAAGGAAACCGAGAAGCTGCAATCGATCAAGGCGCATGCCGAGGCCAATGGTGTACTCGACATGCAGCTGTTCTCCGGCGAGGCCGCGCGCGCGCTGGAGCCAGCGCTTGCCTGCGACGCCGCGCTGCTCTCGCCTTCAACGGGCATCATCGACAGCCACGCCTACATGCTATCGCTGCGCGGCGAGGCCGAGGCGGCGGGCGCGGCCTTTGCGTTTCACACGCCGATGATCCGCGCCAAGGCGGCGGGCGGCGTCATCGAGATCGACGCTGGCGGCGAATCGCCGATGACGTTGCAATGTGGCCTGCTCGTCAACGCCGCAGGCCTCTCGGCGACGACGGTGGCGCGCAACATCGACGGCATGCCGCTGGACCGGATTCCGCCAGCCTACCTTGCCAAGGGAAACTACTTCAGTTGTAGCGCCAAAGCGCCGTTCTCGCGCCTGATCTATCCGGTACCCGAACCGGGCGGGCTCGGCGTGCATCTGACGCTGGACTTGGCGGGCCAGGCGCGTTTCGGCCCGGACGTCGAATGGATCGAGACGATCGACTACGCGGTCGATCCCTCGCGCGCCGAGCGCTTCTATCCGGCGATCCGCAAATACTGGCCGACGCTGCCCGATGGCGCGCTGCTGCCGAGCTATTCGGGCATTCGTCCGAAGATCGTGCCGCCGGCTGTTGCCACGCAGGATTTCCTGATGCAGGGCCCGCGCGATCACGGCGTCGAAGGCCTGATCAATCTGTTCGGCATCGAATCGCCGGGGCTGACGTCATCCCTCGCAATCGCGGATCACGTCGCCGAGTTCGCAGGACTCTAGGTCCAGTGCAAAGAAGTCTGTACGGCACAGCCTTACGCAGGGACGAGCGCAAAGCTCTCATCCCCGCGTGAAAGGATAGGATCAACTTTACGCTGTTACGGGGGCCACTAGTGAAGCGTTTCGTTTTGCTTCAATCGCTCGATCTGGTCCTTGACCAACAACTTCCGGCGCTTCAACTCAACAATTTGCAGGTCGTCTGTTGAAAGGTGCACGAGAGCTTCGTGCAATTCGTTTTCGAGAGTTTTATGCTTCCGTTCCAATTCAACCAGATGTGCCTGAATTGTCATTCGAAACCTCCTCGGTAGGGGCAACCTTGGATTCGATCCGGACGAGCAAGTGTACATCACCGATTCGTTCTGTCGATGGGTATCCATCGTCGCAGTGTCATTTTTGAAAATTCATATGTAACGAAGCGTGAGTAAGGGAACCGCGCCGGAAAAATCCGTGATATCAATGCGCCTGCGCGGCGCCGTAGCGATCCACGGAAATAACTTGCAGTAGATCCGTAAGCCACGATCCGAGATCGCTTGCGGTCACGCCGCGCAAGGACGATAATTTCCACAGGGCATCCACAGCCTTAATCTCAGCCTATCGGTTTTCGGCCACCGCAGACATGACCCATGAAGACGAGCGCGAGCTCGAAGCCGAGCTCGCCCGGTTGCAGCAGGAACACCGAGATCTCGATGCGGCGATCGATGCACTGCATCAATCGCCTGCCCCCGACCTATTGCGGCTGCAGCGATTGAAGAAACGCAAGTTGCTGTTGCGTGACCGCATCGCGTTCATCGAAGACCAGATCACGCCAGACATCATCGCCTGATCCACAGCGGTCGGTTCGGGGCAGTTGAATCCGCTTGACTCGAAAAGAACAAAATAGGAACATTTACGGACCCCGACGCCCCAGGAAACCGTTCAGCAAACGCCAAGGACAACGCGCATGTCAGCAACCGCCCTTTTCGACAACAGCCATTACGAACATGCCTGCGATCAGGCGATCGCGATGTGCGACGGCAATCTGCGCAGCACCATCAAGGCGCTGATCATGGCCAACGAATATCTGGAAGCCGAACTCGAGGAATTGCAGGCGGCGATCTCGGCCGGCTGCATTCCGGAGACCTCACGCAGCAAGATGCGGAGCAAGAGCAGCGCCGCCTGAGTTCACCCCTTGGAGCAACGCCATGTCGGACGTGACCTACTACGTTGCAATGCCCTTTTTAATGGATGCCGACGGATCGCCGGTCGCGGGCGCGGCTGAGGAATGTCAATCCTCGGCCGCAGCGCTGCGGCGCGCCGAGATCCTGGCGCGCGGTGCCGGCCACATCGGCGCAGTCGCATTCAGCCGCACCGGCGATCCCATGACCGGCGAATTCGGTGACGCAACGCTGTTGCGCAAATTCGGCAACGTGCCGGAAGACCTCGCCACGCTCTAAAGTCAGTTGCTGACGAGCCTGATGCACGGCTCATGCCGCCGTTGCGCCTTGCGGACATACATGGCGGCGTCGGCCTCCTCCAGCGCACGAGCCGCATCGGATTGCGGGCCGAGCAGCGCGACGCCGGCGGAAGCGCCGGCAGTCACGCGCTGGCCGCGGAAGACGAAGGACAATTCGTCGACCGCCTGCTCGAAAATCGCCGCCTTTGCCTTGGCATCGGTCTCGCTGAGATTCCACAACAGCAGCGCGAACTCGTCGCCGCCGAGCCGGCCGACCACGTCCGACGCGCGGATCTGCCGCTTCAGTACTCCCGCAATCGCCTTGAGCACCTCATCGCCGGCGGCGTGGCCGAAGGAATCATTGACCGGCTTCAGCCGATCCACGTCGAGCACGATCAGCGCGCCGCTGGCGCGATAACGTTTCATATAGGCAATGGCGCGGTTGAGCTCGCGCTCGAAGCCGCGCCGGTTCGGGATGTCGAGCAGGAAATCCGTGTCGGCGGCCGCCTCAAGTTCCGCGACACGTTGCAGCGCCGCCTTGAGCTTGCTCCGCAGGTTGCGGACAGCCGCCTTGGCGCCGTCATCGGCCGGCGCCACGCGACGGGCCGGCCCTGCAGAACGCTTGGGTGCTGTCCTGGATCGGCTCGCGCTGGTCTTGGGGCCCTTTTTGGCCTTCGCAGCGCTCGCCCTTTTTGGTTTCTTCATGGGCATCCTGCTCAATGAAGGCTTGCGGGGATTCACCAAGACAGGATAGTGCATTCCCTTCTCCTTGCCACCGCCTTGCGATCCGCCGGCCGGAACCATTAATCTGGCCTATGTTTCTGTTTTCCCGAGCACAATAGACGTCATGACCGCGCCGATCGCCATTATCATGGGAAGCCAGTCGGACTGGGACACAATGCGGCATGCCGCCGACACGCTTGCAGCGCTCGGCATCGCCGCCGACTCCCGCATCGTCTCGGCCCACCGGACCCCGGACCGGCTGTTCGCTTTCGCCAAGGGCGCCAAGGCGGCGGGTTACAAGGTCATCATTGCCGGCGCCGGCGGCGCCGCGCATCTGCCCGGCATGGCTGCAGCGCTGACGGAACTCCCCGTCTTCGGCGTTCCCATGGAATCCAGGACGCTCAAGGGCGTGGATTCGCTGTACTCGATCGTCCAGATGCCCGCGGGCATCCCGGTCGGCACCCTCGCCATCGGCAAGGCGGGCGCGATCAACGCGGCGCTGCTCGCCGCAAGCGTGCTGGCGCTGTCCGACCCGGCTCTGTCCGACCGCCTTTCCGCCTGGCGCAAGGCGCAGACCGAGGCGGTTGCCGAACGCCCGGAGGATAGGGCGTGACGGACACCAGACCGGTGAAGCTGAAGCCCGGCGACACCATCGGAATCCTCGGCGGCGGACAGCTCGGCCGGATGCTGGCAATGTCGGCGGCGCGGCTCGGCCTGCGCTGCCAGGTGTTCTCGCCCGACCCGGATTCGCCGGCCTTCGACGTCGTGCTGAATGCGACCTGCGCCGAATATGCCGATGTCGAGGCGCTGGAAATGTTCGCCAATGACGTCGACGTCATCACCTACGAGTTCGAGAACGTGCCGGCGGCCGCCGCGATGGTGCTGGATGCGCGCCGCCCGGTCCTGCCCAACCGCAAAATCCTCGAGACCACCCAGGATCGGCTCGCCGAGAAGGATTTCGTCACGCGGCTCGGCATCGGCACCGCCGTTTACGCCGACGTCACCTCGGTCGCCTCATTACGCGAAGCGATCGTCCGGATCGGACTCCCGGCCGTGCTGAAGACCCGCCGCTTCGGCTACGATGGCAAAGGCCAGGCCATCATCCGCCAGGGCGACGACATCGCCAGGATCTGGACCAGCCTCGGTACCAAGCAGGCCATCCTGGAAGCTTTCGTGCCGTTCGAGCGCGAGATTTCCGTGATTGCCGCGCGCTCGACCGCGGGCCAGGTCGAGTGTTTCGACGTCACCGAGAACGAGCATCGCGACCACATCCTGAAAGTGTCGCGGGCGCCCGCGTCGATTCCGGACGCGCTGGCGGAGGAAGCCCGCAGCATCGCGGGTAAAATCGCCAACGCACTGGACTATGTCGGCGTACTCGCCGTCGAGATGTTCGTTCTCGCCAATGGCACCGGACCGAAGGTGCTGGTCAACGAGATCGCCCCGCGCGTGCACAATTCCGGACACTGGACGCTCGACGGTGCGTCCGTCTCCCAATTCGAGCAGCACATCCGTGCCATCGCCGGCTGGCCGCTCGGCAGGCCCGTGCGCCACGGCGAGCTCGTCACCATGACCAATCTGATCGGCGACGAGATCAACGATTACGAGAGATGGCTGACCGCCCCGGGCGCGACCGTCCACATCTACGGCAAGGGCGCGCCGCGCCCCGGCCGCAAGATGGGCCACGTCACCGAAGTCAAGCCGGCAACAAGCAAGTAACGGGACCGCGGCGATTGCCTGCGATCCCGCTCTCCGATCACGCCGTCTTCGCGCCCGCGACGACGCCGGTGGGCTCTTCGCTGAGCCAGCGATAGATCACGCCGCCCAGCGCGCCACCGATCAGGGGTGCCACCCAGAACAGCCAGAGCTGCGCCAGCGCCCAGCCGCCGACGAACAGAGCCGGTCCCGTGCTGCGCGCCGGGTTCACCGACGTGTTGGTGACGGGAATGCTGACGAGATGGATCATCACCAGCGCGAGCCCGATCGCGAGCGGCGCAAAACCGGCGGGCGCGCGGCCATGAGTGGAGCCCATGATGATGAACAGGAACATCATGGTCATCACTACCTCGGTGATGAAGCACACGATCATGCTGTATTGACCGGGCGAATGCGCGTCGTAGCCGTTCGATGCGAAGCCCTTGGTGACGTCGAACCCGGGAGCCCCGCTTGCGATGACGTAGAGCAGCCACGCCGCCACGATCGCGCCAGCCACCTGCGCAATCAGGTAGGGCAGGATCTGCCCAGTTGGAAAGCGGCCGCCGGCGGCGAGTCCGACCGTAACGGCTGGGTTGAGATGGCAGCCCGAGATATGGCCGATCGCATAGGCCATGGTGACCACACTCAAGCCGAACGCGAGGGACACGCCGACCAGGCCGATGCCGACCTAGGGAAAACCGGCCGCGATTACTGCGCTGCCGCAGCCTGCGAAAGTGAGCCAGAAGGTACCGATGGCCTCGGCGGCATATTTCTTCATATCCATGTGGCGTCTCCCCTGATTTCCAGATTTCCGGATCAACCTCCGGAAAACGGCCCGCCTTTTGGCACCAAATCACCCAAAATGCGACCGCAAGGCGAAGTTTTCGCCCGATTTAATGGCGCAACTTGGCCCGATAAGCCGCTTCGCCGGTGGACATGTCGAGTTTTGTCTGATACATCCGCGCCCTCAAGGTTAAGGGCTTGCGCTTTTGCCATCCCCTTAGACTTACCAGAATTCAAATCCGATCCACCGAAGAGGATGCCGCGTGCAGGTTCTCGTCCGCGATAACAATGTCGACCAAGCTCTCAAGGCGCTGAAGAAGAAGATGCAGCGCGAGGGCATTTTCCGCGAGATGAAGCTCCGCGGTCACTACGAAAAGCCCTCCGAGAAGAAGGCCCGCGAGAAGGCCGAAGCCGTGCGCCGCGCGCGCAAGCTCGCCCGCAAGAAGCTGCAGCGTGAAGGCCTGTTGCCGATGAAGCCGAAGCCGGTGTTCGGCGCGGGTCCCGGCGGCGATCGTGGTGCTGCTGGCGGCCGTAGTGGCCCGGGTGCCGGTCCGCGCGGACCCCGCTGATCTTGCCGAATTTACAAGACTGAGTTTTCGATAACGCGGGCCCCGGGCCCGCGTTATTGTTTTGTAGAGGTGCCTTTTCTGGGACGGGGCACTACCGATGCGGCACCAGCGCGAGCCAACCGTAGATGGCCCTCCCTTTCCCTGAGCTCAGCCTGGCACGCGCATGCCGAACCTGGCAGCGACCGTTCACGCTGGCTCTGGTGTCAATCGCGCTCTGCGGCTGCTCCTTCGACCTGGGCTCGCTGATGCCCGAAAAGGAAAAGCCTCAGGAAGCGCCTAAGGCAGTGGCCACCGAAAGCGCTGTCAGTGCCGGCAGTATCAGCGAAGCGCAAAGCCATACGGTCAAAGGCCAGGCCCTGGCGAAGTCCGGAGATACAGTCGCGGCGCTCGACGAGTTCAATCGCGCTGTCGCGCTCGATCCCTACAACGCACAGGCTCTCTACGGCCGTGCCCTAATCTACCAGGGCAGCAACGAGCACGAGCTTGCGATCGCCGATTTCGGTGCGGCAAACGGGCTCAACCCGCAGAAGGCTGAGCCGCTGCTTGGCCGCGCCGTCAGCTATCTCGCCGTCGGCAAGGTCAAGGAGGCTGCGGCCGATCTTGACGAGGCTTCGGAGGCCGAGCCGCACAATGCCCAGGTCTGGACGACACGAGGACAGGTCTATGAGCGGCTGGGCGACAGGACCAAGGCGGCGGCGTCCTACACCAAGGCTGTCTCGCTTCGTCCGCGCGACGACGCCGCGCGCAGCGGCCTTGCCCGCGTCGGCGGCTGAGGGCTCGAGCGCAACGCAGGCGCCTTCTTAATCCGGGGTGACGCTCTTCGGAATAACGGCGTGGAACATCGACTTGACGCCGGACAACATCTCGTCGGCGACGTTGGTCTTGGGCCGCGGCATCGGGCCGTCAGCGTCGGCACGCAGGTCGAGCGGCGGCGCAATCATCGGGACGGGGATGTCAGCCGGCGGCGTCAGCCGGTTGGCATTGTCGTTACCGACCGAGGCCGTGTAGGGCGGATTCGCCGGCGACGGTCCGTTGCCATAGGTCTCGGTTGGCGGTGTCGACACCGTGATCGGCGGCGGCAGCGGGCGCACCATCGACGGCGCCGCGGTCACGACGCGCGGCGCTTCCTGAACGCGGGGTCCCGCTTCCGGTGCGCGGCCAGCTTCCTGCGGCGCCAGCTCCGGCGCCTTGTCGACAGACTTGGTCTCAGGCGACTTGCTCTCAGGGGACTTGCTCTCAGGGGACTTGCTCTCAGGGGACTTGCTCTCAGAGGATTTGCGCAAACGCTCGATCGCGGCACGGACGAGATCGTTGGCGTCGGGGCTTGCGGCTGGCGAGGCTGCAGTCGGCGCCGAACTGGCCTCGACCACCGGAGCAGCGGTCGCGGGAGCGGCAACAGCCGGGGTGGACTTGGCGGCGGCGGCCTTCTCACGCGCCGAAGTTCGGCCGCGCGGGCCGGCCGGCGCGGTCTCGGCCGGTGTTACGTCCGCAGCCTTGGTCTCGGCAGCCTTGGTCTCGGCAGCCTTGGAATCCACAGCTTTGGAGTCCGCAGCCTTGGTCTCGGCGGCCGGGTGATCGGCGGGCTTCTCGGCCGCCGGCTTGTCGGTCACGCTCTTCTCGGAGATGCCCTTGGCCTTGACACCCGGCGCCGGGAGGTTGGCGACATCGGCGGGCTTGCCGTTCTTGCCGGCTTGGGCGGGCGCCACCACGGCCGCAGGCGCATCCGCCGCCGGCTTGGCATTGATATAATGATTAACGATGTACGCCCCGATGATCGTCGCGAGCACCGAGGGGAAGATATCCATCGAAATTTTAGCGATGTATTTCAGCATTCCGGCCACTCCCCGCGATCTGATGCGGGAACTTTGAGGCATAGTAAGGGATCAACTGCGACCGATCGATGGCAAATAGTAACGCCGGACTTACGGCTTCAGCTCGATCTCAAGGAACACGATCTCGGTTGAGGTTTCGTTAAGCACATCATGTTGGACGCCGGCCTTGCGAAAATAGGATTTTCCGACCGCAAGCTGCGTCTTGGAGCGCTCGCCGCCGGGCGCCACGATGGTCATTTCGGCGGCGACAACGGGAACGATCACGTAGTCCATCCCGTGGGTGTGATGCCCGGTCGCGCTGCCCGGCGCCAGCCGCCACTCGGTGACCCGGACCTCCTCGTTGTCGATCTGAACCTCGGATTTGGCGGCAAGCATCGGAACCCTCCTGGGACGCAACCAATAGCCTGAAGCGCGGCGATTCGATCGCATCGCGCTTTAGGGGACGAAGACCATGAACACGTAGACGGCAAATACCACCAAATGCACCAGCCCGAACAGGACGTTGGTTCTGCCCGTGCCGAAAGTCAGCATGCTCAGGAAGAAGGTCAGCGCCAGCAGGACGATTCCCTGCTCGTTGAGTCCAAGCTCGAGTTCCTTGTCGAACACGTAGGTGGCAACGCCGACGGCCGGGATGGTCAGCCCGATGGTCGCTAGGGACGACCCGAGCGCAAGGTTGATGCTCTTCTGCAGATCGTTCTTGCGGGCCGCCGAAACGGCCGCGACACCTTCCGGCAACAGGATCAGAAGCGCGACCAGAAGGCCGGCAAAGGCCGGTGGCGCACCGATCCTGGCGCCGACCGCATCGACCACCAGCGAGAATTTCTTGGCCAGAAGCACCACAGCCAGCAGCGAGACCAGCAGCAGCACGATGCTGAGCACGAACATTCCGCCCGACAGATGGGCCTGGCCGCCCTCGCCCGCCGCCCGTTCATGGACGAAGTAATCCTTGTGCAGGACCGTCTGCGTGTAGAGAAACACCCCGTAAAGCGCGAGCGTGACCACGTCGACAAAGCCGAGCTGGGCCGCCGAATAGACCGGGCCCGGCGTGGTCGTCGTGTAGTTCGGCATGATCAGCGTAATCGTCGCCAGCGCGAACAGCACGCTGAGATAGACGTTGGCGCCGGAGAGCTGAAAGCCCTGCTCCCGGTAACGCAGCCCGCCAATGAAGATGCAGAGCCCGACCAGCCCGTTGCAGACGATCATCACCACGGCAAACACGGTGTCGCGCGCCAGCTCCGGCGCGGGCTTGTCGCCGAGCATGATCGTGGTGATCAGCGCCACTTCGATGATGGTTACGGAGAGCGTCAGCAGGAGCGTCCCGTAGGGTTCGCCGACCCGTTCGGCAATCACCTCGGCGTGATGAACGGCCGCGAACACCGTCCCGAACAGGATCACGAGCAGGATGACCGCGAAGACGAGTCCGCCCAGCGACAAGGTGAACGTATAGTCGGTCGCGGTGACGGCGACGAACAACAGGACGGCGAGGGCCGGAAATACCCAGGCCGATCGAGGCATCGGGCTATGCGCGCTCATTCACCGGCTCCATTTTCAGGAACAGCAGTATCAAATGGCGCGCCAGATTCAATGCCAGTGCAGGAGCGGCGCGACCGGCAGCACGGTCAGCAGCAGGAATAGCGGGATCAGCACCGCCCCTGCCCGCAGCAGATAGCCGAAGAAGCCCGGCATCTTGATGCCGCTTTCGTTTGCAATGCTGCTCACCATGAAATTCGGCGCGTTGCCGACATAGGTCAGCGCGCCCATGTAGACCGCGCCCATCGAGATCGAGGCGAGCGTACCGCCAAGCTCACCCATGAGGACTTGTGGATCACCGCCCGCGAGCTCGAAGAACAACAGATAGGTCGGCGCATTGTCGAGAAACGCCGACATCAATCCGGTGAACCAGAAATAGGCGACCTCGCGCGGCGTCCCGTCCGGCGCCGTCACTGCCGACAGCAGCCAGGCGAATGCGCCGTGGTGGCCGGCGTCCAGCATCGCCAGCACCGGAATGATGGCGGTGAAGATGCCCGCAAACAGTTTTGCGACCTCGCGGATCGGCTCCCAGGCAAAACCGTTGGCCAGCCTGTGCTCGTCCGGCGTGAGCCAGACCGAGAGCGCGGCAATCGCGAGCAGCAGGGCGTTGCGGACAAGGTCTTGCAGTCCGATCTGGGTGCCAAGAACATCGAAGGAGATCCCCGGCTCCCACATCGCCGACATAAGAAGGCTGGCGATGATCGCTGCGATCAACACCACATTGACGAGACCGCGGATCCGGATCGGCGCAACCGGGCCGGCCGATGCACGGACGGCGGGCTCGGCGCGATAGCGCATGACATCGACGACGACAAAGACCGCAAGCAGCAGCCCCGCGACCACCGCGGTCTGCGACCAGATGTTCCGGGTGGTCCAGAAGAAGTCGACGCCATGCAGGAAGCCGACGAACAACGGAGGATCGCCGAGCGGGCTCAGCGCACCACCGACATTGGCGACCAGGATGATGAAGAAGACCAAGACATGCGAATTGTGGCGCCGTGCCAGATTTGCGCGGATCAAGGGGCGGACCAGGATCATCGCCGCCCCCGTCGTGCCGACGATGCTCGCCATCAGCGTGCCCAGGGCCAGGATGCAGGCGTTGGTCCATGGCGTGCCCCTGAGATCGCCGTTGACCAGGATGCCCCCGGCGACGACGTAGAGCGCGAACAGCAGCACGATGAAGCCAAGGTACTCACCGAGCATGGCGTGGGCGAATGCCGCGAGCATTGCCATGCCCCCGGCGAGCCAGGCGAGGGACGCAAGTGCCAGGACCGACCAGGCCAGGGCAATCTTGCCGTAGTGATAGTGCCAGTATTTTGCGAACAGCACCGGACCGAGCGCGATCGACAGCAGCAGGCCTGAGAACGGCAGCGCATAAGGCCAGCGCATTGCCGCGCCGTCGAGCCCGGTTGCAGCGCGCGCATCCTGCGGCAGGAGTGCGACGATCAGAGCGATGAGCGGGACCGCGTACCTTGCGCCGAATTGCCTAGGACGCAATGAATCGCCTCGCCGTTTCGATCGCGCCGAAAGAATCGAGATTGTCGTGTCCGCCTCCCGCAAACCGCACGAACTGCTTCGGTTCATGCGCGAGCGCGAACAAACGCTCTCCGAACACGATCGAAATGACAAGGTCATTGGTACCATGCATCACCAATAGCGGCACCGTGACGCGGGCAACGCGCTCGTCGGAACGGAACGGGTCGCGCATGAGCAGGCGGACCGGAACGAACCGGTAGAGCGAGGCGGCAAGATCGACGGCCGACGTGTAAGGTGCCTCAAGGATCAATTTGCCCACCGGATGCTCGGAAGCGGCAGCGACCGCAACGCCGGTCCCGAGCGAAAAGCCCCAGACGATGATCCGTTCCGCCGCGTAGCGCGCGCTCGTGAAAGCGTAGGCGGCCGCGGCATCGAGCAACAGCCCCTGCTCGCTCGGCGCGCCGCTCGAGCCGGCATAGCCGCGATAGGACAGCGCGACGAGGCCGGTGCCATCGGCCGTGATGGCCTTGAAACGGCCGACCAGGCCGGCCAGAGAGTCGCCGTTGCCGTGGAAATAGAGGACGACGGACCGGCCGGGCTTTGCCGGAGCGTGCCAGACAATGACCCTCTCGCCGTCCGACGAGGTCAGGACATGCTCATCGGCTTCCCGAAAGCCCGCCGCTGCCGGCGTCGTACGCGCGGCGGTCGGGATCGGAAACAGCATCTCGCGCTGCCTGACATACAGCACGATGAGACCGGCGAGATAGCCGGACACAAGCAGGAGAACGATCCATTTCACGAATGCCATGACTGCGCCGCCGCTCCCGACTTAGGGCTTGCGACGGCTCCGCAGCAATTTCATGACGTCGAGCCGGATACTCAAGTGATCTCGCGGCAGCCACACGCCGCCACGTGGGCGGCATGCCAGGCGACGCGCTGCTCCCGCGTCGCCTTCGGCGGCATGCGATGGGACCGGCGCCACTCCTTGTTCAGGGCCACGGTCCGCCTGCCTCGGCTGCTACATCGCCTTGACGATGTTCTCGGTGACCTTCTTGGCGTCCCCGAGCAGCATCATGGTATTGTCGCGATAGAACAGCGGATTGTCGATGCCGGCATAGCCCGAGGCGAGCGACCGCTTGATGAACATCACGGTGCCGGCCTTCCAGACCTGCAGCACCGGCATGCCGTAGATCGGCGAGGTCTTGTCCTCTTCGGCGGCCGGATTGGTGACGTCGTTGGCGCCGATCACGAAGGCGATGTCGGCCTGCGCGAATTCGGAGTTGATGTCCTCGAGTTCGAACACCTCGTCATAGGGCACGTTGGCTTCCGCCAGCAGCACGTTCATGTGGCCGGGCATGCGGCCCGCGACCGGGTGGATCGCGTACTTCACCTCGACGCCTTCCTTCTTCAGGATGTCGCCCATTTCGCGCAGCGCATGCTGGGCCTGCGCCACCGCCATGCCGTAACCGGGCACGATGATCACCTTAGAGGCGTTCTTCATGATGAAGGCAGCATCATCCGCCGAGCCGAGCTTGGCCGGCTTCTGCTCGCCGGTCGCGCCGCCGGCCGCGGCGGTCTCGCCGCCGAAGCCGCCGAGGATGACCGAGATGAAGGAGCGGTTCATCGCGTGGCACATGATGTAGGACAGGATCGCGCCCGACGACCCGACCAGCGCGCCGGTGATGATCAGTGCGGAGTTGCCGAGCGTGAAGCCGATGCCCGCCGCCGCCCAGCCCGAATAGGAGTTCAGCATCGAGATCACGACCGGCATGTCGGCGCCGCCGATCGGGATGATCATGAGGACGCCGAGCGCCAGCGCGAGGATGACGATCAGCCAGAAGTCGAGCGCGCTGCCGGACAGCACCAGGCCGACGATGAAGAACACCAGCGCCAGCGCCAGCACAATGTTGATGGCATGGCGGAACGGCAGGATGATCGGCGCGCCGCTCATGCGGGCGGACAGCTTCAGGAACGCGATCACCGAGCCGGTGAACGTCAGCGCGCCGATGGCGACGCCGAGCGACATCTCGACCAGGCTCTGCGGATGGATGTTGCCCGGCGCGCCGATGTCGAAGGCCTCGGGCGCGTAGAACGCGCCGGCGGCGACCAGGACTGCGGCCATACCGACCAGCGAGTGGAAGGCCGCGACCAGTTCCGGCATCGAGGTCATCGGCACCCGGCGCGCAATCACGGCGCCGACGCTGCCGCCGATGGCGATGCCGAGGATGACCAGCAGCCAAGCGAGGCCGTCTGCCGGCGGATGGCTGGCCAGCGTGGTCGCGACCGCGATCGCCATGCCGATCATGCCGAAGAAATTGCCCTGCCTGGATGAGGCGGGGCTGGACAGCCCGCGCAGTGACAGAATGAACAGCACACCCGCCACGAGATACAGAACTGCAGCCAGATTGGCGTTCATCTCAGGTCCCCCATTGTCTTCGTCACCCCGAGGTGCACGCCGCTCACTTCACTTTCTTCTTGTACATCGCCAGCATGCGCTGGGTGACAAGGAAGCCGCCGAAAATGTTCACGCAGGCGAAGATCAGCGCGATGAAGCCGAAGCCGCGCGCCCAGCCCGAGCCGCTCGAGATCATGCCGACGCCGACCGCGAGCAGCGCGCCGACCACGATCACCGACGAGATCGCGTTGGTCACGCTCATCAGCGGCGTATGCAACGCCGGGGTTACCGACCACACCACGAAATAGCCGACGAAAACGGCGAGAACGAAAATCGACAGCCGGAAGACGAAGGGGTCGACGACCTGTGCAATGTGCTCCATGGCGGCTCTCCTAGGCTTTCGGCTGGAAGTTC
>NZ_JAACFT010000028.1 GCF_029051685.1 Bradyrhizobium sp. CSA207 | reverse complement strand
CAGGCGGAAGATGTTGTCCAGGATCTTGGCGTTGTTCGGCTCCTGCTCGAACTTCACCAGCTGATTGTCCACGGTGTCCAGGCTCTCGCTGGTCTCCGTCAGAAACTCCCGCAACAGATCATCCATGAAAACAGGCCTTCATACAGGGAGGGCGCGCACGCCGCGCGATGCGCCTTTCAGAATGGGGCCAGCTTCACCGCAAAGCGTTTAATATTGGTTGAGTATGTGCAAAAGAACGGAACCAACAAAGAGATAAGGCGCTCCGGACAAGCCGAAGCGCCTCGTAAAGATTCGATTAACGTCTTAAGAACGGCCGCGCGTTTACGAAGCGGTAACGGTGATGGCTTCGCCTTCTGGCGCGAGCCGAACGGTGAGTCCGCAGGCTTGCGCCAGGAGCCTCGTATAATAAGGCTGGATCGCGTGCGCGTCGGCGGCAGGTCCGCGCTCGCCGCTCAGGAGCTCGGCGATGTTCTGCGGCAGGCGCGCATTGTGGCCTTTCGCTGTGATGCGAAAGCTCATGGTTTCACCCTCGCCGATCGGATCGATCGTTAGCATGCCGCCGCGCGGAATCGTGTGCTGGGCGACGACCAGCATATTGAGGAGCAGCTTGACGCGATTCTTCGGCAGCAGCAGCCGCGGCAAATTCCAGGTGATCGTGCACTTGCCGTCCTCGATGTGGCCGCGCGCCATGGTCTGGGCATCGCCGAGGTCGATCTGCGCACCGGAGGAGCCGGCTGCGCCGAAGGCGAGACGGCAGAACTGGAGGCGGGCGGAGGCCGTCTTGGCGCTCTTGCGAATCAGGTCGAGCGCGAACTCGCGGTCCTCGGGCTTGGGATCGTCGTCGAGCACCTCGAGCCCGTTGACGATGGCGCCGACAGGGCTGATGAGATCATGGCAGACCCGCGAGCACAGCAGCGCCGCGAGTTCGAGCATATCGGGAGCGGTAACAGTAGCGGGTGACGAAGCGTCAGACATAAAGGGGTCCTGGAGGGTTCCTGGAATTGCACGGTGCGGACGCGGCGAATCACGCATGCTTGACGAATGGCCGCGGTTCTAACATTCGCAAGCCGGTCGCAGCTAGCTTGCGATAGGTTCGAAGCGGCAATAAGCCCAGGGCGCATCAATGGCGATCCGGCGGCGAATCAACCGAGAGAGGCGAGACTTGCCAATGAATGAGGCACGCAGGTGAGGATCATCGACGGCAAAGCCGCCTCCCAAATGATGGAGCCGCTGACGGCGCTGGTGGTGGAGGCGGGCGAAGCAATCCTCGCGGTCAACCGGGGGGCGATGCGGGTCGACGGCAAGCAGGACGGCTCGCCGGTCACCGAGGCCGACCTCGCCGCCGACCGCATCATCGCGGATGGCCTGGCCCGGCTTGCAGGCGACGTGCCGACGCTCTCCGAGGAGCGGACCCAGCTCGCCTGCCCGCCGTTTCGCGACAGCTTCTTCCTGATCGATCCCCTCGACGGCACCAAGGAGTTCGTCGCCGGCCGCGACGAGTTCACCGTCAATCTCGCCCTGGTGACCCGCGGCGTGCCGCTGCTCGGCATCGTCGCCGCGCCCGCACTCGGGCTGCTCTGGCGCGGCATCGTCGGCCATGGCGCCGAGCGTGTGGCATTTGACGGCGCTACCATGGGCGCCGCCGAACCGATCCATACCCGCGCGCTGCCGAAACCGGGCGAGCCCTGGATCGCCGCGGTGAGCCGCTCGCACGGCGATCCGAGGAGCGAAGCGTTCATCGACGCGCGGCCCAATGCGGTACGAAAGACGGTCGGCTCTGCCGTGAAGTTCGGCCGCATCGCGGAGGGCAGCGCCGACATCTATCCCCGCTTCGGACCGACGTCGGAATGGGACGTCGGAGCGGGCTGCGCGGTCGTGACCGCGGCCGGCGGCAGGGTGACCGACGGCATGGGTGGCGAGCTCAGATTCGGCGAACGCGACGATACCGATTTCGTCATCCCGGAGTTCATCGCGTGGGGCGACCCGCAGGCGGCAAGATTCTGAGGCGGCAGCAAGACTCTGAGGTCGCAAGGCCTACTGACTGAGCTTGTCCTGCATCGCCGGCCAGCGCTTGCCCACCTCGTAGAGGAATCGCTCCGGGTTGGCGGCGAAGGCATCGCGATTGGCTTCCCGGCTGAACAGGTAAAGCCGCTGCGCCGCGATCACGAAGAAGCGGGGATTGCCGGCGTTGGCCACGCCGCGGGCGATATCGGCCGGATCATAGCCGCCGAATTGCGGGCCGTAGATCTCGGGGTGGGCCAGGAAGGACGCCCGGTTGCCCTCGTTCCGAAAGCGCCAGACCGCCCCCCAGAGGTTGGCCTCGAACTCCGCCGTGCCCGGCTTGGCACCGCCATCGACGAAATAGGCCACGGGGTCGAAGCCCTCGATGGCCACGCCGCTGAAGCGGTTGACGACGATCCGCTCAGTGGTGGCCGCTTGTGCCGACATCACGGCGAAGGCGATCCAAATGCCCGTTAGCAGGCAGACCAGACGGCTGATCAAGGCGATTCCGGGGCGCAAAGGGCTATCTTCCTGCCGTTGTGCCGTCATAGTTGCTGCGGATAACATCCGAGTCGAGGGGACATTTCGGCGCAAACCTAGGGCCGTGCCTGTTGGCGTCAGGTTAAGGAAGCGACCGGATTCGATACCAGGGGTTCTTTTATGACTTTCGCATCACGCCTTGCTGCGGTCGCGCTTGCCGCGCTGGTTGGCTGGATCGTCCCGGTCTCCGCCCAGCAGGCGCCGCCGCCCGACCTGCCGCCGCCACAGCGGACCCCGACGCCGAGCACCTATGGACCGGACGAGCTCGTCAACGCCGGCCACCGCTTCTTCGGCAACGTCTCGCGCGGGCTCGCCTCGATCATCGAGAAGGCGGTCAGCCAGTGGGGTCTGCCGAACGGCTATATCCTGGGCGAGGAAGGCTCCGGGGCCTTCGTCGCCGGCCTGCGCTATGGCGAAGGCACGCTCTACACCAAGAACGCCGGCGATCTGCGCGTCTACTGGCAGGGCCCCTCGCTCGGCTTCGACTGGGGCGGCGACGGCGCGCGGACCATGACGCTGGTCTATAACCTGCCCGCCACCAACGCGATCTACCAGCGCTTCGCCGGCCTCGACGGCTCGGCCTATATCATCGGCGGCTTCGGCATGACGGCGCTCACCGCCAACAACATCGTGCTGGTGCCGATCCGCTCGGGCATCGGCCTGCGGCTGGGAGCCAATATCGGCTATCTCAAATATACCCCGCGCGCGACCTGGAACCCGTTCTAGGGCTTCCCCCTCCGTCAGGTTGCGGATCAAGGTTAACGACAGAGCGGGGCTGGCTTTTTGCCGGCCCGCCATGGCATGGTCGTTGGTAAATTTTTCCTTAGCTCTGGGAGTTCTGGCCGATGGTCGAACCGATCATGTACTTGGCGATCGGTTTCCTGCTTTCGATGCTGTGCGGGCTTGCGATCGTGCCGCTGGTGCATAACCGCGCGGTACGCCTGACCACGCGCCGGCTGGAGGCTGCGACGCCGTTGTCGATGGCGGAGATCCAGGCCGACAAGGACCAGCTCCGCGCCGAATTCGCCATGTCGGCGCGGCGGCTCGAGATGAGCGTCGACCAGCTCAAGAACAAGACCACGAGCCAGCTCGCCGAGCTCGGCAAGAAGAGCGACGCCATCAACCGCATGAAGATCGAGCTCGGGGAGAAGAACGCCACGATCTTCGCACTCGAGGCGCGCGAGAAAGCGGTGAAGGAGCAACTGCGCGCCACCGAAGAGGAGTTCAACGCCAAGACCGAGGCGTTGCGCGGCGCCGAACAGGCCCTGAGCGCCAAGCAGGGCGACCTGGCAAAAATCAATTCCGAGCTGTCCGACCGTTCGATGATGGCGGAGACCCGACAGATCGAGCTCGTCGCGGTGCGCGCGCAGATCGAAGAATTGAAGAACCGCGTCGGCGATGCCGAGAAGGAGTTTGCCGCCACGCAAGCACGGCTGGCGCAGGAGCGCACCGAATCCGAAACCGCCTCGCGCGAACTTGCCGATGCGCGCGGCCGTGTCGAGAATCTGAGCCAGCGTGTCACCGAGCTCGATCGCCAGCTCATCGTGCAGGTCAAGGAGGCCGAGATGCTGTCCGGCCGCGTCGCCGACCTCGAAGGGCGCCTCGCCACGCAGGGCAAGCTGCTCGCCGAGCGCGACTATGAGAACAACCAGCTCCGCCAGGCCAATGACGGCAATGAGCGCACCATCAAGGAATTGCGCGTCGAGATCGCCGCGCTGAGCGGCGGCAAGTCGTCGGCCGCCCTCGAAGCGCTCCGCGCGGAGAAGACCGCGCTGGAGGAGCAGCTCAAGAGCGCACGCGACGAGCGCGCCAAGCTGCAGCGCGACATCAATGCGATCCAGCAGCAGGCGGAAAGCTCCTGGGCCACCGAGCGCATGGAGAACGCATTGCTGCGCGAGCGCATCAACGACATCGCCGCCGAGGTGGCAAAACTCGCGATGCAGCTCGAAGGCCCGAACTCGCCGATCGAGGCGCTGCTTGCGGCCGAGGCGGGTCAGCCTCCGAAGCAGGTCTCGCGCCCGGCCAATGGCACCACGGCGAATGGCGCGGCCGCAGGCACCCTGCCCGAGGGCGGCGGAACGCTGGCCGAGCGCATCCGCGCGCTCCAGGCCCACGCCTCCCGCGCCCGCCAGCAGGGCGCGTAAGCAGACCTAAATCCGGTTTCCCTTGCGAATCGTGCGATCTGCGCAAGGTTTTGCAGCCTCGGGACGCCGCAAAACTTGACACAAGTGGCCCGCACTTCTAAATCGCGGGCTCCGAGTGCCGGCCGGCCCAAGTCCGGCCGTCTGCATGATGGTCCCGGGCGCATAGCTCAGCGGGAGAGCGTTCCCTTCACACGGGAGAGGTCCAAGGTTCGATCCCTTGTGCGCCCACCATTCGCCCTTTGATCTCAGTTACTTATGGCTTACATTCCCTTTCCGTGTGCCCGAAAAAAGTCGGGGCACAGTGTGGGCACTGCGCCATGCCCGCCAGGTGATCGCGACAAAACGCAACCGCCATGAAGCGGCCGCGATTGTGCGACCAACAAAGCGCCCCACTCTAAGAACTGAAAGCATAGCTGCACGTGCAGCGCAGTCCGGCTGTCTCGTCATTGGGGCGGCAAGCCGATCGACGCGATGCTGTGCTGCAAGAACATTCATAAACGGGCCCATGTACGACAAATGGGACCGGCGGAGCGCGCGCTGGCGCTGCCACCGGCGAACCGGCCGAAAAAGGCCGCCGACAATACCGCGGGCGGCCCTCCGGGTTCAAAATGCGAATCGTGAATGAATGCAGTCCAGCCCCGGTGACAGCGATCCTAAATTGAAAACTCCTCATTTCCTAGTTTTACGGTCTTGGAAACCTAACGCAGCTCTTGCGAACCTCAATTCAAGTCGGCGACGTATCGAGTGTGTGTCGCCGCGATTGCTGCAATTGCCGGTGCGGGAACAACGTCGTACCTCCGAAAGAATTGAGTCGGCGTCTCTTAGCCGTCTTTGGCACAGCGACGTAGGTGCCCGCTGTGCGCCTATTCGCGATGAGTGGACTCGGTGCTCCTAAAACGGGGTGCCCCACTCCATGCAACTTTGGACGCGCCGCACTTCAAAATAGCCGAGCATCTGCTTGGATGACAGGCGGCACGGGCGCGCGACAATAGCCCGACTTCGCCGCGATCCGGCGCGATTTGGCGCATATAGGCCGCATCCCGACGCCGAACGTAAGGTAAGGATGAGGCGACTCGCCTTGAGCTTCACCAAAAGTCTGCTGCAAGTGAATGGAACGACGGGCGCGATCGAGCTGACGTACGGTTTGGTCGAAGGATTTTTGGAAAGAGAAAAAACTGCCTAAGCCGCTGTATCAGCCGAGCACACGATCTACGTTGCACCGTTTAAGCGACCTCTTTGGGGTTTCAATATGAAGAGATTTCTGGGACTTTTGCTTATCGCTCAATTTTTCTTTCGTTCCGGCGAGGTTATGGCGCAGGAGCTCTCTGCTCCTTCATACTGGAAGAACGAACGGGGTTCGGAACTGTTTATCTGGTCCGCCAATAACGGGGCAATACAAGGGACCTTCACAAATCATGCTCAAGGATTTGCCTGCCAGGGCATTCCATATCCTGCATCCGGAGCTATTGGTCCAACTGGCTTGTATTTTGTTGTTACTTTTGCCCAATGCAATTCCTTTACTCGCTGGGTCGGAAAAACCAACGGTTCTCAAATGCCTGCGTCATGGATGCTGTTCTACGTTGATAAGAACGGTAAGCCTAGCAAGTTGAAGGGCGCAGATATATTCACGCGCGTATGGTAGTTTCCCTTGGGATCGTGAGCTAATGGTCTGAGCCCCTCGCTTCATCCAGCAATGGGGAGCGTCCCGGTGACATTTGAGCCCATCGGCCTGGTGGAGCAACGGGGCGGGGCGCGGAGCCCTCTGCATAGCGTAGCGTCTCCCCCCCCGTTGCGGCCCAGGATCGCTGCGGTTGGCGTATTCGGTCGGTGTGAGGTTGCCCAGCGCACTGTGCTGCCGGGAGTTGTTGTAGTCGTCTTTCCAGCTTGCCAGCACGGCTCGAGCCTGCGCGAGCGAGGTGAATAGCGTCTCATTGAGAAGTTCGTCGCGCAGGCGGGCGTTGAGAACTCTTGGACGTCTACACGCGCGGCCCTTTCGGTGAACTCGTGATAAGTGACGCAAGCCAACGGAAGGCCAAGAACGAAGGCATCCAGCGATTGATCCTACGATTGAAATCCGCCGCGGTATTTCTGTCGCTAACGAGGACCGGACGCACGTTTTCGGCATAAAGGACCTGGTTTTTCCGTCTTGCCCCAAGAGCAAATGCTATGATTTTGGCGCTTTGCAATTTGTTGATCCGACACACCTGATATGAGCCCTTTCATAGTTGCGTTACAGCTCTGCGAGTGATCTATCGATATGCGTGGACTCCTGATCGTTCTCACGGCTTTCGTGATTATGTTGGCGGCTCGCGGCCAGCACCAAAGTGCTTTCATCCCGCGCCCGACCGCGCCCATGCCGCTGGTCAATGTGCCCTAGCGTCATGCTGTCTGCTGTAAGCAACGTCATCCAATCCAGGATCTTGCGAATGGCTCGTGATGCTGCTCAGGCTGACGTTCCGATCTGTACCGTGGCCAGCAACTCCTCGGCGCCAGCCTGGAGGCAACTGGGTCATTCCGTTATCGCGGAACTGGCGCAGCGGCACCTGAGTCCTGGCGCACAAGCCCAGCTCAAGTGCTGATCGGGGACAGCTCTCTGGCCGCGATCTCGACATGACTACAAATTCACAGCAGAAGGAAAGAACAGGTTCGGTGGCATTTCGTTGATATCGATGTCGAGCGTTCGACTTATGACGCCGGAATCTATTGCAAGCACGTGGGCAGACAAGGCTCCTGCATCGTTAAAGGCTTCCCGGCAGCCATCGCAGCCCTGAAAGACAAGTCGAGCTCCAAAGACAACAGGTTGCGGGCGCTAAAAATCTCGTTGTCCATCTTGCCGGAGATCTGGAGCAGCCGCTGCATGTGAGCGAGCGGAGCGGCGATGAAGGCGGCAACAAATTGTATGTCGTGCTTCACGCCAAAGGCTCCAATGGGACGGCACACAGCAGGCCATCAACATTTCACAGCATGTGGGACGACTCTCTTGTGGACCTGCAGGCATATTCATGGGGAAGTCACGCGGACGCGCTGGATGCCAATCCGTTCCCGACGGCAGACGCGGCTCTATATGATGAAGCACGCATTGCGGCTCGGGCAACCTCGTCGACCAATCGCTTCAAGAAGCGCTTTCGGAGGTCGGCGGATGTTGTCGGTGCAATCACTTCTGAGATTCAGCTTGCCGCCTTTAGAGCAAGCACGGTATCTATAAAGCGAATGCCATAATTCCTTGCAGCCATTCCGCTCGCTACAAACTGGGCCAGGAGAACTGTCAGATAGAGTAGCGCTGTCTTGTAAGTCTGCATCGCAACAACACCGGTTCCGCCAAAGACGATCAGAAGCATGAAAGCGATGCCGGCATAGTCGCGCGTCAGCAGAAAAAGGCGATGAACGTGTAGGACGCGCGGATCCTCCTCTACCGACTTGTAAAGCCTGTACCAAAGAGCATTCTGCTCGGTCGGAGTTGCTGGAAACGGTCCGACTTTTGTCTTCAGCGTCGTAACGTCGATCCGCGGATCGCGATGAAGATAGTAAGAGAACGCCCGACATCCCGGCAAAGGATCGTGCCAACGCCAAAACACCAGTCTGGCCTTGGTTTGAACATCGAGCACACCGTTGAT
This sequence comes from Bradyrhizobium sp. CSA207, assembly GCF_029051685.1. Classification (GTDB taxonomy): domain Bacteria; phylum Pseudomonadota; class Alphaproteobacteria; order Rhizobiales; family Xanthobacteraceae; genus Bradyrhizobium. The sequence goes on along the minus strand of NZ_JAACFT010000028.1, from coordinate 104,565 downwards.
CACGCTGATAAGCACGGCTCCCAGTCCAGCAGGTATGAGCGCCTGCCAATGCTTGAGCAGTTCCTCGTATTCGGCCGCTAGGAACTGGTCCGTCTTGAGCGCAAGGGCGAAGATTGCAAAATTGACAACGAGGATCGTCATCAATGGGGAAGTGTTTTGCTCCTTCAATTTCTCCTTCGACTCTTTTTTAATCATCGTTTGTGCTCATTTGGGTCGACTTGTTCTGGAAACGGCGCAGAACAAGCGAGGGACGTGCTCGCTGTCTTCGACAGAAACGAACACCAGCGCGACCGGGCTGGCTCCGCCGCTCTCTCAGGTGAACGCAACAAGGTCTCAGTCTTCCTGTTCGTCCGGATACGGCAGACAATCTGCGGCGCTGTAGTCATCGCGCTGCGGAGCATTCTTGGAGGTCCGCTTGTTGGATCCTTCGGTTGAGATGACATGTGCACCACGATGGTGCATAGCGCGGACAACGGATTTGCGGGGATGATCCTCATCGGCCTCGGCCGCGCTTATCACGGCGGTGAAGGTCGTCTTCCCGCCCTGTGCCGCCTTCTTTTCACCCAATAGTTGAACCAGCAAGTCGGTCGAAACGTTGTGGCGTCCACCGTGGTGAGGAACCTGAAATCGATCGATGCCAGGCAAGGTCAGTCCGGCCAACGGCGCATAATCGATGACTTCTTTGAGCCCGGTGCGTCCGGTATCGGCGGTGAGCAGGATTTTGCATCCATTGAGATAGGCATACTGAACGACGCTCATCTCATTTTCGTTGCTCGTCTCGCCCGCCGGAAAATATTCGTCGCCCCAAGCGGCTTTGGCAAGCGCGGCCGCCTCTTTGGCCACACGAACAACCGCGTCGCGTGCCATTTCGAGCAGCCCTTTCTCCTGGGGGGTCTTATCCGAGGAGACAATCAGATCCAGAAAGCGCGAACGTGTCGGAGCCATCACCCGGAAAGCGCCAATCGTGCTACCCTGAAATGGCGCATAGATAGGGATATTCTTTCGTAAGGCGATCTCTTCGAGAGCGGCTAGATTCGAGTAAGCTTCCCTTAGCGCCTTCTCCAGTCCATCGGCTGTTGTGAAGCGCTTGAATCGAGGAAGAAGCTCAGCGGCAAAGACCCAAGGTCGCAGCATCCAGAGCACGCCGACCTCACAGTCTTCCAGGACTCGCTGGAGACCTCCGGCGTGGTCGCCGTCATTGTGGGTCGCAACAACATGGTCGATCCGTTTCGGACTCCCATAGTACTTGTTCAGGAAATTGATGACCTTCTCGCCAGTCGACTGGTAACCTCCATCGACCACGTGAATGAACGTCTGACTGTTCAACTCATAGCGGATGCAAATGGCATCACCGCTGCTCTTCGCTTCAACATCTAAAAAATCAATCTCAAAAAAGTCTGTCAATCTTCTTTCTCCAACGGCTTGGCGCGACAGGCGCCAGAATTCGACTTGAGTACCCGGTGGTGCCGGACAGGAGCAGTGGCGCCAGCGCTTCTGCTTCCGCAACCAGAATAGCCTTTTGACAAGGGCAGCGACGGTCCGCCCTCCCGCAGCCCCACAACTCACATCAAGGACCTACGGCGACCCGGCAGACGCTGAGGCGCATCCTGCATCACAGCCCTGCTGCAGTGCGTGCCTTTTCATTCGTTGGAGCGCAGCTTATCTTCGTTAGGTTTTCGAGAATGCATTTTCCCTGCACGAATCATGGAGAACGACTTCCCGCTGGTGTGTTGATTCTGCGCAGCAGGCCGGGTTGCTGCCTTGGAATATTTAAGCAGCCACTTTTCCTGGTCAGTCAGCTTGCTGGTGTCTCCCGACGCCTCGATCCCCTTCAGCTTCCAGATGCTTTGCTCGTTTCCCTTCTTGTAGCGGTCAACCAGTTCGGAGACGCCGATAGGTGAGCCTGCTTTCAGGATGCCATCGATGGCGATCAATCCAGCTAGCGCTCTCGCTGTAAATACGCCGCGGCTGAAGCCGAAAATGAAAATTTCATCGCCATCGTTGTTGTTCTCGATGAACCACTCAGTACTCGACTCAATTAAAAGTAGTTTTCAAGCGAACTGACAACTTGTTGGACGAGAACGGCGTCGTTTTGCGGCAGGCCCAGGCTGACCATGGACCAATCATGGCCAAGCTGGAACCCAAAGCCAACGGCTTGCAATTTGTCCGGATTTGGACTATGTCCAATTTTGACAAAGGAACAACCTATGTTAAACAAACGTAAGCCGAACCCACTCGAGGCAGTAGAAGGCCCTCAGCGTCTTGATAAGACACGATTTGCTCCGGCCAACCGAAGGCGGCTCAGCGCCCCAGCTTTACGGACCTTCCTCGCTATCGCGGATCTGTGGGGATTGACGGAAGATCAGCGCCTCCTGGTCCTGGGGTATCCATCCCGGTCTACTTACCATAACTGGTGCAAGCAGGCGCGGGAGCACGGCGCTTTCACCCTTGATGTGGACGTTCTCACGCGCATTTCAGCGGTATTCGGTATCCACCAAGCGCTGGGGATCCTCTTTCCCCAGGAGCGGCTCGGCGTTGACTGGCTGCGGAGTCCACATAACGAGGTCCTCTTCGGTGGACATCCGCCGCTCGACCTCATCACCAATGGCTCTCAAGATGGGTTGCTCTCGGTGCGTCGTTTCCTCGACGGCGCACGTGGCGGCCTCTACATGCAGCCGAACACGATAGACGAGGCCTTCACGCCTTACGATGACAAGGAGATCGTCTTCCGGTGACGGACGTTTTCGCACCCTCGCCGCAGCCCGCCCATCGCCTAATCCCCTCACAATTTCCTCCCATCGGGCTGTTCGATACGGTCGCGACGGCGGCCGATCTTTCAGCGGTGATGGAGCTCGTCGGTTGGACGAACGACCGTCTGGTGGCCGAACGTATCGATCGGCTACCGCCGCGCGAATGGGTATATGGTGCACCCAACTCCAGCATCGTCATGGCAGCCTTTCTCCACGTCGCTCCCGGCGGAATGAGGTTCAACGGGCCGGAGCTTGGCGCCTGGTATGCGGCCGATGATATTCGCACGGCGGCTGCCGAGGTCGGTCATCACCTGCGTCGCGAAGCGGCTGCTCGCAACGTGGCCACGATGAGCCGGACTTACAGGGCATACACCGCCACGCTGCTCGGGGATTATCTCGACATCACAGGGCAGCAACTACGCCCCGACGTGTATGCGAGCGAACGTTATGATGCTTCGCAGAAGCTTGGCGAGGATATTCGCGCGTCAGGTGGCGCGGGGCTGCTTTACGACAGCCTACGGCGTCGCACCGGTATCAACGTCGTAGCGCATAGACCGCGCAACATCGTAGATATCATGCAGACGGACCACTTCGAAATCACAGTCCAAGCAACAGCACGCATGATCGACGTGCGACAACTATCTAAATGAGTAATAAATCCGACCGAGTTGCCGCACTGCCTATGTCGTAAATTTGGCATGATCTGATGACGCAGTTAGTTTCCAATCAAGCCGAAGCGCGCAAGTTTTCGCAAGACGCGAAAATGCGATTCGGCACGCGAGGACCAGAAGCCGTCCGATCCACGCGATTTCCGGTGCGTCGCTTCTGCGTGCCGGCGTCCAAGCGCTTATTACCGACGCCTTGCGCGGGCGGTTTCAAGTGGTGCTGGCGGAGGCGATGGATCGTCTCTCACGAGATCAGGAAGACATCGCTGGCGTGTTCAAGCGCATGGCCTATGCCAACGTAAAGATCGTCACTCTATCCGAGGGTGAGGTTACGCACTGCATGTCGGCCTCAAGGGCAGGATGAACGCCCTCTTCCTCAAGGACCTCGCCGACAAAACGCGCCGAGGCCAGCGCCGGACGCGTTGCGCTTGGCAAATCTGGTGGTGGCAACTCCTATGGCTATGGTGTTGTGAAGCGATTCAATGAAAGCGGCGAGCCGATACGTGGCGTATCGCATGATTAATTCTGAGGAAGCTGAGGTGGTTCGCCGTATCTTTCGCGACTATGTCGTTGGCAAGTCGGCGAAGCGGATCTCTGTTGAGCTAAATAGGGACGGCATCGCGGCGCCCGGCGGCGGCAATTGGGGCTTCAGTACCATCAGTGGCAACACCAAGCGTTGCAACGGGATCTTGAACAACGAGATGTATATCGGCCGAGCTCATGTTTTGAGGCGACCCGGATGTGGCGCAGGACCGAACGAGCGAAGTTGGAGAAGAAGCCCTCGATGAGGTTGAGCCACGATCCGTGCTTGGGAAGGTGAACTCGAAGCGCCCGTTTGGTCGGGTAGCGAGCCAGGCTCTGGTTTCTCTCGAGATGTGCGCGGAATGATTGTCGAGGATCAACTTGATCGTGGTGCTCCTCGGATAAACGGCGTCAAGAAGTCTGAGGAGTTTGATGAACTCGCGGCTGCGGTGGCAGTCTCTGACGAGAGCGTGGACCTTGCCGGTGAGCAGATCAATCCCAGCCAACAGGCTGAGCTCGTGCCGTGCCGTTTATATTCGTGGTCGCGCGCAAAGCTGGCGTGGATGCCGGGTTCGGGCGAAATCCGGCGCCGTCGTTGCGATGGCCTGGATTCCCGGCTTTTCTCGTCGCACGACACGATCGCCATCGGCTTTCCCCGTCTCTTCGACTTGGCAGGGGCTTTTTTCAGAACTGCGACTATCACGATAGACGCACAGGACCTCGGCCATCTTCCGTTCGAACTCAGCATCGCGATTTTCAAGTTAGTAGCGCACCTTGTGCGGCTTGATTTCCTCCTTGCCGAGGATCTTGCACACCGTTCCCTGGACCAAATTGGCCAAGCATGCATGCCCTGCCGCCGCCCCGTGTTCGCGCGCATGGCGCGCCAACAACCGCGTCGTCCACAACTCATGTGGATAGCCGTGGTCCTTCGCCTTGTCACACGCCAACGACACCAACCAGGCTTTGGCCTCAGGCGTGATGGTTGGTTCCCTGCCGGGTCGCGGGCGATCGTCGAGGGCGGCCAGCGGGCCATCGGCCAGCGCTCGCTCGACACAGCGCTGCACGGTCTGATGATGGACTCCAAGTCTTTGGCCCACTGCGCAAAACGAAGGATTCTCGCGATACGCCAGCAGCATCTGCGCCCGCGACACCCGGCTCGCCAGTTCAGTTCTCGACCGCGAAAGCGCCGCCAATGTTGCTATCTCTTCGTCGGTCATCGCCAACTCGACCGCTCGCCGCCATCCAGCCATGATACAGCTCCTCGTTTCGCCGACCGCAAACGAGGAATCCGCCAACTACCCGTCCGTTCCACCCATTCAGCCTGCTCCAGCATCGCAGGTTTCATGGAATCGATCGCCCATCTCGAATTTAAGGTCAACGCGGCAGGGGAATTGAACTGGTCGGCGACATCAGGTCGAGAGACGTACAAACTCACTCAGAAGAAGGTCGGGTCCTCGGCGGCAAACTCGAAGAGGTGATCTGGGTAAGCCCCACAGAGATCCCGCGCGACCAGCCGATTTTCCGGCTACAAACCCTTGTTCCCTCAGAAGTCAGTCCTATTTCAGTTGCGCCCGCGTTGGCACTCGCGGGCAATGATTGCTAGCAATCGTCAAATCATCAGCTAGTGTAAATGCTTAGGAGATCTGCATGGAATTCCGTCCGCTTCACGACCGCGTCGTGGTCAAGCGCATCGACGCAGAAGAAAAGACCGCTGGCGGCATTATCATTCCCGACACTGCCAAGGAAAAGCCGTCCCAGGGCGAAGTCATCGCCGTCGGGCCCGGTGGCCGTGACGAGGCCGGCAAGCTGATCCCGATCGACCTGAAGGTCGGCGACCGCGTGCTGTTCGGCAAGTGGTCCGGCACCGAGGTCAAGATCGACGGCCAGGAGCTGTTGATCATGAAGGAGAGCGACATCCTGGGCGTTCTCACGGACGCGTCCGCCAAAAAGAAGGCCGCTTAAACCATCGCTCGCACCGCTCATCCTGAGGAGCGCCTGCTGGGCGTCGCCATGGGTGAGACCAAGTAAAATATTCAGGAAAACCCACATGTCAGCCAAAGAAGTCAAGTTCGGCGTAGACGCGCGCGACCGCATGCTTCGCGGTGTCGACATTCTTGCAAACGCCGTCAGGGTGACCCTTGGCCCCAAGGGCCGCAACGTGGTTCTCGACAAGTCGTTCGGCGCGCCCCGCATCACCAAGGACGGCGTCACCGTCGCCAAGGAGATCGAGCTCGAGGACAAGTTCGAGAACATGGGCGCGCAGATGGTACGCGAAGTCGCCTCCAAGTCCGCTGACGCGGCCGGCGACGGCACCACCACCGCGACTGTTCTGGCGGCTGCGATTGTCCGCGAGGGCGCCAAGTCGGTTGCCGCGGGCATGAACCCGATGGACCTCAAGCGCGGTATCGACCTCGCGGTCGAAGCCGTCGTTGCGGACCTGCAGAAGAACTCCAAGAAGGTCACCTCGAACGACGAGATCGCCCAGGTCGGCACCATCTCGGCCAACGGCGACGCCGAGATCGGCAAGTTCCTGGCCGATGCCATGAAGAAGGTCGGCAACGAGGGTGTCATCACCGTCGAAGAAGCCAAGTCGCTGGAGACCGAACTTGAGGTGGTCGAGGGCATGCAGTTCGATCGCGGCTACATCTCGCCCTACTTCATCACCAACGCCGACAAGATGCGCGTTGAAATGGATGATGCTTACGTCCTCATCAACGAAAAGAAGCTGTCTCAGCTCAACGAGCTGCTTCCGCTGCTCGAAGCAGTTGTTCAGAGCGGCAAGCCATTGGTTATCATCGCCGAGGATGTGGAAGGCGAGGCGCTTGCCACCCTCGTCGTCAACCGCCTGCGTGGCGGGTTGAAAGTCGCGGCGGTCAAGGCGCCGGGCTTCGGCGATCGCCGCAAGGCCATGCTGCAGGACATCGCGATCCTGACCGGCGGCCAGGCGATCTCGGAAGATCTCGGTATCAAGATGGAGAACGTGACGCTTGCAATGCTCGGTCGCGCCAAGAAGGTGATGATCGACAAGGAAAACACCACGATCGTCAGCGGCGCCGGCAAGAAGGCTGACATCGAGGCACGCGTGGCCCAAATCAAGGCGCAGATCGAGGAGACCACCTCGGACTACGATCGGGAGAAGCTGCAGGAGCGTCTCGCCAAGCTCGCGGGCGGCGTCGCGGTGATCCGCGTCGGCGGCGCGACTGAGGTTGAGGTCAAGGAGCGCAAGGATCGCGTAGACGACGCGATGCATGCGACCCGTGCGGCTGTCGAGGAAGGCATCGTCCCGGGCGGCGGCGTCGCCCTGCTCCGTGCCTCCGAGCAGCTCAAGGGCCTGCGCACCAAGAACGACGACCAGAAGACCGGCGTCGAGATCGTGCGCAAGGCGCTCTCCGCGCCGGCCCGCCAGATCGCGATCAACGCCGGTGAAGACGGCTCCGTCATCGTCGGCAAGATCCTCGAGAAGGATCAATACGCCTACGGCTTCGACTCGCAGACCGGCGAATATGGCGACCTCGTCAAGAAGGGCATCATCGATCCGACCAAGGTGGTCCGTACCGCGATCCAGAACGCAGCCTCGGTTGCGGCTCTCTTGATCACCACGGAAGCCATGGTCGCCGAGCTGCCCAAGAAGGGCGGCGCCGGCCCGGCGATGCCTCCGGGCGGCGGCATGGGCGGCATGGACTTCTGATCCAACTTTGTCTGAAGTGAGATCCCCGGCAGAAAAAAGCCGGGGTCTTTTTTTGCTTGCCCTTTTTCAAGTTCGTTATTCTAATCTCGTGCAATGCGCTCTGCGGAAATGACGATCAGCAGTTGCTCAAGCCATGTAGACGTTCTGCTTGAGATTTTGCGAGTCTGCTGGGTAGGCATGTCACCGGGAGGACGAGCGGGTGGTCGCTGTTTAGCACAGTCTTTCCCTGCTGCCTCAACATCGGCGGCTGGTCAAAGCGAAAACCTGAGAACGGGCGGTCGCGGTAGCCCAACCATTGGCGCTACTGACTTAAATAGCATCGGTTCCCGCGCTTATCCATCGCTGTAAACGGATGCGCGGCTAGTACCTCGGCACAGTGATTATGACTCTTTGGGCGTGATGGGATAGGCGTGGCTCATTTTGGCGCGGGCTTTTTCGGTTGTGAACATCCATTTGATGCGTGCACCGGCGCCGTTGCGTTGCTGCTCCCAAGCGGCAATTTAGCTGATGAGGCGGCCGGAATCATCGATACGGCGGTCCAGGCATTGGCCGCGCAGGACGCCGATCTCGATATCTACCATGTTGAGCCAGCTGGCGTGTTTGGGGGTGTAGTGGAACTCGAGGCGGCGCAGAATGCGTTTGGCCTCGGCGGGCGGGAATGCCTCATAGAGGGCGCCGGCCGAGTGGGTCGACAGGTTGTCCTGCACGACGCGGATGCACGCGGCATCGGGATAATGGACATCGACGAGTTCGCGCATGCGTTGGGCGTAGTCTTCGGCCGCTCGGTGACCTTGACCTTGCGCCAGGGCCTGTTCACATCGAGGCAGACGAAGAGATTGACGGTGCCATTGCGGCGATGTCCCCGATCGTGCACGCGTTTCGCTAAACGCCCCTTGACATTCGATCCAGCTCGTCCGCAACTAGCTTCTCCGCATTAAAGTTCTCGTTGGACTGACAAAATACGTCCTCGGCGGTGTGAGCCATGGCCTCTAGCGGACTTTGGCGATACCCATGTTTCTGCAATCCATCGGCGTACGTCGCGAGAAACCTTTCAGGACCAAGCAATCGCCACTGCACAACATGGACTAATTCATGAAAGTGGAGCCGCTCACTCGACGCAGAGCGACGCTTTACGAAGAATGTGTCCAGGTACGTAATACCGTCGTAATCGCCGTTTTCGAATTCGGCGAACTGGCTGAGTCCTAAAGATGATAGTGGCGGCATCGGAACCCGTTCGACGACGGCGACCTTGGTCGACGATAAGAGATTTCCGCTGAAGTATTGCGACAGTCTCGGGAATCCAAGCGAACTTACGACCCTTACTTCGTTCGAATGTGCTTGTAGTGTTTGATGAATCCAACCGATTACGTGAGGGTATAGTGCTTGGAACTGTTCCGGCGTCATGCGCGCTTTCCCCGAATTTGGAGTTTGGGAGAGTCGATCAAACCTAGCATAGAGCTATGCGCGCCGCCCCCCTGGAGCTTCGCCTTTATTTTAAAAATGCATTCCCCTACTGCGTATTCTTAATATGGGTCTCATTCATTGGGTCTCATTAATAGAGGAGCGGACATTTTTGTCTGCGCCAGAGCGGACCTATCGTACCATTCTGGACCGGACATTTTTGTCCAGTCTGGACCGGACATCGGAAGTCACCGTGAGATTCAGTTCATAGATGTTCGTTTTGCCGAGGCCTCGTCTCTGGATCGTGAGCAGCCCATTTGCTTCTAGGGCCTTGAGGTTTCGACGGACACTTCGCTCCTCAAGCCTATCGGCAAGACGGCGTTGTCCGGGAAAGCAGTAGTCGTTCTGCCAAGCGTATGAAAGCAGCATGGCGGATGTCATCTTGTCGTCGGAGCTGAGCTTCTTAGATTTGAGAAGGAAGTTCGGTACCTGCGTGAAGCCCATCATCGACGCCAAATCCGCGCCATTCAGGATGATGTTGCGCTATTTGAGTATGTCGCCGATCGGGCGCGGATCCATGCCTGAAATTATACGCTATGTGCGGGCTGCGTGGCTGTTTATCCCCTACTCTCCCGTTCCGGTTCGGATGTCGCGAATGAAGTCTGCGCTCGGCGCGCCCAACAACGGCGTGAGCATTTTCTGAAGCCCCGCGATCAGGTGATTTGTCTCTCGAGCACGTTCGGTCAACTCCCCTATCTGCTTATCCTTGACCACGACCTGTCCACGCAAAAACTCAAATTCACCTTCAAGGCGTGCGACGTAGCGCGACTCGTCGGGGCTAGTCGCGACCTGTCGCGACTGGTCGTCGGTGGTTGCGCGACTAGCCTTCGGAGGATCAACTTCTAGTTCTGTGGCGACTGTTGTCGCGACCTGTCGCGGCTCGTCGAGACCAGTCGTGACCGGTCGCACCTCTTCAATGTATGCAATGTGCTTCGCGACGGAGGTCGCGGTGATGACATACTTCTCGCCGATGGCCAGGACGAGCACTGGCGGTGACGTGATTCAGGCCGCAGTTGATGATTGGTCACTACCGGCGGATAGTAAGCGTAGCGCCGCGGCCGTTCAGATTGTTTGTGCGCGGTCTTGGGAGCACCGTTAGAAGAGTCATCTTCTGCAAGGGTGCTCACAATGGACGACCATTCGGACGACATAAGACGACCGTCGCCGCGTATCGAAGTGTATACTGGTGCAGGTCGAAAGCGCTGGCCGGACGATTTGAAGGCACAGATTGCCGCGGAAAGCTTCGAGGCAGGCGCGATTGTCACAGATATCGCGCGTCGCCATGGCTGCCGGCCCCAGCAGGTGCATGACTGGCGGCGCCGGGCGCGTTCAGGTCAACTGGTGCTGCCGGCTTCGGCGGATACAGTAACATTCGTGCCTTTGGTGTCGGAAACGTCGCCATCGGCGGCTGCCGCGCCGTCCGGATCGTCGGAAGCTGCCGCTGTTACGGTTGAGTTCCTGGGGGCCCGGGTGGAGGTGCGGGGAACGCCTGGGCTTGCCGTGCTGAGTGATGTGTTTGTGGCGTTGCGCCGGACACGTTCATGCTGACGGCTCCCGCTGGCCTCATGATTTACGTTGCAACCCGACCTGTAGACTTTAGGAAGGGCGCGGATGGCCTGGCGCTGTTGGCGAAGGAGACGCTGGGCCACGATCCGATGAAGGGCGTGGCGGTGGTCTTCCGTGCAAAGCGCGCTGATCGGGTGAAGATCGTCGTCTGGGATGGCAGTGGCCTTGTGCTGTATTGGAAGCGGCTTGAGGGCAGCGCCTTCAAGTGGCCGCCGATTGTTGACGGCGTCATGCGAATGAACGCCGCGCAGTTGTCGGCGCTTCTGGCCGGCATGGATTGGACACGCATGCATGCGCCTCGAATCCCGCAGCCGAAAGCGCTTGTGTAGGAGATAAAATCTTCGCTGCATCGAGGCGCGAAGCATGGCAGACTCGGGCCAATGAGTGATTTGCCTGATGAGCTGCCGAGCGATCCAGCCGAGCTGCGTGTCTTTGCCGCGGCTCTGCTGGATCGCTGCGCCAGGCTCGAGCGGTTGCTCAAGCTTGCGAAAGATGCGCAGTTCGGTCGATCGTCGGAAAAGCTGGACGCTGATCAGCTTCAGCTTGTTCTGGAGGACATCGAAGAGGCCATCGCGGCTCTCGAAGCAGCCGAAGATCGCGCCAATCCCAGAACCTGCGAGAAGAGAGCTGCCGAGCGCAGGGCCAACCGTGGCAAGCTGCCGGAGCATTTGCCGCGCATCGTCGAAACCCTGATGCCGGCTGAAACCTGCTGCCCCTCCTGCAAAGGCGATCTCGTTGAGATTGGTCGCGATGAGAGTCAGAGGCTCGACGTCGTTCCGGTGCAATACCGGGTGATTGTGACCCGCCGGCCCAAACTGGCCTGCCGCGCCTGTCACGGTGTCGTCCTCCAGCACGCCGCTCCCGAGCGCTTGATCAAGGGTGGATTGCCCACCGAGCGGCTGGTCGCGCAAGTGATCGACGCCAAGTATCATTGGCATTTGCCGCTCTATCGCCAGGCGCAGATGCTGGCGACGCACGGTATCGCCATCGACCGTTCCACGCTCGCCTTCTGGGTCGGCTATGCCGCCCAGGAATTGAAGCCCTTGTGGCATCGTCTGCGGGAGATGTTGCTCGCCTCTTCGAAGCTCTGTGTCGATGAGACCCCGGCGCCGGTGCTGGATCCGGGGCGCGGCAGGACCAAAACCGGCTACTTCTGGGCACTCTCGCGCGATGACAGGCCTTGGGCCGGACCTGACCCACCTGGCGTGGTTTACGCTTATGCTCCGGGCCGCGGCGCCATTCATGGCTTGCGGCTGCTTGAGGGCTATCGCGGCATCATCCACTGCGATGGCTATGAGGCTTACAAGACCATGACCCGAGAGACGCGTGCGGACGCGCTGTCGGGCACGCTCGCCTTCTGCTGGTCGCATCTGCGACGCCAGTTTGTGAAGATCGAGCGCGAGGCCTCTCCGGCACCGGCTCCGGTTGCCCGCGAGGCCCTCGAGCGCATCGCCCAACTCTACGCGGTCGAGAAAGCACTCCGTGGCCGATCTGATGCTGAGCGCCGCGCAGGCCGACAAGCGCATGCCCGGCCTTTAGCCGCAGCCTTGAAGCAGTGGTTTGAGGCAAAGCTTGATCACCTTGCACAGAAGAGCGACACGGCGAAGGCTTTGCGTTATGCGCTGCGTCATTGGGACGGCCTGACGCTCTACCTTGATGACGGGCGCATCGAGATGGACACGAATGCGGTCGAGCGTGCGATGCGGCCGATCAAGCTCAACGCCAAGAACTCCCTGTTTGCCGGCTGTGACGAGGGGGCCGAAAATTGGGGAGTACTAGCTTCGTTAATCGAGACCTGTAAGCTTAATGGCGTCAGTGCAGAGCGCTGGCTCTCCGACGTGCTCGCGAAGCTTGTCAATGGTTGGCCTGCGTCACAACTGGATGAGCTGCTTCCCTGGGCATCGACTTACATGATGCATGCTCACGATCCAAGGTTGGCAGCATGAGCCTCAACACGACCGCTGTCCGGATCAGAGTGACCCTCAAGGACGTGAAACCGGAAGTGATGCGTCGCCTTGTCGTACCTGTCACCCTGCGCCTTGATCGGCTGCATTTGACGCTTCAGGCGGCATTTGGCTGGACAAATAGCCACCTCTTCGAGTTCCATGCTGGCGAAGAGCGTTGGGGCATCCCTGATCCCGACGGTGATTTTGGCCCCCAGCCTATCGATGCCCGCAAGACGCGGCTCTCCAATATCGTTCAGGAGACCGGCGCCAAGACGATCCGTTATCTCTATGACTTCGGCGACAGCTGGGATCATGTGATCAAGCTTGAAAAATGGTTCGACAACACGACGACAGAGGGACTTCCCCTCCTGCTCGAGGCCGCCGGTCGTTGTCCTCCGGAGGACGTCGGCGGTGCGCCCGGCTATGCCGAATACCTCGATGCCATCAGCGACCCCGCACATCCAGAGCACGAACGTATGCGCCTCTGGGGGCCCGAACAGTTCGATCCCGACGTCGTCGACCGGAAGGCGCTCGAGGCCGCCGTCAACGCATTGTCCGGAATTTGGAAGCCACGACGGCACAAGCTGCGATCAAAATAGGCGTCAAGCGCCAATCGAAAGGGCCGCAGCGCTACGCTTACAGCAGATACCGAGTATTCGCTCGTCGTCAGGTAAGGCGATCCTTCCAGCGCAGGCATTGGGCAAAGATGTCGTGAAGGACGGGCAAATTCTTGAGGTTCTCCGCTGCTCTGCCTCGCGTCTAGGCGCCTGTTCACGGACGTTCGCGAGCGTAGCGGATTCACGGCTGAGGTCCGCATTGGCGATCGTGATCCTGTCGGCTGCCCCGGCTTTGGCTTTCGGCAATGCCGCCTGCTTCACCTTCTTCCTAGCTGCCTTCTTTGCCCACCAGCCAAGCGGGAGATCGCGAACTACTTGGCCAAATGTGTCAGCGGCTTGGACCAGACGAGCTCATAAAATTCTTCGCGCGTGAAAACTCGAGCCACGATGATCCATTCGATGCTCAGATTTTCGAGTTGCTGCCAGCTATAGCGACTTAGCTTTACGCCGGAGCGACGAGATGGCGACACCCCAGCGCCAGCCGATCTACTGATCTATTCACGTGGGCACCGACTTTGTGCAACAGGCCGCTGCACAATTTCCTTTACCTCGGGAGAAGCTGTGTCCACCCCTGTCTATCTTACTCTGGAAGAAGTCGTTCGGTGCTACCGCAACCAAGTCAGCGAGGGCACGCTACGCAACTGGCGATCCCATAGGATCGGCCCATCGTTCATCAAAATAGGCAAGGCAGTCCTATACCCACTTGAGGAGGGAGCTGATTGATCGGGATAGGGGGACGTCTCGCGACGCCACCCCTCCCACACCACCGGGCATACGGGTCCGTACCACGGCGGTTCGACTGGCTTAAGCCGGCACAGGCTTGAAGATTCGGGGGAGACCAAGAGAGTCGAACACATGATTTCGTAGGGCGTGTTGAACCGCTGGGTGTCCGGACATGCGCCAGAGTCCCGTCGGTGAACCGGCAGCGACCGATGCGGCGAACTTCGCGATGCCGAGGCGGCGAAGCTCTGTGAATCGGTCATGCCCGTTCCGCCATTGCCGCCAGAGATACAAACGCAGTCTCCGGCGGATCCAGGCTTCCAGGTTCGTTAGCACGCGCGGGGTCTGACAGAAGCCGAAGTACCCGCGCCATCCGATGAGTATGGCGTGAGGTCTGCGATCATCTGCTGCGCACTGATCCCTCGCGTCCGGCATGTGATTTCCCGGATTCGGTCTTTGAACTTGTCGAGAGCTTTCGGCGCAATGCGTCGCTCGCTCCCGTCATTCGCAATGCTGAATCCGAGAAATTTACGTTCCTCGGGTCGCGCCACCGCGCTTTTGGCCTCGTTGACTTTCAAGCGGAGCTTGTCGGTCAGGAACCGGCTTATCGAGGCCCTCACCCGTTCGCCGGCGTGGTGGCTGCGAACATAAATGTTGCAGTCATCCGCGTAACGGCAGAACCGGTGACCACGTCGAGCCAATTCCTTGTCGAGATCGTCGAGCACGATATTGCTGAGGAAGGGCGAGAGCGGACCGCCTTGCGGGGTCCCTTCGTCCACCGGTCGGACCAAACCGTCTTCCAATACCCCGGCATTCAGGAATGCCCGGATAAGCTTGAGCACGCGTTTATCGGGTATCCGTGCGGCGACGCGCGACATCAGGATGTCGTGGTTAACTCGGTCGAAAAATTTTTCCAAGTCGAGATCAACCACTACGTTGTAGCCATCGGCGACGTAACGCTGTGCCTAGGCTACAGCCTGGTGAGCGGACCGCCCCGGCCGAAATCCGAAACTGTGCTCCGAAAACGTCAGATCGCATCGGCTCTTGGAGAACTTGCAACACGGCTTGTTGAATCAGGCGGTCGACGACACAGGGGACGCCGCGTTTCCTGACCCCGCCATCCGGCTTCGGGATTTCGACCCGCTTAACCGGCTGCGGCCGATAGTTCCCGTCGAGCAGTTGAGACCGAATGTTTGGCCAGTGCTGACGCAGGAATGCCTTCGCGTCGTCGATGGTCATCCCATCAACGCCAGGGCTTCCTTTGTTCCTTTTAACGCGCTTCCACGCTCTTTCGAGGTTCTCTCGGTCGCACACCTCCTCCATTAGTTATTCTGTGAAAGCCGAGTTTTCGGTGGCTGATTTCGCCATGAGTGGTTCGGTCTCCTCGTCACCGTGCGCCGGAGCTTCACCCCCGGTCCTTCGGTTCCAAGGCCAGCACTTGCTGGTTGTTCTGCCGCTTTCTATTCACGAGATATTAACCCCACTTGCTCTCTCAATCGTTCGGGCCTTCAGCCATCGTTTCCGGCTCCGCCTATCTGTTTTCTCCACCTTTCGGCCTTGGAGTGCCTCAATAGCTTTGCCGACAGCCTGACCTAACAGGCTGCTGAAAAAGTCGTTTTGCGAGTTGGTTGGAGTGTGATTCCGTGCATGTGTCTGATTACTTTGGGCTGGGGGATGCGATGCGCGGGGCAGATCAGCGGTCGGAAGGCATATTCAGTTACGTGCGGTTGGAGCAGCGCGTTCCAGCGGATCATCCGCTGCGTGCGATCCGCGACTTGGCCGACGCGGCGCTGAAGGATCTGTCGCGCGACTTTGCCAGGCTGTACGCCCGCCATGGCCGACCGTCGATTCCGCCGGAGCGGCTGTTGCGGGCGCTGCTGCTGCAGGCGTTCTACACGGTGCGATCGGAATGGCAGTTGATGGAGCAGCTCGACTACAATCTGTTGTTCCGCTGGTTCGTCGGTCTGTCGATGGACGATCAGCTGTGGGATGCGACCGTGTTCTGCAAGAACCGGGATCGGCTGCTCGGCGGCGACATCGCGGCCAAGTTCTTTGTCACCGTGCTGAACCTGCCGCAGGCGTGGGCTGTTATCCAGTGAGCACTTCTCCGTCGATGGCACGCTGATCGAAGCCTGGGCCAGCATGAAGAGCTTCGTGCCGAAGGATGGCGGCGATCCACCATCTGGCAAGCAATCGGGCAGCGGTCAGGGACGCAATGTCGAGCGCGATTTCCATGGCGAGAAGCGCAAGAACGACACGCATTCTTCGACCGACCCCGACGCCCGCTTGTTTCACAAGGGCGCTGGCAAGGAGGCCAAGCTCTGCCACATGTGGGCATCTGATGATGGAGAACCGCAACGGGCTGATCGTCGATGCGCGCCTCACCGAGGCCAACGGTACGGCGGAGCGAACGACCGCTCTCGACATGATCGAGGACAACGCCAAGCCGGGCAGCACCGTGGGCGCCGACAAGAACTATGACACCGCCGACTTTGTCGCCGGTTGCCGCGAGCGCGGCTGCACGCCGCATGTCTCGCAGAACCACACCAACCGCCGCTCGGCGATCGACGCGCGCACGACCCGGTATCCCGGCTATCGCATCAGCACGATCAAGCGCAAGCGGATCGAAGAACCATTCGGGTGGATCAAGACGGTCGGCGGTCTAGACCCGGCATCGTGGCAGAGGCCTAGTCGAGTGGTTCTTCGTGCTCACCGCCGCAGCCTACAATCTCGTTCGTATTCCGAAGATGCTGGCAGCAACGGGGTGAGTCTGTCTGGAGCGTCAAACATGAGCGAAAACTGCGCGTACAGCGCTCTTTACCACCCATCGATTGGCTCATCCTCGCCCGCACATCAGGAAAATCGCCCTTCAAGACCCATTTTTCAGCAGCCTGCCAGTCTTGAACAGCGTTGTCGACCCGCTCAAAGTCGGGCTGTCACTGGATAGAGCTGCATTCGAGGTCACCAGAAGCGGCCAGCGGGTGCAGTCGAGGCCGGCGCCGCGTACCCCACAGCGCTATCACCAGGACGGCCGCGTTCCTAATTCCCAGCAGCACGAGGATGCTTTCCAGCATGACGAATCAAGCCCCCGCCCAGGAGAATCATACACGTGGGCGGAATCGAGTCGCCAAGGCCATTAGCGCGAACCCTTCCACGTGGTCCACTCACGCAGGTGGTCCACTCACGGCTCTGGGAACAATTGCCGGGTTTCCCAGCGACGTTTCCCCAACGTCAAAAGAAGACACAAACGACCTCCGCTTCTCCGCATTGCCCCGGAGCTGAGGTCGTTTCGTCTTTCTGACCTTGTGTAGGCCGATCGGCCAGCGTGAACCGGCGACGACCTGGAAAAGCGGCCTCAGGAAGAACCTGAGGCCGAAGATTACCTTCTCTGATGCCTCGGGCCTATATGCGAAACGAAGCCCGAAGCTGTATCCAAACGGATCGTGGTTAGAGTTCCTTCGCGGCTGCAAGAGGTCCCGCCCCGGCCAAAAGAAACCCGCCGACCTGTAGGGGCCGGCGGGAGTTTTTGACTGATGATGTTGGCGATCGGCGGGCACCGACCGCCAAAATTACTTACCAGAGTCGCAGTTGCGTGCGGCCCTTCTCGTCAGATGCCCACCGGTTTTGGAGACTGCCCTCGCTGCCCGAGTAGTGCGGCGCGCCTACTAGGCCTCTCATGGCGGGGCCGCCGCTAGTGGAAGCGGCGGCCCCTAGCCGTGAAAGCGCCGTTTACGCAATACATCGGCAGCTCCGCGGCTACAGATAGCCTCGACCCGGCGATGGCCTTGCGCAATGTGATCTACTTATTAGCCTTACCAAGAGGCTTGTTCATGCGCGCTTCTCGATATCAGCCATCGTTCTGGCGAACGCTTCGCGCAGCTGCTCCGCGTGAGCTGCGCTCTGCGGTTCATTGAGATATGCAATCTTGATCAGCAGCCTATTCAACAGAAACGTAATGCGTAGATTTTCCGAGTGGCGCAGTGCCGTGATCTGCCGGCGCATCTCGCCGAGATCGAGCGTTTCGTGTTTCGACGCCCTCTTCAAAATGATACTCGCGCGCGGCCAGCGAACGAAGCCGACGCGCCGAGTATGATGGCGCGAAGGCTCGCTGGGGTGGACCCGGACGGGGCAATGTCCGGTCCGCAAACCTAACGCTGCAATGCGCCGCCGCAATCAAAGCGTCATATTAAGATTGATGTCCGCACTGCGGGTTAATTCTGGAACTGGTCAGGCTTAGTCTGCTCACCGGGCTGCTCAAGTGTGAGGTTGATTCTGTTTCGCCGCGATGCTCGCAGATTCATCCAAAGCAGCACCACGCCTGCGATGATGAAAAAGACTGTCGGAAAATTCAGCAAAAGCGGGAACCTGAAAACCGATCTCGATCCTAAATGGAGGCCGATGCATGGCGCCTGTGGCCTGTCTAAAATCAAGCATGTGTTGCAGTCTAGCAAACAGCACCTTCTGCCTTCATGATGGCCTTCATCCGGTCAGTCGAGACCGGCTAGGCTCGGCACATTGTTTCGGCGGGGCTGTGTGCCGAGCCGCCGCCGTGCGTCATAAACACCGCGGGGTGGGCGATTCTCGATTGCGTTCTGAGGAATCCGACGCCGACTTGCGTAAACGCCGGATACAACGACCATTGAAGCCGTGGCCAGAATTAACTCAGCGCCCATGAAAAAGCTCGAAGAAAAATCGATTGTCTAAGAAACCATAGATCGCTCAGCCTGCCGCTAAGTCTCTCGCAACAGGCGAAATCGCGCAAGGGACGAAACCAGCTTGCGCTCGAGTTCTTCGACAAGATGATGTCGCTCATGGGCAAGATGCGCGAGTGCAGGCTCGATGCTCAGCGATGCGACTTTTTCAACAGTATGCCCATCGTTCGCGCCATTCGCCTCACTGATCCGGCGTGACGGCCCAGCTCGGCTGCTATCTTCGATACGGCAGCTCCTGCCCGGGCCAGCTTGGACAATTGCTGGACCTCGCGGTCGCCCCATTGCTTTGGCTTCTGCGTTTTCATTGGGGGCCGCCATCCTCGCGCTCAACTGAGTCGTGCGCCTCTTTGCGTCGCAGCCTTCACTTAGGCTTCATTGTAGGGGGCTGCGGCCGCTGAACGCTTCCCTGTACCGCCGCCTGCGAGGTTCGGGTTATGGCGGCCTCAAACACCGCAATACGGCGATCAAGTTGCCATAGCTCGATGTCGTTGACATCAACTAGCTGCTGAGCACGTTCTCGTGCTTCCTGCTCGTCGGCACACTGCAAATTGGCCACGCTTATAACGTGGTGCTGCTGATCCAAAAGGTAAGCTCGGTAGTGCGTCATCCCCACGCCCCCAAGACGAAAACAGGTTACTCCATTGATGCAAAGGGAAACCACGGAAATTTGGGCTCGGAAGTTCACGCTTAATGTCTATCCCTTTCAAAGTTGGCGGCGCTCGTCGTCGCTACATGGTCATTGTTGACACAGAAGGCCGTCGCGCAACGCGTAGTCCCTAAAACTCACCGGCTCCAATATGACGACTGCATGACACAGGGATGCCGCAAATGCTGGCTGATCCTCATTTTCAACATGAGCAAAACGTGGAGATCGGTGCTACGCGACGTGTGTGGAGAAGAGCACCTTTTGCAGCGTCAGTGCTTTCGCGCGGCAACTGCATCGATGCTGCCATTGCACTTACTCTCTTCCCTTACTCCGCCGCGCTATCACCGTCGCGGCCTCCCACACCCACATTTATCCGTTCGTACCATGAGGACTCAACTTGAGCCGACGCACAGTTGGAATGCCCGAGGCCGATGAATGTGGTCCAGATACCAGCGAACGCGAACAGCGGCCGGTCATCGTTCAGCGTGAACCACACCACGTCCGTTTTCTTCGTCTCCGGGTTCGTCCGATGATGCGCTGGGCATGCCGCCGCCACCAACGGTGATCGCGGCACGAAGTTCAAGCCGATCCCCCGAACCTAACCTTGTCTATGGCTTCCTGACGACTACGCCGAATGCCGTGGTTGAACCGATCCATGCGAAAGCGATGCCGGTGATCCTGACCACCGACGAGGAGCGTGACGTATGGATGCGCGCGCCGTGGGATGAGGCCAAGGCGTTGCAGCGGCCATTGCCGGATGATGTGCTCAAGATCGTAATGCGTGGGGCGGAGAAGGAAGATCGGACGGCGGCCTAAGAATTACTCCGTCCTCGGTCGCCGCTGTCCCCGCTCTCGGCCATACACCATCGCGGCTAGCGACACAGCCGTCCGTGGCTTGCAAAAAGATCTGCTGTCGCGTCGCGGGCATGAAACAAAAATTGATCAAGCAGTCGCAAATGAGCGGAGGATATACCCCAGAACCGACTTGATTTCTCATTCCGCTAAATCTCGTCAGCGGATTTGTTTGATGGGTAAATAGCGATGACTGATCAACAATTAGCTCTGCAAGCAATTGGCGAAGCGCAACTCATGCTGGAAGAATACCTTCAGCCCTGGCCCAAGGATAATGCGCATATCCTTGAGAAGTTGGTGGAAGTTCTCGAACGCCCCGCCTTGATCGTCGCCGTAAGCCGATTGCAGCAACGAGGCAATTGAGTCCGCCCATGAGCAAACCGCTTCAATCATTTGCTTTGACCGTTTGCATTGCTGCCCTGTCGTCACTCGAAATGACAAACGTACAAGCAAAGCAACAATGCAGCGGTGCAATGCCCTCAAATCCACAAGGGCAGTGGTGGTCCTATCGTCTCATCAACGGGCGAAAATGCTGGTACGCGGGCAAGCCCATGCTTTCGAAATCATTACTGGAGTGGCCTACGGAGATATCCCTCGAACCGGGTTCTAGCGGAGAAGCTGGGGGCGTTATCATAGCGCAGCCTAGCAATCCACTAGACGCACAAGCGTTGGCGCTGAAAGAATTTGACACCTTTGAAGCGCGATGGCGCGCTAGGATCTCTATTTGCAAGGCATGCATCTGACCGATACTCGTGACTAAGCGATCTCGCATCGCGCTCATCGTCGGCGCAAGGGCGTTCGACGTCTGTTCGCGCGCGTGCGCTTTGATGATATCGTGATGGTGCTGCCGCGTCAGCTTGTCAGTCGAGCTTAAAGCGCGAACCACAGTCAGAACTGCTCTGGCCGATCTCGCGATCCCTTCTCAGATCAGCTTCAAGTTCTTCGACAATAGCGTGACTCAGACATGCGGCAAGCGAATCAGTAACTTCTCGCTCCAAAAGGCGGTACCGAGCGATTTGAACTTCTTGCTCGACAAACTAGCGCTCTGGCATGAGCCGTGCCCTCCAGCAAACCGACGCGGAGGCGGCCTAGTTGTTTCCCTAATATGAGCAAAGCTCATCCGCTCAGACCTGAACTGCCGCAGCGCGTTGGTGTCAGGCGCGCGCCACGCCGCCCTCATGGCACGATGCGCAGCGCGCGCGGTAGAGCGTTTCGCCTCGCGAGCTCAGCGCCTCTTCCGCATGATCCGGGAGGACGCCAGCGAGCGATATGTCCACTCCAAGTAGGAGGCGTGCCGAGCGAGTGGATCCAAGCCGAAGTCGAAGGCGGCTCTTGATGCCGCGCATCGCCGAGGTCCTAGGTCAACCGCTACCCAATTGGACAGTTCACGACCTTCGGAGATCGGCGTCCACGATGATGGCCGATCAGCTTGGCGTATTGCCTCACATTATAGAGGCGATTTTAAATCACGTCAGCGGCCATCGGGCTGGTCTATAACCGCGCTCGCTATGCAGCCCGGATGCGCGAGGCGCTTGAACGCTGGGCAGATTACGTGACGGCCCCGCCAGTTTAAAAACTGGCATACTTCATGACCGGCGGGATGCGCTCGACGAATGCATGCACGCGGCGCGCGCTGGTTTTGAGAGTATCGCTATCACCGAGCGCGCGCAGGGCTCGTACGATATGGCGCCCATCTCCTGGAATCGGCCTTGGCCTACGTGACGGAGGTCGACGGCCTGCCTTGCTGTTGCGGAACGACCACGTCGCGGAGGTGAAAGACCTGGCCTTCCTGCACGCCTGCCCGGAGGGCCAAGCCCACGCATGCCCGTCGCGGCAAGCTGCGCGTGGGTATGCTTCGCCAGGATGCCGGCGTCTTCGACACGTCCAGCACCTTGCCGGGCTCGTCGGTCGACGGGCTGGCCGGTGTTTTCACTCTCCTTGGGCGCCTTCTCGGTAAGCATCCGGTGAAGAGACCGGTGAAGGCCGGTGAAGACCGCACAGCGGTCACTCAGGCTGCCTGATCGACTTGCTTGTTTCGGTGGCGCCAATTCCACGGAAGGAGTTCGTCGAGCCTTTACCACTTCGTTGAACACGCGATCACCGCATCGCGTTCGATCAATCGCTCGCGGTTCTTGCTGAACACCGTCGGCACCCACACCGCATCGTCCGTCGACAGACCGATGAACCAGCGATACAGCAGGTTGTACTGCACCTGCTCCATCAATGGCCGCTCCGAACGGACGCTGTAGAACACCTGCAACAACATGGCCCGCAGCAATTTCTCCGGCGCAATGCTGGGGCGACCGCCTTTGGCACTGCAGGCGTGCATGGCGGAAAACAAGCCGTCTAGCCGCACCAGCGCTTCATTGACCATCAGCCGGATCGGACGCAGTGGATGATCGGCTGGAACGAAATCCTCCAAGCGCTTCATCGTGAACAGCTGCTCCATGAAAACATCGCTCCCGCGCATCGAACCGCCTCACCAAGGTGGATCAGTAGTCTATCTTTGCCGTAGGTATTTCAGCAGCCTGCTAGGCGCCCGCCGCCACGTGCGGGCGACGCCGGCATCAGCCGGCGGGCAGATGCGCCGAGGGCAACAAGCGCACCTGACGCAACGCCGCCAGATCAGCCGAGCCGGTGCAGAAGCAGGCGACGGCCAACTGGCGGATGACGATCTCGAAATGCGCGACAACCGCCTCGGTCGACACCGTCGCCGCGCGCAGCACGCCGGCCGCCTGCCCGGCGATGTCCGCGCCCAGGCGGATGGCCTTGGCCACGTCGACGCCGTCGCGGATCCCGCCCGACGCGATCAGCTTCACCGTTGGCAGCGCCCGACGTACCGCCTGCACGCTGGCCGGGGTCGGAATCCCCCAATCGGCGAACGCCATCGCCACTGCACGGTCGGCGGCATCGCGGGCGCGCTCGCCCTCCACCGCGGCCCAACTGGTGCCGCCGGCGCCGGCGACATCGATCACCGCCACGCCCGCCTCGACGAGCGCATAGGCCACCGAGGCGGAGAGGCCCGACCCCACTTCCTTGGCCACGATCGGCACGCCCACGCTGCGCGCGGCGCGAGCGATCTGCGCCAGGACGCCGCGCCAGTCGCGGTCGCCCTCCGGCTGTACCGCTTCCTGCAGCGGATTGAGATGGACGATGAGTCCATCGGCCTCCAGCGCGTCCACCGCCCGGCGCGCCAGGTCCAGGCCGTCGGCCTCGCGCAGTTGCGCGGCGCCGATATTAGCCAGCAAGGGAATGTCTGGGGCCAGGCGGCGCAGCGCGCGCGTCAGCCCCTGGGAGTTGCGGGATTGCAGGCTCACGCGCTGCGAACCGACGCACATGGCGATCCCCAAGGCTTGCGCCGCCTCGCTCAGATGCCGGTTGATGGCCTCGGCGCGTGGCATGCCGCCGGTCATGGAGCTGATCAGCAGCGGCGCGCGCATGGTCTTGCCCAGCAGCGAGGCGCGCAGGTCGATCTGCGTCAGGTCCAACTCGGGCAATGCGCAGTGTTCGAAACGGATGTACTCCCAGCCGGCGGCGACCTTGGTCGGCGCCGTTCGCCGATCCAGCACGATGTCCAGATGGTCGTCCTTGCGCCGGCTCACGGCGGTGTCGCTCATGCTCGCTCCATCCGTCGCATCGGGCGACGGCGTTGCGTTCGGATCGACGGCAGCGCGCGCACGCCGCCGCCTCCCGCGCGTTCAGGCTGGCGCACGCTGGCCTCCCCCGCAGCGTCGCTGCGGTAGCGGCTGGTCGAGGTCTGGTAGTACTGCGCGCGGATGGCCGCCATGGCCTCGATCAACGGTCCCCACGGCGCGGGAAAGCGTTCTTCCGCCATCACCCGGTGCAGCATGCGCGTATGGCCAGCCAGCTCGTCGTTGAGGAACTCCATCACAGGCATAGCCGGATAGCGCTGCAGCAGCAGGATCGCCGCGTTGTCGGCCTCGTCGGCCGACCTGTCTTTGTCGCGTCCATGCAGATCGTTCTGCAGGCGCCCGATCGCGGAGATGAGCCGCAGGACTTGGCGAAACGCCGGACGCGCGCGCAAGGTCGCCATGTCCAGCCCCCACAGCAACGACAGGCAACAGAACACGTTCGCGTAGGCGATCGAATCGATGCCGTTGTGCAGGTACTCGGCGTAGGACCAGCGTTCCGCTCCTGCCGCCTGCGCGTGCCCGGCGCGCAGCGCCGCGCAGTAGCACCGGGTATCGTGGAGAAGCTGAGCATAGTCTCGACGATCGTAGGCGAGCGCGGCCAGCGAAGCGCGCAGCACAGCGCAGCCCTCGAATCCGGGGAGCGCGCACGGCACGCCCTGCCCTAGCGCCTGCTCCACCGCGGCGAGCTGCTCCGGCGCGATCAGGCCAAGGTCGTTGCAATCGTCGAGCCAGAACAGCAGCGCCAGTTCGCGATAGAACGCCACGATCAGCGTTTCTTCCTGCGGATCGCGGCCGGTGCGGGCGCTGGTGTCGCGCAGGCTCGGGTGGATGCGCTGCAGGATGTACTGGCCACCCCTGACCGCTTCCACCGCATGCTCGTCGGCGAACCCGGTCAGGGTACGCCCCCACTCCAGCACCTGCTGCAGCGCGCGTTCGGTCTGGATCATGGCGCCGCTCCTGCTCCCGCGGCCAGGACGCGCCGCCCCCAACGAAGCGCCAGCCACAACCCCGCGAGTTCCGCCACGCGCACGACCCGCGTGGGGCAATACAGTTCCTTGCCGATCCACAGCGGCGTCTGCGGCAATGCATGCGCCGCATGGCGGGCGAGCATCCACTCCAGCGCACGCGCCACCGCCTGCGTGATGCGCCGGCGCCCTGTCGGCTCTTCGCTCCCGTCCATCACGTGCAACGCGAACAGCGCATAGGCGGTTTCCTCGAATGTGGACGCGCGACCGGCGCCCCAGCCGCCGTCGTCGCGCTGCGCCTGCAGCAGCGCCGCCAGCGTGCGCTCGTCGCGCCACTGGGGCTTGCCTTGCGCCAGCGCAGCGACCGCATGCGCGGTGGGATACAGCCATGAAACGTGCCATTTTTCGTTGTCCCATAGACCGTGCGGGTTGCGATTGGCCTCGACGTAGGCGCTGGTGCCGGCGGCGGGCTTTCCCAACAGTCGCAACGCATGCAGGACATGGATGTTGGTCGACACCGAGGCATTGCGCTCGCCGGGGAAGGTGACGAACAGCTCGCCGATTTCGAAATGGCGCAACGCATCGACCGCCGGGTCGCGTCCTGCAAGGCGCAGGACGCACAACGCAACGGCGGTGTCGTCCGCATCGGCCGCGAAGTGCAAGGCCGGGCCCAGACCGCGCACGCCCAGGCGGGCGTCGAGCTGCGCGACGATCACGCGCACCGCCTCGGCGAGCGCGGGATGCGCGAACAGCCCGGCCAGATGCAGGGTGTACAGCGACCAGCATGGCTCGAACACATTGATCGGCCAGACGTTGGGAACGACACCTTCGATGCCGCTGCGCGTCGCACGCGATGCCGCCTGCAGATACGCGTCGGCGCGCCCGACCTGCGGCGTGCTCCCCTGTGTCACGGCGTGCGCACGCCACGCGGCGGTGGCCGCCGGACTAATGCCGATGCTGCCGTCGTCATCCGGGCATGCGGTGGTCGGCGACGTCCCCCAGGCTTCCCAGGAGTGCAGCAACGGATGGCCGCTCGGCAACGTCGCCACCGCCCCCAGCTTGACCAGGCACGCTTGCCGCAACGGCAACAGCGCCGGGTGCCGCGGAAACGCCACGCCGCCCAGCAAGGATGCGGCCTCGCCGCAAAACTGCGGCAGGATCAGCTCCGCGCCGATCGGCGCGTCTTCCGGCACCGCATGCGCGTAGGGATCGGGCTGGCGCTCGAGGAACCGGATTGCAGCCTGGATTGCGTCGGCAGCGCCGGGAAGAGAATCGGCACGCTGCAATGCCAGCAACGCCGCCCACGTGGGCGCATGGCGGAACAGCGGGAAGTCCGCGCTTCCCCATCCGCCATCAGCCTGTTGCTGCGCGATGAGCCACGCGTATGCGTCCTGCCGACCGGTGACGTTGCCGTGGAACTGCAGAGCTCGCGCCGTGTCGTAGACGGACGGACCGACGCTGCCGCCGTCGCTCACCACGCTCAGCAGGTGGCGCAATTCGGAAAGGATCTGTTCGGACAGCGCGTTCACGCGGGATGTTCCTTCTGCAGACCGTTGACGAGAACCAGGATCGGGCAGACGCCGCGCACGTCGCCGCAGGCCCGTCGCGGCCCGGCGCATGGGCAGCGCCGGACGGCCGCCCTGCTCCGGCGCGGCGACGCGCCCCCATGCTGGCGCCGGTCCGCCGCATAGGGTTGCGCGCAGCGCGCCGCGTGCGCCGCGCCCGTGCTGGGCAACCGCTGCGATCGGCGCCGCGGACTCGGACACAGTGCAGGCATGCACCGCTGCCGCCGGCCGATCGCAGCGGCACAGGGGCGACTCCATGCGGACGGGCGCGCTCATGCGCATGGCGCGTGCTTGAACAGATACGCGTTGGCCCGCTGCAGCATCTGCGCCAACCGTTCCGCACGCGGCCCCAGCGGGGCGATGGCCTCCCCGGCGTCGCGCAACAGACCCAACGCGAACTGGCGCGCTGCCTGCAGCCCCATGATCGACGCGCAGGTCGGCTTCTGCGCCGCCGCGTCCTTGCCGGGGGTCTTGCCCAGCGTCGCGCTATCCGCTGTCGCGTCGAGAATGTCGTCGACCACCTGCAACGCCAGGCCGAAATAGGCGCTGTAGCGATCGAGCGCACAGTACAGCGCAGCGTGCGCGGCATCCTCCGCGATGGCGCATAGCGCGCCCATGCGAACGGACGCGCGCACTAGCGCTCCGCTCTTCATCCGGTGCATCGCCACGATCCTGTCCAGCTCGACGTGCTTTCCAACCAGCGACAGATCCATGGCCTGCCCGCCTGCGGCACCCTCGGCGGACACCGCCTGCGCCAGTTCGCGCACGAGCGCGATGCGGTTGTCGCCCGGCGCATCCAGGCTCGCCAGGGTCAGGAAGGCGTGCGCCTGCAGCGCATCGCCGACCAGGATCGCAGTCGCTTCGCCGAACTTGACGTGCACGCTCGGAAGGCCGCGGCGAAGCACGTCGTCGTCCATCGCGGGCAGGTCGTCGTGGACCAGGGTACAGGCGTGCATCATCTCGATGGCGGCGCCGACGTCGTCGAGCATGTGCGCCGGCGTGTCGGCCAGTGCGCCGGCAGCCAGACAGAGCAAGGCGCGGGTGCGCTTCCCGCCATGCAAGGTGGCGTAGCGCATCGCCGCCATCAGCTCGGTCTCACCGTCGTCTTCGGCGCAGAGAAGACGCGCCAGCGCCTGTTCGACCCGCTTTGCGCCGTCCTGCATCCAGATCTCCGGCAGCAGCCCGCCGGATGCGCCGCGCGCCTGCGCGCCCAATCCGCCGAGCGCGGAAACGCCAGTTCGGCCGTCGTGTAGCGTGGAACCGGTCTGCATGTTGTTCATGTCCTTGTACCTGACAGGAGACGGCCACGGCGAGTGGCGAGCCGCCGCGGTGGTGCCGGCGTCGCACCGAGCGCGCGTGCCGAGTGCAGCAATGCCGAGCGTCGCAGGCGCCGCTGCCTCGCCACACGGGGCATGCGATGCCAGCTCATGAGAATCCGATGCGGACTGTCATGGACGGATGTGCGGTCGGGTAATAGCGCCGGCCTTTTTCGACGCCGCTCAGCAAACGCGGCCGCACCCCGGCCTTGTGCATGGTCAGCGCCAAGGCGATGCAGAACTGCACCAGTTCCAGCCATACCAGGTGGTAGCCGATGCAGACGTGTGGGCCCGTACCAAACTGCAGCATGTCCACCGGCCGGATTGGCTCCGTACGTTGCAGCCACCGCGCCAGGCGGAACTGATCAGGCGCCTCGTGCAGCAGCGCCGAGGTCGAGAAATGCAGCAGCGGGATGCACAGATGGGTGCCCGCGGGAATGCGCCGTTGGCCGAGTTGCAATTCCTGCAGCGCGCGACGCGGCAGGAGCGTGGTCGCTGGATGCACGCGCAGCGTCTCGCGGAACAGCGCCTCGGCGACGGGACACTGCGCCAAGTCCGCGTGCCGGGTCGGCACCGCGCCCACGCGTTGCGCCTCCTCGACCAGGGCGTCCCACAGCACAGGCTGCCGCGCCAGCTCGATCACCATCCAGGCCATCGTCGAGGCGGTGGTGTCGTGACCGCCAAGCAGCAGCAAGCGGATATTGGCGACCAGGACGTCATCGGAGTGCGCATCGTCACTGCGATCGAAGGCGCTCACCATGTCCTTGATCAACCCGGTGCGCGCGGCATGCGCGCGCGCGTCGCGGACGAACTGGCGCAACTGCGCGTCGATCCAGTCGCGGGCGGCACGGCCGCGCCGAAAGGGCAGTCCGGGCAGGTCGACCCGGGGCGCCACGATCAACTGCAGCAGTTGCCGGTACTTGCGATGCCATCCCGGCAGGTCCTGCGCGGGGATTCCCATGAGGCTGAAGATGAGCTTGAGCATCAGGTCGCCGGTTTCGCGCAGGATGGTTACGTCGCCGCGGTCGCGCCACGCCTGCACCCGCGCCCGGATGACGGGCGCGAACAGGTCGCCGATGCCGGCCTGGGTCAGCCCCTTGGGCAGGAACGCCGCCTTGATCGCATCGCGCGCCTGCCGGTGCGCGCCGCCGTCCTGGGCGACCAACGTTCCGCCAAGCAACTCGGGCGCCATCTCTTCCATCAGCGCCGAGGACACGTCCTTGTGCCGGAGCAGTGCGAACGCATCCGGATCCACGCAGGTCATCAGGTGTCCGGCAGGGCCGAAATCCAGCCAGAAGTGGCTGCCCAGCGTCCGTTCCGCGCGCCGCAGCAGGCGCGGCAGGTCGCAGACGATGGCGGGAAGATGCCCGACCAGGGGGAAAGCGCCGGGCACGACCGGGATGTCGTGCCGCAGCCGGTGCCGACGGTCCAGCGGGTTGAGCAGCATGTCCATCAGCAGCGCGGCGCCGCGGCCGCTTCGGCGGTGTCGCCGGCAGGCCGCGCGGCGCGGCTGTTGCCACCGTCGGCGTACGTCGGCACATGCGCCAGCATGCCGCCGTCGATGCACACGACTTGGCCGGTGATGAACGCAGCATCGTCGGAGAGCAGAAACGCCACCAGCGCGGCCACGTCCTCGGGGCGGCCGACGCGCGGCAGGAGCTGGTGCCGGCGCAGATGCCGTTGCATGCACTCGTCCAGCTTGGCGAGGAGACGCTCGGTCATGACGAGACCCGGCGCCACCGCGTTGCAGCGGATCTGCGCATGACCGTACTGGGTGGCGAGCGAGGCCGACAGCATGTTCATCGCCGCCTTCGACGCGGCGTAGGACGTCTGCGAGGTATCACCGCTGAGCCCCTGGCACGACGACATGTTGACGATCGCGCCACCGCCGCGGGCGATCATCCGTGGGATGGCCTGCCGGCAGCAGAGCAGCGTGCCGCGCAGATTGGTTGCCATGGTCTGATCCCAGACCGCCAGGTCCAGGTCGAGGATCGCGCGGTCGCGCGGGGTCAGATGCATGGCGCTCGCGTTGTTCACCAGCAGGTCGACCCCACCGAAGTGCCGCTCCGCCGTCTCGAACAGCGCTGCCACCGCCTGCGCATCGGCGATGTCCATGGCCAGGGCCAGCGCCTGGCCCGCTTCGGCCGCGATCTGCGCGGTACAGGCGATGGCCGCCGAGCGATCAATGTCGGCCACCACCACTCTGCCGCCCTCGCGCGCGATGGCGAGGGCGCATGCCTTGCCGATGCCGGCGCCGGCGCCGGTCACCACGGCCACCTTGCCTTCAAACCGTCCCATCGTGTCCTCGTGTTTGCGTTGGTCTTTCGCGGCATGCCGCTCGGCCTCCGCCGGAGAAGGCGCAGGGTCGGCGCTGGCGCGCTCGTCATCGCCAGCGTCGCTTTCGATGACCCGAATGGCGGCGACCGGGCACTGGCTGGCCGCGAGCCGCACGGCGGCGTGCAGCGCCTGCGGGACCGTCGCCACGCACACTTCGGCCACGCCGTCCGGTTCGCGCTGGCGAAAGGTGCCCGGCAGCGTCAGCACGCACTGCCCGGTGGTTCCGCACAGATCCTGGTCGACCACGACGCGCATCTCAGCCCCCCTGCGCATGCAGCCGCACCGGCAGCGCGCGGAACGTCCTAAGGAACGCGGAGGGCTCCCGGCTCGGCTGCTCGGCCAATGCCAGCGTGGGGAAGCGCGCCTGGATCCGCGGCAGGCTCTCGGCCAACTGGATCCGGGCCAGTTGCGCACCGGGGCAGAAGTGGATGCCGTGGCCGAAACTCAGCATGATCTTCCCGTCGGTCGACATGCCAGGATTGGTGCCGTAGAACCGCGCAGGATCGAAGCGGTCGGGATCGGCGAAGGCATCCGGGTCGCGATTGCCGGCCGCGATCAGCACGCGCACGTCCGCGTTCTTCGGGATCACCACGCCGCCCAGTTCGATGTCGCGCTGGGTGATACGCGGAGTGGCGCTGAACAGGACGGGCGCGTCGCAGCGCAGGACTTCTTCGACGAATGCCTTCACCCCCGCAGCGTCTCCCTGCAGCCAGTGCCGCTGTTCGGGATACGCCAGCATCGCCAGGACCGCATGGTCGATGGTCGCAGCAGTGGTGGTGAAGCCGCCCAGCAGCATGCCCCACAGCATGCTGGTCAACTCCGCATCCGACAGCGTGTCGGCATCGTCGTCGTGTGCGCCGACCAGCATCGACACGATGTCGTGGCGGGGATCGGTGCGCTTGCGCTGTATGAGGTCGCCGAAGTAGGCCTGCACCCTGGCGCTGCCCGCGTCCGCCGCGGCGAGCTGGGAATCGCTGGCGTGCGGGCTCAGGCCTTCCACAATGGCGCCGATGCCGGCGGCGAGCCCGAACATGTCGTCCGGGGGCAGGCCGAACAGTTCGGCGAAGACCAGCATGGGCAAGGCCAGCGCGAATTCCCGATGCAGGTCCACCGCCTCCCCGCGCTCCAGCGCGGGCGCCATGCCGTCCAGGCGCGCTGCGACGATGCGCGCGATGCTCGGCTGCAGGTTGTCAATCTGGCGCATGGTGAAATCGCGAGAGATCAGCCGGCGCAGACGCGTATGCGTCGGTGGGTCCTTCATCGCTATCGTGGACGCCATCAGATTGAGCGACAGGCTGGTCGCCGCACGCGGGAAATAGCGCGCCAGTTCGCCCGGCGCAGGTCCCCGAAACGCATCGCCCGTGGCCTTGAGCGCCCAGTAGATGTCGGCGTGGCGGCTCAACAGAAAGAGGCCCGAGGCCGCGCGATGCACCGGATCGTGCTCGCGCAACCACCGCATGAACGGATACGGGTCGTGGATACACGCTGGCGACGCCAGTTCGGCGAAGGCGTCCCGGCCTGCCGTGGTTTCTTGCACGTCCATCTTGGCTACCTATTGGCTGGCTGATCTGACCGGCGCGCGCCAGGCGCCAGCAAATTGCGGAGAAGATCGCGATTCCCGGCGACGTCCGCGCATCACCAGAGCACCGGGAACTCCTCGAACCCGCCAGTGATGATCTCCTTGCGCAGCTTCAGTTCTTCGGGCGCCACGGCCAGGCGCAGCGCGGGAAAGCGCTGGAAGATCGAACCGAACACCACCTTGAGTTCCAGCCTGGCCAGCGCCAAGCCGATGCAGTAGTGCGGCCCGTAGGAGAACGCCAGGTGCGGCTTTTCATCGCGTCCGATGTCGAAGATTTCCGGGTCTTTGAAATGGCGCGGATCGAACGACGTCGCCGGCAGGCCGACCAGCACCTTGCTCTCCGCGGGAATATGCACGCCCGCGATGGTCACGTCGGTCCTCGGATAGCGCATGATGCCGTCCCAGCCCGCGCCCGGCGGGTACATGCGCAGAATTTCCTCCACCGCCTTGTCCACCAAGGATGGATCGCCGACCAGGCGTTCGCGCTGTTGCGGATGGCGGAACATGGCCAGCAGGCCGAATTCGATCTGCGCGACGGTGCTCTCGT
Source organism: Bradyrhizobium sp. CSA207 (assembly GCF_029051685.1). Classification (GTDB taxonomy): domain Bacteria; phylum Pseudomonadota; class Alphaproteobacteria; order Rhizobiales; family Xanthobacteraceae; genus Bradyrhizobium. Next base: position 72,458 of record NZ_JAACFT010000028.1, on the reverse strand, counting down.
GCCCCGCCACCAGCATGCCCGCCGCCAGGCCGATCGCCTGTTCCTCGGTTGCCTTGCCCTGGTCGACCGCCGCGAGCAGATCCGTCAGCAGGTTGTCGCCCGGATCCTGGCGCTTGTCCCGCATCTTGCCGCGAATGTAGGCGCGCAGTTCTTCCCAGGCCAGGCGCGACGCGCTGCGTGGGCCGCTTTCATGCTGGTGCGTCATCACCTCGTCGGACAACCCGGCGAAAAAGGCGTGATCCTCGTAGAGCACGCCCATTAGCGCGCTGATGACCATGGCCGGAAGTGGAAAGGAGAGGTGGCGCCGCAGGTCGGCGGGCTGGGGCTGGGCCGCCAGCGTCTCGAACAACTGCGCGGCGATCGCCTCGACCTGCTGCGCGAGCAGCTTCACCCTGCGGTCGCTGAAGGCAGGCGCCACGATCGTGCGTAACCGGACATGCTCGCCCCCCTCGTGCGAGACCAGCCACCCCGGCGAACCGAGCATCACCGAATCCGGGGTGAATGCCGCTGGCGGCATTCCCGCGGGCCGGAACGCCGCGTCGGACAGCACCGCCTTGGCCTCGTCGTAGCCTGTCACCCACCAGCCTTCGTGCCCGGATGGGAAGCGCACGCGGTGGATCGGACCGTTGGCGCGTAGCGCCAACATCTCGGGCGAGGGCTCGATGTGATCGACGCGCCACATCGGCAGCGTCGGCAAGGGTTGTTCGGACATGGTGGCACTTCACTCTCTAAGCGATGGAAGGGCGGAAGGTGACCGGCAGGCGCCGCGGGCAGCGGCTTCACGTGCGCTTGCGTTCATTTCTGTTCGTCGATGATGATCGGCGGAGAAGGCGGCCGGACCCTAGGGCCTCAAGTTGGCTTTAGTCAGCTACCGAATCTTGTAGTAGCCCCCCTAAGCTAAACGCCTGATGACGCAAAAAATATGCAACAAACTCTGTCGCCACGCGCTGCCATACGGAAACCTATTTCCGATGGGTATCCGCCTATGTTGGTTGGCTACATGCGCGTGTCGTCGGACTCCGACCGCCAGAGCACGGACTTGCAGCGCGATGCGCTGCTCGCCGCCAGCGTTGATCCGCCTCACCTGTTCGAGGATCACGCCTCGGGCGCGAAGGATGACCGCTCCGGCTTGGCGCAAGCGCTCGAATTCGTCCGGCCCGGCGACGTGCTGGTCGTGTGGAAACTCGACCGGCTCGGCCGCTCGCTGTCGCACCTGCTCGCCATCGTGACCTCGCTCAAGGACAATCGGGTGGCGTTCCGCTCGCTGACCGAGAACCTGGACACCACGACGCCCTCCGGCGAATTCCTGTTCCAGGTGTTCGGCACGCTCGCGCAGCATGAGCGCGCTTTGATCCAGGAGCGTGTCGTCGCCGGCCTGGCCGCCGCACGGAAACGCGGCCGGATCGGCGGCCGGCCGCAGGCGATCACCGGCGAGAAGATGGACGCCATCATCGCCGCGCTGGACGGCGGCATGTCCAAAGCGGCGGTATGTCGCAACTTCGGTGGCAAGCGAACCACGCTGATCGAGACCCTGGCACGGGTTGGCTGGATGCGCTCCCGTGGAGCGTCATCGCGATGACGACCAAGAGCGAACGCTTGACCGTCCTATCGGGCGCCGAGCAGGAAGCCTGTACGGCCTGCCGGATTTCGACGACACCCAGCGGCTGGAATACCTGGCCTTGACCGAAACCGAACCGGCGCTTGCCAGCCGCCGCCCCAGCCTCACCGCTCGGTTTACTGCATCTTGCAGATCGGCTATTTCAAGGCCAAGCATGCCTTCTTTCGCTTTGACTGGAACGAGGTCGACGACGATTGCGCCTTCGTGCTGAGCCGCTATTTCCACGGCGATGCGTTCAAGCGCGAGCTGATCACCAACCACGAACACTACACCGAGCGCGAGCGTATCGCTGCGCTGTTCTGCTACCGGCCGTGGGCGGCCGACTTCCTGCCGCAGCTCGCGCAGCAAGCCGCGCAAATCGTTCGGCGCGACGTGACGCCAGGATTCGTCGCCACCGAGTTGATTGGCTGGCTCAATGAGCACAAAACCATCCGGCCCGGCTACACCACCCTGCAAGAGCTGGTCAGCGAAGCCTTGTCCGCCGAGCGTCGGCGGCTGGGCGGCCTGCTGGGAAATGCTGGACGAACAGGCCAAGGCCGCGCTGAGTCACCTCTTGGTGCGCGACGACACCCTGTCTCAACTGGCGGCACTCAGGCAGGACGCCAAGGATTTTGGCTGGCGGCAGATGGCTCGCGAGCGCCAGAAGCGCGCCACGCTGGAGCCGCTGCACGGGATCGCCAAGGCGTTGCTGCCCAAGCTCGGCGTCTCGCAGCAAAACCTTCTGTACTACGCGAGCCTGGCGAACTTCTACACCATCCACGACCTGCGCAATCTGAAGGCCGATCAGACCCACCTCTATCTGCTGTGCTATGCCTGGGTGCGCTATCGGCAGCTCTCTGACAATCTGGTCGATGCGATGGCCTATCATATGAAGCACTTGGAAGACGAGAGCAGTGCGGGTGCAAAGCAATCCTTTGTCGCGGAGCAGGTGCGCCGTCAGCAAGACACGCCACAGGTCGATCGCCTGCTGTCGCTTTGCATCGACGACAGCGTGCCCAATCCCATGCCGTTCGGCGATGTACGCCAGCGCGCCTACAAGATCATGCCCCGCGACACGCAAACCACGGCACTGCGTATGAGCGTGAAGCCGGTGAGCAAACTGGCTTTGCATTGGCAGGCGGTGGACGGCCTGGCCGAGCGTATCCGTCGGTATCTTCGACCGCTGTACGTCGCGCTCGATTTCGCCGGCACCGATCCGGACAGCTCGTGGCGCTGGCCTGGGCCAAAGGTGTGTTCACCAAACAGCAGCGCCTATCGCAACGGCCACTCGCCGAATGTCCAGCAGCCACGGTGCCGAAACGCTTGCGGCCGTACCTGCTGACCTTCGACGCTGATGGCAAGCCAACGGGCCTGCATGCCGACCGCTACGAGTTCTGGCTGTACCACCAAGTCAGGAAGCGCTTCCAGTCCGGTGAACTCTACCTCGACGACAGCCTGCAATACCGTCATTTCTCCGACGAGCTGGTTTCGGTGGACGAGAAGGCCGACGCGCTGGCACAGATGGACACCCCCTTGCTGCGGCAGCCGGTCGATGCCCAGCTCGATGCGCTGGCGGCCGAGCTGCAAGCGCAATGGCCGGTCTTCAACCGTGAGCTGAAACAGGGCAAGCTGATACACCTAGCCAAGCGGGGGACACGGCAGAGCCAGGCTCGCGGCTACGCCGCCCCGAGCTACTTGAAAAGTTAATTGGGGGGCGCCGGCTTCGCGGCCGATGGCGCGGTGGTCGACTCGGCTGCTGCCGGTGGAGAGCGGCCCACCATGACACTGAGCAAGCCCTGCCCCCACAGCCGCTGCGCGGCCTTCTCGGCGTCCCCCAGCGTCACGGCATCGACAAGGACGTTGAGCTTCTCGATATAGTCGATCGGCAGCTCGTCTAACTGATATTGCAACAACGCGAGGGCGAGCTTTGACGACGTATCGAGCGTCAGCATCTGCGACCCCTTCAGATACGACTTGGCCTCATCCAGCTCTTTCTGGGTCGGGCCCTCCTCGGCGATGCGGCGGATTTCCTTTTCGATCACATCGAGCGTTTGGCCGGCACGGTCGGTGCGGGTGCCGCTACCACCGACAAACACCGCGGAGTGCTCCATCCAGAGCAGCGATTCATGGACCGAATAGGCCAGCCCGCGTTTCTCCCGGACCTCGTGGAAAAGTCGCGACCACAGCCCGCCGCCGAGGATATGGTTGACGACGTACCCCGCCATGAAATCCGGATCATTGCGGCGGATGCCGGGACCGCCGAACCACAGGATGGTCTGCGGCACATCGAGTGGAATGAAGGCGCGCTGCGGCGGCTTTGCCGCTAGCACATCAGGAACGGGCCTAAGGTTAGCTTTGGCGGGCAAGCCTCCAAACGTCTTGTCGAGCAGTTTGCCGAGCGTATCGGCGTCAATATCGCCGACGACCGCAATCCGCAGCGTATCCTTGGCGATCACGTGGCCGACATAGTCCCTCAGGTCGGCGACATCGATTCTTGGCACGCTATCCAGCGTCCCCCTCGATTGCCGGCCATAGGGATGGCTGCCGAACGCGATTTCGAGGAACTTTCGTTCGGCGAGCGCGCTCGGGTTGGTCCTTTCGCGGCGCAGCCCCGAGAGCACCTGGGCACGAATCCGCTCGACGTCGCTGGCCTCGAAATGCGGCGCGGTCAGCGCCATGCGCAGGAGGTCGTAGGCCTCCTCCTTGTTGCCTTTCAGCATGCGCAGCGAGCCGCGGAAATAATTCCGGTTCGAGGAGAAGCTGAGTTCGATGGCGCGGCGATCGAGACGCTCGTGAAAGGTTTTGGAATCGAGGTCGGCGGAGCCTTCGTCGAGTAGATCGGCGACCAGATTGCCCACGCCGGGCTTGTCGGCCGGGTCTTGAGCCGCGCCGCCACCGAAGGCATATTCCATCGCGATCAGGGGAACGGTGGCGTCCTGAACGAACCAGGCCTCGATGCCGCCGGTGGAGACCAGCCGCTGGATCTTGGCGGCGGCCTGAGACGGCGCCGAAGATAACATCATCATCGCGACGCAGACGCTGCCGATCAGCGCCGCGCGGCACGTTAAGCGGTAGATCACGAGCGCTTCTCCTCGCCTTTCGGCGCGGCATCCTTGATCAGGTAGCCGGTCACCGAGCGTTTCTTGTCGAGCCATTTTTGTGCGGCTTCGCTGACCTGCGCGGCGGTGACCGCGCGAATGCGGTCCGGCCAGCTTCTGATATCGTCGATGCTCAGCCCCGTGGTGAGCGCGCCGCCATACCGGCCCGCCAGCCTTTGCTGGTTGTCCTGGGCGTAGATCGCTTGCGCGATCAACTGCGTCTTGACGCGTTCGAGGTCTTCGCCGCGGGCCGGCTTTTGCGCGATTTCGGCGATCACGCCATCGATTACGGGTTCGATCTGCGAGAATTCCACGCCGGGTTTCGGCGTCACTGAGATGGAGAACTGCGAAGCATCGAGCGCGATGCCGGTGTAGCCGGCGCGGGCAGAGATCGCGAGCGGGCGGTCGATCACCAATGCCCGATACAGATAGGATTTGGAGCCGCCACCCATCAGTCGCGCGAGGACGTCGAGCGCCGGGCTTTCGCCGGCGATCGCTGTGGCTGCGGAAGGCACGAGATAATAACGGCGCAACCCGGGCTGCTCGACCCGCGGATCCGACAGCGTCACGGTGCGCGGCGCCGCCGGGATCGGTTCTTGCGGACGCATGCGTTTGGCGGGGATCGCCGGCTGCGCAGGGATATCAGCGAAATTCTTCTCGACCAGAAGACGGACTTCATTGGCGTCAACGTCACCGGCGATGACCAGGATCGCGTTGTTTGGCGCGTAGAAGCGCTTGTAGAAGGCGAGCGCATCCTCGCGATCGAGTTTCGCGATCTCCTGGCGCCAGCCGATCACGGGCCGGCCGTAGGGGTGGTTGAGGTAGAGCGCGGCCATGATCTGCTCGGTCAACCGTGCATCCGGATTGTTGGCGACCCGCATGTTGAATTCTTCCAGCACGACGTCGCGCTCGGGCAGCACGTTGTCGTCCTTCAGGATCAGGCCGGTCATGCGGTCGGCTTCGAACTCCATCATCCGCGCGAGCTGCTCGCGCGGCACGCGCTGGAAATAGGCGGTGTAATCGAGGGAGGTGAAGGCGTTTTCGTCGCCGCCGATCCGCCGCACGGTCTGCGAGAATTCGCCGGCCGGATGGTTGGCCGTTCCCTTGAACATCAGGTGTTCGAGGAAATGCGCAAGTCCCGATTTGCCCGGCTTCTCGTCGGCGGAGCCGACCTTGTACCAGATCATCTCCGTCACCACCGGCGTGCGGTGATCGACAATCACCACGACTTGCAGGCCGTTCTGAAGCATGAAGCTCGCTGGTCGTTCCCAGGTGGGGGTGATTTGGGCAAGAAAGCTCCTGTTCACAGTAACGCCCCGGGAGCTAGGATCCTGGCTATTTTCCGTTTTGTATTCGACCGCCGCGGTACGCGTCATCAAGGCCAGGGCAAAAGTAGCTGTGCCTAGCACCTTGATTGTCAGGGACCTGGAATTCTTCATGTCATGGCCTTTGGTCACATAGAGATCCACGTTCTGCGCCGGACATCCCGACAAAGCAGGTGAGCCGCACGCCGTTGGGCAAACAGCGGAGCAATAGTCGGGCCAATCGCCTGACGCTTCTGCGCACGGGCCGCTGCGCGGCCAACTGGACGCAAGCGACGCGCAAGGCGTGTCTCTTTCCTCCCGAAAGCCGACCCGCACTTGTTTGTTGTCCGCCAACATGTTGCGAACACGACATTGCACACGAACCCGCACGACAATTCGCCGCCTCGCGCTGGCCTAAATCCTGCGGAGCCACATGCCGCATCGAGGGCGGTTGTCTCACTTTTCTGAGCACCCCTACACGACTTCGTTTCCGAAGGGCTGGAACGGCTCGTCGAGGGGAGCCGCACCAACGCTACTAGGAAAGGACTGCCATGCCTCTTTACGTGCATGGCTTTCTCGCGCGTCAGGACACGAGCCCCAGCAGGTCGAGAAACTGACGACCTAGCTGAGGGGATCATCGAGCAGCTCGGCGGCGACACCACAAGAGAATTGGAGCGTGCGCACCAGCTTAATAATCGGAGGTTTCGATGAATTCTCTTCGGGTCCAAGCCGCGCCAGCCGGGCGTGCTTTAGACGGGGGAGCGGCCCTGTCCAACGGCGATCCGCATCAGAGGTCGCCAGGATCATTGCTATCGCTCTTGATCACATGCGTTAGAAGGACTGCTGTCGTGGGCCGGAGCGCAAAGTGTTGATCCGGGCGTCGTCCTGGAAGTGCAACAGAAGGGACATGCTAGACGGCCCTCGAACCCTCGGGAGAGCATTGACGAGGCGGCCGTTGCTCCTCCTCGATTGACATTTCGAGTCGCGGTTGGAGTCGCCAGTTGTATTTTTCATTCGAGATGCGAACCATTCACGTCTGGCCTGGCTATATGCACGCAGTGCCCGCGACCCACCGGCGGCATAGCCCTCGAGGTGGGCGACGGCGCCTTTGAATCATAGAGCGCGCCTCGAACCATGCAGGCGGAGCTCATCCGGCGACCTCGAACTATCATGTGCGATAGCCCTGCCGGGAAAAGGAGGCCCTTCAACGACGCTCTCGAAAGCAGCGCGCCATGAACTTGGTTCGCTAGTGGATTCCCGAGTGTAATGGACGCAGAGCGCCGAAACCCCTATTAGGTACGTATAGTTTGCCAGCGTGAATATGGCGAATGAACACTTGGAAGATTTTCTGAAGCGCCGGTACAGCGATCTTCCATGCACTGAAAGCAGCGCTCGCGAGCGTAGCGAAGTCTCCCAGCTGAATTTCCGTGGTTGCACCGTGTTCAGGCAACAACCCTCCCTCGTCGACAAGGAATGCAAGGAATTTAGCCGATTCCTGGTGCAAGGTGGAAGCGTCCCTAGCTCCGACGGATGGGCACTATCGATCATTGCCACTAATCGATCCTCACGTTTGCAGAGATCAGTATCCCAGCAACGGCGTGAACGAGCACACCGCCAAAAGACCATCCGGCGAGCGTACAAGCCATTTCCGGCAGCACGGAAACAATAGCCCGAGCATAGACTTTGGCGATCTCGTCAATCGAATCCACCTTCAGGAGTTCGTCACCGAATAGCGTTTTCAGCTGTTGAATTCACGATCTGCTGCATGAAGGCGCGATGAAGATTTGCATTCTCGACTGCGGTCAACGGCGCTCGCAATCGGAACTTCGGGACCGATGCCGACACACGTCGATCATGGTGACATGGCGCTTCGGACGGCGGCAACGCCGCCACGTTTCATAAGAAAGCTGCCATTGAACTCATTTTCGAGAGAGCTTGAATCGTACGCAGCGTCATATTGTACGCTTTCGATTGCGTAGAGTTGCGCCTCGGCTGCGCAATTACGACAACATTTTATCGCCGGCGTGCCGACTTATGGACAGTACCGCGATTGGCATGAGTGATGCTTGTTGGAATAAACGAGACGTCAGACCAACCTCATCGATGCATGTCCACTCGGCAGCTGCCCGTTTCTGCTGGATTGGGCGCTAAAGGCAAGAGCCGTGGTGCTTTCTTCATCTGTCGCGGCCGCGCTTGCGAGCGTGCCGTGTCGCGCTGATGGATGGATCGAGAATGATGCAAGAGCGGACTGGCATGAGGGATGCAAATCGACGGTCCCCCTCAAGAGCTCTTTCTTCGAAACGCGGAGCGCGGAAGTGGATAATATAAAATCGATGACTCTACGGGAGCTGCGCTCTGCAATCACTGGCGGCAGCGTCTTGGAGATAACTACGACAACGGGCTGTGTCGTCGGATGTTCTTATTGCCCGCAGGACAAGTTTGCCAAACGGCAAAGCGCGATATCCGACGTGAAGCATCTTTCTCTCCAAGACTTTAAGCGATGTCTGGCGCGCGTACCCGCAGCTGTCGACATCAGCTTTTCGGGGTACTCGGAGCCTTGCCTCAATCCGGCTTGCACAGAAATGGTTGAGCATGCCTACGCGTGTGGCCATGGAATCCGGATTTTCACAACCCTCGTAGGAATGAACGGGCAGGATCTAAGACGCTTGCGTGCGTTGCAGTTCCGCGTTTTCCTGGTGCACGTTTTTGATGACGGCACGCACATGGATAGTGGTCTCGTCAGGCGCAACTATGTCGATTTGATGCGCCAGCTCGTCGATGCCGACATTTCATCACTGCTCTTCATAGTCATGGGTGACGTTCATCCCGAACTTGTCGACATAATTCCTGAGGAAGCGCTGGTCCGCTCGCGTCCGCCGCGCAGCAGGGCTGGCAGCGGCGAGCTTAAGATGGTTGAAGCGCGACAGCCAATCGTTGGAGCACTGACATGTCCTGACGAACGGCAATATCGCAATGTTCTTCTCCCAAACGGCGATGTTACTTTCTGCTGCATGGATTTTGAGCGACGACATGTTTTGGGCAACCTTCTCCGCGACAGGTACAAGGATCTCTTCGAAGGGGCGACTTTTTGCAAGATTGCCAGTCGCATGAACGGAGCGGACGGCTTTCTGCTTTGTCGATCGTGTGAATTCGCCGAACCACTGATGTCGGAATGCTGATGTTTGGGAGCAGTTGACCATTGACTGATCGAAGCGAATCGCGAGCCCCGGCGAGGACGGCCTTGCAGCTCATCATCACATCAGCCGCGGGGACGACCCTGCCATGAACGGAGGGTCGCCATGGCCTGGAGCATTTTGTTGGTCGCCGGCCTCCTGGAAGTCGCCTGGGCAATCGGCCTCAAATACACCGAGGGCTTTACCAAGCTCGTTCCGTCCGTGCTCACGCTCGCGGCCATGGCCGGCAGCGTGATCCTGCTCGGCCTTGCTCTGAAGACGCTGCCCATTGGAACTGCCTATGCGGTCTGGACCGGCATCGGTGCGGTCGGCACCGCAGCACTCGGCATCATCCTGTTCGGAGAGCCGGCCGCAGCGTTTCGCTTTGCCAGTATCGGACTGATCCTCGCCGGCATTGTCGGGCTGAAGCTCGTGTCCTGACGAAAACATCCAAGGCGTTGACCCCCACCAGGTCAGCGCCGCAACGATCGCCGAGACCGGCGCCGTGATTGTCCAGCCATAGACAATTGAGCTGGCCGCGTTCCAGCGCGCCGCCGACGGGCGCGGCGTCGACAATCGTGATAGTGTGGCCGAGGAAAGTCGCCTCCAATGCAGGCCCTCTAGGCCGTGAGCTGTTGGCCGCGACCCTCAGTGTCGCAATGCGAAAGCCCATGCTGCGGGCGATACGCCCGCCGCCCATCGGCGTTCCCACGGCGATCGTGTCTGGCACGATAGCACCACCCAGAACGACGCGAGCAATTCTCTGCCGAGTTCGCCAATGCGAATAGAACAGTAATGGACGTCAGCTATGCCGCTGGTGCTCTGGGCAGCGGGCAAGGAAGGTCGCTTGCCGGAGTCATACGATGCCTGATCTCCGGAGCAGCAGGGGAGAAGATGCATAACAGAGCGATATGATCGGCAGATCGTGTTCGTTTGCGCCGCACTGCTTCCGGCTATCCCGCGTCGGCACGATCAGGGACTGCCGACCAGTTCAACTCTTTGGACTCGGATCAGTCAGGTGATCTTGCGGTCTCTGACTCAGCTCCGCGCCTCGAGTTCCCGGTGCGAACTTGTTTGTGTGGTTGTAAAGAAGCTGGAGCACCAAATCTCTTTCGCAGGAGTTCACAGAAGTGATCAACCAGCCGTGTCGGCGCATCATGACATTCGTGTTCGACCTCAGACCCGCGGCTTGTTTGAACGATCACCGCTCTTGTCGCATAGAGGACACCGGCCATCGAAACACGCCGGGAGCTTGCGTCGCGCTCGTCGGCACAGAGTCCGCACACCACGAGAGCGTGGGAGCGACGCTGCGACTTCAGCAGATCACGATTCATTGTGGAAGCCGCGCACGTGGTGTTCGGGAGGTAATATGCGATTGACGTTCTTGTTCGCTTGTTCGGTCCGCCGCAGCAGTTGCGCTCATCGCGTGTGCGGTGTTGCTTATTCGGCGGATCTCGAGCCAGTGGTCAGCGAGCAACCGCACGAACAGCTGCATTGCCTTCTGTGGCATTGTTGTGATCGGCGCCTGCAAGGCAGGTCCACACGTCTTGGTCACCGAAACCGCACGTGTGGTGTTAGGCTTCTTACCCGCCCGGCCAAACGCTGGCCTATGTCGGAGCAGCCGTGGCTTGAAAGGCAATCGCGGCCGATATCGCCAATAGCAGCGAAGTCCGGGAAGGAGCTTATGCGGCCTTCCCGCGGCAAAGGCCGCAATTCGACTACCGTCGTTTCGATGGGAGCCTCGCAGCCGTCGTTGAGCAAGCGCTCACACCTGCTTGGTCCGTCGGATTTGAGTGCGAGTATATGAGTTTTGGCAGGACGGCATCTGGGAATCAAGCTGCGAGCTCTGGCATGTCAAAACCTGAAAGCTAGCGTCGCATGGAGTGGAGGTGAGCTGCATCCCAACCCGCATTGGTGTTGCCTACCTTGCCCTGCGGTGCCTTGAACGTCACTGGCCTTCTTTCTTTTCGCTCAACCTCTACCCGGCGGAATCTGATTGTTGTTCAGTGCCACGCCCTCGTCTTGCTTAGGCCTCGCAGAGCCCGTCATTCTTCTGAGGCGAATGCGGCCTCTCTCGAACTCAACAGGCGGCGCCTTGGCAGGACCGCGAGTCCATGGTTTCCAAAAAACCGCGCCAAGAATGATCGGGCTCTGCGGAGCTCGCGATTCTCTGTTCTTGCGACGTTCGCGCTTACGAGAGTTCAAGATCCGCGGCAGTGGTAAGCTTGCCTCACTCCGATCGACGCCAGCTCGCCCGTGACTGTCACCTCACGCGGAGCCGATTACCGCATGTTCTGCTGTGGGCAACACCCGTCAAGGATGTGCATTCGCGTCGTCCGAACAGCTTGCTGGTTGACCGCCTAGCCGAATGCACGCTCGATACAACCAAGGTACGGCAAAGCTGCCCGCCCATAAGCCCAGTCCGGCACGATCGGCCGCGCGTTGCGCCGCGTGGTATGGTCCCGTGGAAGATTGCGTCCAATCGAGCGCGAGACCGTTGCGCACCAACCACTCTCCGAGATCTATGCCATCGGCTGAACAGGTCGCCACCGTCCGTCCACACTCATCCTGCAGCACTGACAGGCACCTGACCTCGCGCTCTGCAATGAAGCCTTCAAGATCGCTCGCGGCATTGAGGCCACATCGATATAGATTGCTCTTGATATCTCGGCACATTTGACTGTTGTCCGGCGCCTCGATGCCCCAGAGCCGAACGCGAGTCCCGTGAACTTCAAGGGTGTCGGTGTTGATGACCTGTGCTCGCCCTGTCAACTCGCCGGCCAGCACGATGCTGCACAGTGCGAGCATGGTCAACATCACGATCAATCCAGGCATGGCGATCTTCTTTGTCGAACTGCGAACATTCCGGCCAAGTGCAGCAGAGCATGGGAAACCGCCGAACAGCGCTCCATCGCAGCTGTGCTTAGGAGGGTTCTAATGTTCCAATGGTAAGCTCGTTCGACGGATGAATCCCCCTGGATCAGCAGCGCAAGACGCCGCTCGCGTCCCACCTCGCCCGCGATGCTCTGCGACCAGGCTGCTGCGCTGACCGCATCCGGCCATTGCGCCACATCATTGCGGCAGTCCGCCTCGGCTGCATCGCGCACCAGCAGGTCGAACTCCGTAGTGCGCGTCCACTGTTTAGCGAGCAAGCCGGAGCAGACGGCCGGCCGCAAGTCGGCGAGATATGATTTCCTGGTCGCCTTGTGCGGAAGAAGCATAAGCTCGGTCGCCTTGCTGCCACCGATAGCAGCGCGCGCGCGCCGCCCGGGATCGCTGCAGCCGGTTGCTATCAGGGAAAGCGTATGCATCGCTTGAGCAAAACGGGAGGCCCGACGGCCATCGTTGTTATCAACGGCAACATGCCTTCTACATGCGGTTGGCGACAACTCCGCCCGCAATCACGCCGCCCAATTTGTTTCGCGAGCGCCAGCACAGCCAGATCACCCTCCAGTTGGACCAGGGCCACAAGTGCGTAGGAAACGGCGAACCATCCGATGTGATAGAGGTTGGCGGCGCCGAAGCCCGCACCATAGAGCGCCCAAAACGCGACGCAGGCAACGATACCAGACTGATACGCAGTCGAGAGGGCAAGCGCCTTGCTGTACTGCAGATTGCGATAGGCGGTGTTGGATGGAATGAGCCGCTTGGCGAGCGCCTGGATCGCAAACAGCGGCACCAGAAGCGTCGTGACATTCATACCATATTGCGGCAGGTCGGCCGAAACAAAGAGGATGCTTGGCAGCAAGAGGCCGACCGCAAGAGCAAAGGCAGCTGGCCCCGGCCCGAACAACAGGAACAGCGTGGAGCCGGGGACGAAGCGCACCTCGGAGACCCCGACCGCAAAGTGCGGCAGGATCTCGAGGAACGTGAACACAAGCGCAGTCGCGGCGATGGCTTGCATGGCGAATGACAGGACGCCCCGCTCGCGCATGGTCTCGACCACAAGGTTGGCGGCGACGCAGCCCGCCGCAAGGCCTGTCGCGTAGCTCAATACGAGCTTGGCGCCTGCTACTGTTCCCGGTTCAATATGCATGGCCGCAAGTCCTGCCTGTCGTTCTACTCGGGGTCTTAGCTCAAGAATGCCGGGCCGTCTTGTGGCTAACAGTTGGAAACGGCCCTTCACCTTCACCACCGTCGGTCCACCGATCACCGTCCTGTTTTCGCCATTCGGGCTGGGTGTGTACTCAGCACCTCCGCTCGGCCTTTGCGACATTTCGATAGCAACAGCTATGCCAGCGCCGCTACCGCGATTAAGGCTCTGATTGCGCTTTGAAAAATTCCGCGGCGCGCAACATTCGCCGTGTTCTGTAGCTGACATGCTCGGGATGAAATCGAACACACATGGCGCCGCCGTCTTTGCTCAACCTGTGCCGTTTCGAACAATCATTCTCGCCCCCCATTCAATCGGAAATCCTGAGGCCGCTGGCGCGAAAGACACCGGTTCGGCATCAATCTTGCTCGACCTTGTTCGAGGACGGCGCATGCCGCGCAGCCAAATGTTTGGCGACGGGATCGTCGAATTGGAAAACCTCTCGTTCTCTTCATGAGCTTGCGGGGTTGTTCAATTGACCTTGCGGCCAAGCACGCACGAGCATGGAAATGGCGACGACCCATCCGAACTGTGGAGCCGGCATTTGCCGGATTACAGCATCATCTCTCAGCGACGTGCCGGGCAAATTCCGCTGAACCGTCTGCGACGAAGTTCTGGACGTGTTTGATGGTCCCGCGAGAACGCCTCTCGCGTCTGAGTGGCGCCAAACCGGATGCTAAAGTGAACATGGATCAACTTACGCCCGGTAAGCCTGCCGTGTCCGGAAAGACGGCGGCCGGCTCGATGCTGCGCATTCGCGCAGTCATGCTAGGCGATCGTATCAACCCGCCGGCTCTCGAAATCGGAACGCTGGTGTCCTCGACGCCGGTCGCTTTCCGCATTCATGAGGGCCTTGTCGTGATCTTCCGCTATGGCGTTGTGGTGCTCATCGGGTTGTCGCCCTCGGAGGAAACCGCTCTGATCGAAACCTTGAAATCTCGGGTCATCGGTGAATTCAACTCCTACGAGGAGGAGAGCGCGCAAGCGCAGCTCTGCAACGACCAGGGTGCCGACATCATTCTGCCGGGCGGGCGGATTTGTCTCAGCAAGTTTACCAACGACCGGCTGCTGCTGATCGCCGATACGCTCGCCAAGAGCACGGCGCTGGAGCGAGACGAGCGCCGTGTCGCCGCGGTGTTCGACGTAATCGAACCGTTTGCACGCGAACTCGCCGAGCGCGGCCGGACGCCGCGGGGCCGCAAGAGCATTCTCCAATTGATCGGCAATGCGCTCCTGGTCCAGCAGCGCGTAGCGGGCCGCGTCGCCATTGCCGAAAAGCCCGACGCACTCTGGGACAAGCCGGAGCTCGAGCGGCTCTATTCGCGTCTGAAAGACGATTACGAACTAAAGGAGCGTCTTGAGATGCTCGAGCGCAAGCTGTCGGCCATCTCCGGAACGGCCAACGCGCTGACGGACATCATGGACACACGGCGCTCGCTGCGTCTTGAGTGGGTTATAGTCCTGCTGATCGCGATGGAAGTTGCGATCGGATGCTTTCAGATTATAACAGCAGCTCATTGAAGTGCGGCTGGCCGCAGCACGCGAGGCTCCTTCGTGGTCTTTGAGCGGGCTTACTAACCGATCAGGCCGGCATTGGCTGCGACGCGCTGTTCGGCAGCACGCGGCTTTAGGCCACGCCTTCGCCGTGCTCGTGCACGCGAGCTTCGGCGAAATCCCGGTGCGGCTCGCGAACGGAGCGAACAGGCGAGGCGACTTCCGGCGCGTTTCCCCGGATATCGAGCAAGGATAAGGCGTGTATAGCAGATGCGCGGCGGATCGTTCATCTCGACGATCCTGCCCCCGAGAAGGCCCTTTTGCCCAGTTTGCCGCGGACCGCCACTGAGCTTGTCTGCTATTGCCGAGTGGCTCGCGGAGTACTTGCCAGGCCTTCCCCCGCCGTCCGCCAGCGCGCAACCAGCGACTACCGGAACACGGACGGTCGATTTCACCAGAGCGCGTAGCTGAGGTGAGCGACCGCCTTTCGCCGCTTTGGCGCATCGCCGCGGCTCGGACGACATGTCCTGCAGTGATTTCCCTTGCTTGGCTGTTAGCGAACGGTTCCATGGTCCGCCAGCGCAGCGCACCGCGCGCTGCAACTGAACATGAAAGCTCAGGACTGCGGATCTCGTGCTCGACGCGAAGGTCCCGAGCTTGACGTGGCCGGGGACTGCGACCGAGCGCGCATAGCGGCTCCGCGTCAGCGATCAACGCTAAACGGATGACAAAGGAACTGCGCAGCGAATTCGACGCGGTTTTGACCTCGCAAGCAGGCGCCGAGATTTGCTGTCGTCCCGTTTCCTGTGGACGTTCCATCTGCAGGGACTGTCCCTCAAGGTGGCCTGGACACTCACGCGCCCTCGGCAGCTCCTCTCAAATCCGCTTCCGAACCGATACCGGCATGGCGATCCTTCGCTGGCTCGTTCAGGAGCCCGGCGAGCCTGAGGCCTTCAAGGACTCCTTCGAGCCGGTGTTCGCGAATGATTGCGGCGAGCAGCGAAACGGCCTCGTCCCGATGGACGGTGAAGCAGACGTGAGGCGCTCGCTGAACCAACAGGTCCAGCAAGGTCGGAAGGTCAGCAACGTGGTGGCGTAAAGTCGAGACCACATCATTGGCGAGATAGCTCGCCAAATCCGCCTTCGCCGGCGGATCAAAGTCCAGGTCGACCTCGGCGCGCTTCTCAATCGCCTGGCGTATCAACTCGCGCTGCCGTCTTGCGTTCATCGAGAGCATGAACACCGCATCCGCGAGCTTCTCGCGCGGCAAACTTCTCAGTTCGGCTATGCGGGCCTGGATGTCGTCGACCGAACTCTCACGGCGTGCCTCTGCTCGCCGCGCGTCAGCGGCTGCCCTGCTCTTTTGAACTCGAACCATCGTCATTGCTCTCCGGCCGACGATATATCGCGGCGATACCGGCAAATGAAAGTGCAAACTTGTGTGCTGCATGCGCGCAGCCCGCCTGGCGAACCCGGAACCGGCGGCCGCGCGACGGAGTTAGAAAGCGCTAGTTTCGTGATTCGCTCGTGCTTTTCTAGTCTACAAGGCGCCCGATCGCATGTTGTCGGTCGGTGGCTACGGCCGCGCGAAGTCCTGCTTCCAGCATTCGTTGGTAGGCGATAGGCAGCGTCGCGAGATGGTGGCGGCAGGCGGATCGCCGCGAACCTTCCAAGGAGGACGGAACCGGCCAGTTGGGGAAGAAAACCAGGATCCGTCGACCAGATCCGAGATGGACGACCTAATCTCACGAATGCGTTGCGCGCTTGTTTCGGATCCGCTCGTTTTGGCTATCTACGGGCATATTATAGCGGACACTGCAAGCTGCGCTTCCACCATGCAAGGGCCGCCCGGCAGATGCAAAGATTGGGACCCCGATTGAATGTGCCCGGGTGAAATCTCGAGTTCGCGCCTGCCTGCCATGGCCAGACCCTCACCCGAATTTTTTAACCAAACTTGAATAGCACACCGAAACCGCCGCGTGGGTAGCTCCACTCGATATCACCACTTTCTGCGCAGATCACCCGGCAGGTGCCGCACTCCATACACCCGTCGACTGTCACCTCAACATGACCTTTATCGTTGAGCTCGTAGCACCGTGCTGGACAAGCCTTCAGCATCGACAAGAGCCGCGACGATGGCGTGGTGTGCGGCCGCACCTTGATATGGGCGCGGCCGGAATCAACAAGATAACGGTTGTAGAATAGTTTGTCCTCGACACGTTGGGATGGCTCGCGCGGCATTGTTTCTGGCTCCGTCGTTCGTCGTTGTCTTTGCTTTGTGATCAGCGCCAGGCCCGGGCAATGCGGAGGGCATCGCTGAACAATCCACTCCACGAGCGCGCCTTGATGAACGAGTTGAGCATCAGCTTCTCTCTCTCGAGCTTTGGTGTGCCGTCGACGCGCACGTAATCCTGCATCGCCTTGGAGAAGAGCTGCGGATATGTGAGAAAGAAGTTCTGCGAGTGGGTATGCAGGAGTGCCGGCATATCCTTATACTTCTTCAGGTCCTTGATCACGAAGGAATCATTCAGAAGTTTCTTGTAAAGTGAAAGGTTTTTGGCCGTCATCGGATCTTTTCGCGATTTGATAAGGCAGATCGCTTCCGCGGCGATACGCCCCGACGTCATCGCAAGATTGGACCCCTCGCGATGGATGGCGTTGTTGAGCTGGGCGGCGTCTCCGACAACGACCCAGCCCTCACCACAAAGCTGCGGGATGGCCTTGTACCCACCTTCGGGGATCAAGTGCGCGGAATATTCCTTTACTTCCGAACCCTCGATGAGCGGCGCGACGGAAGGGTGACGCTTGAAGCCCTCGAGCAGGCCGTAAGGCGTCTCGCCGGTACGCTGGAAGTCGGCAACAAGACAGCCAATACCGAGCGAGATGCATTCCTTGTTGGAATAGATGAAGCCCATACCGGTCATTCCGCGGGAGATGGTTCCGGCGGCTTCGATGACGAGCCCCTCGTCGCCTTTCAGATTGAAGCGAGCATCGATTGTCTCGCGCGACAGGAAATGCATCTCCTTGACCGCGAGTGCCACCTTATCCGGTGCCGGCCGCCCTCTTAAGCCCGCCCGCGTCCCGAGCAATCCGTTCACCCCCTCGGCCAACACGACCACATCTGCATGGATTTCGCCCCCATTGCGGTCTGTGCGCACCCCAACGACCCTCCCATGGGAATCCTGGAGGAGCTCGGTCACCGTGGTCTCGCACAGCACCGTAGCGCCCGCCTCGCGGACCTTCTCCGAGAACCATTTATCGAACTGGGCGCGGATGATGGTGTAGCGGTTCGGCTTCTCCTCGTTGAAATCATCGGAGCGATAGTGAAGCCCCGTGTGCGAACACTCGTCCACGATCCAGAAGCGTTGCTCGACCAGATGTCGCTCAAGCGGTGCATCTTCTCGGAAATTAGGGATCAGCTTCTCCAGCATATCGGCATAAAGGATGGCGCCTTGCACGTTCTTCGACCCCGAATACTCGCCGCGCTCCAGCTGCAGCACTTTCAGGCCCCGCTCGGCCATGGTAAGCGCCGCCGCATTCCCGCCCATGCCAGCACCGACGACGATCGCGTCGAATCTTTCCTCGATCATAACAAGCTCCTCTAGCCGGCGATGCGGTCGTGCGAGTGGGGCGACAGCTGCGCGCGGAATGCAGAGGTCAACGCTGGTAACAGCCGAATGGCATCGGTAACGATGCCGATATGGGCAAAGTCGAAGATCGGAGCGTTTTTGTCGGTGTTGATGGCAACGACGAGGTCACTCCCCTCCACGCCGACGCGATGCTGGATCGCGCCGGAAATGCCGGCCGCGATATAGAGCTTTGGCCGAATGGTTTTCCCGGTCTGGCCGATTTGGCGGTCCGAGGTGACCCAGCCCTTCTGGACTAGCGGCCGAGAGCAGCCGTATTCGGCGCCAAGTACGTCGGCGAGCTGCTGTACCAGTTGGAAGTTCTCAGGCGATCCCAGACCGAGCCCTCCAGCGACGACCACGTCGGCATAGGCAAGGTTGGACTTTGTAGAATCGCGGTCCGGCAGGAACGAGAGGACTTTTGTGACGATATCTTCTTCAACAAGCCCGAGCGGATGCGAGATGACGCGCCAGACGGCGCCCGTCACGCGCTCGGGCATAGGCATCACGCGCGGACGGACGGTGGCCATCTGTGGACGATAGTTGAGTGTGTAGATCGTGCACAACAGCGAGCCGCCAAACGTCGGCCGGGTCGCCGCAAGCGAGCCGTCGGCATCGACATCGAGCTCGGTGCAGTCGGCAGTTAGGCCGGTGAGCAGTGTGGTGGCGACTGAGCCGGCGAGATCGCGGCCGAGTGTAGTTGCGCCTAGGAGTAGGATTTCCGGCTTGTAAGTGTTGACCAGCTCGGAGAGCGCCTTGGTATAGGATTCGTTGCGATAATCGGCCAACAGATTGTCCGCGACGATATAGGCGAGGTCGGCGCCGTAGCAGAAGGATTCGGCGACCGCCTGCTGTGTCGTCTCCCCGACCGGGCCGATGACAACCGCGGCGAGGTCAACGTTGAGCTTGTCGGCGAGCCGGCGGCCGGCACCCATCAGCTCCCAGGAGACGGGGTGCACAACCCCGCGTTCCTGCTCGATGAAGACCCAGACGTGCCTATACGCCTTAAATCGTTCAGGCAGCTCCCTCTTGGTCGCCGCGCGACCACCACCCGCGGCCGGAGCTGCGCTTTTGGGTGCGGTGCTCATCATCTGTACTCCCATTCGTGTTCAGTAGCGGCTCGCCAGCGGAGCGTGCTCCGCCTCCAGCTTTGAATTCGCGCTTGAAGATTGCTTCAGTTAAAAGTTGAGCCGGGTGCCCGTCGCCATTGTGTCAGCACCACCTGGCAGCAGCGCAGGGCCGAGACACCCATTGCTGGTACTTTTCTCGACGAGCCCGGAGCACGGGCTTCGGGTTCCTTGCGGGTTCGGCATTTTGGGCCACCATTTGGCAACGGGCACTGGTAAGGAACCCATCGCGCCGGTCACGCGAGCCGATTGATTGGTCCCCCTCATCTTCGAGGTGCAACCGAGCTGGAACAGGTCGAGGCCTGCCAGAGGCTCGGCTGGTATCGTCGTCGGTCGCGTGCATGCCGGGGAAACGCGATCCATTGCTCCGAATGCCCTCGCAATCCTGCCGATGGCAGCGACACGCCGGCAATTCTTGGCGCGGGCACGAGGGCCGGCGGTCAAGCCGCCCGTCAACGGCGCCGCGCGACCGGCGCTGGAGAGCAAGGACTGCCCCCGCGAAACCTCGGCCATGGATCGGTCAACGGGGGTGATTTCGTCGACGAACCTTTGGCGCGGATCAAGCGCAGCTTTCAGCTCAGCCAGGTCGGAATATGCGACCATCGCTTTGGCGTCGCGACGCATCATGGTGCCGACAGGCAGCGCGCGCGAACCTGCGCGGCGTCAAAAACAAAATCGATGCGGACCAAGATGTGCATGCGCTTCTCCAGATTAGCTGAGCATATGTCAGCAATTGTCGTACCAATTGCGCAGGCGATTAAAATTGAGCGCCAATACAGACTCTTACTGAAGGAACTCGGGTTGGCAGCCTCTCATGACGATCGGAACATTCGATAACCGTGCCGAGGCGTGTTCGGAATGCGACAGAAGACAGTCATCCGAATCTGGTGCGCTTTCCTCGCCAAATGTGCGCTTCCCGCTGCCGGCGTACCATTGCAGGAGATAGGTGCGCCATGGGCACCAGCTTGAAAGGATGGACATACCAGGGCTCGGTCGTGATTGGCCCTTAAGGAGAGCCGAATGAGTGTTGAAGCTGCGGATCCGCGAGGCCACTGCAACTTCCGTTTGAATTCGAAGCCCTGGGTGGCTGTCAGGTTCTCCGAACCTTCACGGTCCGGAGCACGAGATATAAACTCAATTCACACCAAGGAGCCGAGCTGGACCAATGCTGGATGCTTGTTCGGTTGTGGCGCTGCCGCATCCTTCAGGACCTTGAACACGCGCTGTTCGATCGGTGAGGACGTGACGAAGTCGGCATAGGCGCGCTCAAGCGTAGCCTTGCAACGCAAGGCAATGTCAGGATCGGATGCACCGGTCAACTCCTCGCCCGCGAGATATTGCCCCATGCGACGCAGGATATGAAGCCGCGCCACGTTGATGATTTTCGCGTCGTACTCGACGCCGAGGAGTGCAAAAAACTCCTCTGCCGCCGAGGCCTTGTTCAATTGCGAAAGGATGCCGTCCGTCGTCATTCTCAACCTCCATCTAGATCCGCGCCCGGAAACCATCCAGACCGAATGTTTCAACCTGATCGCGCGACGCGCATGGCTGACCAACCGATCACCCGCCGTTGACGAGCCCTCGTGAATGTCGCGCCAGATCGCCACCACCGTTTCCTGGGCAACCGGGCCTTTGTGCTCGATGGCATGCTTGCGGACGCGCGCGAGGATGGTCTCCGTTTGCTCGGCGGTGACCGACAGCTGCAACTCGGACAACAGCGAAGTGAAGTGATCGCGGCAAGCCCTGAATGCTTGCCGATCACAATGCGGTGGGAGCGGCCAAGCAATCGCGGGTCCAGCGCTTGGTAGGTGCGCCGGTCTTTTAACAGCCCATCGACGTGGATGCCGGATTCATGGGTGAAGACATGCTCGCCGACAATCGCCTTGTTGAGCGGAATGGTGCGGGACGCTGCGGCTGCAACGGCGGCCGCGACTTTCTCCAGTTCGGATAGCAGCACGCCGGTATCACGGCCGCAGAGCTGACTGAGTGCGACGGCAACTTCCTCCAGCGGCGCATTGCCGGCTCGCTCGCACCGGCCAATGACCGTCACAGAGGCGTGGGTTGCACCAGCCTTGATCGCCGCCAGCGTATTAGCCGTCGCCAGCCCAAGATCGTCATGGCCGTGGAATTCGAGTTCGAGATCGGTGCCGGCGCGCAGTGCCGCCATGAGCGCGAAGGACGCGTCGGGATCGAGCACGCTCAGCGTATGCGCGACACGAAAGCGCCGGGCGCCGGCCGCCTTGGCGGTTGCGATCAGGTCGATCAGGAAGTTGACATCGGCGCGCGAAGAGTCTTCGCCCCCCACTGCGACATCCAGTCGCTTGTCGCGAGCATAGCCAACGACGCGCTTCACCCGCTGCAGCGCGGCCAAACGGCCGCCACCCAGTTTCGCCGCAATCTGCACGTCGGACGATGGGATCGATAGGTTGACCATCGAAACACCAGCCTCGATCGCCGCATCGACGTCCGCGAGTTTCATCCGGCACCAGCCGATGATCGTGGCCGCAACGCCCGCTTCGGCGATCGCTCGGATCGCGGTAATCTCTTCCTGACCCATGGCCGGCGTGCCGGCCTCGATCTCCGTGATCCCGGCCCCCGCCAGCGCACGCGCGATCGAGACCTTTTCCGTTGTCGTGAAGGCCACGCCAGGCGTCTGTTCGCCGTCGCGCAACGTAGTGTCATTGAGGACTATGGATTTCGACCGATGAACGTCGGGGATGGTCCTAGCGGCAGCGAACGCCATCAGCGGCTCCGTATGTTTATTCCGGAAGCTCTTCAGCAACTGCCGTGCCAACCCGTTCGAATTCTCAAGAACCTCTGAATGACGTCGAATTTTAGATGACTCGGGTGTGTCGCAAATCCGACAGGGTGGAAGCGGCGGAGCGCCAGGTTCGGTGCACTTGCGACCGAGTTGAACGCAGGGCCTAGCTTGGAAGCTTCCTAGTCGGGCAACGGTTGGGGCCTCACCTCAAGCTGCAGCACTTCGGGAAGGCGGGTGCGAGCCGTCGGGTTCAGTTCAACCACAGGTCGGCGTCCGCAAACAAATTCAGTGGGCGCGATCGAGAGATGGATGTTGGCCTCGATCGCGCGTCAACGTAGAACATCTCAGCGGTAAATGTGACGGTCGCCTCCGCCAAATATCAACCCGCGATCATCAGGCGCAGTCGCGTCGGGCCGGCTGCGCGCAATCGTTTACCCCGGTGTCTTTTCAAGCCCTCAGTCTCCTCATGTGACAGCTGACCGAAAGCTCCTCCGATATACCGGGAATGGCGCCGAGGAGGGGGCATCCATGATGAATTCAGTCTTGCGAACTTGGGATGGCTTGGACGGAGTCATCGAGACGACGCAGATGATCCCGCCGGCGTCCGGCCATCCCCGCTCTCCTTACCGAAGCAAAGATCAAAATCATTGCATTCCGTGCAGACCGGCGTGGTACACATCACCAGGCCGTCATCTTCGCATAGCATGCGATAGAAAAAGCGCTTCCAGCGCATGTTCTTTGTGTTGCGAGCCGCCAGCGGCCCGAAATGGCGCATCAGGAGACGGGACAATTCGTCCCGCTTCCGCAGACCGAGATCTTCCCATAAGTGATTAGGTTCCATGGCGCGGCGCGCGATCATCGTCGCCAACCAGCTGCCGACCTCGCCATGGGTGGAACGTTGCGCAAGCAGGAGGTCGCGCACCATAATTGTCTCGTCAGGAGCCGGTAACGCGGACTGTTCGCGCCAGGTACAGCTCCTGATCGGGGTGGATGGGAAGTATTGCACCAAGAGAGCATTGAGCTCCTGGTTGGTCAAGCCAGCCCGTTCGGGAAGTTGGCCGCCATCCATAGCGGATGCGGCGAGAATGCAAGCGAGCACATGGCGATCGAAATCGTCATTGTCGCTGATGTCGGCTTCTGTTGGATGGCGCCCGGTCAGAAGGCCGTAGAGCTCACTCGCATCGCGCTGCTCGGCGACGTGAGCTGCCGATACAGCAGGTGACATCGTATCGGCCAATTTTCCTTGTGTGCCAATCATGAAGGTCGCCCAGCTTCTGAGTGGACGATGTCGGCCTTCCCCGGTCGAGAAGGCCGACAACATGAACTATGCCGAAACAGCGGCGAGCTCGGCGGCGGTCTTGCCGACCAGGCTCTCGTCGACAGGCTTGATGATGCCGTGCTCCATGAGCATATCCTCGAGCTCGTCCATGCTGATTGGCGTCGGGATAGCGCCTTGGCCAGCATTATTGTGGATCTTGGTCGCGAGATTGCGATAGTGATCCGCCTGCTTGGACTCTGGCGCGTATTCCAGCACCGTCATGCGGCGCAGCTCCGCATGCTGCACGACATTGTCGCGCGGCACGAAGTAGATCAGCCGGCTGCCGAGCTTCTTGGCAAGAGCATCTGCAAGCTCCAGCTCCTTGTCGGTCTGCCGCTCGTTGCAGATCAGGCCGCCGAGGCGCACGCCGCCGGAATTCGCATACTTCAGAATACCCTTGGAGATGTTGTTGGCGGCATACATCGCCATCATCTCGCCGGACATCACGATGTAGATTTCCTGTGCCTTATTCTCGCGGATAGGCATCGCGAAGCCGCCGCAGACGACGTCGCCGAGCACGTCGTAAGAGACGTAGTCGATGTCTTCATAGGCGCCATTCTCCTCCAGAAAGTTGATGGAGGTGATCACGCCTCTTCCGGCGCACCCCACCCCCGGCTCCGGACCGCCGGACTCGACGCATCGAATGTCCTTGTAGCCGAGTTTGATGACGTCCTCGATTTCGAGGTCCTCGACGCTGCCGGCGTTCGCCGCGAGGCTCAGAATGGTGTCCTGCGCTTTGGCGTGCAGGATGAGGCGAGTCGAGTCCGCTTTGGGATCACAGCCAACGATCAGAATCCTTTGGCCCAGCTCAGCAAGGGCCGCCAGCGTATTTTGCGACGTTGTCGATTTGCCGATGCCACCCTTGCCATAAAACGCGATTTGTCTCAGCGAAGACATGTTGCTCTCCATCAAGCGATTGCCAATTTTTTTCGCGCCGAACGCGCGAGGCTGTTTCTCTCTCAGAAACGTAGGCACACGGGTTTCGGGAAGGAGGCCATCGCTCGCCATCGGCGTCGGCGTGCCCTCAGCCCTCACTCGTTGTTGCTGCATCCATTTAGCAACTGGCGTGCCATTTCGTTCGCACCTGCGTTAAGCGCCTGATCACACTCGACTAACAGCGCGACGTGCGAAACCAGATGCCGTGGCGGACCCGACAGCGGCAAGGGCTTTGACAGAAACCGGACAAAGCCCCGGCGCGTGGATTCCACTACGAGCGCCGGCCGAAAGAGCGCGGAACGCGGAATGCCGGGCCTTAGCCCGGGACGATTGAGGAGACCACACGGTGCAGATCGGGTTCGAGGACACCGCCATCATCAAAGGCGAATGTTTCATGACCGGCATGGTGGGTACTTGCCATCAGATCGGGTGGCATATCGCTTGCTTTGCTAGTCGCGGAACGCAGTTTCCGCGTGACGCGATGTTGTGAGGACAATATGTCTGGAATTGGAAGTAAGTTGCCGCCGTTCGACATCACAGGCGTGAAGCCCGGCTTTCACCTGCAAGAGGAGAACGGGCAGAGCGCCTTCGAGACGCTGACTGAGAGGAGTTTCCCCGGCAAATGGAAAGTCATCTTCTTTTACCCGAAGGATTTCACATTCGTCTGCCCAACCGAAATCGCTGAGTTTGCCCGCCTGTCCAAGGATTTCGCCGATCGCGATGCAATCGTGCTTGGTGGCTCCACCGATAACGAGTTCTGCAAGCTCGCCTGGCGGCGTGAGCACAAGGACCTGCACCGTCTATCGATCTGGCAGTTTGCCGACACCAAGGGCGCACTGGTCGATGGCCTTGGAGTGCGCTCGCGTGATGGCATCGCGCATCGCTACACCTTCATCGTCGATCCTGAGAACACGATCCAGCATGTCTATGCGACAAGCCTCAATGTCGGCCGGAGCCCAAAGGACACGCTACGCGTTCTGGATGCGATACAGACTCATGAGCTCTGCCCTTGCAACCGCGAGATCGGCGGCGACACGCTTAAAATTGCCTGAGGCAACATGTTGATCGTGCAGTTGAAGGAGAAGCTCCCGCCTACGAAGGACGTCAAACTCGGTACCGTCTAACGTGGAGGCTATTTCTTGGAACCCCTACCCGGCAGAACCACATCGAACCGGCCGTCGCCGAGCTGGCGCGTTATCGAAGCGACTGTTTTGGCGATGCGGCAACCCAACAGTAAGGCGAACAGGCCCATGAGCATCGTTGCAAGCCCGATCATCCAGATCAGCTTCCGCCGAACTTCTTCAGCTCGTATTTCAGCAGCCTGCGAATTGGGTCCGGCCGACAAGTCGGAGAGCACCGGCGCAACTCAAACCCCTCATTTCAGAATGAGCCGATCCGCCTGCCCAGCTCGAAGGTGTCCGCCGCCACATCAAGAGCATCAAGGGCTGGGAAGTCACCGAGCTGGTCACGTTCGCGACGCTATCCTTCACCAAGTACCTGATATGGAAGGATCTCGTCGACCGCGCAGATTTGCTCAAGCGCAATGCCGTCGTGCGTCACCTGATCGATACCCCGACCCACAGCTACGATGGGTCCGGGGCGAGCTTCATCGATGCGCGAACCAGCGACGAGATCATCGATCCGATCGAACTGTTCGCGCCGCTCTCGGCCGATTCCTCGCAGATCGCTGCCGTCTTCGCCGCCCAGCGCGGCGCGGACTATGTACTGTTCGACCCGCCCGGCCCGGGCAAGAGTCAGACTATTGCCAGCGCCATCTGTCGCCGAGCCGCGCGTCCCTAAACTCGCACTCACCAATCTCTCGATCAATCCAACATTCACCTTCCAAGGATGGCACGCAGCCTTTTGCCGATCGATCCTTTAATGTCAGCCCCATAGAGCACCCCCTCGCGAATCAGGTGCTCAGCAAGGAACCACAAGCGATTCTTTCGACTCAAGATCTCGCCGATCAGCGGATCAGACCGAGTGGTCAAAAGTTATGGGTAATTGAAAGCCTCACCGGAGGGTTACGCACCGATCGATTTCGGCCAAGAAGCTTGCGATCGGCCTGCCATCACATGCTTGGCACAAGATCACATGGCGTGAGGGTACGTACGGCAGAACGGTTGTCCTCGCGCTTTGCCCGTGTGCGCGTCCGTCCGGCACATCGAGATTACTGGCGCGCCGAAAGTTGCATCAGGCCAATCTCACGTCGAAATCGGTGAAAATTATGACGCAGTCGGACTAATCGCTACGGATGACGCCGGGGCATTTCTTTAATGCCTGGGCGGCCGACGAAGAGTGCCACGCCCGATGGATTCATCCGCACCATCGAGCTGTCGCTAACGGATCCGAAACGGACCTTCGAGAGAGATTGGACATTCGATCACCTGATTTGGTCCCATCGGTGAACATCTGAAAGACGAATCCTCCCTGATGGTTATGATCGCATTTGATGTGCACTTGCCGCGCCTATGCTGCAGAAAAGCCATTTTACGACGCCTTTGGGAACAACACGTTCCTTGATTGCGGGAGGTGATTGCCGACGAGGCGGTTCACTCGATGAACGCTGTCAACGTTATCCGCGACCACATTGGCGAAGTCGGCCCATTCTCTACAACCTAATTCACGTTACCGAGAAATCTAAGTTATTCTGGTATCTTCGTCCTACACTATCTCGGCGGAGTGCACTCCAAGCAGCTGCTCGCCAACTCCCGCCTCGCGATCATGAGAAATATTGCGAAGCCACTCACGGCGCAGAGGGAGACGTGAGCCATTAGCCAGGTTGATTGCAATGCCCTGGCATCCGCTGCGCAGAGATTGGCTCCAACGAACAGGCAATCGTTCACTGCCCGCCCGAGTTGGACCGTCGGTACGACGCCGTGCGTCAGACTTTTCGATGGATGCGCATCCTGATGCGTGTAACAGCGAGCCGGGCGAAAGTTGAGCCGGCGTCGTAATCGCCGCTCGGTCTGTCGTTTGCTGCAAGTTGCCATTCTGCCAGTCGGCGCCAAGTTATGGTGCGCTTTCGTGCGCAATGTCGTGTTCACGACATGCCGACTGTTGACCTTTGGCCAGAACGTGCGCCCCGCGTTTTGTTTTGCGTCCAGTTGGCGCGCAGCGTGGCCGTGCGCAGGCCGCCGGGCAGTTGGCCCGGCCTTTGCTCCGCTGCTTGCCAAACGGTGTGCGGCTCCCCGCTTTGTCGGGATTGTCTGTCACAGAACGTTGCTCTCTGTGGAACGAAAGTGCGATGCGATGAAGAACTTGAGTTCGGTAACCGCCAAGATTGGAGGCACTGCGGCTGGTGCCTTCGATTTGACGACGCGCACCGCACTGGCGGTCGAAACGTATGATAGCACGGATGGTAACCTTCGGTACGTTCCTGAAGACGGGAGCGTCCTTGCCCGGGACACGGTCACGTCGGATCGACCAGCCAGCTTCACGCTTCAGAACGGCCTGCAGGTCGTGGTGATTGCGGATCATCGCACGCCCGTTGTGACTCAGATGATTTGGTATAAGGTCGGCTCCGCCGACGAGCCACCCGGCAAATCGGGGCTTGCGCATTTCCTCGAACACTTGATGTTCAAGGGCACATCCAAACATCCCGCAGGTGAATTCTCCCAGACCGTGCTGCGCGCCGGCGGCGACCAGGGCAGCTTCACCGGGACCGACCATACCAGCTATTTCCAGCACGTGCCGCGCGAGCAGCTCGGTAAGATGATGGAATTTGAAGCCGACCGCATGACCGGTCTCATCCTCAAAGAGGAGAACGTGCTGTCGGAGCGCGACGTCGTGCTGGAGGAATTCAATTGCGTCGCCAACAGGCCGGGTCCGCAGCTCGCCCAGCAGATGATGGCGGCGCTTTACCTCAACCATCCCTACGGCCGCCCTGTGATCGGCTGGCGTCAGGAAATCGAAAAGCTCGACCGCGAGGACGCGCTCGCCTTCTACAAGCGTTTCTACGCGCCGAACAACGCCATCCTGATCATCGCCGGCGACGTCGACGCAAATGATATCCGCCCGATGGTGGAGAAGAATTATGGCCACATCCCCCCACAACCATCAATTCCCGCGGAACGCCTGCGACCGCAGGAGCCGACGCCGGCCGCGCCGCGCACCGTGACGCTGACCGATCCCCGCGTCGAGCGGCCAGCCTTGCGCCGTTATTATCTCGTGCCGTCGGCTCACCCCGCGGCCGCCGGCGAGAGTCCAGTGCTTGATGTGCTCGCGGGATTGATGGGTGGCGGCGCCAACTCACATCTTTATCGCGCGCTGGTAATCGACAAGCAGATCGCGATCACGGCGGAGACGTTCTACAACTATATCTCGCTCGACCCTTCGCAATTCACGATTTCTGCGATCCCGAAACCCGGCGTCGGGTTCGGGGAGATCGAGTGCGCCATCGACAAGGTGATAGTCGATATTGCGCACAGTTGCGCGCGCGCCGAGGATCTCGAGCGGGTCAAGACGCAGCTGATCGCGCGAGCAATCTATGCCCGGGACAGCCAAGAAGTGCTTGCGACCTGCTACGGTGCTCGGCTCGCGACTGGACTCAGCATCGACGAAATCCGAGGCTGGCAGGACGGCATCCGCGCTGTCACCGCCCACCAGGTGCGTGCGGCCGCTCGGAAATGGCTCGACAAGAAACGCTCCGTGACCGGCTATCTTATGAAAGGGTCAACGCGGAACCACGAGGAGAAGCGATCATGACCTACTCCTGCACACGTCGTGCGGTCCTCGTCGGCGGAGCCTCGCTCTCAACCGCGATGCTCGCCTCGCCACGTTCGCTTTCCGCGACCGGAACGCGTGCCGCGACCAAGATCCAGCGCCTGGTGTCATCTTGCGGTATAGTAGCCTGGTTCGTGCAGGACGCCACTGTCCCGTTGATTGCGATGGAATACGCTTTCGGCGGCGGCGCGACCCAAGACCCGACCGATAAACCCGGCGTCGGCTACATGGTTTCTGGCCTACTCGATGAAGGCTCCGGCGATCTAGATTCTCAGACCTTTCATGAGCGGCTCGACCGTCGCGCCATTGAGCTGAGCTTTGGATCGACCCGCGATCACCTCCGCGGTGCCTTGCTCACGCTCGAAGACAACAGGGACGAGGCCTTCGACCTGTTACGGATGGCACTAACCTCGCCGCGGTTCGACGCGGCCGATGTCGAACGGATTCGTGCCAGCATGCTTGCGAACCTGCGGCGCGACTCGACCGATCCTTCGTCCCTCGCCAATCGCAAATTCCTCGAAGTCGCCTTTAACGATCATCCTTATGCTCGGGAGGCCAGAGGCACGATCGAGAGCGTGCCAAAGATCGACGTCGCAGATCTCAAGGGCTATGTCCGACGCGTGATGGCAAAAGACACGCTCAAGATCGCGGTTGTCGGCGACGTCGATCCAGAGGCCCTGTGCAAATTGCTCGACAGGACTTTTGGCGGCCTGCCGGCCATGGCGGAGTCGATGCCGGTGCCCGACGTGGTCGCAGCAACACCGCCGCAGCGCGTCTTCATTCCGCTCGATGTGCCCCAGACCGTTGTGGCTTTCGGCGGTCCCGGCGTCCGCCGCAGCGAGCCCGATTTCATGGCGGCCTATGTCGTCAACCACATCCTCGGCAGCACCGGTCTGACGTCGCGGCTGTTCCGCGAAGTCCGCGAGAAGCGCGGGCTGGCCTATTCGGTCCATGAGCGCTTGGTCTGGATGGATCATTCCGCCATATTTGTCGGCAATAGCGGCACCCCCGCCGATCGCGCTGACGAGACGGTCGAACAGATCGAGAAGCAAGCGCGCCGAATCGCCGAGGAAGGACCGACCCAGCAGGAGCTCGACGATGCAAAGTCTTACCTGAGGGGCTCACAGATGCTGGCCCTCAACACATCCTCGAAGCTTGCGCGAACGCTGCTGCAGCATCAGCTTGATAAGCTGCCGATCGACTATGTCAAAAAGCATAACGCCGTCGTCGATGCAGTGACGTTAGAGGACGCCAAGAGGGCCGCACAGCGGCTGTGGGGCCAGGGTCTGCTCACCATTATCGTCGGCCGCTCCCCAATGGGCGCAGCCCGGTCGACCACCGTGCCATCGGCCGCGACTTCCTCATCAGCCGAGCAGCTAGGCGCCACGCCATCGCCCGAGATACCGGCCAAACCCAATTAACGTTAGGCAACGCCCCGCGTAGCTTCGAGCCTCGAGTTATGTGCGTCAAGTTCTGCAAAATCGATCATGGGGTCCGGCCGAGCCATCCCCTCGGAGCCGCCGTCGCTCGCCTCACCAGAAACGCAGCGGGCGGGCGACGGCGGCGGCGAGGGGGTGGCGTCCATCCCCTTGGTGGGCCTGAGCATAGGGCCTCACCGTCAAAATAGATAGGAATGCCTTTGCGAGCAAATTTACGCTTTCGCTCGACGGAATCGAGATCCTGGCGGCCGAGATCACTCGCCGGCATTGGGTCTTGATGGTCGCCACCGGCGACGAGACGTTCTATCTCCGTGACAACCCGACCGTCCTGCAACCCGACCGACAGGCGGCGTGCAAGCAACACGGTCTGATCGATCGGATGATCTTCGTCACGACCAGGGAACGGATAAAGCCGCGGCTGGGCGAGCCGCCGGTAGATGCGCAGGATGCCCAGACAGCATCACGTTGCGATCCTTCGCGCCCTTGCCGTGGCGGCACCTGGATGATGCCGCGGGCGCTGTCGATGTCTTCGATCCGAAGTCCCGCGACTTCGCCGCGCCGTAGAAAAACCGTAGCGCACAGACGATCTGGTTCAGCCCCGGCGCCAACGATACTTGGCCGCCCACCCTGCACGGCACCGGCACCGAAGACTATTTCAACACGGCCTGGTGCCCCACTCAAGACTACAGCGCGCCCTATCATGGCATCATCGCCGCTGGCGGGCCGAACTGGAGCTCAAACCGCTGACGCTTTATCGGTGGCACATCGAAGACCCGGTGATCCTCCGCAAAAACATCCGAGTCACAATTGAGCACGGCCATGCGAATCGCCGCGCGGACGACATCTCTTCGGTGGCGTTCTGGTATCAAGCTGAGCCGCACAAGCCGTTCGGCGAATTCCCGGCGGTCAGGGATCGCCTGCCCGCCTTCCGTGCACCGTTCCTCAACTGGGGAGCGGCATTCGACGAGGGAAAGCGCTGACGATAGTCGGGGGTTTCAGTCCCTCCCCCGCTACCACGGGCCAAACCTCCGCGCAGGTCCGATCACCTGGCCCTAACTAGGAATAGCGCCCGCGCCGCACACTCGGCAGTGCGCAGAGAGCGAAACTCGCGGCCTTCGAGGCTGTCGATATCCGATCTGAGGAAAAGAAGCGGTAGCATGCTCGTCCCTCGCGACGATGCCGCGGTATGGCTTTCAACTTCGATGATGTAGGCGTTGGACATGATGGCTGATCGCCGACTTGCCGGCGCTCCTGTCTAAAGATGCGATCGGAACTAGCTTGAAGATGAGTTAGCGAGAATTCGCTCGCGAATCTCCGCTCATGTCCATCGTCAGGCTGCGGATCGAGATCGAGCGCGCGCTGCGGGATTTTGCGACCGCGAACGGCTTTTCTCCGCCGCCCCGACCGGTCTCGGCATCATGCTTCGAGAGCTGCGGCGCCGCGGCCTCGCGCCCGCCAGTACGCAACAGTTTCTCGATTCTCTCCGCGTCATGAATGAAGCCGCGCATGGCGTTGACGTCGATCCGGAGAAAGCGCAGCGGGCCGTCGATGTCGGAACAATCTTCTGGCGGAACTCGACGAACTAAGCGGCGCCCCAAAATTTAAGCACACTCCGACTCTTCTGCGCACTATCAAGCTGAGGACGCGCAACTCTCATTGCTCATCGCGGGACATTGGTTTTACGCTTACTCCTGTTCGGAGGCGCGCGCCGACTTTTTTGAGCGTGATCCGATGACGATCGAAGAAGCGCCAGAGTGTGCCGATGCCGAAGGATAGACCTTGCTCGGCCAGTTTCGCTCGAACCTCCGCGATCGTGATATCCTTGCTCGATAATGCTCAGGATAGCGTGGCATGCGCCTCGATCCGTCCTGAGAGCGTGGATCGCCGCCCTGCCGCTTCGGCCTGGCATCATCGACATCCCACTCAAGAGCGCACCAACGGATCTTGTGGCGCTTACCCAAAGCGTTCCGCAGCCTGACGGTGCGACATCCCCTTCGCCAGTGCGGCAATCAAACGGTCACGAAGATCAATCGAAAGCGCCTTTACCATTCATGCTGGCCTCCGATCCAGCACGAAGCTTGAATCAGATCCTCATCGCCTTGGGAATCCCTCGCGATTCAATCAGGCCGGAAAATGCTGTAACTTCGTTCACGGACGCTTCCTCTTTTGGATTCAACGCCCTTCACTTTGGTACGTCGATGCCATCGAGGGGCGTCCACACCATCACAGGCGCAACAACAGCAGCAGACAGTACTGTTCACAGCGTGATATCAGGAGATCGGAGAGGCCGAGAATCCAACTAAGCGATTGGTCCCCGGGACCCCACGGATGGGGTCCACTTCACTACTACAGGTCCTGATCTATTGGAAAAGGTGCGTCTTTTGAAGCTTTTGTTGGACGGCGAACGAATGCCTCGCCGGGAAGGCGATGTGAGAGGTCCTCCGCAAGAACGGTCACATTTGGCTGCTTCAGAAGGGAACCATGGTCGCCAGGAAGAGGGGGCCCTTCAACGACGCTCTCGAAAGCAGCGTGCCATGGAGTTGCTGCGCTAGCGGAGTCCCCAGTGTAATAGACGCAGAGCGCCGAAACCTTCTTAGGCACGTATAGTTTGCCCGCGCGAATATGGCGAATGAACATTTGGAAGATTTCCTCAAGCGCCGGTACACCGATTTTCCATGCACCGAAAGCAGCGCTCGCGAGCGTAGCGAAGTCACCCGGTCGAATTTTCATGGTTGCATCGTGCTCAGGCAACAACCCTCCCTCGTTGACAATGAATGCAAGGAATTCAGACCATTCCTGGTCCAAGGTGAGAGTGGAAGGCGTCTCTGGCGCCGACGGATGGGCACTATCGATCAATGCCACTAAATCGACCCTCACGTTTGCAGAGATTAGTATCCCAGCAACGGCGTGGGCGAGCATACCGCCAAAAGACCATCCGGCGAGCGTACAAGCCATGTCCGGCAGCACAGGAACAATAGCCCGAGCATAGACTTGGGCAATCTCGTCAATCGAACCTACGTTCAGGAGTTCGTGACCGAACTCTAGGGCATGTATACCGTAGATGGTCTGTGTAGCTGGCAGCGCCCGCACGAGGTCATCATAGACGCTCAGCCCTCCGCCACAAGCGTGACAGAGGATAAGTGGCTGACTGTTCGCGAGTCGAAGTGGAATAAGTTGGCTCGCAGATTTTCGATGGTTCTTCGATGCGGGGCGCACCTTCTCGGCGCACTGATCGAGACGAGGATTCGTGAAATGCACGGAAAGATCGAGGATCAAACCCCGCCGCCGGAGTTTCTCAAGCACTTGCACCGCCAGCAGCGAATGGCCGCCAAGCTCAAAGAAGCTGTCGTGGCGTCCGACCCGCGCCACACCGAGAAGCTCCGCCCAGATCGTCGCCAGCGCGGTCTCGGTCTCGCCGCGCGGCGGCTCATAGGCCGCGCGCGCATAGGCCGCATCCTCAGGCATCGGCAGCGCCTTGCGGTCGAGCTTGCCGTTTGCCGTCAGCGGCAGCGCCGCTAGCCGCACAAACGCAGCCGGCACCATGTAGTCGGGCAGCCGCGCACTCACATGCGCGCGCAACGTGCCGGCAAGGTCAGATCCCTCAGCCTCGCCGGCGTGCTCCGCAGCCGCAACCACATAGGCGACCAGACGCTTCTCGCCGGTGCGATCCTGTTGCGCCACGACGATCGCATCGCGCACGAATGCGTGTTCGACGAGCCGTGCCGCGATCTCGCCGGGCTCGATCCGGAAGCCCCGGATCTTCACCTGGTCGTCGTTGCGGCCCAAAAACTCCAGATTGCCGTCCGGCAGATAGCGCGCCAGATCCCCGGTCCGGTACATCCGCGCCCCCGCCTCAGCGCTGAACGGATCGGCCACAAACCGCTCCGCCGTCAGCTCGGGACGGTTCAGATAGCAATGCGCGACCCCCGCCCCGCCGATGTAAAGCTCCCCCACCGCCCCAAACGGAACGGGCTCAGCATGACCGTCCAGCAGGTAAACCTGCGTGTTCGCGATCGGTCGGCCAATGGGAAGCCGCTGGAATGGCTCATCAATCGCGTTGATCTCGCAGACTGTCGCAAAGGTCGTCGTCTCGGTCGGACCGTAGCAGTGCAAGAGATGTTGCGGTCGGTTCTGCCTCAACACCCGTGCTACTGCCGCCACATCAACCGCATCACCTCCAACTAATAGCAACAGCAAACTCGCCAGCACCGGGCCTAGATCATTAGCGCTCTGCCTGAACAACCCCGCTGTCAAATGCAGGACGGTAATGCGGTGCTGCTGAACCAGACTGCGCAGCACTTCTGGCTCCAGCACATTAGTGTATGGAATCGCAATCAGGCTCGAACCGTGTAGCAGCGGTGCCCAGACTTCCAGCGTACTGATATCAAACGCGGGATTGCCCAGCCATCCCACACGATCCCTCGAGCTGAACTCCGCATAGCCGTTGTTGATGACGAGCCGGTTGACAGCACGATGAGGAACAACAACTCCCTTGGGAACGCCGGTCGAGCCGGAGGTGTACATTACATAAGCGGCGGCCTCGGCGCTCAATGCCAGGCCTGGATTGGTACTACATCCTGTTCCGGCCATGAGCGGCTCAATGGGCAGAACAGGGATCGTCACCTCAACCAGATCGTCATCGTCACTCTCGCTAAGCACGAGGCGCGCATCACAGTCGGCCAGTATCCAGCTTTGTCGTGCAGATGGAAGAGCGCGATCGATCGGGACATAAACTCCCCCCGCCTTCAGGGTCGCCAACTGCGCCACCACAAGCGCAACGGAGCGGTCCAGCATTGTCGCAACACTATCCCCGGGCCTCACCCCGAGCCCGATCAGATGATGCGCGAGGCGGTTCGCCCGTGCATTGAGCTCGCCATAGCTTAAGCGCGCGTCCGCATCGACCACCGCCACCGCGTCCGGCGCTTGACGCACCTGCGCCTCGAACAGCTGATGGATGCACTGCTCCGCCGGATAGGGGGCCGCCGTCCGGTTCAACTCCTCCAGGACGTAGGCGCGCTCAGCGGACGACAGGATGTCCAGGTCTCGCACCGGCGTATTGGGGGCATGCTCCAGCGCCTCAGCCACTTGCTCGAGCGCGCGCTGCATGTAGCCGCAGACCCGATCCGCGGAGACAGGCTCCGCCACCTGCGCCGTCAGACCGAGCGCCTCGCCAAAATCCTCCACCGACAAGGACAGGGGATAGTTGGTGCGTTCCTCCCCGCCCAGCCATTCCACCCCCTCTAGCCCATCATTCGATGCAGAACCGGACATGGCCGCTGGCGTGGTGTGACGATAGTTCAACAGCGCGCTGAACAGCGGCGCTGGTGCCGCAACTCTGCTGCAGCGTTGCGCCAAGGCCAGCGAGGCATGCTCATGCGCCAGCAGCTCGGCCAGCCGGGCGTGGGTGGTGCGCACGCTCGCCTCGACCCCGGTGCCGTCGAGATCAAGCCGCAGCGGCAGGGTGTTGATGAACAGGCCCATGGCGCGGTCGGTACCGGCGCCGCCATGCATGCGGCCGAACAGCACCGTGCCGAACACCACCTGCTCGCGGCCGCTGCTGCGCGCCACCACCTGCCCCCAGGCCAGATGGCACAGGCTCGCCAGGCTCACCCCCAGCCGCCGCGCCTGTTCCCGCAGCCGCGCGTTGAGCGCCTGCGGCAGCATCCGCCGCGCCTCATGACCCCCCCTGCCGTCGCCGCGGATCTCGCTCAACCCGAACGGCATGGTCGGCTCGTCGATGTCTGCCAGCAGCCCCCGGAAGAACTCTTCATGCGCCTTGGCATCAACACCAAGACGCGCCTGCGCCATCAGATTGCGGAACGGCTGCGGGGCTATCAGCTCATGCTCGCGCCCCTCCAGCACGGCCCGGACCTCGGCATGCATCACCTCCAGCGTGGTTTGATCCCCGATCAAATGGTGCTGCAGCTCCAGCAGCAGCCAGCGCGCGCTGCCGGGCTCGCGCGCGATCACAAACCGCAACAGCGGCGCCCGGCCGAGATCGATGCGGTGCTGGCGCGGATCAAACCGATCCTTAAGCTGCTCGTGGCCGGAGCCAGAAGACCCGTCCAGCTCGACCTCGCTCACCTCCAGCGGCGCACGACGCCACACCACCTGGGCCGGGCTCGACAGCCCCTCCCAGACAAAGGCCGTGCGCAGAATGTCGTGCCGATCCACCACCCGCTGAACCGCGGCAAGATAGCGATCCAACAGGTCACGGTCGGCAAACGCCATCTGCGACACCAGCAGGTACGGATCGCCGTGGCTGGCGAGCAGATGATGGAACAGGATGCCGTCCTGCAGCGCCGACAAACCATAAATGTCCTGGATGTTGCCGACGCCACCAGGCACCATGGCGACGATCCGATCAATCTCGCCCTGCGTCAGCTCGATCAGCGGCAGCATCTGCGGCGTAATCGCCGTGCTGCTCGCGGTGATCAGGTTGGCCGGGACCGCCACCTCCTGATGAGTTCCCAGGCTTGCGGCCAGATCCGCCAGCACCGGCTTGGCGAATAAGGTCTGCACCGCGATCCCCAGCGACAGCCGCCGCAGACGCGCCATCAGCTGCACCGCCAGCAGCGAATGGCCGCCAAGCTCAAAGAAGCTGTCGTGGCGTCCGACCCGCGCCACACCGAGAAGCTCCGCCCAGATCGTCGCCAGCGCGGTCTCGGTCTCGCCGCGCGGCGGCTCATAGGCCGCGCGCGCATAGGCCGCATCCTCAGGCATCGGCAGCGCCTTGCGGTCGAGCTTGCCGTTTGCCGTCAGCGGCAGCGCCGCTAGCCGCACAAACGCAGCCGGCACCATGTAGTCGGGCAGCCGCGCACTCACATGCGCGCGCAACGTGCCGGCAAGGTCAGATCCCTCAGCCTCGCCGGCGTGCTCCGCAGCCGCAACCACATAGGCGACCAGACGCTTCTCGCCGGTGCGATCCTGTTGCGCCACGACGATCGCATCGCGCACGAATGCGTGTTCGACGAGCCGTGCCGCGATCTCGCCGGGCTCGATCCGGAAGCCCCGGATCTTCACCTGGTCGTCGTTGCGGCCCAAAAACTCCAGATTGCCGTCCGGCAGATAGCGCGCCAGATCCCCGGTCCGGTACATCCGCGCCCCCGCCTCAGCGCTGAACGGATCGGCCACAAACCGCTCCGCCGTCAGCTCGGGACGGTTCAGATAGCAATGCGCGACCCCCGCCCCGCCGATGTAAAGCTCCCCCACCGCCCCAAACGGAACGGGCTCAGCATGACCGTCCAGCAGGTAAACCTGCGTGTTCGCGATCGGTCGGCCAATGGGAAGCCGCTGGAATGGCTCATCAATCGCGTTGATCTCGCAGACTGTCGCAAAGGTCGTCGTCTCGGTCGGACCGTAGCAGTGCAAGAGATGTTGCGGTCGGTTCTGCCTCAACACCCGTGCTACTGCCGCCACATCAACCGCATCACCTCCAACTAATAGCAACCGCAAACTCGCCAGCACCGGGCCTAGATCATTAGCGCTCTGCCTGAACAACCCCGCTGTCAAATGCAGGACGGTAATGCGGTGCTGCTGAACCAGACTGCGCAGCACTTCTGGCTCCAGCACATTAGTGTATGGAATCGCAATCAGGCTCGAACCGTGTAGCAGCGGTGCCCAGACTTCCAGCGTACTGATATCAAACGCGGGATTGCCCAGCCATCCCACACGATCCCTCGAGCTGAACTCCGCATAGCCGTTGTTGATGACGAGCCGGTTGACAGCACGATGAGGAACAACAACTCCCTTGGGAACGCCGGTCGAGCCGGAGGTGTACATTACATAAGCGGCGGCCTCGGCGCTCAATGCCAGGCCTGGATTGGTACTACATCCTGTTCCGGCCATGAGCGGCTCAATGGGCAGAACAGGGATCGTCACCTCAACCAGATCGTCATCGTCACTCTCGCTAAGCACGAGGCGCGCATCACAGTCGGCCAGTATCCAGCTTTGTCGTGCAGATGGAAGAGCGCGATCGATCGGGACATAAACTCCCCCCGCCTTCAGGGTCGCCAACTGCGCCACCACAAGCGCAACGGAGCGGTCCAGCATTGTCGCAACACTATCCCCGGGCCTCACCCCGAGCCCGATCAGATGATGCGCGAGGCGGTTCGCCCGTGCATTGAGCTCGCCATAGCTTAAGCGCGCGTCCGCATCGACCACCGCCACCGCGTCCGGCGCTTGACGCACCTGCGCCTCGAACAGCTGATGGATGCACTGCTCCGCCGGATAGGGGGCCGCCGTCCGGTTCAACTCCTCCAGGACGTAGGCGCGCTCAGCGGACGACAGGAGCCGAATTCGTCCTACCGGCTGCTGCGCATCGGCCATCACAGCACACAACAAATTCTGCAAATGCTGCGTCATGCGGTCGATCTGCTTGGGCGCCAAGCGACCTGCATCAAAGTGCCATCGAAAGCTCCCTTCCAGAGCGCAAACCTCAAACGTCAGCAAATCACCGGATAGGGGCGCTTTAAAACTCAGGCTTGCAAGATCACCAGCGGCAGACCCGCTATTTGCAGTAACCGTAACGCCAACCGACCAGGGACGGCGCGATCGTAGCGCCTCATGAGCCCGCAAGGTCGGGTAGCGCGCGATAATATCCCGCGCAAAGCTATCGTGCTCCCTCAGCTGAGCATACTCGGCCGCCACCGCCCTGCGCACCTCCGCAAAATCATGACCGAGATCTATGATAATTTCCATTGGCACGACAGACGCGACAAGCACCTCCACGGCTTTAAACCCGGCTCGCGATCTAGTCGGTACGGGAGTCCAACCCAATTGAAGCTCTGATTCACCTGTGATGCGGGCGAGATAGATCAGTAAAGCACTCAGCAAGTACTCAGCGCGATCAACTGGTGACAGTTCGGCCAAAGCACTTGGAACGAGCCACGAACTCGACTGCCGTCTGGGGGAAACCACAGCTTCTGAAGACGACAGAAAGGGAAGCTGCAATATTTTGCACTGCTCAAGCCGCTGTCGCCAAAAACTCTCCCCAGGCGCCAACATTTCATGGGCAACGGTTATGCCCCGAGCCTCTTCATCGCTTAAAATCGGGAGGCGATGCCCTAGATCCAGATCGGACTGTCTCGCGAGTGCCCGCGCATCCAGAGCCTCACCATCCAGGCTGTCAAACCAAACATCAACATCATCTGTACCTGTCGCCACACGCCAGTGGCTGGGGTGGATTTCAACCAGGGAACCCGCCGATAAGCCCGAGCGGCCAGACGACACCTCCAAGCACCTGACTGCGACAACGTCGTCGCCCACAAGAGCCTTGGACAGACATAAAGGGTTGGAATGATGCGGCCCAAAGTCTAAGGCGCGCGTCATCGCTGAGAGATCTTGCGCGGATCTATCCCATCGCAGACAGCCCGCAGCATCTGGGCGTCGGCGCCGCGGAACATAGCTTCTGTCCGCTAGCGCCTGCGGACGGGCGGCAAGCCTTTCGTTCGTTAACCCAGTTAAAAGCTCGCGGCATCCCTCGACTGCGGCTTCATCACATTTGAGGTTCAGGCTTAAGGCGGTGTCGGTAGGTCCAATCAGGACTTGGCGTTGAACCACCAGGTCACCCGTATGAACACCATGATCTATGCGATGCCACGCGATGGCATATTCGGTCTCTTGGGCCAGCAGCGCCCAAGACGTCGCATGAGTTCCCGCATACCGTGGCAAGGGACCGCCGTGGTAATTGAAAGCGCCTCGACGCACTCGCCCAAACACGTCCGCCGGCAATATAATCGGATTGGCAACAGAAAATATCCACTCCACCGGTTCGGTATTGAGCAATTTGGCAAGCTCTTCAACGCTCGCTAGGCACACGATATTGGCGCGAGCGGCCCAATCGCGGAAGATGGCGTCGGCACACAGGGCCGCGCCGATGACGTAGCCCATCTCCATTGCTAGCTCTGCACACCTAATAGCTAGCGTACCACCACCAACGAAGACGGTAGAACCAATTGGTGAGGCTGCAGGTGGTTGCCCACCCCAATCGCCGACTTCGCAACTCGATGAGGCCAACACACATATGTCGTGATGTTCGTAGCCCACGTCCATGACAAACCCTCCACGTGTGTGACGCGCCGAGCGTGTGGCCACCGAGAGACGCGCGCCGGCGTGCAGCGGAGGAGACCGATCGGCCATCTTCACGCTCCAGCCAAGCCGTCGCGTAGCCTGGGCAATTGCCGCCCGACGCGCCGCGCCACATAATGACCTAAACCTCTCACAGCAGCCGAGATTTGCTCGGGAGCAACCGAGCTGAACGCCAATCGGATCCGGCAGTCTTGAGAGTTATCCAGTGCGAAGAAGCTCATCGGCATAACAATGACATTGTAATGCGTTGCGCACTCGTCCGCGGTGTTCGCGTCAAATCTGAAGGGAAGATCGAGAGTCAGAAAGAAGCCGCCGGCAGGACGATTCCATCGAACCTGGTCCGACAAAGGCGAAAACACATCGTCCAGCTGACACAACATAAGGTCGCGATTTGCACGATACCAATCCAGCGCTGGCCGGATCCAGCCACGTAAGCTTGTCCGCTGTTCGATCAAGAGCCCCGCCACAATCGCTTGGCTAATTTGGCTCGTATTCACGGTAACGAAACTCTTGCGCTGAACCAGATCTTCCCAAAGTGTCCGGCAAGCACCTGCGTCTCCAAAGATGGTATCGGGCAGTATTGCTGCTCCGACGCGAAGAGCTGGGCTTAGCGTCTTGGAAAATGTGGACAGGTAGATAACACTTCCGACCTCATCCAAAACGGCCATCGGAGGCACCGCATCTCCTTCATACCGAAACGGCCCATATGGATTGTCCTCCAAAACGACGATCCGATGTTTGGCGCACACTTCGAGGATCTCCCGTCGTGCGACCACATCGAGGACGCGTCCTGTCGGATTATCAAAATCGGGAATAAGATATATTGCCCGAGCACTTCGACCATTTCGG
The DNA here is from genome assembly GCF_029051685.1 of Bradyrhizobium sp. CSA207. GTDB lineage: Bacteria > Pseudomonadota > Alphaproteobacteria > Rhizobiales > Xanthobacteraceae > Bradyrhizobium. Next base: position 30,829 of record NZ_JAACFT010000028.1, on the reverse strand, counting down.
CCCAATTGCAAAACGGCGGACTCGATCGCGTCTGCAACGCAAGACGCTGAGTTGGACAACGCTGCAATAGGCACCCTCGCAGCATTAGCTGCACCAATTGCTCCAATATAGGTGGGATTGCAGACCAGGAGCACATCGGAAGATTCGGGACACAGCGCCGGCAAGCAGAGAGCGAGCGCTTCCTGGCATCCTGAGGTGATCAGGACGCGATCCGCGTTAGCGGGGAGCCCCTCATCGGATCGCACCTGTTGCGCAACAAGCTCGTTGATGATCCCCGCTGTTCGACCATACTGCAATAACTGAGACCATACTTGGCCACGATCGCCAGCCCAATACCTTTGGTACACACCGAATGCATTCAACAGCGCATGGGGGTTTAGTCTATCGAAAAACCGGTCACTCGGCCTACCAGACGCAAGCGAGACAGCTGAGGGAAACCGACTCGAGACCTCGTTCAGGAAATTCATTGCCGAACTTTGCAACCGGAAATCCATCATGGAGCCTTGGAGGAGGACGGAGCTATGGAAATCACGCCTACGTCGGAGCACGACTGGAGGTCTAAGGCCGTACGCCGCTTCGCTCAATATTTGCCGGACTGTTCAAGCTGGTCAAAAAGCTGCTGGACGTTCGATTCGAGGAAACCACTCTCTCCATCTCGGTGAATGATTTCGAAGCTAAGCCCCGTCTCAATGGAGCGGCTCGAGAAGGCCTGTGTCAGTCCAGGGCCACGTATCACATTCGTGTCAAATCCCAGGCCACGAGACTTTAGGGTCTCTACAGCAGCATCCACGTCGTCGACCTCAAGAGCGATATGAGCAACTCCAACGCCGTGACGCCGCACGAGCTCGGAGACCTGAGAAGCCGGCTCAGTACCCTGACACAAAACAAACCTGATGCCCCTGCTCTCGAACTCAGCAGATAGCATGCCCGTCGCTCGACCCTTGATGTGAAAACGGCGCTTCAACTCAAACGCTAGCACGTCCCGAAAGAATTGAATTGAGGCATCAAGGTCGAGCACAGCAATCGCAATATGATCGATCCCGCGAAATTGCGACACCGGACTCGCGGTTGTCCGGATGTCATCGGAAGCTGCACCCACTCCGAGCTTGCTATCGATCGTTTTCTGCATAGCACCAACTTTCCATCACACAATCCGACCATCAGGCCAAAGCGACCTCATCGCGCGAGCGACAGGCAAACCCTGCTACCAGCAGATCAGCTCTGTGCTAGCGTCAAGGTTCTTCAGAGTCCTGTGCTCGAGGTCCACCAACTCAGCCTTACGCCTGGCCAGATCCGATTGAGCGCGGAAGATCTCGGCTTTGAGCTCTTCTCGTCGCCTCATTGCTTCTCGAAGTTCCCAACCGTCCTGCATCGGCTAATTGCCTATCTACGAGCGAACACCGACGGCATCCCGTCGGCTGTTAGCTCCGAAAACACTGCCTGCGCATTCGCTGCTGGTGTCAGATCGCCGCGCTTCAGCTGGAGGCGGAGGTCCGCCAGACCAATCTGTTGGAACGGCTCGCGGTACATCGCCTCGAACATGGTGCGCAGCACCTCTTGACTGGCGTCGTTCCATCCAGTTCCGGGGGGCGGAGCAATCCTGTCCTTGCCGGGAGACCGAAACGCCATCAGCAGATGAGAGGCCCCGCGACGGCCACGCACGTGACGGGCGCGGCAGCATCAGCATGGCACTGATTTGGATCAATCGAGCAAGTTTCATCTGAACTCTTAGACAAGGGTTGCCATCGTAGTCGTAACGGATCACCCCCTCAAGCAACCAACGTGCCAATGACGTTCTGCGAGCGTTTCCTGGAGAAACAACGCGCCTCTCGCTGCGCTGGCGGAATGCTGCCGTCTTACTGTCGGGCTTGGGACATCGACGTCTTGAACCAGACACAGCTCAACACAACAACACGGACGGTCAATGGCGACGATCGCCAAAAGAGCAATTGCCCGAGATCACCCTTGCTTTGTCAGAATGCTCTCGCCTCCATTTTTGAGGGTCTCATCATCGAGTGAGAAATCGTGCGACAGGCATCACGCTCGACGCTGGCTCTCTCGCAAGGGAGCGGGGAGAATATCCTGTCGGTGAAGCAAGAGATCGGTTTGCTTAGAGGAACATGCAGGGAAAAAACTTCCAAAAGCTCGAAATCTTCGCTCCGCCATACTTGGCATCTCGTCGTGCGCCCCACAAGAAGCGTCTGCCGCCGAGGTGCCCCCCGCAGTTTTCCTCATTCGCGCGAGGTACCCAATGGCGCGGCACGTCGGTCGAAATAGCCTCCAGGGAACGCAGTCATCGGAGGGATTGGCGTATATGGATGCCAGAGCGCGAGCCCAACCAGCCGCGCGTCCAGCCGCACAATCAATTTGCGAGCGATCATGTCAGCTATCGCAGCCTCAATCTCGGCCTGCATTACATTCGTCCCGCTCAGCTGTTCGCGCAGGCGGGTTTCAGGCGAGCCTTCGTCCGCAGCCAGAAGAATTTCCCGCTCGAGGCCCCTGACCCGGTGTTCGCGCTCGACTGCAATGGCTCGCGTGTCCTCGACTATGATCTCGTCGCCGCTGTCCCGCATCGACAGCATAGACAACTTCGGCTCGTACCAAGCTTTCAGCCAGGCATCGATACCCTTGGCGACAGCCCTTAACCCCGGGCGGCGACTGGCGTCGCGCGCCGCGAAATGACCGCCGACATCGTCGTCTTCACTGTCTTCGAAGTAGTAAACCTGATCCGCCAGATCGCGCTCCGACAACGGATAGACGTAGCGATAGGAGACGGCCGGGCGCAGCTTCAATCCATGTTTCTCGGCTGCGTAGTGATAGGGGCTGTAGCGCTGGTACCGCAAACGCACCGCAGGTCCCGGCTGTAGATGATGCAGCAGCGGTAGCAAAGGAGCCATTTCCGCATACCATGGGTCGCTCTCGCCGGGGAAGCCCCACAGCAAACTCCAACTGACCCGCACACCGTGCTGACGGCACCACTTCAAGAGCTGGACATTATGCGCTGAGCTCGTTCCTTTGCGCATCAGCTTCAAAACACGAGTATCCAGGCTCTCAATACCCGGTTGAATCCAGCGGACGCCGGCGGCAGCCAGCTTCTCCACTTCGTGGCGCTTCAGGTTGGCTTTGACCTCAAAGAAGATCGCGAGCTTTTCGGGTAGCGCGGTGAGGCGAGGCAGCGCCTTTTCAAGGTAGTCAGTGGCCAGAATATTGTCCACCGCTTCGATGCGTGACGAACCGTAGCGCGCCGACATCTCAATCATCTCCTCTGCGGCCTGCCCCGCGGGCTTCTGGCGATAGGTCATCGATCCGCCGTTCAGCCCACAAAACATGCAGTGGCTCCGCTCGCCCCACCAGCAGCCTCGAGAGAACTCCATCGGCAGCCCGGCATGGATGCGGTCGGCGTAGAGCGACGCGTTGAGCTCGGCAAAATAGTCCGAGAAATCGGGCAGCGGCAGGTCACCCATGTTCTCGATCACTGCGCGGGGCACTAAGTCGCGCGTCGACGCCGCCGGATAACCGGCCTCGCGATGCGCCGGACCGAAAACGCCGAATGGCAGGTCAGCAGGCGGAATGTCTCTGCCGCGATTAAGGATGTCCCAACACAGCGGGCCGATGAGTAAGTCGGCCTCGCCCGACACGACATAGTCGACCCATGGGAAACGCATGTGAGTGCTCCGCCCCATTACCGCCTCGCAGTTTGCGCCGCCCATGAGAGTGACAAGATCCGGTGAGCGCTCGCTCAGTCGGCGCAGCAACGCGAGCGAGGGAACATGCTGGGTGAAGGTCGAGCTGCACCCGACCATGGCCGGCCGTTGCTCCAATATCTTGTCAGCCGTCCAATCAATAAACCCGCCGATTAGCGAGCGCAGCCTGAGGAAATTCGCGCGACGCTCGGCCAAAGACTTGCCTGCGTGTATCGGGTTGCGCTCGAAATAAAGGTCGAGAAAGGCGCTTTCTTCAGGCTCGAAGTCGGGAAAAGCAACCCCCGCGAACAGCCAATCAACCAGCGCCTCCTCTGGCGGGCAACTCTCAAGAGGCCCATAGTCGGCAATGCCTATGTATTCCAAAAACCAGATGTTGGGATATGCTATAGTGGCTTGCAGACCAGCCTGGGTCAGCGCTGACTTCAGCAGACCAAGCGCCAAGGACGGTCTTTCGACCGCCGACATAGGCATGTTGACTAAGACGATTGGCACATCGATACTCATGTGATGCCACATTATTTCTGGTGATGTAGGCTGGGCGCGTTCGCCCGGCCACAGCCTCATGCGCTGGACGGCAATGCGAACTTCTGCGCGCTCCGTGATTGGAGCCGTGAACATGAAGTCAACTAATTCAGCGAATGCCATAGGCGGCGCGCTTCGAGCCATGGTTCCGTGTCACGTTCGTTGCCTGGAGATTGGAAAGCATGAACGCGCAAGTCCAGCGGAGGTTGCTCGAGCTGAGCGGTGAATGAGCCGACACACCGCCCCGCTCCCGACATTAAGCGGCGCCACGCCCGAGCACGGCTCACTGTTTCTCATCATCAATGAACGGATTGACGTCGTCATTCATACGGGCTTTATCAAAATCCAAGAGCGTCGCAAGCTAGTAGCACGACCGACAGTGAAGCTCAGGCGCCACGACGCGCTACGGCCTCTACAGCCAGCGGCACGGTCGTCTGGCAGACTAGTTGATTGACCAAGGGTCGGGTCGAGCCGTTCTTGACGAAGAGCGTGCAGCGTTCCAGTCGTACTCGCCGATGTGCAAAAAATCAGGACTTGGCTCGAAGCGCGAGCGCGGAAGTCCTTCGGTCGCCTCCAGCGTGGAGCTACCAAAGCCCATCCGGCGGAGCTCAGGCAGGTGGTAGACCGAATGAGTTCGAGCAGCCTAGGAGAGCCCGGCACGCCAAGAACAAGTTCTGCGGTCACGTCGGTTGTGCGCGCCATGAAGCCGCGGACGGTGGATGCGAAACGGCTTGCCACCCCACTCCACACTGCGAGATGGCAAGATGCCGCAGCTCCTTGATACTGACGTAGTACCTCAGTGCGAATCGGCATGATCTACGTCCGTCCGTGCGGGAGCCTGCGTACTTGGCAGCTTCGATGCGGCTCGTCGTCCAATTGCTGGTCTGCCAGGCGAAGCGGTCGTCGAGGTCGTCTTCGATTACCCCGGCCGCGTACAACCGATCGAGCAAGTCAGCGACTGCAAGTACGCTCGTTCCGTCAGTCGTGACCCGCATAACCAGCTCCGACGCTGTGCAGTTGCCGAACGCGATGAGATCGCCAACGGAAATCGGAGCGACGTGGTCGGGCACCCGGTATTCCATGTTGCGGGCGCGGAGCTGGAAGTACCGGTTCCCTGCTTTGTATTGCAGGTCTCTGCGGAAGCGGATCGGCAGGTGGGTGGCTGGGCTCTCGAGCATATACTGGTCGATCATGCTCTGCAGCCCCTCCCGGAACTCGTCAGGCGTCCTGAAGAAACGTTCACCCAAGATGCGGTAACCGAGAGGCCAGCGTTCGCTCCCCGGTACCGGCGTCACCAGTTGCAAACGTCCCTGCTGCATATTTACGAGGAAGCCGGAAACACAGGCGATCGTGGTATGATCGCGTTCCAGCAACGCGATTGCATCATCTTTGATGGCGGACCTGAGCTTCCCCTTCCGCTCGCGCGCGCGTCCGGCGAAAGCCTTTGCGGTCGGCGCCTCCTTGCCCTGCAGGACGAGTTCGACCCCTAGCAGCTCCTCTGGCGAAAACGTCATATGAATCTGATTGAGATGTGCTTTGCTCAGCACGGAGAAACGATTCGGCGTGGTGCCATACAGGCTGGACAGTCTGAGCACGCGTCTGGTGAGTGCCTGATCCTTAAGCGGCGCAGCGGTCGTTGTCTGCGGCAATGCGCCCGTGATCCGATAGTAGTCGAACAGAAAGCGATCGTAGTGTGGGTTGTCCATAGGATCTGTAGCCCAGTAGCAGAAGCCAGTACGGGCTGCCGAACCAAACACCTCGCTCGCGACGCCAACTACGCCACGCCAACGCTCTGCCTGCTCTTTGCTGTAGTCGTAATAGCCTTTGAACCGGTCGGCAGAGAGGCCACAGAACCAGCAACCAACGGTGCAGCCTTCGCTCAACTCGAAAGCGATGATCGGGTACGTGACCGACAGCGCCGATGCGCCCAATTCGTCGTTGCAGCGCCGGATTTGGCGCTCGCGCCAGGCATGGAAACGAGGGTTAATCGTCGACATTTCGCCTTCGTCGCGCAGGAGGTCGCGATGGCGCAACATCTCGCGCAGATGCTCGTCCCACATCGTAGCCAGCGGCCACTGGGCAGACTCCGGCTTGAAGCGGTATTTTTGGTAGTCTCCGTGCCAGAGCGGCAACATTTCCATTGGGTCAACTTCGATGCCGTAGCGCTCTGTTACCGTGCGAGGGGCGTCGACGTTCTCCGAAAGCGCCTTGCGGAACTCCACGTCACCGGCTAACCGCTCCGTGAAGCGCTTGACGTGCGACAGGGTGCGCAGTTGCTCGGGGGTGCGACGGTCAAAACTCTGTCGGTAGTGTTCGGTGGCAGCGCGCGTCATCACGTTACGGATAAACCTTGAAGCAGCATCTTATAAGCCTAATGGCAATGATCTCACCCCGGACGAGGCCAGCTTTCATGTTCTCGTCGCACTTCTCGTCTCCTTGAGCACGAGCCAATGCGGTCAGAGCGACAGGCATGTCAGGCCACGACCGCAACAACAACAACCAGAACAACAGCGACGGGCTCGACTGCCGAGGCGAAGTGAGAGTGCGCTTCCGCGACCTGTACGCCGCTCGTGGGCACCTCCGCAGCGGACCTGGCCAACCCGGCGGCCTGCACAACGCCGCTCGAGATCGCAACACTCGAATCAGGATTGGCGCCGGCAGTCGCATCGAGCTGCTTACTAATCAACTCCTGTCGGCTTCGACACCGGATGTAACTCTTCGCTTCATCAAGAGTAAAATTGTAGCCGTGACTTTTTCCGACCGCTACAATTGATGCAAGACCTGTAGCACTCTGTTTTGCGTTCTCGAGCAGATTGCCCTTTTTCCCTAGATCGTTGACAAATCGCTCTATCTCAGTTCGCGACACAGCCAGTCTCCACGTCTTCGCTTAATGTTGCCAAACTATGCACGATGCCTTCGCAGGCGATCGACGCCGACAGCGCAAACAAAGCAAGCAACGCGCCAGACTGAAAATTTCTGATTTTTCGCTTTGCCTAGCGTCGTCAACACGACAACATTGGTTTGGAACCGACAACCGGCCCACGACGCGGGACAGGATTTCGTTGTCGGTATCTAAAGTCGTCCGTTCTTCAATCGCGGGCGACAGCAAACCGAGCGGCGCAGTGCAGGGCGACGGTGTCGGGCACGCATGCAGGATGCGGCATCAACCCGTGCTATGGCTTTACGCGCCAGTGCAGAGGACATTCGGGTGGCACCTCCCGTTACTGATCGCTTGACCAAAGCGACTCAAAACGAACTCCAGCAATCTCTTGAGATTGCTGGGCTCTCTCGATCGATTTGGTGGCGGGTCCCGAAACGAACGCCAGATCGAAGACCCTCGTTTGTGGTTTCCGCGCTTCCGGGAGGCAAGTGATAATCGGTTTCGAGGGGGCGGACGAGGGTTCTCACCACGGTTTGTTCACGATCATTCACTTGAAGCCGAACCAATTCAGCGCAACGGCCTTGGTCTGAGTCAGGCGTGGATGGACTGATCTTTGGCGCTCTGACCGCGGGACTTGTCGATGCTAATGGTGACTAGAGCGTTAGCCCATCTGACTGAATCGTTGGGGATTCACAAATCAGCGTTTTGGTGATTCAAGCTACCCGCCGGGACGGGAGGCCGGCGGGCATGGCGAAACCGCTGTCGAGGGACTTCGGGAACGAGGGCTTGCCACCATTGCGGGCGGCGTATCCGGCCGGCAGGCTGCCGAGCGGTTTGAAGTAAGTGCGGCGAGCGTCAGCCGATGGCGGATGCTAGAGCGAGAGCAAGGGGATGCCCAGCCAAGAGCTCATGGCGGTGATCGCAAGTCCCACCGGATCGATGCCCATCAGGCGAGGATCATGGCCTTGCTCAAGGCAACCCCTGACATCACCATCGAGGAATTGCGTGACAGCCTGAGCAAAGAAGATCTTTCCTTCGGCTATGGGACGATCCGTCGCTTCTTCGAGCGCCACAACATCACGCGCAAAAAAAGACCGCCCATGCCACCGAGCAAGATCGCCCGGATGTCTTGACGCGGCGGGAAGCCTGGCGCGAGAGCCAAGGCAAGCTCGATCGTGACTGGCTCGTCTTCATTGATGAGACCTGGGCGTCGACCAACATGGCGCGAACACATGGCCGCTGCCAGCGCGGCGAACGTCTACGAGCCGCCGTTCCGCACGGCCACTGGAAAACAACAACCTGCGTGGCTGCTCTAACCACGCGCGGCATCATCGCGCCCTGGGTGCTCGATGGCCCTAGCAACCGTGATGCCTTCGAGACTTACGTGGAAAAGGTGCTCGTTCCCGAGCTTCCGCAAGACGCGATTGTCATCATGGACAACCTCTCCAGCCACAAAGGGCCGCGCATACGCGAGATGATCGAAGCTGCTGGCGCGACGCTCCTCTATCTTCCGCCCTACAGCCCCGACCTCAACCCGATCGAGAATGCCTTCGCCAAGCTCAAAGCAAATTTGCGAAAGGCCGCCGAACGTACGGTCAATGGTCTCTGGGATGCCGTTGGCCGCATCGTCGACACCTACACCCCCGCAGAATCCACAAACTACTTCGTGGCCGCAGGGTACTTGCAACCTGATCGGCTAACGCTCTCTAGCACCTTGCCCAACAGGTGGCGCGTTACCGCGTCGGCCGCCGCCGGCTTGGCATGATAGAACCCTACGGTCGGGCTGCGCGCCATCTGCCCACTTAAACAACCTCAGACGGCGAGCTGATCGTCTCCGAACTCTCGTCGCGGTTCAGGCGCTCGTGCACTGCTGGCCTTGAAGACCGGAAAGCGCTTTGCACGTACTCGCCGTTTTTGGTTACGGCCTGTGCGGCGTCATACACCAGCCCGGCCGACGCGTAGGCGTGGTAACCCGTGTCGCCAGCGTCTGGCATTTGATCTTGTTCCCTGCGACCTGAGCGTCAACAAGGCCATCGACGTCATGCTCACGCGACTCAACGGCGTCCAGGAGGAGTTCCATGAAGGCGAGGTCGTGCCGCCGCAGTTCGGTCGCAAGCGCGTGGAATTTGACCAGGTCCTCGTCCTCGAGTGCCTTTGGCGCGCTGATGGCGTCGATCGCTTTGTCGTAAAGGCGAAGAGGCTCTTGTGCCAGCGCTTTAGGCCCGTATAGGCCTGAACCACGTCTTCGTCGGCCAGACGATAGTTTCGGCTGCCACTCCCATCGTCGTTGGCGTCGATCAGATTTCGTTTTCGCAGCAGCCTCGTGAACGGCGTTCCTTCGGCCGCATACATCTCGGAGAAAATTCCCTTGCTGATCGTCCAAACGTAGTCCGACATGCGACGGTGATTTTCCCGCAACTCTTCCATCGTCGCGCCGTGATCAAAGAGAATGTGCCCGGCTTGCACGTAGATGCCGTGTTTCTTGAAGACATCAAGGGCTTGCAGGTTTTGATCAACGCTTGCACTCTTCGCCATCCTCTTCAATGCGGATTCCGAATAATTCTCAATACCGCACGAAAACGCGAAGAAGCCCGCTCGCTTGAGCTGCCTAATTGCCTCGTCGGTCACGCGATCCGCTCTGATCGAACCTCGCAAGCGCACGCGCAGGCCTCGCGATTGAATATCGTCGGCAAGTTCACGGCACCACAGCTCGTCTCGAGGCGGCTCAATAAGGCTGTCGTCGATGACTTTGAAACACGTCGCCCCGAGGCGGCTAACCTGCTCCAGCTCGTCGACGACGTTTTCGATCGAACGCTGCCTCCAATGCGAACCATCCGATACCTTCGCAAAGGCAACGATCGAGCAGAACGTGCAGTGGGCCGCGCAGCCGCGTGACGAAAGCACGGGCACAGCGCTCCGCCGCTCAAGTGAGGCGCGGATCGCGTCGCGGCTAGGAAAAGGTATGGCGTCAAGGTTCGCGACCGCTGGCCTGCGCCCGCTACGAACGATCTTGCCGTCGTGTTTGTAGCTGATACCTGAAATGTCGGAGAGGTCCAGTTTACCGAATGCGAAGTGCTCGCTCAACTCGCAGACAGTTTCTTCGGCCTCGCCGAGGACCACGACGTCGAACCCAGCGTTCAGGAACTCATCCAGGTGAAAGGTCGGCCCGTAGCCGCCGGCGATCATCGGGGTTTGTAGACCACGCTGACGAAGCAGCTGCATGACTTCGATTGCCCGAGCCATAGCAGGAAAATCCGATCCACAGCGGAACCGGCAGCCGGGCTATCGAATCTGCGATCTCGTCGCTCGTCAGACCGCCCAGCCAACCGTCGATGATTTGGACATTCGCCCCCTTGCTTCTGAGAATACTCGCCAGGTAACCGAGCCCCAAATTTTCCTCGGCGGTACGGTGCGTGATCGGCGCGGGCGTAGCCAGAACTATCGGCGGAATACCGCGTAAGGGTAAGACTGCCTCGCGCAACGCGAACCTCTCGGTATTCCGTGTACAGTTACGACTAGCTGTGAACGACACTCAGAGGTGCTTCCCATTGACGCTCCTAAGATGCCAGTTGTGCAGAACTGCTCTCTGAGGAGATTTACCACGGCAGTAGAAATTTGATGGTTGTACAAGATTGACGCAATGCAAGGGTAGATAGGAACACTCAAGAAACCGTTTTCAAGCGCCCGCAGAGTCGGGAAAGGCAAACCTCACCCGAGTCGGCAACAATGATGCGGCACAAGCGACAAGGAGGAGGCTCCCCTGGTCCATAACCAAAACCGGGGGAACCATGAACTTACACGTCGGGCTTGATATTTCTCAGCGCAAAACCGCCATCTGCGTAGTCAACGGCAAGGGCAAGATCATTGCCGAAGCGATATCCATAGCTGGCTGGTCGGCAAAGAGATCGATCTCACGGCCATCCAGGGAGTTTGCCTCGAAGCCGGCGCCATGATCAGCTTCATCTATAACTATGCTCGTGCGAACACGAGCATGCTTGTGACCTAGTTCTCGGTGCGGGTTACTTCATCATCGCTTCGGCCTCTGCACGAAACGCGTGGCGCGAGCCATCTCGTGAATAGAACATGTGGCCGCCTGGATAGACTACGAGTTTGACGCGCGGTGCTGAAGCAAATGGCGGCAATTGGTCGAGCACGATCTGTGATCCGAAATAAGGCGTGACGAGGTCAAACAGGCCGTGCCCGACTAGCAATTTCATCTTCGGGTCCGTTGCGAGAATCTGGCGCAGCTCCGACAGCGACTCCGGAGGCCCGCGGCCGTAATCCCACGCCTGCCCGACCGCGTGGTTGACTAGCTCATAGGAGCCGTCCGGCCACCAGTTTAGCTTGCGCGTAAGGAGATCGACAGTGGCGCTGGTCAGAGGTGCGAGCAGCGTGTCGCTCGACGAATCGCCGGAAAGATAGAAATCCGAGTCCGGGAACGGATCGAGGCCACGCACTGAGGCGTCATATTTGCCGATTAACATGCCGTTCTTACGATCGAACTCACGGCGAAACGCGGCGAGGTCGAAGCGGCCCGCGAGCCTGCGACTCACCGCCTGATCGATGCCGGTCAGCGCCGCGACCTTGTCGGCCAGGCGCGTGGTCGCTTCCTTGTCCGCCTGACCTTTGATTAGGTCGATCAGAAACTCTCCGCGTGCATAAGCTTCCACGTCGGCGAGATCGGCTCGCTTTACCGGACCCTCGGCTTCACGCAGGGTCGCGACATAGCTCGGCAGTGTTGCGATGTATTGCAGCAGGCCAGTGCGGGCATATTGGCCGTAGTCGAAGAGTGGCGAGACCATTATCAGGCCCTTGACGCCTATGCCCTGCCGCATCTGCAACTGGTGCACAACCTTTGGCCCGCGAATGCCCCCATAGCTTTCACCCACGATGTATTTCGGCGACAACAGCCGGTCATGCTTTTCGAGCCAGCGACGGACCACCAGCGCGAGCGCGTTGACGTCGCCGTCAACGGAAAAGAGCCGCTTGCGCACATCATCGCCGGTTCCCACGAAACGGCTATAGCCTGTGCCTACGGGGTCGATAAACACCAAATCGGTGAAATCGAGCCAAGTCTCCGCGTTTGGCCTCACCTCCGGAAAAGTGGATGGCGTGACCTCGTCTGCATTGATCGGCAGCCGCCACGGTCCGGCGTTGCCGAGCTGCAGCCAGGCCGATGATGAGCCCGGTCCTCCGTTGAAGAAGAACGTTACCGGGCGCGTGCCGCGATCGGTGCCGTCAAGCTGATAGGAGGTATAGACGATGTCGGCCTCCGGCTCGCCCTTCTCGTCGAACAGGCGGATGGAGCCGGCCGTCGCGATGAAAGAGAGCGTCCGCCCAGGGAGATCAAGCGTTTGCCTGGTGCTGGAGTCCGGCGGCAGGCGATGCTGCTCGACCGCCGACGGCGTACTCGGCGCTTGGCCGGCGCGTTCGCCGGGGCCGCCGTTCTGGCCGGCTGGCGTTGTGGCATTGGCGCGCGGCGGCGGATTGTCTGCCCGCGCGCTCCCCACGATCCCGCTGGCAAAAAGGATCAACGCAAGAGAGCTGCTGCGCAGTGCGGTCGACGACATAGAGGATCTCCTGTGCAGGGCTTGCACTGTTGGTGCGCGAGGCGTGTCTGTCAAAACGACCTAGTCACTAGCTCATGCGTGGGAACAACAAACCTACTAGAGTCAGCAGTTGTCACCGTCAGCGCGTGCAGATCATATGCCCCCACCATCGCCAATCGCCCCGATTGGCGGCTTGACCGCTGGTCAGCACAACGCGCTGGGCCTTCACGGCATGGCCAAGGCCTTCGTCGACATCGGAAGTCCCGCTCGATGTCGCGGGAACTGCTTCAGTTTTTGAGGGATCTCCGACAGCGATTTCTCAAAATTCTGGAAATAGCGTCTCGCGATGATGAATACTGGACCAAGTCGCGAAGTTCGAAGACCCGTGGAAGCTCCCGTCGATACACGTTTATCCTCCGCCACACCAAAGGGCGGCGACCAGAGCGAAAATCGCGGCGCCCGCGAAGCCCTTAGTGACGTAGGCTTGCTCTGATTGTAGGTGATTCAACAGATCGGCCAGGTCGTCGGCGTCTTCCAGGGGAAGGCCATTTTGGGCGACGTCATTGATCAGCAGCAAAACCGGTGCGGATGTCGTAAACCGTCCAGCCATTCGTCTCGGATCGAATATCGTATCGTACAGTCATTCCTCATCATGACACGCGGCCTGGTTGTTTCAAATCTTGTTTGCAAGTGGAGAGAACGATGCATTTCCGTTGTGCAGGGCGCATCCGGCTTCGCCGGTCAGACTCTAGCTACCTATCCAGCGACGAACGGGGTCCTTGTCCTTCGGCATCGATGAGAAAAGCCAGATCCAGGCACTCGAACGCGAGCTACCGGCCTTGGCGGTGATGCCTGGGGTACCGGGGCGGCCCAGATACGTGCGCCGTGGATGCCTGCTGTCTGCAGCGCTCGATGTCACCTCGGGCTTCCGTCATCGGCAAACGCCTCAAGCGTCATCGAGCCATCGAGTTGTTGAAGTTCTTAAAAAGAAACGATGCTCCAGGCTTCGATATCGATGAACGCTCCGTGTTGTCGCGTTCAGCACTGTTCGGTTTGATAAGTTTATGGCAGAGACCCGACACCGAGACTCGGTTCTACGTTGGCGCAGTGCAAAGCGCATCGTTTCGTCAACGGCTCGCACAGCATCTCTTGTGGCACGCCGATTGCCTATAAGTGGCAAACAATCTGTTGCGATCACGGCCGTCGTGAAATCGCATGGAGTAAATTGTGACCACCGTGGCGCACGTTTAACGTCACAACTGAGAGACTGGGAAGTGATGACAACTCGTGCGCGCGCATCGGCCAGCAAGGATGGACTGCAGGTTACTCGGATTGATCTCGCCGCAGCGCTTCGGCTGATCCACCTGCTCGGCCTTGATGGCGCATCCACAACCAAATCTCGATCCGCGCCTGGCGCGCATGATCGCTTTCTGATCATTAGTGAGGAAGGATGCAAGGCTGAAGCAGTTCGACAAAGGAAGTCGCCGTTTCATGAAAGCAGCTGCAGCACTGCAAGCCCCAGACATCAAAAGCAAGCAATCTCGTCGGGGCCGCCATGGCGTGTGACGGATTTTAAGTCGCAGGCATGGCGCTCGGTCGATCTAAGGAATCCGTTGCAGCAGGTGGAGTGCGGCCATGAGCATTCAGAAAAAGAGGATCGCAAAATTCGATCTTGCACTCAAAAATAGGCACGGTGTTCGTATCGAGGAAGTCTTCAGACTTGGCGCACTGAGAGACGGAATTCAACTTCTCACGACCGATATATCATTTCCAATTCTTGGGCAAATCATACCGAGACTCGAAATCGAAATATTTGGCCCGCAGTTCGTCAAAAAGATCACCGTACGGATCAATTCGAACTCGCCATTTATGTTTGACGGAGAGGTCCTCCTTGCATCCATAAACGACGAGATTGAACAAGTCCGTTGTCGACAACATATTGACCCCGAACGCTCGCCTACGGGTATGTACAATTTCGGTATGATGCGCGCGAATGGCGCCCGGAGTTTCGTGTTCGATTATCATGTTTACTGCTGTTATTCGCGCGAATTCTGTTTTAAAGAAAATGAATGGGAGGCGCTGGCCATTCAAGGAGGTGATACTAATTACAAGGCCAATTTTCAGGAGTGTTTGAATTATGCGGACAGGAATGGCCACACGTTTGATGACAAATACGATATCGTTTGGCTATGCACTGGAAGCATCAAGGATGAGAAGACCGAATTGGACCGACATTCGACAATCTCTCGTCGGCTCAGAGAGGCGGGGTATACAAAGAGTATTTACGTATCCCAGGTGGTTCCGCCGGGCATCCGAAACGACAGGGATAAATAAGCGAAGAAATTACCTTTCAGTTCTGAGAGATGCTGGCGTTTCGCGATTCAACACGGGGGTCGATATCGTCGATGCCGGAATGCGAAGAAAGTATATCCGTGGCCTGAAGGGCGAATACACTTTTGAAGAGTACATGCCGATCTTTACCGACGCAGTCGACGTGTTTGGTCGGTTCGGAGCCGGAAGCTGCCTTCTGGCCGGAATTGAGGCTGCAGAGAACACGATTAATGGATTGGAAGAATTGGCGAAGATCGGCGTAGCACCTGCTCCGACGGTGTTGACACCGTTCGTCGTAAAGCAAATGGGCATTCCATTCTCGTTCGATCTCGAAGAGCTGATAGATACCCATGTTCGCTTCAACAATATTGTCGCCCGATATGAGCTGCCAGTCTTCTCCGGCGTATTCAGCTTGGCTTGAGTCGTCGATAGCTACAATCCACGCGGCGTTGTTGGCTCAAAACTAGGAATCCATGAGCGCGCCGCCAGGTTCTTGAAGGATCGCTATGGAAGCCCGCTGGACCTAGCTAGTGGTTCATCACAGTAATTTTGACTCTTTGGCGATGGTTGGATATGCGCGGCCGAGTTTGGCGCCGGCTTTGTCGGTTGTGAACATCCATTTGATGCGGTCTCGTGCTTCTGTTGCCATGCTGCGATCTCTTTTCGGAGCCGTTTGGCGTCGTCGATGCGGCGGCCGAGACACTGGCGCTGCAGCACGCTGATCTCGCACTCGACCATGTTGAGCCAACTGGCGTGTTTCGGTGTGTAGTAGAATTCGAGGCGACGCAGGATGCGACGGGCCTCGGCGGGCGCAAATGCTTGATACAGCGCGCCGGCGGACTGATCGACAGATTGTCCTGCACGACACGGATACTGGCGGCATCGGGATAATGGACGTCGACGAGTTCAGGCATGCAGTGGGCGACCACGGCGGCGCGGCGGTCTGCTATCTTGACGTTGCGCCAGCCACGATGCGGATCGAAGTTAACGAAGAGATTGACGGTGCCGTTGCGGCGGTACTCATAATCGTAGCGCTCGCGCTGTCCGGGCCTGGCCGGGATCGGCTGACGCACCTCGCAGCCCAAGTTTCCGAGATCAGGGAATTGCGTTCTGATGTGATCACGTTCATGTCGTGTCGCTCCTCATGCATCGGCGCGAACAGGAGAGCCGGCCAGACGCGGCGAGTATTCCCCGACGTCGCCACGTACTGAACGGCACCGCTGCACACGGCGCGGATGCCCTTCATGCCAAGCAGCAGGCGATCGTTCGGCAGCCGACGGAACGATGTGATGGTTAGGCTGGTTGCTGCTTTTTGCTCTCATGCACGAGCTTAGCACTACGTGCTTCTGCGTGAATGCGGCAGGCGGAGGTCAAGCGCTGTCTCGTCCGCCGATTCACGATGGCGGGCCGCCAACTGACGCGGTCCTACTCTTGCAGGACTTCATGTTTGGATTCCTTCGACTGGCCAGCTCATCATATCCCTTCGCAGCTTTCTGCAGGGGGCGTGCAACAATCGTGGTGCAGATCACCATGGGCCATAGGCTCACCGATGACGTGGATCGCTCATCCAGCTCGGCTTGCCACTGATAACCTTCGGTGCGGCGATAATGGATGCCGGGTTGTAGTGGGCATCTATCGGAAAGGCATAATCCGCATGGCTGCCCTCAGTGATATAGCCGGCGGCATAGAGCGTCTCCAAATAAGCATTGTCGGACAGCAGCACGTCGGCATAGGGCTCAAGCGCGCCGAAAGTGGCGCGGAACTCCATGTCGGGACGGCCGGGCAGGGTGATCGGCACGCCCTGAGCACTATAGTAAAACTTCTGCCCGTTAACGGAGAACGCTTCCGAGATATAGGACGCCGTGACAGGCGTACTGGCGAACTTCTTGCCCGCTGCCTGGAATTTCGCGGTCACCTGATTCATCTTGTCGAAGTTGTCGGTTCCCTTGAAACGGGAGATTTCCACCATGGTGAGATTGCCCAGCCTATCGAAGGAGGTCAGCCAATCGCTGGCCTGGGTCGCCTGGTCTTTATCGATGTTAGACGACTGGACGTCTTCCGCCTTGATGAGAAGCGGAATCAGATTGAGCTTGTTATCAGGCGAGACAGTCACATTGGCAAAGTTCAGTGGATCAAGTACTTTTCTGGTCTTGCTGTCCCAGCTCGCAATAATCAGGTCGGTAGTGGGCACATAGGTTGAATAGATCTTGATGCCGAGGTGCCTCCGCACGTCAGCATTATCAAGCGCCGACAGCGCCTTGATTGTTCTGATCGTCGATACCTCGTCCTTGGGGTCGATGATAACGTTGAACTCCTCGCCGTTTCTATTCTTCTCGCGGACGTAATCGATCATATTCTGCAGGTCTTCCATCTTTTGCGGATTGCCGTTGCGGTCAAGCGCCGGAATTCGTTCATTATTGAAAGGATTCCATATCGAGAGGTTCATGTTCTTGATTTCCTCGGTAGGGACATCCGAAATCAGGCAATTGTTCGGATCGCCGGTAACCCGCCCGAGTGTAGTGTCATGCATCATCCAGGCATGGCCGCTCCTATCTGCGCGAAGATCGAGTTCGACACCGTGGAAACCGTGCTTAAGCGCGTTGTCGGCGGCTGAAATGGTGTTTTCGAGAATGCCCTTGGAATTATCGAACAGACCGCGGTGCGGCAGTACTTGCTTCCGATGCGGATCGATGCCGCGGGTCTTGGCTTCGGGGCCGGTCAGGAAGAGATCCTTCCCGTAACCGGAGGTGTCGATTTCGAACTCTGCGTCGCCAAGAGCGGGCCTATCAAGACCGAATCTGGATTTCCAAGCGGCCTTGTTGCCGGCCAGCAGCCACTCGGTGATCATCTTGTTGACGGTGCCATCGACGGGATCGTTCGGATCATTGGAGCCAAATTTTTGGGTTGTCTCGCCACATGCGGGAACCGGTAGAGAGATGGCTTTAGCGCCCGGCTGCACCCGGCCGATTTGGGTTTGCATGGCAGCCTTCGCCTCGTCTCCCGCAAGCGCATCGGTGACACTGCCAGCCGCAGCTGAGGCGACAACTATGGTCCCAATCAACCCTAGCCGGGTCAGTTGCTTGCGCCAGCGGCGCATACTGAAGGAGAACACGTTGCGAACGGCGCCGCCACGCAGATTTGTCACGTTGGCGGCTGTGCCCGAAGAGTTGAGCAGAACCATCCGTTGCGTTAACATAAGCGCTCTCCCTCGGTCTCAAATGTTACTTGTGGTTGTGGTTGCTGTCGCGGTGTGGAGTCTACCGGCTTTCTTGAAGAGGACGACGGATCACCGTCCGCGTTGGCGCCTCTTCAAAAGAGAAATGAGCCCCGTAGATCTGCAGCATGTTCGGATCAGCCGCGCAAGAGCTGTGCGCCCGTCTATGGCGCATCCAATTTTGAGAGGGAACGCCTGTGCTTCGCTGAAACATGCGGTGGAGCGTAACAGTAAGGCGGCCGATTGCATGACGGTGGTCCTTCGAGAACGAGTCTGTTGCGTGTAAATGCGAGGTCATTGCCCTCAGTCAAGAGGATGAAGATAGCGCGCTTCCGCGCGGGCAAGTTCGTCATACCTCAACAGTTCGAAGACCTCGTCGAGCGTCGCAATATTGGGCTCAATGCCGGCAACGCCTTCTTCAGCAATGACGCGACGGCAGGCCTGTCCCATTGCTGCTATTGCAGCTCGCACTGAGTGGTTGGCCCAGATCACTGTTGAGATGCGGGCATTACGATACGCAGAGACTGGTGTTCGATAGTATGTCGTTGGCACGATCACGACGGGCAATCGGCTTTGCCAGGTGCGCGTGAAGGAAAGAACCTCGTCCGCGGTGCTCTTTCGCGAGTGAATGAGGATCGCATCCGCACCCGCGTCCGCGTAAGCATGAGCGCGTAAAATGGCTTCGTCCATTCCATGCCCCGCGATCAACGCCTCGATCCGGGCCACGAGGACCAAGTCTTCCGCGACTGTATCCTTGACTGCCCGCAGGCGGCCGGAGAATTCGTGGATATCGGCGAGGGGGTGACGATCGCCAATGAGCGAGTTCATCTTCGGAAAGCAGCTGTCCTCCAGCGCAACGCCGGCAGCGCCTCGTTGACGGAGCTTGCGGGCAAGGAGGCGTGCATTGTTGAAATTCCCGAAGCCGCCATCGCCGTCAACCAGAACAGGCAGTTTGCTCGAGTCCACGATCCGCTCGACTGCATCGACAAGTTGGCACCATGACGCTTCGTTGACATCACGATACCCAAGAGAGGAGGCAATTGAAAGACCGGACGCCCAGAGACCTTTGAACCCTGCCCGCTCGGCGATCGCAGCGGAGAGGCCGTCATGCGCTTCCATGAGGAAGGAGAGTTCAAGATTGGAGCACACCTGTGCACGCAGCACTTCTGCGGGCGAGGATGCGGTGCATCGATCAGGACCGTTGGCGAGTACAGATTGTGGTTGACATTTCATGCCGAACACCTCAGGAGCGACGGTTGAGGAGCCCGACTGAGCAGCCCAACCTTCATTCGGCAATCACTCGCCATTTCTGACATCTAGATCAATTAGCAGGCTTGATAGTTGACGGGGCGTTCCTCGCCCGTCCGGTCGAGGGCGATGGCCCTCTCTGTGGATCGACGCCACCTGCGTGAGGGTGCGCCAGCAGGGTCGCAATGTCTCGGTCGCGGGGATCGTCGCGATCATCGTGCAGGATGGCCGGCCGGAAATCCCCGGCATGGATGTCGGCCCATCCGCGGATGGCGTTCCTGCGCAGGCTCGCCAGGCGGGGTCTGCGCGGCCTCAAGCTAGTGAGTCTCGGACGCCCACGAGGCATCAAGGCGGCCGCCAAGGTGCTGAACGCCACGTGACAGCGCTGCCGAGTGGAGGTTGTCGAAAAGAGTTCGCGCGGACTGATTCCGTTTTCCTTGTGAGTCGCGGTCGGAGGGCGCCACATGCTGAGAAGGAACAGAATCAGATAGAGCTGTTCGTCACCTCCTCGCTTCGCCACCAAATCCCCGAGCGGTTCGGGTCGATCGCGTACTCTATTCTTCTCGGCTACACCACGAAGTCTCACTGTTACTTCTTCGGCGATGGCCGGGCGATTATCCGGAAGTCGCTGTAGGGTTGATGCTCGCTGCGCTGTCACTAGGCATCGTCGACGATCGGAGGCTCAAGCCAATGTCGCCATCCGATGGTTCGTCGGCTAAGGACCGCATGACGCTCTTCCCGACCACTCCAGCTTGATACGCATCCGCGAGCGGTGGGGTGCAGTGCGCCACCGCATGATCTTCAAGCGGGGCGGGCGGGGGCCCGTCTCAAGGCGAAGATCGCGACCGCCGATGTCGTTCACATCGATGCATCGCTTATCCGCACCACTCTGAGCTCAATAAGCATCGTCGGTAGCGCGGGCGGCACTCTCAGGATCGGACGGCGGCATGTTTCAACCGCCTTGTGCATGGACATGCTTGCAAATGATAGAAGCCATCGCCAAGGGCCACTCGAGACGTACTCGACTCCGAGCACCGTAGAGCCGCAACTCTCGTCTCAATTCTAACGACTTACGTTTGCGCCCGGGTCAACTACCAACGCTAGTATTTGATCTACTGATGGGAGCAAACTATTTGACGGATGAGCATCGGGCTACGCAAACATCAACCGCAAGGAGTTCAGCATGCAAACTCACTCAAAATCTGTTCTGGCCGACGGCCGCGATCGATACGTTGGCTCCTCGATTCCAAAATACTGTGTGCTCAAGTCTGCTCCAACCGCGCCCCTCCTTCTTCGTGTAAGTGCATAAGGGCGCCATGGCGCGATGAAGGGGGCGCCGGTCTCAATGAACTCTTAAGCCCATTTGGCTACGACGCGGTTGTCAAACGGAAGAGTGATATCCGCCGAGGCAGATCGCGTACCGGCGGCGAAGCGGTTGCGATCACCTTAACAAACTCGACAATCGATGCAGGAGGAGCGCACATGTTGGCGCAACGGATGTCTTTGCTGTCAGGTTCGGGCACTGCCGCCGCCCGTGAGGCGGCTAAGATAGCTGCCGCGACCGGCCGTCAGATCATCGATCTGGCCGCCGGCGAAGTCATCATCGAGCCACCATCATCCGTGCGCGAAGGAGCGATTGCCGCCATCAATGCCGGGGCGAACCGGTATACCGATTCCATCGGCCTGACGCCGCTTCGCGGCGCTGTCGCCGCAAAGCTGTCTGCGGAAACAGGCATCGACTGGAATACGGATAACATCGCTATCACTGCGGGTGCAAAGCAGGGCCTGCTCGACGCTGCCTTGGTCGTGTTCAATCCCGGTGATGAGGTCATCATCATTCGTCCCTGCTGGCCGACATTCTCGTCCCAGGTTCTTCTCGTCGGCGCTAAGCCCGTGTTCGTTGACGCCCGTCCCCCGACATATATTCCCGAAATTTATGCAATCCGTGCCGCTGTCACCCCGCGCACGAAAGCCATTATCATAAACTCGCCGAACAATCCGACTGGCGCAGTGTATGATCGAACGACTCTACAAGCTATCGGCGATCTCGCGATCAACTATCAGCTCTGGATCGTTTCCGACGAAAGCTACTCCAGCTTCGTATTCACCGGTTCGCGCCATGAGTCGATCGTCATGGCGCATCCCGGCGTCCGTTCAAGGACAATCCTGGTCAACGCCTTCTCAAAAGAGCTGGCGATCACCGGTTGGCGCCTGGGTTACTTCGCAGCTCCTCCAGAGATCGTTTCCGCGGCCAAGAAGCTGCAGAGCCATACGACCTCGAATGCCAATGTAATCGCACAGCATGCCATCCTGCATCACCTTCAAGTCGGCGACGGCAGTTTTGAACGAAGGATGCATGAGCGTCTGTCCGACGCTCGCAACAATGGTCTTCGCATCCTCTCTGGTCTGCAGGACGTAAGCTCGCTGGGCGCCGACGGCTCGTTCTTCTTCTATCTCGATCTCAGTAGGCTTGTCTCAGCTTTGCCGGCCAGCGGCCACCTTCGATCCACCGACGACATTGCACGATTGCTCCTGGAGGAAGCCGATGTGGGATCCGTTGCCGGCGGTACCTTTGGCGACGTGAATGGCCTGCGTCTCTGTTTCGGTGCTCCACCAGACCTGCTGGAGACGGGACTGAAACGCGTCGTCGAGACCCTGAACAGCCTGAAGACCAGGCAACCAGCCTGAAGCTTGCCAGAAGGACGTTTCAAAATGCTCAATGGTACACGGGCGGTGATCCTTGCCGCAGGAATGGGCTCCAGGCTGCGCCCCTACACGGAATTTGTTCCGAAACCTTTGGTGGAGGTGAACGGAACCGCGATGCTGCACAACGCGCTGCATCAGTTGTCTGAGCTCGGGGCTCGCGAAGCAACCATCGTCGTGGGTTATCGCGAAGAAGCCATCGAACAGTCCTGCGGCCATCGGTTCGAGGAGGTCGACATCGAGTATGTCCACAATCCCATCTTCGATCGGACCGGCAGCGCCTATTCCTTATGGCTAGCGCGAAATACAATGCTTGCCGGCGACACCGTCTTTCTCGAAGGCGATGTGTTCTTTGAGCGCGAAGTCCTCGAAAGAACACTTCGAACGGTCTCATCTACCCAGCAGAGCGTGGCGGCTGTGGCGGCGTTCAACGCAGCAATGAGTGGCTCCGCCGTCGAGCTGGCTGACGATGGTTCTGTCGTCACGTTCGCCATGAACCAGACGCCCGTCGAGGCCCGGGCCAGGGGTCTCTTCAAGACCATCAACCTGACGCGCTTTTCCGCAGACGCCTCACGCGAACAGCTCGTGCCAGCACTGCACCGCGCTGTGAAAAGCGGGCATCGTACGGCCTATGTCGAGCAGATCCTCGCGCTGCTTGTCGAGAAGCGAGAGCTGCAGCTTTCAGCGGCGGATTGCAGCGATACCCTCTGGTTCGAGATCGATAGCGAAGATGATCTGCGCCTAGCGGAGAAGATTTTCGCGCCGCCGATGAGTCCCGCATTTCCCGCGGCAAGTTCCATCCCGCCGACAGGAGCAACGCGATGATCGGGTATCTGCGTGATTACGCAAATGCCATCACCGCCCTCGCCTATCTCTTTGCCGTCATCGGGCTGTTCCTGGCCTTAAACCAAAAGATAGAGTTCGGCGTTGCGGCAATGCTTTGGACCTGGTCTCTGGATCATTGGGACGGGCATGTTGCCCGGAAGATGCGCCATCTTCGCCGTCCAGGCGTGGCGGAGTTCGGGAAAAGCTTCGATGGATTTGCCGATCTCATTCATGGCGTTGTGTTCCCGGCCATGATCATTATCCTTCTTGGTCAAGGCACGATGCTGTCGCTCGTCGCGAGCTTGGCGCTGGTATTGGCGGGCGCGATCAGGCTCAGCCATTTCGAAAATGTCGGACTCACATCTGACGCGCGATTTATTGGCATTCCGGTTTCGTACGATACGCCAGTCCTTACTATCCTGCTGCTCGCTCGCCCGTTGTTATCGGACGATGTTTTTCCGACGATTGTTGCGGCAGCCTTCATCATACTCGCGCCGTTACACGTGACCACTGCAATCCGCGTCCCAGCCATTCGTGGAATTGCGGTGCCGATCGCGACGGGCTTTGCAATCGCCGGCTCGATCGCGCTGGCAACTGTCGCGGGTCTTGCCCGTTAAGCCGACTGAACATCGTTGTAGTTTGAAGCCAAGGACGCAAAAATGGACGATCTTTCGAACGTTAGCGAAGTTGCACAGGCTTCCGCACGGCTCATCGACTTCGGACGCAATTTTCCACCTCCGAGTCCGCTTATCCGGACAGCAATCCAGGAATCCTTTTCCTATCTTGCGAAGACGGACGTTGCGGAGGCTATTCGATTTCCTCGTTTCACCGGCACAGCGAAAGATCGTGAAGCCGGTGCCAATTGGCTCGCACGGCGATTTGAAGGAACGCCGGATCCGGACCGAATAGTGCTCGCTAACGGTACGCAGAGCATCCTCGCTATGTTGCTTGCGTACTATGTTAAACCAGGTGGCGTGCTCCTGACGGAGGCGCTCACCTATCCCGCGATCAAACCGCTATCGCAGTTGTTAGGAGTAAAGTTGCACGGGATCTCAATTGATGCGGAGGGGATCGAGCCCGGAAGCCTCAATCAAGCGTGCATAAAACTCAACGGGAACGCGCGCGCCTTATACTGCATGCCCACCCTTCATAATCCCACCTCAGCGATTATGACCGAGACGAGGCGGCAAGACATCGCGAAGATCGCACGCCGTTATGATCTTTCGATCTTTGAGGACGACATTTATGGTGTTCTCCCGCAAAAGGCTCCTCCTCCGCTCTCTGCGTACGCGCCCGAACGCAGCTGGTACATCATGGGTCTCAGTAAATCTCTGGCCTCCCAGCTTCGGGTCGCCTACGTTGCGGGTCCAAGTTTGTTGAAGATGCAGAAGGTATTTTGGCCTGGGGTTAGAACGACGAATTGGATGGTTGCGCCTCTCATCGCGGAAATCGCGACCCATTGGCTAGCGACCGGCTTGGCAGCTGAAATTCTAAATTCAATGCGCGTCGAAATCCAAAATCGGCGCAATATCGCCCAGCAGGCGTTCGGCATGCCATTCGATATCGATCCCGCAAGTTACCACCTTTGGATCAAACTGCCCAATGGCCCCAACCTCAACGATTTCGTCGAAGCCCTGAAGCAACGAGGCGTTGTCGTCGGGGCCGGAGATTCCTTTGCCGTCGGCTCCTCCCTAGGTGACACAAGATTCCGGATAGGACTCGGGGTCGCCGCCGATCACAACGAACTCCGCAAAGGTCTCGCGATAGTGAGCGACCTTATCAAAGCGTAACTGTTTTAGAGATCGAGAGCGTTTCGATGACAACCACCTTTCACAATTTTGAGACCCCTTGGTCCGAGTTCACTGGCGAGGGCGAAAACTATGACCTTTATAGGCCCAGCTATCCCGCTGAGGTCGCAAGGGTCATCATTGATCACGTCACCAACAAACATCTCGATGGTGCAATTGTGGACGTTGGGAGCGGCACAGGACTTTTCACAAGGGTGCTCGCCGCGGAAGTGAAGGGAAGACTCTCCGTCATTGGCGTCGATCCGAACGCTGACATGACTCATGTTGCTGTTAAGTCAGCACCTAGCGGTCTGCAAATCACCTTCCGTATTGCACCAGCTGAGCAATTGCCATTGCCGGACAGGTCTGTGTCTGCCGTCGCGGCCGCTACAGCGGCCCATCGGTTTGATAGGCCCGCGTTCTACAACGAGGTCGCGCGCACATTACTTCCAGGCGGCATCTTGGCGCTTGTTCACAATCGACACCGGTACTGGGACAGTCCGGCACTTGCCGAATATCATGAGTTCGTCGAACAGTGCATTTCAGAGTACCGCAGAGGCACTTTCACCACCGCGGCAGGAACATACTCAACGATCGATTTTTACAGCGAACTCGGTGCTGACCGCAGATTTGAAGACGTGAACGTTCGGCATTGGAATTGGGAGTTTGATACGAGCCTTTCGCACTTCCTGGCACTGAGTTTCTCTTCCAGTCTCATTCAACGATCCGCCTCGGCGATTGGTAAGCAAGCCGTCACTGAAAAGCTGACCGAAATATTTGAGCGATATTCGCAAAAAGGCTTACTGCGTCAACCTCACGTAACCGAAGTAACATTCGCAACAAAAACAAATGATCGGATTTCACGAAAGATGAGTGCCGCGGTCTTAACGACAGATCTCGCTAGCGATGGCTATCACTCAGGGCTTATTCGCGTTCCCATCTCAACAGGCCGAAGTGCTTTCGGCTGGACAGCAATACCCGTGATCTCCGTCAAGAATGGGAATGGTCCCTGCGCATTGTTGCTTGGCGGCTGCCACGGTGACGAGTATGAAGGTCAGATCGCCCTTCGGCTGCTATCGCAAGAGCTAAAATGCCGGACGATAAGTGGTCAAGTCATCATTATCCCCGGTTTGAACGGCCCCGCGGTCCACTCGGGATCGCGCCTCTCGCCATTTGATGACGGTAATCTAAATACCGCGTTCCCTGGGGTGCCAATTGGAAAGCCTACTCAGGTCCTCGCCCATTTTATCGAAGCCTCCTTGTTACCCAGAGCTGCACTCGTTGTGGATACGCACTCCGGAGGACATAACGTCGAATATGCGTGTTGCGCGATGCTTCCGCCCATATCCGAGACAACACAGCGGGAAAGGCTTTTTGAACTGGCCCGAGTCCTCGGAATGCCGATGACATTCGTTTTGGACCAAGAAGATCACAACGCGGGAAGTATCTTTGCCGCGTGCGAACGGGTCGGAGTGTCAGCTATAGCTGCGGAGCTCGGCGGAGGTGCAACCATCAACATTGACGCTCTGCGTTTCTTAACAGAGGGGATCTTACGCATACTCGCCTATCTGAAAATTCTACGCGAGCCGGCTCGGAAAAGTGATACGGAAACGATCTTGATCCGTCGCCTGCCCATCTCTGAAACCGTTTGCGCGCCTGAGTCCGGATTGTTTCAACCCGCGGTCAATCCAGGAGATGAGGTCGAGGCTGATCAAATTGCTGGATGGATTCACAATATCGAGGCACCTTGGAGCTCTCCAAAGGAGGTACGGTTTTCTCGGGGTGGCAAGATACTGTGTAGGCGCCTTCCTGTACCGACGATGCAAGGTGACGGCCTGTTTAAGCTCGGAGTCGATTGGAGATAACAGAAATTAGGCGAAGGAGCCTGTTCTGGCCTTTGGTCAACCCGGGCGTGGACCGATCATCATCCATCATAATCATCATCATTGGAGATCGAAGGATGTCAGTTGAAGCCATTAAGCAAACGGATTTCTCACCATGCGCATCTCACTATAGCGCTCGGGTACCGTACTCTAGCCGGGTCGTTGAGAGCATCCGGCACATGATCGCGAAAGACAAGGATAACCCTGTGGTTGTAGAACTCGCCGCCGGGACAGGGATACTTACCAAAGCGCTCGCGGAGGCGAATGCTTCGGGGTACGCAGTCGAGCCTAACGCAGCAATGCGCGATGAAGCAATCCGACTTGGGAACGGCGCCGGGAGTTTCGATTTTGTGCTCAAACGAGCCGAAGCCACGGGCTTGCCGCAAGACAAGGTCGATTGGATCGTTATCGGAAATGGCTTTCATCTTGTCGACACGGAGCAGACCCTCAAGGAAGCCCTGCGGCTGCTTCGTCGTCAGGGTTATTTTACTGCGATCTGGCTGATGAACGACGTAACGACTGAAGGAATTCAAAAATCAACGCTTGAATTGTTCAGACGCTCAGTACCGACACTTCCGAATCTAGATGCGGTGGTTGAAGGCTTGATGGTCGATCTCACCCAAGATCCGCGCTTCAATAATAGCTCATATATGGAAAGCATCGATACGATTGAAATGACGCCTCTTCGATACATTGAAGTCTGGCGGTCCTCAAACTATGTCTCTAGTTTAGCTGGAAGTGATTTATGGAATAGATTGCTTTCTGCGCTAGTTGAGCTAGTCGGCTCCTGTTCTGTGACTACACGCTGGAGGACTCGAGCTTGGACAGTTCAGCTAAGTGAGTAGCTGAAGATCATGAGACGGAATATCTTTGCTCGTGTGTCCTCATTGAGGGATCGAGGACTTCCGATATCTCTTTCTTTAAGCGTGAGGAGGCTTGAACGAGTCGAAAGATGGACTGCGCGGTTTGCCGAGCGCCGCTTTCGCCGACAAAAAAGAAATGATTCCCCGGAACATGCTCTGTCAGCCTATTGCCGACGCTAAGTACAATTTCGCAGAGCCTCTGCCACTCCTTGGGATGCAACGCGGAAAAGTCGACTGATGGTGTCTGCCAATCGGCAAGAAGTTTCTGGGTGTTAAAGAACGTCCACCGCGCCTTATCAGCTAAGACATGCACAGCATCTCGCGGCGAACTTGGTATGATCGCGCCTACAATAGGCCACTCGGGGAAATTGAATGTGCCCATATCAGATGCCGCGTGAGCCAAGGACTTGTATAAGCGACCATCGGCGAACCTGTCACTTTCTCCGCGGATAGACACAGGTGTTTCTGCTAAAAATTCCTCTCTATATACGGAGGCGGGAATAATCATTCTGCCTTCTTGGGCGTCCTGGAATCTCAAGTCTTCTTCCCACACATCCGCGTAGGTCCTAGCTCCGCTTTTAGGGGCGCAAAAATCAATGTAGCCTGTATATCGGACGTTGACAGTTGTGAGGTCAAGAGGAGCTAAGCCAGGGATCGGCGGCGTTGCGGCAAGTGAAATGAAGGCCTCAAGTTGAAGCGATTTGGCGGAAAGCGCCATATTCAGAGATCTGGCCACTCGTCCACCCATGCTCCAAGCGCAGGCTATCACGTTTCGTGTCAGCGCATGAGTCTCGATGGCACGGTTTGTAGCAATCGCTGTTAGTTCGCCCCATTCCCTAACCGTCAAGTCGCCGGAGTTGCTCTGGTGACTTCCTTCATCTCTTGGATAGGAAACCGCCAGCATCCCATATCCTAACGCTTCCAACCAGTGTGCCAAGAAATCTGATTGCTTGGCTTCAGGGTAGCCATAGGAAATCCGACCGAGGTGCCCGCCACCGGGGACGAATACGACAAGCGGCAGGTTGAAAACTCGAGGGGCACGATAATAGGTCAGAAGCTTGTGCCGGCCAATCGCCACGACCTCTTCACCTGGATAGAGACGAAACCTCGTTTCCCTTGCTTCCGGATAACTCACAATTTGCTCCGACGAATGTAAGCGAATAGCCCCGCGCCGAAAGATGCTCGATCTGCCAGCGGCAGCTCTGCATCGACCCCAACAAAGACGAAGAGACTACGCGATATCGGCGCGGGAAACTGATGTACGCTTAGCTGGGCATCCCGGGCCGAGGCTCGCATTCAAACGACACCTCGATTTCATGTCGATTAGCAAGCCTTCTTATTCCGAGCTTGAGTTGATCTCGGATACTCGACAGATCCTCATCGGATGGGTGTACGCTCTCCACGATTTCGCGATCAATGCTCCAGATAGCGTCTTCGGGCAATGGGTCCGTGCCGTATCGCGGTATGATATTCCAATGCACATGCGGAAAGTTGTTCCCAAAGAGCGCGACGTTCATTTTCCTCGCGTTGAAAGAAGTTTGCACCGCCTCTGTTACAATGGACATTTCGACCAGATGGCGCGCCACAAAATCGTTGGGCAACTCATGTAGTTCTTTCGCTGGAAACTTGCTCGTAAAGAAAGAGTATCCGCGAAAATACTGACGATTCTTGCTGAGGCTCACATACCCAGTACCGAGCTGTGCAACGAAATGACGCTCATCGGCCCCGTCGATTCGCTTCATCGCCTCTTTGGCGGAGATCAGTGTCCCGGACATTGCTATTTCCTTGTAGATTGCAAATCTTAATCTGGCGTTCAGGCAGTTACGTCTTCGGCAGAAGACTCGTTACATCACGTACCATGCGAGGCATCGCCTCCTCAGGCGAGCGCTTAAACCCACATCGTTCCACGACTTGTCTTTGGCAATGAAATCATTAAGAGGCATAACGATCCCCGCCGGGCGAGGATAGGCATATCGGGATAACAGACGACGCGGCGACGTCCGGCAAATCGTTTGTCATCGAGGAGAGCAACGTTCGTTGTAGCAATGCGGGGCAATCAGCGGCGTTGGATTCAAGCTTGATTTGAAAATCCGGATAGCGACGCATGAATTCGTTGGCGATCTTCTCTCGGTAAGCGGCATCTCGAGATGGGAAGGCATATGCCACTCGGAGAGAAATCTGCTCCGAGCTCGCACAGTTAACAGTGCCCAGAATGAATAGAGCGCCGGTGAGCGTCATGGCGGTCGTGCGCAACGTTGACTCCTATTCGTTGAATGAGCAGGCTTATTGGGCGACACGACGAAGGGGAGGCTGAGCGTCGCATAGGTGTTCAAGAGATCAGTTTGCTAGCCGAGGAAGACCTGGGTAGTGGCTACCGTCGTCGATGGCGAGCGCGCGCGAGACTGGAACTTGATCGCCACGTGGATCTGCTTCGGCCTCCTACCGTCCACCACCCGCCGATGGATCGAATCGGTGTCTTGAGCCCGGCCAACATTGCCAACGGCAGCTTGAGACCTGGTAAGGTGACGAGCTTTTTGTCAGCGATCTTAAGCGAAACGCCCTGGAGTTCCGAAGTCGAATCCGGCTGATTTGCTAACGTTTTCAACGGGAGCGCCACTCATCACCTCGGCAGCATATAAGATTAGGCTTTCGCGCTTCAGAAAAGCGAGATCGAGAAGTTTGCGCGCATCAAATGAAGCCTTAAACGCGACAAGACGGTGTCGCTGCCATGGCAGATCGTTGACATAAATGGTACAAGCCGGGAATTGGTACGGGAAATGGTAGCCACTGGGTAGTGTGGACACTTATCGCATCCATAAAACGATGGCAGCGAGAGTGACTACTGCGCGGTAATTTCGGGCGGTCTTTTCGAAGCGGGTTGCGACGCGGCGGAACTGCTTGAGCCTTGAGAAGCAGCATTCGACGAGATGGCGCTGGGCATAGAGATGCTTGTCCAGCGGATATTTGAGTGCACGTGACGGGTTGTTGGGAATGACGGCGAGCGCTCCTTGGCGGCGATGGCTTGGCGCAAGTGATCGGCGTCATAGGCTGTATCGGCCATGACGACCTCAGCAGGTAATCCCTCGATCAATGCGCCTGCTTGCGGTGCATCGCCCTCCTGACCTGCGGTCAGCGTGAACCGTAACCGCGCGTCCCAGGTCGAGGGTCGCATTCAAACGACACTCCTATTCCGTAAGCGCGATTTTCCCCGCACGTTGACGCCTGCGCTTTTGACGGATGGCCTTCGTATCGGGGGCGGCGTCTGGCCTGTTCAGGCAGTGGCGGTTTTGGGGAAGTTGAAGGGCAGCAGGTCGGTGAT